>JBNJEZ010000001.1:0-256236 GCA_051746345.1 Pseudomonadota bacterium
AATAAAGGCTTTTCTAAGGTTACAGCTGCATTCACCGCCGCTGCCAATTGATCAGATACGATATAGCTATCAGTACTACTAAATGCCATGTGAATTCCTTTGGTTGTTTAACTTAATTCGACTTAAAACCTGCGCCAAATCCTCTTTTACAAAGGGTTTAGTGAGGTAATCGTTCATCCCCGACTGTAACGCCAGGCTGCGCGTGTCGTGAAACGCATTGGCGGTCAACGCAATAATATAAGGTTGATCAATCTCAAGCGCACGAATTTGTTGGGTGGTCTGCATACCATCCATTCTCGGCATATGTAGGTCCATGAAAATCGCGTCAAATACTTCGGTGTTTAGCCGTTTCAAAGCTTGCTGACCACTCTCTACCGCAGCTACCTGTTGACCTAAACCCGCCAGCATTTCACGCACAATCATTTGGTTAATGGTGTTATCGTCGACCACCAATATATTCATCACCGGCAATTCTGGTAGCGGTAATTCGGCAAGCTGCTGCTGACTTAGCGATCCACCGAAATGCACAGTCATTGGTAAGCATACGGTAAAACAGGAACCCTCACCGAGCTCACTATCAACCTGAATGGTACCACTGAGTAATTGCACTAAATTACGCACTATCGCTAACCCCAGTCCGCTACCCTGCTGTGATTTATTCAACCCATCATCTTCCTGCTCAAACAGTTGCCAGATTCGTCGTGTATCACGAATCCCGCTACCACTGTCGATGAGCCTGATTTCTAACTCACCTTTGCGCTCATTTTCGACAAGCCACTTAGCCTTAAGCGTTATTTGACCTTCATCGGTGAATTTAATCGCGTTACTCACCAGGTTGCTAATAATCTGAATAACCCGGGAGTGATCAGTAATCGTCTGTTTGGGCAGTTCACCTTCAACCTGCAGCGAAAAATCGAGACCTTTTTCTTTGATCCGCTGTTCGAACAACAATCGAACATGCTGCAATATATGCTCAATGCTATGGGTGCCCAGTTTTATTTTAAGCTGACCTTCTTCTGCGCGCGTTAAATCCAGTAGATCGTTCAACGTATTCAGCAGATAGTCACCGCTGTTCTTAATGGTGGTCAGTAAACCTTGTTGGTAAGCTGATACCTCTGTTCCTTCAAGCACCGAAGCAAGCCCCAAAATGCCATGCAAAGGGGTTCTTATTTCGTGCGACATGTTGGCCAAAAAAACATTTTTTGCGTGGGCAGCCCGACGCGCATCCAGTTCTGCTTGCTTTTGCTCGGTCACATCGGTAATTGTGCCGGCATAGCGAAGCACATTACCGTTACCATCTCGTTCGATGATGCGCCCCCGATCCAGCACATAAATCCAACGGCCATTACGGTGCAGCATCCGATATTCGCTTTCGTAAAATGACGTTCTGCCTTGCAAGTGATCGGTCAACGCTTCACTGACTCGCTGGTAATCCTCTTCGTGGACACGATCTGACCAAGTTTTAATATCGCGTTCCAGCTCATCCAGTTCAAAACCAAAAATATTTGCCCAGCGCTGGTTAAAGTCAGTACGCCCCGTCTGTGGATTCCATTCCCAGGTGCCCAGCCGCGTGGCATCTAATAGCAAACTCAGGCGGTTACGTTCTGTTTCAAGTTTAAGCTCCAGTTCTTTACGTTCGGTAATATCAATTAAATATCCAAACAGTAAGTAAACGTTATTCTCATGATCGGTTTTAACGACGGTGGTATCAGTGACCCAGACATAATGTCCCTGCTTATGCTTAACTCGGTAATCCTGATGTGTTAGCCGATAACCCGTTTCACCCGACTTAAGCAGCTCCACTTCTTGGTTAACGCGGTCGTGGTCATCTTCATGAATCAGAAATTTAAAGTGTACATCTCGCCGTAGAAACTCTTCTTTTGAATATCCAAAAACAGAGCTGACATTTTCCGAAACATAACGTACCGGCCAAAGCTCTGTGTCTTCCCAAACAAACACCGATAAGCCGGTACCAGCATTAATCAGTTCTTCTAAACTTTCGCCAGTCACCGGCTCCGGTTCATAAGGATACAAAGTTGTTGTCATTGGCTATTTGCTGCTTTACTCGGTTAAGGTACACTGAGATTAACAATAAAAATAAATCACATACAGTAAATGACGCAAAACCATGGCAACTGATGTCAATCAATGGCAGACCCAACTGCTCGAGCAAGTCGATAAACTTATCGCTATTGCACGACAGCAGTTGGTCCAGCAAGAACAGGTTGGTGACCCTAAAATTAGGGGGCCGGAGTATTGGCAGCGCTATGCCAAGCATCATTATGTCAAGGCCGCTGAGCTAATCAAGCAAACACCATTCGAAGCCGCGAAACACTTCCGCCGGGCTGCATTATTGGGTCACGGTAAAGCCATGCTTTACTTGGGACAAATGTTTTTGCAAGGCCAACACCTCCCACACAGCCCCTTTCATGCCTGTTGCTGGCTATCACTGGCGGAAAAAGCCGGTGAGCCGGCAGCAACCGAAGTTTTGTCCAAGCTGACTCATCAGCTCACGGCACACGATATTAATCGCGCCCGACGTTTAGCTGCTGAACGTTTTGAACAGCTCTGCGACGCTAGTTTTAGTCACTTAGCCAATTAATTAGCGCCATAACTCCACTCGTTGCCGAATCGTTCCGGTCTCAACTAACGTTTGCAATTCGTCAGCTAGCCGTTGACCTGCTTCAATCGCCTGTTGCCAATAACTAATCCGTTGCTGCGCCGGTAATTTCTGGAAGTCGGTACGATCGGGTATTTTCCCATAAGGCAGTGATTTAACGAATGTTTCCGAGGGTGATATAAAGACCACATTGGGCCAGTCCTTGCCGGTTGTACGCCGACGTTTTAAGCGCTTATCAAACCAACCGGGGATCGCTTCAGAATGAAAATGGGGGTACAGCACCAAGCCATCAACTTGCGATAAATCGACATCAAAATGATAGTCAGTAATGCCACCATCCCGGTACACTCCTGGCGGCGCACCGGGAATATCTTTGACCCCTTCTAATACTAGCGGAATTGATCCAGTCGCCAATAACGCCGGTTGGAAGTTTTGTTCCGTAAGGCCAACAAAACGCGTCGGCAAATCGTTCCAGTGGCGGCAAAAACTTAGATCTGACTGCGGGTGATGAAACATAACCCGTTCGTAATACCGGCCTAAAGACCGTCGATTTACCGAGTTAGCTAATGCCGACGTTAGCAGACCCAGCATTTGCCGGCGCCCTTCGGCAGCGGTACTGCGTAAACAACGAGCAACAATAAAATGATGCCGGACCTTGGTCTGCGCTAAAATTGAAGTAACCGCCGAATCGGGGACGTAGCGCGCTAATAGTTTGCGTGCCTCGTCAGTTATTTCTTCACGGTCTGGATTTTCACTGTAAGTTTGGGTGCTGTATAGCTGTGCAAACAAGTCACTGGCAGCAACCGGATCTTGCTGCCCTAACGAGGCGAACCGCCAGGCTCCCGCCGATGTCCCCAACGTATTTAAAGGCTGTTTCTTGTGACGAAAGAAGTCGCCAAATAACCACCGGTCCATGCCCTGCAAAACAAACCATTTAGGCCCGCCAGAAGCTCCCAGCATTAAATCAATATCGTCAGCACTCAGGCCGTTATCTTTTATTTGCTGGTACGCCTGTGCGCCGGCCTTTATTGATAATAACGAGTCAGTCATACGAACCTTTTATAATTGTTTTTTTCGCTCAGCGAGCAATCCCAGCGTCAGCAAAATAGCCAAAGTTGCCGGACCTATTAAGTGTAATGGGACAAGATGCAACCAGGAAGCCAGTAGTGGAGTAAACCAGATCAACAGGTAACCGTAACCAAAGGCACACACCAATACAAAAATTAATGCGCGCAGTAAAAAGTGCAAACCGGAGATTTGTCGCCGGATCAGTTGGTTAACCTCATTACCGTATATAACCAGCAATGTCGCGACAATCGCCATTGCAATCTGATACAAATGCGGACGTACCATCATTCCCAGCTCATTGAGCAACTGCAACACAATCCACCTATTCAATTATCTTTTCGGTAGCCGAAGTATACGATTTTTATACTAGCTGCGCACCCCTTGCGTGTCGCGCCAACTCAGTGACTCTGTTACTATACGATTCATCAATAGCAACCCAGTTAATAAATCCGTTATGAAATTTATTTCTTTTAATATCAATGGAATTCGTGCCCGTCTGCATCAGCTTCAGGCGCTAATCGACAAACACCAGCCCGACGTGATTGGGTTACAGGAAACCAAAGTCCACGATGACCAGTTTCCCCTGGCTGACGTTGAAGCCATGGGTTATCACGTTATTTTCCACGGTCAAAAGGGGCATTACGGTGTCGCCTTACTTAGTAAAAAACCGTTGGAAAATCCACAGTTTGGCTTTCCAACCGATGACGAAGACGCTCAACGGCGCATGATCATGGGCGATTATCCAATGCCTGACGGTCAGCGTGTTCGCGTGCTTAACGGCTACTTTCCACAAGGCGAGAGCCGTGACCACCCGATTAAGTTTCCGGCCAAAGAAAAGTTCTACCAGGATCTGATGAATTATGTAGAAAATCAGCTCAACCCTGATGACCCGGTGGTTATCATGGGCGATATGAATATTTCTCATCAGGATCTGGATATCGGTATCGGCGAGCAAAATGCGAAACGTTGGCTGCGTACCGGTAAGTGCAGCTTTTTACCGGAAGAGCGCGAATGGCTGAACCGGTTATTAGATTGGGGTTTAACCGATACGTACCGTCAGCATAATCCAGAAAATACCAACGAATACAGCTGGTTTGACTACCGTTCACGTGGTTTTGACGATAACCGCGGATTACGGATCGACCTAATTCTGGCCACTGAGAGCCTGGCCAGCGAGTGTACCGAAACAGGCATTGACTACGATTTACGTGGTATTGAGAAGCCATCGGACCATGCGCCGATTTGGAGTACCTTTAAAGTTAACTAATAGCAACTTGCCGCCACATAAACATTAGTGTTCGTGTGGCGGTAATGTATCCAACGCGCGCCGTATAATTACCGCTAAATCGTAATAATCAGGACCATCAGTGCCTTGTGGCCGGCAATTCTCACCACTAGCCTTTAATTTTTCTTGTAATTCTTTATACCACCGCTTCAACCGCGGTGATAGCGGCTGCTTAGCTCGCCAGCCGAGCCAATACAAGCCTTGCAACGGTAACGACAGCATAATTAAAGACAGTAGAACTCCCTGAGCCAATTGCTCAGTCGGCATAAACTGATAGAACAACACGGCATTAAGAACTGCAATGCCGGGTGTCCAGCGTTCGCCGTGCTGCATCATTGGAATTACCCGTGACTCGCTAAAGCCCGCCGTGACCGAATGATGTGGCCATTCTTTGGCGTAATCCCGACCGTCTTTAATAACCTGCAAAAAATTTCGTCGCATGCGCTCTCCTATTACCAGCGTGCTGCTATTATAACCAATTAACGGCTGATTGTACGTTTACTAGTCATTCAAATTTTTTCTTTTTTTACATGATGTTACAGAGTTACATGCGTGTAGTTCACAAAGATATCCACAGATAATGTGGATACAGTTGCAGGTCAATTCAAGGTTTGCCAAGATAGCCTCATATTCATTATACGGGCAGTCATCGTGTTTACAGAATTATTTCCGATCTTTTCGCCCGCCAGTGGCCGTATCGTTCAAACAACCGAACCTCCGTCACCGATGGCAACCAACCAAATTTTTGGTGATGGGCCGCTACTTGAAATTAGCGGTAGCAAACTCTATGCACCTTTTGACGGAAAAGTTTCTGCTATTAGCGCAAGTGGTGACTTTATTCGGTTAAGCCACGATAGCGGCTTTGTACTGACCTTGATAATTGGCAGTGGTCGCGAATTTAGTCATAACCCGGCATTTCAACGTTTGGTTAAAGAACATCAAGCGGTTAAGGGTAGTCAGCCTCTATTGGCCATTAATCAACCACTGCTTCGAGCTGGTAATAAGCAACAGCGTTATTTAACATTACTACTGGAAGTACCAACGCAAGTTGCATCGTCGGAGTTTAGAATTCGCTGGCGAGACAGCGGTTCGGTGAGTGCTAAAGAATCCCCCATTTTCGAGCTAGAACAGGAATCCAAATGATCACAGTGCATGGTATTAGTAATTGCGACACCGTTAAGAAATCCCTTAAATGGTTGGATAACAACAATGTTCGCTACCAGTTTCGGGATGTCAGAAAGGATCCTATAACCGCGCACGAAGTTGAGCAGTGGCTGCAACAAGTACCCGCTGAGCAGTTAGTCAACAAGCGCAGTACTAGCTGGCGTCAATTAACTGAGCAACAAAAGCAATTAGCGGACAACACCGCCGTCGCCAAGTTAATCGCAGAACAGCCTACTTTATTTAAACGACCTCTGGTACAGGATGAACACGACATGCACGTCGGGTTCAACGATGCTAGTTGGCAGCAGAGGTACTTATAAATCATGCAGTCAGCGACTATCGATTTAGCCAAAGCACTGATTTCCAGACCGTCGGTAACGCCGGCCGATGAAGGTTGTCAACAAATGATTGGAGAACGACTGGCGGCCTTAGGGTTTCGATTAGAAACCATGGTGTTCGAAGACACCACTAATTTGTGGGCCCGGCGTGGCGAACCAGCAGATGGAAAACCTCTGTTCTGTTTTGCTGGTCATACCGATGTGGTACCTCCAGGTGATCCGACTGACTGGGATACCCCTCCGTTTGAGCCGACAATCAAAGACGGTTATCTTTTTGGCCGCGGCGCAGCCGACATGAAAGGCAGCTTAGCGTCTATGGTGGTGGCTGTAGAGACCTTCATCCAGCAACACCCTGAGCTGCCTTTTGATATTGCTTTTTTAATAACCAGTGATGAGGAAGGGCCCTTTATTAATGGCACTAAGCGGGTCATTAAAACTTTAGAGCAGCGACAGGAAAAAATTGACTGGTGTATTGTCGGCGAACCTTCAAGTACTGAACAGCTGGGTGACGTAGTAAAGAACGGCCGTCGTGGCAGTTTAACCGGTGACTTATCGGTACATGGCATACAAGGCCACGTTGCTTACCCGCATCTGGCGAGTAACCCCGTTCATTCCGCAGCTGCTGCATTACATCAGTTGGCGTCTGAACGATGGGACCATGGCAATGACTATTTTCCGCCGACGACTTTCCAAATATCCAATATTCACGCTGGTACAGGCGCGGGTAACGTTATCCCCGGTCGGCTGGACGTCCAATTTAACTTTCGTTTTTCGACCGAGCTTACCGCCGAGCAGTTAAAGCAACGTGTTGCGAGTATTCTCGATGAGCATTCGCTGAACTACCATATTAACTGGAAACTTAACGGCCCACCCTTTTTGACCGAGCCTGGTACTTTGGTGAATGCAGTCATGCAAGCTATTAGTCGATGTTGTCCCTACACGCCTCAGCTATCTACCGCGGGAGGCACCTCCGACGGCCGGTTTATCGCTCCGACTGGCGCTCAGGTCGTTGAATTGGGACCTGTTAACGCAACTATCCATAAAGTGAATGAGTGTGTTAAAGCCAGCGACCTAGATCTATTAACAGAGGTTTATGTGGCCTGCCTGCAGCAGCTGTTAGACGATGAAGCTGACAAGCCATGCTGAGCTTTGCTGAGCTAACCGGACAAACCCAAACGCATTTGCTGCCTGTGCCGTCAGAACAGCATTGGCTGCAAGCCGATGCTGCATCAGCTTACCAACGCCTTAAGCAAGATGCCAGCGAGCAAAGTATCAACATGAATATCGCCTCGGGCTTTCGCTCGCTAGAACGTCAACTCGCTATTTGGAATCGGAAATGGCGCGGTGAGTTACCCCTGCTCGACAAAACCGGAGTCTCTTTGGACGTTAGCTTGCTGTCTGAGCAAGAAAAGTTACAGGCAATACTTCATTGGTCAGCACTTCCTGGAGCCAGTCGTCACCATTGGGGAACCGACTTCGATATCTATGATGCCACCGGGTTTGTCGATAGCAATAACAGCTTACAGCTGATACCGGCTGAATATTGTGACCCCAAAGGCCCCTGTCACAAGCTTTGGGTTTGGCTAACAGAACATGCACATGAATATGGCTTTTTCTTTCCCTATGCACGTTACCAAGGAGGTGTTGCTCAAGAGCCCTGGCACCTAAGCTACCGCCCGGTTGCCAGCAAATTGCAGCAACAACTAAGCGTTGATGCGCTCGTCGAACTGATTACATCACTTGAAATCGAGGGGAAATCGACGATACTCGAACACATCAGTGATATCTATAAGAACTATATTAATAACATTTGCGAGGACAACGGATGGACCAACACTTGGTGTGGCTCATCATCCTTTTAGTGGTTGGCGTTATTGTCAGTAATTTAATGGTGCTTAAATACACCAGTAAATTCAAATGGCCAACCCCGAAAGATGATAGCTGCAAAAACGAAAAAACGCCGGACGATGATTCGACCGACGCTGATTCAGCAAAAACAGATCGCGACCATAAAGGTTCGGGCTAACCGGGAAATTCGACCCCTAAACGCTTAGCAACTTCGCGGTATGCTTCTACTACTCCACCCAGACCTTGGCGGAAACGATCTTTGTCGAGTTTTTCACGCGTTTCTGCATCCCATAGGCGACAACCGTCAGGGGTAAACTCATCACCTAGCATAATTTGGCCATCAAAAACGCCAAACTCAAGCTTGTAATCAACCAGAATTAGTCCTGCTTCTTCAAACAGGGATTTCAGTACTGAGTTAACTTTAAAAGTCAGTACTTTCATCTGTTCGATTTGATCTTTGCTTGCCCAACCAAACGCCTGGATATGGTATTCATTAACCATAGGATCGTGCAGCGCGTCATTTTTTAAGAAAAACTCAAAGGTCGGAGGATTCAAATCCGTGCCTTCCTGCACACCTAAACGTTTTACTAAAGAGCCCGCAGCGACATTACGCACTACGCATTCGACCGGAATCATATCGAGCTTTTTAACTAACGACTCATTGTCACTGAGCAACTTATCAAGTTGCGTCGGGATACCCGCCTCTTCCAGTTTCGTCATAATAAAATGGTTAAAACGGTTATTAACCATTCCTTTATCCGTTAGCTGCTCAACTTTCTCACCGTCAAATGCCGATGTATCGTTACGAAACTCCAGCACCAGCCGTGAGCTGTCGTCAGTTTCATAAACGGTTTTTGCCTTTCCGCGATACAACTCGCTGCGTTTTTCCATGACTGGGTAATACCTTATATTAACGTTTATTTTGCTCTTTAAGAGCGTTTTCAAATGCCGTCTGAATCGTCCGTAACCATTGTTCCGGAACCGGTTCTCCATCACGCATCACAGTAACTGACGTATCATTACCGAACTCCACCAGACGAACTTCATAGTCGCCTTCTTCGATATCAAGCGGCTCGTAATCGTCACCACCGATAAATAGGAAGCCGGATTCCGGCTCGCTGTACTCAACGTAGTAGACACCGGTGTCACGATTAAGGTCGTCCACAATCAAGCCAATTTGCTCCAATGCCAAGCCGGTTAACGGCCAAGCGTTATCAAAACCCAACTCCATAATAAACGCTGGCTGATCATTTTTATTAGTAGCCAGCTCAAGCGGTACTTGCTGATTCCGCTGGCCGGCAACAGCCTGCTGCTGAAGGCGATTAACTTCGGAAATGATCTTATTCAGCAGATCCACTTCGATATTGTTTCGGGTTAATTCAGGAATTGCTTGAGGGCTTCCATTTTCTAGCTGTTCTGCATCAGTCAACTCAATAGTTAGCGCCGTTGTGCGGCGATGATCTGCCGGATCCTGCTGGATTTTATAACGAAAACTATTTTCAATTCGGTAGTCAGTTTCGTCAGAGAAGCTCCAAAAACTTGCATCTTGATCTTCAATTTCAAACTCAGAAACGCTATTTACCGGTTCCGTTAGCCAACTGTCTTCGTTGTTTTTTTGCCACTGTAACTGATGGCGTTGCAAAACATTGTTTGTAGCCTGCCAAACAAAGTCGACGACGTTATTGTTCATACCATCAACAACGTCAAAATAAACCGTTGATTGGCGTTCGTCTTCTAACACCCGGCTACCCGAGGCTACTGTACGAATTAAACGCGGTGAACTAACATTGACCTGCTGTCCGATAGGCCCTTCAAATTCACGCTCGACTGGGATCCGATAGTTAGATTGGTCCGATGGTTTATCGAGTTCACTGGGAATTTCCAGCTTGCCAGGCTGCTGTGCCTTGGCGTAGCCGAAGTCCCCACTTGCTTGTTCTTTCGGGGATGAACTGCAAGCTGAAACAGCAAGAGCGGTGGCTACTAGGGTAGCTACGCGGGTTAATTTCATTACGACTCCTGAGAATTTAATAAATCGAGTTCGGCCAACACAGCTTCTATTTTTGCTTGGTTCTGCGCTTCTGGAGGTGTTAGCGGCAACCGGTAATTAGCACTGCACCAGCCCATCAAAGCCAATGCCCATTTTACCGGAATAGGGTTGGATTCTACAAAAAGCACCTGATGCAGTGCATCAAGCTTGCCATCGATAAGTTCTGCCTGTTCACGATTGCCTTGGGTGGCTACATCTACCAAAGCTTTAATTTGTGCCGGCGCAACATTTGCCGTGACACTAATAACACCGTGACCACCCGCCAGCATAAACTCTCTAGCTGTTGGATCATCACCGCTGAGTAAAACAAAGTCATCGCCACACCGGCGTTTCAGCTCTGCTACTCGACTAATATCACCGGTCGCTTCTTTAATACCAATAATATTATCAATTTTGGCTAACTGCTCAACCATCTCTGGCGTCATATCCAAAGCCGTACGGCCGGGAACATTGTACAGAATTTGTGGTTTATCACTGGCTTCGGCACAGGCTTGGTAATGAGCTAATAGTCCAGCCATAGATGGTTTATTGTAGTACGGAGTTACATTTAAAAAGCCATCAACGCCTAAGTGGGTCATTTTTTCAGTTAATTGCACCGCTTCGCTGGTAGAGTTGGAACCGTTACCACCAATTACTCGAATTCGGCCTTTACTGAGTTCAACCATCGCACCGACGACATCGATATGTTCTTCGTGACTTAAGGTAGTCGACTCGCCCGTTGTACCAACAGCGACGATAGCGTCTGTTCCAGCCTCACAATGACGATCTACCAAGTACTCAAGTTCACTGTAGTCGATATTACCGTATTTGGTTAAAGGTGTTACTAACGCAACGATACTACCTTTAAGCATAACCACTCCGTATTAAAATTTGCGGTTTATAATGGTAATGGCACACCATTATAAAGACAAGACTAGGAACGCAGTTAACACTAATGGTTCCATGAATTTTTAATCCAGAAACAGCTCAGGTATCCTATAGTTACTGGATTCAACCAAGGAGAAATGTATGGAACGCTTAAAAGCGGGTGATAAAGCCCCTCAATTTGAGTTGCCTGACGCCAACGAAGCAACCGTTAAGCTAAGCGAGTTACTCAAACAAAACCGAGTGTTAGTTTACTTTTACCCGAAAGCAATGACACCTGGCTGCACAGTACAGGCACAAAATCTTCGGGATGCTCGCGACCAATTGGCAAAGCATGATGTCATTTCGGTGGGAATTAGCCCGGACGCACCGAAGCGGCTGGCCAAATTTACCGAACGCGATGAGTTAAACTTTACTTTGTTGAGTGACGAAGACCATAAAGTTGCCGATGAGTTTGGCGTCTGGGGCCCGAAAAAATTCATGGGCAAAGAGTACGATGGTATTCATCGCATTAGCTTTCTAGTCGAGCAAGACGGAACCATCAGCAAGGTTTTTGATAAGTTCAAAACCAAAAACCACCATGAAGTCGTGCTGGAAGCCCTTAGCGAAGAAGCTTAAGGGCTCGTTCGTTGTTCTTCGATACCGCTGGACCAGGCTGTTAGTACAGCTTTAACCAGGCTGGCCAGAGGTATCGCAAAGAATACCCCCCAGAATCCCCAAATACCGCCAAATATCACCACTGCTGCAATAATGTAGACTGGGTTAAGACTAACCGCCTCGGAAAATAAAATAGGTACCAGGAGATTACCGTCCAGCGCCTGAATAATGAGATAGGCAACTGCAATCCAGGCGAAAGTAGCGCTTGGACCGAACTGAAATAGCGCCACCAATAGCACCGGCAATGTGACTACAGCCGCGCCAATGTAGGGGATCAGAACGGACAATCCGACTAATATTGACAGTAATAAAGCGTAGCGGAGATCAAATAAGAAGAAAGTAACAAAGGTGACCACAGTAACCACGACGACCTCTATCGCTTTACCACGAATATAGTTCATGATTTGCAGGTTCATTTCTTGCCCAACCTGACTAATCAACTGACGGTTAGAGGGAAGCAAGCGGCTAAAATGAGACATTAATTCGTCGCGATCTTTAAGCATAAAGAACACTAATAAAGGCACTACAATTAAGTACACCATAATTGTCATCACATTAACTAGCGAGTTAAGTGACAACGTTAATAGCTGCTCTCCCATCCCGACGACTCGGCGTTTTACACCCTGCATCAATTCATTGATTTGATTTTGATCGACAATGGTCGGAAACAGATCAGGTAACTTGTGTAGCCACAGTTGCAGGTTGGTTACCATGTCCGGTAACTCAGTGATCAATGTTGTGCTCTGCTGCCAGACAAGAGGAATCAGCGTGAAAAACACGATAACCGTCAAAGCAATAAATAGGGTAAAGGTGACAATGGTCGCTGCAAGCCTCGACATCCCTATCGATATAAATCGCATAACCGGCCAGTCCAGCAGATAGGCTAGCGCCACCGCAATTAAAATCGGGGCCAACAGACTGCCGAAAAAGACAATAATAACTACGGTAAATACTAATAACAGAAACAGTGTAACCGAATTAGGATCGGAAAATTTACGGTTGTACCACTGCTTTAGATAGTTGATCATAGCTTCTTCACCTTAAGGCCAATAGATAAATAGTATCAGCCCTTGCAATCTTTCCATAACCCCATACAGTAAAAAAGGAACTAAACATCGTATTTTTTATCTCATCATTAACTTTTTGGTAATTTAAGAGCTGTAGATGCCGCCCATCAGTCAATTTTTAACCAATTTACTCATCGCAATGGTTCTGACGATTGCCTGTGCGACCGCGGCTGCGCAAGAGCACAACCGTCTACCACAAATTGGCACCACCGGCGCCAGCTTTATGAGCATAGAACGTGAACGCTTAATCGGCGACTTTTACATGCGTCAGGTACGAGCCCAGGCTCCTATCATTGCCGATCCCGTGCTCGATAGCTATTTAACCGAGATGGGACAAAGCTTAGTTCGTAACGCTGACAACGTGCGTTACCCCTTTCACTTTTTCTGGATTAATAACTCAGAAATTAACGCCTTCGCTTTTATGGGTGGCTACATCGGTGTGCATACCGGCCTGATACAAGAAGCTCATACTGAATCTGAACTGGCTGCGGTTCTCGGCCACGAAGTTGCCCACGTTACACAGCGTCACATTGTGCGGCGGATGCAAGAGCAACAACGCAATATACCAATGACTATTGCTGGCCTTGTTGGCTCAATTTTGTTGGGAATGGCGAGCCCCGAAGCCGCCGCAGCAGGTTTGTACACGACTCTAGGTATGACCACTCAGTCAAAAATTAATTATACTCGGCTATACGAGCAGGAAGCAGACCGTATTGGTATGGGGGTATTAGCCGACGCCGGCTACGATCCGGCAGGCGTACCCAGCTTTTTCGGACGCTTGGCAGAAAAATACCGTTACGTCAGCAAACCACCAGAAATGCTAATGACTCACCCCCTGCCGCAGTCGCGCATCGCCGATACCCGGGCTCGGGCTGAAAGTATGCGTCGGGTTAATGTTACCTCCAGTCTCGAGTTTTTCCTGGCTAAGGCTCGAGTGGATGCCCGTTATACTAAAGCAAATACCAATTCGGAACTGCAACAACGCGTGCAATCTGATGACCCAATGATGCAATTCTATGGTCAGTATGCGTTGGCGATTAGAGCTTTAGACGACGGCAACGCGGAACAAGCAGAACAGTTATTAGCGCCACTATTACGCGCTGATCCTCGCAACCGCTTCTTCCTGGATGTACAAACCGATATCCTGCTTGATCAGGAGCGCTATGCGGACGCGCTGGATATGCTCAACAATGCTTATCAGCGCAGTCCCAATGAGCCGGTCATTACGCTAAATTACGCGAATGCTGCAATGGAAGCTGGCGAAACTAAGCGTTCGATTGAGCTATTGCGGCATTTTTTGCTGGAAAACAAAGACCATGTGCTGGCACTAGACTTACTCACCAGCGCCTACGAAAAGAGTTCCTCACGGGCAGCTATGTATGAGACTCGGGCCGAAGCGCTGGCGCTGCGCGGCAATTTTAAACTGGCCATAGACCAACTACATACCGCACACAATCACACCGACAACGACATTACGCGTAAACGCCTGAACGCGCGAATCGACCAATTACGTATCCAGCAGCAACGGGCTGAGGATGTGATGTAATCCGTTGCGGTCAATCAGCCACGGCTTCGCGTAGAGAGTCCAAAGTTTGTTCACCCATTAGCGGGCCTTTGACCTCTCCGCCAGCTTTAATGATATATGTGGCGGGCAACATTTTTGGCCGTTCAAAAGGAAATGCCGGTGCAGGTTTCGATAATGCGAGCGGATATTCAATACCGTGACGCTCCGCTAACTGATGAATTTGTTCGTTAGTCAACGGGTCAAAACTAACCCCAATTAACTGTAATTCATCGTTATTAGCCACATCCTGATGATAAAATTCGTTCAGTTCCGGCAGTTCGCGCAAGCAAGGGGCACACCATTCGGCAAAATAGTTTATTACCACGGTTCCCTCGTGTTGTTGCCAGCTCAATTGCTCGTCGCTGGTTGTCGTAACGTCGGGTTGCGGTGAACAGGCTGCTAAGACGCCCAACATTGATAAGGCGAGTGCCCAACTCGCTGTTATTGTTCTAACTGTTTTTTTAACTAACCTACTTTGCATTTTTTTATTCTCGTTTTTTGCCTAAAAAGAAGGTATTGCGGTAACATTGCTCTACCTTTAACGAAAACGAATAAAGAGTCAATCGCATGAGCACTTTGTCTATTTTCCATAATCCACGCTGTTCTAAATCACGGCAAACTCTGGCGTTATTAGAAGAAAAAGGCTATCAACCTGAAATAGTAGAGTATTTAAAGACCCCGCCTAATGCCAGTGACATTGAACGCATTTTAACAATGCTGGATAAACAACCCAAAGATCTGATGCGTCATAAAGAAACGATATATAAGGATCTGGGCCTGGCTGACGAACAGGATCGAGAAAAGCTCATCACCGCCATGGTCAATAATCCAAAACTGATCGAACGTCCAATTGTGATCAACGGCGATAAAGCAGCAATCGGCCGTCCTCCTGAATCCGTATTGGATATTTTATAATGGCGACAGCAAAAGTTCTGATTCTCTATTTTAGCCGGGGCGGTGCCACTCAGCAGCTTGCCGATAGCATCGCTGAGGGCATTACTCAAGCAGGAGGCGAGCCTCTGTTGCGCACCATTGAGAGTGACCAAGAGGCTGCAAGTTCACGCGATTTAACGGTAACTAAAGACGACGTTAATAGCTGTGACGCTCTTATTTTAGGCAGCCCGACGCGCTTCGGACACATGGCCTCGGGGCTACAGAAATTCTGGGAGTCCACCTCTAATGAATGGCTTAAAGGCACTTTAATTAATAAACCCGGCGCCGTATTTACCAGCACTTCTTCGCTGCATGGCGGTCAGGAGTCAACGCTGTTATCGTTGGCACTGCCACTACTGCACCACGGTATGCTACTGACCGGCATTCCATACTCTCAACCAAGCTTACATGGCGACAAGGCTGGCGGCTCACCTTACGGAGCCAGTCATTTGCAACAATCACAGACACTCAGTGACAATGAACAACAGTCGGCTAAAGCTTTAGGCCGTCGTGTCTGCCAGTTGGCAAGTGTGTGTCGCGATTCAGATATCGACAGTTAACGAGGGCTTTATGGCTAAATTTATGCCGCAACAACCCAGTTTTTACCGTGTACTAACCCAGATCTGTTACTGGTCTTTATTAATCTTTGTCGTACTTTGGCACTCACTACTGCAAAGCGATGACATCATAACCTTGCCGCTATCACTCGCTCTTTTATTCTGGGTCGTGCCACTGCTGTTGCCATTGCCCGGTCTACTGAAGGGCAAAGCATACACGCACGCCTGGTTTAATTTCATTCTAATGTTTTATTTTTTACATGGTTTGACGGCCATCTATACTCACCCGCAAGAGTTTTGGTACGCCGTTATCGAACTGTTGTTAACCACTGGCGCTTTTATTGGCGCTACAGGTTACGCAAGGCTGCAAGGAAAAGCGCAAGGCTTAGGACTCAAGAAAAAGTCTGAAGAGAAAAGCTAAATTTTCAGCGTCTGTTTAACAAATGGAATCGTTAAGCGGCGCTGCTGCGCCATCGACGCTGTATCCAGTTCATTTAAATAAGCCAACAATTGCTGCATATCCCGGCCCAACCGATGCAGCATAAACTGCGCGACATCATTCGGTAGCTGCAGTCCCCGCCAGCTTGCCCGCAATGACAGTGCTTTTGCTTTATCGGCATCACTCAGTGGCGCTAACTGATACGCGGTTGCCCATTGTAGCCGGGACTCCAGATCAGGTAGTAGCACCCCACTTTGTACTGCTGCCTGCGAAGCGCTCATTAGTAGCCGACAATGCTGACTATCAGTTACCCGATTAATTAACGCAAACAGCTGAAAGCACCAATTTTCTGAACCCAACACCCGGTCGATGTCATCCAGGCAAAGCAAATCAAACTGCTCTAATCCTTCCAGCAACGCTTCCGGCTGTTCCACTTCTAACAACTCGCTCATCGGCAAGTACATTACCTGCTTGCCTACCTTGTTCGCAGCTGCGACGGTGGCGTGCAGTAAATGACTTTTGCCGCTGCCCGGTGATCCTGATAGCCAACTGTAACGATCGGTAGCGGTTGGCTGTTCCAGCGCTGTTGCTTGCTGTTGCAGCCAGCGCACCGCTTGCTGATTATCAGCAACGTAATACGTACTGAACAGTTCATCGTCCGGCAATTGTACTTGCAGCGGCAATTGCTGCGGCGTTTTTATATTCACGTTAATGTCATTAGTGTTGATTGTTATTCCGCATTCCATTGATAAGTTGCAGTCTGCTGTTGCTGCGGATCGACAAATGGCCCTACTTCCTGTGATATCAGGCGACCATCTAACTGAATGCTTTGCAATAAATGGTCAGCATTGCCGCGTACTTCAATGACAAATTCAGATTGTTCTACTGAGTACTGCTGCAAGCGCACCGACTGTACCGACGCTATCGACTTTAAAAAGTTTTCCAAATCTAATACCGCCCGCCAGTCACTGAGTTGCTGCACAATGATCGGTACCGTAACAATCTCTTGCTGTTCCGTTCTAACAACGCTATAGGCCTTTGCCAACTGCTGCTGGATTTGCGTAACAAACGGTTCTGCCAACCAATCCCGGCTCTCCGCAAAGACTTCGCCGCTCAGACGTAACGAATCAACTTCGACATACCAATCAAGTCGCCAATTTTTTTCAGGTTGTTCCGGGTTTTCTGTCGAAGCAATTTTCGCGACGACAACGCCGTCACTCGCATAGCGTTCACTCGCCTTTCTTATTGGCTGCAAAAAGCGGCCCCAAACATCCGTCGAAGAAATAATCATATTGTCGGTTAAATCCAGCAACGGCCACTGCAAGGGAACGCCATTTTGAACCGATAAGAAGCGCAGTTGCTGTGAAAAAATCGATTCATCACCACTGCTAATTAACTGTCGCCTTCCGTCTTCGTCTTCCCGAGCAATCCAAAGCAACAGCTGTGGTCTTCGGCTACCCCAGTAAGGCAGCTCATTATCGGCCAACAAATCACGCAACTTACGACCGTCAAAGGTTGCTTTTAGCGTCAGTCGTTGCTCGGTATTTTGGTACCCATACTGCACCAGATAATCATTAACTTGAGACTTAGCTTGTTTTATCGCCGAGTGATCAACTAACTCAGATTGGCCAGTCAGTTTTATCACCACTTGGTCAAACGCTTCTCGTATTGCCTGTTGTCGCTGTTGGCCTGCCTGCGAAGGGACTCTTACCTCAGCACTGTATAAATCTTCAATCAATTTTGCCTGGGCCGGCAGTAGCCAGCCATTGGCTACGCTAACCATCATCAACGCCAGTGCCAGCGTCGTCTTTAACAGCCAACCTTTCGATTTATCAGTCTGATTGTTCGTTTGCATGCCATCGCTCATATTGTCGTTACTGTGAGCATCTTAAACAGCCACTTACTAATCAGCAAGTGACAACTTGTGGATAAGCCTGTGGGGAACCGTAAAGTTCTGATATTAACCAAGTTACGCTAGTCAAAAACGGTCAGCATCGCTAGAATACCAGGCAAGTTTCGTAACCAGGATCGGCCATGCTTAAAAAGCAACTACGAGGAATCAGTTCATTACTAACCAGCATCAGTTTAATCGGTGTCTGTGTGGGCATGACCAGTACCCTGCTGAGTTTGCGAGCGACCATTGAAGACTTCGGTACACTGGTTACCGGTTTTATCATGTCAGCCTATTTTATTGGCTATCTATTTGGCTCAACCCGTGCTCCTAAAGATATTCGGCGCGTCGGCTATATCCGCTCATTTGGCGGTCTCGCGGCGCTTGCCGCATTCAGTGTTTTAATACAGGCCATCTGGGTTGACCCAGTAGTTTGGTTTGTCATGCGCTTTGTTACCGGCTTTGCTATTTCGGGCATATTTGTAATCGCCGAAAGCTGGCTGAACACCATGGCGGACAATCGCAGCCGTGGCACTTTGCTATCCATTTACCTGGTTATCATTTATACCGGTCTAATCGGCGGCCAGTTGATTTTGGGTGTGGCAGATCCCGCTGGCTTCGTTGGTTTTGCCATAGTCGCTTTGCTGATTAACCTGGCCCTTATCCCTATTCTGATTAGTGTAACGGCTGAACCGACCACTCATGAAAACAAAAAAGTTCCCATCAAAATGCTGTTTCAGACGGTGCCGCTTGGGGTGGTTACTTCCTTTGTAATGCAGGCCTGTTACGCCATGTTTTATGGTATTGGCCCAATGTACGCATCCTATATTGGTTTAAGTATCGTGCAGGTTACCTTTTTCATGTCAGCCTTTATCGTTGGTGGCTTAATATCGCAAGCTCCGTTTGGCCTATTGTCGGACCGCATCGATCGGCGCTTTGTTATCGCAATTTGTGCGAGTGGCGGCGCGTTATCGGCTGTCGTGTTAGCACAGTTAGGTGCCGGCAATGCGATGCTAATTTATATTGCCGTAGCCATACTTGGTGCTTTTATCTTGCCGCTGTACTCATTGGGCATGGCACACACCAACGACTACCTGGAAAAAGATCAGATGGTTGGAGCCACCGGGGCTATTATTAAAATCGGTGGTGCTGGCTCAATTATCGGTGCACCGGCAGTGGCTGCCCTCATGCAGTTTGGGGCAATTAGTTTCTTCTTCTTGTTAATGGGCGGCCTGACCGCACTGGTTGCTTTGTATTCGTTATACCGAATCACTCGCCGGGCTAAAGCAGAAGACCAATTACACAGCAGCTTCGCGGTGTTGGCTCCTTCACAAACCTCGGACGAGCTATTAACTTCGATGGCTGAAGAGTTGCCGGATGATGATACAGAGGAAAGCGACGACGTTGATGGCAACGCCGTCTTAAAACGCTAATTAATCATTACTGAGCAGATTAGAGACCCACTGCTGGGCTTCACTAATAATCTGCTCTAGATGCTCTTCGCTGTTAAAACTTTCAGCGTAGATCTTATAGACCGGCTCAGTACCCGAAGGACGTGCGGCAAACCAACCGTTTGCCGTGCTCAGTTTTATACCGCCAAACTGGGCATCATTACCCGGGGCCTTAGTGCTAATTGTTTCAACAGTTTCGCCAGCAAACTCCGCCAGTTTAATTTTATAAGCTCGGATCCCCGAGAATGCTTTGTTTTGCTCAGCTGTCGATGTCGTATCAACCCGGCGATAGTAGGATGTTCCGTGTTGCTGACACAGCTCATCGTAATACTGGGCTGGGTTTTTACCGGTTTTCGCCAGAATCTCTGCCGCCAATAACACCATTACCATCCCGTCTTTGTCGGTGGTCCAGGCTTTGCCCTTTTTGTCCAGGAAAGTAGCACCCGCGCTTTCTTCTCCGGCAAATCCGATAGTATTATCAGCAAGACCTGGTGCGAACCATTTAAAGCCAACCGGCACTTCCATTAGCGGACGCCCTTGCGCTGCGACCACCCGGTCGATCATAGCACTGGAAACCAAGGTTTTACCCACCGCTACCGAAGCATTCCAGTCGCGACTAGAGCACAGATAATCAATCGCAACCGCCAGATAATGATTGGGATTCATCAAGCCATGAGTTGGCGTTACAATACCGTGGCGATCGTAGTCTGGGTCATTGCCGCCAGCCAGCTGATACTGATCTTTGTAGGCTAATAAACCGGCCATCGCTTGTGGCGACGAGCAGTCCATACGAATTTTGCCGTCTTTATCCAGGCTCATAAACCCGAACGCAGGATCAACATGAGCATTGTGAATATCCATATTTAACTGGTAATGCTCAGCAATTTGCTGCCAGTAGCGAGCGCCCGATCCGCCCATAGCATCGATGCCCAGTTTAAGGTCTGCCGCCTGGATTGCCTGCATATCAATAATGTCATCCAGGCTTTCGACGTACTCTTTGCGCCAGTCACAAAACACCAGTTTAGGATGTTCCAGAACATCTTCCGACTCACAGGTGTTAACGCCCATTAATCCCGAGGACAGTAACGCATTAGCATATTTTTCGATTGCCCTAGTGGCATTGCTGTCTGCCGGGCCCCCGTGTGGTGGATTATATTTAAAACCACCGTCTTCGGGAGGATTATGCGAAGGAGTAATCACAACTCCATCGCAGGCATTCTGGCTGTCGCGATTATGCCGAATAATCGCATGCGAAATAGCCGGGGTCGGCGTGTAGTCATGCTCCGTCTGTACTCTGACTTCCAGGCCGTTACCTAAAAATACGTCCAGCGCACTTAAATAAGCCGATTCGGACAAAGCGTGGGTATCTTTGCCAACCAAAATAGGTCCGTTAATGCCCTGCTCTTCACGATAGACACAGATTGCCTGGGCAATTGCTAAAATATGCGCTTCGTTAAAACTTCTTTTCAGCGCGCTACCGCGGTGCCCGGAGGTACCAAAACTGACTTTTTGCTTTGCATTACGAGGATTCGGTTCGTACACATAATAAGCACTGGTCAATTGTGCAATATTAGTCAAGTCGGATGTTGTCGCTGGAGTACCCGCTCGTTCATGTCGTGCCATTATAAAAAGTCCCTGATTTTTTCTGCTTCCGGTTTGCTGTAACCCAACTGCTCTGCTACTTGCGTTAACATTGATTTTTTCTTAGTGGTGTTATTATTGGTCACCACCCAATAAGGGGAGCCCTCAATTGGCTTTGGATTGGTACTATTTCCGCTGGTCAATAATTCTTCTTCTGAGCGGGCAAAATATTGGCGATCGCGTCCGCGGATGGCCAATACCTGATCAAATTGCTCTGGATGAGACCGGTACAGCATACTCAAAATGTGTAAAAACCGTGCAACCACACTTTTCTGTACATTCACGTCCTGCTGATTCAGGCGATTAAATACATTGTCTTCAACACTGCTTTGTACCGATTCCTGAGCGCCTGTGGTTACCGGTTCCAGACCCAGTAAGCGTCTTAAAATATCGGACGCGCTTTCTCCAATCTGTTGCGTATGGCCTGCAATATAGGCGTATAAATCGTCTTCCACTTCGATGCGTTTCATTTCGCTTTTTGACCCCGTCAGTAAATGCACTTGCATGCACAGCATAAAGTCCCGAGAATAACGACAAAGTTTAGCATTAAAGGCAGCACGATGGCAGAGTCAGTAACATTGGAATATCAGACTTTAGGCGACGATTCGAACCCGACGGTTATTATTATTCACGGATTATTTGGGGATAAGGACAATTTAAAAAGCCTCGCCCGGGATTTGCATGACGATTTTTTCTGCGTGATGGTGGATGCCCGGAATCACGGTGACTCTCCCCACTGCCAGTCAATGACCTACTCAGAAATGGCGGCAGATGTGGCCGCAACCTGCGACCAACTAAAGCTGGAGAAATTCCATATTGTCGGCCACTCGATGGGTGGAAAAATTGCTATGCAACTGGCGATGGACTATTCAGAGCGAGTAATCAGCGCGGTCTTTGCCGACATTGCCCCGGCCTCCTACGACGGCACCCACGATGATATTTTAACCGCTTTGAAAGCCCTCGATTTAAGTAAAGTTAGCAGCCGCAAGGAAGCAGACCAACAACTGCAAGCATCTATCAAGACCGCTGGGGTACGACAATTTTTATTAAAAAACTTACAGAAAACCGACGATGGCTATCAATGGCGTCTTAATTTAAACGCACTCATCGATAATTATCAGTCTTTGTCCGGTGCCGTAGCCGACGGTCAGTTCTCCGGTCCGGTGTTATTTATTAAAGGTGGCGATTCAAACTATCTGCGCGAAGCCCATCGAGATGCAATTACGCAACGCTTTGCTGATGTTGAAGTCAAGGTAATCGAAGGCGCTGGTCATTGGTTACACGCCGAAAAACCGCGTAGCTTTAACCGATTAGTGCGAGAATTTCTTGAGCACTAAAGGTCGTCAGTTAGGTCCTGCTGTGCTAAACTGTGCGCGATTTTAACCCAGCCTGAGGTGTACATAATTCATGTTGGCTGAATACTATGAACAAATTGAGATACTCGTGACTAACATCACGTTGGGTATCCTATTTTTACTCATTGGCTTAGCAATCCGTGATGTACTTAAAAAATCGGCGGTGCCAAAGTTTGGCCGCGTCATCGTCTGGCTGGTATTGTTTCTTGGCTGTTTTGGCTTTATTGCCAAGGGCATTATCCAGGTGTTTTGGGAAGCTGGAATATAATTCCGAACTGACCTTAAGATAATCAGCTCATGGCAAAAGAAAACAACGATAAAGTAACTATCGACCTTTTCGTCGAACAGCCCCGCCGCGGGCGCCCGCGTACCAATCCGTTGCCTCGCGACGAACAGTTACGCATCAATAAGCGTCGCCAGCTACAACGCGACCGCCAACAGGGCAAAAAGCGGCTAGAATTAAAAACCGATCAACAGCTTCATCAGCAATTGACAGCACTCGCTGATCAACTCGACTGTAGTCGAGGTGAGTTGGTTGAAGCAGTATTAAAAGTCACGCTGGCGGGAGACAACGATGTCATGCCAGCAGTCGTTAACCTTATCAAATCAGGTGAAAATTGATTTATGGCAACCGTTGGAATTTTCTTTGGTAGTGATACAGGAAACACTGAAGCTGTCGCTCAAATGATTCAAAAAGAGTTGGGCAAAAAGCTGGTTGATGTTAAAGATATTGCCAAGTCGAGCAAAGAAGATATTGCTAGCTACGACCTTTTATTGTTGGGCATCCCAACTTGGTACTACGGCGAAGCGCAGTGCGATTGGGACGATTTTTTTCCTGAATTAGAAGAAATAGACTTTACCGATAAGCTTGTTGCTATCTTTGGTTGTGGTGATCAGGAAGATTACGCAGAGTATTTTTTGGATGCAATGGGCATGATCCGCGATATCGTTGAAGCTCGTGGAGCCGTTATCGTCGGTCACTGGCCAACCGAGAGCTACAACTTCGAAGCCTCCAAGGGTATGGCTGACGATACTCATTTTGTTGGCCTTGGTATTGACGAAGATCGTCAACCAGAGCTGACTAAAGAGCGTGTCACCAAGTGGTGTCAGCAAGTTTACGACGAAATGTGCCTGGCAGAGCTAGCAAACGACTAGTCGTTCAAGGTATGCTGAGAACACTTTACCTAAAATATAAGTAACTTATTGGCGACTGATATTATGGCAACCAACGACGAACAGTTGAAAAAAGCGGGCCTAAAGGTCACTTCTCCACGGATGAAAATTCTGGAAATACTAAAAAAGCCAGACAACCAGCATATAAGTGCTGAAGACGTTTATAAGATTTTGCTGGAACAAAAAGACGAAATTGGTCTGGCGACAGTATACCGGGTCTTAAACCAATTTGATGATGCTGGCATTATCACTCGCCATCACTTTGAAGGTGGCCGCTCGGTTTTCGAACTCAGCGCTAAAGAACACCATGATCACTTAGTATGTTTAACCTGTGGCCATGTGTTTGAATTCGAAGATGACATTATCGAAGACCGTCAGCTACGAATTGCTGAACAAAACCAAATAAAGCTGACCAACCACAGTCTTTATCTATATGGCGAATGTCAACGCGGTGACAACTGCCAATACAAGTTAGCGGCAGAGGCTGAATAATGGCATTGCGCTGGATGATATACGGCGCCTACGGTTACTCAGGTGAGTTAATTGCCAAACAAGCCAAGGCGCGCGGCTATTCTCCTGTGCTTGCCGGTCGTAACGCCGACAAACTTGAACCGTTGGCGGAACAGTTAAAACTAACGTTCCGCGATTTTTCGCTACAAGACGTTGACCAGGTAAAAAGAGAGCTGGCGGATGTTGACCTTGTGGTTAACTGCGCCGGCCCTTTTAGTCAAACGGCCGCATCGCTAATGCATGCCTGTATTGATAGCAAGACCCATTACCTTGATATCACCGGCGAAATTGATGTATTTGAATATGCCCATCAGCTGGCCGAGCGCGCTGAGCAGGCCGGCATTGTACTCTGCCCGGGGGTTGGCTTTGATGTCATTCCTACAGACTGTGTTGCTGCTCGCCTTAATGCACAAATGCCAGATGCAACGCATTTAGCGCTAGGCTTTGATTCGGGCTCTCGAATGAGCCGTGGCACCGCTAAAACCAGCGTTGAACGGCTTGGCCAAGGCGGCGCAGCGCGTATTAATGGGGCTATCGAAGCGGTTCCTCTAGCCTGGAAATCACGAGAAATTGATTTTGGGCACGGCGCCAAAATGGCAATGACCATTCCCTGGGGCGACGTTTCAACCGCCTACTACACCACCGAAATCCCCAATATCGAAGTATTTATTCCAGCCAGCCCGCGCTTAATCAAGCGACTTAAACGTCTGAACTGGATACGTTTTATCTTTAACTGGCAATGGGTTCAGCGCAAATTAAAAGCGAAAATTGACGCCAAGTCAGCAGGCCCCGATGCTACGGAACGTGACAACAATCCAACTTATGTTTGGGGAGAAATTAGCAACGACAAAGGCGACACCCGGCAGATGCGGGTTAAAGTAAAAAATGGTTATTCGGTGACAGCAGAAGGCGCTGTTGAGTTGGCTATTTATACCCTTGAACACCCACCTAAAGGCGGTTTCTATACGCCATCGCGCCTTTACGGCGCGAAGCTCTTAGATAACTACATTATTGATTAAAGCGGCTTATTCAGCCGCTTGCTGCTGCTCTATTTTTGCCCAGCTATCACGCAACCCTACGGTTTGATTAAAAATCAAACGGCCTTCCGTTTCAGCATCCTGATCAAGACAATAATAGCCTAATCGTTCAAACTGAAACGCTTGCTGGACTTCTGCGGTTGCCAGATTCGCTTCGACATAACCTTTCTTAATAATCAACGACTCAGGGTTTAACGTCGAAAACAGGTCTTCCTCAGCTGCCGGGTTTGGCACCTGAAACAAGCGATCATAAACACGGAATTCAGCAGCTTTTGCCGTCTCTGCTGAAACCCAGTGGATGACACCTTTTACTTTACGCCCGTCAGCTGGATCTTTACCCAAAGTATCAGCGTCATAGGTGCAGTACACGGTAGTTACATTGCCATCTGCATCTTTCTCAACACGATCGGCGCGCACTACGAAGGCATTACGCAAACGCACTTCCTTATCGAGTACCAACCGCTTGAACTTCTTATTCGCAGACTCACGAAAGTCTTCACGTTCGATGTACAGTTCTTTACTGAATGTGACCTGACGTGAGCCCATATCCGGGTTATTTGGATGATTAGGTGCGTCTAGTAATGCTGTCTCGTCAGCCGGATAATTATCGATAATTAATTTAATCGGGTCCATCACCGCCATAGCTCGCGGCGCATTCTCGTTCAGATCATCGCGAATACAGGCTTCGAGCATGCTCATTTCAACCTGATTATCCATTTTGGTAACACCAATACGGCGGCAGAACTCACGAATAGAGGCCGGTGTGTAACCACGACGACGCAAACCAGCGATACTTGGTACCCGCGGGTCGTCCCACCCCGTGACTTTGCCTTCTTCAACCAAGGTATTAATAATCCGCTTACTCATTACCGCGTATTGCAGATTTAATCGGGAGAACTCAATTTGCTGCGGATGACAATCGATACTGATATTGTCCAGTACCCAGTCGTACAAGCGACGGTTGTCCTGAAATTCCAGCGTGCACAATGAGTGGGTAATACCTTCCAATGCATCAGAAATACAATGGGTAAAATCGTACATTGGGTAAACACACCACTTGTCACCGGTCTGGTGGTGATGAGCAAAACGAACCCGATAAATCACCGGATCGCGCATACACATAAACGGCGAGCTCATGTCTATTTTGGCGCGTAACGAACATTCACCCTCTTTAAATTCGCCCGCAGTCATGCGCCGAAACAACTCAAGGTTTTCTTCCACTGAGGTATCGCGGTACTGACTGTTAACACCCGGCTCTTTTAAAGTTCCGCGCATCTCGCGCATCACGTCTTTGTCGGAAAAGTCGACGTAGGCCAGGCCTTTCTCGATCAGTTCCACCGCATAAGCATGTAGCTGTTCAAAATAGTTCGATGAATATTTCGGTTCACCTTCCCAATCATAGCCAAGCCAAGCGACATCTTTTTTAATCGACTCAACGTAATCGACTTTTTCCTTAAGCGGGTTAGTATCATCAAAACGCAGATTACAGCTTCCCTGGTAGTCCGAGGCAATACCAAAGTTCAACACAATAGATTTCGCGTGACCAATGTGTAAAAAACCATTAGGTTCTGGCGGGAAGCGGGTATGCACTTGAGTGTGCTTACCAGAGGCCAAATCTTTATCAATAATCTGACGAATAAAATTACTCGGCCGGTGTTCGGTATCTGCCATGAGACCACTTTCTCCAACTACAAGCTAAAATTAGGGTATTAATAACCAGCTATGATCGCAGTTTCTGGGCCTTCTGACAAGCTAACTGGACATCAAAAAAGCGGTAATAACGGGCCAACTGCTGTTGTACTTTATCAATTTTTACCCGCGTAAAGCGTACTTTGTCACCCGGCCGGCATTGTGCCAGTCGGCTAATATCTAATGGACTGATGGTACCCAGCTTAGGATAGCCACCTAAAGTCTGACGATCGCACAACATAATTATGGGCTCGCCGTTAGGCGGCACCTGCACCGAACCAATATTAATCCCCTCAGAAATAATACCTTTTCCCTTAAACTTGAGTGCGTCACCTTTTAAACGAACGCCCATCCTGTTACTGCTGTTATCAATGGAAAAGTCGCCATAACAGAACTTTTCTCTCGACTCATCAGGAAACTGATCGTATTGATTACCCGGGATAAGCCCAAGAGTTGGGGTTTTGCTATAGTCTGGCCGGTACTGCCAGCTAACCCGGCGATTGACAACGTCGGCTACAGCGCCCCCTTGCAACTGCTGACCAGCAGCAATCGGTTTACCATCGCTGTTAGGCCCACCGACCAGTTCACGAGTCACTGTGGCAACACTACCCCACTGCGGATCATGATCGAATCCACCGGCAATGGCCAGGTAGGCTCGCAGTCCCTGTTGCGCCTGACCGAGGCTTAATACCTGCCCAGCTCGTGCCGTATAACTCTGCCAGTTTTCTAAGCTGTCATCGTCCAATTTAATACTAACTTCAGCGCCTGTGATGGCAAAGCTGCAATCCTTGTGAAACTTCAACTTAGCACCGCCTAAAGTGATTTCTAACTGCGCCGCGTCAAATCGGTTGCCTAATAGCTTGTTCGCCCATAAAAACGAGTTTTCGTCGGCGGGGCCACCACGCGTCAATCCCTTACTTAAATAACCAAATCGACCGAAGTCCTGCAGCGTCATTTGCAGGCTGGGTTCAATAACTTCAATCATCAAAGCCCTCCAGGTCTCCGCCGCTGTCGAGAAACTGTTGTTTGCTAACCGCCCGGAATTGCACTCTATCACCGACATTTAATGAACTAATAATGCCATTTTGTGGCTGATAAAGGGACTGCGCCGTGCGCCCTATAATGTTCCAGCCTCCGGGCGACTGCAGCGGATAAATTGACGTTTGTTGTTCAGCAATTGCCACGCTGCCGGCGGGGATTCGTTCCCGCGGCCGTTCCAAGCGCGGCATCACCAATGCGTCTGGTAATGTTCCCATATACGCAAAACCCGGCGCAAAGCCAAGAGCATAGACCCGAAACGGAGACTCGGTATGCTTCCGAATCACTTCTTCCTGACTCAGATTGTGTTTTTCCATCACCCGAGCTAAATCCGGACCCACTTCGTCACCGTAGTAAACGTCGACAGTATGCAGCTCTCCCTGCTCTTGGCCTTTGGTTAGCTGGCTGTCGGCCAAATAGGGCTGTAATGACTCTCGCAGCGGCCCCTCACTAATACGGGTAACATCGTAATAAACCATCAACGAAGAGTAAGCTGGTACCAAGTCAATAATCGGTAAATCACTCTCTGATAAGCTTTGTTGCAATGCAATGACCTGCTGGTTAGCCCGCTCACTGATGGATTCAGAGAAACGCACAATCAAGGCATCAGCGCCGGCGTTTAATAGTTTTGGAAAGTCGTCCATTTCGCGCATAGCGTTAATTACCGGCGAGTAGTGAGCGAAGTTTTTCGATAGTTAAGATAGCTTTAGGGTTATCGCCATGTACACACAAAGAATCAATCTGAATGTTTAGTGGCTTTCCGTTAACACTGATAATCGGTTCGCCCGCATTAAAGCGCCGCCCTTGTTCAATAATTTGTTCATCAGCGTCGTAAACAGCATCAGAATACTGACGTGAGCGTAAACGACCATTATCATCGTAAGCACGGTCAGCAAAGCCCTCAAAAATCAACTCTACCCCGTGCTCTTCAGCCCGCGTCAACCAGGCATGGTTTTCGGGAGTTGCCATGATCATTAGAGGTAATGGCTGTTCCGACTTTTGCTTTAAAGCACTGATCGCATCACAAACTGCGTCGAATATGTTGCCATCACTTAGCATATCGTTGTAAAGCGCACCATGTGGCTTTACATACCTAACGTGCATATGCTGACCATTGGCTATCGCCTTTAGCGCCCCCACCTGGTACTGCACCATTGCAGTAATTTCATCTGGTTTGCAGGCCATGTGGCGGCGGCCAAAGCCGACTAAGTCAGGATATGACGGATGAGCGCCAATCGACACTTGATGCTGTTTCGCCAGTTTTACGGTGTCCAGCATCGTCAATGGATCCGAGGCATGAAAGCCACAAGCAACATTAGCCCAGTCAATGTGTGGCATGATCAGTTGATCATCGCCCATTTTCCAGGCACCAAAACTTTCGCCAATATCTGCGTTTAAGGTAATCTTTGCATCACTCATAAACTAATTTTAGCACCTTTACTTTTTACTTGTGCGTGCTTCAACATCACCCAGCAACCGGCTAAAACTAATACAAAAAACGTACAGGCCAATGCCGATGGTCGCTATTTGCAGGCTCGGCAGCATTAACACCAGCAACTGATGCTTAGCAAACACCGCGATTGAGCCAGTAATTCCCATGGTTGTTATACCCTGAGATACCAGCGTAATCGGCCCAAGCCAGGACTCCGCCTTGCGCAATTTTAACAACGCCAACACACCGCCTAATACTAATCCCCAGGCTATTGGCACACCTAATTTGTACCAACCCAGTTGGTATTCAGCAATTGCAACGACCAATTGATCTTGTGTTGCGGTGTAAAAAAACAAACCGACCGCACCGGCTAAAATAACAATACGTTTGGATAAATTCATTGTTGCCAGGTCCTAGAGTGCCAAGCTAATAAGAAAAATAATGATGCCAACAATCGGAACCCAAAGTATTGGCGACTGATACCAACGCAACGGTGGAACTTCACCTTCGCGCTCCAGCCTTGATGACGGCTGACGGTACAACCAAATAATTCCGACAAGCATAATTAAAGCGCCCAGTGAGCGGATATAAGTATCCAAATCTTCACTGACCACACCTAATACCGCCATTAACAGCCCTACAATGACCACTAAAATGGCAAATACACGTTGCCACATAAAGACTCCTTGTTGTTATTGTGCTTTGGTCGTAGCATTACGATAGCGTGTTTTTGCAGACCATAAAAGTTGGACGTGATGAAAGTACTAAAAAAGGCGGCACTGCTGATTGCCGCAGCCGGCATAACCTTTGCGGTAATTGTTGTCAGCATAATTGTTTACCAGTACACCGCTATGACGCCGGAGTTACCAAACGAAGACGACTGCGAACTGCACCAGTTAGTGCAAACCGAAGATAATGCGGCCGAAATTCACCATTACCAGTGTCAACGAGGTGCACAAAAACAGTGGCAAGGACACGAGCTATGGCTGTTGGAGCCAGCTAACGATAAATGGCAGCGAATGATGACCACACAGTCACCGAGTTGCATCAATTTAGTCATGGAAAGCCAACGTTTACGAGTAATTCACGACGGCGACCGGTTAGAAATGAACCTCGCAGAGCCGGTCTTTTTGTACCACACACAAGCAGGTAAAAGTGAGAGTGTGGCGGTGGCTATTGATAAACAAGCAACCGCCAACTGTGAAAGCTAAGCCGAGAATCAACTAAGCTTTAACACCCATTTCAACGGCAGGCGTTTCATTAAAAACGCCATTAAAGCCCACGGCCAACGTGGTACATAGGCTGTTACCGGCTCTTTGTTAATCGCTTTGGCCAACAACCGGCAACCGGTTTTGGTGTCAATCATAAACGGGGTATTTTTAACCTTTTCATTGATTTCCGAACGAATATAGCCTGGAAAAATCGTAGAAACTTTAATTGGGCTGTTACTGCCATAGGTCTTCAATAAGTCGGCCCGAATGCCCTCAGTCAATGAGGCCAACCCGGCTTTGGTCGCTGCATAGACCGTCATTGCACGCGGTAGCCCTCGAAAGGCACTCATCGACGAAATAGTGACCAGATGCCCTGCTTCCTGCTCACGTAAAATTTCCATCGCTGCTTCACATTGCGCTAAAGCGGCAACAAAGTTGGTCTCGGCCGTCGCCTTGTTTGCTTTAAAGTAGCCGGTGCCAATAGCAGCGCCTTTCCCCATACCAGCGTTAATAATAAAACGGTCGATAGTGCCAAACTCTTGCTTAAATTCCTGAAATACCCGGAACACATCGTCGTGCTCATTCACATCCAATGTTTTAATGCTTACGGTAATGTTGGTGTACTCGCTTTGCAGCTCCTGTTTTAACTCTTCCAGTCGCTCCAGTCGCCGCGCGCACAGGCACAGGTTTCTGCCCTGCGCTGCAAACTCGCGCGCCATCCCCTGCCCAAGACCTGAACTGGCTCCGGTAATTAAAATGGTTTTACGTTGTTGAGACATGTTATCGCTCTCTTGTTGTTATTTTGTTTGAGCAATGCGACGACGGCAGCGCCACAATAAATAATTGACCAAAAACCAAAAATTTTTAAAGGTTTTATTGGTGGTTTGCTTATGGTGATAACGGTAATAAATTTGCTGCGCAATAACCGCCAACCGGAACATACCGAAGACCTCATAAAATACAAAGTCATCCATTTTGGTGCCGGTATGCTGACAGTAATAATCAATGATTTGTTGCCGGGTTAACATGCCCGGATAGTCGCTAGGTTGACGTTTGGTAGCTCGCGCCACCCGATCGTCGTCGGCCTCTATCCAGTATGCGAGGGCATTGCCCAAATCCATCAACGGATTACCCAGGGTTGCCAGCTCCCAGTCTAATATGCCGATAATTTCAGTAGGATCGTCCGGAGCCAGAATCAAGTTATCCAAGCGAAAATCATTATGCGTTAAGCAAATGGTTTCCTGCTCCGGTTTGTGCTCTTTCAACCAGCGCATTACCGACCCTGCGCCAAACACATTCCAGGTCTTGGCCTTTTCGTAACGCCCGCACCAACCGTTGACCTGACGGTCAGTATAACCGGCCCCTTTGGCTATCGAGCGCAGACCGGTGCTGTCCAGATCAACCTGGTGCAGCTCAATAAGCTTATCCAGCGCATTAGTATTTAGTTGCTGCGCTTGCTCAGCAGTCAGCTGCAAATCTTTGGGGAACCGACGCCGCGGAATAACACCGGTAAGATGCTCCATTACATAGAACTCTGCGCCAATGACAGACTCGTCGGTGCAGTGCGCTAACATGCGGGGGACGTAAGGGAACTCAGGCCGTAACTTTTTCTGCAAGCGATACTCACGGCCCATGTCATGCGCCGACTTGGCCTTGGTGCCAGCCGGCGGGCGCCGCAGCACAAGAGTCAATCCATCGTAGTCTAGCCGATAGGTCCAGTTAGACGCACCACCGGTATACTGAGTAATTCTGAGCTCGCCACGATCGGCTGGCAGTTCGTCACCAATATTGTCCACCAGCCACTGATCAAGTTCCGCTAACGGCAACGCTTCTTCTTCACGCACTTCGCTGGCTTTATCAAGAACATCATCTGTCATTATTACGTCCCTGCCACTGTTTTAATTCGGTTTTTGCAATAGTCGCGCGGTGCACAGCATCAGGCCCATCAGCAATGCGCAGCGAACGGGCAACCGTGAGCAAACCAGGCAACGGCGTGTCATGGCACATGGATGCGCCACCAAACAGCTGCATGGTTTCATCGACTACGTCCTGTAACACGCTAGGAGCAACTAATTTAATCGCAGATATTTCTTTAATAGCTTTAAGTGCTCCAATATTGTCGATTTGCCAGGCGGCATACAAGGTCATTAGCCGAGCCTGGTCAATCGCCACCCGCATGTCGGCCAAACGCTCAGTATTGCCTCCTAGCTTTAACAACGGCTGACCAAAGGCGATACGCGAGAGTCCCCGCTCGATAAATAAGTCCAGCGCTCGCTCGGCAGCGCCAATAGCCCGCATACAGTGATGAATACGGCCTGGCCCCAAGCGTCCTTGTGCAATTTTAAAACCAGCCCCCGGACCAACGATGATATTCTCTTTGGGAACCCGCACATTGTCGAAGATAACCTCGCCATGACCATACGGAGCATCATATTCACCCAGTGCCGGCAACATACGTTCAATATTTACGCCGGGGCTATCTAACGGCACCAGCACCATCGAGTGTTGATGATGTTTATCGGCGTCTTCATCGGTCAATCCCATCACGATAGCAATTTCGGCATCAGGATGTCCTAACCCAGTACTCCACCACTTACGACCGTTAACAACCCACTCATCACCCTCTGCGACAATGGTGGTTTGCATGTTGGTCGCATCGGAAGAGGCAACATCCGGTTCGGTCATACAAAATACCGAACGGATCTCGCCATCAAGTAATGGCTGCAACCAACGCTTTTGCTGGGCCTTGTCGCCAAAGTAATGCAACACTTCCATATTGCCGGTATCCGGCGCATTACAATTAAAAATTTCCGGCGCCAGCAAACTGCGGCCCATACGCTCGGCTAGCGGAGCATATTCTAAAGTAGAGAGACCGGCACCCAGAGCTTTATCGGGTAAAAATAGATTCCACAGTCCCTGCTCGCGAGCCATTTGTTTAAGCTCAGCAACCCTCGGCGGAACCTGCCAGTCACGCCAATTCGGCGTACCATTAAGCCGGTAATTTTCTTTTTGATATTGGTTCTCATACGGCTCAATAAACTCCACCATAAAGGTATCAAGCCGCGCTAAGTAGTCCTTCGTTTTTTCACTGTAGGAAAAGTCCATAACACCGTTCCGTAGCCAATAATTAACAGCATTGTAGACACGAAACCCCTGCTGGTACAACCAGCATTATGGTCCCGGCTTTTTAGAGAATTTATTCGCAGAATCCCCCGCGCAACCTTACCAACCAGTTAAAAAAATGCAGCGACCGCCGCTCTAAGGTAGAATGTACACACGTACCACTATTGAGTTGCATATTTATACATGACTTTTGCTGAACTCGGACTCTGTCCTGAAATTCTTTCCGCCCTTACACGCCAAGGTTATACAGAACCTACCCCGATTCAAAGCCAGGCGATTCCAGCCGTACTCGCTGGCAATGACGTGATGGCCGCAGCACAAACAGGCACAGGTAAAACGGCAGGCTTTACCCTCCCGATTTTAGAGATGCTCAAGGACAACGAGCGCGCTAAAGCAAATACAGCACGCGTTCTCATTCTAACTCCGACGCGCGAATTAGCGGCTCAGGTCGGCGAAAGTGTTGCTACATATGGCGCCGGTCTACCATTAAATTATGCGGTCGTCTTTGGCGGTGTGAAAATCAATCCGCAGATGATGAAACTTCGTAAAGGCGTTGATATTCTTGTCGCCACACCGGGCCGTCTGCTAGACCTTTACCAGCAAAATGCGATTCGCTTCCCGCAACTGGAAACATTAGTTCTTGATGAAGCCGACCGCATGCTCGATATGGGCTTCATTCACGACATTAAAAAAATTATTAAGTTATTACCGGCTAAACGTCAAACACTGATGTTCTCGGCAACTTTTTCCAATGACATTCGTGCCCTTGCCAAAAGCTTGGTAAACGATCCGGTTGAAGTGTCTGTAGCGCCACCGAACGCTACCGCAGAACGTATCGAGCAAATAATGTATGCCGCGCAGAAGAGCGAAAAACCGCGCATGCTGATGCAAATACTACGCGACCTGAACTTGCCCCAAGTGCTTGTATTTTCACGCACTAAGCACGGGGCTAACCGGCTGGTGAAACAGCTTGATAAAGACGGATTTCTGGCCGCTGCCATTCACGGCAATAAAAGCCAGGGCGCCCGCACCAAAGCGCTGGCCGACTTTAAGGCGGGTAAGGTGCAAGTGCTTGTCGCCACCGACATCGCTGCGCGTGGCCTCGACATCGAAAAACTGCCCTACGTGATCAATTACGATCTGCCACAAGTCGCTGAAGACTATGTGCATCGCATTGGCCGTACCGGTCGTGCTGGTCAGGTGGGGCATGCTATTTCATTGGTAATGGACGAAGAGTTTAAAACTCTAAAAGCCATTGAGAAAGTCATTGGCCAACCTATAGAGCGACGTAAACTGGACGGTTTTACCGACGTTGAACTCACCGGAAAAACGCCGGCGCCCGCAAAAGCTCAGCGTCCACCACGTAAACCACAAGGCCGTGGCGGAAATAGCCGAAGAAAAGACTAAATGTGACTATTAACACATAAAGTAACTTGCGCCCCAGGCGCAAGTTAACTACTGAGCCAGCACAACAACCGCCAAAAATCCTGTTAACAGACCAATACCTCACAGAAAAACGAACCCGTGACAGTAAAGCGAATTGTGTATGGGTCACCACTCAACGCAAATTTATGCTCACTACCTTTAGCAATCACTCGTTTTTCGCTGACGGATTCGCCGTCTACTAGCACTACCTCATTACCGGTAATACTGTTTCCCGACGCCGTGATCGTGTGACCGGCATGTTCAAAGTTAAAATTAAACCGAAAAGTCAGTTGTTCAAGGATGCTTCGTTTCATCTTTCTTACCCGTTAGTGAATGTCGGCAAAACATTACCAACTCGATGGTAGCCTTGATACGACAGTTTTGCGACTGTCTTGTGGCGGGCGGGTTGGCAATCCTTTTCTATCGGTTTACTCTTTATAGAACGATAACCAACGAAAAAGCGCAATGATGACCACCAGTAACGATTTAACACTTTACGAAGCCATTATGCTACTCGCCCTCCGCGAAGAAAAAGGCACGATGAGCGGTGCGTATGTGGAATATGCGACAGCAGGTGCGTTGCTGGCTGAGCTACTATTGCAGGGTCATATTAAGGTCGACAGTGACAATAAAGATAAAGTTGCTGTTGTTGATGGGTCTGCTACCGGGAACGCATTACTGGATGAAGCTTTACAAGTCATTCTAAAGGCTAAGCGTCCTCGTACACTGGATGACTGGGTCCAGGAACTGGGTACTATCAAAGACCTTAAACACAAAGTGGCCACCGCGTTGGCTAATGATGGTGTTGTTGCCGCTGAGAAAGAAAAGGTACTCTGGCTGTTCGAACGTCGAGTTTACCCGGAAATTAATCCTGAACCCGAGCAACGACTACGCAATGAACTGCGCGATGTGGTGCTCTCTGATGAGAAAACTATTGAGCCTCGCACGGCTATAACAGTGGCGCTTGCCAATAGCGCTCATCTATTGCCACAGGTATTCAGTAAACAAGAATTAAAGGACCGCAAAGAGCGCATTAAACAACTGGAAAAAGGTGAACTGATTTCAACAGCCGCCAAAGAAGCGGTTGCTGCCATCGAAGCGGCTGTAATGGTAGCCGCTATTATGCCGGCCATCACCGCTGCTGCGACCACCTCTAGTCCAAGTTCATGCTGAACTTATAAAACTAAAAAGTCTTTCCCCAATTCCCGGAATTACACCGATTCCCCTTGCAGTAGCTGTTTAAACCAGTCGCTCGTATCGGGATCCTTAACCGCTGCAATTTGGCTTAGCAACGATTCAGTTTCTAGTACCTCTTCAGCCATGTACCAGTCGAGTAAATCGGCAAAGGCCTGATGCCCTAACCGTTCCTCTAATTGCATCAGGGCTAATGGACCTAGCCCGTAATTAACGTTGTGCGACGCCCGGCGTTCGGTGTCAGCACGCCAGACAAAAGGGTGCCCTTTACCACGTGCTTGCCATTGTTCTACGACTTCTTCGAAAGCTTGATTCCCGTGAGCTTGCTGAAGTTCTCTGGCAGCAACGTATTCAGCAAATGATTCAACCATCCAATAGTCATGTGACATTGCATTACCCAAAGTTGTCCAGTTATGCACAAGTTCGTGGCAAAGGTATTGGTATATTTGTGTCTCTGAGCCGAGGGTCTCGCTATTTAATGAGATGTGACTACCGCGCGCAAAGCTAGGGCCTGTGCGATCTAACAAAATAGCGTGCGCCTGTTCTAGCTTATCTTTATTGCCAAAACGCTTATTCAAACTGTCCAGACACTTATTGCCGGCGTTAACCACCGTTTTTGCTTTTGCGGCGTTTGCTTCGTCATAAACAACGACAAATTCACCGGCTTTTAGCGTTGACGGTTCAGGCGCTGCATACAGCGATACATCGATAACTGGACGTGCACTATTAAGCTTAATAATATCATTATTTACTGAAGTACTTCCTGGCGCAAAGACACTCCAGTCATCAGCAAGAGAGAGCACAGTTGAGCCAACCATAGGTGTCGAAAAGTCGGTAAAAAAGGGATGCCAGGCAGAATCAATACTGAGATGAATGCCTTTTGAATCAATGAAATTGCCATGCCCTGCTTCGCTGTTTATTACTCCGGCATACTCAATGGTAACAGTTTGGTCACTCTTCGAGGTTTCTTTAAATTTCAGGGTGATGTGGTTCCAGGGTGGAATTTTAGCTGACTGTTTTACACTGTAATCAGCAAGGTCTTTACCTGATAGCTCACGTATTTCGAAGTTTTTATTTAAGAAAAGACTGGTTTGTTGGTCAGCTAATCTAGAAGCAGGTATCTGAATTGATGTCTTAACGACTAATTCAGATTGCTCTATCGAAAATTTAACACGCGTGTCATATTCAACCAGCTCTTTCGAAATCGCGGTTTGAGAGACCAAGATTAACGTAACGAATATTAGTAGATTTTTCATGTTCGATCCTTGAGCATATTAATCAATACTTCTTCGACAACTCGCCTTCCATGCAGGCAGTATCTATTATAAATTTAAGCGTGCTTTTTGCTAACACGAAGCAAGCTCAAATAACTAATAAGAGCTGCTATAACAAGCCAAAAGGCGACGATAGAGCACCAAACACTTGGCGAAACTGTAGCGAAGCCAATTGTTTCAAATTGCAGTTGAGCTGGCTCAAAAAATGACGCCATGCCTAAGTATTGAAGCGGGATAGTGGTCCATAATAATGCGGCAAATATAATCGGAGAGATATCCAGATTTACAAGCCCGGACAGCGCCAGTAAGACCGGTGGAGCATTCAAAACCAATCCAATCTTCAGCGTTCTTTTTATAAATAGATTCACATAACTTCCTTTTAATGCAAAACCACTATGCTATTTAGTGATAACACCACAAAAACCACTCTATATCAATAAAAAAGCCCAGCATTTCGATGCTGGGCTTTTTAAGTTTAAATTTTATAAATTAACGACTTATACCTAAAAACTAACTTTTGAGTTCACCGGTAGCTGACTCAATATGGGCTCGAACAAACCATTGGTACTGCTCGAGTTCGGCCAGCTGGCTTATCAGCATATCTTCCGACACCGGGTCCAGGTCAGCTAGTGCGTTCAGCGCATCACGATGGTCTTTGTTAATGCCGCTATACACTTTATCCAATTCAGCCAAGTGTTCGGTAACCAGACCTCTGCCAACCGAATAATCTTGCCATGAGCGCCGTTCGACGATCGATTGAGGTGTACCAACTGGCACGCCGCCCAAGGTGGCAATCCGCTCAGCAATGGTATCCGTCATTTCGCGGACCGATTCAACTTGCGGGTCAAGCATTTCGTGTACACCAATAAAATTTGGCCCAACAACGTTCCAGTGGATGTGTTTTAGGGTCAGTTGTAAATCAATAAGCGCAACCATGCGATTGTCGAGCAATGCGATTGTCTCTTTCGCAGATTCGCTCTTCATACCCGGAGCAGTAAACTCAGCTAATGTTTCTGGTTTCTCGCTCTTATGCATTATTCCTCCTACTGTTTATCAAGCAACTATCTATGGTTACGCTTGAAACGCCCCGTTGGATCTAGGGCGTTAATTTATGTCTTGTTTACTAAGGTGCCGGGCCAATGACACGGCAACTACCAATAAAATAACTGGAAACACCACGTACCAGGTTATCGCGCTCAATGTACCAACCCAGACTTCATTTTTAGCGGCGCCGATCAACAAGGTCGTGTAAAGAACGTACAAACCAAAAAAGAGACCGCCCTCTGCACGACTCAAGGTATTGCCGGTTATCACCAGTGGTAACGCCAATACAGCAACTCCCAGCATTACCAACAAGTCCTGTTCGATTAACTGTGCATTACCAACCAACCCTTGCCCGCTAACTAAGCCAGAAATACCAAGCACAGCAAGTAAATTAAACGTATTACTACCTACCACATTGCCCACTGCTATATCTTTTTGGCCTTTAATGCTGGCAACAATGGAGGTAACGACTTCGGGTAAAGAGGTCCCAATCGCTAAGATCGTTAGGCCTATTATCGCTTCGCTCACGCCAAAAGCTCTGGCAATATCGACAGCACTGCTAACTAATAGATTGGCACCGACAATCAGTAGCGCCAAACCAACGATTAACCAGAGCAAGCTTTGCCAAACTGGATAATTTTTTACCGCAACGGCAGCGGCCTTGTCGGAGCTGTTTGGTTTCGTACTGAGAGGTTCAGACTTTTTGCCCTGAATGAATAGAAAACTGGTATAGGCCACTAACAGGAGCACTAAGACTGCGGACTCCCACATACTCAGTAGGCCATCCATTGCCATATAAAACACCAGTCCAGTGACAAGCACCATTATCGGCACGTCTTGCCGTATTAGCTGCTTTGAAATCGCCAGCGGCGTGATAACAGCCGCTAGTCCTAAAATAAAAAGCAGGTTAAAAATGTTGCTGCCAACAACGTTTGCCATTGCCAGTTCGGTTTTATCGGCAACTGCTGAGTTAATACTCACCGCCAATTCGGGGGCGCTAGTACCAAAGGCGACCACAGTCAGCCCAATGACAACCGCAGGAATACCCATTTTTTCAGCCAGACGCGAAGCACCTTTGACGAGCCCGTCTGCACCAACAATCAGAAGAACCAAGCCTAATACCAATAAAAAATACGTCATCTCTGCCTCATACTGTTAATTATTATGGTTCGCTATGACCGAATAATATCAGCCGCCCGTTGGGCCCATATCTTTGCCGCAGTTGGATTGGGGTGAAAGCCGTCTCTGGCCATATATTTTGCACTAAACGGCAGATCTAATTTTAGGTAGTGTACATTTTCATTTGTCAGGCAATGTCGAGCCAGCAACTTATCGAGCTGCCGCGCCTGTTGACCGATAAACCAACGCAGCGGCTGCGGCAGCGCCGGAAAATGATGCATTGGCGGTAAACCGGTATAAATAATTTGCGCGGTGCCAAGTTTATCTCGTAAATAGCCAGTGAGTTCATTTAAGTCACGTTGCCACTGCCTGTAACTCGTGCGCTTTGTAACGTCATTAACACCGACAGATATCACTACTGCATCAATAGAGGGTAGACTAAGTTCGGTGTTGCGCACCATGTCTAACACTCCAGCACAAGTTCTGGATGACTGTGCCACCAGCTGCCAATTAACCTGGTGGTGCTTAGACAGTAAACCAGCCAGCTGCCCTGCTAACGCCTCATCCTGTGTTTTACAGCCAACGCCTGCCGCAGCAGAATCTCCGATGAGCAGCAAGTTGAAGCCTGTGCCCGTTCCACAGCTTCCCCGTTTTTCGCCTTCGGCCTCAGGTAGCCGAAGAGTGCTTCTGTGTACGCGCTTACCTTGCACAATAAGCCAGGGCGCAAGTAACGGCATCAATAATCTGTGCACGGAACCTCACTCAACTTTCTCTTGAACATAGACTCTTGGCTGGTACTCAGCGACTGCGACTAGCTTTTCGGTTTAGTACCACCCGTTCGATTAACTTAAGAACTATAAAGCTGACAAAACCGGCAAACCCATAGGCCATCACCTTTCCCCAGTAAGGCCAGGTTGCCGGAAATAGGTAAGACACAAATAGTACACTTAACGCCCCTAAACAGAACGCAATAATGTTTGTTGTTCTGGCTGACATTATTCAACTCCGCCGATAAAAACTTTTAACCTGACTTACCGACTCTATCGGCATTCGTGGATATTATAAAGTCGGGTTTTGGAAAGATCAGCAGGCCAGCTAATAGTGCTCAATAGATAAATACCCAAAAAACTGGTAGCTTTCTAGCAAGGGTTATTCAAGCTTGAGGTATTAAATGAAGACGATTGGGCTAATTGGTGGAATGAGTTGGGAGTCCACTCAGACTTACTACCGGTTAATAAACCAGAAAATAAGGGCACAACTGGGTGGGCTGCATTCGGCTAAAGTCATTCTCAATAGTCTGGACTTTGCCGAGATCGAACCATTGCAGCGCAACGGTGACTGGCAAGCGACAGCCGAAATTCTTTGCTCTGCAGCACAGTCGCTGCAATCGGCAGGTGCGGACTTTGTGCTCATTTGTACCAACACCATGCACAAGGTTGCGCCGCAAATTGAGCAGTCGGTGCAAATACCACTGCTACATATTGCCGACGCAACGGCCAAGGCCTTGCAACAAGATAATATTACACGCGTTGGTCTGCTCGGAACAAAGTTTACTATGGAACAAGACTTTTACCGGAACCGCCTGCAACAGCATGGTATTGAGGTTGTTATTCCTGGCGCAAAACAACGAGAGCAAATTCACTCAGTTATCTTTGAAGAGCTATGCCAGGGTATTACTAACTCCGCGTCAAAAGCAGCTTATCAAGAAATAATAGGTGACTTGGGGCAGCAAGGTGCCCAAGCCGTTATTTTAGGTTGTACAGAAATAGGACTGTTGCTGCAACAGTCGGATGCGGACTTAGCACTTTACGACACCACCGAGATACATTCCGAGCAGGCAGTGCAAATGGCGCTCACTACTTAGTAACCACTCTGTTCCTGCCGCTCTTTTTGGCACTATAAAGCGCATTGTCAGCTTGTTGTAGCCATTCGTCGGCCTTCGAAAAAGATGGTGAAAATTCAGCGACACCCAAGCTTACGGTTAATTGAATGGATTGCTTTTTATCATCCTCGGTGAATTCTAACGGCGTTTTTTGAATTTGTTGACGAAGTCTTTCTGCCACTAATTCTGCTTCATCCAACGAGGTTTTAGGCAGCGTAACAGCAAATTCCTCTCCCCCGTATCGACCACAAATATCTGTCTCTCGTTGGTTTTCCTTAATGATATCAGCGATTAACTGAATTGCTTTGTCACCCGCTTGATGACCATAGTTATCATTTACGGGTTTAAAGTGATCAATGTCTAATAAAATAACCGATGCGCTATCTCCATAGCGACGACAGCGGGCAAACTCCTGTTCAAAAGACTCCTGCCAATAGCCCCGATTACAAAGCTGACTTAACGCATCGGTGCGACTTATCGACTGTAACTGCAGTAGGTTGTTGGCTTCTTCGCTGACATCATAAATTAGCGCGCAGACACGTTCGACCTTTTTGTCGGTAGAATATAACGGGAACAGGGTAATGTTTTGGAACATAAACTCTGACTGCGCAGTAAATGGCCGAACATTATCAAAAAACAAACTATGCGCTTCTTGTTGCCAGTTGCAATGCGCCTGAATGCCCAGCTTTAACACCGAGTCGGTTTTATACTCAAACCAACTTTTAGGCAGTGTCGGCAATAATTTAAATAGGTTCTTATCGCGAGCGGCCACGCTACTAATACCGCTGTGATTTTCCATAAAGCCATTCCAGACTTCAACGTTATAATCTCGGTCAAAAACCACCAAGCCTACTTCAATATTCTGTAGTATCTGTATAATCCAATGCAGATTATCAACGGATAGTTCTGTTTTATGCATTGTTTAGATACCCCGCTCGCTCTTCTAACACCGCGATTGAACTCTCAGTAAAAATAACAAATAAATCGCAGGCTAAGTGATAATCAGGAATTTCATAGTCAATATCAAGAACCAATACCTGTTTGTCCTTAACCGCTTCTTTAAACAATTGATTCACCGGTTCGCTCATACCGATGACTGACGGCTGACTGATGTTCAGTTCTAAATCCAGTTGCGTCGCGAAGCGTTCCAAAAATGCCGCAATAAGAACCGAGGCGATATCTAAAAAGATACTCTGATAATCATCCTCAAACTTATGCTGATGATAGCGCGACAGTTTGTCAGGCAAATCGTGCAAAGTACGGTTATCAACAAATAAAATAGCTTCTCCCGCTACGGAATTGCCGACAAATCCCTCGGAAACCGCATTAACATGAGTATCTGCTTCAAACTGCAACACTCGTGGAAGATCCTGGTACGGAGTTACCGTTACCTTAGGCAGCGGAAGCTGGATATAAGTACCTAACATGTCACTGAGTAATTTTGCAGCATCGCCCAAAGCTACGTTGGTTACTTCGTTTAAAATATCCGTAACTTCGATAGGTTCTGATTCCGCCGAACGCCGTTGCTGATGGTCCGGAAGCAATTCTCGAATAAGACCGTATTCAGTTAATAAATCATGCAACTCGTCGTTGTCGATCGGCTTTTTGATAAAACCCAACGCGCCCAGTTGCTTTGCGCGCTGTTGCGACACCTGCTGAACATCTCCCGAAATAACGATGGTTAAGCAGTCAAGTTGCCGATCTCGAATCTCTTTGAGAACGTCAAATCCGTCCATAACCGGCATTGTTAAATCTAAAAGCAACAGCTCCGCTTTACCATCCTCGATTAATGCTAAGGCTTGTTCACCGTTTTCAGCAAAGCTGATATCGACATCCCAGTCACTGGGCAATGCCTTCTCAATGCTTTTTCTGGCGAGCTTTGAATCATCACAAATTACTAATTTCATCAGTGTGCACTTGTTTTAATGATAACTTTTGACCAATGTCCTAACATAACTTACTTTGTAGCTTAACCGAACGGATTCAAGTCAAACTAATAAAAACTATTATAAGAAATCGTCGTTGAGGACATAAAAATGAAATGGAGCTTTGTTCTACTGCCCTTAGTCACCGGCATGTTACTGCAAGGATGCAGTTCGTTAGTACGAGATAACCTGCATCATCCCGATCCTTTCACCGTACACCTTTCTGGTGCGACTAATGAGGAAATCCTCGAGTTTCATAACCTGGAGAGGAAAAGTACAATCATTGATGATCGCCTTACCATTGATTATTTGTGGGGAAATGTGACAGAGCTGACGGATGAGTTTGATCCACCAACGCTCGAGTTTAAAATGTCGTGGAATGATGCCCCGCCCGGTGCAGAGCCCGTTCGACATTACAGTTATCAGGGAAAGTATAGTAACGTCCCGATAGAGAACGCCAAGGGACTCGCTATTCTGCTGCACAGCTACGGCGCCGATGCCAGCTCGGTCTATTATGAAAGCACTGCCCTGCAGCTAAAGGGCTATAACACCGTCATTGTTGATTTAATGGGACATGGCACTAATTCCGCTATTAAAGCCAGCTTTGGTCCAGCAGACATCGAGCGGTTAAATTCGCTTGTCGAACAACTAAGAGATTCAAATTAGCAACCGCTGCTGTTTTACGGAAAATCATATGGAGCTTCGATAGCCGCTCAATACGCTGAACGCTACAATAACGTTGACGGTCTGATTCTGGTGGCTCCTATGACCCACTTTGCGCAAGCTGCCACTAGAGTATCCAGAGCCACAAACCCTATCATTCGGACATTGATCAGTGAAAAGTGGTTAGAACAGGAGATAGAGCAAACATTACACGATTCCGCAGTATCGTCAGAGCTTATTTCTACACCAAACGTTTTAAAACGCATACCCGGCGACAGCCTACCATCAACTTTGGTGCTGTTCAGCGAAGAGGACAAAATCAGCCAACCTGATGATATAGCAGCGCTAAAAGGCATGGGAAAAATAACGTTAGTATCACTCCCCAAACGACGACATATAGAGATGATGTTTTTTGATGATACCGTTGATCAGCATCTCTATGCTTGGCTGGAAAAGTTTGAGCCTTAAATTAAAAGCTCTCCGTTATGTCATTTTTCAGTACCAGTGCCATCAAAAAGATAATCGCTAGAGGTGGCATAAAGGCTGATACAAAACCAACAATAGCTGTTAATCGTGGGGTTTGCGTTTTACGCTTGCCCAGGTAATAGCTAATAACCGCCATAATAATCGCCATAGTAATCGCGAGTACAAAAATGAGCTGTCCGACAAGCGTGGCATTAAGGTTCATAACGTATAAAAATCCTTTTTTATTATGTAGAGTTTCAGCTTACTACCAGCTTATTAATCGTTCAAGATAAGACATCTCGCGTCGAGGACGCGAGGTACGGTTTTGGGTATAAAAAAACCCGGCGCAAAGGCCGGGTTTGGTGTCTTTTTAAACGGGCAGATTACCAGCCTGTTTTCTCAGCTACAGCTTTGCCGATTTCTGCAAGGCTGCGTACTGTTTTAACACCTGCCGCTTCTAAAGCAGCAAATTTCTCGTCAGCGGTACCTTTACCACCGGCAATGATAGCACCAGCGTGGCCCATACGTTTACCTGGAGGAGCAGTAACACCTGCAATGTAAGAAACAACTGGCTTAGTAACATTGTTTTTAATGTACTCTGCCGCTTCTTCTTCTGCAGTACCACCAATCTCACCAATCATAACGATAGCTTCGGTTTCTGGATCTTTTTCGAACAGTTCCAGAATATCGATGAAGTTAGAACCCGGGATAGGGTCGCCACCGATACCAACACAGGTAGACTGACCGAAACCAGCGTCTGTCGTTTGCTTAACGGCTTCGTACGTTAATGTACCTGAACGTGACACGATACCCACTTTACCTTTCTTGTGGATATGGCCAGGCATGATACCAATCTTACACTCGTCCGGAGTGATAACACCCGGGCAGTTTGGACCGATCATGCGCACGCCTTTGTGCGTCAGGTATTCTTTAACGTAAAGCATATCCAACGTTGGGATACCTTCAGTAATACAAACAATCAGCTCGATACCTGCATCAGCAGCTTCGATGATTGAGTCTTTACAGAAAGGAGCCGGAACGTAGATAACAGAGGCCGTTGCGCCTGTTGCTTCGACTGCTTCCTTAACCGTGTTGAATACAGGCAGGCCTAAATGCTCTTGACCACCTTTACCAGGAGTAACACCACCGACCATTTGCGTGCCGTAGGCAATCGCTTGCTCAGAGTGGAATGTACCCTGTCCACCAGTAAAGCCCTGGCAGATAACTTTGGTATTTTTATCGATCAAAATGCTCATTATTGACCTCCTGCCGCAGCAACCACTTTATCAGCAGCATCAGACAAGCTTTCTGCTGCGATAATGTTAAGGCCACTTTCGTTCAATTTGTCTGTACCCAGTTCGGCGTTATTACCTTCCAGACGAACAATGACTGGAACCTTAACACCAACTTCTTCAACCGCACCAATGATACCTTCAGCGATCATGTCACAACGGACGATTCCACCGAAGATATTAACCAATACGGCTTTAACAGAGCTGTCAGACAGGATGATTTTGAACGCTTCAGAAACACGTTCTTTAGTCGCGCCGCCACCAACGTCAAGGAAGTTAGCAGGTTCGCCGCCACTCAGCTTAACGATATCCATAGTACCCATAGCAAGACCTGCACCGTTGACCATACAGCCAATGTTGCCGTCCAGAGCTACGTAGTTCAGTTCCCATTTAGCCGCTTCTGCTTCACGCGAGTCGTCTTGAGACGGATCGTGCATTTCACGGATTTTAGGCTGACGGTACAATGCGTTACTGTCGATGCCAACTTTCGCATCCAGACAGTGCATGTTGCCTTCATCAGTAATAACCAATGGGTTAATTTCTAACAGTGCTAAGTCGTACTGTTCGAACATTTTTGCCAGACCTAAAAAGATCTTGGTAAATTGCTTAACCTGGTCTGGGTTCAAACCCAGTTTAAAGCCTAGCTCACGACCTTGGTAAGGCTGCGCGCCTACGGTTGGATCGATCTCAGCTTTTAAGATCTTTTCAGGTGTTTCTTCGGCAACTTTTTCGATTTCTACACCGCCTTCAGTTGATGCCATGAACACGATTTTGCGTGAACCACGGTCAACAACGGCACCTAAATAAAGCTCGTCCGCGATGTCAGTGCAACTTTCAACCAAAATCTTAGCAACCGGTTGACCCTTTTCGTCGGTCTGAAAAGTTACTAAGTTTTTGCCTAACCACTGCTCTGCGAACGCACGAACTTCGTCTAAACTTTTTACTAACTTCACGCCGCCCGCTTTACCGCGGCCACCTGCGTGAACCTGACATTTGACAACCCAAATGTCACCACCAATACGTTTTGCCGCTTCTACCGCTTCATCAGCAGTGTCGCAGGCAAAACCTTCAGATACTGGCAAACCAAACTCTTTAAAGAGTTGCTTACCCTGATACTCATGCAAATTCATGATGCTCTTCCGATTCGTTGAAACAACAAAAGCAGCTTAAACGCTGCCTACCCGAATACCGCGCCGAATTTTAACGTGATCGGCGCAAAAATAACAGCCGCAAGGCTAAATTAGCAATGCGGCTGGTTCTCAGCGTCCCTTAGATATCCAGGATAAGACGTTGAGGATCTTCTAATAACTCTTTAACGGTGACCAGGAAGCCAACCGATTGCTTACCATCAATAATACGGTGGTCATACGACAGAGCTAAGTACATCATTGGCAAAACTTCAATCTTGCCATCAACAACCATCGCCCGATCCTGGATCTTATGCATCCCCAGGATTGCACTTTGCGGCGGGTTAAGAATTGGCGTCGACAACAGCGAACCAAACACACCACCATTGGTGATAGTGAAGTTACCACCCTGCATTTCATCCAGGGTCAATTTACCGTCACGACCTTTAATGGCTAAATCACGGATACCATTTTCCATGTCTGCAATCGACAATTTATCCGTGTCACGTAACACTGGCGTTACCAAACCGCGCGGCGTGGACACAGCAATGCTGACATCAAAGTAATTGTGATAAACAATATCGTCGCCGTCAATTGATGCATTAACGTCAGGGAAACGTTTTAACGCTTCAGTAACCGCTTTTACGTAAAAGCCCATAAAGCCAAGGCGAGTACCATGTGTTTCTTCGAACACATCTTTGTACTTTTTACGTAAATCCATGATTGGCTTCATGTTGATTTCGTTGAACGTGGTCAACATTGCCGTTTCATTTTTAGCCTGTAACAAACGTTCCGCGATACGTTTACGCAAACGGGTCATTGGCACCCGCTTCTGATCGCGGTCGCCCGATGTTTCAGGTTGCTTAGACTGTTGCTTACCGCTGTCTGATGACTTAGACGACTCTGATTTCGACGACCCATCTTTAACGTGTTTTTCAACGTCTTCTTTAGTCACCCGGCCACCTTTACCAGTACCTTTTACATCACTTGGTTTCAGGCCGTGCTCACCCAATAAGCGACGCACTGCAGGGCCGGCAACTTCGCCGTCACTGCCATCTTCGCTGTCATCTTTATTATCTGACTTACTCTCTGATTTAGACTCATCGGAGCCTGACGAGGTGCTGCCTGAGCCGGCACCTGATTCGACCACACCGATAACATCATCGGCGCCCACAGTCACACCTTCGTCGTGTTTTATTTTCACTAACACGCCATCCGCCGGAGCAACGACTTCCAGAACCACTTTATCGGTTTCGATATCAACCAGGTTCTGGTCGCGTTTAACTTCGTCACCTTCTTTAAAGTGCCATGCGGAAATAGTCGCATCCGAGACAGATTCGGGCAGCTGGGGAACCTTAACGTCGATCTTCTCACCGGCGCTGCTGCTGTCTGATTTCGATTCTTTTTTGTCATCAGACTTAGACTCTTTTTTGTCGTCAGACTTCTCGTTTGATTTCTCTTCAGAATCGCCGGAACCTTCACCGTCGCCTTCTTCTATTTTACCGATAACTTCTTCTGCAGTTACCGTGGTGCCTTCTTCTGCTGTTATTTCGCCCAGAACACCATCAGCCTCTGCAGACACTTCAAGCACTACCTTATCGGTTTCGATATCAACCAGATTCTGGTCACGCGACACTTTATCGCCTGGTTTTACGTGCCATGTTGCGATGGTAGCATCGGCAACAGATTCGGGTAATTGAGGAACTTTAATATCAATCGCCATGGTTAATCTTCACCTATTTAATGGTTAGCGCTTCGTCAACGAGTTTTTGTTGCTGTTTATTGTGCTCAGTTAAATAGCCTACCGCCGGTGCCGCTGACGCGTCACGACCACGGTAAGTTAGTTGAGCTCCAGCTGGAATAGCAGCCCAGAAGTTATGCTGGCTATTATACCAGGCCCCCTGGTTTTGCGGCTCTTCCTGACACCAGACAAACTCTTTAACGTGCTGATAATCTTTCATTATCTCGGCCACTTCTTCGGCCGGGAACGGATACAACTGTTCAATCCGAATAATCGCAACATCTTCTTGCTCGCGCTTGCGGCGCTCTTGCAGTAAGTCGTAATAAACTTTACCAGCACACATAACCACGCGCTTTACTTTCTTCGGATTCAGGTCATCTATTTCGCCAATCGCATTCTGGAAACCTGTGTTCGCCAGGTCATCCATCTCTGAAATTGCCAACGGATGACGCAATAACGATTTCGGCGTCATTACCACTAGCGGACGACGCACCGGCCGCAATTGTTGACGACGAATCATGTGAAATACCTGAGCTGGCGTGGTTGGCACACACACCGACCAATTATGGTCAGCCGACAGCTGCAGAAAACGTTCTAGCCGCGCTGATGAGTGTTCAGGCCCCTGCCCTTCGTAACCATGAGGCAATAACAGAGTAAGACCACAAAAACGGCCCCACTTTTGCTCACCGGAACTTAGGAACTGGTCGATAACTACTTGCGCACCGTTCGCAAAATCACCAAACTGTGCTTCCCATATAATCAGTGATTTAGGCTCTGCGGTCGCATAACCATACTCAAACGCAACAACCGCTGCCTCTGATAAAACAGAGTCATAAAGCTCAATCAGACCCTGCTCATCTCTTATGTTATTCAATGGCATATAGGTGCTTGCATCATCTTGATTATGCAGCAAAGCATGACGGTGGAAGAAGGTACCACGACCTGAATCCTGACCGGTTAACCGGATATGGATCCCTTCATCAACCAAAGTCGCATAAGCAAGAGTTTCTGCGAAACCCCAATCCATCGACTTGTCACCTTCTGCCATTTTCCGACGCTCTTGATAGACCTTTGCCACTCGTGAGTTGAGTGTATGGTCTTCCGGGAAAGCGGTGATCTTTTTGCCTAACTCTTTAAGTTTATCGGCACTAATCTTGAAGTTATATTCGACGTCCCAGTCATTACCAATATAGGGTGACCAGTCAACCGAGTGCTGACGCATGGGGCGGTGTTCATCGACTACCACTTCGCCTTTATCCAGAGCATCTCGGTAATCTTGACTCCACTGCTTAGCCTCGTCTTCTTTTACCACGTCTTTATCGACTAACCGCTTCGCATATAGTTCGCGAGCAACCGGCTGCTTCTTAATCTTGCTATACATTAATGGCTGAGTTGCACTCGGCTCATCGGCTTCGTTGTGCCCATGGCGACGGTAGCAGACAAGATCGATAACGACATCGCGGTTAAACGCATTGCGATAGTCCAATGCCAGTTGTGTGACAAACACCACGGCTTCCGGATCATCCGCGTTAACATGGAAGATTGGCGCCTGCACCATTTTTGCGATGTCAGTACAATACTGAGTTGAGCGAGCATCTTCCTGTTTCGCCGTAGTAAAGCCAACCTGGTTATTAATAACAATACGTACCGAACCACCCACTTGGTAAGCGCGGGTTTGGGACATATTGAAGGTTTCCTGAACCACGCCCTGACCAGCGACGGCTGCATCACCATGAATGGTAATTGGCAGTACTTTTTTACCTTGCGGATCGTCAAGACGATCCATCCGCGCTCTTACTGACCCCATAACCACTGGATTGACTATTTCCAAATGCGAAGGGTTGAATGCCAACGCTAAATGAACGTCACCGCCAGGGGTTTCGAAGTCTGAAGAGAAGCCCATGTGATATTTTACGTCACCAGAACCTTTATTATTCGCGTGTTTACCGGCGAATTCGTCAAACAAGTCTTGTGGCTTTTTACCCAAAACGTTGACTAACACATTTAAACGGCCGCGGTGGGCCATACCGATAACCACTTCTTTAGCACCCTGCTCACCTGAACGAGAGATTAACTCTTTTAATAGCGGAACTAAACTATCACCGCCCTCTAGTGAGAAACGCTTAGCACCCGGGAATTTAGATCCCAGATACTTTTCTAAACCATCGGCAGAAATAAGCTCCCTCAGGATCTTAATTTGCTGCTCTTTTTCAAACTTTGGTTGTCCTTTAACGCCTTCTAAACGCTGTTGGATCCAACGCTTTTCTTCGGTCGAGACAATGTGCATATACTCTGCACCGATAGAGCCACAATAGATTGACTCAAGAACATTGTGGATGTCCTTAAGTTTCATTGTTTCGGTGCCTACCGCTAACGACCCTACATTAAACTCACGCTCTAAATCATCTTTACTGAGGTCGTGGAAATCTAACGATAAATCAGGGGTTTGTTCTTGCTTCCACAATCCAAGCGGGTCTAAGTTTGCGTGTTGATGACCGCGGAATCGGTATGCGTTAATCAGCTGCAGTACTTTGACTTGTTTTTGATCGGCGGGGGCACTGGTGCCTGACTGCTTAAGCTTGTTCTTGGCTAACGTTCGGAATTCATCACGAACATCGCTAAGTTTTATATCTACTGCATGGTCACCTTTTGGCAGTGAGTCAAATATCTCACGCCATTCGTCACTGACAGCAGTAGGATCATCCAGGTACGCCTCGAACAACTGTTCGATGTAGGCGACGTTTCCTCCGGCTAGATGCGATGATTCCAGCCATTCACGCATTACACCCTCTTGCATTGCGTTTCCTTTACACTAAATTCTGCTCAAACTATGAATGAGTAGTTATTCACTATGAACAACTACTCACAACATCACTTGTTTGTCCTTGCTGAACCTATCATCTGTATTAAACAGCGCGGCTCAACAGCATTGACTTGATATGACCAATGGCCTTTGTTGGGTTCAGACCTTTCGGGCAAACATTGACACAATTCATAATACCGTGACAACGGAATACACTAAAGGCATCGTCCAACTCATCAAGTCGTTCCTCGGTTGCCGTATCACGACTATCAATTAAGAAACGATAGGCGTGTAACAAACCAGCCGGCCCGACAAATTTATCTGGGTTCCACCAGAAAGACGGGCAAGAGCTTGAACAACAAGCACACAAGATACACTCGTATAAACCATCGAGCTTAGCACGCTCTTCCGGTGATTGCAGACGCTCTCTCGCCGGTGGCGTTTTATCGTCGTTAATCAAGTATGGTTTAATTTTTTCATATTGCTGATAGAACTGGCTCATATCCACAATTAAGTCACGGATAACAGGCAGTCCTGGCAACGGACGAATCACGATTTTGTCAGACTTTAACGACGACAGGTGCGTGATACAAGCCAAGCCATTTTTACCATTAATACTCATGCCATCCGAGCCACAGACACCTTCACGGCATGAGCGACGGAAAGATAGCGTTGGATCTTGCTCTTTCAGTTTTATTAAAGCTTCTAGAACCATAAGGTCCTGATTGTCCTCGACTTCTAACGTGTACTCTTTCATGTGAGGCGCGTTGTCGACATCAGGGTTATAGCGATAAACTGAAAACGTATATTTTTTCATATCACCCTCCAACTTAGTAGGTACGAGCTTTCGGAGGGAAAGCTTCACGCAGTTTCGGTGCCATATTCACTTCTCGTGTCACCATATCTTCCTTCTCAGGACGATATACTGTGTGCACTAACCACTTCTCATCATCACGATCTGGATAATCAGCACGGCTGTGAGCACCACGGCTTTCGGTACGGAAGCTGGCAGCGACCGCGGTTGAGTACGCAGTTTCCATCAAGTTATCTAACTCAAGGCACTCGACACGTTGAGTATTGAACTCTTTAGACGTGTCATCAAGACGCGCATTTTTCAAACGTTCACGAATTTCCTGAAGCTCTTTCAAGCCCTCTTTCATCGAATCGCCTTCACGGAACACAGAGAAATTCAGCTGCATACACTCTTGTAAATCTTTCTTGATTTGCGCCGGGTCTTCACCTTTTTGGGTGTTGTTCCAACGATTATAGCGTGCCAATGCTGCATCAACATCTTCGCTAGTTGCTTCACGAGCTTCAACGTTGGCGGCAAGGTTCTCACCTAAATGCATACCGGTTGAACGGCCAAACACCACCAAGTCAAGTAATGAGTTACCGCCCAATCGGTTCGCGCCGTGCACGGATACACAAGCGATTTCGCCACAAGCAAACAAACCTTTGACGTGAGAGGTCTGACCGTTGTCATCAACCGACAACACCTGGCCATTAACGTCGGTCGGGATACCACCCATCATATAATGACAGGTTGGGATAACCGGGATAGGCTCTTTTACCGGGTCAACGTGGGCAAAGGTGCGTGATAAATCACAAACACCCGGCAAACGGCTTTCCAATGTTTCTTTACCTAAGTGGTCAAGCTTAAGTTTGATGTGAGTCCCCCACGGACCTTCACAACCACGGCCTTCACGAATCTCAGTCATCATCGCGCGTGACACAACATCACGTGAGGCTAAGTCTTTCGCGTTTGGCGCATAACGCTCCATAAAGCGTTCGCCGTCTTTATTCAACAAGTAACCGCCCTCACCACGACAGCCCTCTGTTACCAGCGAGCCAGCACCGGCAATGCCGGTTGGGTGGAACTGCCACATTTCCATGTCTTGTACCGGAACACCAGCACGCAACGCCATACCAACCCCGTCACCGGTATTGATGTGAGCATTGGTAGTCGATGAGTAGATACGACCTGCGCCGCCTGTAGCTAAAACAACGGCTTTGGCTTTAACGAAATAAACTTCACCAGTTTCGATATCCATAGTAGTAACGCCACATACATCACCGTCTTGGTTCTTGACGATGTCCAGCGCATACCACTCAGAAAACACAGTCGTCTTATTTTTTACGTTTTGCTGATACAGCAAGTGCAATAACGCGTGGCCGGTACGGTCGGCTGCTGCCGCTGTACGAGCTGCTTGCTCGCCACCAAAGTTCTTGGACTGACCACCAAATGGACGTTGATACACTTTACCATTTTCAAAACGAGAGAATGGTAACCCTAGGTTTTCCATTTCAAGAATTGCTTCAGGTCCCGCTTTACACATGTATTCGATAGCATCCTGGTCACCGATGTAGTCTGACCCTTTAACGGTATCAAACATGTGCCATTGCCAATCATCTTCGTGGGCGTTACCTAACGCAACGGTAATACCACCTTGCGCTGAAACTGTGTGTGAGCGCGTTGGAAACACTTTGGACATCAACGCACAACTTAATCCCTCTTGGGAAATTTGCAGTGCTGCTCGCATGCCAGCTCCGCCGGCACCAATCACCACTGCATCATATTCTAGAGTTTTAACGTTCACTTAAACACCCCACAGTACAAACAAGCCAGCGAGCCAAACGACGATTAATCCGACGCTGAAAAGGAATTGAATAAAAGCTCGTACACCTGATGCTTTAACGTAATCCGTCAGCACCTGCCAAATACCTATCCAACCATGGATAAGCACTGCCGTCAGCGTTAATAACGTAAATACTTTCATCCATAAATTCGAAAACAATCCACTCCAGACTTCGTAGGTGACATTCGCTGTAGAAACGAAGAATCCGACCATAAACAGAGTGAATAAAAAAATGACGATCGAAGACGCACGCAATAGAATAAAGTCATGCGATCCACTACGTCCGAAAGTTCCAGCTGCGTTTACCATAACCAAGCTCCTACCAGTACAGCCCAGATAATTGACAGGACAATGGAGACAGTCGCGCTAATACGTCCTGACTCAAGTTCTTCCCAGTAACCTAAATCCATTATCCAATGGCGTACACCGAGAATTAAGTGGAATCCTAACGCTGTCAAAATACCCCAAGCGATGAACTTAGCGATAAAGCCGGTCATCAAACTTTCTATCTGGGCAAATCCCTCCGGTCCACTTAAGGAAGTGGAGAACGCCCAAATCAAGAAAGCCAGCGCAATCAACATAACCACACCGGATACACGATGCAGAATGGATGCTTTGGCAGCGGCAGGAAGTTTTATAGTTGATAAGTCTAAGTTTACAGGTCTTTCTTTTTTCACGATAGATTGCCTTTCACTAAAGCACTAAAGAAATGTAAAGTATGCTTGGTGCATCTTTAATAGAGTCAAATGCCACCTTGACGGCAGTGAGTATATCTAGCCTGACAGTCAATTACAATGACAAAACTAGTAACGGCGAAGCACAATATTTGGATTCATCGGCTGATTAAGACTAAAGTCTAGTTTTGCAATTTTGTGGTAATCTTCTTTGCCCCACTTAGTCGTATTACTAATATGACACGACGCCAAACGTTCTTTACATAAATTGACATTTGGCACCAATTTAGAGTTAAATTAGCGCACTTTTTCAAAAGTAGAAGCAAGGAGAATTCCTTATGGCTGATCGTAAAGCCACATTACAGATTGATGGACAGTCAATCGAACTGCCTGTGTTGTCACCTACAGCAGGCAAAGATGTAGTCGATGTCCGCACTCTTGGAAAACATGGTTATTTCACCTTTGATCCAGGCTTTCTGGCGACGGGTTCTTGCGAGTCGGCTATCACCTACATCGACGGCGAACAGGGCATGTTGTTGCACCGCGGCTACCCAATTGGTGAGCTGGCAACTCAGGCGGACTACCTAGAAGTCTGCTATATGCTGTTGCACGGTGAAGCTCCAAGTGAGCAAGAGTATCAAGACTTTAAGAATACCATTACTAAGCACACAATGGTTCATCAAGGTCTGCATAACTTCTTTAATGGTTTCCGCCGTGACGCCCACCCAATGGCAATGTTATGCGCGGTAACCGGTGCGTTATCATCGTTTTATCACGATGATTTAGACATTCATGATGCAGATCAACGTTTACGCAGTGCATACCGCTTAATCGCTAAAATTCCGACAATCGCAGCGATGGCTTATAAATTCAGCATTGGTCAACCATTCGTTTACCCTCGCAACGATTTAGGCTACGCAGAGAACTTCCTGAATATGATGTTCTCAGTACCGGCTGAAGATTACGAGATCAGTCCGGCGGTTGCTAAAGCCATGGACCGTATCTTTATCCTACACGCGGACCATGAGCAAAACGCATCAACTTCTACTGTTCGCCTGGCCGGTTCATCTGGGGCAAACCCATATGCTTGTATTGCAGCGGGTGTGGCTTCACTATGGGGGCCTGCACACGGCGGTGCAAACGAAGCATGTCTGCGTATGTTGGCGGAAATTGGTTCGGTTGAGAATATTCCTAAGTATATCGAAAAAGCCAAAGACAAGAACGACCCGTTCCGCTTGATGGGCTTTGGTCACCGTGTTTACAAAAACATGGATCCTCGAGCTACGGTCATGCGCGAGTCATGTCACGAAGTATTGAAAGAACTTAACCGTGACGATCCATTATTAGATGTAGCAATGGAACTAGAGCGTATCGCGCTGTCAGACGACTACTTTGTCGAGAAGAAACTGTTCCCGAACGTGGACTTCTATTCAGGTATCGTATTGAAAGCGATTGGTATTCCAACCAATATGTTTACGGTCATTTTCGCGCTGTCGCGGACTGTCGGTTGGGTATCTCACTGGCACGAAATGATGAGCGAGCAAAGCCAAAAAATTGGCCGTCCTCGTCAGCTCTATACTGGCCATACAGAACGTGAGTTTAAGCCAATTAAAAAGTAAAGAGTGCCTGGCACTGAATACAAAAAGCGCCCCATTATATGGAGGCGCTTTTTTTATGCCGTTTTACCAGCGACTAACGAATCGATTAGTAATAATTGATATCAATATGCCAAGCATAAAGTAGCCTAGAACATTGAGCATTGTCTGTGCGACACCATCGGTTGCCGGGGTAAAACTTCCCTGGTTAATAAAGTGCAGCAAAGCATGATGCCAGGCGCTACTAAAGTCGACAAAGGCGGCCTTTTTTGCGATCGCAAAATAGCCTCCAAAGAGGCTAACGATAAGCAGCGATGATAGTAGCCACCGAGATAATGAATGGCCGAAATCCGAGACCAGACCGATTACCGCAGCAAACAACACTCTTGGCAGCTTCTTGTAGAAAGGTAATTGCTCAATTTCTAACAGCAATAGCGACAACCGGTATTCACGCGAGCAATATTCAATAAACGGTGAAAGCTCGGTTCCTGAGGTAAAAATAGTATGTTTAGCGGTGCGTTTTTGCTTCAGCAGCCGCAAAAAGTGACGGGTGCCTGTAATTAACGCCGGCCGAAACTGTACTCGTATTACTTTAACATCACGAAAACTGGCTAAGTCAAAGTCAACTCTCGAAAAATCAACATCGTCCAGACGTGAATCGTCCCACTGCGAATTGCGGGCCGTAGCGCCCTTTACGCTGGTATTACGTAGCTTAGCTCCAGTAAGGTTGGCATCGTCAAAGTCGGCATTTTCTAACTGACAGCCGTGCCAGCAAGTATTCGTTAAATTAGCCATCGAAAACTTGCTGTAGCTATCACTATCGCTGCAGCACCGGTTAAAAGTCGCTCCTTCTAAGTTTGCCTCTGTAAAAGCGGTGTTGGTGAAGTCACATTCATCAAAAACACAGCCACTGAGATCTTGCCGACTTAAGTTCTTGCCTTTTAGCTCATCGCCATGAAATGTCTGCTGAGTCATTGTTTGATGAACTCCGATAGCGTGTTATCAAGCTCAACAGCGACTCGCCGCTGAGTATTACCTTCAAGAATATTTTGAAACACCTCTTGTTGCAGGCCGTATGGGTCCCACACTGGTAACCTGGACTGCTCGTTAAGTATTAGGTCAACCTCGCGGTTAAGTTCAGCAAAGGTCTGATAGGCGTCTGAGTCAGCCCGCAGACCATCAGCACTTAGTAACCGCCCATGGTGTTTTAACCAATGCGCATAATTTGCGCGAATTGGTTCTATAACGTCGAATTTTTTATAGAGTAATGACGTCATAAAGTGTTCAGTGATTAAATCAAACTGTTCACTAGGGAATAGCATGGGATCGCTTAAATCACCCAACTGGTAGTGAACGGAAATTCGTGCAAGCGCTTCTCGTTTGTCACGAATTGCTTTATCCAGTCCTTTTGCACAAGTGTACTTATCTTCGCCAATGTTAAATTTGTAACGAAAAAACGTCTTACTTTTTATAACTTCCAAAAAGCCTGCTATCTGTTTTAAGGGGAAATCACAGCGATCAACAAAGGTAATAGCAATATTAATCTCAGCCTGCGACTGCTCTAGTGCTTCCAGATAAATTAATAGTTGCCCCAGCGCGTGAACATAGCCAGCAACGCCGGCAATCATTACTTGCAACGGTTCAGCGGACTGGTGAGCTCTCAATTGTTCGACCAAACGTTGCCGTAACCACAATCGCTGTTCCTTCACCAAGTACCAGCTGCCGGCCGGTAAATAAGAAGCCGAAAAACACTTTGCCAGCTCTGTGGTTGCTGCGCCCTGCTTCAAGAAACCATGAAAACTGTCCTGTGAAGTTTCTAGCAGATCCTCTGTAATGCCAGCGAACTGACAGTGAACACGACTCTGATGATAACCACAGGGGCTATTTTTATCTCCCAGATAGCGACAGATATGGGCACTGTCATTTAATTTCGTTTGAATTTTTTGGCTCATATCGCCTGACTACTGTTAATGGTTCGGATATTGTTATAATAATACGGAATAACACATTAAGCTCAAGCAATTCACACCGAATCAGTTAGTTAGACTACAATCTATTATAAATGGTCAGTTGCATGGCAATGACACCTGTTTTTATTTATACTAGCGCGCAATTTAGCTCAGTAGAGAACAGAGAGGCTTATGCAGCAAGTAGTTAACGTACAAGAACCCGTCATTACTCCGCGTCGCTTCAAAGTTTATCAGCATCGACAGCTCGATAAGATCGAAGCCTTAAACAAGGTTCCGGCGGACATGCGTTTTGAAATGAAAGTAGTGGCCAACGTACTGCCTTTTCGTGTCAATGAATATGTTTTTAATGAACTAATCGACTGGGAAAATGTACCCAACGACCCACTGTTTCAGCTTACATTCCCACAAAAAGACATGCTTGAACCAAGCGCTTTCCAGCGTATGGCTGACTTAATGTCAGGTAAACACACCACCAACGAAGTGTTCGATTTAGCAACCCAGTTACGCGACGAAATGAATCCACACCCAGCGGGACAAATGCAAATGAACGTGCCGCACGTTGACGGTGAGCCGCTTCCGGGGATGCAACATAAGTACCGGGAAACTGTATTATTTTTCCCGGCACAGGGCCAGTACTGCCATTCCTATTGTACGTTCTGTTTCCGCTGGGCACAGTTCGTCGGGAAAGCAACTCGTTTCAATTCTAACGATGCCGACCAGCTGCACCGTTATTTGGCGCAGCATAAAGAAGTGACTGATTTGCTGGTTACCGGTGGCGACCCGATGGTGATGCGTACCCGGAAGCTGCAACACTATTTGGAAGGTCTGCTTAAACCCGAATTTGACCACCTGAAGACCATTCGTATTGGCACCAAGTCGCTTACTTTTTGGCCGTACCGCTTTATTACTGATCCCGATGCTGATGAACTACTGCGCTTGCTGGAGAAGCTGGTTAGTTCGGGTAAACATGTGTCAATTATGGCGCATCTAAATCATCCTAATGAACTACGTACTGAAGTTTGCCAGGAGGCCGTCCGTCGCTTGCGCAGCACCGGTGTGCAGATTCGCTGTCAGGCGCCGCTGTTGCGCCATATTAACGACAATCCTGATGACTGGGCGACGATGTGGCAGAAACAGGTCAGTTTGGGCATGATTCCGTATTACATGTTTGTTGAGCGGGATACAGGTGCTAAACGTTATTTCGAAGTTCCGTTAGAACAAACCTGGGAAATTTTCCGCAAAGCCTATCAGCAGGTTTCCGGTATTGCCCGCACTGTTCGTGGCCCTTCAATGAGTGCTGGACCGGGTAAAGTAGAAGTTCAGGGCGTTACCGAAATTGCTGGCGAAAAAGTTTTCGCACTGCGGTTTATTCAAGGTCGTAATCCGGATTGGGTGCAACGCCCGTTCTTTGCAAAGTATGATCCCAATGCAACCTGGTTAAATGATCTTAAACCGGCATTTGGCGAACAAAATTTTTTCTTTGAAGATGAGTATGCGCAAATGTCAGTGATGGACTAAGTAGTCCATCACTTGAGCACTCAATTAACCGATCAAACGCCGGGCTTTTTCCAAATCGTCCGGCGTATCAATACCAGCCGCTGGCGGCTTAATAGCTTCTGCAACATGAATCCGTTCGCCATGCCACAACACTCGTAATTGCTCCAGCGATTCCAGCCTCTCCAGTGGCGACTCTGGCCACTCGATATAACGTCGCACAAAACCTGCCCGATACGCATATAGGCCAATGTGACGATGGTAAAAATCTTGGTTTAGCGACGCAGTTGTTCGCTCAGCATTAAAATTATCCCGATCCCAAGGAATTGCTGCACGGCTAAAATACAACGCATAGCCAGCCGAATCGCGAACTACTTTAACCACATTAGGATTAAACACATCTTCAGGATCGTCTATCGGAACCGACAGTGTTGCCATCGGCGCTTGTCGCTGATTGGCTAAATTATCCGCTACTTGGCGAATTATCTCCGGTGGAATAAAAGGCTCGTCGCCCTGCACGTTAACCACAATCTCGTTTTCCGCCAGCGCCAGCTGCTCAGTGATCTCGGCCAGTCGCTCGGTGCCCGATTGATGTTCACTACCGGTCATCATTGCCCGACCACCAAAGCGAGTCACTTCGCGTTCAATTCGTTCATCATCGGTAGCTACTATCACTTCTGCCGCGCCACTAAGCTCTGCGCGCTCCACCACATGTTGAATCATCGGTTTACCACCAATATCGACCAATGGTTTACCGGGCAATCGGGACGATTGATAGCGTGCTGGAATAATCACAGTAAAACTCATGACGGTAGCTGCTCCAACTCTTTTGCTTCCAGCGGGCGGGCGCGATCGGCTATAAGCACCGGGATTCCCTCTTCGATGGGATAAGCTAAGCGCTCACCACGGCACACCAGTTCTTCCTTTTCTTCAGCATAAACCAGCTTGCCTTTACAACTCGGGCAGGCAATTATTTGCAACGTACTGGGGTCTAGACTCATGGTTTATTCCTCAATCTTTAAATTTACGCAAACGTTTAGAAAGGCTCGCTGTAAAGTCGTCCGGCAATCTTGTCTCTATAGGCTGATAGTACCAATCCGATGCCGCAAAATCTCGACATTTTGCGGCGTCCTTCTCAGTCATCAATATCGGTTTATCATTTAACTGAGCAAAATCGTCAGCACTAAACTGATGGTGGTCAGCAAACTCTATACAGTCGGCCAAATCCAGCTGTTGCTGTCGTAAACTATGAAAAAATCGGTGCGGATTACCGATGCCCGCAACCGCATAACATTGCTCCGTGGGCTTATCGACCTGAACGTCGTCTTTTACCCGAAACCAATCTTTTGAGTCGACTTTGCAAACATAACGGGCAAACGGGTGTTGTGCATAAAGTGACACCACCCATTCTGCGCCTTTTAGCCGCCAGGGGCCTTCTCTTAATGGCCCGCAAGGCAATAGCCAACCGTTGCCAATGCCACGTTCCGCATCAATTAGGATAAGCTCTATATCGCGTTTCATGGCGTAGTGTTGCAGACCATCATCGCTGACTATAATATCAACCTTGGGATGTAGCCGTCGCAGCTCTTTAATCGCTTCTCGGCGTTGCGGCGAGATAACCACCGGGCAGTCACTTTTTTTACGAAGCATTAACGGCTCGTCACCAACAACCTTTGCTGACTCATTAAGCTGCACATCGTGTGGATACTTAGTTTTCGCTCCATAACCACGGCTAACTATGCCAGGATTAAAGCCCTCCTCACGCAAAAATTTAACCAAAGCCAGGGTCATCGGCGTTTTACCGGTTCCGCCAACACTAATGTTACCGACCACAATCACCGGTACACCTGCACGATAGCTCGGTAAAACCCGTAACCAATAGAGCGAGCGTCTTAAGTTGGTCAGTAACCAAAACAGCAACGATAGCGGCGTTAATAAGTACAGTAAGGGGTGCAGCCGTTTATCGTACCAGCGATGTTGTAACCACATTATCAGCTACCACTAAATTGTAAATTATAAAGCTGGTAGTAAGCGCCCTCTTGTTCTAATAAGTCGCTATGGCTGCCGCGTTCGATAATACGTCCATCGTCCATCACCAGAATTTCGTCGGCATTCTCGATAGTCGATAACCGATGTGCAATAACTAACGAGGTTCTATCTTTACGCAACGCGCCCAAGGCCTGTTGAATATGGCGTTCCGATTCAGTATCCAGCGCCGAAGTTGCCTCATCCAGAATCAAAATAGGCGCATCCTGCAGCAGTGCACGAGCAATCGCAATGCGCTGCCGCTGTCCGCCAGACAGCATCACTCCATTTTCGCCGACCATCGTCTCTAAGCCGTTCGGCATACTGTCAGTAAACTCAGTCACATAGGCTTGTTCGGCTGCCTGAATAATATCGTCACGAGATACTGATCTCCCGGCACCATAGGCGATATTGTTAGCAATGGTGTCGTTAAACAAGGTGACATGTTGCGATACGAGTGCGAATTGTCGACGCAGGCACTTGAGCTTGTAGTCTTTAATATTGTAACCATCAAGCAGAATTTGCCCTTCGTTAACGTCGTAGAAGCGCGTTAATAAACTAGAGATCGTTGATTTACCGCTGCCTGATCGACCCACCAAAGCAACTGTCTTGCCCTCACTTAAGTCAAAGCTAATATCCTGCAGTGCAGGTTCATCACCCTCGTTATAAGCAAAAGTAACGTTTTCCAGAGTAATATCACCTTTTGCCCGGTCTACTACCTTGGTGCCTTTATCCACTTCGACTGGCTCGTCCAGAATGTTAAACACGCTGGTTGCTGCCGCAATACCACGCTGGAAGTCACTGTTAACGTTAGTGAGCTGCTTTAACGGCCGCAACAGCATAATCATCGCTGTTAATAGTGTGGTAAAAGCGCCCGCTGACAAACTTTCCAGCATCTCCGGGTAACTCGCGATAACCAACACCATAGCCAGGCTCAGCGACGCAATGAACTGGATTACCGAAGTGCTGATAGCACGAGTATTAACCAGCTTCATGTTTTGATTACGGGTTATGTTATTAATTTCACCAAAGCGTTTTGATTCGGCATTTTGGCCTTCGTGCATTACCACCACTTTATGGCCATTAATCATTTGCTCAGCAGTTGTAGTCACATTACCCATCGCCGTTTGGATACGGCTACTAACCGTACGGAACCTTTTAGAAACAACCGCCACCACCTTAGCAATCAGCGGACCTACCACTAAAAATACCAGCGACAGTTGCCAGCTTTGATAGAACATCAAACCCAGTAGGCCCAGCACAAAAGCGCCTTCGCGAATTAAAACTAATAACGCCCGACTGCTGGCTTCAGCAACTTGTTGCGTGTCATAGGTTATTTTCGAGATTAAATCGCCGGTTGAGTGTTGATCATGAAAGGCGACTGGAAGCTTCATTAAATGATCGAAAAGCTGTTGCCGCATGCGGGTGACTACTTTAAAACCGACCCAATTTAGAAAGTAGGTGCTGGCAAAGTTAAAAAGACCCCGGATAATAAAAAACACTGGGACAAAAATACCGCCATACAGCAGTATTGTCGGATCTTGTTTGGTCAACCCTTCATCAATAAGGGTCTCGATCTGAGAAAAGAATAAGGTATCCACACCGGCATAACCGATCATGCCAATAACCGCTACTGCAAACGCTAATTTATAAGGTTTTATATAGCCAAGCAGACGTTTAAAGGTACTTTTCTTTAGGCTCTGAGAATCCATGCAGTCTCATTAAGTTGCTAAATATTCTGGTATTCTACCCGCATTATACGGTCGGTGGCTAGTCATCGTCAGTATAGATTAGCCGTTGCCGCTTTACTGCAAAGGGTAATTCTAAGTGCCAGCGGGCGCCATCAGATACCACGGTTAGCTGCCCAAGGTCTTTTGTATTGAACCATGGCCGCGCCATTTTTCGATAACGCTCGGTGGTGTAACGGTGCGGAAAATTGAATCCCTTATGCGTGCCATTGCTTATCAAAATAATTGACGGCTGTGTCTGCTTTAGCTTCAACCAGCCGCTGGACGTTTTGCTGCCATGATGGGCGGCCACCAACACGTCGACGGACGGAAAGCCATAGTCCTCTGCGATTTGACGTTCTGCAGGAAACTCAATGTCTCCAGGCAACAGTACCGAAAAATTTTTATAGCGAAACGACAAAACACAGGATTGATTATTAGAACTCATCGCAACGCCGTCAACCGGCGCTTCTGCCGGCCACAGTACTGACCAACTAATATCATTCCAGCGTCCCTGCATTCCGCGCTGACAAGGCCGGTTCGTCAGTGCACCAAACCAGGCAATATCCGGATAATGCTGCGTTAAATACTCAACGCCACCGCTATGATCGCGATCTTTATGGCTGACCCAGACGCCTTCAAGCCGTAAGTTTCGTGCCTGCAAAAAGGGTTCAATTACGGTTGCGGCTAGGGTATAACCGCTTCCATACCCCATACCAGTATCCACTAACCAGGCTCGCCCGGCCCTCTCGATGACCACAGCTTGTGACTGCCCAACATCCAGCACATGCAGTTGCATGTTGTTATCCCGTTCTCGACTATCCGCCAGTGCGGCAATAGTCAATGGAACCGTAAAGGCCAAGACCCATTTAATCAGGCGCATCGATATCGGGATCATAATAATCAATAGTAATGACAATAAGGCAGACAATGGAATTGGTTGTTCGGGTTGCCACCAGGTAAACCACCAACTGGCTGTCTCCTGTAGTATCGGTGTCGTTGCTATTAACGGTAATGTCGCCATATACCAAAGGTTATCGGCAAATGTATGGGCGTACACAAGCTCGGATAAAGAGCCCAGTAAGGTCAAAGGCAAAATCCATAAACTAATAACCGGCAACAAAATCAAATTAACCAGCGGAGCAAGTAAAGACACTCCGCCAAACCAATGCAATGATAAAGGCGCCATAACCAGCAGAAACATAAACTGGAGCCTCAGCAGCTGGTAACCCGCATTAACCTTAGGCCCTTGCTGCCAGCGCCAGAGCGTTGAAAAAATAGTGCCGAGTGCGGTTACCGATAGCCAAAAACCAGCGTCCAGCCAAGCCAGTGGATCAATAGCCAATAGCACTGCGACTGTTCGCAACAACAGCTGCCAGACACTGACACGCACCGCCAGTAGTTGATGCAACACGACCACCGCAAACATGATTAATGCCCTAACGGTCGCAATGGAAAAATCTGCCAGCCAGGCATAACTGGTTGCAATAATTAACGCCAAAAACAGACTAAGCCATTTTATGTTGGTTATTTCGAGCGTTTCTATGGACAGCGTTCTGCAAAAAACACGACTGAGTAAGACTTGACCCAACATCAGTCCAGCCCATCCCACCAAACTTAAATGGAGCCCGGAAATAGCAAGCGCATGAGTCAGTCCATTGTATTGCCACTGCCGTTTATCCTCGGCCGTTAGAAAGCTTCTGACACCAATACTTAGTGCGGCCAATACGCCATTGTAGGGATTACTTTCATCCGCAAATTTTTGCGCCAGCCGCCCCCGAATGTGATCAGACTGTTCAATTAAGCGCCCCTCGGTTACCGAGGCTAAAGCAACAATCCCCTGTCGACTCAAGCGCAGACGATAATCCCTGCTGCCCTCATTCCAATAGTTCTGCGGCTGTTTAAGCTTAACCCGCAATTGCCAAAGCTGACCAAGCTTCAATTGCCTGGGATAGTCTCCGTACCATGAGACTTGTATTTTGGGCCGATTCAAAAATGTTTGCTGCGGTTGGCCCACTACCGAAAAAACCGAGCCAACAAAACGACTATGGCTCGTGTACTGCTCAGGAATACTGCTGATCATCAACTCGATTTGCTTTGCTTCGCCCGCGTCATCAAGTTGCTGTCTCTGGTAATGCTGCCAATTTAGATTTGCAGTCGTTAGCGCAATACCGCAAAATACGCCTAACACTAACATTGCCAGTCGCCGCGCTCGCGGCAGCGCTTGTGATGAGACCAGGATGACCGAAAGAGCAAGACCTACGGCAGCGCAGCTCCACCAAAAGGTGCCGGCGCTTGAAATGTTTAAACTCAGCCCAACACCTACAATAAACATGAGTAAACAACGGTCCATCGTTGCTCCCGGTCAGCGGTTAATTAAATTTAGCAGGTAGTTCCATGGCTCGACGGGTAATCAAAAAACTAGTACCTAATCATGAAGCGATTAGGCAGACTAAGGTTATGCGCCTGTTTGGCAGTCTGTTACATGACGCCAACCTCTGGCACTTAAACCGGCGTTCTGCCTCGGGCGCATTTGCGGTTGGATTATTTACCGCGTTTATCCCTGTGCCTTTTCAGATGTTGTTAGCCGCGGCTGTAGCGATTCCTTTTCGGGTCAACTTGCCTTTGTCGGTCGGCTTAGTCTGGATATCTAATCCGATTACTATGCCGCCTATGTTTTATTTAGCCTACCGGTTAGGTAATTGGTTACTTGCAGCACCACCTCAACCATTTTCTTTCGAGCTCAGCTGGACCTGGTTAATTGCCAGCATTTCAACCATAGGTCCGTCATTGTTACTGGGTTGTCTAGTGCTGGGTACGTTGGCCAGTTTGACCGGATATTTGGGTATTCGACTGCTTTGGCGGCAGTCGGTTGTTAAAGCGTGGCGCAGACGCCCTGGTTCACGCCACTCTGACTCTGATTAAGCCCGTAAACTAATGGGTGCCATGCAACGCCTTAGCTGGAGCTACCTGAGTTGCCCGCCAGGCTGGATAAATCGTTGCCAACAAACTCATCATAATAGCCACCCCAGCGACAAGAGCCAGGTCCTGCCAGCGCAGCTCAGAAGGTATTTGACTGACAAAATAAACGTCGTCATTAAGCATTTGCAGTGACAATAATTGTTCTAACCAAAGCATTAGCTGGGGCAAACTCAGCGCTAAAAGCGCTCCGGCTATGGTTCCAAGCAAAGCGCCCCACAAGCCATTTTGCAATCCCTGCCAGATAAACGTCATAACAATTTTGCGATCCTCAAGACCCATCGTTTTAAGCATCGCGATTTGTGCACGCTTTTTAGTCACGGTTAACACCAAGGTAGACACAATATTAAAACAAGCGACCGCCATAACCAGTACCAGCACCAGGTAAATCACCGTGCGCACAAGCTCTATATCGCGATACAAATGCCCGTGTGTACGCATCCAGTGATTAACATAAACTAATTCCGGCAGTTGATTACCGACACGCTTTGCCACTGCATCGGCATTAAACACATCCCGCACCGACAGCTGTATGCCCGTAACCCCACTTTCAATGCCTGCCAACCGGCGAGCAGTAGGTAAGGATACATAGGCATTTTGATGGTCTATCTCCCCCCCAAAGTTAAACAGACCAACGATTTTTAATTGATGCCGTTTAGGTGCCTGAAAAGCCCTGTTCCCCTGCTCGGCAATCAATAACGTCAGGCTATCACCAACAGACAGTCCCAGTTCCCTGGCAAGACCTGCGCCCAATACCATAGTCGGCTCTGTCTGCTGTAATGCCTGCAGCGCATCCGTTTTTATAAAATCACTAATGCCATTACCGGGATTATCGGGATCAATGCCTTGCAGCATTATCCCCTTAAACTCCTGCCCCGATTGCACCATAGCCGTTTGCTGAATGACCGGTGCCACACCAGTCACAGCATCATCTCGGTTTGCCAGCTCCGCAATCGCAGACCAATCCTCAAATGCACCATCGACACGTTGATACTCGACGTGTGGCACTACTTTTAACAGTTTGTTCTGCAGCGCCAGCTGAAAGCCATTCATCATCGACAGTGCCGTTATCAAAACCGCACAACCGAGCACAATACCAATAGTCGAGGAAGCCGATATAAACGATAAAAAACCATTATGTGCCGTGTTTTTTCTAAAACGATAGGCAATATCCCAGCTCAGCACAATTTACCTCGTTGTAATCGTTCGACCCTTTGTAGCTGGCCAGCCATGTGTTCATCGTGAGTGACCACCACAAAAGCAGTACCCTGTTCCTGATTTAACTGCAACATTAGCTGATAGACCGCCTCCGCTGCCTCACCGTCAAGATTACCCGTCGGTTCATCAGCAATGATTAATTGCGGTTGATTAGCAAACGCACGGGCGACAGCTACGCGTTGCCTCTCACCGCCCGAGAGCTGAGCTGGGCGATGATTTACACGGTCGGCCAAACCAACCCGTTGCAGTAACGATTGAGCGCGTTGCAGAGCTTGCTCTTTAGTTGCGCCCGCGATTAGTAAAGGCATGGCGACATTTTCCAGTGCGTCAAATTCAGGCAACAGATGATGAAACTGATAGACGAAGCCCAAATGCTGATTGCGCCAACGTGCCAACTGACTGGCAGACCAGTGCGTTATTTCGTCGCCGTTAAAAAGAACCTTGCCTGATGTCGGTTTATCCAACCCTGCCAGAATATGCATCAAGGTGCTCTTGCCTGAGCCTGATGCTCCAACAATAGCCACCATTTCACCCTTATCCACGGTAAAGTTCACGTCATCAAGCACGGTCACCTGGCCGCTTCCATCATTAAATGTTTTACTTAGCTGCGAGCCCTGCAGCAACGCACTAGTCATAGCGTAACGCCTCCGATGGTTGAGTTTTAGCGGCCATCAACGCCGGATAGACGGTGGCACCTAAACATAAAGTAAGTGATGCCAACGCCACCATAGTAATCTGTACGGGGTCAATCATAACTGGTAATCCAGCAGGGCTTATGCTCATTAAATTAACACCGAAAAACGATAGTATAGGGTTTAGGTAATAGCTTAATAACAGCCCCATTAATAGACCCAACAACGTTCCTATGACACCGTTATAGGCTCCCTGCAATAAAAACACGCGGCGGATTTGTACCTGTGTTAAACCCAGAGTTTGTAAAATTGCGATGTCGTGACGCTTTTCGTTGATGACCATAACCAGCGCCGACAAAGTGTTAAATGCAGCCACGGCAACGATCAGCGCTAACATTAACCACATCATACGTTTTTCCATAGCCACAGCATCAAATAACTGGCCAAACTGCTGGCGCCAATCGCTAACCTGATAGGAGGTTTTTTGTCGATAACTGGCGGCGACTTCCGGTGCCATAAATGCATCTTCAAGTTGCAGCTGAAAACCCATGACCGAATTTTCCGGTTGACGGATCAAACGATTTAAATCAGCGGCATGAGCAACAACCAACCCATTATCAACTTCGGATTGCAACGAAAAAATACCAATAACGGTGAATTGCCGTTGCGCCGGAACCATTCCGAATGGTGTATATACACCGCCTTTAGAAGCAATCACCCGAATTTTATCACCGACAGTGACTCCCAGCCGGTGGGCAATACCCTGACCAATAACCAGCTGATAGCCCCCGGCTTTTAGATCCGTCCAGCGCCCCACTTGCAATGACTTTTCCAGTGTTTCCGGCAGCCCTTGTGAGTTAGTTGCTGCGTTCGAGTTCATCCGGCCCCTTGCTACCGCCACCATCATGTCCCCGCCGGCCTGCAGTAATGCCTGAGTCTGGACAAACGGAAACACCGACTTAACAGCCGCGTGTTCAGGCAGTTGTTGTCGTCGTTGCTGCCAGTCATCAATGGGATCGGAATCCGTTAAAGTGACCTGTGGCACAGCCCCTAAAATGCGTTGCTTAAGCTCACCTTCAAAACCGTTCATTACCGACATCACCACTATTAGCGCCATTAGCCCAAGGGCAATGCCGCCAAGCGCGAAACGGTTAATAAACCGAGTAAAAGCAGAGCTCTTTTGCGCTCGCCCATAGCGGAGCGCGATAAACAGCGTAACGGGTTGGAACATTACCCTCTCAAAATCAATTGTTGCGTATTAGTATCGAGCAAGGATAATGAGTTGTAGATAGCCTGACAACTAAAAGGGCGGATTATGACAGATTCCCCATTATCACAGACACAACAAATCGGCGATTTCTTCACCGTTAGCGAATCATTCCCGGTGAATCTGGAAGTCGTCGATAGCGACTTTTTAGTGCCGGATCAGTTTGAATTTGAAGACACCATGCCGGAGCTGTTTAAGATGGCATCCAGTATGGCAGGTTCCGATCAGGACATGCTTGAAAGACTGAAAATGGACAATCAGCAATCACCAGCGTTGATCGGCCTACTTGACCATATGAATCAACGAATGATCACCATGTTGGGTTACATGCTACGTTACGAAGACGACCCAAAGTACCGCTTCGAAGGAACTGAATTTGGCGGTGGTGGCATACGTATTATATCCCCACATTCATTTGCTACCGATCAGATTGTTCGAGCTAAGCTGTTCTTTAAAGCGGAATCATTGGCTATTTTTTGCTATTTGCGTTGTGCCGCCAGTGAGCCCGATGAGCCGACAGGCAGTTACAAAGTCACCTTCGAATTTGAGCAAATATTAGAGCAAGATCAGGAGCACTTAATTCGGGCCAGTCTGCACTCGCAAAGCCGCCACTTAAAACGGCGCGCCCAACAACGGCAACAGGAAACCGACGAAAATTGATAAATTGTCACTGAGACTCATCCAAAAGCAGGCACAGATCGGTATAATGCCCACGTGTTTAATGGGCAATTGAGTAGTCATGGCTGAAATTTCTGTATTACATCCACCGTTTCCGAAATCCCCAGGAAGCGATATCAGTTGGGTCAATTTGCGCGGCAGCTCCGAGGCTCTGGCACTGGCAAAGCTGATCGACCATACGCCGGGCCGGGTGTTAATTGTTACCCCCGATGCCAACCAGGCCCACCGAATCGAGCAGGAAGTACGCTTTTTTGCGGGCGAGAATACAGAATACCACGACGATATTACCCTATTCCCTGATTGGGAAACCTTGCCTTACGACAGCTTTTCTCCGCATCAGGACATAATTTCTGAACGTTTAAGCGTTCTAGCCCGTCTCCCAGCAGCGAAACGTGGTGCATTGATTGTTAGCGTCAATACGTTAATGCAACGTATTGCTCCAAAGACCTTCGTTAAAAGTCAGGCGCTTGAATTTACCGTTGGCCAAAAACTCAACAGCATTGCTTTACGTGAAGAACTTGAGAAAGCTGGTTACCGGCATGTCAATCAGGTTATGGAGCACGGTGAATTTAGTGCCCGGGGCTCTATTCTTGACCTGTTCCCAATGGGCAGTCAACTACCCTATCGACTGGACTTTTTCGATGATGAAATTGATAGCATTCGGCCATTCGATCCAGAAACTCAGTTATCTCAGCAACCGGTTAATCAGGTTCGACTGCTACCCGCACATGAATTCCCACTAACCAAAGCCGGTATCGAGCAATTTCGTAGCCAATTTCGTGAACGCTTTGAAGTAACTACCGAACGCGACTCGGTGTATCAGCAAGTCAGTAAGTCTCAACTGCCCGGTGGTATCGAGTATTATTTACCGTTATTTTTTGAAGAAACAGCAACTCTGTTTGACTACTTGCCTAGCGACACAGTGCTGGTTACTTTCGGTGACATCCAGGGTGCATTAGAGCGGTTATGGACTGATATTAATCACCGCTATGAGCAGCGTCGCTATGATAAGCAACGCCCATTGTTGCATCCCAACGAACTATTTTTGCCGGCTAACGAAGTCCACCGGGGCTTTAAAAAACTGCACCGTATTCGCACAGCTATTCCAGCGGATAAGCCAACCCCGGGGGCTGTCCAGTTTAACACCGAGATTGTTACAGATATTGCCGCGGACCATCAGCAAAAGCAGCCGTTTGCGAAGTTGGCGAAAACAATCGAACAAGCGCTGAATGATAATGAACGCGTCATTTTCTCCGCAGAGAGTGCCGGTCGTAAAGAAACCTTACGCGAAATTGCCGCCCGACTTGGGTGGCAGCTCGCCAACTTTACCAGTCTGAATGAATTTTTAACGTCGGATGAACCAATTGGACTATTGGTCAGCCCCATCGTCAATTCATTCCATCTGGTCGAAGAAGGCGTCTGGTTTATTACAGAAACAGAGCTGTTTGGTAATAAAGTAGCGCAACGACGTCGCCGCGAGCAGAAAGCGAACGTCAGTCCAGATACCTTGATCCGCAATTTGGCTGAATTAAAAGTCGGGCAGCCGGTGGTGCATATTGATCATGGCATCGGTCGCTATCAAGGGCTAACGACCCTGGATGCGGGGAATGTTACCACCGAGTTTGTAACTATCGAATACGCTGGCGCCTCCAAACTCTATGTTCCGGTTTCTGCGTTGGATGTTTTGAGTCGTTACAGCGGTGGCGAAGATAACCATGCGCCATTGCACAAGTTAGGTAATGACAGCTGGGAGAAAGCGAAAAAGCGTGCCGCTGAAAAAATCCGCGATGTTGCCGCTGAACTGCTTGACGTGTATGCACAGCGCGAAGCGAAACCCGGTTATCCATTTACCATTAACCAAGACGACTACCAGCGGTTTGCTAACGGCTTTCCGTTTGAAGAAACCATTGATCAGCAACAAGCAATTGAAGCGGTTAACGCTGATATGCAAGCGCCACGGGCTATGGACAGGTTAGTCTGCGGCGATGTTGGGTTTGGTAAAACCGAAGTTGCAATGCGTGCTGCTTTCATTGCGGTTAATGACAGTAAACAAGTCATGGTGCTGGTGCCTACGACTCTGCTGGCGCAACAGCACTATGAAAACTTTAAAGATCGCTTTGCCGACTGGCCGGTCAGAGTTGAAGTCTTGTCACGTTTTAAGACCAGCAAGCAGTCCAAACAGATTTTAGCGGACCTGGAATCCGGCCAAGTGGATATCATTATTGGTACCCACAAGTTGCTACAGGACAATATTAAATGCAATGATCTTGGATTACTGGTGGTCGATGAGGAACATCGGTTTGGTGTTCGGCAAAAAGAGACCATTAAACGAATGCGCGCCGATGTCGATATTCTGACCTTAACCGCAACTCCGATTCCACGGACGCTAAACATGGCGATGAATAACATCCGTGATTTATCCATTATTGCGACTCCGCCAGCGAAACGCCTTGCCGTCAAAACCTTTGTCCGTGAATCTGATGACGCTACCGTGCGCGAAGCGTTGTTGCGCGAGATTCTGCGCGGCGGCCAGGTTTACTTCCTGCATAATAATGTTGAAACCATCGATAAGATTGCCCGCGATCTGGAGGTGCTGGTTCCTGAGGCTCGAATTACTGTCGCTCATGGTCAAATGCGCGAGCGCGAACTCGAACGTATTATGTCCGACTTTTACCATCAACGTTTTAATGTATTGGTCTGCACCACTATTATCGAAACCGGTATCGATGTTCCCAGTGCTAACACCATCATTATGAATCGCGCCGATCATCTGGGACTGGCGCAAATGCATCAGCTTAGAGGACGGGTTGGCCGTTCACACCATCAAGCGTATGCCTATTTACTAACACCGAATCCTAAGCGCATGACCAAAGATGCGGCCAAACGGCTTGAGGCTATTTCCCAGCTTGAGGATTTAGGGGCCGGTTTCATGCTCGCAACCCACGACTTGGAAATCCGCGGCGCCGGCGAGCTGCTTGGTGATGAGCAAAGTGGACAAATCGAAAGTATCGGTTTTACCTTGTACATGGATATGCTGGAGCAAGCGGTGCAATCGCTTAAAGATGGTAAACAGCCATCGTTGGAAAATTTATCCAGAACTCGTACCGAGGTTGACTTACGAATTCCGGCTCTGTTACCTAATGACTACATTCCCGACGTGAATAACCGCTTAAGTTTATATAAGCGCATTGCCAGCAGTGACAGTGAGCAACAGTTGCAAGACATTCAGGTAGAATTAATTGATCGCTTTGGGTTACTACCGGATGCGGCGAAAAACCTAATTCGACAAACCAGTGTGCGCAATCACGCAGAATTGTTAGGAATTCGAAAAATTGAAATGGGGAATCAGGGAGGCGTTATCGAATTTACTGATAACACCAAGGTTAAACCCGAGATTATTATTGGCTTGATGCAGCAGGCACCCAACAATTACAAGCTTGATGGACCTAATCGGCTGCGCATCAGTCAATCTATAGAGGATACTCAAAGCCGGTTAAAACTGGTAGAGTCCCTGTTGAATGACTTTTCTCAGGAGTGAATAAGGTGGCGCTAAGGCGTATTTTAACAGCAGCTATTGCTCTAACCCTGTCAACACTGAGTGTGACGAATGTTCATGCGCAAGTTCCGGATAGGGACTACTGGCGTTGGTTCGAAGTAGAGGTTTTTCTTTTTAAACACACTTCGGAGCAAACGATTCGTGAGCAATTTCCGTTACAAGTCTCTGCCATCCCTATTACCCGGGGTAATGATCTTCTCACTTCTTATAGCAATAAAAGCTATCGAGCGCTGCGCGCGGGACTAGATAATTGCGAACCGCTGTCCAAACAGTCTGTTTTAGATCTGCGAATTGACTGCCAATTTGATCACGAAGATGTCTTGATTCCCATTCCTGGCAACCCATTGGCGCCTCCGACACAGCTGCAAAAATTAACAGAAACAGAGGTTGTCGTTAACGGCAGAGGCGGCGATATTAACACTGCAAGTCAGCCATTTTTGATGCCTGATAGTGTCCACGAACTAACCGAAACGCGCCAACAGTTAGCGAATAAAGGGCTGATAAAACCGTTGCTACATGTGGCCTGGCGACAGCCTGTATTTAGCGAGCAAGATAATAAGACAATACGACTGTTTGCTGGTAAGCAGTTTAGTGAAGATTTTAGTTATGGCGGCTTTGCCAAACAACCACTCGATAATGCTTCAGTTGAGCGACGCTTAGAGCAAGATTCGTTGGTAGAACAAGTACAAACTTTACTGCAAAAAGTGGATGCTGAAGAATTCGTCTTTACCAAAGCCGATTCTCAGGCCCCTAGACAACTGGATGACACCGGCCAATTACCCGAGCTTATTTGGGAATTAGATGGACTGCTGCATATATTCCTAATTGGTAATTACTTGCACATAGACAGTGATTTTAACTTACGCGAAACAACAACCATAGAATCAGCTGTGTCTGATTTAAAACAACAAGCTCAACAGGCTCTGTCCGGTAAATCCGCAGAGCAACCTTTTTTAAGAGCTTACCCGTTTAAGCAACGACGTCGCGTTATTAGCCACGAGACACACTATTTTGACCATCCGAAAATGGGTATGGTAATCCAAATTCGTCGAACAGACTTGTCGGCTCGCCGTTACTAATTCATTAAACAAGGACTGGCTTATGGAAAAGTACGAGGAACTATTATTGGCGTTGCGTAAGGTCATCCGCGCTATCGACCTTTATTCCAAGCAGCTTAACAAGTATTCTGGATTAACCGCTCCTCAACTTTTAATTCTTAGGGAAATTGTTGCCCGCGATGGAATTACAGCCAGTGAAGTTGCACAGAATATTACCCTAAGCCCCGCCACCGTATCTAATGTCATTGAACGAATGGAGCATCGTCAACTTATTCACCGGCACCGTAGTGCCACTGATAAACGTCGAGTTTTACTCTATCTAACGGAACAAGGACGCTCACTCCTGGGTAAAGCACCGCAACCGTTACAAGAAGATTTCATCGAAAAGTTTCAGGCGTTAGATGAATGGGAACAATCTTTATTATTATCTTCTATGCAAAGAATTGCAGCTATGATGGACGCAGAAAGGCTCGATGCCGCGCCTGTACTGGAAGTTGGTAGCTATCACAAAATGGACTCAGGTCAATGAAACAACTTACTCTTATTGCATCAGCAATACTATTTAGCGCTGGCGTTACTGCTCAAAACTGTGACAACAACGAAAACTTAATCGCGATTCACGACATTCAGGGAGCCGCTGAAAGGTCCCCAATGGAGGGTGAGCAAGCGACTGTATCTGGCATAGTCACGGCGAACTGGAGCAAAAAAGACCAGCTCAATGGTTTTTTTATCCAATCACCGGCAGCTGATGCCGACGATGATCCGCTGACTTCACAAGGTTTATTTGTTCAAACTCAAAATATGAGCAGCAAAGCAGAAGTTGGAACTCAGATTCGAGTCACCGGTACTGTAAGTGAGGCAAACGGCCTTACTCAATTAACCAATCCAAGTTCCATCTATGATTGTGGTCCGGCAGACCAACAGCTAACCACTGTAACCGTGAGCTTACCGTTTGACTCGCGCGCTCAGGCCGAAGCACTGGAAGGAATGCAGGTTGTCGTAGAAGGTGACGAGCCGTTAACGATTTCTGGCCATTATCAATTTCCTCGTCATGGCTACTTTGATGTCTCTGCTGGTCGCCTATGGACGCCCACTCAAATTGCTAAGCCAGGCAGTGCCGCTAACGCTCAGCGTGCCAGTAATCGGCTAAACCGCTTGCAAGTAGATGATAACAGCAACCAGCGACCCGAAGTGTTGCCCCATCAGAGTTTATTTCATGGTCCGCAAAACAGTTTGCGAAGTGGCGCGACACTGCAATCGCTGACTGGAATTTTATCGCAATATAATGACAGTTACCGGTTACAGCCCACTGCCAAGCTACAACTTGCAGAACGTTCCAAAATAACACCAATATATCCGAAACGCGCCGACCACTTGCGAGTCGCTAGCTTCAATGTACTTAATTATTTTAACGGCGACGGACAGGGCAGCGGTTTTCCAACAGAACGTGGTGCTGAGTCCACCGAGCAATTAAAACGCCAGCAACAAAAAATTGTAGCGGCACTGGTTGCGCTTGATGCCGATGTATTGGGGTTAATGGAAGTCGAAAACGATGGCTTTAGTCAGCATAGCGCCATAACTCAACTTACCCAAGCCTTAAATCAGGCGCAGAACAAGACGTATGCCATCGCCCAGCCGCGCTCAGAGCGCGTAGGAAGCGATCAAATTAGCGTTGCTATTATCTATAACTCCGAACGTCTAACCCCAAGTTCTCATGCTAAAACGTTGAGCAAAGGACCCTTTACCTGGGGTAGCCGAGTGCCATTAGCACAGGTGTTTATTGATAAAAACAACGACAAAGCCTTTACCGCTGTGGTTAATCATTTTAAATCGAAAGGAAGTTGTCCTGATAGCGGCTCCAATGCTAACCAAAATGATGGCCAGGCATGTTGGAACCCACTACGACTGGAATCCGCAGAGTCGCTACTCTCATGGGTAGCTAGCGAGCAATTTCCAGCACCGGTTCTGTTAGGAGATTTTAATGCCTATTACCACGAAGATCCGATGCAACACATGACCTCCAACGGATATAGCAATGTTTCTTCCGAGCGGGACTACTCGTACGTCTACGACAGTCAGGCTGGTGCTTTAGATCATATCTTAGTGGCTGATGAATTGATGCCGTCTATCAACTCGGTGCAGCACATCAACTTTAATGCCGATGAACCGGGCTTTTACGATTATCGTGATAAAGCTTTCTATCAACCCGGACCCTATCGGTCATCGGATCATGATCCGCTCGTGGTTGATTTTGACTGGCGTGAATCGGGCAAGTAGGCATTATCCGTACCAAAGTGAATTTCAATTTCTAATCCCAGCATCCAGTGGCCCCGACGAACTTCATTAATAGTTTCTCGGGGTCGATGATAACCGACCCAAGTTTCCACAAACAGCCACTCGCGCAAATAACGTTGACGGTTGAGCAATCGCACCCCGTAGTCATTTATCGGCACAGCATGATCGGTTTGTCCTTCGACCCAGGTTTCAATAGCCATCGCTTTGTCTTCTGCATAGAGTTTATAAGTCCGTGCTGAGCTACTCCAACGCAGACCATTGGTTTCCTGGGCAAAGGTTCCCAATGCAGACCAACGCGCCAAAATGCTATCAGTAACGTTAGCCTCGAAGTCAAACCGTTGTGCAACACCAAAACCATCGCTATCCCGCCAAAACGCAGAGCTTTGCAATCGCACCAAAGCGCTCTCACCCAGCGCAGCATCGGTTCTGTAGCGGGCCCTTAAATAGGTATCAAAGTCGAGGCCGCCGCGAATGCCAATACTGTAAGACAGCCGATGCTGCTCGTTCATATGGGGATCGAAACCTAAGCCCACTAACCATTCTTCGTCGGTGGCCGTGGAGCGAATAACAGATGGCCGCCCAGCGGATGCATCATCGAGGAATTCATCACTGTCGACACGACCGATAAATGCGGATAACTCATCCTTGGCGTGAGGTAAATTAACTTTTGCCCGAAATCGCGACTTTAATTCAAAATCATCGTAAGCGCTCCACTGAGGCGCTAATGACAGGCGACCGTATGAACTATAGCTATCTGACAGTCTGTCTTCGGCAAAAAAGCCGTCAACCCAGCGAGCGGAGGCATCGACGGTGCCAGCCAGTCCTTCACGGAAGCTGTCATACCACCGTTTATCAGAGTGCTGCTCGGGCTCTTCTGTTTGTGCCTGCGCCAAAGGCGCCAATAATAAAAGCAGACCGATAGAAAACTTTTTCACCCAAATACACCTATTACATTATAAAGTCGTATTATCTGGAGAACACATGCGAATCATTTTAACCTTCACCTGCCTGCTGATAGTCAGTAATTTCAGCATCGCACAAAATGAAGTAACAGAAAAGCAACAAAATGAAGCGATCGCGACACTTGCCGGCGGATGCTTTTGGTGTGTAGAGGAAGCCTTTGAACAACTTGATAGTGTGCGCGAGGTTGTTTCCGGCTATACCGGCGGTGACCAACCCAATCCGACGTATGAGCAGGTTTCATCCGGACAGACCAAGCATACCGAAGCGGTACAAGTTTACTATGATCCCAATGTCATTAGTTACGCCGGGCTTTTGCAAAAATTTTGGCGAATTATGGACCCGACCGATAACAACGGTCAGTTTGTTGATCGAGGGCAGCAATATCGCCCAGAAATTTTCGTCCACAACGATACTCAGCGCCGTGTGGCTGAGGCATCAAAACAGTGGTTATCCGAAAATGGGCCATTTGAACAACCGATTGTTGTTCCAATAACAGACTTTACATCGTTCTATCCAGCCGAAGATTACCATCAGGATTACTACGACAAAAATCCAATTCGTTATCGAGTTTATACCTATAATTCGGGACGCTACGACTTTGTCGAGAAACACTGGGGAGAAACAGACAACATTGATTATCATCAGTTTACCAATGACAATCCCAGCGGCGAAACAACCTCGTCAGCGAACCCTTGGCAAGATTTTAACAAGCCATCAAAAGAGCAGTTAAAACAACAGTTAACAGCTACTCAATACGCTATTACTCAGCAGGACGACACCGAAGAAGCATTTAATAATGCCTATTGGGACAATAAACAACCCGGTATTTATGTCGATATTGTTAGTGGTGAACCCTTATTTTCTTCGGCCGACCAGTATAAATCCGGTAGCGGCTGGCCAAGCTTTACCCGCCCGATAACTACCAATGCTGTTGTCGAAAAAGAAGATAATAGCTGGTTTTATAGCCGCACCGAGATCCGCAGCCGCTACGCAGATTCTCACTTAGGTCACGTATTTACGGATGGTCCCGAGCCGACCGGACTTCGTTATTGCATGAATTCAGCGGCGATGGAGTTCATTCCGCTCGATAAAATGGAGCAGCGAGGTTACGGTGACTATAAAACGGCAGTCACCAACCCCTAAAACCGTAAGTAGTGAGTTAAATTAGGCAACCCAGCCCAGTTCCTGAGCTCGTTGCGCGGCTTTTTTCGGCACGTCGGTCGCGACAAAGTGGTGATGCAAAACCTGCACACCTAACATGTGGTTGATCACTGCATCCAGTTGCACATGCTCTTCAGCCGGGACAGCAGAGTCCTGGTGCCTTGCGAAAGTTTTTACCACTTGTTCATAATCGAGCAAGCCGGCATCTTCCACTGCTTTCTTATTTAGAAACTGCTCGGCCAGCTTCTCCACCGCCTTCCATTTTTCCGGGTCGGTATGCGCAGGTGGTGCCATAAACGCAAATTTTTCTCGTTTATACAGTGTTTCCGGCAACAGGCCTTTCATCGCCTCACGCAGTACGTATTTTTCTTTGTTACCCTTGATGCGCAAATGCGGCGGTACCGAGAAAGCGTATTCTGCTAAATGGTGGTCCAAAAATGCCGGCCGCGCTTCCATTGAATTGGCCATATCAACCCGGTCCCCACCCCAAGTCAGGATCTGACCTTCGAGCATGGTTTTAATCCAGACATATTGAGCACGATCAAGTGGATGACGCCCTTCTAACATATCTTGATCAAGGGTACCGGCTATCGCAGCACTGGGGTCATAGTTTTCTACCCGCTGCCGCATGCTATCGGACATCAGTGGTAAAGCAACTGAACTGCAAGATAGCCAGGGCTGAACACAGCTTGGTGTGAAACCGACCTTTTTATTAAACGCGTCGCTAACAAATTCTTCCCGCGCCAGCATCGCACCTTTAAACAACTTGTTGTTCTTTTCAAGTAATTCTTGCCACTCTACACGTTCTACTTCGGGCAAATGATCCAGACCGTGCAAGAACATGTCTTTACGGAAAGCAGGATATCCGGCAAATAACTCATCCGAGCCTTCACCAGTCATCACCACTTTATAACCAGCCTCATGCACAGCTTGACTCATCAGGTATTTAGCAACCCCCAGAGTGTTATAAATAGTGCGTTCGGTATGCCATAGGGTTTTCACAAAATGGTCGTATAGGTCATTAGCCTTTAACGCCATGATATGGTGGTCAGCGTTAGTGGCTTCAGCCATTTCTTTGGCAATTGGCGTTTCATCGTAGTCGTCAGAATCAAAGCCTATGGTAAATGCCTTAACCGAAGTTTGCGTCGATGCAGATGCCAGACCAAGAATGGCACATGAATCAATACCGCCGGATAAATAGCAACCCACGGGCACATCTGCTGTCATACGGTGTTGTACCGCTTCTAAAAGCTGCGCACGCACGCCTTCTATGTACTGTTCTTCGTCAACGTCGTCGCCGGGGTAGTCCCGTTCATCCGGGAAGTTAACATCCCAATACTTATGTTCCGTTATCTGCAATTTACCGTTAACACGAGTTACTTTTACCACATAGCCCGGCTGCACCTGATTAATCCCCGAAAATGCCGTTGAGCCGGGCACCATTACCTGAATCAATTGATGATACAAACCCTCGGCAGAAAACTCCCGTTTTACATCAGGGTGCGCAAACAACACTTTTAGTTCAGACCCAAACACCACGCCATGCTCTGTTTCTGTCCAGTACAAAGGCTTGATGCCAAAGCGATCACGTACCAGATAAAGACTGTCTTCCTGACTATCGAACAGGCCAAACGCGAATTCACCACGCAGCTCTTTTAAAGTATCCTCTAAACCGTACCGTTCAAACAAATGCAATACGATCTCAGAGTCACTTTTACTGCGAAATCGCGCACCACGAGCGGTAAGATCCGCACGAATTCGCTTAAAGTCATAAAACTCACCGTTATGAGTTAGCAGTAACCGGTTGTCTGCTGATAAAAACGGCTGGCGACCGCGCTGCTCATCCAAATCGATGATTGAAAGTCTTGCATGACTAAAGCCTACTCCCTGTTCTTGATTAACTTGGTAACCATAACCATCGGGGCCCCGGTGATGCATAATCGCGGCCATGTTTACCAGCGTTTGAGCGTTTATCGGACGTTCCGTTTGGTGATGAAAAACTCCAGCAATTCCGCACATTCTTTGCTTTTCCTTCTATTAGACGACATCGATAACGCGCTCCGCGCGCTGAACCATACATGTAAGTAACGCCATGCGTAAAAATACAGCACCACGGGCTTGGCTGAAGTACCAATTATGCGGTGTGTGATCAAGATCAGTACTTAACTCCGCGCCACGGGCCAGTGGATGCAGAATAATAGCTCCTTCTTTAAGTGGCGATTTAGCACTTAAACTAAAGGTTTTGCCATAGGTATTAAAGGTTTCTCCCTCCCACGAAATCGCGTTTATATAAATAACGTCCAGGTCAGGTAACGTTTTATCCAGATCGGTTGCGGTACGAATGCTAATCCCCGCTTGTTCAATTTGCTCTCGCTGTTGCTGGCCGAACAACTCCTTCCCCACCGAGTCGTCATGAATAATAACCAACTCTTTGATGGCATCAGGAAACTTACACAGTAGTTTTATCAAACTACGCACCGTCCGCATTTTATTCGGCACACCAATAATACCAACACTCACAGCATGTTTTGCTGCCTGTTCGGTAACCAACTCAGGCCGCCATTTAAACATTGCATACAGATCGGCCAATGCTTGTGTTGGGTGCTCGTCACTGCCGTTGCCCGCATTAATAATCGGGATACGCAGTGAATCGACCATTTCTTCTAACGAAGTTTCGTTATTATCCCGCAGCACTACACAGTCGCCGTAATTGTTAAACATTTCGGCCACATCAGCTAAGCACTCGCCTTTCGCTATGCCAGTGGTAGAACGGTCCGTTATTGACATAATATCACCACCCAGACGATGCCAGGCGCTCTCAAATGAGAGTCTGGTCCGAGTGCTGGGCTCATAAAAGGCGGAGATTAAAATCTTGCCCTGCAGTGAGGTACTAAATCGTCTTGGATTCGCCTCATACTTTGCGGCTAACCGAAACAACTGCAACAGACCGTTTTGGGTAAACTGGTCCGAAGATACAATGTGCTGATTGGACAGCTTTAATAAATAATCGCCATCTTCCTGAATCGCTCTCAGTAACGCCTTGGGATGGGCGTTACCACAAACATCCGGCCGCTCCCTTTCAAACGACACATCTTTTATGTTCATAGGGTTACCATATTGTTTTAGAAAAATAATCTTTGATAAACAGTGCCAGCAAAATTACCGGAGTTAAACAGGTAATCACCAGCGCAGCGATAATTAATACTGAGAAAAACAATTCAGGAATTTGCATCTTTAGTTCTCCTCGTTTAGCTGCTGCCAGTCGAATAAGCGTTGACTGTTGACTACGCCAACCCAACAAATAACACCAGAAACAGCGCAAGAGATCAGTGCCGCAACATAAAAACCAATAGCGAAATAACCGACTAAACCACTCAAAGTACCAAGTGCCATTGCTGCCGCCGCATAACTGCCGCTTAACTTGCGTTGATAAAGGCCAAGTACAATTGGCCAGATAGTACTGGCGACAAAGGCACCAGCGAAGTTCAATAACGCTCCTAAGGTGGCAATGCGGGGTAAGCAAAACAGCCAAGTCATTATCCCCAGCCCTAAAATGCAATAACGGTTGAAACGCATCAGCGTTTTGTCCGAGGCTCTAGGTTTTAATTTTTTGTGGAATAAATCTTGAGTGACCAGATCTGAAGTAGCTGCCAATAACGAGTCCAGACTGGAAGCTAACGCCGAGAAAATAACAATGAAAACAATAATCGCACCGGCTTTACCAAGCACCGCTGCGGCTACTGTCGGGCCAATCATATCGGCACTTGGCGGAAAGATACCCAGCTGCGGTGCCGCCAGCGCAATAAAACCGGTCACAATGGGGATTGGCAGCCACATTAAGCCACCTGTTAAATAAGCCTTGTAGGCGACATCTTTTTTAAAAGATAAGGCTCTCGACCACCAGACATTTGAGTGAAAAATTTCGCCCAGGCCAAAGAAAATATTATTAAACAAGAACATCACTGCCGCAGGAAACAACACATCCAATAACTGCGGATGCTCAGCTGATAAGTTCTGGTGAATACTATCCAGACCAACATTGTCGATAAGCCAGTAAGCTATAACGCTAACCCCGACTATGATAATTAACGCTTGAATAAAATCAGTAGCAATGACCGCACGCATTCCACCAAACAATGTGTAACCGACACAAATGATTAAAATCGCGGTCATACCAATATGATAATCAAGGCCACTCAGTGACTCGAGTAAAATGCCACCCGCCATTCCCAAGCTTATTAGCCACCCAAACGCATAAACCACGGAAATAATAATAAATACCCACCATGCCGCCTGGCCATAACGCAAGCGTACGAAGTCACCAGAGGTATAACCGTTGGGTAGCAGTTGTTTAATACGTTTAGCCATTGGCGCAAATAACAACAGCCCTAACGCAGCAAACGAGTAACCGATCATTCCCCAAAGACCAAACTGATAAGTCAGTTGTGGCGCTACCAGTGTCGTATTACTGGTAACCCAGGTCGCCATTGCCGTCGCTGCGGCAAAAGCAAAGCCAACATTACGCCCAGCTAAAGCAAAGTCTTCGTGAGTTTTATTTTTACGGCCTAACCAGTAGCCAAACAATATCCAGACAATGCCGAATAATACGACAATGGTTAAACCGACCGAGGTATCCAGCGCAAACTCAGTCATCTGCAGGCTCCGCTTCAGATTTTTGATGAAACCGAATTATTGTTACAACCAGTGCAGTAAATATTAAAAAACCGATGACAAACAAGCCTAGTGCCTGCCACAGAGGGTAGTGCTGAACCCGAACTTGAATCACATTACTGTATTCTGAAACACCTTCGCTACGCGCACGTAAGTAATATGTTCCGTCGCTAAATCCGGTTAAAGAAAGCTTTTTAAAATCGCCCAGCGCCGGAAAAGTTTGTAAATTTTGCTTAAAGTCTTTGCTTGAGGAAGCTTCTATAACGAGCGGAGTAATAGATTCTGAGGCATCACTAGTGGATGACACGCTCACCGTAAAGTACCCTTCTTTGACCGTTGAGTCTGGTCCTTTCAACTGCAAAGATTGCGCAGCTGACAACGGAGTTAGTGTTAACAAGAAACACAAACTCAACATTTTCATCAGACGTCCGGCACCTAATAAGGGTTTCACCATGCGTTGGATTGCTCTCTTGCGTAACGTGAATACTCAGGCTATCAGCCCGTTAGAAGGATTTCAACTTAACGATTTACCGGTTGTTTTGATGATCATTTTACTTAACATTTTATCTTCTCATTGCATCAACAATCCGTTTCCCGCAAGCTAACGTATTGCTTTAACGCAATTAACTACAGGAAGCTGCTTACTTATGATGTACCTTTGCAGTCTAGGTTCAAACATCGAGCCTGAGCTCCATTTTTCGAGAGCGAAACATTATCTGGCAAAGCTCTCTGAAGAGATTGAGTTTTCCCGGGATATTGTCACTCAACCCGTCGGAATAAACACGAATAAACCCTTTTTAAATGCTCTTTTCACGTTAAAAACAGCATTGCCTGCTAACGAGTTAAAACAGCATTTTAACGAAATAGAAGAACTCCTGGGGCGCGACCGTTCAGACCCACAGAGTAGTATTAAGGACCGTCCCATCGATATCGATATCCTGGGTCCTCTAACGGAGCAGCCGCAAGTTCCTGAATACTTGCAACATTTACAACAAGAATTGATGAGCTTAAAACAATGAGTAAAGTTGCCCTAATTACCGGAGCCGGACGACGGTTTGGTTATGAATTGGCTGAGAGCCTTATTAATGAAGGTTATACCGTATTTGCCCACTATAATAGTTCAAAACAGGGTGTCGAGCAGCTTGAAAAAAGTGGCGCAATAGCCCTGCAGGCCGACTTTAGTGATAACCAACAAATTGACCAAATGGTTAGCGCCGTATTAGCGCAAACCGATCATTTGGATTTACTGGTCAATAACGCTTCGTGCTTTTTCAACAACGACACTGTTGACCAGAGTGACGATGCCTTGACAGCTGTTTATCAGGTCCATGCTGTCGCCCCCTATAAGCTAATCAAAGGTTTATCATCACTATTAGCTAGCGCCAATGATGGTCTGGTGATCAATATTACCGATATATACAGTGATCGTCCCTCAACTGATTACATTGCTTATTGCGGCGCTAAAGCGGCATTAGCCAATATGACCTTAGCCTTCGCAAAATCTTTGGCTCCGGAGGTTCGGGTAAATGCCATCCAGCCAGGCCCAATTTTGTTTTTACCGGAACATGACAGTGACCACAAACAACAGATTTTAAAACAGACTCCGTTAACGGTCGAAGGCGGCTTGCAGCCAATGATTGATACCGTACGCTTTTTACGCGACAACGCATTTTTAACCGGCGAATCGATTAAAGTGGATGGCGGCCGGGCCTTAAAAATTTAGCCCTACAGGCATAAAAAAAGGCCTTCATCACGAAGGCCTTTTTATTACTAGCGCTTAAACACTTAGTCTTTAAGCATTTGCCGCAATACGTAATGCAAGATACCACCGTTTTTGTAGTAACGCATTTCGTTCCCGGTATCGATACGGCATTTGACCTGGAATTTTACGTCCTCGCCGTTTTTACGCTTAGCCACCACATCAAGCATTTGACCTGGTTTCAGATCCTTATCCAATCCTAAAATTGAAATTTCCTCTTCACCAGTCAATCCGTGGGCTTCAACGCTCTCACCTTCTTCGAACTGCAGTGGCAGGACACCCATACCGACTAAGTTAGAACGGTGAATACGCTCATAACTTTGTGCGATAACTGCCCTTACGCCAAGTAAACGGGTACCTTTAGCAGCCCAGTCACGACTTGAGCCGGTACCATACTCTTTACCCGCAAGCACAACCAATGGCGTATCGTTTTCCATGTACTTCATGGCGGCATCGTAGATAGCCATTTGCTCACCGGTCGGAATGTACTTGGTGTAACCACCCTCGACATCGTCCAACATCTGATTTTTAATGCGGATATTAGCAAAGGTACCGCGCATCATAACTTCGTGATTACCACGGCGTGAGCCATACGAGTTAAAGTCTTTAACGGCAACCCCGTTCTCCTGCAGGTATTTACCCGCCGGAGCGTCTGCTTTAATAGCACCCGCTGGCGAAATATGGTCAGTCGTAATTGAATCAGCAAATACCGCCAGCACGTTTGCAGATTTAATATCCTGCGGATCTTCCAGAGGCTTATCAATGCCCTCAAAGAACGGTGGATTCTTCACGTAAGTTGAATCATCCTGCCAATCGTACACTTTACCTTCAGCGACATTGATTTCCCGCCACTCTTCATCGCCTTCAAATACTTCGGCGTACTCTTTGCGGAACATTTCGTTATCGACAGTTTTAACCGCTTCAGCAATTTCACTGGTCGTCGGCCAAATATCTTTAAGATAAACGTCGTTGCCGTCTTTATCAGTACCCAGCGGATCTTTACTTAGGTCAGTACGAGTCGTACCCGCCAGTGCATAGGCCACCACTAACGGTGGTGAAGCCAACCAGTTAGCCTTCACTTCAGGATGCACACGACCTTCAAAGTTACGGTTACCGGAAAGTACTGAAGACACTGTTAAGTTGCCCTCATTAATAGCCTCGGTAATTTCATCGTCCAACGGACCCGAATTACCAATACAAGTTGTGCAACCGTAGCCAACTAAGTGAAAGCCAAGATCTTCCATGTACGGTGTAAAGCCAGCTTTCTTCAGGTAATCAGTTACTACTTTAGAACCGGGTGCAAAGGATGATTTGACCCAAGGTTTGCGGTCCAGACCTTTTTCTACGGCTTTTTTCGCTAACAAACCTGCGGCCATTAGCACGCTCGGATTCGACGTATTAGTACATGAGGTAATTGCTGCAATCACTACATCGCCATGGCTCAGAGTATAATCTTTACCCTTAACCGGCACTTTTTTGTCAGTTTCGTTGGCTTGACCATTGTTTTCCAGAATCAGATCAAAGTTGCTGCCCAACTGCTCCATGTTAACCCGATCCTGAGGACGTTTGGGCCCTGCCAGTGACGCTGTTACTGTACCGAGATCAAGTTCCATGCCGTCAGTGAACTCAGGTTCGTTGTCGTTACGACGCCATAACCCCTGCTCTTTGCAGTATGCTTCGACAAGATCCAGTGTTTCTTCATCGCGACCCGACAAACGCATGTAATTAATGGTTTCGTCATCGACCGGGAAGAAGCCACAGGTTGCACCATATTCAGGTGCCATGTTTGAAATGGTCGCACGGTCTGCTAATGGCAAGTTATCTAAGCCCGGGCCATAAAATTCAACGAACTTACCGACCACGCCTTTTTCACGCAGCATTTGCGTTACTGTCAGCACCAAATCCGTCGCAGTAACACCTTCAGGAAGTTTTCCAGTCATACGGAAGCCAACCACTTCGGGTATCAACATTGATACCGGCTGACCCAGCATTGCTGCTTCGGCTTCGATACCACCGACACCCCAGCCAAGCACGCCAAGCGCGTTAATCATAGTGGTGTGAGAATCGGTACCAACCAAGGTATCTGGGTACGCGACTGTTTTCCCGTCTTCCTCTTTGGTCCAGACGCTTTTACCGAGATATTCTAAGTTAACCTGGTGACAAATACCGGTGCCTGGCGGTACTACCCGGAAATTTTCGAAAGCACCCTGCCCCCACTTCAAGAACTCGTAGCGCTCTTTATTGCGGTCCATCTCCATCCGGACGTTCTGTTTGAACGCTTCTGCAGTGGCGTACTTGTCGACCATGACCGAGTGGTCAATAACCAGATCAACTGGCGACAATGGGTTTATAATTTCTGGGTTATGGCCCGCTTTATTAACAGCATCTCTCATTGCTGCTAAGTCGACGATTCCGGGAACCCCGGTAAAGTCCTGCATCAATACGCGAGCTGGGCGATATTGAATTTCGCGATCGATCTTTTTCTGCTTAAGCCAATCGACCATAGCCTGCAAATCGTCATGAGTAACAGTTTCGCCGTCCTCATTACGCAGTAAGTTTTCTAGCAAGACTTTCATCGAAGCTGGAAGCTTGTCGATATTTCCTAATGACTTGGCTGCCTTAGGCAAGCTGTAATAGTCGTAACTTTTGCCCTTAACATCCAATGTACTTAACGTATCCAGACTATTTTTGCCTGACATAGTACTCTCCCATTCGCATTGAGCGTTGATTGTGCTGAAAGGTTATTATTTGAATCTTGACTTTAATATAGCCAAAGGAAACCTATTCAGCCATAGCTTTTATTGTTTACAGTCAAACATAAACGACCGCATCACGCCAGCGGCGTTGGCCCCTTGTTTGCCGATAAATGCCTATTTTTACTATTAATTGTGTTTATATTGGATAGTCGTTAAAGACGAATTCAGATCAATTCGATACACTAAGCACAGGATTTCAGGGTCACAGGAATAGAGTCAATGAGCCAAGTATTGGATAATTTATTAAACTTATTAAAATTAGAAACAATTGAGCAAGGACTTTATCGCGGTAACAGTCAGGATTTAGGCTTTGGCGCGGTGTTCGGTGGGCAAGTTATCGGTCAGGCGTTGTCTGCCGCAAAGGAAACCCTACCGTCCGAACGGGTTGCTCATTCATTTCATAGCTATTTTTTGCGTCCCGGTGATGCCAAAAAGCCAATTGTCTATGATGTTGAAGTTATCCGTGATGGGAACAGTATCTCGACCCGGCGCGTAAAAGCCATTCAAAATGGTAAGCCAATCTTTTATATGACCGCTTCGTTTCAAAGTGACGAGCCCGGCTTTGAACACCAGGATACCATGCCGGAGGTCCCGGGGCCTGAAGGGTTAGTTTCCGATATGGATATCTATCGGGAAAATCAGGACTTAATTCCAGCCCCAATTCGCAACAAGTTTATCTGTGAAAAACCCATAGAGATGCGATTTGTTACTGCTTATAACCCGTTTAAGCCACAGAAGGACGAGCCAAAACGTTATGTATGGCTAAAAGCTAACGGCGAAATGCCGGATGATCCTCGGGTCCATAAATATCTGCTGGCTTATGCTTCTGATTTTAACTTTTTACCAACGGCTCTGCAGCCACATGGCGTTAGCTTTGCCCAGCCTGATATGCAAGTGGCCACGGTCGACCACGCGATGTGGTTCCACCGCCCGTTTCGAATGAATGAGTGGTTACTCTATGCGATTGATAGTCCTTCAGCGAGCGGCTCGCGCGGACTGGTTAGAGGCCAGATTTTTAGCCGCGACGGAACACTGGTCGCATCAACCATTCAAGAAGGGGTTATGCGTAAGAAGCAGCGCTAGGCCGCTTCTTACCGTTTGCCTGATTTATTAAGTCAAAGATACGAAGAAACCGGCAATAGCAGCACTCATCATGTTTGCCATAGTCGCCGCTAACAATGCCCGCATACCTAGTCGGGCAATATCATGCCGCCGGCTCGGTGCCATTCCGCCCAGTCCACCCAATAAAATGGCAATGGAAGAGAAGTTTGCGAAGCCGCACAGCACAAAGGTGATAATCACTTGAGAGTTTTGGCTTAATTGTTCTTTGTAATTGACAAAGTCTAAATACGCGACAAACTCATTGATTACGAGTTTTTGCCCAATAAAGCTGCCCGCTAACTGAGCTTCATCCCAGCTTATACCTAGTACATAAGCAACCGGCCGGAATACATAGCCAAAGATTTCCTGCATGGTCAGTTCGGGGTAGCCAAACCAGCCACCAACCCAGCCAAACATGCCGTTAACCAACGCAATTAAGGCAACGAACGCCAGCAGCATAGCACCCACGTTCATCGCTAACTGCAGACCACTTGATGCCCCCGATGCAGCAGCATCAATAACATTGGCTGAATTATCTTTTACTTCGACTTCTTCCAGATCGTTGCGCGGCTGCTCACATTCCGGAATCATCATTTTTGCCATCAAAAAGCCGGCAGGGGCTGCCATAAAACTTGCGGCAATCAGGTATTTAAGCTCGACACCAACACCGGCATAACCGGCTAACACCGAGCCCGATACCGAACTCATACCACCGACCATTACCGCAAACAACTCGCTGCGCGTCATGGTGCCTATAAAAGGCCTGACCATCATTGGCGCTTCGGTTTGGCCAACAAAAATATTAGCTGCCGCGGACATCGACTCGGGCCGGCTAGTTTTTAATAGTTTTTGCAATCCACCGCCAAGTATCCGAATGATCCACTTCATAATCCCCAGATAATAAAGTACCGAAATTAGCGAGGAGAAAAAGACGATGACGCTGAGCACCTGAATGGCAAATACAAAGCCAAACTCCTCGGACGCTAAACCACCGAATAAGAAGTCGATCCCAGCCTGGGTGTAACCAATAACTGTAGATACCCCCTGAGCAAAGCTAAACAGCATTTCCCGCCCAATAGGTACGTACAGAACAAACCCGGCAAGTGCCACCTGTATAGAAAACGCACCAATAACGGTGCGCCAGCGAATCATTCTGCGGTTTGTTGACAATAAGTAAGCAACAAAAAGGATTACAGCAATGCCGAGCAAACTATTCATAAAAGACCAACTTTATTCCGCCAACAACTGGCGTATTTTTGTTTTTATAATATCGATAGCGATTTCGTTTTGACCACCACGAGTTACCACCAAATCCGCATATTGCTTCGACGGAAAAATATGATCAAAAAAAGCGGGACGTACATATTGTTCGTATTGCTCTGTCACCGACTGCAAGGTGCGGCCACGTTCTTCAATATCCCGTTTTATTCGACGCAGTAAACACACGTCTAAGGGCGTGTCCATAAACACTGCAATATCAAATTCTTGTCTGAGTGCTGGGTCGGTTAACAATAAAATACCTTCAACCATAATAACTTTCGCCGAGGCAACTTTTATCGTGTCTTCTAAGCGCGTGTGCGATGTGTGGCTGTACTGTGGCATCTCGACGGATTTACCGACTCGGAGCTGCTTAATATGCTGTAACAACAAATCATGTTCAAACGCGGAGGGCTGATCATAGTTAGTCAACACGCGCTGTTCCATGGTCATGTGACTCTGATCGCGGTAGTACGCATCCTCGGCTAGAATCGCGATGCCGTCGGTGCCAAGCTCCGCTACCAGCTCCTGGTATACGGTAGAAGCGAACAGGCTTTTGCCAGAAGCTGATGCACCAGCAATTGCAATAACTGTCGTTTTACTCACAAGTGTGTGTTTTCCCTTTAGCGTTTCAGACCGCGCGCAATTATCCTTGATTGTGGTGACAATTAAAAGCCTAGCGGTAAATTTGCTTTGTCTAATTTCGTTACAATTTTTTAACCCATTTACCTATAGTTATACAAGCACCCTCGTTATAGTAACAGTGCACAATTTCATTAAGGACAACAAATAACGATGAAAATGATTAAAACTTTAACCGCAGTGGCCGTCAGTACGGCACTATTAGGTGGTTGCCAGATGACACAGTCAACCGCTGGCGAACCGTCAACAGCTCAACAAACAAGCCAACAACAATTTCCTCAAGTCGATGTTAACTACGAGACCTTTACTCTGGATAATGGCCTGACGGTCGTGGTCCACGAAGATCGTAAAGCACCCATTGTTGCTGTTAACGTTTGGTACGCCGTCGGCTCTAAAGATGAAAAGCAAGGCAAAACAGGTTTTGCTCATCTGTTCGAACACCTTATGTTCAACGGTAGCGAAAACTATGACGACGAATATTTCGGCCCGTTTGAACGCGCTGGTGCCACTGAAATGAACGGCACCACTAACAATGACCGTACCAACTATTTCCAGAATGTTCCGACCCCAGCGTTAGACATGGCGCTTTGGATGGAGTCTGACCGCATGGGTCACCTGTTGGGCGCTATCACTCAAGATAAGCTCGACGAGCAACGTGGCGTCGTACAAAACGAAAAACGCCAGGGTGAAGCTCAACCTTATGGAAAAGTATGGGGTTATCTGGCAGAACAAACGTTCCCTGAAGGACACCCTTACTCCTGGTCAGTCATCGGTTCAATGGAGGATTTAAATAACGCTTCTTTGGACGACGTTCACCAGTGGTTTAAAGATTACTATGGTGCTTCCAATGCGATTGTTGTTTTAGCCGGTGATATCGATGTCGAAACTGCCAAAGAAAAAATTGAAAAGTATTTTGCCGATATCGAACCTGGCAAGCCGTTGCAAAAGCTGCAAGCGTGGGTTGCCAAGCGTGAAGGCACTAAACGTGCTTCAATGAAAGATGATGTTCCCGCATCACGCATTTATCGTGTCTGGAACACGGCGCAGATAGGTACCGCAGACGCTGAATATTTAGGGTTGCTATCGGATATTTTAGCAAACGGTAAAAACTCTCGTTTATATCAACGGTTAGTTTATGACGAGCAGCTAGCAAGCTCTGTTGGTGGCTTTCAGTTTAGTCGTGATTTAGCGGGTCAGTTCTTTATTACCGCCGACGCTAAGTCGGGCGTAGAGCTTGACCGTATCGAAGCAATTATCGATGAGGAGCTGAACAAGCTGTTAGCCGAAGGCCCGACCCAAGAAGAGCTAAGCCGGACTAAATTCAGCACCACCGCACAATTTGTTCGCCAGGCCGAGAAAGTTGGCGGGTTTGGTGGCAAGTCTGACATTCTAGCCTCGGGCGCGGTGTACCATGACGATCCAGGTTTTTACCAACAAGAAATGGAATGGATTAAAGGGGCAACCGTTGCCAATCTGCAACAAGCAGCAGAGCAGTGGTTAACCGATGGCGATTTTGTTCTGCACGTAGAGCCACGCGGCGACTATCAAGCCGGCGAAGCACAAGCAAGCCGTGAGCAACTGCCGGAAGTTGGCGATCTGCCGATGCTTGATTTACCAGAGCTTACGACGTTTGAACTGTCTAACGGACTTGAAGTCTATCTGGCCGAGCGCAGCGATACGCCAACTGTAGAAATAAATCTGGTGTTCGATGCGGGCTACGCAGCAGATGCCGGTAACAAACCGGGAACCGCCAGCTTTACCATGTCGATGCTAAAAGAAGGCACCGAAAACTATGGTCCAATGGAGCTTTCAGCACGTCTCGACAGCATAGGTACAAGTCTGTCAGCCGGAGCATCACTGGATAGTTCAAATGTTCGTCTGGATACACTAACAGTGAATCTGAACGAAAGTCTGGACCTAATGAATGAAGTACTGCAATCTGCAACCTTTCCTGCGGATGAAATTGAACGCAAACGTTCTAACTGGATAGAGAACATCCGTAAAGAGCAAGCGAGACCACAAACTCAAGCGTTGCGCGTCGTACCAGGGCTGATGTTTGGTGACAACCACGCTTATAGCCAGCCACTTACAGGTTCCGGCACGGTCGAGTCGATTGAGTCATTAACCCGTGATGATTTGGTGCAGCATGCAAATACATGGATGCGTCCGGATAATGCACGTTTGGTTATTGTTGGTGACACCACCGAAGATCAAATAAAGCCATTGCTTGAACAGAAGTTCAGCAGCTGGCAAGCGCCACAATCAGCCGTACCGACCAAGCAGCTTGATACTCCTGAGCCACAATCAAACGCACGTGTGTTCTTGATTGATAAACCCGGTGCGCCACAGTCACTGATCATTGCCGGTCAGCTAGCACCTTCCGGTACTGTGGAAAATGCAGATACTATTGATGTTATGAACACCATATTAGGCGGCAGCTTTACCAGTCGTTTAAACATGAACCTGCGCGAAGATAAAGGCTGGTCTTATGGTGCTCGGTCAATGTGGCTGGACAATTTGGGACCCGGTTTGTTAATTGCGTTAGCCCCCGTACAAACCGACAAAACCAAAGAGTCAATTGAGGAAATTGTTAAAGAGTTTACTCAATACGAAGGCTCTGATCCTGCAACCGCGGACGAGTTGGCAAAAGTTAAAGCCAACAAAACAGCGAAGTTGCCAGGAGCTTATGAGACCAAAGGCGCGCTTATTGGAGCTGTTACCGAGACTTTAAACAAAGGTAAGGACATGCAGTACCTTGAAGCTTATGCCCAGCGCATCGAGGCTATTGACCTGGATAACGTTAAGCAGACAGCTGATTCAGTACTACGTCCTGGCGCAATGACCTGGGTTATTGTTGGTGATTTAGAACAAATCGAAGACAAAGTCCGGGATCTTAACTTAGGCGAAGTGACTATTTTAGACGGCGTAAAATAACCGTTCGTTAGTTCTGATAAGGCGGCACCAGTGTTTAACTGGTGCCGCTTTTTTATTGTGTTTAAAAAATATGATTACCCAGTACCAATAGCTGGCACACAATTACACCTGCGGTCAAAATCAGTCTCATCGGATAATAGCCCGACTGCGTTGTCATCAGACTGCCTCTGGCAAGCACCCGTTCGAACGTGAGCACCAAAGCAAAACCAGCCATTTGGATCAGTAACGCCCAAAACACGCTGTCGAGTAGCAAGCTGAACCAAGCCAGCAACGCGAACGCATTGCTCAACACCAGTAAACTATTGGTCGCTTCGCTGTCCGCGCGGTGAATTGCTCTGCCCCACAAAATTCCAGCCAAAAAACTTAAAATAATGGCTCCATAAGTCAGTAGCAATGTCATTGGAGCAACCGGTAGCGGTAATTTAACCCCCATTAACTGAGCTAAAGAGAACACCAGGAACGGAATTAGCCCGGCAAAACCGAGTAACTGCATAATTTTTGTTTTTGCTGTACCCATATCACACGTCCATTTTGATTTTTATTTCGTAATTTATAACGACAATTCCGCTAGTTAAGTTTAAATCATGACAAAAAAATACCAGCGTGGCCTGTATTGGTTTTCACAAGATCTTCGGCTCAACGATAACTCTGCACTAACCATAGCACAGCAACAATGTGAGCAACTCGCTTACTGTTATGTTATCGATAAACAAGCGCTTACTCGTGGTCGTTATGGTATGCCCTCTTTAGGAAAGCATCGCCTGCGTTTTATTATGCAGTCATTAGTTGAACTAGAAAAACAGCTGGCAGCGGCTGGGCATCAATTTATCGTGCTTAACGGCGAACCGCTTGAAGAGCTTAGCGCGCTCATTAGCGAGTACCGCCTGGACGCAGTTTTCGGAGGAAGGGCTGCGGGGATTTATGAACAACGCCGTTGGCAACAGTTGGAGAAAAGGTTTCCCTATTTAAGCTTTCAGCAAATTGATAACTCAACCCTGTTTAGCGAACACCAATTACCCTGTGCAACCGATAACCTGCCTGCTAGTTTTAGCCAGTTTCGCAAGTTAGTCGAGCCACTTTCAGAATCGCTGCCCGGCAAGCAACTCAATAACCCAGATTTTGATCACAAAGCGTTGGTTATCAACAAGCAACATATACTGCCACAAATGCCGGAGCAATCCGAAGCTCTCGTTGAGGGAGGAGAGCTGGCGGCCGCAAAGCATATGCAGCAATATTTTAGCAGCTCAGCCCCTGCCCGCTATAAACAGACACGAAATGCCTTAGAAGGTTTTGATCAATCCACCAAACTTTCCGCATGGTTAGCATCTGGTAACCTGTCCCCACAACAAGTGGTCAATCAGGTACGTGACTATGAACAGCAATATGGTGCCAACGATTCGACTTACTGGATCTTGTTTGAACTGCTCTGGAGAGAGTACTTCTTTTGGTATCTGATCCGGCACCAGCACAAGGTTTTTACCTTTAAAGGTTTGGCCGATAAAAGACCAACAACCAGCTTTTACCCGGGTCGCTTTAAACAATGGTGTGAAGGTAATACACCCTATCCACTAGTAAATGCCTGCATGAAACAACTCAACGAAACCGGCTACCTGTCAAATCGTGGCCGCCAAATTGTGGCCAGTTGTTTAATTAACGAATTGAGTCTGGACTGGCGTTACGGGGCGGCCCATTTCGAGCAGCAGCTTATTGATTATGATGTTGCCTCAAACTGGGGCAATTGGCAGTACATAGCAGGTGTTGGTGCAGACCCGCGAGGCGGACGCCACTTTAATTTGCAAAAGCAAACCGATCACTTCGATCCTAAGGGTCAATTCATTGCGCAGTGGCGAGGCAATAAAACATCAGCGCTTGATCATAACGATGCAGCGGATTGGCCGGTTGTTAACGATTAAGCGAGATTTATTTAGGTTGCGCCAATACCACCGCGTTTTTCCCCTCGCTTTTCGCCTGATACATGGCTTTATCCGCCATATCAATAATATTTTCTACAGTATGGCATTTTGACAACTGGTCACACTGACATAAACCAATTGATAGAGTTACTGGCAAGCGTTCCGATTCTATGCCGGTGACCAACTGTGAACGCAGCCTCTCCATCATTTGCAGCGCATTGTCGGCCGATATCATCGGGTGAATAGTGGCAAATTCGTCGCCACCAATCCGGGCAATATGGTCAGAATGACGACTGCAATTAGTAATAAGGCGGGCAATGGACTGCAATACCTCATCACCGTATTGGTGACCAAATTGGTCATTAACCTCTTTAAAGTCGTCCAGATCAATAAAACCAACAGCAAATGGAGTCCCCTGCTCTGCTAGCTGTTGTAACTCTTCGTTTAACTGTGCAACAAACGCCCGGCGGTTCATTACTCCGGTTAGGTGATCCGTTAGCGCCTGACGTTTCTCAAATTCCAGTTCGCGGCGAATTTTTTCTTCAGCTTGCTGCTGCAGCGTATAGTCACGAACAATGGCGACACCGAATAACTCGCCATCAACATCCATTTGATTAAGCATGATGTCCACATAAAACTCGGCCCCACTGCGTCTTAACGCCGGAAAGCGCAGGCCATTGCCCATAGAGCGCTTGCCCGGATGTGCGAAAAAACTATGCAAGTGCTGATCATGCTGCTTACGGAACGGTTCCGGCATCAGTTTATTTAGCGGCAGATCGATGAGGGAACTGGACGTATAATCGAACATTTTCGCCGCCGCTTCGTTAGCTGCTACAATATTACCTTCACAATTAATGACGATGGCGCCATCGGGAATAATTTCTAGAAACTCCCGGAATGTTCTTTTTACTTCCATATACCGAACTTCCTTTAATTAAGCCATTTAGATAACTGCGGAGCCGGCTTGCCGATGTAGTAGCCCTGCAAAAACTCAATTTGCTGTTGCGTCAAATAGCCATTGACCGCCTCATTCTCTACGAATTCAGCGACCATCGGAATATTCATTTCGCGGCAAATGCTGATCATTCCAGTCAAAATACTGGCATTACTTTTATCACTTAAAATATTGCGAATAATACTACCGTCGATTTTCAAATAATCCGGATGCAATTGAATCAGCCGGGAAAAATTCGAGTAGCCAACCCCGAAATCATCGATCGCAATTTTACCGTTCCGCTGGCGCACTTGCTTGGCAAAGTCCTCGACAGCGCTAAAGTCTTCAGTCGACTCAGTCTCGGTAATTTCAAAAATGAGCTGAGCGGATTTATGCCGGTCGAGCGTATCAAGCATAAATTCAACAGTTTGTGGGTTAAGAATATCTTCGATAGAAATATTAACCGAAATTGCGACCTTATGCTGCTCTGACTGAATCACTGCTTGCTCGATAACAGAGCGTGTAATTTGACTGTAGTAACGAGTAGTCTTAGCTTTATCCAGAAACATCCCCGGTGGCAAATCAATGCCATCGTCACGCATTCTGACTAGTGCTTCAAAGTAGTCAACATTCTTGCCATCACTGCTTTTTATCGGCTGGTAATAGTTAATAAAGTCATGATTATCCAGCGCGGCCTGAATTTTTGGCATCCAGTTAACTTTATTACTGTTAATAAATTCCCGCTCTTTAACACATTCGATACGATCGCCGGAAAACACTTTTTTGGCCTTTGCCAGCGCACTTTCAGCCAACTGCACTAATTTTTTACGGCCGACGCCCATGCCCAGCGCAATATCAATCGCCACATCGCCGCCATTTATCTGAAACTGAGTGCACGATAATGCCTGGTAATAATGCTTTAAGTGCATTTCGAAAACGCTGGGGATCATTCTGAAGTCAGCAACAATAGCGAATTTATCACCGTATAAGCGATAAACTTTTAAGTGTCTGTCATTTAGGAATTGTGCAGACCAGCTACTAAAAGCTCGTAACAGCTCGTCACCAAACTCCAGCCCGTAAAAATCGGCAAATGAGCGAAACTTTCTAATATCCAGGATTGCCAGACATTGCGCGTTGGTGGTTTTTATATCGTTCAGTAAATCCACCCGAGTTGCCAGGCCTGTGACTGAATCGAATCGAGTTTCATTAAGCAGTTCATCCAGATAAACTTCTCGCGATACATCTTGCAATAGCAACACAATTTCAGAAAGTTTATCCTGCGTATCGAACAAAGGAATTGTAAGGCACTGAAACCAAGCACCCTGGGTTTGCTGAGTGGCTAACTTAATAATACCATTCCAACTCTGTTGGTTACTAACGGTATACTTAATACGATCTTCGAGCTGCTCGCGATGGGCGGGATCAACAAATTGTTTGAGCGCCTTACCGACAAGCGGCTGATCGGTATTCAGCCGGTTTTGTAAAGACTCACTAATGAAGATGACTCTGCCCTGCGCATCTAAGCGAATACACAAAGCTGATGACTCCAATGCTGACACATACTGGCTCAACAAATGATGATTTCGCACCACACGATCCCTTAAATGCGTAAATTGTTATTATACCGTTACTGTAACCTGAGAGTCATTAAAATGCGACTGCACAATAGCAGCCTTTTGCCGCGAGATTTATCCAGCCAGACTGCTGTTCAGGCTGGCGCGTGTTTACCATTGGTATCAACTGCTCAACAAAGCTCGTTTCGGTATTACAAAAAGCACCGTCGGCATATGGTCCTAAATAAACTAAATCTTCGTTTTGATTAAAAATTATGATAGCTGGCGTGGCAGGAATATAGTCTTGTAAAGCCTTTAGTTGATCAATATCAAGCTGATAGTTATGGCCTTTGTTGGCGCTTACTTGTCGCTTTACCTGAGCTTGGTGGCCTTGAGTGCGCCAATTACATCGACAGTCTGTCTGATTAATGTGGAAAACAGCGCCAGCAAGTTCGTCGGTCTGCTGCCTTAATTGAGCTTTTAATTGCCCAACAAACGCATCGTCAGTTATTCGTGCTTGCAGTCGGCCAGAACCATCAAACCAGGTTAACCTGGCATCAAGCAGCCACCACAGTCCCACCAATATGACAGCAAACCAACTTACTACCAGCACCAGCAACCATGGCTGGCTTCGTTTGTTATTAAACATCAAACCTTGAAACACGCTGTTTTAAGCGCTTTGCAACATCCGCTAATTCTCTGGCTTTATCATCATTGGCCTCAACCAACTGCAGTTCCTCGTGTGATAAAGCGGTAAGGGCCTGGGCCGAATTTGACATTTCTCCTGTCGCCGAATTTTGTTGGTCGGTTGCAAAAGCGACTTGTTCTATTCTGTCTGCCATCATTGCCACCCGATCACTCACCCGCTCTATTAATTCCTTTAAATCTGAAGACAATGAGACACTCTGGTCTATCTTGCTCGAAGCATGGCTCACTTTACCCACCGACTGCTCAACTTCTTCAATAATTTGCTGTGAAATATCGCTAATTTCTTTGGCGTTGCGTTCAGTGGTCTGAGCCAGGCTTCTGACTTCGTCCGCAACCACAGCAAAGCCACGACCATGTCCACCGGCTCGCGCAGCCTCAATGGCTGCATTTAACGCCAACAAATTAGTTTGTTTGGTAATGTCATTAATCGCTGTAACCACCGTATTGATACGGCTGCTTTTTTGCTCCAGAGACTGAATGTGTTGATTCGCCTGATCGATCGTTTCGCGAGCCGAGACGATCTCTGCATTAACCTGTTGCGTGTAGTCAACGGCCTGACTGCTTGTGTCTAAAGATTCATTGGCTGCTTCCCGGGCTTGCTGCGCCTGATCCGAAATCGAGGCAATAGTACTGCCCATCTCATCAATAGCGCTAACGATTCGTTCGATTTGTGCCGCTGAATTTTCGCGTTTACCGGTTAGGGTCCGCGTGTTAGTTGTCAATTCATCAGAGTTCTGATTAACCGTAGAACTCAGATCATACGTCTCAGCAATACTCTCGCGGACGGTATTAATTAAGTCAGCAAATCGCTGTGTTTCGGGATTATCGGCAACTATTGAAGTCTTTAGGTTTATCCGTTGCTTATCACTGACAATAGTTTCTATCGCTGACTTTATCGTTATCGCCGTTTTCGCCTCAACATAACTTTTGTGAGAAATAAAGGCTAAAACCGCTCCTTCCGCTACAGCAAAACCCGCGTGAATCGCTAGAATACCGAGCGTCACATAGCCTTCCGCAAAAATATAGACACCAGCACCATTCAGCTGCAAGATAAAGAAAAGCACATGATGCACTGCAACAACCGATACGCTGGTGACTAAAACTTTCCAATCGCGGTAGTAAATCAAAAACGCCAGCACGGCAAAAATTTCAAAGTGCATCTCGACCAGACCCATAGTCTGGTCAATATGCAGCGCGGTAATTAGTTGTATCGCCGCAGCTACCGTATGCCGGGTTATTGGCTGATGCGGCAGCCAACGGATCAAGCCTAGTGGCAAGGAAACAATCAGCAATGACAGGCCAATGGGTAATAACCATTCGCCCATGAAAAAACAAATAAGGACGGTAATCGCCAACTGACTTAACAATACACCGGTAAAAACACGGTTGGCGGACAGGGTCCAGGGGTAGGCAGACATTAAATAACCTCACTGCATTAAAGTCAGAGGGTAATACGTACTTTACTCTGCGACTGGATTAATTATACGAAATAAATACAGTGAGGTCTCACTAAGTATTTACTCTAATTAAAGTAATATCGCATACCCAGGTTTATAGACGATAGATCCATTAGGTCCTCATCCATCAACTGCAACCAGTCAAGATAGAATGATAAACGGTCGGAACTTTCTAATTCGAATCCAAACCCATAACTTAATCCATTCTCTGCGCCTGAGTTACTCGCTAAATCGCTCTCTACTTGTATTTTTGCTCTTGACCAGCCAATAAGGGCATAGCCACTAAGGCGTTCATTAAACTGTATTTTCGGTTTGGCAACCAGACTAAACGCGTACTCAACCTCAGTGTCAAATTCTATTTGAATGCCAGAGTCTTGGTCTACAAATGTCTGCGAGTCATCGGCAACCCCTATTCCCAGACGAGCTTCAATAGCAAAAAACTCGTTTAAGTCTTGGCCAACAATTGCACTTAAAGAAAATGGCCTTGATGTCGGAGCATCAGAATCATCAACATCCATACTGATTTGGCTGAATTGCAAGCCAGCGTAATAATCGTCCCAGTTAGTCGACTGGACCTTTGCTACAGAACTCACCGAGAAACTAAACAACAAAATGCCGTAAATTAATTTTTTCATCACTAAGTCATCCTTGAGTAAATATAAAATGAAGTTTTTTAAAGTAACTAAATTAACATCAAAAAGTCACAAATGGTAAACCCCTTGATAGTCGGCAATATCAACATCAAAGTTAGTCGTTTGGCTTAAATGGTCGCGGAACGCTTCCATCGCATCAGGCTCACCATGTATCAGTTGAATCGGAGTACCGGCACGTAAATCTGATTGCTTCAACCAGTCAGTTAACTCACTGTAGTCGGCATGGGCGGACAGCCCATCAAGTTGCCGTACCCGCGCTTTTACAGGTAACCACTGGCCATGCAGTTTAATTGACTCAACGCCCTGCAGCATCTTCGCGCCACGTGTGCCACCCGCCTGATGTCCGCTAAACAGCACCGTACAACGATGGTCCGCAAGCCAGCGTTTAAAGTGGTGCAAAATACGTCCACCGGTGGCCATGCCACTACCCGCAATAACGATATGCGGCCCTGACTGCGAGGCAATAGCCTTAGATTCATCCACCGACCCAGTGTAAATAACTTTATCAAATGAGTGCTGACATACGCTATCTGACAATTTGTGCAGTTGGTGATGACGACGATAAATTTGGGAAACGTTAATCGCCATTGGCGAATCCAGGAAAATTGGCTGACGCGGAATGTCCCCCTGGTCCATTAATTTAACCAACAAATACTGTAGCAATTGTGCGCGGCCGACTGAAAAGGCGGGAATCAACAGGACGCCACCACTACTGCTACATTCGTTGACTACATCAGCCAGCTGCTTTTCCGCACTCTCAGTTTTATCGTGCTGGCGGTCACCATAAGTCGACTCCAACAATAACAAGTCGACTTCGGGCAATGGCGCGGGCGGATACATCATTACGTCTTGCGGCCGTCCTACATCTCCTGAAAATGCAACACGCTTGCCTTCGGCTTCAATAATGACCGAGCTGGCGCCCAAAATATGTCCTGCTGGTTGCAGCGTGATATTGATATCGCCAACCGCAAAGGTCTGGTCAAAACTCACCGACTGAAACAACTTCATACTGGCAAGTGCCGTTGCTTCATCATACAACGGCTGTGGCGTCTTATGTTTGCTCAGCCCGTGCTTACCGAGAAACTTCGCGTCCTCTTCCTGGATACGGCCACTGTCGGCCAACAAAATATCGCATAAAGCAGTGGTCGCCTCATGCGCAAAAATGGGACCACGGTAACCTTCTTTATAGAGCACCGGAATAAAGCCGGAGTGATCAAGATGCGCGTGGGTTAATACCACACCGTCGACTTCATTAATTCCCATTGGCAGGGGCTGCCAGTTACGTTTCCGCAGCCATTTGTAGCCTTGAAACAAGCCACAATCCACCAGTAGCCGAGTATTCTCGGTCTCGACCAGATATTTAGAGCCAGTGACTGTTTCCGTACCGCCTAGAAAAATAATTTTCATCGCACTTTATCCCCTTGCTACGCAATTTCTGCCTGCGCGTTTGGCATTCAGTAGCGCCTGATCGGCCCTATCCACCGCTTCCATAATATGTTCACCCGCCTCAATCTCGACAATGCCGAAACTGCAGCTTAACTCAACTTCTGGAACTGACACTTTAAGTCGAGTGATGGCATGTCGCAGGCGTTCAGCCGTTTCTTCCGCCTGGCTTAGATTTGTAGTGCTGAGCATCACCATAAACTCATCGCCACCAAAGCGCCCAAGCAGGTCCTCATCTCGCAATTGTTGTTTAACCGTCGCGGTAACACCGACCAGCACTTCGTCGCCGACAATATGACCGTAGCTGTCATTGATATGCTTAAACTTATCCACATCAAACAGCAATAAGGCTGTTGGCTTTTGTTGATGTTTCGCTTGCCGCAGCTGCTGTTTTAGACGCTGCATAAAAAATTCTCGCGAAGATGCCTGAGTAAGTCCGTCTTTAGATACACGCTCAGTTAGCACTAAATTACTTGCTACCAGGGTTGGTACCGAAACGCCAAACCAAGCGCTTGCAGCAATCACGGTAATAGCGAACTGAAACACCAGCGCATAATCCATTAATTGCAATAATGGCACCAGACTCGCCAGCAGGAAACTAAACAAGGTTATTGTCAGCGCGGTATAAATCGGGGGTTCTGTATAGGCGACCCATAAAAAAGGTAAAATCAAGAAAAACACCGCAAACGCCGCTTCCTCGCGCTGGCTATAATTAACCAGTAGTAGGCTGACCAATAGCAAGCCAAGTATTAAAGAAAGTTTACCAACAAATGAATAGTAATTTCTGTTGGGCACTGAAAAATTGAGTCCTCCCAACCATTCCTCGAGTTGCGGATAACGCCAGCTAATAACGGCTATAAATATCGGCGCTAATACAATAACCCCGGTTAAGTCACCGATCCACCAAGGTAACCAGGTATCCCATATTGCGGCCCGACTCAATAAACCGCTTTCAGCGATTGTCAGAGTTCCTAACCAGGAGACTACCAAAGAACTTAAGCTGGCCACTAATAGGAAATTGAGGACGGTAGCGGTGATACCGCTGCCTTGCAAACGGTTCATTTGCCATCGCAACAGCCAAGTGCCGATAAAGTAAGGAACCACATGTGCAAAAAAGAATCCTACGCCTGCCTTAGCAAGGCTCAGTGAGTCAGTTTCCAACTGATACAGAGAAGCCATCCAGAATGTCGAGACAATACTGGCAACAAATAATGTGGGAATAGCCCGCCAGCTCATCACCAGCAATGCAGCAAATGTTAAACCTGCTGGTGGAAACCAAAGGCTGGCATGCTCACTGTATTCCATTAACGCAGCCAGCCGCCATAGCGCTAGCCATAAAACTAAAAGAATCAGTGATCGGAATAGTAAACGCACGTTATGAGTTATAGGTTAGTTAATGCTATGACTCATAACGTAGCACTTTGTTAACTAGTTACCTAGATTTTATTGTAAGAATTTTAACGCGCCCACTACCGCAGCAACCTGTGCCCGGTTGCATTCTTCGGGCGTTGCTTTCGGACTATCCGGGTAGACTTCGGTGGTCGTGGTGTACATAGCATTGGTTAAGCTAATACAAAGACCCAATTGATTAACCGGGAAACTAATTAACCCATGCAGATCAACCGGCGCACCGATAAGCTTGTCCTCTTCGTCGGCATCTGCGATATGAGTCACCTCAGATACTTCTTCTAACACCGCGATCTGAAATTCCTGCTGCAAGTTCTCTGAGTTACCCACCAGATAGAAACCGTCCGGAATATTCCAATTAGTGTTAACCTCTCCCTCTAGTGCTGCTTTTGCAGGGCGAAACTCCGAATTATCAGTATCGGTTGTTTCGTGCAAATCAATATGCGCTAAAAAGTCGACACCTAACTGATCAAGGTATGCCATAACCAGAGCACACTCCTGCGCCGGGCTGTCCTTTATAAACGAACGGTTAGGATCGACAGTGTCTGGATTCCAACGGTTAATGGTCTCATAACCCCATGGGCTCAAACACGGCAACACGACAATATTAAAATCATCGCTGTACTCATCCATTTGTTCTTCCGCAAATAGCAATGCTCCCTGCACACCACTGGTTTCATAGCCATGTACGCCACCGGTGACTAACACGGCTGGTTTTTCTTCATCCCAATTTTTAGTTTTTATAACAAACAATGGAAAAGTAGAGTCCTGATAATTTAGTTCGCCGTATTGCTCTACTTCAAATCGGTCTTTTAACGTGTCGATTTTGGCGACGACTTGTTCTTGATAGGAACGCTTTTTAGTTTGCTGGGCAAGCCACTCAGCTTTTTCTTGCTCACCCCAAGGCTTACCTTGCGTACCAATTGGATAAATCGCTGTCTTATCGTTCATTAAAAATATACCTCGTTACTGCTAATAATATCGTTCACTCTAACATAAACAACAAAGTGGATAGCGCTAAAAGCTCTTCTGCGATAAACTTTGCGGCCATTAATCACTAGCCTTTTAGTCACCAATGCCCAATTCCAAGTTACAAATCGGTTTCGCCATTTTTGCCATGGCCATCGGTACCTTTGCTCTTGGTATTGGCGAGTTCGTGATGATGGGTTTACTGCCGGATGTCGGTCAGGAATTTTCTACCAGCTCACAACAAACCGGTTACCTAATTAGTCTATACGCACTAGGGGTGGTTATTGGTGCACCGCTAATTACTGTTATTTTTGCCCGTGTACCTAAAAAGCCGCTGTTGCTGATACTTATGCTGATTTATGCAGCCGGCAACATTGCAAGTGCTAATTCCTCAACTTTTACCGAGCTGCAATGGTGGCGCTTTCTAACAGGATTACCGCATGGCGCTTATGGCGGTATCGTCTGTTTAATGGCAGCGGCAATGGTGCGTAAAGATCAACGAGGCATGGCGGTAACCATGGTAATGATGGGCCTCACTATTGCTATATTGGTCGGCAATCCTGTGGCCACTTGGTTTGGTCAACTTTTAGACTGGCGTTGGGTCTACCAGGGCGTTGGCATTACCGCTTTAGCTGCCGCAGTCTTAATTCTGCTGGTGGTACCGGCCTACCCACAACAAAATCGAACAGGAACGCGCACAGAGCTTAGCGCCCTAAAAAACCATCAGGTCCTGCTAACACTAGCAATCGGTAGTATCGGCTTTGGTGGAATGTTTGCCGTATTAAGCTACCTTGCCCCTACGCTACTTGAAGCAACCCAGGTGTCTCCCGCCTGGATACCGATTGCACTGTTGGTTTATGGCATTGGTTCGTTAACTGGCAGTCTGGTTGGCGGCTGGGCCACCGATGTTAATATAAAATGGGCAATTGGCGGTTCGCTCGCTTGGTCAATGCTAGTGCTATTGGTGTTCCCCTTTAGCATCGAAAACCTAGCAACAATTTTACCCATGGTATTTTTGCTGGGTTCTACCGCAGCCCTTGTTCCAACTCTACAAGTACGGCTTATGGATGTCGCCGGCGAAGCCCAAACATTAGCAGCGTCGTTAAATCATGCCGCTTTTAATATCGCCAACGGCCTGGGTGCTTATTTGGGCGGACTGGCTATTGTTTCCTCCTGGCAATGGCAAGGTACCGGGTGGGTAGGCGCACTACTTGCTGGTTCCGGGCTGATCTTATTCTTTATTACCAAACACCACAGCCGCAAAAGCAGCTTCGCAGAAAGCCTCTAACTTCATCAACTAATCTTTAAATGACAGTTTTTAAACAGGTAGATTACTGCTAGTATCTGATCATTAACAAAAATATATCATTTAGACATGGTCGACGTACGCCAACTTTTTGTTTTTCTCATGCTTGTTTTGGTCAGTCCTTTTGTCGCTGCATCGACCTGGGCCTCAGCAAACAATGCCAACTTGTATTTGAGTGGTAGTCTGGACGAAGTCCGGTTGACTCACTATTCACGCGTGCTCTATGACGACCAAAGCCAATTTTCGTTGGCCGATATCCAAAAAAATACGGAACAATTTATCCCCGTACTAAAGCCAGCGCAATTACATCTTGGCTATTATGAGGGTACTGTTTGGCTTTCAAATGTTATTACCAACACGTCGGACGATGAGCTGTTAAAAGTTTTATCCTTTGATTACGCTAATCTGGGTAAGGTCGCTGTATATGTTGTAAACGAAAACGGTGAACTAGTTAGTGAAATGCAAGCCGGTGCGCATGTGGCTAGTGACAAACGTACCTTACAAAACCGTCATCCTTCGTTTCCTCTAACCATACCGGCCAATCAAACCATTCAGGTTTTTACAAAAATTGAAAACAATGGCAGTTTAACGGCTTTTCACCGGCTTTACTCACCCGCGGTTTACGATTCCACCTTCAGCACCGAACTATTCTGGATATCGCTATACTGTGGCATGCTATTCGCTCTGGGGCTGTATAACCTTTTACTGTTTGTCTCGTTAAAACAGCAAACTTTTCTTTTTTACGCGCTTTTTGTCTCGAGTTTCCTGGTTGGCACACTAGCGATGAACGGGATTGGCCCGCAACTATTTTGGAACCATAGCACGTTAAATGTTAACCGCGTCATGGCGTTTGGTTTCTCTGCCGCCGGCTTTACTGCAACATTATTTGCACGGGACTTCTTAAACCTAAAGCAAAATAATCTATTTTGGTATCGGGTTACTTACTTGCCACTGTTTGTATCGGGCAGCGGGCTAATCGGTGCCCTCCTGCTCTCCGCACAAAACGCATTGTTGTTATCCGATTTAAACGGGTTAGTAGCCGGATTGGTACTGCTAAGCTGCGGCATTGGTTGTTTAATAAAACGAGTACCGGGAGCAACACTGTTTGTCATCGCCTGGACATTGTTGCTTTCTGGGGCAACCATTCATGCGCTGCGCAACCTGGGGGTTCTACCAACCCACTTCTTCACTTTGTACGGAATGCAAATTGGCTCCGCTTTAGAAATGATTTTGCTGTCGTTTGCTATCGCTGCCAAATTTAACCAGCTGAAGCAAGACAAAGAGCGTGCTCAGGAAGGCATGTTAACAGCACTAAAAACCAACGAAGAACAACTTGAAAGCAAAATAGCTCAAAGAACCTATGAGCTCGAACAGTTGGCAAAACACGACGGTTTAACCAACCTGCTAAATCGTAATGGACTTAACGAAGTACTCGCCCGTTCCTTGCAACGCTGTGAATCGCAGGCAATGCCAGTGACACTATTTATGTTAGACGTCGATGAGTTTAAACCCATCAATGACAACTATGGCCATGACGTTGGCGATAAAGTATTGATGGTGATAGCCGATAGGATTCAAAGTACTATTCGCGACTGTGATGTGGCTGCGCGTTTTGGCGGTGATGAGTTTATTATTGTTAGTGACAGTTTGTACGATGATGATGAAATAGTTCAGTTCGTTGAGCGGCTGCAAAAACACCTTAATCAACCGATTCAGGTTCGTCGGGATCTGTCATTGACCGTATCAACAAGCATTGGCCACTATCGGGCAACAACTCAATTGTCGGTTAACGATTTATTAAAACGCGCAGACCAGGCAATGTATGAAGTAAAAAACCGTCAGCGGGACAAAAATGTTTAGCTGACGGTTACAAATTAATGATTTTTTTCTGCTTCAATCATTTTCTTGTAAAAGAAAATACCGTAAAAAACACACAGGCCAATAACGATACCCAGACCTACAAAAGAAATAAAAATAACTGGATCTTTAAAAAACTCTTGCCATAAACTCATGGTGCTATCCCCCTACATCGTTTATGGTTTTAGTGTATTAAAGAGCCGCCCTTTTCAATTTGATGTGGATCAATCATTATGAGTGAAAATAAAAAAGCCAGTGATAACAACCCTATGGGGGTTTCTATTGCGATCGGCGTTGGTGTCGGCATCGGTATTGGTGTCGCTATGGATCAACTGGCGCTGGGTATCGCTTTAGGCATCGCATTCGGCATTGGTTACGGTGCAAGTCTTAGGCGCAAGCAAAAGAATGAAAAGCAGGACTCTTAAGCGTCCTGCTTTCTAGAAAAATCATTATTCGAAAAGACATCGTTCAGAATATTCTGCTCAACCCAGTTGCGACTCTCTGCTCTGGCAGGAATTCGAACCACCAATGTAATATCTTCTGCTTCTTCAAACTGCAAAGTTACACGCGGCTCGACAGCTGGCGAATCAAGACCTGTACGATAACTAATCCGGTCAAAATGACGTTTTACGTCGCTCAGGTACTCTTCACAGTATATTTTCGAAACACGTAACAATTCTTTCTGCGCACTCTGCCAATCGTCTGTGCGTAAGAAAGGTATAGCAAATGTATGTAGTACAAAATCTTTACTATAACTCTCGTTAATCAGCGGCTCCATCGCAAACAACGAATTAGGGATAACAATCATGCGCCCGCTGCGCTGTTGCATATTCTTACCGGGTCCCACCTCGAGAATGGTGGTGGTTAATAAATTTTGATCAATAACATCGCCTCGATATTCTTTTATTTGAATACGGTCACCGAGCTGAAAAGCATTAGAGCCGCTTTTTATTAAAGTGCCACTGATACAAATAATCAGCTCTTTAGTCGCAATCACGAGCGCCACGGCAATAGCGACTAGCGACAAAGCAAATGTACGCAGTTCATTGCCCCAAATCATCACTAAGCCGAACAGCAATACCAGCAACAGCCCGTTGCGCAGCTGCACTAACCACCGTCGGCGAAGGTCCGTCGAATTAACATTCCGACGTATATAACGCCGCAATATCCAGCGCGCGAAAATTACCACGCTGATTAAAACAACGGTGCTAACCATCAGCCGGAGTAACGAGTCAGAGCTTTTAAGCTCTTCCAATAATGCATTAACGAGTTCTTGTAAATTCATGTTTTCCTAAGTAAAACTGGCGTAAAGATGCTGGCGAAATAGATTAAATCAACTATAGTTTTTTACGGGTTTCAAGGAAAGAGGAAATTACTATGAAAAACGTATGGTTACCAACCGTAGTTGCACTCAGTTTGTTTACAATCGTTGGCTGCAGTCAAGAATCAGCAGACAGCAAAACCGAAGACGCTATGGAGTCCGCAGGACAAACAGCAGACGAAATGGGCGAAGCAGCTGAGGCGCAAATGAATGAAGCTGGTGAATACCTCAGTGATTCAGCTATTACCGCCAAGGTAAAAACCGCTTTATTTGATAATGGCGGTCTTAACAGCAGCAATATCAGCGTAGAAACCCGTGGTCGAGTAGTCTATTTATCGGGCACCGTCAGCTCAGATGCTGATGCTGAAACCGCAGGTCAGCTAGCCGAAGGCGTCGACGATGTTGAAGACGTAGAAAACGATATCGTGGTCTCGGACAATTATTAATACTGTTTAATTGACGGGCCAGCACACGCTGGCCCTCATTCTTTTAGAATTCCAGACAAATCTTACCAAAGTGTCGACCCGACTCTTCATACCGAAACGCATCAGCTAATTCTTCCAGCGCAAACGTCTTATCGACCACCGGTTTAACAGCGTTCGCTTCCAACGCTCGAACAAAGTCTTTTTGGTTATCCCGACTGCCCACAATTAAGCCCTGCAGCCGTGCTTGTTTGGCCATCAATTTAGCCGTAGGAACTTGTCCTTCGCTACCGGTTAACACACCAATCAGCGCAATGTGCCCGGCAATTGCAACAGCATTAATTGACTGCGGTAAAGTTCCTGGTCCGCCAACCTCAATCACATGATCAACGCCACGTCCCCCGGTCAACTTACGCACTGTTTTTCCCCACTCTGGGTCTTCTTTGTAGTTTATCAAATGATCAGCACCGAGCTGTTTATAACGCTCAAGTTTGTCGTTCGATGAAGACGTTGCAAATACAGTAGCTCCAAGGCTTTTTGCTAACTGACAAGCGAATACAGAAACACCGCCACTGCCTAATACCAGTACCGAGTTGCCGGGCTTGATCTCACCATCGACTACCAATGCTCGCCACGCGGTAAGTCCGGCTGTCGTTAATGTTGCTGATTCTGCATGGCTATAACCCTTGGGTTGATGAGTAAAAAACTCGGTCGGCCGCACCACCGCTTCACGGGCATAACCATCTATGCCGTCACCAGGAGTGTTACCGAAATCGCCAACTGGAGCGGGACCATTAAGCCATTGTGGGAAAAACGTGGAGACGACGTTGTCGCCAACAGCGAACTCTTCGACGCCCTCACCAACAGCCTCTACTACACCAGCACCATCAGACATCGGAATACGCCCATCTTCAGTCGGAATAAAGCCGCTTGCCACTCCATAGTCATGGAAGTTCAGCGAACTTGCTTTAATTTTTACCCGAATTTCACCCGCTCCAGGCTGGCCCGGATCTTCTATCTCTGTGACCTGAATATTATCCAGCACGAAAGGGTCTTTTAGTCGTAATGCTTTAATTTTGTTCGCCATCTTGATCGTCCTTTTCGCTAACTAGAGTGTCTAGTTAAGTAGTTATAAGGCTGGGTTCTTGGATCAATGTAGATTGACATCACCGCAAAGCCTGTTAACCTTTAATGCGAATCATTTCTATTCGTAATTAAAGGAAGTCTGCCCTTCATGAATCAACGCTTACTTAAATCATTGCGAGTGTTTAACGAAACGGCACGCTCTGGCAGCATGAGCCAGGCCGCTCGTCAATTAAATATGACCGTCTCTGCGGTTAGCCAACAGCTGCATAAGCTGGAAGAAGAAGTTGAGCTTACCCTATTCGTTCGCAACACCCGTTCGATGACATTGACCGAAGCAGGCCAACTTTATTTTGAGACCAGCCAGGCTATGGTTCTGCAAGCCGAGCAAATGCAGTCACGCCTGGCGCTGTTGAAGCAACAACCGCAAGGGGTTATAAAGCTCGTAGCTCCGGCTGGGTTTGGTGGCGGCCTGTTAAGTCCGCCGTTAAAGCTACTAATGGAGGAGTTTCCCGAGATGGGCGTGCATTTAACGCTCACCGACGAACCCTACAGCTTGGTTAGAAATGGTGCCGACCTTGGACTTTGTATAGGACCTTTAAATGATTCTCAAATGGTCGCCCGGCAGCTTGCCGAGTGGTCCTTATGTTTGTGTGTCTCGGCACGGCACCGGTTAGCCCAGCAACCTATTACTCACCCAGAGCAGCTGCAAAAGTTTTGTTACATTAGTCACATCCGAGAGCAAAATCAGTTGAGTGTGTTAAGTCACCCCGGCGGAGACACCTGGGCCCTGGAACAACGACGACTTAACGTGAACAACATGCAGTCGTTAATACAGCTAGTGCGCGACGGCATCGGTTTTGGTTTATTACCACTGCCTGAAGTCAGACACATGCTGAATGACGGCCAACTGGTGCAGTTATTACCTGAGTGGCAACTGCCTAATTACACCGTTCATGCAGTGACTCCGCAGCGCGACTTTATCCCGGGCAAAACGCAAACAGCGATTGATTTGATCAAGCAACACTTTGCCCGGACTAATTAACTATTTAGGCGGGTTAACCACCCACTCAGGATCTTCGAACTCACCTAGCGGTGTTATCTTGCAAAACGGCGCTGCACTTTTGATGATCCGGGTCACTTCCGTGTTGTCCTTGTTCTCCATTGCATCACGCTGGGCCTTACTGTCCCAGCTGGCAATCGCTATCAGGGTTCTATCATCGCCAATTTTTCGGTGTAACTCGGTGCCACGAGCTCCCGGAGCTTGTTGAATTAGTTCACTGGCTCTAACCCAGGCGTCGGCATAATCTTCGGCGGTGTATCCCTCGTTGATATGAACCAGAAATAGATATTTCATCGGTAACTCCATCTCATTATGGTAACGTATCTTTATTAAAGCCTAGCAAAAATGAGGTGCACATGAGTCTTCCTTTTTCGCAAGCTTGCGAAAACAATAAGCAGCCAATTTTGAACGTATTAAAATCTGCTTTTGCGTCATCATCAAAAGTACTTGAGGTAGGCAGTGGCACCGGCCAACACGCCACCTATTTTGCTGAACAACTACCGCACCTGGTTTGGCAGCCATCGGATCAGAGCGAATATTTATCGGCTGTAACTGCTCGAGTGCAACAGCAACCTCTCGCTAGTTTGCATCAGCCATTAGAGTTTAATGTTTTTGATGCGGCGCCAAAGGGAGATTTCGATGCTCTATTTACTGCAAACACTTGCCACATAATGCAGCAATTGGCAGTGGAAGCCTTATTTAAGCACCTAGCGCAATCACTGGTTAAGGTTAATAAGCTTTGTATTTATGGGCCGTTTAACGACAACGGAAAATATACCAGCGACAGCAATGCTGCGTTCGATCAGTCACTGAGGCAGCAAGACCCCAACATGGGTCTGCGTGATCAGCAGTGGATTGTCGGCCTGGCTAACGACTGCGGATTCCGTTTAGCCGCAGACCATAAAATGCCAGCTAATAATCAGTTACTGGAATTCGAACGCTAATATAAGCAACTGATCCGAACCGCACTCTTTGACCGTTTACCAAGTAACGATTTTTCGCTCTGTAGGCCTCATGCCGATTAATGTTATCTGGTTAAAACGTGATCTTCGTTTACACGACCATGAACCGCTAAAGCAAGCTTCTGAATCAGCGTTTCCTGCACTATTGCTGTATGCCTTCGAACCCGATATGGAAGCAGATCCTCATCTAAGCCAACGTCATTTTAGATTTATTATTGAGAGCCTGACCGATATCAAGCAGCAAAATCCCGAAGCCGCGTTACTGGTTAAACGCGATTCGATTCTCAACATTTTAACGAAACTGCATAGCGACTTTGGTATTAACCAGTTATTGAGCCACCAGGAGGTCGGGTTAAATTATACCTTTCAGCGCGACCTAGAAGTAGGCCAGTGGTGTCGAGATAGCCAGATCAATTGGACTGAATTTCCAACCGGCGCCGTTATCCGCGGATTAACACACCGTTATGATTGGGATAAACGCTGGCGCCAGCGGATGCGAGCTTCTGCCCAACATCCTCAATTAAACCAAATTAATTGGCTACAGCCGACACCACAATCTGATTCACTCCCTGAGCAGTGGCAACAACCAAACCATCATTTCCAACAAGGAGGGGAAATAAATGCGTGGTCCACATTGAACTCATTTTATGCCGGACGAGGAAAAAATTACTATCGTGGACTATCAAGCCCAATAACTGCAGAGACCGCCTGCTCGCGATTATCGCCCTATCTCGCCTGGGGCAATATTAGTCTGCGGCAGGTCTATCATACAGTCTTACGGTCGCGCCAACGACCGGGCTGGAGTCGTTCACTACGAGCACTTTCATCACGATTACATTGGCACTGCCACTTCATTCAAAAGTTTGAAAGTGAACCCAGTATGGAATTTGAACACCTTAACCCTGGCTATCGAGATATGCCCGTCAGTCAAGGGCAAGCCAAAAACGACTATTTGCACGCATGGAAAAACGGTGAAACCGGTGTACCTATGATTGATGCCTGCATGCGCTGTCTGCACCATACCGGCTATATAAACTTTCGTATGCGGGCGATGTTGGTTAGCTTTTTAACGCATCATCTGGCACTTGACTGGCGTGAGGGCGTCACTCACTTAGCTCAACTGTTTTTAGACTTTGAGCCGGGTATTCACTACGCGCAGTTTCAAATGCAGGCTGGCGTGACAGGAATTAATACTATCCGTATTTATAATCCGGTGAAGCAAGGTGAAGACAAAGACCCGCAGGGCGAATTTATCAAACGGTGGTGTCCTGAATTAACGGATCTCCCTGACTATTTAGTGCATCAACCCTGGCAAATAACGGCCTTAGAGCAACAACTGTACGACTTTAAGTTAGGTGAACATTATCCCACGCCTATCATCGACCTTGAACAAGCCGCAAAAGACGCGCGCGAGCGGCTTTGGCAATGGCGCAAAAGGCCACAAGTGAGAAATTCCAGAAAAAGGATTCTTAATCGACATGTCGCACCAAAAAAGTCATCTGCCGAGTAAGCTTTGTCCAGTCTGTAACAGGCCATTCAACTGGCGAAAGAAATGGCAAGACTGCTGGGATGAAGTAAAGTATTGTTCCGAACGCTGCCGCAGAAAGCGCAGCGTTCAGAATAAATAGGCGGTTTTATTGCTCGGTATTTGGGATGATTTTTAATTCAACACGGCGATTCTGTTCGCGACCACTTGCCGTATTATTATCGGCAATTGGCTGGCTTTCACCATAACCGTAAGTGGTTAAACGGCGCTGATCAACGCCATTACCTGTCAAGTAATTACGAACCGCCATTGCCCGGTTTAGAGACAACTGCTGGTTGTGATCTGCTGAGCCTGTGCTATCTGTATGTCCTTCCACCATCATCGTGGTTTTTTCATATTTTGTCAGTACTTTAGCTACGTCGTTTAATACCGGGTAGAAATTCTGAGAAATAGAAGAACTATCCGTAGCAAAGGTAATATTTCCTGGTAGCTGCAAACGAATATTATCACCATCACGGATTACCTGGACACCACTGCCGGAAAGTTCGTCACGAAATTCCTGCTCTTGCTTGTCCATGTAGTTACCAATAGCGCTCCCCGCCAGTGCCCCTACAGCAGCACCCCAGACATAACGGCTTTTATCGTGATCACCGGTTCCTTTACCCAGCAAAGCACCGGTCACTGCACCAATAGCAGCACCTTTCTGAGTATTATTCATATTAGCGCACCCTGCTACAACAAACGCAGACAGAGCGGTAACAAGAATCAATTTTTTCATAGTCACATATCCTTATTATCAACAACTCATCGTAAACATAGCACGTGCCCCAGATTCCTGAGGCAGGTTTACGATTCCTTTACTGTAATTCCGCAACTACGCAGCATAGAAGCTCCAATGCTGTTGAGCGATATAGCCAAGCATCTTTCGCAATTCCATCTCCAACGGCCGGTCTTTAGTCAGCAACGGAAATTCTTTTTGCTGCTGCTCTAAAAAAATTTGCAGTGGCTGAGAGAGCAGCAGTTCCGATAGCTGTTTTCTTAACAAGCAGCCATGAGATGCCGCCATAAAACTTGCTGCGGCTACCTGTTCAGTCAGTTCTATAACCCGCCGGCAGTCTCGTGCGGCGATAGTACCCATGCTTACTTTATCTTGATTATGACACTCGGTAGAGCGGGAAAACACGCTGGCTGGCATGGTTTGCTTTAAAGCCTCCGCGGCCCACGCAGAACAGCCTATTTGTACCGCTTTAAAACCGTGGCTTAATGGCTTTTCTGCACCCGTTGCGGCGGACAGGTTAGCCGGTAAACCGTTGTTGCTTTTTTCATCCAGCATCAACGCCATTTGCCGGTCGTGCAGATCAGCAAGATTAGCCACCTGAGTTTTTAGTAAATCCATAACCATGGCGATGTGACCACCGTAAAAATGACCACCGTGATGAATCCGCTGTGTCTGACTGTCGACAATGGGGTTATCGTTAGCGCTGTTCAGTTCATCTACCAGCGTCTTTTCTACAAATGGTAAGGCGTCTTGCAGTGCCCCGATGATATGCGGCGCACAGCGAATTGAATACCGATCTTGTAACCGAGTCTGCTTCGGCTGCACTGCGGACATGACCAGATCACTGCGTATCCATGCCGCGACTTGCTGTTGCCCTGCGTGCGGTTTTACTGCATGCAGTTGCTCATCAAAGTGATACGGGTTACCGCCAACAGCAGCCAGAGTTAGGCTAGTAATGCGGCTGGAAAGCTGGCACAAATAGCGTGCCTTCTCATAAGCCAGGCACGCCAAAGCCGTCATCACAGCAGTACCATTCATTAACGCCAGCGCTTCTTTCGGTCGTAATTGGTAAGGTTCGATACCCAATGTGGCAAAAGCCTCGGAACTCAGCATTGTTTTGCCTTGAAAACGCACCTCTCGCTCGCCGATTAAAGCTCCCGCAATGTAGGACAACGGCGTTAAATCGCCACTGGCGCCGACACTGCCTTCCTCGGGTATCAATGGTAAAATATCATGCTGCAACATTAGGCACAGGCGCTGCAATAGCTCATAGCTAACACCGGAGTAGCCCTGGCATAAAGAGCCTAGCCGAACCGCAAGAATCGCCCGTGTTTCAGCATCAGAAAAGTAGTTACCTAAACCACAGCCATGAAAACGGGTTAAATTAACCGGTAGTTGGTGTACCGAATCAAGCGGTACACTTACCTCACAACTGTCCCCATAACCGGTGGTCACACCATAAATTTTACCGTCTTTACGAAGAACATCATCAACCACGCGCGCGCCGGACTCTATCCATTCCACGAAATCAGCAGAGTTATCAAGTATCGGGGATGATTTTGCCTGGCTTAAGTTAACGATGTCAGCGACTGACAGCGGACTACGACTAAAAATAACAGATTGGTTCATTCAATTAACGACTCATTAAATCCGGTTGTAAATCCCAATCAAGCTCTTTACCCATATCGTTAGTAGGAACCTGTTTGGCGACACTAAATTGTTTGGGTATCTCGTGCGATTCGAGTTTATCCCTCAACCAATCTTGCAGTTTAGCAATAATCTCTGCCTCGGGTTTGTCTGATAAAGCTGAGTTAGGAATTAATAATGCTTTCAAACCGCTACTGTCGTCATTGGCTAAAACTCTGACACGCGCCGTTTCAATTGCCGGGTGCTCGGCAATAACCTCAGCAATTTTTCGCGGGTAAACGTTGATCCCATTAACCTGAACCGCATGATCGTGCCGTGCTACAGGGCGAAAATGCCGTTCGTCATGCCACTCCAATAGATCCGGTAACGCGGCAGTCTCGTCCGCATCGACCCGGGTCAGCTCTTCTATTGATAACCGCTGCCAACTTGGTAACAGTTGATACAGCCCCCCTCGCTCAGTGCGCACTCCAATGCCAGAGGTCTCTGTACTACCGTACACCTCGACAATAGTGTCCAGCCCCTTTTTTTGCAGTGCTGTCAGGGCCTGTTGCGCAACCGGTCCGCCCGAGCAAACCGCACTTGCTCGCTGCGGAAATCCAATAGCTTGTTGCGCCAACTGTTCGTACCAACTCGGAAACCCAACAACCAAATCATGATTTTTTAACCGTTGTCCCTGCACCAGCGAAAAGGCTTTCAAACCACGTACCACTGGAACTTGTAGGTATTCGGGAAGTAATACAGAAAAAATAAAACCGTAAATATGATGCGGCGGCACCACACCAATAACACGTTGCGGCTGAATCTCGTTTTGCTTTAAGTAATCCGCAAAAAACTGTGCTTCTGCAACCAAATTTGACCATTGCTGCTGATGCCGTTGTGGCTGGCCGGTCGAACCTGACGTAGAAAAGGTGATATTGCTGCTGGCTTTGCTGCGGCTGGTTGCCACCACATCGGCCCAATCGCCGAGGCGGGCTACGCGTAATAAGTAGTCTTCCAGACCGCTGCTTTCTACCTGAAAGAAGTCAACCACACGGCTGGCAATCGACATCCATTCGAACGAATCAACAACCACCTCGTCATCATCACCTTTTACTTTGCCTGCGGTGGTAATAACCGTATCCGGCAGCCATTGCCGTCCTTTCCATAGTTGTTTGTCTTGCTTACGTATGCGGGTGAGCTCATCGGCGGCTAATGCGCCGATGAGACTGACAATCGAAGTTTGTGATAATTCAAGCATTACAGGCGTTTTACAAACACCCAATAGCTGTCGCCGGACAGCGCTTTTTTCATGTGAACTTTTACTTTGGTTGGCTTCATTTCATAATCGAAGGTGTACTCAAACATGGTATTTAAATCACCGTTTTTAACACCTTCGTCAAATTTACCTTTAAACTCAGCGCTATTGGTACAAGGTGCGACATCGGTAAAAAAGTTCTTACCAACAACTGCCGATGGATCACGACCGGTGATATCGCCCTCAGCGGCGTTATATTGAATAATTTTTCCTGAAGCATCCAGCTGTATCGCGCCAAACGCCACATCATCTAACTGGCCCTTATCCATCGAGGCTAATTTATTTTCAATATCGTTCGATCCAAACTGTACTATTTCCATCATATTCTCCTAATAAAAAACGCATTCATTTTGTTTTAGCGAATATGCGCGAATTTGGATCAAAAGTATATGAATCATTACTCAACGATGATCCCGGTTTTTACCCAGACCCGCACTAATGGTTAATTGCAATGCATCAGCCGGCTTCATATCCAACGATTCAACGCACTCACTTGGCACGATAACCATGTAACCGCCGACGTTGTAACTCATTGGTAAGAAAACCGCGACCTGTTCGTCTTTTAACATTTTTGATAAGCGATCGTCTTTGTTGCCACTTTTTTTAGTAACGATACCAATTAACCGCATATTGCTGCCCGGTAACGTCACCATCACCACCGATTCATCGGCAAAGTCCTTGCCCGACATCATTTCAAAAATATCGTTAACGGTACCGTACAGACTGCGCAGCAAAGGCAATTTGTTCATTAGAATACCCGGCAGCTGCCAAATCCAATTCATAAAGCGCCAACGAGCACTAAAGCCAATTAAAATAGCAAGTCCAAGAAAGCTAATAAAAGCTAGTCCCGGCACGTAATAAGTTTCGCCAAGAATAGCCAGCCATATAGGACTCAACCAGGCTTCTATTGTTACCAGCAGCCACTGCACCAAAAATACGGTAACAATAATGGGGAGTAAAATTGCCAAACCTTTTAATAAAGACTGAATAATAGTTTTCATAACAGTATCTTAATCCGGTTTAAGTCATAGTCTTCGAAACTAACACTGCTTGATGGCAATTGCATGTAATTTACTCAATTTAACTTTTCCTGTTACAGGTAACTGTCAGCTAGTTGGCTAAGCTTAAAAAGTCAGGCTAAACTGGCTAGCGGTTTAATAATAAAAAAGGACAAACCAATGAAGGAAATTAAGTGGGGAGTTATTTTTTCCTTGGCTTTGCTAGGCTGGATGTTGCTTGAACGCGCAACCGGACTGCACGCCGAAAATATTAAATATCACACCATTTTTTCAAATTTTTTTGCGGTGATTGCCGTGATTATTTACGTTTTCGCGCTAAGGGATAAACGCGCTTCTTTGCCGGAGCAGAAAATGACCTGGCTGCAAGGGTTTATCAGCGGCTTTAAGATTGCCATTGTGGTTGCCATATTATCGCCACTGGTGCAATTGCTAACGCATCATGTAATTTCGCCGGATTTTTTCCAAAATATGCGTGAATACAGTATCGCCTCAGAAATGATGAGCGAAACACGGGCTGAAAAATACTTTAATCTGAATGCTTATATGTTTCAGGCCGTCGCAGGTGCAATCGGTATGGGCGCAATCACCAGCGCTGTTGTTGCCTTTTTCCTGCGCCGTAAATAGTTAAAACAGACGCACTGAATAGACCTCAGTGCGTCTTAGCATTAAAAACTAACCGTTAAACCTACCCAAAAGTTACGAGCCTTATCCTTTACGTTGTAGTCGTCGGTAAATACAACCTCACTAACCGCACCTCGCCCCGTCACGTACTCATATTGGCCATCGTTGTTCAGATCCGTGTAAGTTGTCGAGTAAGTCGTAAAGTCCCGATCCAATAAGTTGTTGATACGGAGGTTAAGCTGCGCATGTCGATTCAGCCGATAATTGGCTCCTAAATTTAGCAAACTGTAATTTTCGAAATACTGCTGCTGCTCGATAATCCGGTCATAGCCGCGGTAGCGATCGGACCGAATCTCGCCTTGCAAGTAAACATTCAGACGCCGGGTGGTTTGCCACTCAAGCCAAAGGTTGGCGATGTGCTCAGCTGTATTCGTCAACGGTTGGCCTTTTTGTGGTCCGCTTTTCTGTTCACTGTCGGTCCAGGTATAGTTACCTCGAACAGCCCAGTTCCGGTTTATTGCGTAACGCCCCTGCAGCTCCACACCCTGTAAATCAACCTCGTCAATATTAATGCTTTGCGCAAATGAGTCGTAGCCTAACTGTTGATACTGTCCAACGGTTACACATGGACGCACTCCATTGGTTAAATCACAACTAGGAACCGTATCTCCGCGCGAGATCTTGTCATCAAACTGAGTATTAAAGTAAGTGATATTAAGGTTGTGATCAGCTTTATTGGAGCTCCAGTACAAGGCTAGCTCTGAGTTAATACTGGTTTCAGGCTCTAACTCCGGATTGCCCAATAACGGAATAGTCCCCTGGCCGCCAAAGCCGGTAACACCGTCGTACAAGTCCGTAGTCTTCGGCGTTTTGTAACCAGTGCTGACACCACCTTTTAAAGTCCAGCCAGCCGACAGATTGTAAACGCCATAAAGACGCGGTGACAGCTGACTGCCAAAGACATCGTGATAGTCATAACGAACGCCACTGGTTAAGGTGAAATCAGCTGTCGGTGACCAGCTATCCTCAACAAATAACGAATACATTTTCTGTTCTTGAATAGCACCCGCATTACCCTGCTCCAGACCGAAAACGCCATCTTTCAATTCACCATCAATAACCTGACCACCAACCGCAATGTTGTGGTAGCCAGCAAAGTTCTCCAGCGGGATATCAAACCGCACATCCAGAGTATACTGGCTGCTTTCAAGTGGACGCGTCGGACGCGGTAAAAAAGTCTCTTCGGCTAACGAGCGGCGCTGCTGTTCTGACAAACCGGCGTAGTCGCCAGTTCCGTCGTACATTTCTTGCAGTAATAGACGCTCATCAACGCTTAGCGGCAAGGTCCGGCCGTTATTTTCGGTATCAACATAAGACAATGAAATTTGACTGTCACCAAAGCCCCACTCGGCATCATGAATCAATGACCACCAGCTTCTGTCATAAGTTTGATCCTGTGCATAGCCAGCTCGCGGCGCTACTTGTCCCCCCCTTGTTTGCCATAAAGACTCAATGCTGTCGCTGGTCCCCAATGGGTAAGTAATGGTATCAGTTGCTAAATTATAGCTGGGCGTGTTGTCGTACGACTGGTGCGAGTCATCGTAGTTAAACTTTAGGTTTTGATCTGTCACTGGCGTCAGCGATAAACTAAATCCATAGTGCTCATCGCTATTATCGACCGTACGCCCACCACTGCCAAAGCCCAGCTCCCGAACATGTACTTTTCCGTTAGGATCAACGGCCGGCTCAAACTGAGGCGAAGACGCTTGTTGATCATATAAACTGCCGCGCAGACTTGCTGACAACACTCCCTTTATAATCGGCCCTGAGATATTAAAGTCACTGGTAAAGTCATCACCGAAATCATCATTTGTTTGTAGGCTGCGACCAAAGGTCACAGCGCCGGACCATCGTTCAGAGTGCTTTTTGGTAATCACATTGACTACCCCACCAAGCGCATCCGCACCATAAAGTGTGGAAGCAGGTCCGCGGATCACCTCAATCCGGTCAATCGCTTCGAGCGGAGGAATGTGGTTAAACGCATTTCCACCAAAATTATTGGGGTAAATGTCGCCATGATTGTTTTGCCGAATACCATCCACCAAAATTAGCGTATATTCACCGGTTAACCCACGCATACTAATACTGCCCTGACCCGTCTTATCGCGGGTTGTTCCAATATCAATACCCTCCTGAAACTTCACCGCGTCCAATAAAGAGGTAAATGAACGCAGTCGAATTTCTTCGCTGGTTATCACTGAGATACTGGCCGGCGCTTCCGTAATTTTCTGCTCAAAACCTGAGGCAGTAACGACTATTCGCTCCATATCCTGTAAATCCTTTGCAACCGGATCAGCCATCGCAGAATGCGTAAAAGACGACAACACCGCGAGGGCAATCGTGTTTGGCACAAATTTTTTCATCGTTCCATTCCCTGTATTGTTTTTAACGGGGGCTATATTAGCGACAGGGAATTAACATTTAAATGCGAACCGTTCTCATTTTCGTTTATGTTTTTTGCAAGCTGTTTTTAATATTGTTAAACAACTAATTCAGGCACTTAACCTGTTGTGCAGTTTTTCAAGGCAGAGTATCTTAACGATTACTACGCTGGTTCATTTAGCTTAAAAGGAATTATCCATGTTTTTCCGCAAACGGTTTTCTTTATTCTGTCTGCTGCCCCTGCTCTTGCTTTTAACCAAGCCGGTCAGCGCAATACAACAAGGACAAGTGCTTGAACATCGGGAGCGGGTGGCACCGCAAAACCGCATGCTGAATGAACGATTGGAAAAATTATTGCCGCAACTCATGGAATCCGTGCAGCTGGATATGTGGCTGGTTATTAATCGCGAATACGCCGAAGATCCGGTGTATTTTTCACTGGTACCCCAACCCACTTTTGCCGCTCGCCGAACCACCATGCTAATTTTTAATCGACTAGACGACGGTACTGTCGAGAAACTCTCAGTTAATACCTATCCATTTGGAGACCCCTACCAATCGTATTGGTCAGGCGGAGATTTGAATGAGCAGTGGCAGGCTTTGGCCGAATTGATTCAGGAAAAAGATCCGCAAACCATCGGTATTAATCAGTCCGAGCACTGGCCCGAAGCGGACGGTTTAACCAAAGGGCTTTATGATCGTTTGATTGCAGTACTCCCGGAAACTTATCAAAACCGCTTACAGCCTGCTGAGAAACTAACGGTTCGTTGGTTAGAAACCCGCACTGACAGCGAACTTAGTGTACTGAGTACAGCAGTATCACTGGCCCGCAGCGTTATCGCCGAAGCATTTAGCGCTAAAGCCATCACCCCAAATGCGACAACTACCGAAGACGTGGCCTGGTTCATTCGTCAACGCTTTGAAGAACTCGGTCTGGATGCCTGGTTTATGCCTTATGTAACCTTTCAGCGAAAAGGCAATGACTGCACTGAAGATATGCCATTTTGCAGTGTTGGCAAGGGAGTCATTAAGCGCGGCGATGTGCTGCATACGGACGTAGGCATTTGTTACTTGAAAATGTGCACGGATACCCAGGAGATGGGGTACGTCTTAAATATTGGTGAAGACAGTGCCCCTGCAGGACTGAAAAATGCTCTGGCAACGGGTAACCAATGGCAGGATCTGTTAACTAATGAGTTTATCAGCGGCCGCACTGGTAATGAAATACTCGCTGCAACAATGCATGCCAGTCAGCAAGCTGACATCGACGGCAGTACCTACACCCACCCGATTGGTTTCTTTGGCCATGCTCCGGGTCCGACTATCGGCATGTGGGATAATCAAGGGCCCACCGAAGTTACTGGTGATTGGCTGCTATATCCGAATACCGCATACGCGATCGAAGGTAATATTAAGCAAACAGTGCCGGAGTGGGACGATCAAACCGTACAGATTATGTTGGAACAAACGGCCTATTTTAATGGTGAGCGTGTTATCTATGCAGCGGGCCGGCAAACCGAATGGCATTTGATTCGTTAATTGAGCGCCGTCTAACTGACCTTACCGTTTAGATAGAACCACTGTTGATTTTCGCGAACAAACTCTGAATGTTCTTCCATAAAGCCAGTGGCATTGCCGTCCTTATAAAAAGCTCGGAAGTGCACCTGGCCCTGATCACCTCGTGCAGCTGACGAGACTACCTGCAGCCCTACCCAGTCTGGCGCATCCTCTAAATCCAGGGTCATTGGTCGGGTACTGGCATGCCAGGTTTTTAACAGGTACTGCGGCAGTTTTTTCACAAACGCGCTGTAACGCGAGCGCATCAATTGCTCCGGCGTTTCGGCATGCACCTGACCGTTATGCAACAGCTGGCAGCAGTGCTGATACTCTTTTTGACTGCCGCACGGACAGGGTTCTGGAGAGTTCATCCGTTATTTCACCTTTGCAACTTTAAAGGTTGCAGTCTAAGGTAAAACATACAGTTAGCAAATAAGGAAATTATTATGGGTCACGAAATGTTTGCCGGAATGGGATTTCTCTGGATGCTGGTAGGTTCTATTTTGCTGGTCGTTCCTATTTGGCGAATTTGCCAACGCATTGGTTACCCTGCACCACTGTCATTATTGATGCTGGTTCCATTCGCTAATCTTGCACTACTGTACTTTATTGCGTTTAGTAAGTGGAAGCGCAACGACCTATAACCCCGCAATGGTATTACTTTAATAGACACAACCCCGGTACTTTAAAAGCTAGAGCCGGGCTGTTTTAAAAACTCTTTTTCTGCGGATGTTGATTCACGCCCTAACGCCTCATTGCGATGCGGGTAGCGACCAAACCGGTCGATAATCTGCTTATGTTTCACTTCAAACTTGTAATTATTTTCCAAGCCGGGCTGCTGGAACAGTGACATTGCCTGTTGGTGAATCAGCTTTGACTCACTGTGCATGTAGGGCATGTAGAAAAATGCCTTTTCATCCGCACTGAGTGAATTATCGGCTCCTTGCGCCACCGCTTCTTGCGCCAGCACCAGGGCAATTGGGTCCTGTGCAAAAGCGTTTGCTGTATCGCGATAGATATTACGAGAGAACTGATCAAGCACGATAATTTCAGCCAGCCGTCCTTTTGCACTCTCGCGCCATTGCCAACATTCACCATTCGCCGCTGCGGTTAAAATATCCGTAAACCGCTTTTTAATCGTGTTATCAAGCTCTGTACTTTTTATAAACCATTGCTTGTGTGTTAGCTGCTTGAACCAAAAGTCCAAAACCGTTTGTTCGTTCATTTTTACCTCAACCTATATTATTATCAAAGGTATCTTTATACGATCAGTTACTTCAGAGACGCTCTATGCGCAAACTATTTTTCATACTGATGCTCATTAGCCTGCTTCCCAGCGTTGCTATAGCCGACAGTTACACACTGTATTTTACCCGCCATATGGAAAAGACAGATGAAAAAACCGACCCTGAACTAAGCCTTATTGGACAGCAGCGGGCGCGTTTACTGGCACAAACACTTAAAAACAGTAATATCGAAGTGATATTTTCGACCCAATTTAAACGCACCCGTTTAACCGCTGAACCCTTAGCAAAATATCTTAATGTATCTGTCGAAAACTATCCGTCTAAAGACTTAGAAGGTATTGTAACCAGTATCAAAGCTCTCCAAAAAAATGCTCTAATTGTCGGACACAGTAATACCGTATCAGAGTTAGTCAAAGCCGCTGGAGGTAGTGCTAAAGTCCTTAAAAAAGATGACTATGGCGACCTATTTCAAGTCGTTATAAGTGGCGATGATGTAGTGACCAACCGGCTTTATATTCCCGTCCTTCAATAGCTAGCCAACACTGTAAGAGAGAATTCTGGAAATATGACTGCGAGGCAACCCGGTCTGTTGGTGCCAATGATTGACCGCCGCCTGTACCTGTTTTAGTCCCTTTTGACTGGTTACCGAAGCGTCGAGTAGCCGATAATTGGTTAACGCAGTAATCACGTCACTGGAAAGCACAAAGCCATCCCAACCCATGGCGCGCAATGCGTATTGCGAGGTATTACCACCCAACCTGGCACCATTCTTTTTCAGATAAATCAGTAATTCAGCTTGTTCTGAGTTCGGCCACTGCGCCAGAAACTGACCAAAACTACCGTACTCTTCTGCCACCTCGACAATCATTCTCGCATTAACCGGTACCGTCATTATTTTTTGAAAGTTACGCACCACCCTTGGGTCCTGCGCGAGCTCTTCTAATACTTCCGGCGGCACTTGTTATCAATAATCTGCCAGACGAACCCGGCCCGAAAGACACAACGGGTCAGCAGTGATAAGACACGATCATCCGCAAACTGAGCAAGTTCTTCATTAGACGCAACTTTCGGTAGCCGCTCCAGCATCGCTTTTTCGCCGCCTTTGCGCTCACAAGCCCGATCATAAAACACAGAAAAATCGACGTCAGTCATGCCTTCATGCCCTTAAACTTTATTCTAAATTGTCATTGCGACGGTCAAAATACGATTGACTGTTGAGCGTATCGTAAACACCTTTAATATTCTGCGGTAGCCATTCGTCATACATTTTTAAATCTGAGAAACGCTCAAGCTTTATTTCCTGTTGGAGTGTCTGCAGGCTCTTGCCAGCCAGCATACCATCCCGAACCTGCGCATATAACGCTTCAAGATAGCGTAAGTAGCGTTCAACATCTTGGCGGTTCCCCATATCGGCATGAGCGCCAACAAATCGGTTAAATGGCTTCTCATTCAAGATTTGTTGAGTCGATCGAATCATGCCATGAATGTCGTAGCCAGGCAGTGTTTTATAAGGCATACGACCCAGTACAATCCAATCCGCCACAAACAACACATTATCTGGCATAAAACGCATGCTAACCGAGCCACGCCCGTTATTAGGCCCGTAATACTTCATTTCTACCCACTGCTCACCGAGTTTAACCGTTAATTCATCATTAAAGGTCAGTGTCGGCAACGCCGTAGGTGCTTTGGTCCAGCGTAAATCCTCATCGGCATACTGGTGTGCAATCACTTCCGTCGTGTCGGTAGCAATTACCTCACCACCCAACGTATGATCAATGTGATTATGGCTATACGCGAGATACCTTATGGGTTGATCAAAGCGTTTGGATAATTCCGTTTTCAGGTACTTGGCAGCTTCGGCATTGATCGGGTCAGTCACAAAAATACCCTGTTCGGTTACCATAAATACCGAATGATAATGGTCGACAGAAAACCGGTAGATATTTCCCGTAATTTTCTCAATTGAATACTCTGCAGCCGCCAGAGCACTGATAAAGCCCAACCCTAACACCAGAACTAAGATTAATCGCATAATTTATTACTCGCTAATAAACTGAAATCGTGGCAGCTCTTCACCAGCAACCTCCACCGATTCGTTAAACATCACCAAGGGTAGAATCCACAACTTTTGTTCACTATAACGATTGCACATATACCAAAATAAACTAAGCTGTATTGATAATAATATAATCATAAAAAAAATTTTTAACTTATGGATATTCGCAGATGAGATCACTCGTTAAGCTAGTCGGTCTTATCGTTGTGGTCACGGCTGCTTTTTTACCGAGCTCAGCGACTACTCAACCAGACTCTGACCGCACCCTGAAAAACAATACCATCGTGTATGCAGGGTCCGAATATTACCCGCCTTTTGAGTGGCTGGACGAAAATGGCAATGAGCATGGGTTTATTACTGACTTACAGCGTGCCATGGCCGACACAGATAATACAAACATTGAATTTCAGCTTTCCTCATGGAGGGCGGCGTTAGATGCAGTTATCGAGGGTGAGGCCGATGCCGTCGCACTAATTCCATCTGATGACCGCAGTGATACCTTCAGCTTTACGCAACCCATACATTACGTTAGCCACGGCATCTTTTCGCACGTTTCCGGGCCTCAGTACAAGCAGTTGTCCCAACTTGCTGGGCAAACAGTTGCTGTTGCTGAAGGCGCCTTTGCTGAGAACAAATTACGCTCATTAAACCTTGACCTAACTATGCTTGTCGCCGCAGACGAACTTGACTGTCTGCGTAAAGTTGCAAACAAAGCTGCTGACGCCTGTATCGAAGTCAATATCACCTCGGACCAACTGATTAACCGATACGACTTGGCAGTCACCTCCGCAGGCATACAGTTTTGGCCCCAGCCATACGCCTTCGGTGTCAAAAAGGGCAATGATGCGTTACTCAAACACCTGAATAATAAACTCGCCACTGTCATTGTTAATGGCCAGTACGAAACCATCTATAAACGTTGGGAACACTTGCTTGAACCCGGCACCCATGGCGTCTGGAATGCGATACTCAATGCGCTATGGTTTATCGTTCCATTAATCTTATTGGCGTTTATCGGGCTGTACTGGTCAGTGACACTGCGCTACAAAGTTCGCGAAAAAACAGCCGATCTACGAACAGAGCTGCAACAAAATAAAGCACTGCAACAACAAATCGAATTTAACGCTGCGCATGACAATATTACCGGCCTGTATACCCGTACCACGTTTTTTGGAGAATTGGATAAACGGTTAGAACCAGACCATAACGATGAGGCTCAAGCCGTTACCCTGGTCACCATACAAATTACTAATATCGAATCGATGATAACGGTATTTGGTTATGAGACTGCTTTTAGTACTGTTGCCAAATTTGGCGAACGACTTAAAGCAATCCATCAGTATACCTGTGCGCACTTTGGTTCAGGTCTATTTGCGTTAACACTGGAGGATGAGTCGAAACTCGCTAGCGTAATTGACGCACTGCGTGAGCCGCTCTTTTCCACGGCCGGTGAAATCGAGCCACAGCTAGCCTTTGGTATTGCCCAGTCTCACTGCGCGGTAGAGAATATCGATGGCGCAGAACTTGTACGACGCGCTATTACCGCGTTAACAGCGGCGCAGAAAAGAAAGATTCAATATTGTATCTACAGTGACGCCGATGAACCCGATGTACAAAACTTACAGCTACTGAATGATTTTCATAAGTTTGGTTGCCAACAATTTGTCCTGCATTTTCAGCCGCAGCTTGACATTGCCCAACAGAAAATTTCTCACACAGAAGCTCTTATTCGCTGGCAGCACCCCTCTCTTGGGCTGGTACCACCCAATAGATTTATCCCATTGCTGGAAGAATCCGGTGGCATTAAACAGTTAACTTACTGGGTTATTCAGCAAGCAGTCAATAAAATCCAGCAAGATGCACGCAGCGGTGCGCAAAAACCGTTAAAACTGAGTGTTAACATCAGTTCGCACGACTTATTGGATGAAGCATTTTTACCCTTCGTTCGCAGCGCGATAACCGATATCAACCCGTCTCAGTTACTGTTTGAAATTACTGAAAGTGGCCTTATTGAAGAGTCTTCTCATGCCAAAGAGGTTATCTACATCCTAGCATCAATGGGAATTGGTTGTGCCGTCGATGACTTTGGCACCGGGTACTCGTCGCTGTATTACCTGAACGAATTGTCGGTACAGGAAATTAAACTGGACCAGATATTTGTTCAGGCGATTTGCAGCAATAAAAGGAGCTTAACTATTGTTAAATCGACCATAGATTTGGCCCATGATCTAGGTCTGAAAACAGTCGCCGAAGGAGTCGAAGATCAACAGACCTTAGATAAGCTTACCGAGCTGGGGTGTGACCGTATTCAGGGTTTCTACATTGCAAAACCGATGCCGGAGGGCGAACTGCAGGGGTTTCTGAGTAAAACTTAAAAGTCTTTTTTCCTTAACGCTTTTTTCTGCCCCAACTGTTTTTTGCCGGTCAGGCGCCGTTCTTTAGCGGAGCGGCTAGGTTTGGTTGGAATGCGTTTCTTTTGAACCTGTCCAACGCTACGGATAAGCTCAATCAAATGTTCAAGCGCCAGCTCGCGGTTACGAGCCTGACTGCGGGTTTCCTGAGATTTTATAATCACTTTGCCACTTTGGGTAATACGGTGGTCCGCTTTTTTTAGCAGCCGTTGTTTATAAAAGTCCGGCAAAGAGGATGCATTAATATCAAAAATAAGCTGCGCTGCGGTCGCCACTTTATTAACGTTTTGACCGCCCGCGCCACTAGAACGGATAAATTGCCATTCGATTTCATGCTCCGGCAATTCAACGCGCTGTGAAACCCTGATCATTTTATTCGGCAGCTCCAATAAAACTGTCTATGCCTTCCTCTTGCAGAGCATCCATCGCCTCAGCAAGGGCATCGTCCTCTTGTTCAAACTGGTCTTCCCACAACGTAGAGTTATTTTCCTGGTCGACAATTTCTAAAATCCAGCCACTATCTTCCGTGCGGTAAATATCAATATCTACCGTCTTACCCTCCGCACTATACTGCTGCGTGTGTTTGCTTTGAATAACTTGCTGTTCTTCGCTCATATCGGTCTCTTTGGGTTTGCTTGTCGAGTGATTGATATACTAGCAGAATTTCCTCGGTTTAACTGTCGACCGCCTTAATAACCGGCAGTTTTCACTCTATGTTTTCTCACACTGGTTCATTTATTTTTAACGATCATATAGGCTTTCGGTTTAGTGATAAATTGACCTTTAAAAAAATGTCCTTAAATAAAAGCCAGTTTCAAGACTTTTTAGAGAAAAACAAACCCGTCACGGTACTAACCGGAGCCGGCTTAAGTACCGCATCAGGCATCCCTGACTATCGCGACAGCGACGGCAACTGGAAAAGTGCGCCACCGGTTCAGCACCGTGACTTTATGACCAACGAACTGCTTAGGAAGCGTTACTGGGCCCGTGCCCTGCATGGCTGGCCAGTGCTTTATAATGCCCAACCTAATGAGTCGCATGTTGCACTGGCCAAAATGCAGCAACAAGGTTTAATTGGCACCATCATTACCCAAAATGTCGACGGATTGCACCAAAAAGCCGGCGCCACCGACGTTATTAACTTACACGGTTACGCCAACGAAATGGTGTGTATGAGTTGTGGTGCTCAGTCTCCACGCATCGACATGCATGAACGCTGCTTAGCGCTAAATCCCGAGTTCGCCGAACTCAATGCCACTGCCCTACCTGACGGTGATGCCGATATCGAGACCGATTTTTCGCGATTTAATATTGCCGACTGCCTGAATTGCGGAGGCATTTTAAAACCCGACGTTGTGTATTTTGGAGACACCGTGCCGAAAACACGTGTGGCCGAAGCCAGGCAGGCTCTCTCAGAAAGCGGCGGACTATTGGTGGTCGGCTCATCATTAATGGTATTCTCCGGTTACCGGTTCGCTCGCCAGGCCGACGAGCATGGCCAACCTATTGCAATCTTAACCCGCGGCAAAACACGCGCAGACAGCCTTGCGACGCTGAAAATAGATGCGGATATTGAACGCGTATTAACCTAAAAAGTAATCGAAAGGACTTAACTCATGAGCTCGGAAAGCAATCCCGTAGTGTCGATCTTGTATTCAACACTGGTACTGGTCGGCAGTTATGTACTGGTGATGATGATCGTAACCTACGTCCAAAGTGGGGATTTAACCTTAGGTGATGTGAGTCCCATACATTATGCCGGCGCGCTGGCTATTGCGACTGTATATCATTTTTGGAAACGATACCGGAACCGATAAAGGAACAGAGCGTGCTTAAACTTATCCTGCCTACGCCCGAATTTGCGGCAAGTTATCGCGACTACATTGATGAGCTGGGTGACGAAGAACGCTACCCGTTTCCGCTTGATTTTGACCACCGTAATTTCACCGAAATGCTTGCCCGTATTGAAGGGTTTCGATCAGGTGAGGCCGTTCCTCCCGGAATGGTGCAAAGCTCTACCTACTGGTTAATTGATAATGAGCAAATAGTTGGCTGCAGTAATATCCGACACCGACTGAACGAACAAATAGAACATGCTGGTGGACACATAGGGCTGAGCATTCGTCCATCGCATAGAGGCAAAGGACTGGGCAAGATCTTGCTCAACATGAGCCTTAGCAAAGCGCAGACATTAGGGATTGATGACATCCATATCCACTGCTATTCGAATAATCACTCATCGCGAGCAATGATCGAAGCCTGTGGCGGCGTATTAAGCTCTACCGTCAAAGATGGCGACGCTGTGGTTTGTCGTTATTTGATCAACGACTCAACGCTAAGTACACAAACAAGCTCAGGTGCACCATCATAAGTCCGGACAGGACGGCCTGAGCTCCGGTTACCACCCACTTTGATTGTTTAATCGATATTGCGCTTGCCCCGCGAACTATGATCTTGCCGGTCATTAAGCTTAAGATGAAAAGCACCGCATAAAAGCAGGCGCCTAAAATATTCGATTCAATACTTGAGTTTGCCAACGTTTGGGAAAATTCAGCCGGTTGTTCCACCAATTTATACAAATAAAACGAAATCGCGATTAAAACGCCAAATACATTAACGATAATTAGGTGCTTAACGGTTGTTGGCGACTCTTGCATGCCATAACGTGGGTCATTCATTAGCAGTTTCTTGAATTAGTTAACTGGAAAATTTGCCGGTTAGCTTGCGTCAAAGACGCAAGCTACGCAAACAAAAAAGCCGCTCGGTTGAGCGCTCGACACCAAGTTAGCAACTGCCACTTGATAACTTGGCAGGTAATGTACGTAACCTTTGTGTCGTGGAGCTTGTTTAGGAAGTCAGGCAACTATTGGACTTCCGGTAATTAAGTTCTTAATAACAGCGTAATTCATGATCTCGTTTAATCGTTGAATCACACGCTTCATCCATGCACGTTGTGAAATAGTGAACATTCTTATTAGTTGCTGAGATTATGTTTTAAACTGCTCAAGTTGACTGCGCAAGTTCTTTGCAAGTGATGACATTTGGTCACACTCACTATGGTTATTTTTAACCGCAGCAGAAACTTGCGTCGAGAAATCGGCGATAGCCTGAATGTTTTTAGCAACATCCTGACTAACAGATGCCTGCTCCTCGGTCGCTGTCGCGATTTGGGTACTCATATCAGCAGTGTCTTGAATTAAGACAACCAAATCGTTGAGTTTTTCATTCGCAGCACGAATCCGTTCGCTCGTATTTTCTGCTTGAGTACGGTTTGTTTCCATCGCAGACACAGCAGTTTTCGACCCCTGTTGTAAACGTGATATTTTGTTCCGAATCTCTTCTGTCGACTCGCTAGTACGTTGCGATAACGTTCGTACTTCATCCGCCACAACAGCAAAACCTCGTCCCGCCTCTCCTGCTCGCGCAGATTCTATGGCCGCGTTCAATGCCAATAAGTTGGTTTGTTCTGAGATACCTTCGATGGTATCAATGACAGTCACAATACTGGCCACTTCGTCAGCTAACTCTTCCACAGAGTGCGCAGCCGTCCGCATTGACTCTGATAATGTCTCCATCGTCTTCACTGCTTGCTGAAGCTGCTCTTGATTTTCTGAGGTCGTCTCACGTGAATCCTTAGCATGCCCCGCCGTTTGATTGGCGTTCTCTGCTATTTCGCTGACGGTGGTTTCCATCTCACTCATCGCCACCGCAACTTGATCGGTTTTATTTTCTTGCTCCACCGATAAACGGTCAATTTGCAGCATGGACTCCTCGATCCCCTGCACCTTCTCATTCACTTCGTAAGCGGTATTTCTGACGTGCGTGATGATATTTCCTAAATTGGCAACAAAAGCATTAAAACCTTTTGCCAGGTCGCCAACCTCATCGTGGCTCTCGACGTCCAGACGTTGAGTCAGGTCGCCACCTTCGTTTGACATTCTGTTAAGGTTATCAGCAACGTACTTGATAGGACGAACAATACGACGGGCATACAACCAACTGCCAATAACAAAGGCTAAGCCAATCAAAAAGCTTATAATGACGATTGCGGTTACGGTTCGGTTGAGCCCTGCATAAAGCTCAGATTGTGGTAATTCAATAATAATTCGCCAATCACTATTAGGCAGGTAAGTACTCGCAACAATCAACTCTTCACCACTTTGACTGGTATGACTGATCATTACCTTACTGTCGTTTAACAGTTCGTCAGCGACTTCCGACCCCACTTCGTCAGAGAGTTGGCGAAAGTCAGAAAAATTCGGGTGAATCTGAATACGACCCTCTGCGTCAACTAGGTAGGCTAAACCGTTCTCTCCGACATTAAAGTTAGCAATGGCGTTCTGCAAATCCTCTAAGCTTTGCCCGATACCACCGACGCCAAGCGTGCGCCCATTGTGCGTGATACGCACGTTAACAAACACCGTGGGTATACCCGACTGCTCGTCAACATCAAAATTGAGTTCTTGTTGAGTATCCCCGTTTATGATGTCGAAGAACCATTGGTCCCGCTCTTCATTTGGGGCAACGGTTTTAAATAAGCCATCCGCTGTATAATAATTATTACTTTGCGCGCTAACTGTAAACGCAGCTACTGCTTTTCTCTGCTCATAGATACGGTTTAGGTAGCGAGTAATTTCATTTTGCGTGTTTTTCGGTTCGCCACTTTCGAGTGCATCAATCAAATATTGATTATTAGCAAGCTCCTGCGAAATTAACACGGGTGTCGCGATCAATTGACCCACTTCTCCGCGAATTTCGCCAAGTGTGGCGGGAAGCTCTTGCCCGGTGACACGGTCTTCTATAAGAGAACGCATCATGAAAGTCGACACACCCATGGCTATCACAAGTAATGTCGTCAATGCGATAGCCATACTAAGAGTTAATTTATTTTGTAAGTTCATGACAGCCTCAAATAGTGTTAGTAGACAGCAGTTATACAAGTCACCCTTATACTAGTCGTATCGGCCTGAACTGCATAAGCATTAGACCAGACAGTAAGTAGCGTCGATGTAAAGTCGCCACTTAAAAATGATATTTGATTAATAAGTTTACATTGGACTCATGTGTCGGAAAGTCTAGTGTATCCGCAATACCAAATTTATTACGCCAGTAAACATACTCAATACCCAAGTAAAGACGGTTATCTAATCCAATCGCCTTACCCGCATCCCACTTAAGCTGGGACGTCCAGTTCAGGCTCGCGCGCTGATTCTGTGTTCCGGAAAACCAGTCGATGAAACCATCGTACAGAAAAGACTGCTGCTCAAAGTCAAAAGGATAAGCCCAGGTCGCCGTCAACTGCCAATTATCTTCAACACCATCGTTAAAACGCCGATAGGTATTCAATTGCAGGTAGCTAAACCCGTCAATATTGAGATCAACGCCAATGCCATGTAAAAAATGCGTCGACTGTTCGGACATCTCGACGGTACTGGCAAACAAAATGTCACCAAGAGGCTCGTTTGAATCAGAGCAATAGAGACCAAACTTACAACTACTTAAACGCGGTGACCACTCCGCATAGTTTTCTTTACTGCCGTCACGTGAACGTAAATGGTCTAAGAAAAAAAAGCTATCGCCCCAACTGGCACCAGCAGCATGCTCAAACGTGATAACTTCACGCTGGTTGTCCCCAACCCGGTAGTCTTCACCATATAAATAAGTAGCGCTAAAGTCTTGCCAAAGTATTTCTCCTTTTACGGGAGCCGCTAAAAAGAGCGTTGCCAAGATAAGAAGTTGAATTCTCATTATATTTCTCGTTTATTGGGGAGTATCAGCTAATTTAAGTTTTAAAGAACACAAACACCCTGATTAAAGTTCGTATTTATTAACCATAGGTAACTTTGCGATTCAATACAAATTCAACGTTGAGTGAGCGGTAGCTTAGTCTCTAAGGCAAAGGTTGGTAGCCTTTCCAGTCTGGAACCAATGGCTGCTTCTCACCGTCGTAAATCAAGTGCACATAATGGTTATCGATGAGACCAAGCTGCAGGTAATCATCCACCGCTAGTAAATCGTCTTTATGCACTTGCTCAGCATCTGCGAGCCCTTGTTTTAAGATTTGTGCTTTAGCGAGCGATTTAGCCGTTTGGGGATCGTCGGCAACAACCACGGTAAAATCATGAAACTCGGCTAACTTACCCTCGAAGTATCCGCCAAAATTTACGAAAAACAATTTTTTTCCTAAGTTTTCTGGTGGTGCCTCTTTTAACTCAATTCGATAACCATCAACATGGTGCAGGTGTACATAGCTATCTAAATGTAAGCCTTTCTGTGTGCCGAACCAGCCCGCGCGCACCGCCGGATACGTCTGCTCCATGCTCTCGCCCACCACAAACCGAACATCATGCAGTTCGATATTTGCACCCGGGGCCGAGCCTCCAATATAGGTTAAGAAGAGTTTTTTCATGGTAATACTGTGCGGAGTAGTTTCGATAAGTTGAGGTTACCACAGAGGGGTGGTCTTGCGTCAAAGACGCAAGCTACGCAAACAAAAAAGCCGCTCGATTGAGCGGCTTTTTATGGTATTGGTGGAGCTGGCGGGATTTGAACCCGCGTCCGGAATACCTACATCCTCGGTACTACATGCTTAGTCAGTCTTTTAATTAATCAGTGTGACGCCGACTGACAGGCTTCACAACTGACGAGTCCGATTGGTTTTAACGCTTCAGCTCCGGACAAAGCATCCACGCGAGTCTGCTTTAGTTTGAGCCATCCTGGTCCGGTCTCACAGACAAAGCGCCGGGGGATGGGCTTAGCGGGTTATTAAGCCGCTAGAGCGTAGTTGTCGTCGTTTGCAACTATAAAGTTGAGGCTTTTTACGAGGCCAGCCTCACCTCGGCATGCACCTTGGGTCTCGTGTATCCCGTCGAATCCTAATCAGCCCCAAAGTCTTACTGATAGAACACTTATTACTATACCTGAGACACCGCTTAAGTGCTATAAGTTCCGCACCTAAGCGGTTATTTATTAGGCTTTTAGGCCAAACTAAGCCATATAAAGTACTTTTTCGACCAGCTTGCTGATACCAGCTTCGGCATCCGGGATATTTTGCGCCAACATATAAGCAGGCGTGGTTACTAACTGGTATTTATCATCAACCACAATATCGCGCACGTCACAGTCAATATGCTCGCCACCCATTTTGTTAATGGCTGACGACACGTCAGCATCGTTACCGACCGTTACTTTAACGCCGTCACCATAGATGTAAGGCAACAGTACCGGTGCAATGCACATGTAGCCCGCCGGCTTATGAGCATCGCGAAACGCTTCGCCGACTTTCAGCACTTGCTCGTTAATGGTCATCTGTGCGCCATTAACCGCAAAGTCACAGAAGTTTTTAGCCACACCAAAGCCACCCGGCAAAATCAACGCATCAAACTCATCAACATTCAGTTCGTGCAAGGGCTTAACCTCGCCACGCGCAATTCTCGCGGACTCTTCCAACACATTGCGTTTATCGCTGGTTTCTTCCCCTTTCAGATGATTAATAACTTGTGTTTGCTGGGTATCCGGCGCAAAGCACTGGTAGCTCGCACCCTGCTTACTGATATGCAGTAGCGTTAGTACAGCTTCGTTAATTTCAGCGCCATCAAAAGCACCAGCTCCTGACAATAATACAGCTACGTTTTTCATCAAAAACCTCCGCTTCTCAGCTAGTTATTCGGCGTCGACATGCTGGTCGTGCTGATCACGCCACTGCCATTCATTCTCCAACGTGGCCGTGGGCTGCAACATGGCGAAATCTAAGTCTTTAACCGAGTCGCCTGATTTCAGGCGTTTCGGTAATTCAGGGTTAGCCAATGCTTTTTTGGCAATGGCTAACAACGCATTTGGATAATGCGCCGCAACGTGTTCGTAATTTGACTCATCAATGCCACCATTCACAATCAGCGGAATATCGCTAAATTCCTGAACAATTTCAGCCAATGATTTATTGCTACCACCTTTAAAAGGTTTACGGTTAACCTCAGTGTCTGTGGTATGAATATAGTCGATGCCCGCATCTTTCAAGGCTTTGACAATTTTGATCATTGCGTCTTCACCTTCAGGCCACTGATAATCCGGATCCGTAACCGTAATTTGGCTTAACCGAATACCAACGATAAAATTGTCTTTTGCTGCTGACTTCGCAGCCTTAGCCACCATCGCCACAAACTTTAAGCGATTACCGATAGCACCGCCCCACTGGTCGCCGCGTTGGTTAAAGTGGTCGCTTAAAAATTCGTTCAGCAAATAGCCATTCGCCGCATGTAACTCAACACCGTCACAACCAGCTTCCTCGGCGCGGTTTACAGCTCCTACAAAACCTTGCATAACCGCGTCAAAGTCCGATTCATCCATGGCTTTAACCTCGGTCCAGCCATCGGTTTTGCCATACATATCCAGAGGCTCTCCCTTTGGCATCACCGCACTGGGGCCAATTGGTGTGTTGGTATACTCGTTATGTTGGAATTGCGCACCGGCGTGCATTAACTGCAAAATAAATTTGCAGTCGTGCTTATGAACCCTTTCTACAATCGCTTTCCAGGCATCTGTTTGTGGCGCATCGGTAATGCCTGGTTGGTTTTCGTAGCCTTGACTTGCCTGGCGGTCAGTATACACGCCTTCACTGATGATCATGCTCCAGCCACCTTTGGCGAAGCGTCCGTAATAGTCGCCCATCAATTCCGTGGGCTTGCCTTTCTTTTCGGCACTGGTACGCGTCATTGGCGCCACCACAAAACGATTATTTAACTTTTGGCCGTTTACTTCAAAATCGTCAAATGCTGAGCTCATACTTCAATCCTTTTAGCTTGGCTATCGATATATGCTGTTAAGCATAGCTGTTGCGATATAATACGGCGAATTCAAGCCTGATTGATCACTTTGCGGTTAATACCACCGCCGCTTTTTGTTTACGGCCGCCGTAACCAAAGGCTTTATTAAAGGTAGCAATAGGGATAGGAAGATACTGTCGTTGGGTGGATGATTCCCAAGGTAAGGTGTCGTAATCGGGATCGTTAATATAAACAAAATCATCGTCGGCGGCACAAATAAGTACCCAATGCGGCGCTCTGATACCGTCAAACGAATAGGTCGAAATTAGTGCCATGACCAATGCACCCTTCGCTAAATCAGCTTTTAATAGGTCTGTCGTATAGTCACGCACATTAATAGCAACGCCCTGCTCTAATAAGAACATCCGATCGGCTTCTTGTATCCGTTGCATCACTTCTTTCTTTTGTGTCTGCCGCACCGAATCGATAAACAGCGGCCCATCGGCATTAACTTCTACCCGCGCTAACAGCCCCCTTTTTAGCGCCGCACGGGCCAAACCATGAGGGCCACAACCTCCATGACCGGACGTCATATAAATAGTGGTTGCTTCGCGCCAGATTTCGAGTTCTTCAGCGGCAGGGTCCGCACTTGGCCGATCAAAGTAGTCCATCGCCATTAATAAACTCGCTGGACCACAGGTAAATTCAGTAGTTTGGGTTAGCATTGGTACATATTCTTCGGTCGCGCCCACGCCCGAATCATCGCCGATTTCGTAACGCGGCAATAATTTTTGCATCACCAGCGCATCGCGCGATTGACTATGACTGGGCGGAAAGTACGCTTCGCGTAGTTCGATAGTACGAAACCCCTCCTTTACCAAAAGCTGCTCTGCAATTTGATTCGAGGTTGCAATTTCAGTTCGTAAAAATAAGCAGTGACGCATGTCGGCGGCTTCCTCTGCTTTTACTAGCAACTGGCGTCCATAGCCAGCCTGACGATAGCCGGGAGCTATAACTAAAGCGTACAGTCGGCCCAAGTTGGTATTGTTTCGATATAAAACCACAAAGTAGCCGACCAGCTCATCGTCAACCAGTGCCACCTGGAAATCTGCTGACGTTGATTCAATAAAACGCTTAAAGCTGCGGCGACTGATTGCATCCTCAGGAAAGGTTTGTTTTTCTAACGCAACCACAGCGTCAAGATGCTGCGCTTTGGCGGGCATAACTGTAAGCATTTAGCGGGGCCTAAAATCCAACCGGTTTTGGAGTACCTTTTGTACCACAATTCGTGGTAAACTTGCGCGCAAATTTTGCGCCTGTTGAGGAATTTTCGTGAGCGATAACAAACCATCTCTTAGCTACAAAGACGCAGGGGTCGATATTGACGCCGGCAATGCCCTGGTTGACCGCATTAAAGGGGTCACAAAACGGACAAGTCGCCCGGAGGTGATGGGCAGCATCGGTGGTTTTGGGGCGCTGTGCGAACTTCCTGAAGGTTATAAAAAACCAGTACTGGTTGCCGGTACTGACGGCGTTGGCACTAAATTACGCTTAGCAATCGACCTTAAGCAACACAGTGGAGTCGGCATCGATTTAGTTGCGATGTGTGTTAACGACCTGATCGTACAAGGCGCTGAGCCGCTGTTTTTCCTCGACTATTATGCCACTGGCAAACTCGACGTTGATGTTGCCGCTGACGTTGTCACCGGCATCGGCGATGGCTGCGAGCAGTCAGGCTGTGCCTTAATTGGCGGCGAAACCGCTGAAATGCCGGGCATGTACGAACATGGCGACTACGATCTAGCAGGATTTTGTGTCGGCGTGGTCGAAAAAGAAGAAATTATTGACGGTTCGAAAGTTGCTGAAGGCGACGCACTGATTGCTCTGGCATCGAGCGGACCGCACTCAAATGGTTACTCACTTATTCGCAAAATTATCGAAGTGAGCGAAGCCGATCTTGAGTCGGACCTGCACGGTCGCACTCTAGCTCAGCACTTACTTGAGCCAACTCGCATTTACGTTAAGTCGGTATTAGAGTTAATCAAGCAAGTACCTGTGCACGCTCTTTCTCACATTACCGGTGGCGGCTTCTGGGAAAACATCCCACGCGTGCTACCGAAAGGTACAAAAGCAGTTATCGACGGTAACAGTTGGGACTGGCCGGTCATTTTTGATTGGCTGAAAGACAACGGCAATGTCAACATGAAAGAGATGTACCGGACCTTTAACTGTGGTGTTGGTATGGTCATTGCTGTTCCTCATGAGCATGCTGAGCGAGCGGTCGAAGTGCTTACTACTGCCGGAGAAACAGCCTGGAATATAGGCCACATTGCAACTGCAACTGATGCTGATGAGCAAGTTGAAATTTTAGCTGACGAAACCCGCTAAGGCTGACCGATGAAGCGCATTGTTGTACTTATTTCCGGCACCGGCTCCAACATGCTGGCCATTCAGAAGGCTTGTGAAGAGCATAAAATTGCCGGACGCATTGTTGCCGTAGTTTCTAATAAAGCGTCCGCTAAAGGCCTTGAAAAGGCAGCAGCGCAGGGTATTGATACCGACGTTTTATCACATAAGTCGTTTCCCAGCCGTGAAGCTTACGATACAGAACTTAAAACTCTGATTGATAGCTACCAGCCAGACTTAGTGGTACTAGCAGGATTTATGCGCATTCTAACTGGCGAATTTACCCGCCACTACGAAGGCCGCATGCTTAATATTCATCCCTCTTTATTGCCCAAGTACAAAGGCATCAATACCCATCAAAGAGCATTAGATGCGGGTGATGAAGAGCATGGGGTTAGTGTCCACTTTGTTACCGAAGAGCTGGACGGCGGTCCGGTCATCCTGCAGGCAAAAGTACCGATCTTTGACGGCGATACCACGGATGATTTGCAGGCACGCGTACATGAGCAGGAACACCGCATTTACCCGATGGTGGTTAACTGGTTCTGTCAGGACCGGCTTAAACTGGAAGGTGGCCGTGCGACGCTTGACGGCCAACCTTTAGGTGAGAGCGGCTACGCTGCTGAGTAGTCTGTACTTGCGTCAAGGACGCAAGCTACAGTCAGGGACGCAAGCTACTGAGTTAATGAGCGCAGGGACATTTTGGCTTGCTCGTCGCCTTCTTTAAATTGCTGCATTTGAACCAGTAGATAATCCAGTTCCGGCGCAAACCAAAAATAAGTTTGCCGCCGGTTGTTATCACGCACTCGTTCAACCTTTACGGTCTCAAAGCTGCCGTATGGTGTTTTCAGTTGTTCATTACCAACGACAGCAAAACGGTAAGTATCCTCTCGACCTTTTTCATCGATAATCGAATAGCTAAGCTCTTCACTGTTCGCGGCAACATCCAACCGCAACTTTTCAATGACACTGGCTTCGTCGTACAGACCATTGTCCCAGCTAACGTCCAACAACCTGCCGCTATCAACGTTTCTCACTTCTTTTTGCTGCCCATCAAAGCTGGCATGAAATGATTTATCAGACCCTGTGCCGCTACGCATATACAAAAACTCTATTGGGACAAAACGCTGCTTGTCGCCCTTGTAAGTAAATACAGACCGGGTTTCGCGAGTGTCCGACAAAATAAACCAAGAAATATCTGTCTTACCACGCAACTGCCACTCTCCGTCGGGAGAGACTTCGAGTTTTCGGTAGCCCTCACCATACTCACTACCGCCGCGAGTGACTTGATACTCGGCTTCGTAAGGTTCGAGTTTTATCTCTTCAGCAGCACTGCTAAAACTCAGCAAAGCTGCTGCAGCCACCAAACATTTCATCAGTACATCTCCTGCCGCAAAGTTCACTTTCCACTCCATCAGACTTCTTTTTCAAACGCGCGTTCAATTTTCGCTTGAAAATAATCCTCGCATGATCTAACTTGCACATATTACTGGTCAGACCTCTAATTTGGAGTATCACTATGAGTGTCGCATTATGGATCATCGCAACGATAATCGTTGCTGGTGTTTTAACTTACAAACGAACCAGCCTAATCGGTTTCAGCTTAGGCATGGTCATTATGTTTGCTGTCGGCAATATATTCAATATTGTCGGTCCTGTACTTTGGGTGCTGTTAGCTATAGCCCTGATACCACTTAATATTACCAGCATCCGTCAAAACTTCCTGACGAAACCCATTTTAAAAGCATACCGTAAAGTAATGCCGGAAATGTCGGATACTGAACGTGATGCGTTAGAAGCCGGTACCGTATGGTGGGAAGGTGAACTGTTTGGTGGTAACCCTGACTGGAAAAAGCTGCACGACATTCCAAAAGCCGAGCTTAGCGAAGAAGAGCAAGCGTTCTTAAACGGACCTTGCGAAGAAGTCTGCAAGATGCTGGATGACTGGCAGGTTACCCATGAGCTAACTGATATGCCTGAAGATGTCTGGCAATATCTGAAAGACCATAAGTTCTTTGCCATGATCATCAAGAAAGAATACGGCGGCTTAGAATTCTCAGCCTACGCACAGTCGCGGGTACTGCAAAAGCTAGCGGGCGTCAGCACCGTATTGGCATCAACCGTCGGTGTACCTAACTCTTTAGGTCCGGGCGAGTTGTTACAGCATTATGGTACTAAAGAACAACAAGACCACTACTTACCGCGTCTTGCTAACGGTGACGAAATTCCATGTTTCGCCCTGACCAGCCCGGAAGCTGGTTCAGACGCAGGTGCAATTCCTGATTCTGGTGTCGTCTGTAAAGGTAACTGGAACGGCGAGGAAATCGTCGGTATTAAGCTTAACTTTAATAAGCGTTACATTACTCTGGCACCGGTCGCTACAGTGCTCGGCCTGGCCTTCAAGATGTACGATCCGGATGGCCTAATCGGTGAACAAAAAGAACTGGGTATTACCTGTGCGTTAATTCCACGTGATACCGATGGTGTTGAAATTGGTCGCCGCCACTTTCCGCTTAACGTTCCTTTCCAAAATGGTCCGATCCGCGGTAACGATGTGTTTGTGCCACTGGATTACATTATCGGTGGTCAACAAATGGCCGGCAAAGGCTGGCGTATGCTGGTTGAATGTCTGTCTGTTGGTCGCGCGATTACGCTGCCGTCTAACAGTGCCGGTGGTATTAAACAAATGGCTCTGGCTACAGGCGCGTATTCTCGCATCCGTCGTCAGTTCAAATTACCTATTGGTAAAATGGAAGGTGTTGAAGAACCAATGGCACGTATCGGCGGTAATGCCTACTTAATGGATGCCGTTACCACGCTGTCGACGAAAGGCATTGATTTGGGTGAGAAGCCATCGGTTATTTCAGCCATCGCCAAATACCACATGACCGAGAAGCTGCGTGCCTGTATGGACGATGCAATGGATATTCACGGTGGTAAAGGTATCTGCTTAGGTCCAAATAACTATCTGGGCCGTGGTTACCAGGGCGTACCTGTCGCTATTACCGTAGAAGGCGCTAACATCCTGACCCGCAGCATGATGATATACGGTCAGGGCGCAATTCGCTGTCATCCTTATGTCTTAAAAGAAATGGAAGCATCGGCGCAAGAAGGTTCAAAAGCACTAGCCGAGTTCGACAAAGCTATCTTCGGTCACATTGGCTTTGCGGCGAGCAACTTTATTCGCTCAATCTTCTTTGGCTTTGGTGGCTATCGTTTAAGCGCTGCACCAACCACAGATTCGACTAAAATCTACTACCAGCAAATGAACCGCTTTAGTGCCAATTTGGCACTGTTGTCGGACGTTGCGATGGGTGTTCTGGGCGGCAGCTTAAAACGTAAAGAGCGCATCTCTGCACGCTTAGGCGATATGTTGAGCTACTTGTATCTGGCCTCGGCAACCGTTAAACGGTTTGAAGATCAGGGGCGTTTAGACGATGACAAACCATTGATGCACTGGGCAATGCAGGACACCTTGTATAAATTACAAGAGTCTCAGCTGGCGATGCTGGAAAACTTTGGTGCTATCGGTACGGTATTACGCACCATTATGTATCCATTTGGTCGCATCGCTAAGCGTCCAAGTGATAAGACCGACCATAAGGTCGCGCGTATCCTGATGCAGCCAAGCAGCACTCGTAGCCGCTTAGGTGATGGTCAGTTCTTAAGCCCAGAAGGTCCATTTGGTTTCTTAGAGCAAACCTTAGAAGATATGATCGCCTGTGAGCCATTGCATAGCAAAATCTGCAAGGCGGCCGGTGAACGGTTTAGCTTTACACAGCTAGACGCCTTAGCCGACAAAGGTCTGGAACTGGGTGTTATCAGTGACGACGAGGCAGATTTAATGCGTCGTACTGAAGAAGGTCGCCTACGCACCATCAATGTTGACGACTTTGACCCTGCCGACTTACTGGCTGGCAAAGCAGCCTTTGATTACGCCTTAAAGAACTTAGCCAAAGGCGAAGCTGCTTAAGCTAACAGCCTTTAATTAAGTTTAAAAAGCGGCACTTATTACAGTGCCGTTTTTTTATGCCTTAAAATTGGGTAGAATCGAGCGCCTAATTAAAACATTATAAGCAGAGTACCTTTTATGCAGTCTCCTAATAATAGCTATGACGCTACCAGCAAGCGCGGTTGGTTTACCCGCTTTCTTGATAGTGTTGAGTGGCTAGGTAACTTATTGCCCCACCCGATTACCCTGTTTGCTATCTTCTGTGTGTTTATCATCGTTGCTAGTGGTGTTGCTGCGTTTTTTGACGTCAGCGCAATTGATCCGCGCGATGGCGAAACCGTCATTCCTGCTGTCAGTTTAATGACTGCCGAAGGCGTGCAACGCATGGTGACTAACCTGGTGACTAACTTTACCGGCTTTACGCCGCTAGGAACCGTGCTGGTTGCTTTGCTGGGGGTTGGTGTTGCCGAGCGCTCCGGACTTATTTCTGCTGCCATGCGCGGACTGGTGATGAAAGCTCCGCCGCAACTGATTACCGTAACCGTGGTGTTTGCCGGAGTTATTTCAAATACCGCCTCGGAACTGGGTTATGTGGTATTGGTCCCACTAGCTGCGATGATTTTCTACGGTCTTGGCCGTCACCCACTAGCCGGTCTGGCCGCCGCCTTTGCCGGTGTATCCGCAGGTTATAGTGCCAACCTGTTAATTGGTACCGTGGATCCTTTGCTATCGGGTATTACCGCCGAAGCCGCTAAAATCATCGACCCCGAGTACACTGTTGGGGCAGAAGCAAACTGGTACTTTATGATGGTTAGTACCTTTATGATCGCGATTCTCGGTGCCTTAATTACTGACAAAATTGTCGAGCCTAAACTGGGTAAATACAATAACGACGAGGCATCGGTTGATTTAAGCGATCAATCTTCAATGGAGCCGCTAAACACTCTGGAGAAACGAGGGCTACTCTACGCTGGATTGAGTGTTGTGGTTATTGCCGCCATTTTGGCACTGACAGTGGTTCCTGAATGGGGCATTTTACGTCATCCAGAGACGGGTGACGTAAAAGGTTCACCTTTCTTAAAAGGGGTCGTGGTTTATATCTTTTTTGCCTTTGCTATCCCTGGCTTTGTTTATGGCCGCACAGTGGAAACCATGAAGAACGACCGCGACGTTATCGACGCGATGTCGCATAGCATGAGTACCATGGGCATGTACATCGTGCTGGTGTTTTTCGCAGCACAGTTCGTTAACTTCTTTAAGTGGACCAACTTCGGTACTATTTTTGCCATTAACGGCGCTGAGTTTCTGACTAATATGGGGTTAACTGGGCCGTTACTGTTCGTCTTCTTCATCATGATCTGCGGTTTCGTTAATCTGATGCTCGGCTCTGCGTCGGCTCAGTGGGCAATTACTGCCCCAATATTTGTGCCAATGCTAATGCTGGTCGGCTACTCACCGGAAGTGATTCAGGCGGCTTATCGTATCGGGGACTCCGTCACTAACGTAATTACCCCCATGATGAGTTACTTTGGCCTGATACTGGCGGTCGCCGCCAAATATAAGAAGGACTTGGGAATCGGCACACTGATTGCAATGATGCTGCCGTACTCGATGATTTTCTTTGTTGGCTGGACGATTCTGTTCTTTATCTGGGTGTTCGCTTTTGGTCTACCTGTAGGCCCCAGCGCTCCAACCTACTACGGGGGTTAAGCGGACGTTAGTTCCGGTTTTCTCAGTAAGCGGTAGCAGGCAACAGCCAATATGCCTGCTCCGCTTATTACCCAAGCCATCGCATAATCACTGACCACACTCACGTAATTAACTCCCATAGAAACTAATCCGGCAATTAAAAACTGCAAGCTGCCAGTAACCGCCGATGCTGAACCTGCCCGCTCCTGTTGATCCGCTAGAGCGCCCGCCATGGCATTAGGAAAAACCAAGCCCAACGTCGAGATGTAAGCAAATAACGGAATCAACACGCCCCACAATGGCGCCTCGTTGTAAGCAGCTATCGCCATACCAACCGACACAACAGCCAATATTGGTAACGAGAAATTCAAAATTTTACGCGATGCAAAGCGCTTCAGTAACCAGCCGTTAAGCTGCGCAAAACCTATAATACCGATGGCGTTGGCCCCAAACAGCCAACTGTAGCTGGTCGGACTGAGCCCAAACACTTCGATAAACAACAATGGCGAGCCGGTAATATAAGCAAATAAACCGGATTGAGCGATACCGCCAGTCAGCGAATAGCGCAAAAAATCCGGATCTTTTAAAACACTCCAGTAAGTTTTACCGCTATGTCGCATACGCACGTCGTAACGCCGCCCACGAGTTTCCGGTAACACCAGATGAATGGTCAGCGCGCAGGCTATGCCCAGCGCTGCAACTATCCAGAACAGCGCTCGCCAGCCCAGAAAGCTGGTCACATAGGCGCCAAATAAGGGCGCTAAGATAGGCGCTACGCCCATCACTAGAATAAGGAAGGAAAACACCCGGGCTGAAGCTTGCGGCGTGTAGAGGTCGCGTACAACCGCTCGAGCAATCACGATACCGGCACAGGCACCGATCGCCTGAAAAAAGCGCATCACAATCAACCATTCAATGGTCGGTGCCCAGGCACAAGCGACCGAAGTCACTACGTAAATTGACAAACCTATGTACAGCGGTTTTTTACGACCAAACTTATCTGTCGCTGTTCCATAGAGCAGCTGGCCAATAAACAAACCAAAGAAAAACGCAGTTAACGACAGCTCTACCCGGTGAGTATCAGTCGCATAGTCGTTAGCAATCGCCGTAAATGCCGGCAAATACATATCAATGGAAAGTGGCGCGAATGCCGTAAGCAGTGCCAGTACAACGACGGTTATGTCAAATCTGGCTTTATCAGAGACGGGCTGTGACTCGTTAACACGAGCCACTATTTATTGCCTTGGTAAGCTTGGGTAGCAAACTCGTCCGGACGTTCAAGTATACCCTGCTCCCTGGCATAATCCGCCAGCGCTTTGGCGTAATCAATTCCGGTATTTTTAGCGCGGCCCCGCTCGGTCAGGTTATAGAACGTTTCATAACCGTCCTGTCCGCCTGCAATAAAGCTGTTGGTAACCGCTGTATAGGTTTCTCGCGGGCGCACCGGTTGCCAACTGTCAGTTTCCTTATCCCATACCTGAATATCTGACACCCGGTCGCCAAAGCCCTGGTTTAAATCAACTTTATAACGAATGCCAGCACCGTAGGGATAAGCCCGAGTCGAGCCGCCATCAGATACTGAGTAAGCAAGCGCTTCTTCCATCACCTGCTTAAGTTCAGAGCCACTAATCTCTATCGAGACTAAGGTATTGGCAAAAGGCAGTATATTAAACGCATCGCCAGTGGTGAATTCACCAGCCTCAATATCACCCCGCACTCCACCACCGTTTTGCAGTGCAAAGTCGGCGTCCGGCACAGCGTGTAAAAAAGCTTCAGCCGCTAACCGGTGGGCACCAGAACTAATAACATCAGCGCAGCCCGAGCGACGCGGCAAATCAACCTCTTGGCTACAAATGGTTTCAGGAACCTCTGCCAGCACTTCGGCGGAAAATTCTTTCACCTTGTCCTGGTATCGATCTAACAGGCGCTGAACGTTGGCGTCCGGCTCTACAAAACTGTACACGCCGCTTTGCTCTAACGCCTCTTTTAAAGGCTCTAACGTTGTCACGGCACCTTCGGCGGGTTGAATATCATCACCCAAAAGAAAATGGGGCCGCCCCCCGCAGTTCGCCACCCGGTCGCCATTAAACTGAACCTGTAACTCACCCACCACCTGGCTGTATTGATAGGCATGGGCTAAACAGACAGTATCGCCGTCAGCATTATTAACAAGGGTTGGGTAAGGGCCTGCTGCCTCCATTCCAAATTCCGAAAAGTCGCCCAGTAAGGTATGCGAATCACCACCAATGACAATGTCTACCGCCGGTAACTGCTCTATCAGCTCCAGATCCCGCGAGTATTGAATGTGGCTCAATAAAACGATTTTTTCGATGCCCTTTGACTGCAATTCGGTAATCGCCCGACGCGTGGCGGCGAGCTCATCTTCAAATTCGGTGGTTTCATCCGGTTGAGACGACTTCTTAGTTTTGGTCGCAATAGTCAGCCCTACTACACCAATGGAATGCCCGCCGCGCTGAAACACTGCGTATGGAGAAAAGGAGTCGGTCATACTGGTAGGCGTTAGCGGCGACACGCCTAATTCTGGTTTAACGTTGGCAGACAGTTTCGCCGTCTGGCATGCGGGTGTTCCCAGCCTATCTAAAAACTCGCTTAACCCTGCATCGCCAGTATCAAACTCATGATTGCCAATGGTAAAGGCATCAAAGCAGACTTCGTTCATTACCGCGGCATCGGCTTCGCTGCCAAACAGGGTAAAGAAAAGACTACCGGTGATAGCATCGCCAGCATGCAATGTTAGTACATTGTCATGTTGTTCGCGTAGCAACGAAATTTGCTTGGCGACACGGGCGAAGCCGCCACTTTCCAGCTGCCACCGCTGGCCGTCCCAGCTAAGCTCGCGTTGCTTTGCCGCCAAGTTAGAATGGTGATCATTGATATGTAACACCGTCAGCGCAAAGTCCTGCGGCGCTTGAGGCTGTTGCGAAGCGCAACTCGCCAAAAGCAGTGAGCCCGCCAATAAAGCCGATAGTCGACGTAACGTCATGTTCGCTTCCTGAGTCGTTTGTTAGTCTTTAACCAAACCGATTTCACGTAACCGTTCCATCAAGTAATCGTCTGCGGTAATCGCCGGATCACGTTGTGGATTGTCATCACTAATACAGGAAGACAGCGGTGTGATCATGACATCCGGATTAAAATGCAGGAAAAAAGGAATCGAATAACGCGGTTTTGCGTTATAAGGCGCTGGCGGATTAACCACACGGTGTGTGGTTGACGGCAACACATGATTGGTCAGCCGCTGCAACATGTCGCCTACATTACAAATGATAGCACCTTCGATAATCGTTACCGGTACCCAACTGCCATCTTTTGCCAGTACTTCGAGTCCGGGTTCGCGTGAGCCCACCAGCAACGTCAGCACATTAATGTCTTCGTGTGCACCGGCCCGAACCGATGGCGTTCCTTCGTCGATAATCGGCGGGTAATGCAACGGTCTTAAAATAGAGTTACCGTTATTTACTTTATCGCGGAAGAAGTCTTGCGGCTGTTCCAGGAATACGGCCAAAGCTTCCAGCACTTTGTTACCCAACTTATCCAGCTCGCGGTATATCGCAACCATATCATCTTTAAATTTCGGCAGTTCCTGCGGCCAAACATTTGGCAACAACTGCGAGTATTTGGGCTCACCCTCGACTTCCCGGCCGACATGCCAAAATTCTTTAAGGTCAACATGCTTCGCGTCTTTCGCAATTTCAGTACCAAATGGGGTATAACCTCGAGCCCCGCCCTGACCCGGACGATGGTACTGCATCTTAACCTCTTCTGGCAGCGCAAATAACTCCCGACATGTATCCAGCGCCCGCTCTATGAGAGCGGTGTCGATACCATGATGCGTCAATGCAATAAAACCATATTTGTCATAACCGTTACCCACTTCCTGGGTAAATGCATCAAAGTTTTCGTCATAACGACGCATATCGACGTGAGGGATAGAATGAGAAGCAGACTGCATGCGATTGTCCATCAGTTGGTAATTTTAAAGTAGAATAGGCGCGTATTTTAAGCCGATTGCCGTTTTTTCACAAGTTAGCCAGCATTTCCTTAACCGGCCGAAAACTTTTCCGATGAATCGGACACGGGCCATGCAATTTAAGTAACTCAATATGTTTACTGGTGCCGTACGCCTTGTGTTTGTCGAATTCATATTGTGGATAGTGTTGGTGCCACTCCAGCATTTGCCGATCCCGCTCTACCTTAGCCAAGATTGAAGCCGCTGCAATACAGGGTTGACTGGCGTCCCCACCGATAATAGCTTCCGCTGGCACTCGCAATTGCGGCACACGATTACCATCCACCAGCACTTTCGACGGCGCCACCGGCAAGGCCTCGACCGCACGGGTCATTGCATTCATCGATGCCCACAGAATATTAATTTTATCAATTTCATCGACGTCGGCCTGAGCAATCGCCCAATACAGGGCCTTCTCTTTGATCTCCAGACTCAGTGCATTGCGTTTTTTCTCACTCAATTTCTTTGAGTCATTAAGCCCTTCAATCGGGTTTTCCGGGTCCAGAATAACGGCTGCTGCAACAACCGGACCGGCAATTGGTCCTCGCCCGGCTTCATCAGTACCACAAATCATCGATTCTCTCTTGGTTACTTGTATAAATAATGGTTATGATAACCGCCTAAGCGAACATTATATAATAACAATTAGAGGTTCTCATGGCTGAAACACCACAACCCGATCGCGAGTCGATGGAAAAACCAAGTGGGTTGCTTAATCGCCTGCTTGATGGCGTCGAGCGAGTGGGCAATAAATTACCCGATCCTGCGGTTATGTTCTTTGGTCTATTGGTTATCGTCTGGGTTATGTCGTGGCTCTTTTCCGGCGTTTCTTTTGACGAAAAGCATCCTCTGACCGGCGAAGCTATTAATGTCACCAACCTGCTAAGCGGCCAGGAAATGGCCAGCTTTTTAGCCAATATGGTCGATACCTTCATGGGCTTTGCACCGCTCGGTGTGGTATTAGTTGCGATGTTGGGTGTTGGGGTGGCTGAGCGCTCCGGGTTTATCAACGTCGCCATTAAGTTAATGCTAAACGTAACACCGCAGGCATTGCTGACACCGGTCCTGATTTTAGTCGCTATTGTGAGTCATACTGCGGTCGACGCCGGTTATGTGCTGGTAATTCCTCTCGGGGGCGTTATTTTCTATGCTGCAGGCCGACACCCCCTAGCCGGTATTGCTGCCGCGTTTGCCGGTGTTTCCGGTGGATTTAGTGCGAACTTTGTACCATCAGCCATTGACCCGTTACTGCAAGGTTTTACCGAAAGTGCCGCGCAGATAATTGATACGGACATGCAATTAAACCCGCTGAATAACTATTACTTTACCGCGGCTTCTTCAATTATAGTGGTTGCTATTGGTTGGTTTTTAACCGACAAGGTGGTTGAACCACGTTTACGCGGTGCCGAGATTGATGGCGACGCTGAGGACATGCCGGCGTTGGATGATGTGTCACCGAGAGATCGCAAAGCCTTTTACGCTGGCGTAATCACAATGGTGATCGGTCTGGCTGGACTGTACTTTTGGGCGACGATAGACAATACGCCGCTTGCTGATCCGGCGACGGGAAAGCTTGCTGAGTATTCGGCTCCGTTAATGGGTATGATTGTACCGCTTATTTTTCTGCTGTTTATTATTCCTGGCATCGTTCACGGATATGTATCCGGTAACTTCACCAATTCACAGGACGTTATTGGTGCCATGAGCAAGTCGATGCAAGACATGGCTTACTATATGGTTATGGCCTTCTTCTGTGCACTGTTCATTAAAGCCTTTGGCGACTCACAGCTGGGTACTTTGATATCGGTGAAAGGCGCAAACTTCCTGGCCAGCCTGGAGTTGTCCGGCGGTGTAACAATGATTGGTATTGTGTACCTGGTTGCCTTTATTAACCTCTTTGTTGGCTCTGCCTCGGCTAAGTGGGCGCTGATATCACCGATTTTTGTACCGATGTTAATGCAGTTGGGGTACTCCCCCGATTTAACCCAGGCGGCCTATCGTGTGGGTGACTCAAGCAGTAATATTATTACGCCACTGCTGCCCTACTTCCCATTAGTGGTGCTTTATTGTCAACGCTACGTTAAAGGAACTGGGATAGGTACTTTGGTCGCAATGATGCTGCCGTATACCATCGCACTATTAATCTTGTGGTCAGCATTCTTAATCCTTTACTGGACGCTTGGCTTACCATTGGGTATTCAGGCCAATTACGTTTACCCGGCGGGTTAAAGAATGACAGCCATTAAAGACAAAACGATTTGGCTAACCGGTGCCTCCTCTGGCATCGGTCTTGCCCTTGCTCAACAACTTGCAGACCGTGGCGCGCAGCTTATACTGACCTCGCGCCGACCCGCGCAATTAGAAGAGTTGAGACAATCGCTGGCCAACCCCGAGTCACATCAGGTTCTGGCACTTGATTTATCCAATCCAGAACAGGCCAAAGCAGATGCTGAGAACGCCTTAGCGGAGCAAACCATCGATGTGTTGATCAATAACGCCGGCATCTCGCAACGCAGTAAAGCACTAGAAACGGATCTCGCTGTTTACCGCAAACTGATGGAAATTGATTACTTTGGGGTGGTCGCGCTCAATCAGGTTGCTTTGCCGCAAATGGTTAAGCGTCAACAAGGTCATATCGTTACCGTTGCTAGTGTTGCCGGTAAGGTGGGCAGTAAGCTCCGTAGTGGCTATTCCGGCGCCAAATTTGCGGTGCTTGGCTATATGGATTGCTTACGTGCAGAAATGGCAGAGCATAATGTTCAGGTAACCAGCATTTTACCGGGTTTTGTAAACACTCAAATAGCCATTAATGCATTGCAAGCCGACGGCAATCAGCAAGGCCATAACGACCCGGAAATTGAATCAGGCATTAGCGCGAGTGACTGCGCTAAGGGCATTATCAATGCGATAGAAGGGAATAAAGCAGAAGCCATTATCGGTAAAGGTTTAAGCGCTTTGGCGCCTACTTTAAAACGTTTTTTTCCAGCTCTGGTACGGCGTATTAGTGCTAAACGAGAAGCTTAATCAGAGTTCGAATACTTGGGATTAAAAGTTACCTCCCAAGTGTATCCCTCAGGATCGGTAAAATATCCGCCAAAGCAGCCCCATGGTTGTTCATGAGCAGGTTTATTAATAACACCACCAGCTGCTGCGACGGTATTTAATACCAACTCCACGTCAGCGCGGTTGGCCACGTTGTGGCTCAGTAAAACTCCCTGTCCGGTTACCGAACAGCCGGTTTGACGCTGCAGGCTTTGCCGCGGCCATAGCGCCAGTTTAAGATTGTTATTGAGCTTAAAAAAGGCCACCTGAGTGTCCTGCTCCGCATCCCCCACAACTCCGCTTGTGGGTAACCCCAGACCCTCTTGATAAAATGCTACGGCTTGGGTTAAATCATCAACCGCTAAGGTAATAACCGAGATAGATGGTTGCATATCAACTCCTTGTTTCGTTGCCACACAGTATAACGATTTTAAATACGCATTAAGACGCAATTTACGCTATTCTCGCGGTTAATCAGTATTGGTAGCAGTTCAGACGGGGGATCCGTGGCATTAACCGCAAACGACAAACGAGCAATGATATTTGCGTTGGCTGCAGTATTACTGTGGTCCACAGTCGCTACCGCCTTTAAAATAACTCTCAACTATTTAAACCCGCTACAAATGGTCACCGCGGCCAGTACTGTATCGTTTTTTATTCTGTTAGCGATTGCGTTGGCGCGTGGTAAACAACAATTATTGTTGTTAGAGCTACGCCGCATGCCACTGTATTACCTGCTGATTGGGCTGCTCAACCCCACTCTGTATTATTTGGTATTGTTCCAGGCTTATCGCTTACTGCCAGCCTCAGAAGCTCAGCCATTGAACTACACCTGGGCTATAGCATTAACCTTTATGGCGGCATTTTTTCTAAAGCAGAAGATTCGCAAACGCGACTGGATTGCCAGCGCTTTTGGCTATTTGGGTGTGTTAGTAATAGCAACGCGCGGGGATATTCTGGGACTCAGTTTTTCTAACCCCTGGGGCGTTTTCTGGGCGCTATTGTCGACCTTTTTGTGGGCTAGCTACTGGATTATCAATACTAAGCGAAATGCCGAATCGATCGTACAACTGGTTCTGGCTTTCGGTCTGGCACTACCTTTTTTACTGGTGTTAAGTTTGATCACGACTGACTGGAGCGGAGTTCCCTGGCAAGGCTGGTTAGCGGTTAGCTATGTTGGATTATTCGAAATGGGAGTTACTTTCCTGCTGTGGATGACCGCCATGAAAACAGCCAGCAATACGTCATTGATCAGTAATTTAATATTCTTGTCGCCGTTTATCTCGCTATTACTGTTAAATCAGATCATCGGTGAAACAATTCATCTAAGCACCATCGTAGGTTTAGTGCTCATCATCAGCGGCTTAATTTTCCAACGTCTACGTTCGTAATTAATTGCCATAGCTCGGTGATAGCCGAGCTATGGCAAACCTTGCGTCAAAAACGCAACCTACACCATATTGACTAACATACTGGTGGGATCTTCCAGGAATTCCTGCCAGCGTTTGTTAAAGCGGGCTATGGTACCGCCATCAATGATACGGTGGTCACCTGACCAGCTTACTGTCATGATCTTACGTGCAACCACATTACCATTAGCATCAAAGCGAGGCAGTTCCTGAACTTTGCCTAAGGCAACGATTGCCGCTTCCGGCTTATTGATAATCGGCGTTGCGACAGTGCCGCCAATAACTCCAATGTTGGAGATACTGATGGTGCCCTGCTTCATGTCCGCCTGTGGCAATTTACCCTCGCGCGACGCCTGGGTCAGACGCGTTACTTCGTTGGCCACATCAAGGATACTCTTGTTTTGCACCTGTTTAACGTTAGGTACTAACAAACCAATCTTAGTATCGACCGCCATGCCAATATTGTGGTCATCAAAATAGGTAATTTCTGTGCAGTCTTCGTTAACCTGCGCATTCATTACCGGGAACTCTTTTAACGCTAGCGAAAGAGCTTTTATAAAGAACGGCATAACTGTTAAACGAATGCCTTTTTCTTTGTATTGTTCTTTCAGCTTTTCACGCAAGGCAATCAAGTCGGTTACGTCAAACTCATCCGCATAAGTGAAGTGCGGAATAGTACTGACCGACTTCATCATTTGCTTAGCCATTGCTGCTTTCACGCCACGAATTGCTTCGGTACGAGTGCCACCTGTTGTCTGAGCGGTCGCAGGAGCTGCTGCTGTTTCCGATTTCTCAGCTGAATCGCCAGCAACAAAGTCTTTGATATCTTGCTTTAATACCCGACCTTTTTTACCCGAGCCATCAACGTCTGCGATGTTGATGTCATTTTCCCGCGCTAAGCGACGTACAGCTGGGCTGGCAATAGCTTTACCCTGGCGGGCTTTTGCTGGCGGTTCAGCTTCTGCTTTGGAGTCAGCTGACGGTGTCTTAGACTCAGTTTCAACATGACTCTGCGGAGCATTTGAACCCGATTCTTGAACGCCGCCCGCAGGCTTCAACGCAAACAACGGCTTGTGTACTTCCGCAATATCACCCTTCTTGTGATACAGCTTAACCACGGTACCGTCGTCTTTCGCCGGAATCTCAACCGTTGCTTTATCGGTCATCACTTCGACGACCGGCTGATCTTCTTTTACTTCATCGCCTTCAGACACTAGCCATTCAACGATTTCGCACTCGACAATTCCTTCGCCGATGTCAGGCAAGATAAAGTCGGTAGTATCTCCACTAGCAGCAGAACTGCTGGCTTTTTCTGAGCGCTCATCAGTTGCTTTAGGCGCGCTACCTTCGTTTTTATCCGTGCTGTTGTCGGCATCACCGCCAGCGGCGTTGATACGGAACAACGGCTCGTGCACCTTGGCAATATCACCTTTTTGGTAATACAGTTTTTCAACCACGCCGTCGTCTTTAGCAGGAATTTCAACCATAGCTTTATCGGTCATAACCTCGACCACAGGTTGATCTTCTTTTACCTCGTCACCCTCGGCAACCAGCCACTCAACGATTTCGCACTCTACGATCCCTTCGCCGATATCGGGCAGAATAAAGTCTTTACTCATGTCGATGGGTCCTTAGTAATTCATTGAGCGTTTGATCGCTTCATAAATTTTCAAATGATCCGCCATGTATTCTTTCTCATGACATAACGGATAAGGTACGTCGATACCACTGACTCGGGCAATCGGAGATTCCAGGTATAAAAAGCACTTATCCTGAACCGTAGCCGCGATTTCACTAGCAAAGCCGCCGGTAATAGGCGCTTCCTGACTGATCACCAAACGTCCGGTTTTTAATACCGATTGGGTTACCGTTTCGACGTCCCACGGGGAGATAGTGCGCAGGTCAATAACCTCGCATGAAACACCATCTTTCTCAGCTTGTTCGACTGCTTTTTCAGTCATTTCCATCTGCGCACCCCAGCCAAGTACGGTAATATCTTTACCTTCTTTGACGACTTCGGCTTTGCCTAATGGAATGGTGTATTCTTCTTCGGGAACTTCGCCGGTCGAAGCACGGTATAAGCGCTTCGGCTCCATGAACAATACCGGGTTTTTATCAAAAATAGCGCTTAGTAATAGCCCTTTTGCTTCATAAGGGTTACGCGGCGTGACAATTTTAATTCCCGGAGTATGGGCAAAATACGCTTCTGGTGACTGTGAATGATAGTGACCGCCGGCAATACCACCGCCGTATGGCGTACGAATGGTTAAGCCACCCACGTTAAATTCATTACCTGAACGATAACGGAATTTGGCAGTCTCGTTCACTATTTGGTCAAACGCCGGAAAGATATAATCGCCGAATTGAATTTCTGCTATGGCGTAACTTCCCTGAGACGCAAGGCCGTTCGCAAAACCAATAATGCCCTGCTCAACCAATGGTGTATTGAAGTTACGGTGCTTACCGTATTTTTCGGTAAGACCCGAAGTTGCACGGAAAACACCACCAAAACCACCGGTGTCTTCACCAAAGCTATACACGTTGTCATGCTTGGCCATCGCCAGGTCTAATGCGCTGTTGATGGCTTGTAGTAAATTCATTTTAGCCATTAGTCCATTCTCCCTGACGTTTTGCTGTAGGCATCCGGATACTTACGAATATGATCTTTTAGCTCTTTTAACTGCTCTTTTAACAGTTCAGTCGGTTCGTCATAGACATCGTTGATGAGCTCATCGATATGCGGGACCGGCACTTTTTCTGATTCTTTTAAGGCTGCCAGCACTTTGGCTTTAACTTCGGCATGGTGCTCTTCAACGTGGTCTTTATCCAACCAGCCTTCATTCATCATCCATTTTTGTAAACGATCAAGTGGATCTTTCGCCTGCCACTCAGACTCTTCGTCGCGCGTACGATATCCGGTTGGGTCATCCGAGGTTGAGTGACCCGACATACGATAGGACATCGCTTCAATCAGCACTGGCTCGTCTTCTTCTACCGCCAGACGACGCGCTTCTTGTGTTGCCTTAAGTACAGCAAACACATCATTACCGTCGATACGGATGGTTTTCATACCGTAGCCAATACCGCGTGGAGCGATACCGTCACCGGCATACTGCTCGCCTTCTGCTGGCGTCGAAATCGCATAGCCATTGTTACGACAGAAAAAGATAACCGGCACTTTATAAACCGAGGCCATATTCAACGCAGCGTGGAAGTCACCTTCCGAGGCCGCGCCTTCACCAAAGTAACAAATAGTGCACTTGCCGGTTTTGTCCATCTTCTGGCCAAACGCATAGCCAGTCGCTTGCGGTATCTGCGTACCCAATGGTGATGAAATGGTCATAAAGTTCAGGTCAGCACAGCCGTAGTGAACCGGCATTTGACGCCCTTTACCTAGGTCTTTCTCGTTCGAGAACAGCTGATTCATAAACTGTTCAACGGTAAAGCCCCGATACGCGAGTGCGCCTTGCTCACGGTATTGACCCATAATCATGTCGCCGGCATCAAGTGCTGCGGTAGACGCCACACTTTCTGCTTCCTCGCCACGCGAAGCCAGGTAAAAGCTGATACGCCCCTGACGTTGCGCTGCAATCATGCGCTCATCCAAAATACGGATAAATTGCATGGTGTCGTGAATTTTCACGATCAGCTCTTTATCGTATTCCGGCATATCGGCATCTTTATGAAAACTGCCATCTTCTTTTAAGATTTGCAGCATCGGAATTGTGACAGAATCTTTATCAAACCACTTCGGCTTGGTCACAATCTCTGTATTGTGTTTTTTATCCTTGGCCATAACCTTCTCTTTCGGTTGTCAGCAGGGTGGAAAATTGCCGCTACTTTACCTTTACGTAAAGTGCTATGCAAATAGCGCACTGCTGTTTAATCAGTGCGCTAAGTGTAAATAGAAACGAACAGTTTTAACAATTTATCTACGCAGATTAGACCAGTTCCAGCGACTCAGTCGGCACCCGTACAACGGTGAGTAACGCGCGTTGACCTAGTGCGACCTTAGCGTTAGGAAAAATAATATGTTCGCTGTCATGTATAGCCCGTACTTCTTTACCGCCATCGACGGCTAATATTTCGCCTTTATCAAAGGCTGTGAAGTTAGCGGTGTGATCATCAAAGTTAAGTGCGAAATCTTCGTGTTCTCGATTAATCGTCTGTGCTTCTGCAAAAACATAATGCTGTTCCGGTTTAAAAGGCCCCAGTTCTGGCTCTGGCTGCCCTATAAGCTGGCGAAATGCGCTCTCTGCTGCAGCGAAATCGTCGCGCTTATTGTCGCCAAATGGACGTACTTTGCCCAGTTCAACGGTAAACGCATGAGCGTTAAACTGATGGGCACTAAAGTACGAAAAAGTCGTTGTTGGTGCCTGATTAAGCAGCACTGTATCGACCCCACAGGCCAACAAGAATTGCAATTGCTCCTTACTATACGGCTTACCATGAGTATACGGATAGACCGCAAACTTTTCGCGCTTTGAATCTCTGATAGCCGTATGCAAATCATAATGATAACGACGCCGCTCCCCCGCGGGTGCCTCGTTAAAAAAACGTTCGACGTATTGTTCTATCTTTGCCGCGCGTTCCCGCTCTGGGTTAGTAATTTCTCCCCGGCTATGGGCACCGCTAAACAACCGGTTCATATTTTCTTCAACAAACCGGCGGCCGACATTAATCGAGGCCGGATTAGCAATTAAAAATAAACTACGATGCTGAACCGGTTGCTGTTGCTCGATAATGTCCTGAATAATATCCCGGCATATTTCAATGGGAGCTGTTTCATTGCCATGCACCGCACACGAAATAACAATATCTTTGTCGGTGGATGACTTGGGTTCAACCAGCAGTACACCACTGTCCCACACGGTTAATTCAGTGCCATTATCCAATGTTTTATGAAAGCGCCCGCTATAGCCCCATTCATGCTCGCGAGTCCAACCGAGAAAGTCGTTGAATACCGTCTCCAAAACTAACTCCTGTTCTTTTTACCGGGTGTAAATCCATGGGTTGCCAGTAATTCACGTAGCACTCGAGAATTATATTCACGCCTGTAAAGGATAAATACCACCAGGCTACTGGCAACAATTAATAATGCTGGGTGCAAAAACCAGGTTAAATACGCTAATGCAAAATAATACGTCCGTAAGCCCTTATTGTATTCGTGGCCAGATTGATCGAGAACTTTGGCCGCGTGATGGGCAAATCTCACGCGTTCTTCTTCGCTGCGGTTTTCCTGTTGATATTTTACAGACGCCCCCAGCAACACTGAAACAAACCCAAACTGACGAATTGACCAGGTAAACTTGAAAAAGGCATAAATGAAAATAAGTGCCAATACTGCCAGTTGAAACTGTACCATGATAGCGCTGGTGGCTGGCGTTAGCGGAAGTTCATTAAGTACTTGCACCACCTCCTCAGAATTGGCTAGCACCGTAATGACACCGGCTAGCACCAACACTGTTGACGAGGCAAAAAAGGTCACCGTGCGCTCGACGTTGCCAATCAGCGAAGCATCCGCAATTTGATTATCTTTGTGCATCACCGTCTGCATCCAGTCAATGCGAAGGGTACAGAGAATACTTGATAAACTGTGCGTGGTTTTTGCACGTTTATGAGCAAACAGCGAATAGCCGATCCAGCAAAAAAAGAAAAATACTAACGCGATAAAATCGAGCAGTGAGAGCAGCATGCCATCATTTCCTTAAGCTTTTGCACAGTCTAATGCTGCTATATTAACAAAATATGACGGTCGAAAGGTAAAAAAGCCGCAATGCGGCTTTTTTACAGTTCGGTTTTTGCTAGTTGACTAGTAATCTTCCAACGCCTGTTTAGTGCTCATGTCTTTCGGCTCGGGCGGTTTAGCCAGCCCATACCAGGAAAGAAAGCTTTGCATACCACGTTTTGCATCCGCCAAAATAAGATACAAACACGGAATCAGCAGCAATGTTATTACCGTGGCAAACACGATGCCGAAAGCCAGTGAAATTGCCATCGGTATAACAATTTTGGCTTGTAAGCTCTTCTCTAACACTATCGGCAACAGACCAAAGAAGGTCGTTAACGAGGTTAGCGTAATTGCCCGGAAACGGCGGCAGCCTGCGTCCAGCACTGCATGGCGTAAATCAGTGCCAGCGTCCCGGGCTTTGTTGACATAATCAACCATAACCAGACTGTCATTAACAACAACCCCGGCCAAAGCAATAATGCCGAACAAGCTCAGTATGCTAACTGGCATACCGATGATCCAGTGCCCAATAATTGCACCGATCATACCAAACGGGATAACTGACATAATGATCAACGGCTGACTGTATGAGCGCAGTGGAATGGCCATTAACGCGTACACCGCAAACATCGCCAGTAGGCCCCCTAAAGCTAGCGATCCAGTTGCTTCAGCTTCATCCTGAGTTGCACCCTGTAGCTGAAAACCAACACTCGGATACTGGTCAAGAATTTCCTGAATCTTCTGTTCGCGCACTTCTTTTACAATCCGGAAAGGTTCTACCGACTCTTTATCAACCCGAGCTCTCACGTTCACCGAACGTTCACGATCAATACGGGTAATGGTGTCATAACCTTCCGCAAACTCAATATCAGCAAGTTCAGTAAACGGAATTTCAGAGCCATCAGCGGTGCGTAGCTTCATGTCCTGTAAGTTGCCGACCGACTGACGTTGCGATTCCGGATAACGGACCATAACTTTTATTTCTTCGTCACCACGCTGAATCCGCTGGGCTTCGGCACCATAAAACGCGTAGCGAACCTGAGTTGCTAACTCGGCCAAATTGATACCCATTGCCTCGGCTAACGGTTTGGTGGTCAACAGAATTTCATCCTTACCGTCACCGAAGGTGTCTTCGATGTCGAACACCCCATCGTAATCACCTAATACCGATTTCAGCTCGTCAGCCGCTGCTTTTAGAGCATCCAGGTTGTCACCGGTCAGACGGAATTCAAGATCAAAGCCACTACCGCCCCCGATTCCGCCCTGGAAGTTGATAGCTCGGATACCCGCCAATTCAGGTACTGACTCACGCCACTGATTGACGATTTCATAGCCATCAATGTTGCGGTCCTCACCCTTTTTCAACTCAGCAAAAATAGTGCCTTGTTCGGTACCGTTTAACCAAATATTGGTGTGACGAACAACACCTTCGCCTTCTTCTTCCTTAATTTTTTTATTAACCGCAGTCAGTGCTTCGGAAACTCTGGACACTACTTCTATAGTGCGCTCCTCAGAGCTACCTGGCTGCATTTCGACATTGGCACGAATAAAGTCACTCGGGATATCCGGGAAAAATACCCAACGCACAATGCCACCACTAATAAGCCCAATCATTAGTATGAGTAAGCCAATAAAACTGGCTAATGTGGTATAGCGATAATGCAGACATTTTTTCAGAAACGGACGATACTTAGTGGTCACAAAGTGTTGTACCGCTTTAGCAAAACCATTACGAAAACGCTGGAACTTGTTTTCTTTTTCACCTTTGTTTTTCGAATATTTCATGTTGGCAATGTGAGCCGGCAAAATCAGCTTGGATTCGACCAGAGAAAAGCCCAAGCACAGAATGACGACCCACGCGATGGATTGCCATATAGCCCCCATCCCGCCTTCTACCATTAACATTGGGATAAAAGCGACCATGGTTGTCAATACACCAAAGGTCGCTGGCATCGCCACTCGCTTAGCGCCGACGACGACATTATCGACGCTTTTGCCCTTTTCCTCGATTTCAGTATAGGCACTTTCACCAATAACAATGGCGTCATCCACCACTATCCCCAGCACCAGTATGAAACCAAACAGCGAAATCATATTTATCGATATGTCAAACATCGGTAGCGGCATCAACGCGATAGTACCGAGAAAACAGACCGGAATACCCAACATTACCCAGAATGCCAGTCGTAACTGCAAGAAAAGAGACAGCATCAGGAACACTAACAGGCCACCAATCCACATGTTATTGAGCATTAGGTCCAGGCGACCTTGTAAATAATAAGACGAGTCGCCCCACTGAGCTAGCTGCACATCGTTAGGTAGCTCTTGTTGCTTACGATCCACAAAGTTTTTAACGTATTCGGCAATTTTCAGGTCATTTTGATCACCGACCGAATTAACCCGGATAAACGTTGCCGGTTTTCCGTCAAAGCGGGTAAATGCTTCCGTTTCTACAAAACCGTCGTTAACCGTCGCAATATCGCCTAAGGTTAAACGCGTACCGTCAGCGCGGCTGACCAGCACGATCTTTTCAAATTCACCGCCTTCATAAGCCTGGTTATTAGCTCGCAGCAGGATATCGCCGTTAGGCGTCTTTATCGAACCACCGGCCACATCAATTGAGGTTCCGCGAACCGCATTGACAATCTCTTGAAAGGTTAATCCGTAGCGTTCTAAGTCTTGTTGCGATATTTCAATGGAGATCTCATAGTTACGATCACCAATCACCTCGACTTTGGTAATGCCACCCGCGGTCTTTAATTCATCGCGAAAGCTTTTCGCCAGTTCTTTGCGGGTTCGCTCGTTAACATCCCCATAAACGGTCATCCAGATCACTTCACGATTGGGACGCACTCGATAAATATTGGGCTTTTCGATCTGTTGCGGGAAGTTAGGAATGGCATCGACCAGCATCTTAACTTCATCCATCACAACCTGAACGTCATAGTCGGGCTCAACTTCAAGAGTGACACTACCGACACCTTCCTGAGAACGAGAAGTCATTTCTTCAATGCCGTCAACATCTTCGATGGCATCCTCGATCAACATGATGACGCCTTGCTCAACTTCTTGCGGCGCAGCCCCCGGGAACGGCACCTGAATACTAATAATATTAAGTTCTATTTCCGGGAACATTTGCTTGCGCACGGAAAATACCGACATGATTCCTGCCACCAGAATGAGAATCATCAACAGGTTAGCGGCAACCGTGTTGCGTGCGAACCAGGCAATGATTCCTTTATTGGTATCTATTGTCATGGTTATTACTCGCTCTCACTATTGGCATTTTCAGCCACTTGTTCAGACTTCTCTGCAACTTCGCTCGATTCCATCTGCTCCGGCAAAGGATCTCCAGGTAAGCGCACTTTCATACCGGTCAATGCATTTTTCAGCTGCGTTAACACCACTTTATCGCCTTTTTCCAGGCCAGAACTCACTATGCTGGTATTTTGCTGAGTACGAATAACTTCTACTGTTTTTTTCTTTAACTGTCGCTCATCGCCGACAACCCAAACCGTGCCATCAGGATTAATTGCATAAGTCGGCACTTCCATCACATCGCTAACTTGCTGACCTTCGACTTGTGCCTGCACGAATCGACCGAAACGTAACACTTGAGCATGACTATCGGCGCTCAGGTTATAAGGGTCTTTTACTTCGACCACACCATAAATAACTCGACTGCCCTCATCCAAAACGCCTTCAGTGCGTATTAAACGTCCTAGCCATTCGGTGTCAACACCCGAAACTTGAGATTCAAGCAGCACTTTTGGATGTTCTGAGCCTTCTTCGGGCAAGTTCAAATAGGTCACGTCTAAGTCACTTAGAGGCAACCTTACCTCAGCAATCTCAGTACCAAACAGCGTTGCAATTTGAGCCCCGGCACCGACAAATTGGCCTAACCCGGCTTCTTTAGAGCGCAGCACACTGTCGTAAGGCGCTTTGATAGTCGTGCGTTCCAGATTGCGCTCTGCCATCGCCAGATTAGCTTCAGCCGACTCTAACGAGGCCAATGCACTGGCCAACTGAGGTTTACGCAGACCCAATGCGGGTGCATCGCCGTCAGTAAATTGTGACCACTCTTCTTCAGCAACTTTAGAACGGGCTCGCTCTTCTTCCAGCGAAGCCTGCGCTTGCAACAGTTGAGCGCGAGCTTGCTGTACCGCCACTTCATAGTCGGAGGGGTCTATTTGCAATAGCATTTCACCCTTCTTAAAGAAGCCGCCGGCATTATATTTGTCGGCAACTTCAATAATCTGGCCGCTGACTTCAGCCAACAGCGTGGTGGAATGTTTTGGCATTGCGGTGCCTTGAGAGTCGACTAAGAAAGTCATATCGCGTGGCGACATTTCTTTCACTTCTACCATTGCACCAGGCTTCTGCTGTTGCTTCTGTTCTGGTGGTTTAGCCGACATGCTGGCAATAACCGCCAGAGCAATCGCAACAATGATAATGAGTGGGGGTATAAAAGCGCGTTTTTTTATTTTCATCACAGTTCGCTCAAAGTTAAGAAATCGTAATTCTAATACCGTGTATTATCGTCTTAACAAATGTAAATTGTTAGACCTTAACTATTGCGAACTGTGTTTTTTAGCCAATAAGTTGTAACTGACTATTACAAAAGCATTAGCCTTCCAACAGCCAACGCTCTGCAGCCTCTACATGACGCGGCTTTCCGCTTAGCAGCACAACATCATCAGAGCGCAGCTCGAAATGGCTTTCTGGCTCAGAAACTTCGACATCATCGCGGCGTAACGCTTTAAGCTTAACGTTATGCCGTTCCCAGTCGAGTGCATCAATGGCTTTACCGACAGCCCATGCGCCTTGAGGCAAGTTAACGGCGTGCAAAAATTCCAGTTTATCGGCGGTTTCCGAATCTAAAGATGTTTGCGACCCCGGATAAAACCCATGCATGTCGCCGTAATGGTTACGCCGCTCCTGATCAAGTCGCGATAAAATTCGACGAATAGGTATACCGCTGCGGCTCATTACGTGTGAAATCAACATTAAACTTGCTTCTAATGTGTCCGGAACCACCTGTGAAGCGCCAGCGTTATGCAGCACATCTAAATTGAGATCGTCGCGACTACGGACAATAATATAGGCATCCTCGTTCATTTCGCGAATGCCTTTTAATACTTCGGCCGCGCGCAGATCATCAGCAAAGCTGATGATCACCAACGGCGCCTTCGCAGCGCCAACAGCGCGTAAAATATCGCGTTTAGTAGAGTCCCCAAAATACACCGGTGCGCCACCAGCAACAGCTTCCTGCACCCGCATCGGGTCATTATCTACGGCAATATGGCGAATTCCCTCTGCGTTCAAAAAGCGGCTAATGGTTTGTCCAACCCGGCCAAAACCACAGATAAGTACTGGATTTTCTTTTTCCTCAGCCTGATGTTCATTGAACTTTTGTTCGATGCTAGCCGATGAGTCACCGTTTTCTTTAACCATCATCGACACCAAGGGCTGCAATTTTTGAATAACAATAGGTGTTAACGCCATGCTGAATACACCGATACCGACTAACGTGGTCGCGATTTCATTATCCAACAACCCATGAGTACCTGCTAACGCCACAATAACGAAGCCAAACTCACCCATTTGAAACAACGATATCGCACTGCCCCAGGCATCCTGGTCACGCTCGCCCATCGCCTTGGCAACGTAACGAATAATGATTAGTTTGGTAACTGTCATTGCCACCATTATCAGTAAAATCCAGTGTATCGACTGGATAAATGAATTAAGCGCTAGCTGCATACCAACAGTGGTAAAGAAAAGCCCCATTAGAATATCGCGAAACGGTCGAATATCCGCTTCTAACTGGTGTTTATACTTACTTTCACCCAGCATCATACCGGCTAAGAATGCGCCCAGCGCCATAGACAAACCAAACAAATGAGTCACACCGCCGGCGACTAAGGCAACCAACAGTGTTGCCAGTACGAACAATTCATCGGTGCGTTGGTTGGCAATTTCGCGAAAAACAAAAGGCAGCACCCACTTACCAACTCCCATTAACACTGCGATAACGGCGGCACCTTTGACCATAGCCATCAGCAATACGTAGCCGATATTACCATCGCCACTGCCAGCCAACAGCGGAATGACAATCAGTAACGGAACCACGGCTATGTCCTGAAATAGCAGCACAGCAACGGTCATTTGACCGCGTCGGGTGGCGGTCTGTGAGCTTTCTGTAAGCTGTTTAATCACCACGGCTGTCGACGACAACGCTAATGCACCAGCAATTGCTAGTGCCGATCCCCAGTTACCGAGGATCAAAAAGCCAACCAGTAAGAAGATCAGTAAACAACCCAGCACTTGCGCAGCGCCAAGACCAAATACCCAACGCCGCATGGCAATCATTTTAGGTAATGAGAATTCCAGTCCGAGGGAGAACAGTAGCAGCACAATCCCCAATTCAGCGATTAAGTGGTACTCGTCAGGATCGGGAATCCACGCCATAACATGCGGCCCAGCGATGATACCAGCACATAAATACGCCAAAATCGCCGGTAATTTTATCCGACGAAACCCCCACACTAAGATAACTGCGACGCCTAGCAATAAAAGCAAGCTGGTAAAAGTACCGTACATTATCCTCTCCCTGGTTCATTCGGGTGGCAAAAGTTTACCGTCAAAATAATAACACTCGGACTATGACGATAACATTAAATATTTAAGCTATTGTTTTTTAAAGAAATAATGCCTTTGGCATAATTTTTGTATAACTCTAACCGTGTTATTAATTCAAAAAATTGTCGAGCCAACCTGTTTAGGAACATGACATGTTAAGTAAAGTCGCATTCGGGAAAACAAAAAGTCAGAGCGCAGTCCGTTCACAGTCGCAAGTCAGTCAATTGACCAGTAGCCGGGACTTGTCGCGCTCAGAAGCACTGACTGAAGTACTGCAAACCACACTGGATACGCACCAACTGCTTTCCGTCTATGCAGAATTTATCGCTGCACGGTTGCCAGTGGACTCACTGCAATTTATTTCCGACGATCAAATATTCAACCTGATTGGCGACTATACCGCAAGCGATTACCAACATGTTGTCATGCTATACGCCGATCAAAGCTACCTGGGCCAGTTAGTTTATGACTTAAGCCGTCCGTTAACCATGCCGCAAAAGATGCGCTTAGAACAATACCATCGTGAACTTACTTTTCCGTTGCGCAATACATTAAAATTCTCTCGGCTTCATCGGATGGCAGTTCGCGATCATTTAACAGGTCTTGGTAATCGCGCTCTGCTGGACGAAGTTCTGAGCCATTTGCACGTAAAGTTGCAACGAGAAACCGATCGCAGTCATTCCATTATGGTACTCGATCTGGATGGCTTTAAAGCCGTTAATGACGAGTACGGACATAACCAGGGCGACGATATCTTGTGCACCTTTGCTAACCTTTTAAAAGAAACAGTTCGTGATAGCGATCAGGTATTTCGCTTCGGCGGTGACGAGTTTGTCGTCGTTATGGAAGACACCAACCTGTATCAGGCTCAAGACGTCTATATTCGTATTAGAAACGCATTAGCTACATCTAAGGTCATGTCTAACTTTAATTTAAGCACTAGTGCAGGAACAGCGCAGCTGGAGTCGTTCTTAACCATAGAACAAACCATCGAAGAAGCAGACCAGCGACTTTATCAGGCAAAACATGGCGGCAAAAACCGCCACTGTGGTTCAATCGGCTGCGCTTAACCAGTTGGGTTCGGATTGCTCAAGCTGAGCAAATTCAATCTCTGGCTTGTCGGTACTACATAGCCAGCCAACCACCGGGTTCCACAGCCAGTCGTCACCCACCTGCAATAGAGGGGCTGTTTGCCTCAACCAGGAAGGGATTTGAGCTTGTTTAAACCAGTCATTCAGTGTTTTACGACCTTTCCGTCGTGGGTGAGCAAACTTACCTGCGGGTTTACTAGTGACAATGGCTACCGGCCCTAACTTCAATAGTGACTGCGTCACCACTAAACGTCCCCATGGCGACGGCAATTGAATACAGCCCGGCTCATCGAGCCACATTGTATCGCTATTCTGAGCATCTGCCACTGCACTAACCCACAGTGCCATTTGATAGCAGTGTACAGTGTACTCTGCGCACTGTACTTGCATTTTGGTATCTGCCCGAGCTGTTATCGCCTGCTGCCTAATTTGTTCCAGCTGCTGATAGCTTGGCAAGGTAACCACTCCGTTACTGGTGCGTTCAATCCAGCGTCTTATCAACGCCCTTTGTGTGGCGTCATCGCTATTACGCAGCGCATCGACGGGTAAACCTAAGTCTAACAACGGGTGTGTTATCAGTTGTTGTTTTAACTTATCGTCGAGTAGTTGCTCTAGCACCTGTTGCTGTTCCGCACAAAGATTGGCCGAACGTAACACACTGTCGCCGAATTGCGGCCAACGCTGCTCTAGTAAGGGGATAACATCATGCCGCAAAAAGTTGCGCTCTATACGCGTGTCATAGTTAGTGTCGTCTTCTATCCAGTGCAGCTGGTGTTGCTTTGCATACTGGTAGATCTCGGTTTTACTAACAGTTAACAGCGGTCGCACGAGTCGTCGCTGCTGGTGCCAGTAATGAACCTCAGCCATTGCCGAGAGCCCCTTAGGTCCACTCCCCCGATTTAATTGCAACAAAAATGTTTCAATTTGGTCATTGCGGTGCTGGCCTAATAATATCACTGCGTCATCATCGGATAGTTCACACAGCCTTTGGTAGCGCTGCTCTCGGCCAGCAGCTTCTTTAGACTGACGACGCTCTACCGTAACCACCAGTGGTTCAAAAATCATATCAACTGAGTATTTTGCGACCGCCGCTTCAATAGAGCTCGACCAAGCCGCTGAATCGGGGTGAAAGCCGTGATCAAGATGCACCGCCAGATAGCGATAATTGGGATTATCCTGACGAAACCGCATGGTGCAATCAAGCAACGCTTGCGAGTCAGCTCCGCCGCCGAGAGCAATCACAATTTGTTGGTTAGGGGCTAGCGACAAGCGCTTTAAAACTTCCTTAAAGCGCTTGTAGAGAGGGTCAGTCATTAGCTTTGCTTAACAATAGCCGAATGACATCAACTTTTGATAGCGGCGGTCCAGTAGTTCACTGCGGTCAAGACCACTCAGCTCATCCAGATCCAACTGCAAACGTTGCTTTAAAGCAGCAGCCATGTCATCCATGTTACGGTGAGCACCGCCTAGCGGTTCCTGAATAATGGTGTCGATTAATCCTAACTCTTTACTGCGTTGCGCGGTAACGCCCATAGCTTCTGCAGCCAACGGCGCTTTACTGGCACTCTTCCATAAAATAGACGCACATCCTTCCGGTGAAATTACCGAGTAGGTGCTGTATTGCAGCATGTTAACCCGATCGCCGACACCAATCGCCAGAGCTCCACCAGAACCACCTTCACCGATAACCGTACAGACGATTGGTACGCCGAGCCGCGACATCACTTTTAAGTTACGGGCAATAGCCTCGCTTTGACCGCGTTCTTCGGCACCGATCCCGGGATAAGCGCCCGGAGTATCGATAAAAGTAACAATCGGCATTTTAAAACGCTCAGCGGTTTCCATTAGGCGTAAAGCTTTACGATATCCCTCAGGTTTTGGCATACCAAAATTACGCCGTATCTTATCTTTGGTTTCGCGCCCTTTTTGCTGGCCGATCACCATCACCGGTTTATCATTAAGCCGCGCAATGCCGCCAACTATCGCCTCGTCATTCGCGTAAGTTCTGTCGCCTGCCAACTCATCAAATTCGGTAAACACACGCGGAATGTAATCCAACGTATAGGGTCGCAGCGGGTGACGAGCTAATTGTGCCACCTGCCATGCACCTAAGTCAGAAAATATTTTTTCTGTCAGTTCATGACTTTTATTGGTTAACCGCTGGATTTCTTCTTCAATATTGATATCCAGCTCACCGCGCTCGCCAACACTTTTTAGTTCGTCGATTTGTGCTTCTAATTCGGCGATTGGCTGTTCAAAATCCAAAAATCTAAGGCTCATTCGCTACCCATTCCTTTAAAACTCGAGAGTCACCCACTGTTCACCCAGCAGATCCTGTAAATGATGTATCAATTCGTCTGAGGGGCGCAGATACCACTGCGGCCCTACTTTAAACGTCGCATTTGCTTTATCACCGCGGTAATGTATCAGCAGTGGGCAGGTTCCTTCTGCGTAGGGCTGCAACTCTTGTTGCAGCTTTTCTGCCAGTCCGTTTTGCAGCTGTTCGCTGGTTAAGGTAATCGACACGTTCCGCAGAAAACTTTCGCGCGCCTGTTCAATGGTCATTACCTCTCGCGCTATCATTCTATTACCACCAGAGAAGTTATCAAATCGTACCTCTCCTTTTGCCCATAAAATTCGGTCTTTTTCGAGCAGGTGTTGATAGCTGTCATACTCTCCACTATAGAGCATTACGTCCATTCGTGCGCTCTTATCGTCAAGCGTTACCACGGCAAACCGCTGGCCTCGCTTATTAACAATAACCCTAACATCAATCACCAGGCCAGCAATGGCGACTAATTCATTCTTTCTGGTTTCGTTGACCTCGGATAGAAAGCCAGCTACATAATGCCGCAATTCTTTGCGGAAGCGGTTAATCGGATGCCCCGTTAAGTATAACCCAAGAGTCTCGCGCTCTCCTTCTAGCCACACCGCTTCTGCCCAGGGACGCACATTAACAAATTCATGTTCTACGGCCTCGGGCTCCGTGGTCAATACACCAAACATATCGCTTTGCCCAATACTTTCTGCTTGCCGATGCTGTTCAGCCTGGCGCATGGCCTTTTCTAGCGATGCCATTAGTGTCGCCCGATGTGGGCCAAGCGCGTCAAGCGCCCCCCCACGGATAAGTCGTTCCATAACGCGTTTATTCAAGCGCTTAAGGTCAACTCTACAGCAAAAATCGAATAAATCGGTGAAAGCACCGTCTTTGCTGCGAGCTTCGATTATTGCTTCGATGGGTGCTTCACCCACCCCTTTTATCGCACCAATGCCGTAGACAACTCGGCCTTCGTCATCAACGGTAAACTTATAGAGTCCCTTGTTGACGTCTGGCGGCAATAAGGTTAGCCCCATCCGTTCACATTCATCCGCCAATGTTACAATCTTATCGGTATTGTCCATGTCCGCCGACATTACCGCGGCCATGAACTCAGCCGGATAATGCGTCTTCATCCACAGCGTTTGATAGGACACCAAGGCATAAGCGGCTGAATGCGATTTATTAAAGCCATAGCCCGCGAATTTTTCGACCAAGTCGAAAATCTTCATCGCCAGTTCAGGATCAATATTATTAGCGGCAGCACCTTCGCGGAAAAATTCACGCTGCTTTGCCATTTCCTCGGGTTTCTTTTTACCCATGGCACGGCGCAGTAGATCAGCAGCACCGAGCGAATAGCCGGCCATAACCTGGGCCACCTGCATTACTTGTTCTTGATAAAGAATAACTCCGTAAGTCGGCTCCAGAATCGGCTCTAAGCAATCGTGCTGATAAGTCGCGTCGGGATAAGACACTTCTTCGCGACCGTGTTTGCGATCGATAAAGTTATCGACCATGCCTGATTCCAGTGGCCCCGGCCGGAACAATGCCACTAATGCGATAATATCTTCAAAGCTGTCCGGTAGTAGGCGCAAAATTAGCTTCTTCATACCAGCCGACTCAAGCTGGAATACGGCAGTGGTTTCGGCTCGCTTCAGAATTTTAAAACATTCCGGATCATCTAATGGGATCGCATTGATGTCGATTAACGGCTTGTCCTGCTGACGGTGCCGGTGATTAACCATATCAACCGCCCATTGGATAATGGTCAGGGTGCGTAAACCGAGGAAGTCGAATTTTACCAGGCCCGCCGACTCGACATCGTTTTTGTCAAACTGTGTGACCGGATTCTGACCTTCGTCATCGCAATACAATGCGGCGAAATCGGTTATTTTAGTCGGCGAAATAACCACACCACCGGCGTGCTTGCCGGCATTCCGGGTGACACCTTCAAGGATGCGGGCAAAGTTAATCAGTTCTTCAACTTCTTCATCCTGATCATAGCGGTCCTGTAACTCAGGGACTTGTGCAAATGCCTTCTTTAGAGTCATTCCAGGGTCGCCGGGAACCAGCTTTGAGATGCCATCAACAAAACCGTACGGATGCCCTAACACCCGACCAACATCGCGAATCGACGCTTTCGCAGCCATGGTGCCAAAAGTAATGATCTGCGATACGGCATTGCGGCCGTATAAATCTGCGACGTGGTCGATAACTTCATCACGACGATCCATGCAAAAGTCGACGTCGAAGTCAGGCATTGAAACACGTTCTGGGTTCAGAAAACGTTCGAAAAGTAAGTCAAATTCTAGCGGATCCAGATCAGTAATCTTTAGTGCGTAGGCAACTAATGAGCCTGCACCTGAGCCACGGCCAGGGCCAACCGGGATATTGTTATCCTTACTCCACTGGATAAACTCCATCACGATGAGGAAGTAGCCGGGAAACCCCATCTGGTTAATAACATCCAGCTCGATTTGCAAGCGTTCGTCGTAAGGCTTGCGCTGCTGTTGACGTTGCTCTGGGTCAGCAAACAAAAATTCTAATCGTTGCTCCAGTCCTTCTCGTGACTTCTTAACCAGAAACTCAGCCGTGGTTAAGTCCCCGGTGGGAAACTCCGGTAGAAAATATTCACCAAGCCGCACCGTAACGTTACACCGTTTAGCGATCTCAACGGTGTTCTCAAGCGCCTCAGGAATATCCTCAAATAACTCCTGCATCTGTTCCGGCGTTCGCAGATACTGCTGCGCCGAGTATTTTTTCGGCCGCCGTTTATCGCCCAGTTGATAACCATCATTGATCGATACCCGGATATCGTGTGCGTCAAAGTTTTCTTCTTTTAAGAAAACCACTTCGTTGGTTGCGACTACCGGAAGTTGCCGCTCACCGGCTAACGCCACAGCTCTGTGCAGATAATCCTCTTCATCGGGCCGGCCGGTTCGAATAAGTTCCAGATAATAGCGATCCGGGAAATACTGCTGATAAAATGACAAGCATTCGTCAAGCGCCTGCGTATGCTGCTTCAATAATGCGCGGCCAACATCGCCTTCGCGAGCACCTGACAACAACAGTACGCCTTCGTTATGCTCTGCCAACCACTGCTTATCAATAACTGGCTTCCCGTTAACATGTCCGCGCAAATAGGCCTTAGAGATCAATTGAATAAGCTGTTGATAGCCATCATTGTTCAGCGCCAGTGCTGTTAGCCGGAAAGTCTCGTCTTTTGGATAGTCAGCACGCACCCACAGATCGACGCCAACAATAGGCTTTAAGCCTTGCTGATGAGCGGCGCCGTAGTATTGCACCAACCCACAAAAATTCATTTGATCGGTTAGCGCCATAGCCGGCATTCCGGCATCTGCGACGGCCTCACAGATTGGACCGACTTTGGCCAGTCCATCTACCATCGAGAAATCACTGTGGATACGCAGGTGAACGAAGTTCGTTTCGCTAGTCATGAGCCACTTTTATTTTTTATCGTTAGTGCTTATTGTGCCTGAAGGCTTGCTAAAACTTAAGTGCTAATGCAGCTTTAGACGCGGCTTCACTGCATGATTTAATTTGTCGACCGCAATAACCAGCAGCATCTTCCACCAACCGTGTAGGGCGCGCTGATGCATCCGGTAAAGACTGGCGTACGCATAACGCGCGATGGTTCCCTCAATCGACATCGATAGACTCTTACTTTGCATTAAATTACCGACTGCACTAAATCGACTGAGTGATACCAACGAGCCCCGATCCTTGTAGCTAAAAGACTTGGGAGGTTTTCCTTTCTCAGCCCTAACTATGTTCTTATAAAGACACTCGGACATTTGGTGGGCTGACTGCGCGCGGGGCGGAACCCAGCGTTCATCGTCAATCCGCGCACCAGCACAGTCACCCAGTGCGAAGACTGCCTCATCTACGGTTGATTGCAGATAGTCATTGACCAATATTTGATTGTTTTTACGCGTTTCCAGGCCCAGCTCTGAAAGGAAATTGGGAGCTCGAACTCCGGCTGCCCAGACCATTAAATTAGCGGATATTTTGCTATCATCTTTAAGTGCCAGCTGCCGATGCTCAGCCTTTACCGCCGGGTTGCCGACCATGACTTTGATTCCCAGCGATTCCAGCTTTTTCTGAACTTTATTCGCTAGAGCCTCGGGCAAAGCCGGTAATAATCTATCGCCAGCTTCTATTAAGGTGACTTTTAAGTGATTCCGGCCTAGATGGCTCAAACCATAAATATTCAATAATGACACCGAATGAACTAACTCAGCCGCCAACTCAACACCAGTGGCACCACCACCGACAATAGTAATATTAAGGTTTTCGTCGGAGCCTTCTTCGAGCGCTTGGTTAACCCTTAAAAATTCATTTAATAACTCATGGTGAAAGCGGTCAGCTTGTTCGGTTGAATCGAGAAAGTAACAATGCTCAGCGACGCCCTCGATACCAAAGTCTGCGGTAACACTGCCAACGGCTAATATCAGTTTGTCATAAGATACTTTCCGGGACGCCAACACGACATCTCCGTTTTCCTCAATCGGCGCCAGTGTTAACTGCTTAACATCACGATCAATCGAGCTTAAAGTTCCTACCAAAAAGCGAAACCCAGAGCGCGCTCCTTGCCCCCGGTAGTCTACCTCAGCCAGGCGTGAATCTAATGCTCCTGAGGCGACTTCATGCAACAACGGTTTCCATACATGAGTGCTGTCTCGGTCGATGAGAATAATTTCCGCTTTATTCTTGCGACCAAGCTTTTTACCAAGTTTCGTTGCCAGTTCCAAACCTCCGGCGCCGCCCCCGACGATAACAATACGTTCAGGCATAACTGTTCCTTAGCACGGTGTTAAAAATAAAAAAGCCACTGACGATAGTAACGCCAGTGGCTTTTTTCTGCATCCAACTTTTCGGACTAAGCTTATCGATATTAATCGATAGCAGGGTCTGTCAAGCCGCGACGTTCAAGCAATGCTTCAACGGTCGGCTCTTGTCCACGCCAATCGATGTATTGCTGCATTGGATCTTTGCTATTACCTTGAGACAAGATCTCTTTGCGGAATGCCTGACCGTTTTCTAAGGTTAAACCGCCATTGTTGTTCATATGTTTGAACGCATCAGCCGCTAACACCTCACTCCACATGTAAGCGTAGTAACCGGCTGAATAACCACCGGCAAATACGTGTGCGAAGTAAGTTGAACGATAACGCGGTGGTACCGCTTCGACCGCCACACCATTACGCTCCAGCGCATCTTTTTCAAACGCTTCGACATCATCGATCTCAGTGCCGGATTCAACGGTATGATATTCAAGGTCCAACAATGCTGCTGACACATATTCCAACGTATCGAAGCCTTGGTTAAAGTTACGCGCATCAAGTACTTTGCTCAGTAACTCATCAGGAATTTGCTCATCAGTCTCATAATGTTTAGCAAAGCTGGCGATGACCTTCTCGTTTAACATCCAGTCTTCCTGGAAGGTCGACGGGAATTCAACGTAGTCGCGTGATACTGAAGTACCCGCCAGTGATGGGTAAGTTACATCAGAGAACATACCGTGCAACGCATGACCCATTTCATGGAACATGGTCGATACTTCACCAAAGCTCAATAGGGTCGGTTCACCTTCAGGCGCTTTAGTAATATTCATGTTATTCAGAATAACCGGCTTTTGGTCCATCAGTTCAGACTGTGAACGGAATGAACTCATCCAAGCACCACCACGCTTGCTGTCACGAGCAAAGTAGTCGGCGTAGAATAGGCCAATACTGGTGCCGTCAACATCAAATACTTCGTAGACTTCGACATCTTCCTGATAAACTGGGATATCATTGCGCTCTTCGAAGGTAATCCCGAACAGTTCACCCATGGCATAGAACACGCCGTCTTTTAGCACACGATCAAATTCAAAGTATTTTTTAACTTCGTCTGAATCGATAGCATATTTTTCAGCACGCACTTTTTCTGCGTAGTAGAACCAGTCCCACGGTTCCAGTTCGAAGTCTTTACCGTCAGCGTCAATTGCTGCCTGGATGGCTTCTGCTTCTTTATCTACATTAGACACCACGGCAGGTACTAAATCACTGAGCATTTTTTTAGCAGCTTCCGGGTTTCCTGCCATGTTGGTTTCTAACACATAATCGCCCCATGAGTTATATCCCAACAATTGTGCTTTATCCGCACGCAGTTGTACCAGCTGCTGAACCAATGGACGTTGGTCAGTGTCAGTATTTCCGGTGCCGCGATCAGACGACGCTTTCCAGACACGTTCACGCAGTTCGCGGTTTTCCAATTCCGCCAAAATTGACTGACGGGTGGTGTTAGTCAATACAATCGCGTATTGGCCTTCTTTATCACGACTTTCTGCCGCGTTTGCCAAGCTTTTAATGCGACTATCGCTAAGTCCAGCCAGCTGCTCTTTGTCTTCAACAAAAACAACCGTTTCCTGAGTTAGTGACATTAAGCCATCACGGAATTCGTTGGTCAGGCTGGATAACTGCTCGTTAATATCACGAATCTGTTTTTTCTCAGCGTCTGTTAAGCGCGCGCCAGCACGCACAAAGTCTTTGTAGTACTCTTCGACCAAACGCACTTCTTCAGCATCTAACTCGATTGCTTCGCGCTGTTCATGCAAGGCTTCGATACGAGCAAATAGCTCAGGGTTTAAACGAATATTGTCCTGATGCGACGCCATTTTCGGCGCTATTTCAGCCTGCAACTCACGAATTTCATCGTTTGAGTGAGACGAAGACAAGTTATAGAAAACCGAACTGACACGACCTAAGATAGCGCCCGCTTTTTCCATTGCTACAATGGTGTTTTCAAATGTTGGTTGTGCTGAGTTTGATGCGATCTCATCAATTTCTGCTAAATGTTCTTCCATGCCTCGTTCAAACGCTGGCTTGAAGTGTGAAAATTCAATCGCATTAAAGTCCGGCGCCTGATATTGCAGTGAACTTGCTTCAAAAAACGGGTTCTGTTGCTCTGCTGCTTGTTGTTCTGCTTGTTCTGTTGATGCTTCAGACTCTGCCTGATTAGCAGTTCCCTGTTGTTCATTATCACTACACGCGCTCAGTGATAAGGCTGCGCCAATGGCGACAGCGACTAAAGTTTTACGCATTGGTAATCTCCCGCTGGGTTATTTTTTATTAATGACACTTTGCTGTAATAAATTAAAGTGGTAATACTCTAGACCTGCTGAGGGAAAGGCTCAAGAGCTACTCGGCAAAAATGCCTAAATAAACGGTAAATGAATGTGACACAGCACTGTATTGGGACTTTTCGGGGGCTTAAAACAAAAAAACACGCTCGAAGGCGTGTTTTCTTAGATGGCGGAGCGGACGGGACTCGAACCCGCGACCTCCGGCGTGACAGGCCGGCATTCTAACCAACTGAACTACCGCTCCACATCGAAGAGATGTGTCGACCTCTATTTTTACAAATAACAGGTCTTGGTTAAGTGGCGGAGCGGACGGGACTCGAACCCGCGACCTCCGGCGTGACAGGCCGGCATTCTAACCAACTGAACTACCGCTCCACTTTAACCAACGTTAAGGCTTGTCCCCTCAACGCGGCGTGAATATTACGAGCGAGGGGCACTACAGTCAACCCTTTTTTTCATAATTTTTAAATCATTATGGCCGTTTGGCTGAATAATACTCAGATTAGTGCTTTTTTAATCAGATTTCGGGGGTTTCGGTGTTTTTTGACGGCGCTTCCACCACACCAACAACACGGCACCCGCTACTAAAATGAGATTGATGATCACAACAATCACCAAGTTAATCATTAATTGTCGTTCTTCAGCTTGTTGTTGCTGACGCTTCAACTCAGCCTTTCGCTCTGCTTCCTGCCGTGCTTTTTCGGCCAGTTCTTCAGCTGTCGGCTCTGCAACCGGTTCCACCGAAATAAAACTAAGGTCATCAAGTTTTATTTCAAACTCGCGTCCTTGCTGAGAAGTCGCAAAAACAGTCAGTTCGACTAAGTGCTTACCATAAGCCAGGTTTACCAACGGAATATCATGAGGAAATGACTCCATTTGAGTCACCGAAAACTGACGTTCCTCACCGTTGGGATAACTCACTTGACCGTTAATCGCGATGGTTTCCGGCTTGACTAACGACTCGTCAACGCTCACCTCCAGCATATTGTCCTGGCCACGTTCCTCGGCCAGCGCAAAGTCAAAGGTAATTGGCTGGTGCTCGACGACTACCGCGCTGTCTTCGAAAGAACGCTCATACAGCGGCGTTTGTAACTGATATGTGGGAATATATTCACCCGGCACTACCTCTAACGAGAAACGCCCGGTGAATACCCCATCTCCTCGCTGTTCATCGTAGTTACGACCATTATCAGCGAATTCGGCGACCCGGGTCGGAGACGCCCCAAAATTATCGAAATCCGGGTTATTGCTACTTACAAACAGTACATCAAGCAGTACCGTCTCGCGGAAACGGGCAGTTTCAACCCGTTCTTCGCCATTGTAAAGGACCCCCTCTACTTTTAACTGTTCGTTTTCGAATAACTGTGATGGCAACGGTTCTGCTTCAAATCTAATTTCTGATACAACCACTGCTTTATTATCTTCATCAACCCGCCCTGCAACCTGCCAGGGCCCGGCAACCGGGTCGACAATCTTTACCATGTCAAAATTAGGATCGGTGTACCAGGTAACTTTGTCTACCGGATAATCACTGTCATACCATTTACTACCATCGGGCTTGATAATAATCAGTGGGGCACTGTCCGGCTCGCGAAAGAATAACAAGGTAATTTCTTCAACATCTCGATCAATTCGAAAGCGCTGCCCTTTTATCGGCAACAAATTATCCATGGAGTTATCCAGCAATTCCATTGCCGAGTCATTGTTTTTATTCTGTTGCTGTCCCCAAGCTGCAGAATTTACAGCTATTAGCAAAAAAACAAAAAGAATCGCTAGTGTTCGAGCCACAGGCACTTACCACCCTCGCTTTTTACAAGCTCTAACCGTTGTTGATGTTGTTCTAATTCATCGGCCGATGCGGCTAAAACCTTAAGCTCGGGACGGTTTTTTATCGGTTGGTGCTGTATTTGACCCGGGCCTGCCTGCTGCCCACGTTGCTGCTGATTGTATAAGTTGAGGTCGGTCTGACCACCGGTCATGGTCAGGTAAACGTCAGCTAAGATTTCCGCATCTAATAAAGCACCGTGTAAGTCGCGAGCGGAATTGTCTACGCCGTATGCTTTGCACAAGGCGTCCAGGCTATTACGTTGCCCTGGGCGCATTTCGCGAGCGAGTTTTAACGAGTCGAGGACACTGCAATAATCTTCGGTTTTGCCATATCCGGCTCGCAGCCGTTCAAATTCTGCATCCATATGACCGACATCAAACGGCGCATTATGGATAACCAGCTGCGAGTCTCTGATAAAATCAATGAATTCATCGACGATCTGGGCGTATACCGGCTTGTCAGCAAGAAAGTCATTGGTAATACCATGCACAGCAATTGCTTCGTCTTCGACCACTCGCTGTGGATTGATGTAAACGTGGTAATGATTACCCGTTAGTTTTCGGTCAACTAACTCAACACAACCAATTTCAATAATTCGGTGGCCCTCAGCTGGGTTAATACCGGTTGTTTCCGTATCCAATACCACCTGACGCATGCTAAATTCCTGATATACTCTGACCTGAAGTGATGCCAATAGTAGCAATAATTATGACCAATACAAAAGTAGTTCATTTATATACCGACGGCTCATGTCTCGGAAATCCGGGCCCGGGCGGTTACGGAGTGGTGTTAAAATATAATGGGCATGAAAAAGAACTGAGTGGAGGTTTCCGCTCTACCACCAATAACCGCATGGAGATGCTTGCCTGTATTAAAGGGCTACAAGCGCTCAAGCGCGATTGCGCGGTAGTTATCACCACCGACAGTCAATACGTAAAAAATGGCATCGAACAGTGGATAACCGGCTGGAAACGCAATGGTTGGAAAACATCCGCTAAAAAGCCGGTCAAAAATAAAGACCTTTGGCAACAGTTAGATAGCGAAATACAGCGCCACAAAGTTCGTTGGGACTGGGTAAAAGGTCATTCAGGCCATGCCGAAAATGAGCGCTGCGACGAACTCGCTCGCCAGGCGGCGAACGGTTCATCACTACCAGAAGACAAAGGTTACATCACCAGTTGAAGTTAACTTTCTCCAGAGGCTACCGGGCGTTTTTCCTCCGCCCAGGCACTCATGCCACCAGCAACGCTGTAGACTTTATCTAACCCCATACGTTCAAGGCTCTCAGCCGCTAACGCTGAGCGCCCCCCAGTTTTACAGATTAAATACAGCGGCTTGTCTGCGATACGTTTCAACGCATCGTCGTAACCGGCAACGTCCGGATGCTGGTTCAACTGCATTTCTAATACGCCGCGTGGCATGTTAACCGCCTCGCGTATGTGACTTTGTGCGTATTCTGCAGGTTCGCGCACATCAATTACCCGGGCGCCGTCACGGATTGCTTGCTGCAGCTGCTCTGTGGTTACTTCGTTAACGTTATTTTTTGCCATTTGACAAAGTTTCATAGCATCAATCATGCAGTACCTCTTTGTTTTGTTCTAGCGTTGATTCTAGCCGAGCCGCCGCGACCGGTCGTTGCATAACTGTCGAAGGCTGACCGACTTTTAATTTTGAAATTTTATGGTAAACACATTTCCGGGCTAATATCGCATAACTGGCGTTCAATAATGGCGCCTTGCGACACAATTTTTCAGTCCATGTCATATCGGAGCCGTCGCCAGACTGATTGTCCTCGCTATTCAGAAAACGTCCGACAAAATAGTCGTGTTGTACTATCTCGTAGCCCAGTAACGATAACCAGTCTTTAACCCGTAACGCGGTAAAATATCGCCCCGCCCAAGGGAATGCTTTTTGCTGCTTGGGATTCCAACCACTCATTAAAGCTGGACTCAACGGGTTAAAACCGGTCAATAATAGGTAACCGTCATCGGCTAAAACTCGATTAACTTCTCTTAAGATCTGATGCGGATCGCGACCAAATTCAAGGACAAAGGGTAAAATAATTTGATCGACCGAACCATTTTTAAGTGGCAGATGTTCAAGCTGAGCCCGCACGCTGGCAGCTCCTTTGTTCGGTGAAATAGTCAGCGCCTGTCTTACACTAAAGCGCTGGCAATTGAGCTGCTCACTTAATGGTCCCAACAAAACGGTAGTCCCACAGCGCAATCGCCGACCATAATCGTTTATCAGCAATTGCGTTTGCGTTCTAATATAATCGCCGCACGCCAATTCCTGCCAACCATTAGGTGCCGGGATACGTGAGGGACTGTACGCGGGCTTTAACAGCACTGAGACATCCTTTATGTTAGGGTAAAATAAATCAGTTAATTCTATCCTAGCGGTAAAGAGGTCACTATGCGAGTGCATCCGATTAAAGCCTATTCAGATAACTACATCTGGCTTATTCAACCGACGGCAGAAAACCGGGTGATTGTTGTAGATCCTGGCGATTCCGAGCCAGTTAGAGCGTGGTTGCAGGAACACGAGGCCAGCGTTGATAGCTATTTGATTACTCACCATCACTGGGATCATACCGACGGCCTGGAACCGCTCTTAGGAGACTATCCTGCACCCGTTTATGGGCCCAAAAACAGTAAAATTTCGCAAATATCAGAGCCACTACAAGAATTAGATACGTTCAGCCGCTTAGGTTTGAACTTTGAGGTATTAGAAACGCCAGGACACACACTAGACCATATTAGCTTTTTCACAGCTGGTCATTTGTTTTGTGGTGACACATTATTTTCCGGTGGCTGCGGTCGCATGTTCGAAGGAACCCCCGAGCAATTTGTCGAATCGTTATCTAAGTTACGTCAATTACCAGGCGATACTCGGGTATTTTGCGCTCACGAATATACTCAGGCAAACCTGACATTTGCATCATTAGTCGAGCCAGATAACGCTGTCCTTAAAAGCTACTTAGAAAAAGTAAAGCTGATGCGTCAACAGGGTGAAGTGACCCTGCCAAGCAGTCTGCAGTTAGAGCTTGCGATTAATCCCTTTTTACGATTTGACCAGGCACCGGTCGAAGAAGCTGCCGAAAACCACGCTAAACGCAAATTAAGTGACAAAATTGAGGTATTTGCAGTGATTCGACAGTGGAAAGATGACTCATAATTCTTTAAACTCGGGACGAATTTTAAACAACAGAGAATTCCAGGCCGCATGAACCTGATAATACAACGTTTCGCCGTCGCGGCATTAGCCACTGTGGTAATCAGTGGTTGTAAGAGCACTTCAGACGAATCCTGGCTCACCGATGCAACCAGCGTAGAGGAGTCGGAGACTACTGCAGAGCCGGTCGAGCGGCCACAGCAGGATTCGCCTGAGACATTCGACGCCGTTCCAGAACTGGCGCTAGGAACTGAGTTTAACGCCGATGAAACCGACGACAAGCCGTTACCACCGAAGGATTTATGGCAACGTATTCGGCAAAAGCTTGAGTTCAAAGCGCCCGATAATCCTCGCTTACGCGCCCAACGCAATTGGTATGTTAGTCACCCCGAATACTTAAACAGAGTTGGTAAGCGATCCGAGCCATTTTTGCATTTAATTGTCGAAGAGATCGAAAAGCGCGACTTGCCAATGGACTTAGTACTACTGCCCATTGTTGAGAGTGCATTCGACCCCTTTGCTTACAGTCATGGTAGTGCTTCTGGTGTTTGGCAATTCATTCCCGGCACTGCCCGCCACTACGGCCTGGATATTAACTGGTGGTACGATGGTCGTCGTGACGTCTACGCTGCGACCCACGCAGCACTGGATTATCTGGAAGATTTATACGATTACTTTGATGGCAACTGGATGCACGCGTTGGCGGCATATAACTCCGGACAAGGCCGAGTGGGCGCTGCTATTAGAAAAAACAAACGGGCCGGCAAACCAACTGACTTTTGGTCACTGGATCTGCCCCGAGAAACACGCGCTTATGTACCTAAATTACTTGCTCTGTCTGACATCCTCGCGAACGCAGAAACTTACGGCATTGTTTGGTATCCGATCGAAAATCAACCCAAGTTAAATGTAGTTGAAGTGCCTGCGCAAATTGATTTGGCCAAAGCCGCTGAAATGGCAGATTTGCCACTCGATATTTTACACACCTACAACGCCGCTTATAACCGTTGGTCGACAGCTCCCGAGGGGCCGCATCGCTTATTATTACCAGAAGACAATGCCAAGCTCTTTTCGGAGGCTGTCGAAAATTCAGACCCTAAGCAATGGCTCAGCTGGAAACGACATCAGGTGCGCTCTGGCGAGAGCCTGCTCACCATCGCTAAAAAATATCATAGCTCTGTTGATGTCATCCAACAGGCGAATGATATTAGCAGCCATGTGATTCGTGCCGGAGAGCATTTATTGATTCCGGTTGCTACAGCTGAACTGAGTGACTACTCACTGTCTAAAGATCAGCGTTTACAGTCAACTCAGCAACGCAAACGCGATGGTAATAAGGTCGACTATATTGTACAAACAAGGGACACCTTATGGGACATTAGCCGCATCTACCAAGTCGGCACACGGGAACTGGCCAAGTGGAATGGCATGGCTCCCGGGGATTTCTTGCGTCCCGGTCAAAAGCTGGTAATCTGGCAAGAAGGTAAAAAACCTGAGCGCCGTCAAGTAGGCTTGATAAGAACCGTTTCTTATCAAGTAAGGAACGGCGACTCGCTCGCACGTATCGCTAATAAATTTAATGTATCCATTCGAGATATCGAGCAGTGGAACGATATTAGCCGAAACCGTTATTTACAACCAGGGCAACGTCTTACTTTAAAAGTAGACGTAACCAACGTCAGTGGTTAGTGGTATGAAAAAAATAATGAAACAGGTTAAACAAGGTTTGCTTAATTCATTCGCTTTTTTATTGTTAGTAACAGCGACTGGAGCACAAGCACAAGAATGGACAGCAGAGGGCAACGGCAAGGTTATTTATCCTAGTGGTCGCAGCGAAGCTCTTAATTTTGGTTTCGGCTATGAACAAACCTTTGATACTTATCAATTTAAAGCTGGCAAGGCTAAGATGCGTACCGACGAAATGCCGCCTAACTATATTCTTAATACAATTATCAACAAAGAAGGCTTAATCTATATCGGTGAATTCGCCGATGGTTTTTTTGAATCGTTTGAACTGAATATTGGCGAGCATTTTGTCGCTATAAAACCACGAAAAGAGTTTGATGAGGACGAGCCTTATAAACACTTAGTGGTTATTATTGATGACAATAGTTACTTATTGGATACCACTCACCCATCGTTAAAATTTCACTTTAACGAATCTGGTATTGAAAAAATTAACGGCAAAGGTCTGATTCGCGACTTAAGCTCACACCGGCGCTAATTGGCGCCGGCGAGCAATTGTTGTAGTTCATCCTCAGTAACAACCGTAACTCCTAGCTTTTCAGCCTTAGCCAGTTTTGAGCCGGCACTTTCACCGGCAATTACGGCAGTCGTTTTCTTCGACACTGAGCCTGTTACTTTAGCCCCCAAAGCCTCTAAAGCCTGTTTTGCATCATCCCGGGTCATTGACGATAAGGTACCGGTTAGCACATAAGTATTGCCCGCTAAACGGTCATCTTTTACTGCTATCGCCTCACCTTCCGGCCACTCAATAAATTCTCGTAACTCAGCAACCACCTTTTGATTATGTGGTTCCGCGAAAAAACTATAGATGTGTTGCGCGACCACTGAACCAATATCATCAACTTCCTGCAACTGCTCAACAGAAGCCTGAGTAATGCGTTGAAACTGCTGAAAGTGATTTGCCAGGCCGGCAGCAGTAGCTTCACCAACCTCTCTGATACCTAGCGCGTATATGAATTTCGCCAAGGTGGTTTCTCGCGTATTAGCAATAGCGCTGACCAGGTTTTTCGCCGACTTTTGTCCCATTCTCGGCAATGACGCCAGCATAGGTTCAGTCAACCGATATAAGTCTGCTGGTGACTTAACCCAATCGCGTTCGATTAGCTGCTCGACGATTTTGTCACCCATGCCATCGATATCCATGGCCTTGCGAGAGGCAAAATGTTTTATCGCCTCTTTTCGCTGTGCCGCACAAAATAATCCTCCGGTACAACGGGCAACCGCTTCTCCGTCTATCTTTTCAATATCAGAATCACATACCGGGCACTGTTGTGGAAATTCAATCGGTTGTGTTTGCTCTGGCCTTTGCTCCTCAATCACACTCACAACCTGCGGTATAACATCACCAGCACGACGAACACTCACTCGGTCGCCGATGCGTACACCCAACCTTTCGATTTCATCGGCGTTGTGCAAGGTGGCATTGGATACGGTTACCCCACCAACAGTTACCGGCTTTAGTCGAGCCACCGGCGTTATTGCTCCGGTACGACCTACCTGAAAATCGACACCGGTAATACTGGTCAGTTGCTCTTGAGCCGGGAATTTACGGGCAATGGCCCAGCGCGGTGCGCGCGCTACAAAGCCTAAATCCTGCTGCAAAGCGATCGAGTCGACTTTATAAACAATGCCATCAATTTCGTATTTAAGTTGCTCTCGTCGCGCTAGAATATCATTAAAGAAAGTTTCACAAGCGGCGACAGAATCCGCTTGTTTTACCTCGTCGCTAACCGGTAATCCCCATTGTTTTAACTGCTGCAACCGCTGGTAATGGCTGCCTGGCAGCTGCTGTTCAGCCTCCGCATCGATCAAGCCCAGACTGTAGGCATAAAAGTGTAACGGTCGTTTAGCGGTAACCCGCGAATCCAACTGTCGCAAGCTACCCGCCGCGGCATTCCTTGGGTTGGCAAACACTTTACCGTCTTGTTGCCGGGCCTTTTGGTTAAGCGCATCAAACGCCCCGGTCGGCATAAAAACTTCACCGCGCACTTCTAACTTTTCCGGAGCGCCATTTGCAAGCTTAAGGGGAACATTACGAATGGTCTTAACATTTTCGGTAATATTCTCGCCGGTATAACCATCACCTCGCGTAGCCGCGCGCACTAACCGCCCTTGCTCATACAAAATGCTAACCGCGAGCCCATCCAGTTTAGGTTCACAGCAATACACTATAGTCGCGCTGCTATCTAACCGTTGCTGCACCCGCTGAGTAAACGCCTCAAACTCGTCCTCAGAAAATGCATTGTCCAACGACAGCATTGGCACTTCGTGCTTTACCGACTCAAATTTATCCAGTGGCTTACTGCCCACCTTTTGAGTGGGTGACTGCGGTGATGCTAATTCAGGATGTTCTTCCTCCAGCGCCTGCAGCTCACGAAACAAACGATCGTATTCGCTGTCGGGTACCGACGGTTCATCTAATTCGTAATACTCCCGATTATACCGGGTCAGCAAGTCTTCTAATTCACGTATACGCTTTTTCATATTCTCGGATAGTTTGATGAGCTTGTTGGATTGACTGGCGCGACAATAGTTGTCGGTTTCCGTCTAAAACCTGGCCTTGCGGAATTTCCATTGCGAGTTTTTTCGCAGCATTTAGCATCATGTTAAATGCCTGCTGACCGTCATAATCAAGCGGCAACGCCATAAACAATGCGACACCTTCGGTCTCAAAGTTCTCGATATTATCAAGATCGAACGTACCTGGATTAAACATGTTGGCAACACTAAAAATCATTGGGCCGTTACCCGATGTTTGCTCATAACGATGAAAAATGCCCATGTCACCAAATTTACAACCCAACTCGGTCATCATCTGTAATAACACTGACCCTTGTACTGACCCTTTCACAAACAATGAAATCACTTGCTGCTTCGGTGGTAACGGTTTATCCGACTCCGTTGATTGTTCGGGCCTCTCCTGCTTATCCGTTGCCGACCGAGTTTCCACGTGTTGCTTAGTCTGTGGTTCCGGATCTGGCTCAGTTTCTGGCTGAACTTGTGTTCCTGATTCAGGCTCCGACTCAGGCTCCTCGCTTAATTCCAGTTCAGCCTGTTGCAATGAATCAGCATCTTCCTGGTCAACCCGCATTGAAGGTAACGGCGTATCGTCATCATCCAAATCCAGATTCATGGACATTTGTTCGACGTCAGTATCAGCTTTGTTCGGCTGTTCTTTGGCTGGTCTTTTTACCACCCGAACCTCCCCAACATCATCGTCATCAAAGTTCGAGTGCTGTGATGATTGCTGACGTTTTTCTGCGACACGCTGCTTTTGCTGGCCCACTTGCTGGCTATTTTTCCGCATGGTCCATAAGCCGTGTCCGACAATGGCGATAATTAGCAGTACACCGACGATACTTAAGGTTATCTGTAGATTGCTCATTCAGTTGCCAACCCTTTGTGGTTATAGTTATTCGCCTTCGGTCATAGCGACCGCTTGTTCAACATCGACTGCAACCAGTCGTGATACGCCTGCCTCTTGCATAGTAACACCGGCTAAGTGTGAAGCCATTTCCATTGCTACCTTATTATGACTGATATAAATAAACTGAACCGACTCTGACATTTCGTTAACCAAACGACAGAAACGACCAACATTCGCATCATCTAAAGGCGCATCCACTTCGTCCAGTAAGCAAAATGGTGCTGGGTTTAGACGAAATATAGCAAACACCAATGATAAAGCGGTTAGCGCCTTTTCTCCACCACTTAACAGATGGATGGTACTGTTTTTCTTACCCGGAGGCTGAGCCATAATGGCGACTCCGGTTTCCAATAAGTCATCGTCAGTCAACTGCAGCTGCGCACTGCCGCCACCGAACACCTTTGGAAACAACAGCTGCAGATCACGGTTTACCGCTTCAAAAGTTGTTTTAAATCGCTGACGCGTTTCTTTATCAATTTTGCGTATTGCTTCTTCCAACGTCTCAAGTGCCGAGAATAAGTCATCGTATTGCTGATCCAGATAATCTTTACGCTGTTTTTGCGTTTCAGCTTCGTCAATCGCCGCTAAGTTTATCGCTCCCAGCCGCTTAACCTGGCTCTGTACTCGCTCCAGTTGTTGTTCCCAACGCTTTTCATCCGCTTGCTCGTCTATTTCTTGCAACAGTTGCTTTAAGCTGAGTCGGGTTTCAGCCAAAGACTCTAACGCCGCCTGGGTACGCTCTTGCAACTTGGCCAGCTCTATTTCTGTCGACTGCATCTGCTGCTGGATCTGCGCTATTTTCTCGCGTAACGCAGAGCTGCCCTGACTTAACTCATGCAGTTCGTTTTCGACCTCTGCGAGTTGTTCGCGTTGCTGTTGCAACTGTTCACTTGCAAGCTCACGCTGTTCAAGCAATTGCTGCAACTGCTCACGGTCACTTTCCTGCTGCTCTGTCAGCTTCTGCTCAGACACTGTCTGCAACTCATCCTGCAGGGCCTGAATACGCTGTTGATGACGTTCGTTTAATTTTTTCAGCTGTTGCCGCTGAGTTTGAAGATGTTGTCGCTCTAACTGTACTTGTTGCTGTCGACTGCTCAGTTGTTGCTGTTGCTGTTGCACTTGTCGTAATTGCTGTTCCAATTCGGCTTGCTGTTCTGGCTGTTGTTCCGGCAACTGATCAAGTCTTTGCTGCCACTCATCCTGCTGCTGTTGCAACTGTTCTAACTGTTCTTCTGCCTGCGCCTGCTGTTGTTCTAGCTGCTGTTGTTGCTCGGCGATCTTTTGCTGTTGTTGTTGGCGCTGCTGATAATGTTGCTGGCTGTAGCTATGCCGCTGCTGCTGTTTGGCTAGCTCGGTTTGTTGCAACTGCAGTGTTTGCTGCAACTGTTGTTGTTCGTTTTCTGCTTGCTCCAGTGCTTGTTCAGCAACAGTCACTTTTTTACAAGCATCATCATAATCTGATTTCAGCGGCACCAATTGCTGTTCTAATTCTCGCACTTGCTGCTGAATTTCGAGAATGCTGTCCCCGTCACTCAAACCGTCCACAGCCAATGACTGAGCAGTACACCAGTGACCTTCTTTGGTTAAAACCAGTAAAGCCTGCGGTGACTCTGCCAGTAATCGTGGAGCTTGTTCCAACGAGTCTGCCAGGAGGCAGTAGCGCAATAACGACCATTGCCGGGCTCGGCCAGAAACCACCGCTGCTGCGGTATTTTGGTCAGGTTCGGGACCACTGTCTTGTGCCCACAACACACTGATACCCTCGGGAACTTCATCAGCAGTTACTGACTGCGATAACCAATAGCTGTCTAACCAGGGCCGTAAGACTTTTTCTAATGCACGTTGCCACTGCGGATCAACCTTTAATACTTCGCGCAACGGCTGAGCCGCTTGCCGCTCGAGCCAATCGTCAGCAACCGGGGATAGTTCTGCTTGTTGGTGTTGCAATAACTGCTGTAATGTCTGTAACCGTGTCTGCTGTTGTTGGCTTTGCCGCTGGCACTCCAATTGCTGCTGCCGCGCTTGTTCGAACTGTTGTTTTAGTTGCAGTAATTGTGACCGGTGTTGCTGTTGTTGTTGCTCAGCTTCTGCCACTTTATCCTCACATTGTTGCAACAGCTGCTGATGTTGTTGTTGTTCGCTTTTCGCGGCCGCCAGATCAAGTTCAGATTGCTGTTCAATGAGTTGTTGTTGCTGTTCCTGCAAATACGTCAGTTGCTGCTGCAATCGCTGATGTTGCAGTTCTGTCTGCTGCAATTGCTGTTGAACATGTCGCTGCTGTTGCTGGTACTCAGCCTGTTGTTGCTGAAATTGTTGCCAATGCTCCTCGGCATCCTGCAACTGGTCTTCAACCAATAACAATTGCTCCTCAAGCTGCTCAGCTTGCGGCTCTAATTCCTGCTGTTGCTGCTCTAGCTGTTGTTGTTGCTGATTATCTTCTTCACCCTGCTGTTGCAGTTCCTCAAGTTCTTGCTGCAACTGTTGGTGGCGAAGCTTACGTTGTTCGGTCAGCTGCTGCTGATGCTGTATTGACTGTTCCAGTCGCGTTACTCGATTCGATACTTTAAAAAGTTGCTGCTGATGGTCATCAACCGTTTGTTTCAGTTGTTGCGCCAGCTCACGGCGTTCAATAACACCACGTTCGTCTCCCGTCTGTTCCGCCTGCCACCGCTCCAACTCCGTTTTTTGTTGCTCGAGCTCTGTTTGTAGCTGTTGACGTTTCTGTTCTAATTGCTGCCAGCGCAGCGCATAAAGCTCGCCTTTTAACTGCCGTTCCTGCGCTTTTAATTCTTTATAGCGTTGTGCTGCAGAAGCCTGACGTTGCAACTTTTCCAGTTGTTGCCCCAGTTCTTCACGCACGTCCGCTATTCGTTCCAGGTTTTCCCGAGTATGTTTAATACGGCTTTCTGTTTCCCGGCGGCGTTCTTTATACTTAGAAATGCCGGCCGCTTCCTCAATAAAAACGCGCAACTCCTGAGGTTTTGACTCGATTAAACGCGAGATCATGCCCTGCTCTATAATTGCGTAACTACGAGGTCCCAATCCTGTGCCTAAAAATAAGTCGGTAATATCACGGCGACGACATTTACTATTGTTTAAAAAATAGTTGGACTGGCCGTCACGAGTAACCTGACGCTTAACGGATATTTCTTTAAACGCCGCATATTCTCCCTGAATACGCCCACTCTCATTATCGAAAACCAACTCAACACTGGCCTGCGACACAGGTTTGCGCGAGGCCGAGCCGTTAAAAATCACATCGCTCATGGCATCGCCGCGTAGGTTTTTGGCAGAGCTTTCTCCCAACACCCAGCGCACCGCGTCAATAACATTCGATTTGCCACAGCCGTTCGGCCCAACGACACAAGTCATTTGGTCTGGGAAAGGGACTTTTGTAGGGTCGACAAAGGATTTAAAGCCAACCAGTTTTATATGTTTTAAGCGCATTATAATTGTAGTTAGGGCATAAACACGGCTGCTATTATAGAGCTTTGACTGTAGCAGATTCATTAGGTTTTTGTAACAATTTCAAAGCTGCAGAGCCGACCGACACAAGATACACTTGAGTGATGAAAAATTGTTTCGAATAAGGAACCGATAAAATGCAGCAGCATATATACAGTAATAATGGGCTTGCCTATCTGGCTCGTGGTTTTAAGTTGATTCAGAGCAAAGGCCTAAAACGCTTCGTTATTATCCCCATATTGGTCAATTTGGTTCTTTTTAGTGGTGCTGTGTATTGGCTGACAGCCACCACACAGCAGCTTACCGAGCGGCTAACAGAGTGGTTACCGTCTTACTTTCAGTGGCTGGAGTACCTCGTATACCCGGTTCTGGTACTATTTATCCTGGCGATGTTCTATTTTTTATTTACCTCCATTACCAACTTAATCGCCGCCCCATTTAATGGTTTGCTGGCCGAAAAAGTCGAGCAATATGAAAGTGGAGAAGCTATCAGTGACGAGGGCATCGCCGGTTTAGTAAAAGACATTCCTCGCACTCTCGGGCGCGAACTTCAAAAAATGTGGTACTACCTGCCACGAGCTCTGGGCTTTTTCTTATTATCGCTAGTAATTCCGATAATCGGTCAGGTTATCTGGTTTATTTGGGTCTGTTGGATGATGTCAATTCAATACCTGGACTATCCTTTCGATAACCATAAGCTGCCATTTACCCGTATGCGCTTTGAATTACGCGCGCAAAAAGGCAAATCTCTCAGTTTTGGTTTTGGAGTTATCGTGCTTACTATGATTCCACTAATCAACTTAATAGTAATGCCGGTCGCTATTGCTGGAGCGACCTCATTATGGGTTGATCACTACCGCAATAAAGCGCTGCAGTAATACAGTCAGATAGGCCGTCTTAGCGTAGTAATTCATGTCGCTGTTTTTAAACTAACACATAGTTAGTGATTGGAACTTAAGCTAAGGAACAGCGACATGACAGAAAGCCACACTCCCTATGTTTACCTATATCAAGCAGACAGCGGGATACTATTACTCAGTGACTCACTACAGGCATTATATTCGTTACCGCAAAACCAGCGTCTATGCCCACCCCGACGTTGGTTAAATTGTTACTCATCGACAGACCAGCGCCGACTAAAGCACGCCTTTAACGCTTTGCTACTGGCTAATGACGATGATCAGTTACAGCTGTCGTTAAGGCTTAATAGTTATAGCAGTCAGGGGGCTCACAGGCCGGTCGAGCACCAGTTATGCGTGGTATTGATTAATTCGGTACGGTTTATTTGTGGTCGAGTGAGTCCGATTTGGAATCCTCCGGCTCGTCATCCAACCAGTTATCACCAATCCGCTTACTGGTCTGCACTCCCATTTCGCGAAACTTCTCGATGCGGCTGACCAGATTACCACGCCCGCTGCTCAGTTTTTTCATGGCGTCCTGATAGCGATTATCCAGAGTTTGTAGACTACTACCAACTTTCTCTAAGTCATCGATAAAGCCGACAAACTTGTCATAGAGCTTGGCCGCCTCAATAGCAATTTTTTCGGCATTACGGTTCTGGTATTCATATTGCCAAATATTGTGAATAGTTCGCAAAGCAACCAATAAATTAGTTGGGCTCACCAGCATTATTTGATGATCCAGAGCCAGCCTAATTAATTCCGGCTCACGATCTACAGCTAACAAAAAGGCGGGCTCCACTGGAATAAACATCAGCACATAATCAAGCGTGCGAATGCCTTCGAGATTTTGATAATTCTTTTTTCCCAACTGTTTTATATGCTGTTTCAATGAGTGCACATGTTCTTGCAACAGTTGTTCTTTTTGAGCCTGTTCATCAGAGTTAAAGTAACGCTCATAAGCCGATAAACTGACTTTAGAGTCGATGACTACATCTTTTTGATTGGGTAAGTGCACCACAACGTCAGGTTTAAAAGCCCGGCCCTGGTCATCACGATGATGACTTTGAGTATTATACTCATGTCCTTCTCGTAGCCCGGATTGCTCCAGAATACGTTCCAGCACCAGCTCGCCCCAGTTCCCTTGCTGTTTAGTATCACCTTTTAAGGCCTTGGTCAGCGCTTCAGCTTCCTGCGCCATCTGTCGGTTTAGCTCTCGCAATGAAACTAATTCCATTTTTAACGCACTACGTTCTTTAGTTTCATCAGTGTACTGCTGCTGAACCTGGCGTTTAAATGCATCTAGCTGTTGTTTAAACGGCTCCAGAGTGGCGGCTAATGTTTGTTGATTTTGTTGCTGAAAGCCTTGGGATTTTTGTTCAAAAATTTTATTCGCTAAATTTTCAAACTGCTGGGTCAAGCGCTCTTCGGAGGCCTGTAACAATCTAATTTTCTCTTCTGCACTGCGTCGTTCATGCAATGCGGTGGCACGTTGCGTCTGTAATTGCGACTCGGCGTATTGAGCGCGCTCAAGCAACGTTTCATTTTGTTGCTGTTGCTGCTGCAACTGCTGGTGTAACTGCTTTACCTGCTGACGCATTAGCGACCACACCGCAATCCCTGCAACAACCAGCAAAAATGCAAAAAATAAGGGTATCACCCAAGCAGTGATACCCTCGTTTAAGGTGATAGCCTCCACTAATTAGGCTCCTGCTTTTTCGTGCATATCGGCTATTTTTACTTTCCAGATGGCAGGGCCCTCGGTGTGCGCATTATTACCATCACTGTCCACAGCGACAGTTACTGGCATGTCTTCTACTTCAAATTCGTAGATAGCTTCCATGCCCAGATCTTCAAATGCTACAACCTTAGCTTGCTTAATTGCTTTGGCCACCAAGTATGCCGCGCCGCCTACAGCCATAAGATAAACCGCTTTATGCTGACGAATACTCTCGACCGCGGCAGGGCCACGTTCAGCCTTGCCGATCATGCCGGTAATGCCAGCCTGTTCAAGCATCATGTCGGTGAATTTATCCATCCGCGTCGAAGTCGTCGGACCCGCCGGACCCACAACTTCGTCTCCAACCGGATCAACCGGTCCAACGTAATAGATAAAACGATTATTGAAATCAACTGGTAACTCTTCGCCCTTCTCCAGCATCTCTTTAATACGCTTATGAGCAGCGTCACGCCCGGTTAATAATTTACCCGACAACAGCACCGTTTCGCCCATCTTCCAATCCTGAATGTCTTCTTTAGTCACTTCATCCAGGTTTACCCGGCGTACATCATCACCAAGTTCAAAGGTCACATCCGGCCAATCTTCCAATTTCGGTGGCGTCAAATCAGCGACACCACTCCCATCTAGAGTGAAATGCACATGCCGGGTTGCTGCACAGTTAGGAATTAACGTCACCGGCTTAGAAGCAGCATGAGTAGGAAGCGATTTTATTTTAACGTCTAATACCGTGGTTAAACCACCCAAACCTTGCGCACCAATCCCCAGATCGTTAACTCGATTAAAGATTTCGAGGCGCAGCTCTTCTTCCGCATTTTGCGGTCCCCGCTCAACCAGCTCGTGAATATCAACGGGATCCATTAACGACTCTTTTGCTAATACCGCAGACTTTTCTGCAGTACCACCAACACCAATACCCAACATACCCGGTGGGCACCAGCCAGCACCCATTTTAGGCAATGTTTCAACTACCCAGTCGGCAATTGAATCACTCGGGTTTAACATAGCCATTTTTGATTTGTTCTCAGAACCGCCGCCTTTAGCCGCAATCATCACCTCTACCTGATCACCTGGCACCAGATCTAAATGCACCACAGCTGGCGTGTTATCACCGGTGTTTTTGCGAGCGCCAGCAGGATCGGCAACGATTGAAGCGCGCAGTGGGTTGTCCGGGTTGGTATAGGCTCTGCGTGTTCCCTCATCAACCATTTGTTGAACAGTCATGTCAACTTTGTCCCATTGCACCGCCATACCTACTTTTACAAAGCAGGTTACAATGCCTGTATCCTGACAAATAGGACGATGGCCCTGAGCCGACATTCTGGAATTTGTCAGCACCTGAGCAATGGCATTTTTTGCCGCCTCACTCTGCTCGCGCTGATAGGCCTGATCCAGTGCCTGGATAAAATCTAGCGGGTGGTAATAAGAAATATACTGCAACGCATCGGCGATGCTTTCGATAAAATCACTTTGACGAATGGTGGCCATCCAACAACACCTCGAGAATTGGAAACATAACCCGCTCATGATAGCGTTTTAATCCCCTTATGACCAGCCACCAAGGGCTGTGATACAATAAGCAGAATAGTCAGATATGGATGATTTAACGGTGCCCAAGCGTTTACAGTTATCATGGCAGGATTTCTCCTCGCGATTACCCGATGATCTACAGAATGCATCGATAGAGTTAGATCGCTGGGTTAGTCGCTGCTTTGCTAACCGTCAGCACGAAAGCTACTCTTTATGGCTCGATTCGGCGGCTAAACAACACCCGGATAGTCGTTACCATATCCTGTTGAAGGCGCCTGAATTCGTGTTATCCGCTAGCTCAAGCGGAACCCATCTAACCCGGTTGCGCGAGCGCTGCTCAGAACTATTACCGGAGCCATCAGACATTGAATACACATCAATGTTGGATGCGGCCTCTCAAATTATGCGCCAGTGCCAATCAAAAATAGCAACGAGTAATCCTCAGGGACTGCCATTTAGCGGCGGTTTTGCCGGGATTTTGGGTTATGACCTGGGTCGTCAGTTAGAAAACCTGCCAACTAAGAACGTAGCGGAATACCAGATGCCGGACGCTTGTCTGGGGTTCTACACCGAAGCCCTTATGGTGGACAAGCAGACCGCTCAGCTTTGGGTTCTTGCGCCTACAGGAGAACACTCTGGTTGGGTTGACAGCTGGTTAAGCAGTTGCCCCGGTGATACCGAGCCATTCAAGTTAACGTCGAACTGGCAGAGCAATATGACACGAGCGTACTATCAGCGATGCTTTCAACAAGTCAGAAACTATTTGCTCGCTGGCGATTGTTATCAAACTAATCTGGCGCAACGATTTAGCGCGCAGTATCAAGGCGATGAATGGCATGCCTACCAGCAATTACGTAGTGTAAATGACGCCCCTTTTTCGGCGTTTATGAGGGTGCCGGAAGGCTGTATTCTGAGCGTTTCGCCAGAACGTTTTTTAGCAGTAGATAGTACCGGTCAAGTGCAAACCAAACCAATAAAAGGCACCCGACCGCGCGCTAGCGACACCGAGCAAGATGCGGCACAACGCGAGCAATTACTGGCATCAGAAAAAGACCGCGCCGAAAATCTCATGATCGTTGATCTACTGCGTAACGATTTATCAAGAAGCTGCCGACCCGGCTCTATTGATGTCCCGCAGTTGTTCGCCATCGAGAGCTTTCCAGCGGTACATCATTTGGTTTCGACGGTCGTTGGTCAATTAAGCCCGGATAAAACAGCGATAGATCTTGTGCGCGCGGCCTTCCCCGGTGGTTCAATAACTGGCGCTCCCAAAATCCGGGCGATGGAAATTATCGAAGAACTTGAGCCGAACCGGCGGTCTGTGTACTGCGGTTCTATGGCCTATTTTTCGATAGATGGGAATTGCGACAGCAGTATTACCATTCGCACCATATTAGCGGAACGCCAACATCTGTATTGTTGGGCTGGCGGCGGCTTAGTGATCGACTCCGAAGAACACTCAGAGTATCAAGAAACATTGGATAAAGTAGCCCGCATTTTGCCAGTATTGGAGTCAGTATGAGTGTTAAAAGCCGTGCCGACTTTATTCGCCGTTTTAACTTACACCCACACGCACCGGTGTCACGACGAATCGACGAACCTCTGCGTAAACGTCTGCGTCCGGCTGCTGTACTCATTCCTATTGTCGAACGAGACCATGGATTATCACTTATCTTAACGCAACGCTCGGCTAAATTAAGACAGCACGCGGGTCAGATTAGTTTTCCGGGAGGCCGCTACGAACAGCAGGATAAACATCTTCTAACGACGGCCCTACGTGAGACCGAGGAAGAAATAGGACTGCCACGCGAACAGGTCGAAGTTATCGGCCGCCTGCAAGACTATCCGGTACTGAGTAATTTTATGATCCGACCCTACGTCGGTTTCGTTAACCCCTTTCAACCATTAGTCGCTGAAGCTGGCGAGGTTGCAGAAATTTTTGAAGTACCGCTGGCTGATATCCTGAATATGAACAATCATTATGCGTACCGAATCCGCAAATTTATTTACGATCGGGTTTATTTTATTCCCTGGCAACATCGTAATATCTGGGGTGCTACCGCAGGTATACTGCGAGAACTAGCCGAACAGCTACAACCAGAATACCGCCAGCAGATCAGGCCGCTAAATTAATTGCGCAGAAATCTTGCCAAAACCCTGGCTCTCCATGCGACAATAGCTTGTAAATACATTTTATATAAAGACAGGTCCCACTAATGATCAGTGTTTTTGATATTTATAAAATTGGTATCGGTCCTTCCAGCTCTCATACCGTTGGGCCCATGCGTGCAGCCTATGACTTTCTGCGGGCGGCCCAACAGGCGGTTCAGATTGAACAGGCTGATGCAGTAGAAGTCGAGCTGTTTGGCTCTCTTGGGCAAACCGGTAAAGGCCATGGCACCGGCAAAGCCGTTATTTTAGGATTGGCTGGCGAGCTACCTGAGAGCGTCGACACTGACAACGTCGATAACTTCTTAGCTCAAACTAACGACAGTCAGACGCTCAAATTGCTGGGTGAATATGAGGTTAAATTTCCTCGCGAAGGGGCTATTATATTTCACCGTCGCAAAACAATGCCAAAACATGCCAACGCGATGGAACTGCGTTTGCTGAAAAATGGCGAAGTAGTGTACAAAGATCTTTACTACTCGATTGGCGGTGGTTTTATCGTCCGCGATGAAGATTTTGATGAAACCCTAGAGGAAGCTATAGAACAGTCCAGCAAGCCCATCCCCTACCCATTTGATACCGCGGCGGAGTTACTGCAACACTGCGATGAACACGGGATGCGCATTAGCTCGTTAATGATGGCTAACGAGAAGGTGTTTCGCTCAGAATCTGAGATACGCGAAGGTTTGCTGAAAATTTGGAAAACCATGCAGCAAAGCATCGACAACGGCATTACTACCGAAGGTATTTTACCCGGAGGGTTGAAAGTAAGACGTCGCGCATCAGCGCTCTATCAGCGTCTGAAAAAAGAAAAAACCAGTGAACCCATGCAGTTTATGGACTGGGTCGATTTGTTTGCACTTGCTGTTAATGAAGAGAATGCAGCAGGTGGCAGAATCGTCACTGCCCCAACTAACGGCGCAGCTGGCATCATCCCAGCAGTGATGAGTTACGCTGATAAATTCATCGAAAAACTCGACGAGGACGCTGTGGTCCGGTTCCTGCTAACTTCAGCCGCTATCGGCATTCTGTACAAGAAGAACGCATCAATTTCGGGTGCAGAAGTAGGCTGTCAAGGCGAAGTCGGTGTTGCTTGTTCAATGGCTGCCGGAGCGTTAGCCGAGTTTACAGGTGGCCCGCCATCAACCGTTGAAAACGCAGCTGAAATAGGTATGGAGCATAATTTAGGGCTAACCTGTGACCCCGTCGGGGGCTTGGTGCAGGTACCATGCATTGAACGCAACGCGATGGGCGCAATCAAGGCAATTAATGCGGCACGTCTGGCAATGCGAGGCGACGGCAACAACAAAGTGTCTTTGGATAAAGTGATAAAAACTATGTGGGACACCGGCAATGATATGAAAACCAAATACAAAGAAACCGCCCGTGGCGGTCTTGCGGTTAATATTATCGAGTGCTAGTAAATTTATTGGCAGATTACCGACGCTCTACAGCGTCGGTAACTGTTGATGTGCAAATAGCTGTTCAATTTCCTCGTGAGTTTTTAATCGCATCGCTTCTTCTACTTTAGACTTGGTTAAATGCGGGGCGAAGTTCTCAATAAAATCATACATGTAGGTCCGCAAAAAGGTGCCGCGACGAAACCCTATTTTAGTCGTGCTTGGATCGAATAGGTGATGTGCAGGAATCGCCACTAAGTCTTTATCTTCATCCGCGTTATACGCCATGCTAGCGACCACGCCAATTCCGATTCCCATACGCACGTATGTTTTTATCACATCGGCATCGGTTGCCGTAAATACAATTCGTGGTTCTCTCCCCGCATCCGCAAAAGCTTTGTCGAGTTCTGACCGACCGGTAAAACCATGCACATAAGTCACCAGCGGATAATCGGCAATATCAGCGATAGCTAGTTTGCTCACCTGCGCTAATGAATGGTCTTTGGTGACTATAATCGAGCGATTCCAGTGATAACACGGCAGCATGATCAAATCCTGATACAAGTGCAAAGCCTCGGTTGCAATTGCAAAATCGGCTCGCCCCTTTGCAGCCGCTTCGCTAATTTGCTGCGGCGATCCCTGATGCATATGCAAAGACACTTTTGGATACTGTTGAATAAAACGCTTTATTATCGAAGGCAGCGCATAACGGGCCTGAGTATGGGTGGTCGCGATATTGAGCTTGCCACAATCGGGTTGATTATGTTCTGACGCGACCGCTTTAATAGCATTAACCTGCTCTAATACATTCTGAGCAATATCGATAACTTCTTGCCCAGCAGCAGTAATATGCGTTAAATGTTTGCCAGTACGGCCAAAGATCTGGATACCCAATTCGTCTTCTAACATTCGGACTTGTTTGCTGATACCGGGCTGCGAGGTGAACAAACTCTCTGCTGTCGAAGATACATTTAGGTTGTGATTCATCACTTCGACAATGTACCGTAGTTGCTGTAATTTCATACCTAAGCTACCTGATGTTGCCGCATGGGTTTATGCCAAACTGGTTTATGCCAAAATAGTATAGTAATTTAATTATCTATGCCAATAACTAAATATAGTTCGACAATTATGAACCGTGAAATTGACTTTTCTACCGTACTTGCCAGTTCTGTGCACGATATGAAGAACTCACTGGCGCTGGTATTGCAACAGCTAGAGAACGTTGCAGAAGAAACCCAGGACTTAACTGTTGGACCCAAGGTCGCTCAGCTGTACTACGAGGCCCAGCGAATCAATTCAAATTTGGTTCACCTATTACACTTATATCGTTATCAACAACAAAATAGCTCGCTTAACGTCGACTGTCATTATCTTGATGAAATTGTCGAAGAGTTGGTAATGAATAACCAACTCTACCTGGAACAAAAAGCGATAGCTCTTGAAGTTAACATTGCAGAGGATTGTTACGTTTATTGCGACCGGGATCTTATCATTAACTTGCTTAATGACATTGTCATTAATGCCATGCGATATACCGCCGATAAGTTAGTTATTACAGCAGTTCATCGACATGACGGACAGGTTACTATTGAAATAGCCGATAACGGCCCGGGTTACCCAGAACAAATGCTGGACGCAGTTACAACGGCTTTAATCGAGCCTAATGAGAGCTCCAGAACAGGACTGGGTATCTATTTTGCCCAGCAAATTGCTGCTGCCCATCAACGCGCCGGTAAAAAGGGTTTCATTGAACTGGAAAATGGCGGACACTTAGGTGGCAGTGTGTTTAAATTAACCTTGCCTTAACAATAAGAAAATACGAGACAACCGGAAAATACATGTTATACACCATCATCATTTCGCTGATAATTTTGCTAGCGATTTTGGCGGTAATGATTGGCGCTGTTCAGCAGCACAAACAGAAGCAGGATATCGCCCGCCGCCAGAAACTAGCAAAGTTTCGCGCGGCTCTGGAACAAGTCGAAGACTTGTTAAATATGGCCAGTTACTTTCCAATCGGTAAGTCAATGCTGGCCGTGCTCAATTCCCGTGCCCGCGAGTTGCTGTCGAACATGAATGACGTTAGCCCAAGCGACGATTACAAAGAGCGCATTAATGATTACGATCAGCGCTTGCAGCAAATGGATCGCTCTGATACCTCTCTGATTACAGAAGAATTTGAATTACCGCACAACGACAAGCAAATTATTGCCATGATCAATGCGCTGAAACGATTTCGCAGTGCCTTACGTTCAGAGCACGCGCGCGGCAAAGTTGATAGTCAAGTTTATACGACAGAAGACGCACGCCTGCAAAAACTGCAATTAAAAATTAGCGTTGAAACACTAATTCGCAGAGGCCAGAATGCCTATCAGGGGCATATGTTGGGTTCCGCCCGGCAGTACTATGAAAAAGCCTTACGTTCATTGGAAGACCAAAATTACAGTGATGATTATATCGATGAACGCCAGAAAACTGTAAGTCAGGCGTTAGAACAAATTACCAGTGAACTTAAGGACGTTAATACCCGTGATGCCGCTAATCGCAAGCAAGATGATTTAGAAGAACTGTTTCAGCCGAAAAAGAAGTGGTAGATAGGCAATGAGTGATTGGAAAGACCAACTTAGTCAGGTCGTTTACTCGACCGAACAAGGCAAAATAGACCCTGAGCCTGAACCTGAGGAGGTTCCCGAAGGAGACGGCGTAGTTCGTCTCCAACGTCAAACAAAAGGCCGTAAAGGTAAAGGCGTTACTATCGTCTCTGGCATTCCAGAACCTCAACAAGAGTTAAAAGCCATTGCCAAAAAGCTGAAGCAGTTTTGTGGTGTCGGCGGCTCGGTCAAAGAGTATGAGATTGAATTGCAGGGTGACCAGCGCGATGCGGCCGAACAATGGCTCACCAAACAAGGTTACCGCGTTAAACGGGCGGGCGGCTAACGTCGTACTCAACAAATAAGCGCTGCCCCTGTCGCCGCCACTCGACTTTATCCGCAAATGTTTCAACCAACTGTAAACCGCGGCCAAACAATTTTTCTTCGCAGGTCTTCTCGTTATCGTTTACATTACTCGGCGTTAAATAGGGTCGCTTACCGTTTGACCCTATTTCAAAACTAACCACTTTGAACGTTGGATCATAACGAATCACTAGCTCAATTTTAAAATCAGCGTATTTATCCAGCCGCTGCTCACGTTCCTGATAGTAACGTTCAAACCCTAATTTATCTTTTAAATCGGAATCTAACTGCAATACATTATGATCTAAGATATTGTTGAAACACTCTGCAAACAGCAAATACAAGGTTGTTTTGTGCGGCTTTAAAGCATCGAGTTTCCCCAACGAATCAACTAACTGCTGCACTGGATCTAAACGATCCATCTCCGCTTTACCAATATCTATCTGTAACGTAAATGGCAGGTGGTTATGCGCTACCTGTTGCTCCAGCTTTGGAGCAGACTCGTTGCTAAACTGCATTGCAATCAACGAGATATCATCTTGACCCTGCTGTCGATCAGCCAGTTCCTGCAATTGCTGCCGGACAGAATCAAATCCCTGTTTGCCGCTTAGCTGCCACGCTTTCGAGAGCATCTCTAAAAAGCTTTTTTCACCCAAGAGCTTGCCGGGTTCAACCTCCATTTCAACCACTCCGTCCGTAAACGCGACTAAGAAGTCATCCGGCCGCACAAAGATATGCTCTACCTGACTGTCGAATTGCTGCCTTGGTAAAATCCCCAACGCCATGTGTCGCGGCTGCAAATAATGTTCAATATGACCTTCTGTATTCATCACCACTGCGTCTGGAATACCACCATTCCAGCAAGTCAGTCGTTCACCCCCGGGCGAAATTTCAACGATCAAACCAGCGCAGAACATGTCGTCCGGTAACAAGTTAATCAACCGCTGATTAAATTCAGTCGCCATATCGCTCACCGATAAGCCACGCGCCGCCATACCAAAAAACGCCTGTGAAATGGGTAAAGTGCCAGTCGCCGGGGCCAGGCCATGGCCCGTAAAGTCACCTAAAAATAAATAATAGTTGCCAAAAGGGCCCTGCTTGCCCAGACAAAGATCACCATTAAAGGTAGAGGCAGAGCGCAAAAAAGTTTGGACAAAGGGTTGCTCCAGCTCGTTCTCTCGCAATGCATTGCGTAACATGTGTTGGACAATATTCTGTTCACGCTCCATGCGGTTGGAGTGCCAGCTTAATGTTCTGTTCTTTTCTGCCAGTGAGTAACTTAGTTCTCGAACCCGTGCATGGGCATTAATTTTTGCCTGCAATACAACTGGTTCAAAAGGAATACTTAGAAAATCGTCGCCGCCTACCTGCAGACATTTCAGCAATGTATCTTTTGCATCAAGTGCCGTAATAAAAATGATAGGAAGGTGAACATTACCACTCAACTGTTTTAACTTAGGAGCTGTCTCGAAACCATTCATTAACGGCATCATGACATCAAGCAGCACAATTTGGGGCTGAAACTGTTCAAATACATCGAGCGCCAGCTGTCCGTTATCAACGCAACAGACCTCATGCCCAATGCCGGTTAATAACCCCTCAAGCATAATCTGATTGGCTTTTTGATCGTCAACAACCAGTATTTTCATCAGTTAATGGTAAACATCTTATCAAATCGAGATATATCCAATATGCGCTTAACCTCTGGTCGGGCATTAATTAATTGGATTCCACGCACACTGCTGCCCAGAGACTTTCGCATGTTAAGTAACATACCCAGCGCTGAGCTATCCAGGTATTCAGTTTCGCGCAAATCGATGATTACCGTTGGCTGGGTCTCCCCAATGTGGCTGTATGCCTGACGAAATTCCTGCACCAAGCTAAAGTCAAACTTGCCCTTAATGGCTATCACTAATTGCTTTTGATCCGTTGAAAACTCTCTTGTTACGCCCATAACAACCCCTCATTTTACGTTTAATTGTTTCAGCATATATTTTTTTGATTGAGTTTGTCTGCTAAATCCCATAATCTTTTCGCATCATTAATTAACTTTCACTCAATTATGTCTGTAGCGCTAGACCAACTAAGAATCTTGTTGGTAGAACCCTCCGATGTGCAACGCAAAGTCATCACTCAACACCTTAACCAAGCGGGGCTCAAACAAACTCAGGGGGCGTCGACTCTGGACCAAGCTAAAGCATTAATTCAAAGCTGGCAACCAGACATTATTACCAGTGCTATGTATTTCGAAGATGGCACTGCGCACCAGCTTATCGATTACGTGCATGAGCATCAGCTGCAAGATACTGTGCATTTTATGCTGGTGTCGAGTGAGCATCGTGCTGACCAGCTCGAGCAGTTTAAACAAGCGGGCATTGTCGCTATTTTACCAAAGCCGTTCTCTCCAGAACAACTGCAACGGGCAATTACCGCAACTGTTGATCTGCTCGAGCCTGACTATCTACAGCTCGACTTGTACGACGTTGAGGACTTACGGGTGCTGATTGTTGATGACAGTGTCACGTCGCGCCACGTGCTCCGACGAGTGTTGGAAAACATGGGTGTCGAGCATTGTGTCGAAGCGGAAAATGGTCAGCAGGCAATTGATATTCTCGATCAACAGCAGTTCGATCTTATCGTGACGGATTTTCACATGCCAGAGATTAACGGCAGTGAATTGGCGCAATATGTCCGCAACAGCTCTGCGCACTCACACACACCGTTATTAATGGTAACCGCCCGGGCTAACGAGCCACAGCTGGCAAACGTCAAACAGAGTGGTATTGATGCATTAACTGATAAACCATTTGAGCCAGCAACACTAAAAGCGATTTTAAGTAAGCTGCTCGATCATTAAACATAAAAAAACCGCTCATATAGAGCGGTTTTTTATTACTGCCAAAGACTATTTCGCAGGCTTCTGCTGATATTTTTCGTACAACTCTGTATGCCGACTTTCCAGCTCTACTTTACGCCCATCAATAAATAAATGGGTCAAATCCTGGCCAATCGGGTCCAGCAAGTCTCCTTTTGAAACGCTAAAAGATGCACTCTTACCAACTTCAATAGAACCTAACTGATCCGCTACGCCGAGAAACTCTGCAGGTTTTAAGGTGATTGCCTTTATCGCCTCGTCGACCCCAAGTCCAAATGCAACTGACTGGCCTGCAGCAAAGGGTAAATTACGAACATCCCAATAACCCGGATAGGCGATTGCAAAATTAACTCCGGCTGCAGCAAGCTTAGCTGGCGTCGAAAAAGCTTGATCGTAGCCTTCATCATCACGTGCCGGCAAACCATATGGCGAACCAAACACAACTGGCGTTTGCGTTTCAGCCAATCGATCGGCGATACGCCACGAGTCACGAGCTCCCATCAATACCAGATTAAAGCCATACTCTTGTGCAAGATCCAAAGCTTGTTCCAGCTGACGCTTGTCTTCGGCATGCACAAACAGTTTTTTACTGCCATCAAATAAGCCCAGCATCGCTTCCCAACGCTGATCCTGTTCGATGTTTAAGTCTGCCTGCTTTGCATCAAAGTAAGCTTTTGCGTCGATAAACACCTGCTTTAACTGCTTCAGCGCTTTGGCGTTAGCTTCGCGTTGCTCTTGGGGCGAGCGACGCTCCCACCAGGTATCGACAATATAGGTACGAGGCCAACTGACATGAACGCCCAACTCGGCACTCACCAGGCCATCTTCCCAATTCCATGCATCTAACTGCATCAACGAAGATTGACCCGTCACTAACGAGCCTTCTGGCACCACTTGTGCGTGGGTAATACCATGGTAACGAACTGTCGGAATGATTTCAGAATCCGCGTTATAGGCAATATGACCCGCCACTTCTGGCGTCACTTCACCAACTTCGCGCGCATCCCTGGTTGCCCGTACCGCTTCTATTTCGTTCAGTCCCAGAGTAGTGTCCATAGCAATAACGCCTGGATAGACATGCTGTCCCGAAATATCGACAACCTGTGCTTGTGCCGGAACATCAACATCTTTACCGATGGCTGTAATTTTACCGTCACTAAATACTAAGTCGGTATCCGTTAACGTACCATTTGCCACCGTGTGCAAGGTTCCACCCTGCAGCACTACCGGTTGTTGTTGCTTTTCGCCCGGCACCTGGTCATTCGCTTTAGCCGCTGGCGTCACCGCCAGTGTACTGAGCACAGCCGCGGCTAATGTATGAGTAAAGTATTTCATTAGTGTTTACCTCCGTGGCTATGCGCGCCTGCTGCAAAATGATCAATCCAGACATCGTGATCGGTATCGCAATGCCAAGTTGGTTGATCTTCTTTGTACACGTCATCAGCGCCGATCATAGCTTTATCACCCGCAGCAAGAACTTTCTGAATCAGGGCATTTTTCTCAGCTTGAACCTGCTGTTGACGTTTTTCATCCAATTCACGATCGAAGTACTTACGACCGTTTATCCAGGTTTGTTGGGCGCGTGCATAGGCACTTAATGGATAATTATTCCAAAGCACAAAGTCGGCATGTTTACCTTCCTCGATACTGCCTACATGCTCCGCAACTTTCAGTTGCTTAGCCGGATTAATGGTGACCATTTTTAAGGCTTCGTGTGGATCCATATCGCAGTAACGAACGGATTTAGCCGCTTCTGTATTAAGCCTGCGTTGCAGGTCATTACTGTCCGAGTTAATGCTGGTCAGCACACCACGATCATTCATTAAGCAAGCGTTGTGTGGAATTGCATCATACACCTCAAACTTATACGCCCACCAATCGGCAAAAGTAGAACCACTGGCCCCATGTTCTGCCATTTCGTCAGCGACCTTATAACCCTCTAAAATGTGGGTAAAGGTATCCAGCGTAAAGCCAAAGTCTTCTGCCACTTCCATCAACATCAAAATTTCTGAGGCAACGTAAGAATGAGCGTGTACAAACCGCTCGCTGTTTAGAATTTCGATTAGCGCATCCAGCCGTCTATCAGGTCGCGGCGCAGCCTGTTGTGACTTTTCTGAGCGGCTTAGACGCTCATAAGCCCGTTGTTGCTGTTGATATTCCAGTGCCGCCTGAAAGCCATCCCGCATAATTGTCTCAACACCCATGCGAGTCTGTGGATAACGAACGGTCATATCGTCACCCCAATTGCTTTGCTTAACGTTTTCGCCCAACGCAAATTTAATGCTTTCCGGTGCTGCGTCAAACTTCATTAAGTCGGCATTCGCGCCCCACCGCAGTTTGATCACCTGCGCCTGTCCGCCAATTGGATTAGCTGAACCATGCAGCAGCTGTGCCATGGTTGTACCGCCTGCTAGCGAACGATAAATATGGATATCATCAGAGTTAACGACATCACCTATGCGAACCTCTGAAGTAATCGCTTCGGAGCCTTCGTTTACACCACGATCAATCGCAATATGCGAATGTTCATCGATAATGCCCGGCGTCAGATGCATACCAGAACCGTCGATGATTAAATCAACATTGCCCGCGTTGATGTTTTGACCCACTTCGGCGAATTCACCATCGCGAATGAGTACATCTGCATCCTCTAAAATTCCTTCGTCTGTTGCAGTCCATACGGTCGCATTGCGAATCAAGACATCCTGCCGTTCAGGTAAACCATTAACACCGTACGCAACATTTGGGAAAGTTAATTCGCCAACGTAATCAACTTCTGCTTCGCTCGACTTCTCATCCTCTAACTCAGCAGCAGAGTAATCAGCGGTCAGTTGCTGCTCCTCGCCGTTTGGCGCTTTTGCGGTTAGTGTAAATTGTTGTTGTGCACTGGGGGCTAACTTAAATCGCCAAGTGCCAGCTGGTTCGGCTTGTGGCAAATCGGCAACGAACTGCATCTCATCTTGTTCGCTGTTCACGTGACGTAGTTTGATGCTCTCGTCACCCCAGCTGAATTCACCACCAGCGGTAGGCTCTGCTGTTATGTTTAGCGCGACAGCAGTACCCTGCCAATCAATTTGATAATCACCGGCAAAGTTAACTTCATGACGCGGTAATAACTCCTGTTCTTGACCCTGCGTCCAGACAGACTGAATAACACCATCTTCAAACACATCGCCTTTTACCATGACAAAGTCAGCCATGTAGCCACTGCTAAGCTTGCCAACTTTTTCCTCCACTCCAGCAATAGCCGCCGGAATAGTGGTTAGAGCGGCTAGTGCCTGCTCTTTTGTTAAACCATGACGAATCGCTTTCTTAACATTCGGCCAGAACGCATCCGCTTTATCCAGGCCATGCATCGTTAACGCAAAATCAACGCCCGCTTGTGCCAGCATTGCCGGGTTGGCCGGTGCTCGCTCCCAGTGGCGTAACTTAGCCAAGTCGACATCCAGGTGTGCATCAACCCCAGAAACATCGGGGGCTGCGGGGAAATTCAAAGGTAAAATTAAGCGACTGTCGGCATTTTTTACATCATTTAGCCGTGCATATTCATAACCCGACCCGACAAATACGGTCGGTACTTCAAACTGGTCAAACACCGCGTCGGCACGTAGCAGGGATTTTTCATCCTGAATTTTAAATACAATGCCGGTCTGTTCTATATCGGTCAGTGATTCGAGTGCCGCATTGAATTCCACCGGACCATTCTGCGCTTGTTTACCTTGCGCCTGCTGATACCAGTTCGCGTCTGACAGGGTTTGTCTGACCAACGCGATACTGCCCATTAAAGAGCTTGGGTATTGCTGCTGTGATTCACCCTTATCAAACGAACCAAAATGGCGGCTCTTCGACTGGTAAATAACATCGTTGGGGATCTTGTCCGCTAAGGAGACAGTTAACGCGCGCCCCTGGAAAATTCCGTCTAGTCGAGCTGATTGAACGCTGGTAAAGCCCGAGTCGATATAGGATCGTGCAGCTTCGCTATCCGTTTTAAACTGGCTGTACCAATTTTGTTCAGCATGAATAGCGTCATTAGCCGCGTTGCCACCCTCTCGTTCATTATTGTAAATTGGGCTATCGGGACGCGATGTTTTCTCTGCTTCCGGCACACCATAATTAGCATAGGCGTCAATAAAGCCCGGATACAAGGTATACCCTGTCGCATCAATAATCCTAGCGCCCTCTGGAGCACGGTTATTTTGCTGCACCGATACCACTTTACCGTCTTTTATCACTAAGGTGGCATTACTGACTTGCTTTCCTGGTTCAGTAACCACCGTCGCATTTTGCACTGCGATCAGACTCGGCGTATTATCTCGCATACCGTTTGTGCGAGAAGTCTGATCAGCTACTGCCGAGGCCGAAAACGCTGTCGTCAACGCTAACGCCAAAGCACTCAACTGATGCTTAGTTTTCATTCTTGGTTCCCCGTTTGTTATTAATTAGTAGGGTTTTAACCCACTTCCCCAAACTATTCGTATTGATGTAAAGTAACAAGTGTTAACCGATAGATAGTGTAAAATTATCGTTAAGTTTCACCAACAATAACAACATAAGGAAGTTATTATGAGAAACCTGATTATTGCTACTACTGCGGCTTTAATAAGTCTTGGCTTAACCGCCACCGCTAACGCGGACAAACACGCCTTTAACGACGCAGAGTCTGCGGTTGATTATCGCCAAAATGCACTGTCTATTATGCGTGACAACTTTGTCGCAATGGCAGAAATGGTAAAAGGCGAAGTGGATTACGACGCAGCAATTTTTAGTCAGCGCGCAGATGATTTCGCCCGCCTCAGTCACATCCCATGGGATGGCTTTTCCGTAGAAGGTGCGATGCCTGGTGAAAACACCGACGCATTACCCGAAATATGGGACAACTGGGACGATTTTAAACAACGCAGTGAAGACTTTGTTCAGGACGCTGAAAAATTAGCGACTGTAGCTTCCACTGGCTCAATGAGCGATATTGCACCTGCTTTTAAAGAGGCAGCCAAAAACTGTAAAGGCTGCCACGATAATTATAAAGATTAGTCGGTTACTTAAGCACTAAGGTTAAGATAAACCAGACTGCAACCGTTAACAGTATCGCCTGCCAGCCAGATTTTAACGACGGCTGTCGGGCTTTACTGTTGCGATATCCAGTAACCATAGCACTCAGTAGTGGTACGCCCATCAAGCGATACACGATAATCGCTAACACATGTAACCCGACAATTGCCAAGATGTAATCAAATTGAGCTTTATGCCAATCTGTTAACCAGTCCGCGGTATCTGAGCTAACGTATGAGTTAAGTGGTCCAGAAAACAAAATGCCATCAGTACTGAATAGCCCGGTAATAATTTGTGCAATTAACAAGGTCAGCATAACTACTATTGCCCAACTACCCGCACTGTTATGCGTATTGCCGTTTTGATAACGACGCCGAAATAATGACGACAAATGTGCAGGTATTTTAGTCGGGCTTCGCACAAAATAACTAAAACGGACGTTTTCGCTACCGAACAGGCCCCAGCCAATTCGGACAATTAATAAAGCAGCTAAAACGATGGCAAATTCAATATGCAGCGACATTTCGCCATTTTTACCACTCCACCACAGCGCTCCAAACAGCCCAACCATGAGCCAATGATACAAGCGAATAAAGCTATCCCACACCTTGATCCTTGGTCTGTTACTGCTCATCAACACTATCCTCCGTACTAGGCAAATAAAACCGACAATGCTAGGGTAAAGGTATTGTAAGAAAAACGGTAGTTGTATGAGTGATAATAACCGACTAACGGTGTTAGTGGCTGATGATGATTTGATCAGTCTGGAAGTCTTTAAGGCAATGCTAAGTCAACACGAGGTCGATGTGGTGACTGCTGAAACTGGCGAGCAGGCGTTAGCCGCCTTACAACACCAGCCACAGTTGATATTCCTTGATTATGAAATGCCTGATATGTCTGGTGCCGATGTGTGTCGTGAGTTACGTCAACATCCCCAGTTTGCATCCGTTCCTGTAATAGCCGTAACCAGCCATCAAAGTGCAACAGAAATGGATGCGTGCCGCGCGGCAGGTATGAACGCGACCTTGCACAAACCGGTTGCACCTGATGCCTTGAGCGAATTAATTCAACAATTTAGCGATTGAGAATGAAGTTACTGTTGGCGGAACCGTTGATCGTCCGCCAATTGTACCAACGCTTCACTTTCCTCTAAGAATTGCGATGCATATTCACCAAAATAATGTTTAACCTGCTCAAATTGCTCGACGAATGCCTCTTTGTTGCCTTCCTCTAATAATTGAATCGCCTCGGCAAACCGGTTTAAATAACGGCTGATAGTACCAAACTGACGCTGATTGGCGGTTATAATGTCCGCGTAAAGTTCCGCATTTTGGGCAAACAATCGGCCAACCATCATTAACTCCATTCGATAAATCGGCGAGCTAAGCTGCAGTAACGATTCAATGTCGGCATTTTCCTCAGCCATATGCAAACCATAAGTGAATGTGCTCAAATGCCGCATCGCCTGGATCCAACCCATCGCATCATCATGCTGCTCAGCCCGGATCGTCTCCACATGTGCGCCCCAATTAACAAATTGGTCAATGATCCATTGGCAATTATCGGCGGCACGCCCCGGCGTCACAACAACCAGTTGTTTGGCCAGGTTATGCACTGAAGGTCCAAACATTGGGTGTAACCCAACTACGGGGCCCGCGTGCTTATTCAACATCGCTGCTAGTGGTGGTTGTTTAATACTGGTGACATCCGCCAGCACGCAATCAGCGGCAAGTTCAGGCAGTTGCTCAATCACCGCTACAGTACTGTTAACAGGTACAACGATTAACACTAGCTGCGCCCGTTGTGCTAATGATTGGTCAAACTTATCACCCTTCTCAATGATAGTGACGGGGTATCCAGTATTGCTAAAGAACCTTGTTAATAACTGACCAAGGCGTCCATTGCCACCGACTATAACGACTGGCCGTGATAAATCGCTGGAAGTTGCCGTTGCCTGCGTCGATTGAGTTTTATAAGACTCTCTAATAATTCGTCGTAAAACGTCTTCGACGAGCTCAGGTGCGAGCCCACACTGTTCGGCAAATTGACGACGAGCTTCAATCAGCTGTTGCTCCCGGGCCGGTACATAAAGAGGTTGCTTTAATGCACGCTTAACCTCGCCCACTTGAGCCGTTATCTGAGCCCGTTGTGCAATCAGCTCAACCAACTGCGTATCGACGGCATCAATAGCATCACGTAAATATTCCAGTTGTTGCTGAGGGTTTTCCGTTAATTTTTTATCTGATGGCATGGTTACAACTCACTAACTATAAACCTTTAAAGGTGTTGGACTAATACCTGATAGGCCGCTTTGACGTTCTGCATTTTTTTAAGACTACCACCTTTATCCGGATGATGCTTATGGATTAAGCGCCGATACTGGCGTTTCAGCGATTGCTTAGCAAGCGGTGGTTGCAGCTGCAGCGTTTGGCAGGCTTCGTCAAATGGCATAGCGGGCGTTTTAGATCCCCCCTGTCCCATCGCTTGCCAAAAATCGTTCAGCAACTGTTCAACCTCATCCTTCGACGTGTCCGTTAGCTGCGTCAAATCTAAATAATAGCTGGCTAATGGATCCGCCTTTTGCAGACCTGCTTTAGCTGGCTGCCAGGGCTGGCGTTTTATCGCTAAGGTGTGAATGTCGAGTTCGGCAACCTTGTTACTGCGCCAGTCCGCTTGCAGTCGATAGAGGCAATGAAAGATTAAAAAGTGTGTCCGAAAAAGCGACAGCGGATCACGCAACGCCTGCTCATCAAAAAGTTGATACGGGGGTTGTTTTAATTGCTCGATAAGTTGATGTTCGGTCCACTGTTGTTGGCCTTTCAATAGCTCAGACAGGGCCGCACACAGTATCTCTATATCTTCTTCCATGGCTGCAGCTTAGCATAAAAAAACCCGGCCGAAGCCGGGTTTTTCTGTAAACCTGCCAGCTTATTTGCTGGTAAGTTTCTCGCGGATACGAGCAGATTTACCTGAACGCTCACGCAAGTAGTACAGTTTCGCGCGACGGACGGCACCGCGACGCTTAACGTTGATGCTGTCGATCAATGGGCTGTGCGTTTGGAAAGTACGCTCAACGCCTTCACCATTTGATACTTTACGAACCGTGAATGCAGAGTGCAAGCCGCGGTTACGAACACGGATAACCACACCTTCAAATGCCTGAAGACGTTCACGGTTACCTTCTTTTACTTTTACATTTACACTAACCGTATCGCCTGGGGCGAATTCCGGTAAATCTTGTTTCATTTGCTCTTCTTCAAGAGCCTTAATGATGTTTTGGCTAACTTTTGCCATGGTTATTCTCCTATCCTAGATAAACTGTACGTTATTTCTCGGCTTGCTGTTGAGCGATAAACTCATCCAACAACAATTGCTGCTCGTCAGTCAGAGCTAGGCCATTAATTAAATCTCGACGTTGCAACCAGGTTTTACCCAGTGACTGTTGCAACCGCCAGCGACGTATTTTTTCGTGGTCTCCGCTCAGCAATACTGAGGGAACCTGCTGCTCGTTATAAAACTCCGGTCTTGTATAATGAGGACAATCCAATAACCCGTCGGCAAAAGAATCTTCTGCTGCCGAGTCTTGATGACCTAAAACGCCAGGAACCAATCGGGCAACAGCGTCAATCACAACCATTGCCGGTAATTCCCCACCGCTTAAGACAAAGTCCCCTATCGACCATTCGGCATCAACGTGCTGTTGAATGACACGTTCATCGATGCCTTCGTAACGACCAGCGATCAAAATTAATCGATCGTTTTGGGCTAACTGAGTTACCCCTCGATGATCGAGTTTTTGCCCTTGGGGTGACAGATAAATAACCGGTGTTTGCTCACCGAGTTCCTGTTTTGCTGCCTCTATTGCATCCACTAACGGTTGCACCATCATCAGCATTCCAGGCCCTCCACCATAAGGTCTATCATCGACCGTCCGGTGCTTATCGTGAGTAAACTCACGCGGGTTCCACACTTTTATATCCAGCAAACCTTCCTTGATTGCTCGACGAGTAACACCGTAATCGGTGATCGCCGCAAACATCTCAGGAAATAAACTAATGACGCCTACCTGCATCGGTGAGCTCGTCAAAAGTCCGATGGCCAGTCCACCTGAATCAGCTGATTATCGTTATCAACATCAATAATATATTGACTCTGAATAAACGGAATCAGTCGTTCAGACTTTCCAAATGCATCGTTAACGTTTGCTTTCACCACCAGCACATCATTGGCTGGCGTTGGCATAATCTGTTCAACCACACCCATATCGTAACCTTGCTGGTTCTTCACACGCAGACCAATCAGGTCACGCCAATAGAACTCATCTTCGGCTAACGCTGGTAACTCCTCAGTACTAATACTGATTTCCATGCCAGTTAAGCGGCTTGCTTGATCGCGATCATTAATATCGTCGATGTGTGCAATTAAGCCTTTATTGTGATGCCGCCATTCAACGACTTTCACAGCTTGTTCGCTCTGCTGACGTGCTGCAGAAGACTGCAGGTACCAGGGGCTATATTCAAAAATATCTTCCGGGCTTTCGGTGTATGACTGAATTTTCAACCAGCCTTTCACGCCATAGACAGCACCAATGCAACCGATGACGACTTTATCTGACTGTGCCATATTCCGACGACCCTATGACTTATTTAACAAGTCTTAATGCTTACGCTGCTACAGCGCGAGCATCTTTTACTAACTTCGAGACGCGATCAGAAAGCGTTGCGCCATGACCTACCCAGTGCTCAATGCGATCCAGGTCGATGCGAAGTTTTTCTTCTTGACCACGAGCAACCGGGTTAAAGAAGCCAACATTTTCGATAAAGCGACCGTCGCGGGCATTGCGACTGTCAGCAACTACCATTTGGTAGAAGGGGCGTTTTTTAGCGCCGCTGCGTTGTAAACGAATGGTTACCATTGCGTTCCTCAATTTTCAATTGTGTAAATGTAAAACGTATCTGTAAAAACAGCAAAGCCCTCCGACAGAGTCGGAAGGCTCGGCAATTCTACTGATTTTTTCCTCAAATGCAAGTATTGAAGGCGTTTTAAGCGCTTTTCAGTTCGCTTATTTATTAACCCCCCGGAAAGCTCCCTGGTGGTAATTTCCCGCCCATGCCGCGCATCATTTTTTTCATGCCGCCGCCTTTCATTTTTTTCATCATTTTTTGCATTTGCTGAAACTGTTTTAGCAGTTTATTCACGTCCTGCACCTGAACCCCTGAACCAGCCGCAATACGACGTTTACGAGAACCTTTAATGACGTCAGGGTGATGGCGCTCCTGCGCGGTCATGGAGTTAATGATAGCTTCCATTCGAGAAGTCATTTTATCGTCCATCTGACCTTTTATTTGGTCCGACATCTTGCCCATGCCTGGCAACTTATCCATAAGCCCCATCATGCCGCCCATATCACGCATTTGCGCTAGCTGGTCACGGAAATCCTCCAGCGAGAACTGACCTTTTTTCATCACCTTGCGGGCAACTTTTTCGGCCTTATCCTTGTCCACCTTACGTTCGACTTCTTCCACCAGCGACAGCACATCGCCCATGCCCAGGATCCGTGAGGCTACACGGTCGGGGTGGAAAGGTTCTAACGCATCGTTCTTTTCGCCGACACCAAGAAACTTAATCGGCTTACCGGTAATATGACGAATTGACAGGGCCGCACCACCGCGCGCGTCACCATCCGTTTTAGTAAGAACGACACCGGTTAATGGCAATGCATCGTTAAAGGCTTTCGCGGTATTAGCGGCATCCTGGCCGGTCATCGAATCAACCACAAATAGCGTTTCAATGGGCTTAATAGAAGCGTGCAGTTGTTGAATTTCCTGCATCATGTCTTCATCAATCGACAAACGACCGGCAGTATCCACTAATACCACGTCAACGAACTGCTTTTTCGCCTGAGCTATTGCCGCCTGAGCAATATCGACAGGTTTTTGTGAGGTATCCGAGGGGAAGAATTCAACTTCGGTTTGTTGTGCCAATGTCTCCAGCTGTTTAATCGCAGCCGGACGATATACGTCGGCACTCACCACCATTACTTTCTTTTTATGCCGTTCTTTTAAATACTTCGCTAACTTACCGACACTGGTGGTTTTACCCGCACCTTGCAAGCCCGCCATTAAAATCACGGCTGGAGGCTGGGTGTTAAGGTTTAGCGGTACGTTTGCCTCACCCATGGCCGCCTCAAGTTCAGACTGAACTATTTTGACGAAAACCTGGCCAGGCGTCAGGCTCTTATTAACTTCTGTACCGACGGCCCGCTGCTTTACTTTAGCAATGAATTCTTTCACTACCGGTAGTGCCACATCAGCTTCCAGCAGCGCCATCCGTACTTCTCGTAAAGTTTCTTTTATATTGTCATCGGTTAACCGACCGCGGCCGCCGATATTACGTAACGATTGCGACAGTCGTTCGCTTAGATTCTCAAACATAGGGGCGATCTCTCGTTATCTCAGCACTTAGCTTGTTAGTTGCCTAATGTAATGGGGCTATTATATCTGATTTGCAAGCAACTTTCGCCCTTTGACGCTTGGGTTTGTTGCATCATGATCGTATACTCGCTCTAACATTATCATTTCATTTGAGGATTGCGAGCCCGTGATGCTCACATTTTTGTTGATCATAGCTCTGGTTGGGTACATCGCTAGTGCCGTTGTAATTATACAGCATGTAGTGAAAAATCAGCTGACACACCCGGCTTTTAGTATGGTCCCGGCAGCGCTGGCTATCATTAGTCATGGTTTATTGCTGTTTGGCGAATTGTCCGGCGGCAGTTTTCATCATATCAATATCGCTTCCAGTCTTGCCGCAGTTGCATGGCTAATAGCACTGTTTTCCTTTTTTCGTGGTCCTCAATCTGGCAACTTGCTGCTAAAACCCGTCATTTATTTATTTGCCGCCCTTACCTGTGTTCTGCTTGCTTTTGCTCCTGCTAGCTGGGGCGCATATATCTCAATGAATGTCGGTTTACTGGTACATATTGTTTTATCGTTAGTTGCTTATGGGGTACTCATTCTGGCAACGCTCTACGCGATTCAGGCGGCTTATGTGAGCAAAGTTTTAAAGCAACGTAAGAACAACGCGTTGTTCAGTCGGTTACCGCCGTTAATGACCGTAGAACGTTATTTTTTCCGGTTATTAATGACAGGTACCTTGTTGCTGATATTAGCCTTATTATCCGGCTTTGCGTTTCTGGACAATATGTTTGCGCAAAATGTTGCGCACAAAACGTTGCTTAGTTTAGCGGCTGCGGCAGCTTATATTACGGCCAACGTTACCCACCGAATTACTGGTTCGCGCGGCAAACTGATGATCTCTTTAACCATCATTGGCAGTATCTTATTGACCTTGGGTTATTTTGGCAGTCGTTTTGTCAAAGACATCCTGTTGAACTAATCGCTACTTGACTAAATTTATATGCCCTCTAAATTGTCACATTTGGTTCTAATCAAAGGAAGTTAATCTTGGACGAGATCTCGACGAGCATGTTGCTCGTTATTTTGGTTATACTTATTGCTCTATCTGCTTATTTTTCCGGTTCTGAAACCGGGATGATGTCGATAAACCGATATCGACTGCGGCATCTTGTCCAAAGCCAGCATAAAGGCGCAAATCGCGTTCAGTACTTGCTTGATCGACCCGATCGACTCATTGGCCTCATCCTTATTGGTAATAACCTGGTTAACATAGCGGCCTCAGCCATCGCCACTATACTATGTATGCGTTGGTTTGGAGATGCCGGTATTGTCATCGCGACATTCGGCTTAACGCTGGTTATATTAATTTTTGCGGAAGTAACACCTAAGACTATCGCTGCCTTGCATCCAGAACGGGTCGCATTTCCCAGCTCTTTTATTTTAAGACCACTACTTACTGTCCTCTACCCCGTTGTTAGTAGCGTTAACTTTATTACTAACTCGTTCATGCGGCTGTTAGGCGTCGATCCCAAACGAGCTCATGTCGGAGATGCTTTGAATTCTGACGAGTTGCGCACCGTGGTCAATGATGCCGGCAACTTAATTCCCACATCGCACCAAGAGATGCTGATTAGTATCCTCGATCTGGAAAAAGTCACCGTCGAAGATGTGATGATTCCGCGCAATGAGATTATTGGCATTGATATCAACGATGGCTGGTCGAAAATCATCAAGCAAATTGAACATGCTCAACATACTCGGGTCCTACTATTTCGCAACGACATTGATGATGCTGTCGGCTTTTTACATGCCCGCGATATCATGCGGCTAATGACAAAAAATCAATTTGAAGCCGATAAGTCATTATTAGTCCGCGCTGTACGCGATATTTATTACATTCCTGAGGGAACCCCACTAAATGTCCAACTCCTTAAGTTCCAGCGCAGTAAGCAACGTATCGGCCTGGTTGTTGATGAATATGGCGACATTCAGGGACTAGTGACATTAGAGGATATACTGGAAGAGATTGTTGGCGACTTTACTACCTCGATGGCGCCGCCACCCAGTGAAACGGTGACAGTACAACCTGATGGCAGCTATCTGGTCGAGGGCGGTGCCAACCTTCGAGAATTAAACAAAGAGATGAATTGGTTATTCCCAACTGACGGACCGAAGACGTTAAGCGGGTTAATCATAGAACAGTATGGAGATATTCCTTCGGCGCGAATGGGACTCCGTTTAGGGGGTTACCCGGTCGAATTAATTGAGGTTGGCGACACTATGATTAAACAAGTTCGTGTGCTACCTAAATTCTTCCGGGCGCCAAACGAGGACAACGAAGATTAGCCAAAAAATAGATTCCAGAACCAGCCGTGCTGAAAGTCTTCTTCGCATTTATTGAGTTGTGCGGCATAGGTCATTGAACGACGTTTGACTATTTTAGATACGCGTACCAGCCAGGGTTTCTTTAAATAGCTCTTCTGTTGGTAGCCTCCCCAACCCTCATGGTAGTTCAGGTACTGAGCATAAGCATCCCACTTGGAGACGCCATTTACCTTATGGGTTTTATTAATAAACCACCCCATAAAGTCTATCGCATCTTCAAAATCGCTGCGGCTCGCCCAGCCATTCCCTGTTTCGCGCTGATAATCTTCCCAGGTCATGGTTTTGGCTTGTGAATAGCCATAGGCACTGCTGACTCTTCCCCACGGAATGATCCCTAGAATGTAATCTCTGGGGGGCAACGCATCATGCTTAAACGAGCTTTCCTGGTACATCATTGCCATTGGCACATGAATTGGCACACCCCATTTATCTCTGACATCTGCAGCGGCGTGATACCAGTCTTCTTTTTCCTCAAAAATATGGCAAATATTATCAGGTGATTTTGGCGGCGGACTGGCACAGCCGGTTAGCGACAGCGCTATAACCGTTGCCGTAGCGTATAAAGCAAGAGTTTTTGATTTTTTTTTCATCATTATTGAACTTTTAACGCAACCTCTACTCTGAATATATGAGCAGAGATGTTGTGTTCATCCCCTGAATATTATTTTTTAACGCAGCCAGTAATGGCTGCGTTTTTTTATGTTGTCTTACCGGGTTTGGCTGCTTCACTAAAATAGTTGTCCAAAAACGTATCAAAATCAACAGCATTATCAGTTTCTTTACGAGCCTCAAATGCTTGCTGAGAGTCAGCACACCAGCACTCAAAATCACTATCTTGATAAAACTCTAAAGGTTCGGCGGACATCCGACTTCGATACTTATGTGCCAGATCCATACCTAAGGCGCTAAAGTCCCAGTGGTTCTCTTTTAAAATAGACATGATTTGTCCGGATAACGTCAACTCCGGGTTTAACACGCCCTGATACAACTCATTTAAGTGGTTTTGATAACTTGCCGGATTATCTGAATAGAGATCGAGTGATCGACTCAGCGTAGCAAAATCCGCGAACAGCTCTTCTAACCAATCAGCCATTAATCTTGGCTGACCATTTTGCCACAATTCAAGACTTGGGTTGCGACCTTCTAACACCACTTTGGTAAAGTTCTTATCGTACTGTTGCTGAGCCTCCCAAGACATATCCGGGCTGTCATTCAACAAACAATACATCAATAACATATCAAGAAAGTAAATTTGCTGCTCAGTAATGCCGACATCGCTAAACGGGTTCACGTCCAACGCTCGTATTTCAATGTATTCCACCCCGCCGCGCTCAAGTGCCTGGCTTGGTGTCTCACCATTTTTTGCAGTTCTTTTCGGCCGTATTGGAGAATAAAACTCATTTTCGATTTGTAAAATACTGTCATTAAGTTGCTGATACTCACCGGCAACCTTAACGCCTATTTTTGCAAACTGCTGCGACGGAGTGGTTATCGCTTTTCGTAACCCGGTAACGTATTCACCCACCGAATTATAAGTAATCCCCAAGTTTGCCTGTTCTTTATTGGTATAGCCAAGGTCACTCATACGTAATGAAGTTGCATAGGGTAAGAATTTAGTTCCCTTAGCTATCTTCTGGAAGTTCCAGTCAATGTCTTTGTGCTCAGTACCGGTTTGCCGGAAAAAAGACTGGCATAACGCCGGTGAGGCGCCAAACAAGTATGGAATAATCCATGCCACACGCTTAAAGTTACGAATAAGAGCGAAATATTTTTCCGAGCGGAACTCTGCATTATCCTCTCGCTGTAACTGCTGGGCTAGCTGCTTCCACATCGCTTCAGACACGGAAAAATTATAGTGTACCCCAGCAATAACCTGCATAGTTGCACCGTAACGATTGGTTAGCCCTTTACGATACAAGCTTTTCATTCGGCCCGAATGCGAGTCGCCATATTTAGCGATCCGAATATCCTGATCCGAACCAATGTAACAAGGCATGCTCAAAGGCCATAATAACTCTTCGCCAATAGCCCGGTAAGTCACACGATGAATATCACGAAGCTGCGCCAGTGTCTCATTAATGCGGGTTGCAACCGGAGTAATAAACTCCAGCAAGTTTTCCGAGTAATCGGTTGTTATTGTTGGATGCGTTAAGGTTTTCCCCAACACTTCCGGGTGGTCGCTGGCCGCGAGAGTTCCATCTTCTTTTATGCGAAGCGTTTCCCGTTCGATACCGCGTTGAATTCCTGACCAGGCAACTCCTTGTTGCGACTGGTTAAGTGCCTGTACGAGCGCTTCTAATGATTTTTGCAAAGTACAACTCCATCAAACCTGTGTAATCCGGCTAACCCCAAAGCTTACTGGGAATTAATAAAAACGTCTATGCTTGCTCTGCCTGGTTTTCGCAATAACTTGGCGAATATCGATCAACGTGGCAAACTACCCGAGTAAATAATACGCAGCTATCGCTGGCTACCCAGCAATACCTAATACAGACGTTGGCGCTATATAATGACTTCATTTTGGACGTTTCTGCAGATTGCCTTTATCGCGCTGCAATCAATAAGTCTCATTCTTTATTTTTTGCTACCTGCCCCCTGGAACGCTACAGCTTTACTAGTTACGGTCGCGCTTGGCCTGATAGTTGCGGTATCAGTCTGGTTTTGGACACGCCGTACTTCGTTAACATCACCGTTGCAACAACCTTTTTTGTCATCGGACTCATTACATCTGTTCGAGCAGGTTTTTAATGATCTGCCCACCCGCGTCTACTGGCGAGACAATGACCTTAAGCTGCTTGGTGGCAACCATGCCTTCTGCACTGATATGGGTGTCGCCGACGATGACATTAGCGGCAAGTCAGATCAGCAGATCAGTGTCCTCGCTAACAACGAAACATTACTAGAAAGAGATCAAAAAACCTTTGAGAATCAGTGCGCTTCCTGCAATGACGAGATTGAACTGCAATTGACCAATGGCAATCGTTGGGTGGAGCACTCTAGCGTGCCTCTGTACGACGAAGACCGTAATGTGATTGGTATTTTAGGAAGCTATTACGATATATCTAGTATTAAATCTGTGGCTGAACAAATGGAAAAGGCAAAAGAAACCGCCGAGCAGGCCAACTTGGCGAAAGGAGAGTTTCTGGCCAACATGAGTCACGAAATTCGCACACCGATTAATGCCATTGTGGGGATGGCAAACTTGTGTTTAAAAACTGAGCTTAATCAAAAACAAAAGCGCTACCTAAAAGTTATCGACTCGTCTTCCCAAGCCTTGCTCGGGGTTATCAACGACATCCTCGATTTTTCAAAAATTGATGCCGGTAAATTGACTATTGAACGCATTCCATTTGATTTGCAGGATGTACTAACCTCTCTGGCCGATATGTTTGCCTATAAGGCTTACGACAAGGATCTTGAATTTATCATCAATCTGCCGGCCAACATTCCCTCGCGATTGTTAGGTGACCCGCTGCGCTTAAGTCAAGTGTTGGTTAATCTGGTCAGTAATGCGATAAAATTTACCGACGAAGGCGAGATTAACGTGGCAGTTACCCTGCTTGAAAAGTCTTCCAGCAAGGTCTGGTTGCGGATTTCTGTCACGGATACTGGTATCGGCATGGACGAAGAGCAGCGCGCCAACCTGTTCCAGGCGTTTACTCAAGCTGACACCTCGACCACCCGAAAATACGGTGGCACGGGCCTCGGCCTTGCCATATCCAGGCGCTTAATTCATTTAATGCAAGGTGATATCGGGGTAACCAGCGGTGTTGGCCAAGGGTCAACCTTTTACATTGAGCTGACTTTACCGTTACAAGAAGAGCAAGATGACTCTCACCATCAATATTTGATGCAGAAACTAGAGGGCGTCAAGGTGCTGGCTATCGACGATAACTTAAGCACCCGCGAAATGATTCAGGAAATGCTAAAAAGCTACCGAGTTGATGTACGCGTTTGCCGAACCGCCGAACAGGCACTGGAACTCTATCAACAATCTGTCGAGCAACAACAGCCTTATCAATTGATTCTGGTGGATTGGCGGCTGCCAGGTATGGACGGACTGGAATTCTGTCACAAAATCCATACCACCTACGGGGAAGACAATTCACCGAAATTGGTTCTGGCAACTGGCTACTATATTGAAGAGCTTAATGAAAAAGCCCGACAGGCCGGGGTAGCAGACATTCTTTCTAAACCTTATACGGCTTCTAGTCTGGGGCGCAGCCTAAGTTCTACATTATTCCCGGCCAGCGAAAACGCCACTGTGAGTTCTGGTCAGGCAATTAATATTCCCGATAGCATTCGCCATGCTCCGGTATTGGTTGTCGAAGACAATGAAATTAATCAACAAGTTGCAAAAGAGTTACTCAGCAGTCATCAATTTAAAGTCGATATTGCCGAGCATGGACAGGCTGCATTAGACGCCATTGAGCGCAAAAACTACGCCATGGTACTAATGGATATCCAGATGCCGGTGATGGACGGACTGACAGCGACACGCCAGATTAGAGCTCATTACAACTATCAGCAGTTACCTATTCTGGCGATGACAGCGAATGCGATGAGCGGCGATGAGGAGCGCTCTCTTGCTGCAGGCATGCAAGGCCATATTTCCAAACCGATAGATGAACAACAATTATTGAAAGCAATTATCAAATGGTGTATTCCGGGCAGCTATTCAGAAACGGCGGACAGCGATACTCAGTTGCAGGAAAAATCCCCGCAGTCTGAACCGCAAACTAAAAAACTTAAGTATCCGCAGACCAAAGGCGTCGACTTTGATGCGGCACTGTCTCGTCTAGGTAACAATGTGCCACTCTATTTAAAATTAGTTGAACAACTGCATGAGCAATATCAAAACAGCGCCATGAAAGTATCCGACTTTATCACCCGCGGCCAGCATGACAGCGCACGTCGTTACTTTCACTCGTTAAAGGGTGCCGCAGGAAATTTAGGGCTGGAATCGTTACAGCAAAAAGCAAGCGAGCTTGAACAGTTTATGGCAGCCGGTAATATTGATAAGGTAGCAGATCAGATAACTGTGTTAGAAAAGCGTTTGCAACATGCCTATCAGGCGGCCAGTGACTTAGACGCTATTCAGCACCATCAATCTTAGGACGACTATGACTCGTTTTTTATTCTTAATTCCGTTAGTACTGAGCTTGATTTGGCTGGCCTATCTACACCTTAATGGGTGGACTATTAAGCAGGGTCTGAAAGGGTTTGGCTATATTGCTATTTTTAGTGCAGCGATAGCGATTTTTTATACCCTAATGATGTGGGTGACCGGTCGGTAACCGGTACACCCATTGTGGATTAAGAAAGGTCAATGTTAGACCAACGCCAGTAAAACACCTGCCGCTACTGCCGAGCCCAAAACACCTGCGACATTGGGTCCCATCGCATGCATTAACAAGAAGTTACTCTGGTTCGCATCTAAGCCAACTTTATTGACGACTCGCGCAGCCATTGGAACTGCCGAAACGCCTGCCGCACCAATCAGCGGGTTTATAGGGCTGCTACTGAAACGCCCCATAATTTTAGCCATCAAAATACCGCTAGCGGTACCAATTGAGAATGCGACCGCACCCAGCACTAAGATCCCAAGAGTGGTAAAGCTTAAGAATTGCTCAGCCTGCAGTTTTGAACCCACCGCTAGCCCCAGGAAGATAGTAACGATGTTAATCAGTTCGTTCTGGGTTGTCTTAGTTAAACGCTCCACAACACCCGATTCGCGCATCAGGTTACCGAGACAGAACATGCCGACTAACGGTGTGGCACTGGGCAACAACAATAGCGTTAGTAAAACCACTGCCAACGGAAAGAACAGTTTTTCCCGACCAGCCACTGGTCGCAACTGCTCCATTTTAATTTGCCGTTCTTTTTCACTGGTCAACAATTTCATGATGGGTGGCTGAATGATTGGCACCAATGCCATGTAAGAATAAGCCGCAACAGCAATTGCACCAAGCAAGTCAGGAGCAAGTTTCGAGGCCAGGAATATGGCTGTAGGTCCGTCTGCGCCGCCGATTATTGATATGGCAGCAGCATCGGCGAGGGTGAACTCAATACCTGGTATCAGGTTAAGCCCGATGGCGCCAAAAAGCGTAGCGAAAATACCAAATTGCGCTGCCCCGCCTAACAACATCATCTTCGGGTTGGCTAATAGCGGACCAAAGTCAGTTAATGCGCCTACCCCCATAAAGATCAACAGTGGGAACATGCCGGTATCAATACCAACGTTGTAGACATAGTAAAGCACACCGCCTGGATCGTTAAAGCCACCTAGCGGAATATTGGCTAGAATCGCGCCAAAACCAATCGGTAACAACAGCAATGGTTCAAACTTTTTAGCTATCGCTAAATACAACAACAAGCCACCAACCACGATCATTCCGGCCTGACCTATGGTCATCGCCGCAATTCCCGTGGTTTCCCATAAAGTCTGTAATTTATCCATAAATTAGCCCAGAGTTACCAAGTCATCGCCGACCGTTACTGCATCGCCCTCTTTTATGTGGAATTCTTTTACTGTGCCATCAGACTCTGCTTTTATGTCGGTTTCCATTTTCATGGCTTCCAGCACAATGACCACATCGCCGGCTTTAACTTCACTGCCTTCTTTGGCCACTATTTTAAAAATGTTGCCGGCTAATGGAGCTTTAATCACGTCACCATCACCGCTGTCGCTGCTTTGTTTGGCCGTATTATCTTGCTGGCCTGACTCAGCAGATTGCTTTTGCGGCTCAACGTTTTTCAGTTCACCTGCAGCACCAACAGTGACACGGTAGCGCTTGCCATCGACATCAACGTCGTATTGTTCAGGACCATCGGCTGACGATTTGCTGGTCGACTTTTTAGTATCTTTACTGGGTTCGTTTGTTTCCGCTTGCGGCGCAGGTTCAAAAGCATCTGGATTATCGCGGTTCTTAAGAAACTTAAGACCGATTTGCGGAAACAACGCATAAGTCAAAACATCGTCAACCATATCATCGGCCAGACGGATGTCTTCATCTTTGGCTTTTTGTTTTAGCTCATCTGTCAGCTTTTCCAGCTCATTGTCCAGCAAGTCAGCGGGACGTTGAGTGATAGGTTTATCGCCGTTCAATACTTTTTTCTGCAACTCTTCGTTAACCGGCGCTGCCGTAGCGCCGTATTCACCTTTTAGAACTGCTGCAGTTTCTTTAGAGATATTGGCATAACGCTCACCACTCAGCACATTAAGTACAGCCTGGGTGCCAACGATTTGCGAGGTCGGCGTAACTAAAGGAATATAGCCAAGGTCTTCTCTTACTTTTGGTATTTCTTCCAAGACCTGATCGAACTTCTCGATAGCTCCCTGCTCTTTCAGCTGACTTTCCATATTGGTTAACATACCACCTGGAACCTGTGCCAACAGGATGCGCGCATCGACCCCTTTTAATGAACCTTCAAACTGAGCATATTTTTTGCGAACATCACGGAAATAGCCAGCAACTTCCGCCAATAATGGCAGTTCGAGGCCCGTGTCACGTTCCGTATCTTCGGTCATCGCAACCAGGGTTTCAGTCGGCGAATGGCCATAAGTCATACTCATTGACGAGATGGCGGTATCCAGCATATCAATACCCGCATCGATCGATTTTTGGTAAGTCGCGACACTCAAGCCGGTGGTCGCATGGCACTGCATCGCGATTGGCAGGTCAGTATTTTTCTTTAAAGCCGATACCAGTTCGTACGCATACTCAGGACGCAATAATCCAGCCATATCTTTAATGCAAAGCGAGTCGCAGCCTAAATCTTCAAGCTCTTGCGCCATTTCGACCCATTTTTCCAGCGTATGAACAGGACTCACTGTATAAGCTAATGTGCCCTGAGCATGTCCTTCGACATCTTTCGTCGCTTTTATCGCAGTTTTTAAATTACGAACGTCGTTCATCGCATCAAAGATACGAAAAACGTCAACGCCGTTATCTTTAGCTCTCTCGACAAAACGCTTAACCACATCATCAGCATAGTGCCTGTAACCTAATAGATTTTGTCCACGTAACAGCATCTGTTGACGAGTGTTTGGCATCGCCTTACTTAATTCGCGAATACGCTCCCATGGGTCTTCCCCGAGATAGCGGATACAAGAGTCAAAGGTTGCTCCACCCCAGGACTCCATTGACCAGTAGCCAACTTCATCGAGTTTTTCTGCTATCGGCAACATATCGTCGATACGCATTCGTGTCGCAAGCAATGACTGGTGTGCATCACGCAGCACCAACTCCGTCAGTTTAAGCGGGTTACTCATTGGGATTCTCCTTTATCTAAATGCGGCAGGCTGCCATTACCGAATTGGCACTCAGACCATCAATCTTTCGACTGACGGTAGCGGTGTACAGCGGCACTGATTGCAGCAATGACTGAACTGGGTACTTGGTCATCACTACCACTGGATCCTTGTGGCGCTGAGGGCGTAGCTTGAGGTACAGGTTTTGGAGTCGGAATTAAACGACCCATAACGGTCATCGCTAAAATAAGCAGTAACAGAAAAGCCAGTACGGCAGCCATTCCTACCAACATGATTTCAGCGGCATTCGCAAATAACTCTGACACGACATCTCCTGCTGTTGCAGCCAATAGATTGTTATAAAAATATTAAATACTATGGTAGCAGGGTTAGCAAGCAGATATAAAGGGGAATATAATCGGTATAAATAGATGAAATGGCGCGCTCGGGAGGACTCGAACCTCCAACCGCCTGGTTCGTAGCCAGGTACTCTATCCAGTTGAGCTACGAGCGCGTTGCATTTTGATGGGCAGAAACATGGCGCGCTCGGGAGGACTCGAACCTCCAACCGCCTGGTTCGTAGCCAGGTACTCTATCCAGTTGAGCTACGAGCGCGTTGCATTTCTAACGTTTGTTCTCTACAGCAGATGCCGAAAAAAACATGGCGGAGAGGGAGGGATTCGAACCCTCGATAGGGCTACAAACCCTATACTCCCTTAGCAGGGGAGCGCCTTCAGCCACTCGGCCACCTCTCCTTAACGTTGTGGCGTGAATTCTAGCGATGTTGGCAATAATGTCAATCGCTTTTTTCTTTTTCTGTGGTTAAGTGTGGGATATTTGACCATCTCGACCAATTTTCCCGCAAAAACCCTAAAAAAGACAAAAGCCAGCATAAGCTGGCTTATGTCTTAACCTGTCGCGGAACGGTATTACTTATATGTTATTCGTTCGGAGGATTTCCCTCGTCATCTTGTTCAGACTGAATACGCATATAAATTTCTTCTCTGTGAACCGAGACTTCTTTTGGTGCGTTGACGCCAATTCGTACCTGGTTACCTTTGACACCCAGCACTGTTACAGATACATCATCACCGATCATGAGTGTCTCACCGACACGGCGCGTTAAAATTAACATAAGTTGCTCCTTCAATACTGTTCCGCTTAACCACAATTAAGAACATTTCCCTAAGTCAGTAACTGGCAGTCTAACAATATCCGCAACAAATACACTATAACGAACCTAATAACCTCTCGTTAACTATTCAGCGTTTGTTCCAGCCATGTTGTTGCCGTCGCCAAAGCCTCACTTAGGTGTTCTGGATTAGAGCCACCGGCCTGAGCCATATCCGGACGCCCGCCACCTTTTCCACCAACCACGTTTGCGGCTTGATTGACTAGGTCACCCGCTTTTACACGAGCGGTTAAATCTTTTGTCACTCCAGCAATTAAACTGACTTTATTTGATTGTGACGTCGCTAATAATACGATGCCGGAGCTCAATTGGTTCTTTAAGTCATCAACTAAACCACGCAGAGCTTTTGGATCAGCATCCTCTAACTCAGCAATAATCGCTTTAACCCCATTAATTTCAGTAGCTTGGCTGATCAATCCGCCACCAGCCTGTTGCGCAAGCTTTTGCTGTAACTGTTCTTTTTGCCGTTCTAATTCTTTATTTTTTGCCTGCAACTGAGCGACTTTTTCGGGCACTGAGTCAGTATCGGTTTTGAACTCGGCAGCCAGCTGACTTAATAACTGTTGTTGAGCCTGGGTATAGTTTACCGCAGCAGCACCTGTCATCACTTCTAAACGACGTACGCCAGACGCAATACCTGTTTCGTTAATAATACGGAACAAGCCAATATCACCGGTTTCACAAACGTGGGTACCGCCACAGAGTTCCATCGAAAAATCGCCCATGGTTACTACCCGTACTTGCTCATCGTACTTTTCGCCGAACAGTGCCATAGCACCCGCCGCCTTGGCCTCGTCAATACTCATCAGTTCAGTGTCTAATCGAATATTGGCTCGAATCTGAGCATTTACTTCTTGTTCAAGCTGCGCAATTTGTTGCTGTGTTAATGGCTCAAAATGAGAGAAGTCAAAACGCATTCTGTCAGCTTCGACCAGTGAGCCCTTTTGATTGACATGTTCACCTAAAAGATTGCGTAGTGCAGCATGAAGTAGATGGGTGGCCGAGTGATTACGACGAATGTTATTTCGGCGTTCAGCATCAACGATAGCTTCGACTGTATCGTTCAATGCTAACGTTGTCGTTGCTTTACCATGATGTGCAATTGCCTTACCGATATATTGAGTATCACCGACAACAAATTCTCCACCATTAGCAACTAGTTTGCCGGTATCTCCCACTTGACCGCCACTTTCTGCATAAAACGGCGTTTCAGAGAGAACTACAATCCCCTCTTCACCCGCCGCCAATTGTTCTACTGGCTGCCCTTCTTTGAACAGTTCAACAACGGCTGCATGTCCCTGGTCATCGCTGTAACCCAAAAACTTACTCTGCTGCGATGATTTCAGCTGACTGTTGTAATCAACACCAAACTGAGAAGATTGTTGGGCGCGTTGCCGTTGTTGCTCCATGGCTTGTTGGAAGCCCGGCTCATCAATGGTCAATTCCTGCTCGCGTGCAATATCGGCGGTTAAATCGACCGGAAACCCATAGGTGTCATAGAGCTTAAACACAACATCACCGGGGATCACAGTGTCTTGCAATGTCTTAATTTCGTCATTCAGTATCGCCAGGCCGCGTTCTAAAGTTCTGGCAAATTGTTGTTCTTCGCGCTGTAACGCATCCTCAATAACCTGCCGTTTTTCTTGCAACTCCGGGTATGCGTCGCCCATTTGCTGAATAAGCTCGTCGACCAGGTGATAAAAGAAAGCGCCCTTCGCGCCTAGCAAGTGACCATGCCGAACTGCCCGACGAATAATCCGTCGTAGTACATAACCACGACCTTCATTGGAGGGCATTACTCCATCTACAATCAGGAACGAACACGAACGAATATGATCGGCGATCACACGCAAAGACTTGCTTTCTATGTCGGTAACGCCAACCGCTTTCGCCGCCGCATGGATAAGTGCCTGAAAAGTATCCGTTTCGTAGTTACTGTGGACACCTTGTAAAATTGCAGCAATGCGCTCCAGTCCCATACCGGTGTCAATCGATGGATCCGGCAAAGGCTCAAAGCTGCCATCGGCCTGACGATTGTACTGCATAAAGACCAGGTTCCAGATCTCAATATACCGGTCTCCGTCTTCTTCTGGAGTGCCGGGAGGTCCGCCCCAAACTTCAGGACCATGGTCATAAAATACTTCAGAACAAGGCCCGCAAGGTCCAGTATCGCCCATCGACCAAAAGTTATCAGACTCACCGATACGGGATATACGGCTTTCCGGAACACCGATTTCTTTTACCCAGATGTCATAAGCTTCATCATCTTCGGTAAAAACGGTTACCCATAGTTTTTCTGCTGGTAGCTGAAGTTCCTCGGTTAGGAAGTGCCAGGCATACTGAATCGCTTCGCGCTTAAAATAATCGCCGAAGCTAAAGTTACCTAACATTTCGAAAAAGGTATGATGCCGCGCTGTATATCCGACATTTTCTAAATCGTTATGCTTGCCACCAGCACGCAAACAGCGCTGGGCGGAGGTAGCGCGAGTATAACGCCGCTTGTCAGTCCCTAAAAAGACATCTTTGAACGGCACCATACCGGCATTAGTAAACAGCAAGGTTGGGTCATTCCCCGGAATCATTGACGCGGATGGAACGCGTTGATGACCACGGTCCGCAAAGAACTGTAAAAACTTCTCACGAATTTGGGCGCTATTCATGCTCATTTAACATCCTATTGAACTTCTGTTTTTTTACCGAATATAACTGCCTAGATTATCACGAAGCGATTGGCTCGCCTAGCTTTCCAGCTCGCCTAGCACCGCAAAAATTTCATCGCCGCTAAAGCCTCTTTGTTGAAGATAACGAACTCGCTTTGACCACTCTTTCCGGTCTGCTGGTGGTTGTTCTCCAAACTTACGTTGATGCAGTTCGCGACAGCGCTGTCGCCAGTCAACAGAATGTTCCGCCAAGGCGGCTTCCACCAGTTGCCGGTCAACGCCACGTTGCTGCGTAGCCTGAGCTACTATCTTAATACGTCCCTGACCTTGCATTAGTTTTTCCCGGATAAAACTACCAATAAAGCGTTCGTCACTCTGCCAACCCTTCTTCGCTAACTCTTGTATCAGTTCATCAACGGCCTCGGCAGGCCAGCCCTTTTGGGTTAATTTATGCCGCAGCTCAAACTGACTATGTTCACGTCGGGTTAATAACCGAAATGCCGCATCTTTTAGTGTTTGCTTATCGTCATTTTGGTTCGTATCTTGCGACGATCCGGAACTTTTATTCATTTACTAACTCCAAGGATGAAAATCATTGCACAAGGGAACGTATGAAACACTCGGATCCATTTTGGAAACCCACACTTATTTTAACAGCTTGCTTGTTAATACTCATATCGTTTACTTCTCAGGCGCAATCATCTCCTGCTAATTCAATTACCGTTTCTGGCTCTGCTACGGTTTCTGCGGTTCCTGACCGTGCATCGCTGTCGTTTACCATAGAACAACGAGGCAACAAATTAAGTTCACTTAAAACTCAAGTTGATCAGGCCAGCCGTAGGCTTATCGATGATTTGCTCGACCATGATATCGCAGAAAAGAATATCCGTTCATTTCAACTTCACGTTTATCCACGTTACGAAAACTCGGACAACGGTAAGCAGCGCCAAAGCGGCTTTGTCGTGATGCGCTCTATCGATGTTACCTTGCCCTCTCTGGATGATTATGACCAGATTATCGACTTAGCGTTGGCACAAGGCGTTACTCGAGTTGGGCAAATTCAATTCGAAGTGTCCGATCAAGACGCTTTGTATCAGCAGGCTCTGCAAAAAGCCTATCAAACGGCTCTCGAAAAAGCACAGTTCCTTGCTGCAACCGCACAGCTGGAAATTGGCGCAACACTGCGCATAGATGAACAATCGATGTCGCAACCCGTGACCTTTCAAATGTCAGAAATGAGTTCTCGCAGTAAATCACCTTCGTTGCCTGGAAAACAATCCATTGACGCCAGACTGCAAGTTCAGTTCGAGCTTTTATCCAAAGATTAATAAAGACTTGCAGTTTAGTTTGTCATACAATTAATTAACATCTATAAACTGATTTAAGTTGGGGTTAGGCATTGCGCTACGTCGCATTTCTATTAATTGTTCTCGCTAGTTACACCGTCAATGCTACCGAGTCCTGGCAGCAATGGCGAGTTGATGCCAGCAGCACACCCGAGCGCTGGTTACAAACAACCGGCGAATGGATAGAAACTTATAACAACCAACGTCAATACGATGAGTTGGCCATGGCCTATGCCATTCGCACAGAAGCTTTGCGTTATGTTGGCGATGAAAACCAGGTACAGGATACAATTGAGGAAGGGCTTCGCTTTGCCGAGTTATCGAAATCTTCTATAGCAACAAGTTTGTTGCGCATTAATCAAACATGGTACTACCTGCAACGCGGTATGCTCGGCCAGGCAGCAGCAAGCGCCGCATATGCTACCGAAGCCGCAAAAAAGACCAACAATGATAATTTGTTAATTGAAGCCGATATGCTGCAGGCACAAGTTTTTCACAACTCTGGCGATATCACTCGGGCGCTGGAAATATTGGAGTCACTGGAACAGCAACAGTATTCTGATATGGCGCGCTTACAGGTTGAATATCACAGTTTGATTGGCGCTATTTACCTGGATGTTGGAGCGACTAACATTGCTCTCGACCACATGCTAGACGCACTGCAGATAGCCAGGGATGAACTCGGTAAGTGGGACGTTTCAGTGTTGGAGTACAACATGGGTCGAGCTTACCTATCCAACCAAGATTATCAGGAAGCTAAGCAACACCTACAAACAGCACTATCACTAAGCCGTTCAATTAGCGATGATCTGGGTATTGCTTATGCGTTGTACCGACTCGCTGAAATAGAACAGATTGAAGGACAAGATCAACAGGCACTAAGGCTCATGCAGCAGGCATTACCGGTATTTAAAAAAGCTGGAGCCCATCCGATGGAAGCTGAAACTCGGCTTGGCATCAGTAAAATTCATCTCGCCAATGATGACTTTGCTCAACTCGAGACTTCGTTGACTGCGGCTGAGTCACTGATTAGCACATTGAGTGATCCTGAACTAAAAAAGTCTTTGTATGAACTGCTATCGGAATACCATCAGCAACGAGGTGATTTTGAACGTGCTCTAACAGCCTATAAACAATCAGTGGAGTTTCTTCTAGAGCACCAAAGCTCAATACAACAAAAGCAAATTCAGGAAATTATGGTGCGTCTCGAAATTCGGGAACAAGAAGCCACTAATGAGCTTTTGCAAAAAGAAAACCAAGTACAGCAACTGCTATTACAAGAACAACAAACGTCGAATTATTTGATGCTCTGGTTGCTATTCTCAGGCGCCGCCATCTTTCTGTTAATCAGTTACTTCTTGTACCAACAAATGAAGGCCCGTAAGCAATATGCGGAACTTGCTCTTAAAGACGATTTAACCGGAGCCCCCAACCGTCGCGCTATTGTGCGCTTTTGTAAACAGGGACTAGAGCAAGTGAAACAAAACCAACGTCGCTTAGCACTGGCAATTATCGACTTTGATTACTTTAAACAGATTAATGATAAGTTTGGTCACGACGTGGGCGATCATGTATTGCAACGGTTTGCCGAAGTCACTCAAAACTGTTTACGCAGCAACGACAAGTTTGGTCGTATGGGTGGCGAAGAATGGCTACTGGTGTTTTTCGACGCCGACGAAAAACACGCCGAACTAATCTTTGGTCGGCTATTGGATATGATCAATAGAAAACCTATTCAGGGATTACCCCAAGATTATCGTGTTACCTTTAGCATGGGTTTTGCCGCTGCCACCCAGCAAGACGACTTTGAGTCACTGTATAAACGTGCGGACGACGTACTTTATGACGCTAAGCACAAGGGGCGTCAACGTTTACAAGTGGCGCCAGAGCCAGAGGTAGTTGATAGCTAATACAGTGCAATCCCCCGCCACCTAGTACTAATTCCCGCGCGTTGAAAGGTACCAGTTGGGTGTCCGGCAATGCCTCTTTTAAGCGTGCTAGCACTGATTTATCTTCCGGCAAGTCATACTGAGGAACAATAAGTGCCTGATTTAACGCAATACAATTCACGTAACTGCACAATAGAGGAAGCTCAGTAGTTCGCGCTAGCGAACCGGCAGAATGTGTAATACCGGCACGTTCAAAATCGCTGCTTAGCTGCGGGTATGGCAGCGGTAAAGCAACTTTCTTAATGCTATCGGGTAATTCCTGTAATTGTGTTTGTAATTGTTGGCAGGCAGCAAAGTCAGGGTGCTGAGGATCATCTGTGGCGCTATAAACCAGCGTATTATCATTTACGAACAAAGCTAGATTATCAATATGGCCACCGGTTTCGTCAGCCGTCAACTGGGTTTCTATAAAAATAAGTTTGAGTGGTTCAAAAGTGTTCGCCAACAGCTTTTTTAACTGGCTTTCGGTTAACTCTGGGTTGCGCGGTTTGATACTGTTAAAACCAATTAACAGCCACTCCCCGTTATGGCTGAAAGTGCCATTTTCAGCAACCCAGGAACTACGCGAAATAATTTTTTCATGGAATAGCCGGTCGGCCAAAGTTGCGTCGTTTTGATAAGCGGACTGCACCCCACCCCAGCCATTAAAACTGGGTTGCCAACCCCGCCAATCATCACTTTTAGGGCTGCCTTCCGTGGTTTGCCATAGCGGCAAAATATCGCGCAGCCAAATATCGTCATAACCTGTATTGGTCGGTAAAATAAAACAGGGCTGGAACTGCTCTATGTATCGCTTTAATTGCAAGATCCGGGCGTAGGCAGGTTCACCATTACTGCGCCAGACATCGCTACGATAAGGCTCAGCCAGCAAACACAGTTGCCCGGCCGAGTACTCTTTAAACCATCGCTGCATACTACTTTTTATTGGGGGGCGATTTCTTGGCCGAAGAACGAGGTCGTTGTTTAGTATCCTGACGTCTTCTGGCGGTCGCTTTCCGGATCTTACCGAAGCGACGCTGTTTTGATTCCTGATGTCGAGGGTCAACAAAGGAACGCTTTTCAGGGGGCAATTTTACTTCTTTGCGTAAATAATTTACCTCTTCTAAAGACAGCTCAGCCCAGCCTCCCTGTGGTAAACCAGACTCTAACGGGATATCCCCGTAGCGTACGCGAATTAGACGGCTAACCTGAACTTCTTGCGATTCCCACAAACGGCGGACTTCGCGATTCCTACCCTCGCTTAAGGTAACGTGGAACCAGCGGTTCATACCGTCACCGCCAGCAACTTTTATCGAATTGAACTTTGCCGGGCCGTCTTCCAACTGCACACCTTTTTGCAAACGCTGCAGCATGGCTTCGCCAACTTCGCCGAAAATTCGCACGGCGTACTCACGTTCAATTTGCTGGCTTGGGTGCATCAACCGGTTAGCCAATTCACCATCGGTGGTAAATAACAACAACCCCGAGGTATTCACATCAAGTCTTCCGACTGCAACCCAACGCGCCCCGGACATGCGGGGCAACCGGTCGTAAACTGTAGGGCGTCCTTCCGGATCTTTACGGGTGCAAAGTTCACCCTCGGGTTTGTGGTACATTAAAACTCGACAAACCACAGCTTCTTCCGGCTTTATCTGAACCTCATGGCCATCGATACGAACCTGAGCATCCGCATCAATACGCTCCCCTAAACGCGCAACCTTACCATTTACACGAATACGGCCAGCGGAAATTTTCGCCTCTATCTCACGGCGTGAACCGTGTCCTGAGCGGGCTAATACCTTTTGTAACTTCTCAGTCATTCAATGTGTCTCTCTCGTTAGTCGCTGTCTCAGCGGTACGTTCTGCTACCGGTTCAATATCAATGTCCGGCAATTGTTCCAGATTGTTCAAATTAAAATCATCTAAAAATTCGGCGGTTGTTGCATAAAGTTGAGGCCTACCCGGCACTTCTTTAACACCAATCACCTTTATCCAACCGCGCTCTTGCAGTGTCTTAATAATATTACTGCTAACGCTAACTCCCCGAACTTGTTCAATCTCACCTCGGGTTATGGGTTGCCGATAAACGATTAGCGCCAGCGTTTCCAGCAGTGCCTGCGAGTAACGCGGCGGCTTTTCCTGCCACAAGCCGGCCAGTCGTTGACCCAACTCAGCCCGTGTTTGAAAACGATAACCCGAAGCAACTTTGACCAACTCGACACCGCGCTCGCTGTAATCTTGTTGCAACTCTGCAAGTGCCGCCTTTACTGCCGCCAGCGACGCATCCGAGTCATTTAGCAGGAGCTGCTGCAGCTGCTCTGCGGATAACGGCTGAGGGTGCGCAAATAACGCTGCTTCTAATAGCTGTTTAAGCTGGGTCGAATTCATCATGTTGTCGTTTTAAACGAATATGAATGTCACTCATCGGTTCCATCTGTGACAATTCTATCATTGATTCCTTCACAAGTTCCAAAATTGCTAAAAAACTAACCACTGCTCCCGCACGCCCCTCACTCCGAACGAATAGCCGACTAAAACTAATATAGGTTTGCTGTTGCAGCAATTCGAGCACATGGCTCATTCGTGCCCGCGTCGAAAGCTGCTCGCGCTTTATTTGATGGTGAGCCTGCAGTTCCATGTTCTTTAATACCCGGCTAAACGCCAGAGTCAAATCTTCTAACGTCACTGCGGGTGGAGGTATCGTGACGTATTCCCGCGCATCTGTCGCAACTTCACTTAGCCAGGTGTCACGACCAACTTGCGGTCGTTGCTCTATATATTCGGCGCCATGACGAATTGCTTCATATTCTTGCAAGCGTCGCACCAGTTCTGCTCGTGGATCCTCCTCTTCTTCTTCCTCTTGCGGCGGCTTAGGTAATAAAAGCCGACTTTTTATTTCCGCCAGCATCGCTGCCATTACCAGATAATCGGCAGCCAGTTCCAGCTTTAACTCCTTCATCATTTCGACGTACTCAACGTACTGTCGGGTAATGGTTAGCACCGGAATATCGACCATTTCCAGTTTTTGCCGACGGATTAAGTAAAGCAGCAGATCCATGGGTCCCGAAAACGTCTCCAGTATCACTTCCAGAGCGTCTGGCGGAATATATAAATCCTCCGGCTTTTCAACCACCGGCTCGCCACGAACAAATCCCAGTGCTAACGATTTCTGCTCAGCCATAGGAGATTCAGCTTTTAAAAATCAAATGGTTCTGTATCACCGGCACCCTCGCGACGTATGACAGGCGCTCCTTCGGACAAATCAACCACGGTCGTTGGATGTTCTGGCTGATTGCCGCCATCTATGATTAACTCAACACGCTTTTCTAGTTGTTCGCGTATATCATTGGGGTCAGATTCAGCCAGTTCACCTTTACCTAAGATAAGGCTAGTCGACATCAACGGTTCGTTCATATCCTCCAACAAAGCTAACGCGATTCTATTGGTTGGAACACGAATACCGATGGTTTTACGTTTTGGATTCAAAAGCCGCTTAGGAACTTCTTTCGTCCCTTTCAGGATGAAAGTATAAGGTCCAGGAGTATTATTTTTTAATAATCGAAAGGCGTCATTATCGACCCGTGCGTATATCGAGAGTTCAGACAAATCACGACACATCAGGGTAAAGTTATGCTCTTTATCAATATCTCTAATCTGGCAAATACGATCGACGCCTTGCTTGTTTCCAAGTTGGCAGCCAATGGCATAGCCCGAATCAGTTGGGTATACGACAACACCGCCACCACGAATAATTTCGGTAGCTTGCTGTATTAATCTTTTTTGCGGATTTTCTGGATGTATCTCAAAGTACTGGCTCATTTAAGCCTCCTGCTTCAGGTGGGCGACCATGCACTCCATATTGGCACACACTGCTCTGGCAGACAAAGGTTTTTGCCCAAATCACGCCAACCGTGGGGGTGATGAAAGTCGGATCCTTGCGACGCTTTGAGTTGATAGTCGGTCGCGAACTCGGCCAATGCCTTTCGCTGCCCCATCGGCTGTTGGCTAAGACTCACCTCAATCGCGTCGAGCCCCCATTGTTTGGATTCCACACAAAGCTTGCGTAACCATTTGTTCGATAGCTTGTAAGCATGGGGGTGGGCCAGCACTGCAACTCCGCCAGCGGCATGGATGCCCGCTATTGCCGCTTCGATATCACACCACTGAGCTTTAACATAGGCACTATTCCCTTTACCGATATACCGATCAAACGCTTTTTGCGGATGCTCGACGATACCTTTTGCCACCATCGCATCGGCAATGTGCTTACGCGTCGGCATCCCGGTAACTGAACATTCTTCGCGGGTCAGTTGTACCCCACGCTGAAACAGTTTTTCCAGCATTCGTTCAAAGCGTTGCTCGCGGGCTGCCAATTGGCGGCTGAGTAATTGAGTTAATGTGCTGTCGTTTGTATCCACATTTAACCCAACAATATGAATTTCAAAAGCATGCCACTGGCAGCTTATCTCGACCCCACTAATGAGTTGCAGTGGCAACTTATTCTGCTCGAGATATTCTGCGGCCTCAATACTACCGGCGACGGTGTCATGATCGGTAATCGCTAACATATCGACTTGATTAGCAACGGCTCGCTGCAATAAATCGGAGACGGCAAGTTCGCCGTCCGAATGACGTGTGTGGCAATGCAAGTCGACTCGCATACTAAATACTAGCTGCCAGTTCAGTGCCTTGACGGATAGCCCGTTTAGCATCGAGTTCGGCCGCTACATCGGCACCGCCAATTAAATGCACAGACTGCCCAGCATCAATAAGCTGCTGTTGTAAATCTTTCAACGGAAGTTGACCCGCGCAGATGACAATATTATCGACTCTTAATAGCTCGCGTTTACCATCGCGCTCGATTTCGATGCCCTCCGGCACAATCTGGTGATAAGTGACCGAATTCCACATGTGTACCGACTTGCTCTTAAGCTCGGCCCGATGCACCCAGCCCGACGTTTTACCCAAACCTTTGCCAACTTTTGTTGGCTTGCGCTGTAATAACCAAACCTCACGCGGACTCGACTCCGGTTGTGGTTGTTTTAAACCGCCCCGTTGTTGATAGGATTTATCGATTCCCCAGCGCTCAGACCATTCAAGCTCATCAACCGTTAAGGAGTTTTCTGTGGTCAGGTATTCAGATACATCAAAACCAATACCACCGGCCCCAATAACGGCTACTTTATCTCCAACCGGCTTGTGATCTCTTAGCACATCCAGATAACCCAACACATGAGGCAATTCAATTCCCGGGATATCAACCTGCCGCGGCTTCACCCCTGTCGCCAGCACAATTTCATCATAATTACCTGCTGCTATGCCGTCCGCTGATTGGGTTTGACCTAATTTTACGTTAACTCCGGTGTCTTTAACTCGCTCGGCAAAGTAACGCAAAGTTTCATGAAACTCTTCTTTACCCGGAATTTGCTTAGCATAATTAAACTGGCCGCCAATTTCGTTCGCTTTATCGTACAGATCAACATGGTGGCCACGTTCTGCTGCAGTGCAGGCAAAGGCCAGTCCGGCTGGGCCAGCGCCAATAACCGCCACCCGCTTTTTAGCATCAGCTGGGTTCACAACTAATTCAGTCTCATAACAGGCTCTTGGGTTAACCAGGCAACTTGCTCGCTTATTGGCAAAAACATGATCCAGACAGGCCTGATTACAGGCAATACAGGTATTAATTTTTTCTGGTTGGTTTTGGGCTGCTTTATTGACCAGTTCCGCATCCGCTAATAATGGCCGAGCCATCGATACCATATCAGCTTGATTTGAGGCCAAAATATGCTCTGCTATATCCGGTGTATTAATACGGTTAACGGCAACCACCGGCACGCTTAATTCGCGTCTTACTCGCTCTGTAATCCAGCTGAATGCGGCTCGTGGTACTGAAGTTACAATGGTTGGCACCCGAGCTTCATGCCAGCCGATCCCAGTATTAATTATTGTCACCCCAGCTTGCTCTAACGCTTTGCCCAGCTGCAGTACTTCATCCAATGTATGCCCGTCATCCACTAAGTCCAGCATCGACAACCGGAAAATGATAATAAATTTGTCACCGACGCGTTGCCGCACCTCTTTCATGATTTGCAACGGCAGTCGCATTCGATTCTCGAAACTACCACCCCATTGGTCGGTTCTCTCGTTGGTGCGGGGGCATAAAAACTGATTAATTAAATAACCTTCAGAGCCCATAATTTCGACTCCGTCATAACCCGCTTTCTGTGCCAGTTTTGCCGAACGAGCATAATGCTTTATGGTTTTTTTAATCTGCCGTTCGCTCATAACTGTCGGCTTAAATGGATTAATAGGAGCTTTTATCGCACTTGGAGCCAAACTGAATGGATGGTAGCTATAACGCCCGGCATGAAGAATTTGCATGCAAATTTTAGCGCCGTACTGATGAACTCGGTCGGTCACCTTACGATGTTTACTGACGTGCCATGGCTTTGACATTTCACTGCCAAACGGCGCTAATCGTCCGCGAAAGTTAGGACTGATGCCACCCGTAACGATAAGTCCAACACCGCCTTTTGCACGTTCTTCATAAAACGCCGCTAACTTGTCAAAGCCGCCTTTTTCTTCTTCCAGGCCGGTATGCATTGATCCCATCAGCACTCGATTTTTTAATTGGGTAAAACCAAGATCCAATGGCTCTAATAACTTGGGATACGATGATTGGCTCACAACAACCTCTTTTTTAAACGGGTGTTTGATTTCTTTCACACTTTACTCGTTAAGCAGCGATAGCTCAAGTTCTCCGTCAAGTATCGTAAATGCTCGGGTAATAATCGCATATTCTTTGACTATGAGTTAAAAAAGTTTGTTAATCTTGAGCAACAAAACAAAGGAGAAACTCATGAAACAGTCAGTCGCGTTAGTCGCGGGGTTGTCATTGCTAGGCTCGGTCGCTGCTAGTACCGCATACGCTCAGCAAGACCCTAGTGAACACTTACGTCAAATTCCTATCGAGACCACTTCGGTTACTGAACACAGTGTCGAGATTAACGGTGAGAGCGTTGATTACTCAGCAACCGCAGGCACATTGCCGGTCTGGAATGACGAAGGGCACCCAACGGCAACCTTGTTTTATACTTATTACAAGAGAGAAGATGTCGATAACCGTGCTGAACGCCCGGTGGTGTTCTCTTTTAACGGCGGACCCGGCTCTGCATCGGTTTGGATGCACCTTGCTTATACAGGACCTAAGGTTCTTAACTTAAGTGAAGAAGGCTATCCAGTTCAGCCATACGGTGTTCAGGATAATCCTCATTCGATTCTCGACGTGGCAGATATTGTATTTGTTAACCCCGTAAACACCGGCTATTCGCGGGTATTGCCCAATGAAGACGGCGAGATGCCTTCCAAAAAACAACAGCAGGAAATGTTCTTTGGCGTTAACTCCGACGTTCAATACCTGGCCGAATGGATGACCACCTTTACCAGTCGTTACAACCGCTGGCAGTCGCCTAAATTTTTAATTGGTGAGAGCTATGGTACGACCCGCGTCTCGGGTTTGGCTCATGCTTTGCAAAACCGCGAGTGGATGTACATTAACGGAGTAGTATTGGTGTCACCCACGGATATCGGCATTGATCGTGAAGGCCCGGTCAAAGAAGCCAACCAGTTACCTTACTATGCAGCTGCTGCCTGGTACCATGACGCTTTGCCGCAAGATCTGCAGAATAAAGACTTATTAGAAGTTCTGGACGAAGTCGAACAGTATACGTTAGATAGCTATCTGCCAGCATTGGCAAAAGGCGCCATGTTGAGCGACAGTGAGCGGCAACAAGTCGCAGAAACAGTATCACGCTATTCTGGTTTGTCCGAGGAAGCCGTACTCTCTACTAACCTCTCACCTGACACTTCGTACTTCTGGAAAGAGTTACTACGCGATAGAGATCGCACCGTCGGTCGTTTAGACTCGCGTTACCTTGGTATTGATGGCCGCCGTGCCGGTGATCGACCAGACTATAATGCTGAACTGACATCCTGGCTGCACTCTTTCACCCCAGCGATTAACTACTACTTGCGCGAAGAACTCGACTTCGTTACCGATGTAAAATACAACATGTTTGGCCCGGTGCACCCTTGGGATCGCAGCAATAATAATACCGGCGAGCAATTACGCGTAGCCATGGCAGCTAACCCCTACCTGAACGTACTGGTACAGTCAGGGTATTTTGACGGTGCTACCAATTATTTTGATGCCAAATACACAACCTGGCATTTAGATCGCAGCACCTTAATGAAAGATCGGATTGATTTTAAAGGCTATCGCAGTGGTCACATGATGTATTTGCGTCGTGCCGATCTTGAAACAGCTAATGATGATGTCCGCGACTTTATTATCGAAGCACTACCCGAGCGCGGAGCTCCAGCTGAATATCAATAAACAGCACTTGACAAGCTAACGCCAAGTCGTTAGCTTGTCAGTTGTTACAGGCCCTAAAACGCCTTTTGTTGATTATACAACTAACGATTATATAAGCAGTGACTGGATAAACGATGACACTTACATTACGCACAACAGTACAGCATTGGTGGTGGCACTTCTCGCAAGAGCGGGTAGTGGCAGTGTGCGTGTGATTTTTTCGTAACCAGTCAGCTAGAACCCGCTCCATCGAGCGGGTTTTTTTATGTCCTGCCGGTGGAGCTGTCAGTTAAACTTTGGAGTAATAATTGTGCAAACATCAGTCGTGCGGGGACAACTAGAAAGCCTGAAAGTTGAAATCCCCTATCAACCGGATACGCTCAGTGTCTATCAGGCTTTATGTCAGGACGCTGGCCACCATCTGTTGCTTGATTCCGCTGACATTGGCACTAAACGTGCTGTAAAAAGCTTACTGCTGGTCGATGCGGCAGTAAAGCTGACTTGCGAAGGTCAGCAAGTCACGATAGAAGCGCTTACCGACAATGGCCAGCAGCTCATTCAATTTATCCTCGCTGAGCTTCCGGACTCAGTCTGCCAACAGCATTCAGCTAGCCTGCTGGTCGCAGACTTCAGTCGCAGCGATATTCAGCAGGATGAAGACGCAAGGCTAAAATCGTTAAGTAATATGGAGCCGTTGCGACTGCTGCAGAAAAAACTGATAAAAACAAATGACGAAGCTAAAAAAAATCCGTTTGCAGTTTTCCTGGGTGGCGTGTTTGGTTATGACTTTGTGGCAAGCTACGAACAACTGCCGGACGTTAAAAAAGGTGACAATGCTTGTCCCGACTATGTCTTTTACCTCGCCGAGACGCTACTGCTTATCGACCACGAAAAACAGTCCTGCGAACTATTAGGGAGTCTTTTTAGTGGTGATAACGAAAACTCTCGATATCACCAGCTGACTCAGCGCATTGGCGAGCTTGCCGCCCGCTGCCAGCTGCCTGGCCGAGCGAGTCAACAGACTCCAGCCGCTGCAGCCATCGACGATGTTTTTGCTAATGTAACAGCAACCCCTTCGGCCAGCGATTTTGCGGCGACTGTCGAGTCCCTTAAAGAACACATTCTGGACGGCGATATTTTTCAAGTTGTGCCATCCAGACAATTTAAACTGCCCTGCCCCGACGCCTTAGCAGCCTATCAACAACTCAAACGCAATAATCCATCACCTTATATGTTTTACTTTAGCCACCCTGATTTTTGCTTGTTTGGCGCATCTCCTGAGTCAGCACTTAAATACCAGACCGACACCAATCAAGTGGAACTTTATCCAATAGCCGGAACACGGCCCCGGGGACGTAATGCCGATGGTAGTATCAATTTGGATATTGATGGGCGGTTAGAGTTAGAACTAAGGCTGGATGAAAAAGAGTTATCAGAACATTTGATGTTGGTCGATCTGGCACGTAATGATTTAGCAAGAATTTGCCAGCCCGGCAGTCGTTATGTGGCTGATCTGTTAAAAGTTGATCGCTACTCACAGGTTATGCATCTGGTTTCCCGAGTTGTTGGTCAACTGCGCGAGGATTGCGATGCGCTGCATGCCTACCGCGCCTGCATGAACATGGGGACCTTAACCGGTGCCCCGAAAGTGAGTGCTGCCAGCTTAATTCGGCAGGTTGAACAACAAGGCCGTGGCAGTTACGGCGGAGCCGTTGGTTATTTAGCCGGTAATGGCGACATGGATACCTGTATCGTTATACGCTCGGCTTATGTCAGCAACCGGCAAGCCATTGTTCAAGCCGGAGCCGGCGTCGTTTATGATTCTGACCCCGCGGCCGAAGTTGCTGAGACCGAGAATAAAGCAAAAGCCGTGATACTCGCGATTCAGCAAAGTGCAAAAGGGGTATCTGTATGAACACTAGCCCAGCAAGAATCGTATTAATCGACAACGTGGATTCCTTTTCTTATAATTTAGTCGACGAATTACGCCAACTGAATTTTGATTTAGTGGTGTATCGCAATCAGGTTCCCGCCTCTACCGTTATTGATGATTTGCAAAGCTACCAGGGGCCTCAGGTCGTATGCCTCTCTCCAGGCCCGGGCCACCCTAATGCTGCTGGCAACCTAATGGCAATTATTGAGTTCGCCAGCGGCCGTTATCCAATGCTTGGTATTTGTCTTGGCTTCCAGGCTTTGATCGAATTTTCAGGGGGACGAGTCGCTCGTTGTGGCGAAGTGGTGCACGGCAAAACCGCTATAATGAATGTCACCGATCACCCATTATTTACTGATATAGCTATCAACAATCAATGTGTGGTGGCACGCTACCATTCTTTGAGCGGCTATGACTTGCCTGCTTCAGTCACTGTCATTGGCGATGTTCACGGCATTCCAATGGCGGCAGAATTCAAACAAGTAGCAGCTTTAGGTTTCCAGTTTCACCCGGAATCCTTACTAACACCAAAAGGAAAGCAGATACTCGCGAACAGCGTTACCTTGCTTTTATCACAGACAGAAAACTTGCAGGAAATTGGCCATGAATAAGTTAAAGAAGTTACTCGACGGCGAACGGCTATCGCAACAGGAAAGTAAATTATTTTTCCAGCATCTGGTGAAAGGTGAGTTAAACGATACCCAAATCAGTGCTGCCTTAGTGGCCATGAAAATGCGCGGCGAGACCTCCGCTGAACTTGCTGGAGCAGCGCAAGCTGTGCTTGATGTCTGCAAACCCTTTCAACGACCACAACAATTAGTATTTGATAGTTGTGGTACCGGTGGTGATGGCAGTAATACCATTAATATTTCGACCACCGCGGCACTAATTGCTGCATCAATGGGCTTATGTGTTGCTAAACATGGTAACCGCAGTGTCTCATCTCGTTCAGGCTCAGCCGACGTTCTCGAGTCACTAAAACTAAGAACCGATTTGGATCCTCGCGATGCAGCACGTCAGCTGCAGGACAATCGATTTTGCTTTTTATTCGCACCGCACTATCACCCGGGGGTAAAATACGCCATGCCGGTTCGGCAAACGCTGAAAACGCGTACTTTGTTTAATCTCATTGGGCCACTGGTCAACCCAGCCCGTCCGGATGTTCAGCTACTCGGTGTGTACAGTCCAGAATGGCTTCGCCCCATGGCTGAAACATTACAACGGCTAGGCGTAAAACGAGCCATGGTGGTGCACGGTAGTGGCCTTGATGAGTTGGCATTGCACGGCCCGAGTCAAGTCATTGAATTAGAAAACGGTGAACTAACAGAATACCAACTGTCCGTTGCAGACTTCGGCTTACAAACCATGCCGCTCAGTGAGCTTAAAGGCGGGGACGCGGATTTTAACGCCCGTATTTTGCAACAAACCTTAGCCGGTAAAGGCCAGCTTGCACAGCAGCGAGCCGTTGCTATGAACGTTGCGGCGCTACTTTATATGAGTGGCCAGTTCGATCAGTTAAAAGACGCTACCGAGGCGGCTCTGGAGCATATTGCCAGCGGTCAGGCGTTAAAACACTTACAACAGGTTCAGCAGGCACAGGAGACGTACCATGTCTGATAATATTTTAGCGCAGATTGTCGACGACAAAGTGGCGCAAAATGAACAGCAGGCACAGCAGTACCCGCTAGAGCAGATAAAGAGTTCATTGCAACTAAGCGATCGCAGCTTATATGAAGCGTTGAACCAAGCTGAAGCTGGCTTCATTTTGGAATGCAAAAAAGCCTCGCCTTCCAAAGGGCTGATTCGTGCAAATTTTGACCCGGTCAAATTAGCGCGTGACTACCAGCCCTATGCCGCCGCTATTTCGGTGCTGACTGAGCCCGACTATTTTCAGGGCAAATTGGACTATCTAAGCGCCGTCAGAGCTAGAGTCCATCAACCGATACTGTGCAAGGACTTTTTCATCGATGAGCAGCAAGTCTACCGTGCTCGATACTTTGGTGCTGACGCAATTTTGTTGATGCTATCGGTGCTTAATGACGAAACTTATACCCGGCTTTCTGATCTCGCAAAACAACTGCAAATGGACGTTCTTACTGAAGTTGCGAACGAACACGAAATGCAGCGAGCGAATAAACTTGGGGCGACAATAATCGGCATTAATCATCGCGACTTAACCAATTTAACCATTAACCCAGAGCGTAGCGCAGAACTTGAGCCTTTAGCACCTAAAGGCGCTTTACTGGTAGCGGAGTCTGGCTTTGCAACCCACCAACAAATTCGCCAGGTTGCACCTCATGTGAATGGCTTTTTAATTGGTAGTGCGCTAAGCGCTCAAAATGATGTTGATCATGCCTGCCGAGCCTTACTTTATGGCGAAAACAAAATTTGCGGCTTAACTCGAGTCGAAGATGCGTTAAACGCCGAAGCCGCTGGCGCCGTTTTTGGCGGGCTGATTTTTGCGCCTCGCTCACCGCGTAAAGTTGACCTGCCGCAAGCGCAACAACTTATCACTGCAGTACCTGCTCTACGCTGGGTTGGAGTATTCGCCGATCAGCCACTGAATGACGTAGTGAGTGCTACGCTGGAATTGCAATTGTTCGCAATTCAGCTACATGGACACGAAGATATTGATTTTATCAGTCAACTTAAAGCAAAACTAAAGCAAGCTGGAGCCGAACACACGCAGATATGGCGTGCTATTAGAGTCGACTCGATTGGCGACATCGAACTTTTACCGACAACCGATTTAATCGACCGTATCGTATTAGATAATGGAGCCGGCGGAACTGGTACTCAATTTGACTGGTCACTATTGAATTCACTCACTGAACAACAACGCGGTCAGTGTTTATTGGCCGGTGGTATCAGCGTTGATAATGTCAGTGCGGCTGCAGCACAGTTGCTATCAGGTATTGACAGTAGCTCACAACTGGAGGTGAGCGCGGGTGTTAAAGATGCCCATAAAATTCAACAGTTATTCGTAAATATTCGCAGTTATGGGCGCAACCAACCCATAACTTCTTCGAAAAGTAATTATCAGGAGGCCGTATGAGCCGTAACCTTTCAGCCTATTTTGGCGATTTTGGTGGTCAGTTTGTGCCTGAAATTCTGTTGCCTGCGCTGGAGCAACTGGAACAGGCGTTTATTGACGCACAAAATGACGACGAATTTCAGAGCGAGTTTCGCGGCTTGTTAAAAAACTATTTGGGGCGCCCAACGCCGCTCAGTTTATGCCGCAATCTCCCTTTAAAATCTCCGAACGGCACTAAAATATATTTAAAAAGAGAAGATTTACTGCACGGCGGTGCGCACAAAACAAATCAGGTTTTGGGTCAGGCACTGCTAGCCAAGCGCATGGGCAAACACCGGATTATCGCTGAGACAGGAGCCGGTCAACATGGTACTGCCACAGCGCTGGCCTGTGCACTGCTTGATCTGGAGTGCATTATTTACATGGGCAAGAAGGACTTAGAACGGCAGCAGCCCAACGTGTTCCGGATGGAGTTAATGGGTGCAAAAGTGGTCCCTGTCGATACCGGTAGTGGCACCTTAAAAGACGCTGTTAATGAAGCATTGCGCGACTGGACCGCCAGTTATCCAACAACGCATTATTTGCTAGGCACAGCAGCAGGAGCTCACCCCTTCCCGACTATTGTACGAGAGTTTCACCGTATGATTGGCGAAGAGTCGAAAGCGCAGATTATGGAGCAGGCCGGTTGCATGCCCGACGAAGTTATTGCCTGCGTCGGCGGTGGCTCTAATGCCATTGGTATGTTTGCCGACTTTATAGATGAAAAAGACGTGCAACTGGTTGGCGTAGAGCCGGCAGGTAAAGGGGTTAACACACTCCACCACGGTGCTACTTTAACCGCTGGTAAACCGGGTATCTTGCACGGGTGTTTATCCTACCTGATGCAAACCGACGAGGGACAAATAGAAGAATCCTACTCGGTATCAGCCGGTCTCGACTATCCAGGTGTCGGACCACAGCATGCACACCTAAAATCAATTGATCGAGCGCGCTACGAATCGGTCACTGACGAAGAGGCACTGGATGCATTTAAGCTGCTGTCGCGCCACGAAGGAATTATTCCGGCACTTGAATCAGCTCACGCACTTGCCTATGCACTTAAACGCGCAGCCGAGCCTGATGCGCCTAAAGTGTTATTGATTAACTTGTCAGGCCGGGGCGATAAAGACATTGACCACGTACGCCGCATTTTTGCCGCTGAAGAGAAGGGGTCTCAATCATGAGTCGTTATGAAGCGCTATTTGAGGGGTTATCAAGCAACAATAAAGGCGCATTCGTCCCCTTTGTCACGTTAGGCGACCCCTCCCCTGAACAAAGCCTCAATGTCATTAAAGCGCTCATCGATGGTGGTGCCGATGCGTTAGAACTGGGATTACCATTCTCTGATCCCGTTGCAGACGGTCCCGTCATACAACGAGCCAATTTACGAGCATTGCAAGCAGGCACCACGTTTAACGATATTTTGCACATTTTAAGCGAAGTTAGAGCCTATGCACCGGAAATACCGATCGGTCTGTTAGTCTATGCCAATCTGATTTATGCCAAGGGCGCGGACAATTTTTATCGACAAATGAGTGAAGCCGGGGTCGACTCTGTACTTATTGCTGACGTGCCAACCAAAGAAGCCGCCAGATTTGCCGACATTGCCAAACAACACGCTATCGATGCGGTCTTTATTTGTCCGCCGGATGGCAGTGACGAGTTAATTGAACGAGTCGCAAAGAATTGTTCAGGTTATGTTTATCTGCTGAGCCGTGCCGGTGTTACTGGTGCTGAAACACAGATGCAGCTTCCGGCATCCGCCTTAATCGACAAGTTAAAGCAGCATGGCGCTCCACCCGTTTTACTCGGCTTTGGAATTTCTAAACCAGAACACGTACAGGCCGCTTTTAAAGCCGGTGCCGACGGTGCTATCAGTGGTTCTGCAATAGTTGCCATTATTGAGAAAAACCTCGACAATGAGCAGCTACAAGTGAACCAGCTAACTGAGTTTGTGGCATCAATGAAAGCCGCCACCTAAAAGCCAGCAGATGTAACGGAGAATATAATGGCGCTAGTTTTGGAATATTTGCCAATTATTGCTTTTTTTGTTTTTTATAAACTGGCAGATATTTATGTCGCCACTGGCGTCTTGATGGCCGGTACTGTTATTCAGCTACTCGGTTTAAAGTTGTTAAAGCAACCCATTACTAACCGCCATTGGGTGATATTAGCCGTCGTCATGGTATTTGGTGCGGTCACGATACTATTGCGCGATGACTGGTTTATTAAATTAAAGGTATCGATCGTGTACCTGGCAATTGCCGGGTTATTGTTGGGTGGCTTAATCTGGAAAAAACGGAGCCCGTTGCAATCGATGATGGGTCAGGATATTAAGTTACCGGAGCCGGTCTGGAACCGGTTAACCTATGCCTGGATCATTTTCTGCGGTGCACTTGCAGCGGTTAATCTATACATAGCCGAATACTGGACTCAAGAAGCCTGGGTCAACTTTAAAGTATTCGGCATACTCGGGATTACTTTAATATTCACTATTGGTACCGGCGTTTACATGTATCGCCACGCCGAGCAAGAAGGATCTGCTGACTAATGTGGTTTGTTATTATTGCTGATGACCATGAAGGTTCTTTGGAGGCTCGTAAGCGGGCCCGCCCCGCTCATGTACAGCGGTTAAAGTCATTACAAGCCGATGGCAGACTGTTGGTGGCGGGCCCTTGCCCCGCCATCGCCGAGCAAGACCCGGGCTTACTCGGTTATACTGGTTCGGTCGTTATTGCCGAGTTTGACTCTCAACAACAAGCTGAACAATGGGCAAACGATGACCCTTACTGGACTGCCGGAGTGTACGCCAAAGCAACGGTTAAACCCTTTAATGCAGTGCTACCCTAACTGTGTTAGGTGACTATGCAGAGTATTGAATTAACGGATAACCAACGTTACGTTCATTGTGTTCGGTTTGAACCCGACGGGCCCGCACGTGCGACCATAGTGATTGCAGCCGCCTTGGGCGTAAAGCAACGTTTTTATCAACCTATTGCTAAATGGCTTAGTGAGCAAGGTTATCGAGTCATTACCTTTGATTACTACGGCATCGGTCAGTCACAGGATAAACCGCTTAACCAAATAGACAGCAGCATCATTGACTGGGCGGAAAAGGATATTTGCGCTGTTATCAGTTACGCACAAAACTGCCAACAAGGTGAACCGGTTATCTGGTTAGCCCATAGCCTCGGCGGACAAATTGTGGCGCTCGCAGAAAACGCAACGGCTATTGATAAAATGGTCACCGTCGCAAGCGGCACCGGCTATTGGCGTAATGCCAGCAAGCAAGTGCAGCGAACCTCCTGGCTACTGTGGTATTTTGCCGTACCTTTGGCGATTCCTGTTGCCGGTTACTTTCCGGGCAAGCGACTCAATATGGTCGGCGATATGCCGGCCAAAGCCATGCGCCAATGGAGTCGGTGGTGCCGCAGTAAAGATTATTTGTTTGATCATTTGAGCGCGGAGCAACGGGCTAAATATCAACAATTCAGTGCCCCTATTCAGGCTTTTAACATCACCGATGATGAGTTATTAAAACGCGAGAACATTCAGAACTTACTCGCTCATTACCCTAATGCTCCTCACCAGCTTAATGATTTAGCGGCGGAAATGACCGACAGTAACCGCATCGGCCACTTCAATTTTTTTCGCAGTCAATTTAAACATAGCTTATGGCAAAATCATTTGCTTGAGGCCCTGCATATAGATTAGATTCATCATTACTCCTATTAGTCGCAAGGTTATATCTCATGGATTACCAAATGGAATTGGCGTTATCACTCTTAGCAGCCCTGACTATAGGTCTAATGATTGGTATAGAGCGAGGCTGGAGTGGCCGCGAAAGTGACGATGGAGAACGCGTTGCCGGAGTCCGAACCTTCAGCTTAATAGGATTGTCCGGCGGCATATTTGCAGTGCTCGGACAACAATTTGGTCAAGCTATTGTCATTACCGGCTTTATTGTTACTACCGCACTTATTGCGGTTTCCTATGTAGGTCATTCGCGCCAGTCCGAAGATTCAGGAATTACCACAGAATTTTCTATGCTGATTACCTTCAGCCTTGCTGTTTGGGCGTCTTCTGGAGGGCCCTTACCGGCATTAAGCGTTGCTGCCGTCGTGGTTGCGTTATTGGGCCATAAGCAACGTCTGCATAGCCTATTAAACAAAATTTCACCGCAGACGTTCTATTCCGGTATTACATTGCTGCTTATTTCTGTCGTTATTTTGCCGCTGTTACCTGATAAAGGCTACGGACCCTGGCAAGCCCTTAACCCTTACTGGACCTGGTGGATGGTGGTACTGATTTCCGGTCTGTCCTTTATTGGTTATTTGTTTACGCAGCTACTCGGCCAGCAACGAGGCACGTTAATTACTGCTATTGCCGGTGGCCTTGCATCATCGACAGCGGTCACTGTTACCATGGCTCGGTTTGCCAAACAACAACCCGCAACGACCTTATACGCGGCAGCCATGCTACTGGCTTCCAGCATTATGTTCCCGCGCGTACTGGTCGAAGTATTTATTGTTAATCGCGCGCTATTGGAATTAGTTTGGCTACCTATTTGCCTAATGCTACTGGGGATGATTATCGTGTTACTGATGTTACATCGGGAGCATTACAAAAATGGTCAACACACAGCGAATGAACTGGAGCTAACTAACCCTCTGCAATTAGCGACAGCTTTAAAGTTCGGCCTTTTTTTAGCGCTCATTTTATTGCTCTCGGAAGCAATGAAAGACTGGTTCGGCGATGCCGGTGTTTATGCGTTAGCTATTATTTCAGGATTAATGGACGTGGACGCAATTACTCTGTCATTGGCTAAGTCTGCTCAGGGGGACTTATCAAGTTCGGTAGCGGCGCTCGGGATTGTGCTGGCTTGTGCCAGTAACACTTTACTTAAAGGTCTTATGTTTGCGGGGATTGCGGGCGTTAAAGCGAATCTGCGTTATGCCTTTTATATGCTACTAGGAATAACCCCCGGATTATTTTACGCGGTGATCCAACTGTTTGCTTAAAAAGTATTCAATTAGTGACTGGGTTGTCGTTTTTCTGTAATAAATGACAGGCATTATATTGCCTTAACGGACAATCCACTCCCTGGATTAGACCTATTTGCCCCTCACCAATGTGAGGGGCTTTTTTTTGCTATAACTACTATGACTTGTCAAGATCAAAACGATCAAGCTGCATCACCTTAGTCCAGGCTTTAACGAAATCATCAACAAACTTATCTTGTGCATCACTCAGTGCGTATATTTCGGCAACTGCTCGTAACTCTGAGTTAGAACCAAAGATAAGGTCTACTGTTGTGGCCGTGTACTTCTGTTCGCCCGTTTCGCGATCTTTGCCGATAAAGATAGCTTCATCATCGGCTGACTTTGACCATTCAGTATCCATGCTCATCAGGTTTACAAAGAAGTCGTTATTCAATGTTCCTGGCTGGTCTGTAAATACTCCATGATCGAGCCCTTGATAGTTCGCGTCCAATGAGCGCATACCACCCAGCAATACCGTCATTTCAGGCACAGTTAGGTCTAATAAATCAGCTTTATCGACCATCATCTGTGCCGGGTTCAGACGACTTTCCTCATTGTAATAGTTACGGAACGCATCTGCTGTCGGTTCGAGGAATGAAAATGACTGAACGTCGGTCATGTCCTGTGTTGCATCGTTACGACCAGGAACAAAATTGACACTGACCTGATGACCCGCGTCAGCCGCTGCTTTCTCAATCGCTCCTGCTCCGGCTAATACAATAGTATCTGCCAGTGAAACCTGCTTATCACCAGACAGATCATCGTTAAAGTCGGCACGAATATCTTTTAAAACCCCTAATACCCGTTTCAGCTCTTCCGGGTTATTGGCCTGCCAGTTAATTTGGGGCTCCAATGCAACTCGCGCACCATTAGCACCGCCACGCATATCAGTAGCGCGGAAGCTCGAAGCGGCCGCCCAGGCTGTGCGGACAAGTTCTGATACGGTTAAGTCCGAATCCAAAATACGCGCTTTGAGATCACTAACATCATTGTCATCAATCAGCTGATATTCAACCTCAGGAATCGGGTCCTGCCAGGCCAAATCTTCTTTAGGCGCCATATCGCCCAGGTAACGCGACTTCGGTCCCATATCGCGGTGGGTCAGTTTAAACCATGCCTTAGCAAAGGCTAATTCAAACTCTTCCGGATTTTCCTGGAAGCGCTTGGCGATTTTTCGGTACTCAGGATCAAACTTAAGTGATAAGTCGGTGGTAAACATAATAGGCGCATGACGTTTACCTTCCACATGAGCATCGGGCACCATGTTAGACGCCTGACCATCTTTTGGAATCCACTGGATAGCACCGGCAGGACTTTTAGTTTGTTCCCATTCAAAGCCAAATAGGTTATCCAAATACTGACTTGTCCATTTTGTCGGGCTGACTGTCCAGGCCCCTTCCAGACCACTGGTAATGGTGTCTTCGGCGTTACCTTTACCACAATTGTTTTTCCAGCCTAAACCCTGTTGCTCAACCGGTGCTGCTGCTGGCTCTGCCTCTAAGCATTCTTCCGGATCATGCGCACCGTGTGCTTTACCGAAGGTATGCCCACCGGCAATCAGAGCTACGGTTTCCTCATCGTTCATTGCCATACGAGCAAAGGTATCGCGTATATCTTTAGCGGCTAGCACTGGATCGGGCTTACCGTTAGGGCCTTCCGGATTAACGTAAATAAGGCCCATTTGTACGGCAGCTAGTGGATTTTCAAGCTTTCGATCACTCTTATAGCGTTTATCGCCAAGCCACTCAGACTCTGGTCCCCAATAAACAATATCCGGCTCCCAGGCATCCTCTCGACCACCTGCAAAACCATATGTTTCAAAACCCATACTCTCTAGTGCGACATTACCGGTGAGCGCCATTAAGTCGCCCCAGGACAAGCTACGACCATACTTTTGCTTAACTGGCCACAACAGACGGCGAGCCTTATCCAGACTGACGTTATCGGGCCAGCTATTCAACGGTTCAAACCGTTGCTGCGCACCTGCACCGCCACCACGGCCGTCCTGTACCCGGTAGGTTCCGGCTCCGTGCCAGGCCATGCGAATAAAAAACGGACCGTAATGACCGTAATCAGCAGGCCACCAATCCTGGTCGGAAGTCATTAGTTGCTCGATGTCCTTTTTAACCTGCTCCAAATCCAATTGAGAAAACGCTTGAGCGTAATCAAAATCGTCATCTAACGGATTAGACTCGGGGCTGTGCTGACGTAACGGCTCCAGATTCAGCATATTCGGCCACCAAAAACTGTTCTCTTTAGGCTCTTCCGCAGGCTTATTGACATGATACGACGGGCGTTCCTGCGCTTGTGCAGCGCCAGCTGACATTGCTATCGAAACCGCGATCGCTACAGCGGATATAATAGGTAACTTTGTTGTTAACATTTTCTGACCTTTATTATTGAATGGTTACAAGTGCCCTCTTACTATAGAACAAGACCGGTTTTTTGGGGGGTGATAATCAATTAGTAAAACAGATTGACTTAATCGGTGTCCTTACATGCATAAAAAATACATTTAAAACAGACTGTTAATTTGACG
>JBNJEZ010000002.1:0-163198 GCA_051746345.1 Pseudomonadota bacterium
GTCTTTATCAGATGCCGGGAAGGTAATTTGAACATCGCCGGTATGATGCGTCGGCTTGGTTAAATCAATTTTATAGTCCACATCAGCGGCGGCTGGCATAGCGGCCAGCGCAACTGCAACACTCAATAAGCTTTTCTTTAACACAATCAAACCTCTGGTTTTTTTATTTTCTATATGACACTGTGAGATTAAGGCTATCATAACTTTGGGCGCAACTAGAGCTAATGCGATTAACGCCATGGATCAATAGTTTAGTGATAATTAAACAATCAGCGGTGGTTCTTGGTCGCTAGAAAACGTACAATAGACAGTGTAATTCAGCTTTACTATGTAGTATTTACGCTAGTTCCTATGGCTCAGTAAATGGCCCAGTAAAAAGTAAGGTCTCGCTTTGAATAACACCAACACCGCAGAAGCAAAAATTAAGCAGTTAAGCCAGCGGCTGCAGCAAAGTATTCAGTCACGGAAGCAACTGGAAGACCAGTACAACCGCGATTACAACACCCTGTCGGAGCTGGTTGTTAAATTAACCCATGCCTGTTCGGGTATGGACCATGACCTTGATAGTAAGTTGGTTAAGCTACGCGGATTATTGCAGCGCAATGCAGGTATGGCAGTGTTGGAAAGCTCTATCGACGACACTCAGACATTGATTCAAAAGCACACCTTAAATATTCAGCGTCAGCTTAAACAAACCAGCGACCAGACCAGGGCTACGTTAACCTATTTACGGCAGCAAAATTTACCTCCCAAATTACGTAAAAAGCTGAACGTCATTGAAGATCAGATGGATTCTCCAAGCATCGCTTTGAGCCATTACATTCCGATCTTATTAGGTTTTCTTGAACTATTTACTGATTCCGCGGCAAATTTATCGCAAGACTCCCAAAGCGGTAATCCGGCTAATTCGGCTGTCCCCAGTAAACAGCTGCTTAATCTGCTTAATCAAGTCGACTTTGATGGCTCGACGGGACAGTTGGTACAACGCATTAAAGCTCGGTTAGCTCAGCCAGTCAGCGCGGAACAGTTTATTGAGTTAGTGCTGGAGCTGTTTAAAGAAATCTTAAAAAACATTAACGATGAGCGCCAATCTGCACAGAGTTTTTTACTGGAATTAAACCAGACACTCGGTTTAGTTCAGGGGGCCCTGCAACAGACTCTGAAGTCAAAAGGCGAGTTTGATGAGCGCACCGGAGCCTTGAACAAACAGCTACTGGTGAATATGCAGCAACTTAATGATTCAGTCAGCGAAGCGACTCAGTTGGCTGAATTAAAAGAACATGTCAGCACGCATATGCGTTCAATTAATCAAGCGCTTGAACAAAAGTTCACGTTAGAAAACGATGAGCGGCGTAACTTTGAAAATCAGTATCAGACCGTTTCATTGCGCCTGCAACACTTAGAACGTCAGGTTGAACAGTACAAACGCCAGTTAGCCGAACAAAAGTTTAAGAGCCTACAAGATTCGTTGACCAAGTTGCCGAACCGAGCCGCTTTTGAAGAGCGACTTGAGGTCGAATTTGAACGCTGGACGCGTTATAAAGAACCCTTATGTATCGCTGTTGCCGATATCGACCTATTTAAACGTATTAACGATAATTTTGGCCATATTGCCGGTGACAAAACCTTACAGGTTCTGGCGAGTATGTTGCGTAAATCCGTTAAGTCGTCTGACTTTGTCTGCCGTTATGGCGGTGAAGAATTTGTCATCATCTTCCCCCAAACGGAAATCGAACAAGCGTTACAAAGACTGGAGATTGCCCGCGAAAAAATTGGTAATATTCCTTTTAAGTTTAAAAATGATGATATTCGCATTACTATCTCTGCTGGTATTGCACAATTTAAGCAAGACAGTGACACGGTAGTGACTGTCTTTGAAGCCGCCGACAAGGCACTTTATGAAGCCAAGCGAAGAGGCCGCGACCAACTAGTTAGCGCCAACGACGATAAATAAGCGCCAACGGCCAGACGCTGGTTAACAGGAGTAAATTAAACGAATGAGAGCAAGTATTTCCCCACAGGGCAGCATGTCCCTGCTATCACAATTAGAAATTGAACGACTGAAGCAATCTTCCAACAGCCATTTGTATAAACTTTTCCGTAATTGTTGTCTGGCTGTTCTGAATGCCGGTAGTCATACCGACAGCAGTGCCGATATTTACGATGCGTACAAAGATTTTCAGGTTAATATTATCCGCAAAGAGCGCGGTATTAAGCTAGAGCTGATTGAACCGCCGGAAGAAGCTTTTGTTGATGGCGAAGTCATCGCTGGTATCCGCGAACTGCTGGAATCCGTGCTGCGTGATATTTTATTCACCGGTGAACGCTATTCCGAAGCAGAGTTACAGGCAGCCGACGGCTCGACACTGACTCACGTCGTGTTCGATATTTTACGTAATGCTCGTACCTTAAAGCCCATGGAAGAACCAAGCATGGTGGTCTGCTGGGGCGGTCATTCCATTAACGAGGTTGAATACAAGTACACCAAACAGGTGGGCTACCACTTAGGCTTACGTGGCCTGAATATCTGTACTGGTTGTGGCCCCGGAGCCATGAAAGGGCCAATGAAGGGGGCCACTATTGGTCACGCCAAACAGCGGATTAGCGGTGGACGTTACCTGGGCTTAACCGAACCGGGCATTATTGCTGCCGAGCCACCCAATCCTATCGTCAATGAGCTAGTTATTCTGCCTGATATTGAAAAACGGTTAGAAGCGTTCGTTCGCTCAGCGCACGGTATCGTAATCTTCCCAGGTGGTGCAGGAACCGCAGAAGAACTACTGTATTTACTGGGTATTTTAATGCACCCGGATAATAAGCAACAAAGTCTGCCGGTTATTTTAACAGGGCCTGAATCATCACGCGCCTACTTTGAAGCGCTCGATGAATTTATTGCTTCAACCATTGGCGCTGAAGCCACAGACCTTTATCGAATTATTATTGATGACCCAGCCACAGTTGCACAACACATGCACGCTGGTATGGCGGCGGTTAAGCAATATCGCCGCGACTCAGGTGATGCTTACTACTTTAACTGGACACTAAAAATCAACGAAGAGTTTCAACGTCCATTTAGCCCGACCCATGAAAATGTAGCATCACTGAATCTGCACCCTGAACAGCCGAAAGAAAAACTGGCTGCCGATTTGCGTCGGGCTTTCTCAGCCATTGTTGCAGGTAATGTTAAAGATGAAGGCATTCGCCAGATTCGTAAAAATGGTGTGTTCACCATTCACGGCGAACAAAGTCTGATGAGACGGCTGGACGAGTTACTGCGAGCATTCGTCGAACAAGGACGTATGAAATTACCAGGTTCGGTGTATCATCCATGCTATAAAGTCATTACCGACTAACGGCAAAGAAAAGCATGCGTAAAGTTGTCTTATTGCTCATAGCGGGCATTCTATCTTACCTGGCGATTGTCGGCTTAGTACTTAGCTTGTACCAAGCCGACCCGGCTGACATGAAATGGCAGGAACGGGAAACCTACAATGCCAAGCAGATCGGCCAGCTGGAGTTTGGGATGAGCAAAGATGACGTTATCCGCATGCTTGGCTCACCTGATATTAATGAAGCAAAAGAAACATCAGGCGGTGCGCACCAAGTGCTGTTTTACCGCACTCATCATGTCACCTCCGATGGCATTACCACCAAAGACGAATGCACGCCGTTATTATTCAAAGACAACCAGCTGATTGCCTGGGGCAGTGATGCCTATGAAGATTATCAGGAATTGGAATGAGTCGTTGTGTTGAGTTAATTGCCTCTGCCCGGGAGGCTTTTAATCAGCCTACCCCTGCTGCAATTTACCAATGGATTCAGCATCTGGATGACGAATACAGTCGCCATCGTTACCCCGAACTGTTGCTTCATTACTTAAACGCCGATGACCAGCAGGAATCTGCTTTTAATGTCGCCTGTTTAAGTGCTGTGCATGCGCTCAAACTAGCGTTAAGCCTGCGCCTTCACACCCATTTTCGGCGGGTGATGGCGGCTGCTTGTGTCACTCGGGCATTGCATGATCAATTGGGTTGGTGGCAGCAAAACGGTCTCACGCAGGCAAGTTGGTGCGCCGCTTTTGGGCTACAAAAACCCGTCAGAGACAGTTTTTACTTTTCCGAATGGTGTCTACAAGTCGCTCGCTTTCAGCTTGCCCCTGAGTCGTACAACTCGGGTATACAGCAATTGCTGGCAGGGCCTCAGCGCAGCCGCTATTGGTTTTTTGCGGAGCAAATACGTGCGCCGATTGACTGGACTACCGGCTGTTTACTGCGCCATAAGCCCACGAAAAAAAAGGGCTATCTGTTGTGCATCTATCATGACCATGCGCTGTTATTACTCAGCGATTTAAACACCGTCGAAAAAGTCGACAGCAGAGACTTTAAATACTGGCAATTATCACCGTCAGAAGTGCCGACTCAACATGCTTTACAGCAACTTGAATATCACCGCAGTTTGAATCAACAACTGCCCACTGTTAGCTTTAAAGCACCTAAAGCTCTGTTGACTGCGGTAAAACGCTATACTGCCGGCAGTGGTGCTTTGCTACCAGTTATACGGCATATCCGCCAGCAACCGCTACTCGCCAATAGCTTACGGCAGGCTGCAAAGCAGCAAATGATTGCAGCCAATGATCCGCAGCGCATGGACCTTAAACACATCTATTTATGGCTAGGCGGTACCCGCGCATCGGCAACACTAGCGACAGCCAGTCTGCAACAGCAATTTATGCAACAACGGGTGCCATTACAACAGTCACTCATGCAACGGTTGTCATTACTGACCGAGCTACTGCAAAGCCTGTCGACGGAAATCGACTGTCGGTTGCCTGTACCCGCTTCGCTGTTAACTTTATTAACGGCTGCCGATCTATTCAGAAATCAACAAGTTTTACGCGCCAGTCACTGGCCACAGCTTGATGTTTTACGCAATGCTAACAAAGCTGGCTGGGTCGCAACCGATGAACCACACACAGATCAGCGATTAAGTCGTCAACTGATCAGACGCTGGCAGCTCGAGCGCCAACTGGCTCCCTTGCTGGCTCCTGAGCAGCATCAAAGTCATCCGCTGCCAGCACTTATGACATTGGCAAATATTGGGGTTGCGCTAGCGTTTCAGCCAGATATCAAGCTTAGTAAAAACGTCCATCAGCAAATGCAGTCGTGCCTTAAATGCCTCAAACTTAAACCCGCTGCTTACTCCAAGTTACGCCAACAAAGTGTTTATCGCTGTCGCTCATTCAGCCCTTTAAGTGAGTTATTTAATTTACAGGATGAATAGCTGCAATAACCTTTGGTGATATTAGTCAGCTAGTCTGTATACCGCTTCGATGCTAAACTCTAAGGCTGATAGCTAAACACCCTCCCCCTCTGTTTAACAGTTGTAACAACACGGTAAAAGGAAAGGTTTATGAGTACTAAAATTACAGTAATCCCCGGCGACGGCATTGGCCCGGATATTGTCAAATCAGCTCTGGAAATATTGGAAAAAGCCGGTTGTGATTTCGAGTACGATTACGTTGATGCTGGATTAACTGCGTTAGAAAAAACCGGCGAATTACTGCCTCAGGCAACGCTGGACACCATTGCAGAAAATGCGGTGACTCTAAAAGGCCCCCTGACAACACCCGTTGGCGAAGGCTTTACCTCAATTAACGTAAGCCTGCGTCAGCATTTCGGTTTATACGCTAACTTGCGTCCGGTTAAATCCTTTAAAGGCACCCAGGCTCGCTACGATAACGTTGATATTATTACCGTGCGTGAAAATACTGAGGGGATGTACTCAGGTTTAGGTCAAAAGGTCTCTGAAGACGGTTCTGAGGCGGAAGCGGTCAGTAAAATTACCCGCGAAGGCGCAGAGCGCATCGTTCGTTTTGCTTACGAACTGGCACAACGCGAAGGCCGTAAAAAAGTAACGGCAGTGCACAAAGCCAACATTCTTAAATCAACCTCTGGTTTATTCTTGAAGGTTGCCCGTGAAGTCGCTGAAGAATACCCGGATATCGAGTCGGCAGAAATGATCGTCGACGCAGCTTGCATGCGTCTGGTCATGAATCCAGAAGACTTCGATGTGATTGTTACCACCAACCTGTTCGGCGACATTCTTTCTGACCTTTGTGCGGGCTTAGTCGGTGGCCTAGGTATGGCTCCGGGTGCGAACATCGGTAAAGACTGTGCAATTTTTGAGGCCGTACATGGCTCAGCACCAGACATCGCCGGTAAAAACCTGGCCAACCCAAGCTCAGTGATTCTGGCTTCCATTCAAATGCTGGAGTACTTAGGCTTGCCCGAAAAAGCAGAAAAAATTACCAAAGCGCTGGCTGATGTCATTGAGTCCGGTGACCGTACTACCCGTGATTTAGGTGGTAGCCACGGTACGACTGACTTCACTCAGGCTGTTATCGAGCGTTTATAAGCACGCAATGAAAAACTGGCTGTTTCTTTTTATCGCAATTTTTGCCGAAGTGGCCGGAACAACCGCGCTTAAATCCAGTGCTGGGTTTACCAAACTGTGGCCCAGCTTACTGGTTATAATTAGCTACAGTATCGCTTTTTATTTTTTGTCATTGACGTTAAAAGCTATTCCGGTAGGGATAGCTTACGCAATCTGGGCCGGTCTTGGCATTGTCCTGATCACATTAATTGGCTGGATTGTGTATAACCAAAAGTTAGATATCGCCAGCATCGTCGGTATGGGTTTGATCGTTGCCGGCGTCTTAGTGATTAATATCTTTTCCAAAAGCAGCGTACATTGAGCCTACGTTACCGAGGCACCCAACGTAAATGTACTGTGATCTCTTCGCGGTCGTGATACAGGTGCTTTGCCTGAATTTCGAAGGGCTTAGTGCCTTCGGTTTGTAACTGATCCTTAATCTGTTCCAGATATTCTTTAACCGCGGCATAGCGCTGGCGCATTGGTAGTTTTAAATTAAAGATCGCTTCCTGACAGTGACCATCCAGCAACCAATCGGTCATTAACTCACCAACCCGCGCTGGCTTCTCTACCATATCGCAGACCAACCAGTTGATGTTGCGCCGTTTTGGCCGAAACTTAAAGCCATCTTCCTGAATATGCTGAACCTGACCGGTCTCCATCAGCGATTCAGCCATTGGCCCGTTGTCCACCGCCTGCACCATCATGCCGCGTCTGACCAGCTGATAGGTCCAGCCCCCCGGAGCCGCGCCTAAATCGACCGCTTTCATACCGGCATGAATACGTTTTTCCTGTTCGTGCTCCGGCACAAATACCTGAAAAGCCTCGTCTAATTTTAACGTTGAACGGCTGGGTGCATCTTTTGGCATCCGCAGTCGCACAATACCACCGTGATGAGGCGTTTGGTTATAGCTGTAAGAATAACCCACCAAAGCGTGAGCAGAATTAACGAACAATACATGTAGCAGTGGTCGTTTTGCTAATGGCTTATGGCTTAACAGCTCTTCTTTTCTTAACGCCTGACGCAGCGGCACACTGAACTTACGACAAAACTTAGACAGCTGATTCGCTTCGTTGGTATCGGGCGTTTCGACTCGCAATTCGCCAGCCAGACCGAAGCTTTCCTGATGGGGTTTTAGCGCAGCAATAACTTCTTTAGCGCGATCTTCAACCCCGGCCAACTTAACCGCACCGAGCAGCACCAGCATTTCACGCGCAAAAACCAGCTCTTTAAGTTCCAGTTTGCGGGCAATATGATCAGCCTCTTCCAGCTGACAATGGTAAGTCACGTAAGCTTGATCCGGCTGCGTCTGGCAATAGCCAAAAACACCTAATTGTGCTGTTTTATCCTGAATTTCTGCCGCACAATCGCCTTCAAAGCCTGCTCGGCATAACAGGATAATACCGGTATTACTGCCTCTCATTAACTCACTGCTCCTAATTTAATCGCACCCACTAACAAACTTATCCAACCGGCAATAAATAACAGCCCGCCAACGGGCGTAATCGGTCCAAACCATTTTACTCCGGTTAGTGCCAGAGCGTATAAACTGCCGGAAAATAATATAACACCCGCCAGCCATAAATAGCCGCTGGCGATAAGCCAGACTGACTGGCTTTGTTTTAGCCACAAGGCCAGAATAAATAATGCCAGTGCGTGATAGAACTGATAGCTAACACCCGTCTCAAAAGCGCTTAACAGGGAATCACTTAGCCGCGACTTAAGCCCGTGCGCAGCAAACGCGCCGAGCATCACGGCAAAGCCACCTAACACCGCGGCAATAATCAGAAACAGCTGACTCATTGTATAAACTCCTTAATCGCGCTTGCCGCCTGTTGCCATAAGCCCGCTGTATTAGCAGCTTTGGCTTTGGTTGCGGCAAAGCTGTGATCAGCGCCATCCAGCCACTGTAATTGCCAATTTTCCGGTAGCTCAACCTTAGCAGCCTGTAGCGGCTTGCTAAAGGGATCGCGGGTGCCCTGCAAAATTAACCCCGATACCGAGGTCATTGCTAACTCCTCAAGCCGCGAGTTTTCAGGCTTTTGCGGAGGGTAAAATGGAAACCCTAAGGCAATTAACGCGCTGGCCTGATGTTTATCCGCCAGCCTTAGCATCACCCGGCTACCTAACGACTTGCCCATTAACACCAATGGTTTGCCATCTTGCTGCAGCAAGGTCAGCAGCTCATCAATGGCTTCCACTAATACGGGCATTTTATTCGGTGGCCGGGTTTTCCCCGTTTCCCGAACTTTTTCCCAATACGGAAAGTCTGGCCGCACGACTTCTGCGCCTGACGCAGTCATCTGCTTAGCAAAGAAATCCATAAATGACGTATCAGGGCCGCCGCCAGAGCCGTGCAGAAAAACGACCCGAAAATCGCCGTCCGTGTGCTGCTGCTGATAACCTATCATTCGCTAAACTCTCGTTCTTCTTTGTCGACCATAGCCAATAACCATTGGCGAAAGGTCGCGATTTTACCGACTTCCGCCTGATTGTCACGGCAAACTAAATAAAACGCTTTATTTCGTTGCAACGCCTGCGGAAATACTCGCACCAGGTGGCCGCTATCAATTTCTGGTTTTGCTAATACGTTATTGGCTAAGGCAATACCCTGCCCATGCACAGCAGCCTGGAGCGCCAAACTCGAGTGACTGAACACCGGCCCGTTATCACCTTTGTACTGATTGATGCCCACTAAGGAAAACCAGTCTTTCCAGGCATTACGGGTCTCGTCGTGCAATAACGGCTGTCGTAAAAGGTCTTCAGGCTTTTCAATGCCGGCTTTGTTAATTAATAACGGTGAACACACCGGCCATAAATATTCTTTGTGTAAGCGATAACTTTTCACATGAGGCCAGCGCCCATCGCCATAATAGATAGCGACATCGACATCATCCGTCAGTGAACCGCTAATTTCATCCACCGCTTTTATGCGGATATCCATATCGGGGTGCTCTTCACGAAAACTGCTCAAGCGTGGCACAAACCAGAGAATAGCAAAGCTGGGTGGCACGGATACGGTTAATGCGCCCCGCTCTGACACCAACCTCAGTTTATCCGTAGCTTGTGCTAATTGTTCAAAAATATCCCGTAGCTGAAGATAATAAGCCTGCCCTTCTTCAGTCAGCAATAACGAGCGGTTGCGGCGAATAAACAATTTTAACTGCAAAAAATCCTCAAGCGCTTTTACCTGATGACTGACCGCAGCTTGAGTCACAAACAGCTCTTCGGCCGCCTTGGTAAAGCTGAGATGACGAGCCGCAACTTCAAACGACTTCAGAGCATTCAATGGAGGCAGTTTACGCATGGTTAATCGTCTTTGCCTCCATAAGTTCCGGCAAATTGATTAATCGCATCAATGTACTTATCCCTGGGCAATTGTTCGGACAATAACTGCAGAAATGATTTTAAATTGTCCATCATCAATGAGACTTTAACCCGTCGGCCGTCCTCAAATTTAAGTTCAAATGCTTGCCACCGATTTAAAAAGTTAACGGCTTCAAGTTGCGACCAAGAGTAGCTGCATGGTTTTGCCAGCGACTGGCTAAATTCAATGCGCTGCTTATTCAATTTAATCGCTTTAAAAAAGATTTCGGTACTCAAACGAAACGCCAACAATAGCACGGCCAAACAAATAATTGAGCTGACTGTAATAGCTAGTGGCTCGGCGGGTGTTTCAATAACGGCCAATGCGATAACGGCCAGCGCCAGCCAAATAGCACAAACAGGAACTAATCGAATGATTCCGCGGTAGCGCATCCGCATAAAAAAGCGCCTCTGTTAAGTCGTTTATAATAGAACAACTATAACAGAGACGCCTTGTTAAAGACCATTTTGTTAAGACTGAGTTTGGTTACAGTCGAACACCGCCATCAATCTCAACCACGCGACCACTAAAGAAGTCGTTCTCGATAATATAGCGCGCACTGTGTGCGATCTCATTGGGCTGACCCCAGCGCTTCAACGGCACCATTGATAAGGCGCGATCAACCGCTTCTGGTTTCATTTGCGCAGTCATTGGCGTTTCAATAAAGCCTGGTGCAATAGCGCCACAGCGGATCCCGTAACGACCCAGTTCACGAGCCCAGGTAACGGTCATTGCAACCACACCGGCTTTAGTCGCCGCGTAGTTGGTCTGGCCCATGTTACCGGCGCGGGCAACACTGGAGATATTAATGATAAGGCCTTTTTTACCCGCCTTAACCATTTGTGCAGCTGCTTCGCGGCCGCATAAAAAAGTACCGGTCAGATTTACATCCAACACTGACTGGAACTGCTGCAATGGCATTTTTTGCTTCAGTTCGCCATCTTTATATTTAATCAATAAGCCATCGCGCAATAAGCCGGCGTTATTGACCAATACGTCGATACCGTCAAACTCTTGATGAATTTGTTCAAATACCGTTTCTACCGATTCTTCATCGGTAATATCAACTTCGTATCCGACGACTTTGGCGGCGCCCAGCTTCTCGCAGTGTTCCTGAGCATCGCCCAACACATCGCCGTTAATGTCGATCAGAGCTAATTTAGCGCCCTGCTTGGCAAAGTCTTCGGCCATTGCCAGGCCAAGTCCCTGCGCACCACCCGTTATTACGATAACACTGTCTTTAACTTGCATAATTTGCCTCTGTTACTTCTTAGTCACTGGTTGCACATAATTAAAAATGCTGGAGAAGTCTTTACGACCATTTCCTTGCTGTGCCCAGCTGTGATAAAGGTTACGGGTTAACGAGCCCATTGGCGTGGTAGCGCCCGCTTTCAACGCGGTCTGCTGCGCCAGCCCCAGATCCTTGGCCATCAAATCGACCATAAAACCACCCTGATAATCGTTGCTTGAAGGTACACCTTCCATCACGTCCGGGCAGGGGTTATAGACTTCTAATGTCCAGTTCCGACCCGAACTTTGTAGCATAATTTCTGATAATACTTTTGGATCCAGGCCGTTCGCTTTACCAAGCTGCAGTGCTTCAGACGTACCAACCATTAATACAGACAACAGCATGTTATTGCATATTTTAGCAATTTGACCGGCACCGACGTCGCCCGCGCGGAATACATTTTTGCCCATGTCGTTAAGCACGGTCCGTGCCCGGTCGACATTTTCTTCGGTACCGCCACAAATAAAGGTCAGGGTGCCTGCTTTAGCACCGCCAACACCACCTGATACCGGCGCGTCGATAAAGCCAATACCGGCTTTTTCAAGTTCGCCACCAACATACATGGCGGCTTCGGAGGAAATAGTACTACAGTCGATAACCAACTGGCTTGACTGTAATTGGTTAACCAGCCCTTTATCGCCCAGGTACAAGCCTTCAACGTGATGGTCAGCGGGTAACATCGAGACCACAAAATCAACGCCTTTAATCACTTCAGCGGCGCTATCTGCCGCTGTTGCACCGGCCTCGACTAATGTTTTTACAGCATCCTCTGATAGATCAAATACTTTTACCTGGTGCCCTGCTTTTGCCAGGTTGGTCGCCATTGGGCCACCCATGTTTCCTAAACCTATAAAACCTACGGTTGCCATTTTGGCACTCCTTCTTATTATCCGCTGTTATTTATTTAAGACGTTTTCAAGATCCGCTAAGGGATGAGTTCGATCACCCCAGGGCGGCATGAAAAAGGCATCGACATCTTCAGCTGATACTTCCGCGGCCGAGCTGTGTTGCCACTTCGGTTGCTTATCTTTATCAATTAACAGCGCCCGAATGCCTTCAGCAAAGTCGCCACGTACCGCGCAGTTGCACGACAGTGTGAGCTCTAACCGGAAACAATCCGGTAATGATAAGTCACGCCCTTGCTGCAGCTGGTTCCAGACGATATGCGCAGTCATTGGACACCCATTAGCCAGATTCTTACGTGCTTTACTCAGCCATTTATCGTCGGTGTCGTCAGCCACAATTTTTTCAACCACATCCGCAACATCGTTACCTGCCGTCAGCGCCTTAATGTGGGCATGCATAGGTTCAACCTGAGGTGCTGGCATCGCGGTGATATCGTCAGCCGCCATCTGATTCAATAAATCAGTGACTTTTTCCTTATTCAATGCACCGGTATCGCCCCACTCAAGCTGCTGTAAGTTTTCCAATAATGCCTGTTTATGCTGATGTCCCAGATAATGGTCCGCTAAATTCAGGAACAACGCATCGTTGGCGTTCATGGTCGCGCCTGTCATACCGAGGAATAAACCACAGCCTTCTGGCATACGATTCAAAAAGTACGTTGCCCCGACGTCCGGATACAAACCAATGGTCACTTCGGGCATTGCCAGCAATGAGCGGTCTGTGGCGACACGATGACTTGCGCCGTTCATGAGGCCCATGCCGCCGCCCATAACGATACCGTCAGCCCAGCAAATAAGCGGTTTGGGGAATGTCTGAATGGCATAGTCCAGTTGGTATTCCTGGGTAAAGAAGTTTTCTACTTCTGATACCAGTTTACCCGGTTCCGCCTGCATGGCCTTATACATGGCAACAATGTCACCACCGGCACAAAACGCTTTTTCACCAGCGCCTTGTAACCACACGCAAACAACCCGGTCGTCATTGGCCCACTGCTGCAACTGTGGCAGCAGTTTTTCAGCCATCGCCAGGCTCAGCGCATTTAATGATTTTTCTGAATTTAAAGTAGCAACGCCGATGACTTTGTCACCGGCGCTGATTTCTTCGATTAACACCACGTCTTGCATGGAAGCTCCTTACAAAATTTCGCGGTCAAGGTCAGACAGGATGCGACGACCAATAATCAATCGCATCACCTCGTTGGTTCCCTCGAGGATCTGGTGCACCCGCACATCGCGAACATGACGTTCCAGCGGATACTCTTTGATGTAGCCGTAACCACCATGTAATTGCAATGCGTCGTTACACACTTTAAAGCCAACATCGGTAGCGAACTGTTTTGCCATGGCGCAATAGGTTGTCTTGTCTGCGTCGTTATTATCGACTTTAGACGCTGCCAGACGCACCATTTGGCGCGCCGCAACTAACTCGGTCACCATATCAGCCAGTTTAAACTGTAGCGCCTGGAAAGCTGCTAGCGGCTTACCAAACTGAGTACGTTCCTGCATGTAAGCAGCCGCCGTATTCAGCGCCGCCTGTGCAGTACCTACCGAACAAACCGCGATATTGATACGACCACCGTCTAAGCCCATCATGGCAAATTTAAAGCCTTCGCCTTCTTTGCCTAATAGGTTTTCAGCCGGGATACGTACGTCTTCGAAAGTAACCAGCCGGGTTGGCTGCGCATTCCAGCCCATTTTATCTTCGGCTTTGCCGTAACTAATACCTTCGGCATCAGCCGGTACTACAAAAGCCGAGATACCCTTAGGACCGTCTTCACCGGTACGTGCCATAACCACCAGCACGTCGGTTTCACCCGCGCCTGAGATAAACATTTTGGAGCCGTTCAGCACGTACTCGTCACCGTCTTTCTTAGCGGTAGTGCGTAAACTTGCCGCATCCGAGCCTGAACCAGGTTCGGTCAAGCAGTATGAACCTAACTTTTCACCGGTAACCAGTTCTGGTACCCACTGGTCAATAACGGACTGCTGGCCAAATGAGCCAATCATCCAGCTAACCATATTGTGAATAGTCATCATTGCGGTGGTGGCTGTACAGCCACCCGCCAGTTGTTCAAATATCAACGCAGAGTCAAGACGGCTCATACCAAAACCGCCCGCTTCTTCCGGGGTATACATGCCCATAAAGCCCATTTCACCGGCTTTTCGAAACACCTCGATAGGGAAGTGATGTTCTTCGTCCCACTTCGCCGCGTTAGGGGCTAACTCTTTATCAGCAAAGGCTTTAGCCGTGTCGACAAAGGCTTGTTGGTCTTCTGATAATTCAAAGTTCATTGTTATCCCCTACTACCTTAGGTTAATTGACATGTTTGGACCCGCTGGGTCTTCCAGGTCACTTTCAAACCAACGCGCCGTAACCGTTTTAGTCTCGGTGTAAAAACGAACGCCCTGCTTACCGTAAGCATGAAGGTCGCCAAAGAATGAGCGCTTCCAGCCAGTGAACGAGAAGAACGGCAGTGGTACCGGAATCGGAATATTGATACCGACCTGACCGACTTCAACTTCGTGCTGGTATTTACGAGCTGCAGCGCCGCTTGCGGTAAAGATAGAGGTACCATTACCGTAAGGGTTGTTGTTCACCAATTCTAACGCATCTTCTAAGCTGTCTACTTCGGTGGTACATAATACCGGACCAAAGATTTCGGTTTTATATACTTCCATATCCGGCGTTACATTGGAGAATACCGTTGGACCCACCCAGTTGCCGTCCGGCAGACCGTCGACCTTGCAGCCACGACCATCAACCAGCAACGTCGCGCCTTCTTCTTCGCCTTTGCTGATAAGTGCTTCAACACGCTCTTTCGCTTGTGGGCTAATAACCGGACCATAAGCAGCATTTTCATCATTCCATGCACCAGGGCGCACCTTAGCAATGGCTTCCGCTACTTCCGGAATCCATTCTTTCGCCGCGCCAACAAATACTGCAACAGAAATTGCCATGCAACGCTGCCCCGCAGCGCCAACAGATGAGCCAACCATGTTGTTGATCACTTGCTGTTTATTGGCATCAGGCATGATAACGCAGTGGTTCTTAGCGCCAGCAAACGCTTGTACACGCTTACCATTTTCTGTACCACGGCGATAAATGTATTCAGCCACTGGCACGGAGCCAACGAACGACAAGGCACGCACGTCAGGATGGTCCAACAGGAAGTCGACCTGTTGTTTATTGCCGTGCAATACCTGTAACACGCCTTTCGGTGCACCAGCTTCTTCAAACAGCTCGACCAAACGCGTTGGCGTTAATGGGTCCTGCTCAGAAGGCTTAAGAATAAAGGTGTTACCACAGGCAACCGCCAACGGGAACATCCACAGCGGGATCATAGCCGGGAAGTTAAATGGAGTGATACCGGCACACACACCTAATGGCTGTGTGTAGCTGTACGAATCGATTTTACGGGCTACGTTTTCAACGGTTTCGCCCATCAGTAACGATGGAATGTTGGCCGCATGTTCAACCACTTCAATCCCACGCCAGACGTCACCTTTTGCATCTTCAAAGGTTTTACCGGTCTCTTGTGCCAGAATTTCTGCAATTTCTTCCTGATGTTCTTTTAACAACGCCTGGTAACGCATCATTACCCGAGCGCGTTCGGAAACAGGCACTTCTTTCCAGGTTTTAAAGGCTTCACGTGCACCGTTAACTGCCGCTTCCATTTCGCTTTGGGTTGCAACTGGAGCTTCAGCAATTACTTCCTGAGTCGCTGGGTTAGTTACCGGAATCCACTGTTCTGACTTCGAGGCGACAAATTCACCATCTATGTACAGAGGCACTTTCTTAGACATAATTCACCTTCTTATTGTGTTATTTTGTCATCTATTGATGAGCTAATTTAGTTAAGTGAGCCTTAACGTGACCCTCTTAATTTTGATTACTTTGCTTTGGGCCGCCAGTTTTTCGCTAATCGGCGTTTATCTTGCCGGCCAGGTTGACGGCTATCTTGTCGTATTTATTCGCATGATTTTAGCATTGATAACAGTGCTGCCGTTATTTCGTTGGCGGTATCTGTCTCCAAAAAGTGGACAGTTACCTCAACTAACGAAATTGGCTGCTATCGGCGCATTGCAAATTGGCGCTATGTATCTATTTCTCTATCATGCGTTTTTGTATTTGAGCGTTGCCGAAGTGCTTTTGTTCACTATTTTTACACCTCTGTATATAACGCTAATTGATGAACTGATACTTAACCGCAAACATTTACCCTTATTGTGGTGGATTGCAGCTGCTGTATCCGTATTAGGCGCCGCCATTATCCGTTATCAGCCATTATCCGATGACTTTATTACCGGTTTCTTTTTAATTCAGGCAGCCAACCTTTGCTTTGCCGCAGGCCAAGTTGCCTACAAACGCTTACCAACCGGCAAGACTTTGGAACAGAGTCAGCAATTCGCCGCATTTTTCTTTGGTGCCAGTGTTATCGCCGGCATCGGCGTTATTTTGTTTGCTGACTTAACCCTGCAACCAACGACCAGTCTGCAATGGGGAATTCTACTGTGGCTCGGTATTGTTGCTTCCGGGCTTGGCTATCTTGGCTGGAATATCGCCACCAAGACAGTAAATACCGGTCAGCTCGCTACCATGAACAATGCGTTAATTCCCGCAGGGATCCTGATCAATGTGCTATTTTGGGAACAATCATTTGACTATACCCGATTAACTATCGGCGCTTTGATTATTGTCCTTGCCGTGTGGCTGGCCGGACGGGTTCAAAAACTAAAACCCGCCCGCTAGCCAGCAACGTTACATCATTTCAACGGCCAGAGCGACGGCTTCACCGCCACCAATACAAAGCGAGGTGACACCGCGCTTCTGGCCCGTTTGCTTAAGCGCATGCAGCAAGGTAACTAATAACCGCGCGCCACTGGCGCCAATCGGATGACCTAACGCACAGGCACCGCCGTGAATATTGACCTTGTTAGCATCCAGTTTCATTTCCTGAATTGCCAGCATAGTGACCATGGCAAAGGCTTCGTTAATTTCCCAAAGATCAACGTCGTCTTTGGTCCAGTCGAGCTTTTTCAGCAACGAATTCATTGCACCAATGGGCGCGATGGTAAATTCTGCCGGCGCTTGGGAGTGAGTTGAATGACCCATAATCCGCGCCAATGGCTGTAAGCCTTTCGCTTTTGCTTCGCTCTCACGCATTAGAATTAATGCCGCGGCTCCGTCAGAAATCGAGCTGGAGTTCGCTGCAGTAATAGTACCATCCTTTTTAAACGCGGCGCGCAGTTGTGGGATTTTATCCAGGCGTGCTTTACCCGGTTGTTCATCGGTATCAACCGTTACGTCACCTTTACGAGTTTCATAAGTTACTGGGGTAATCTCAGCATCAAACAAACCGTCGGTTATCGCTTTTTGCGCTTTCGTCAATGAACCAATCGCAAATTCGTCCATCGCTTCGCGATTAATTTTATAGTCATCTGCAGTGGTTTGGGCGTAACTGCCCATTGCCTGATTCTCGTAAGCATCTTCCAGCCCATCGAGCATCATGTGGTCTAGTACCTGACCATGGCCCATGCGATAGCCATTGCGCCCTTTCGCTAATAAATATGGCGCACGCGACATGCTTTCCATACCACCGGCGACCACGATATCAGCCGATCCGGCTTTAATTAGATCGTGACCAAACATTGCGGCCTTTAAACCAGAGCCACACACTTTATTAATCGTGGTTGCCCCTGTCGAGCGCGGTAATCCTGCGTACAACATTGCTTGACGAGCGGGAGCCTGGCCAATACCAGCGGGCAATACATTGCCCATAATGACTTCCGACACGTCCTCTGCCGCCAGCCCGCTATTACTGACTGCTGCTTTAATGGCTGCAGCACCAAGATTCGGCGCGCTAACTTCACTTAAACTCCCCTGAAAACCGCCCATTGGCGTGCGGTTAGCGGCGACAATAACGATTGAATCGCTCGACATGTTTCCTCCAATTGCCCTTTACGTTAACGTAAACTTCCTCTAAGCTTAGATCTTAGGGCAACAAAAAAGCAAGTCTGATGAACAATAAAATCACCTATTCAATCGGCGAACTGGCAAAACAATTTGACATTACCACCCGTAGCATCCGTTTTTACGAGGATGAGGGCTTGTTGTCGCCTAAACGGCAAGGACAGCACCGAATATATACCAACAAGGATCGGGTTCGGTTAAAACTTGTCTTGCGTGGCAAACGGCTTGGTTTTTCTTTAGCCGAAACGCGGCGCCTGTTCGAGCTTTATGACGCCGATAACAGTTCAGCAGCTCAACTTGAAAAAGTTCTTGAGCTTATCGAAGAAAAGAAAGTCTCTTTGCGCCAGCAAATGGAAGACATCAACGTACTATTAACGGAATTGAGTGGTTTAGAGCAACGTTGTCAGGACGAGCTCACCAACATCAAGCCGTTAACTAAAGCAGTTCAATCTCAGGAGTAACTATGATCAGTCAATACACCACCTTTAATTTTGGCCTTGGCGAAACCGCCGACATGATGCGCGAACAGGTTAATGCGTTTGCACGCGACGAAATTGCCCCGCGCGCAGCTGAGATTGACGAAAGAAATGAGTTCCCTGCTGACTTGTGGCGCAAGCTTGGTGATATGGGTCTATTAGGACTAACTGTAGATGAACAGTACGGTGGCTCCGGCATGGGCTACCTTGAGCATGTCATTGCCATGGAAGAGATTAGCCGGGCCTCAGCGTCAGTCGGTTTAAGTTATGGTGCACATTCAAACTTATGTGTTAACCAAATTGCCCGCAACGGCAACGATGCTCAAAAAGAAAAGTATCTGCCTAAGCTGTGTACCGGCGAATATGTGGGTGCATTGGCAATGAGTGAACCCAATGCCGGCTCCGACGTGGTCAGCATGAAGCTACGTGCCGAGAAAAAAGGCGACAAGTTTATTTTAAATGGCAATAAGATGTGGATCACCAACGGTCCTGACGCGCATGTTTTTGTTATTTATGCAAAAACAGACCCCGAAAAGAACTCGCGCGGCATTACCGCCTTTATCGTTGAAAAAGACTCACCAGGGTTTTCGCAAGCGCAAAAACTAGACAAACTGGGTATGCGCGGTTCAAACACGTGTGAACTGGTGTTTGAAGATGTAGAAGTGCCTGAAGAAAATATACTAGGTGAGTTTAATGGCGGTGTCGAAGTCCTGATGAGTGGCCTTGACTACGAACGTGCGGTGTTGGCGGCGGGTCCATTGGGCATCATGCAAGCTTGCCTGGACAATGTGGTGCCCTACGTGCACGACCGCACGCAGTTTGGTAAAGCCATCGGCGAATTTCAGCTGGTTCAAGGTAAGGTTGCCGATATGTATACTCGTACCAATGCTGCCCGCGCGTATGTCTATGCCGTGGCACAGTCGTGCGATCGCGGTGAAACAACGCGTAAAGATGCTGCCGGCGCTATTCTCTATTCTGCCGAACTGGCAACACAACTGGCACTTGATGCGATCCAGTTACTTGGCGGTAATGGTTACATTAACGAGTACCCTACCGGACGCTTGCTACGCGATGCTAAGCTCTATGAAATAGGTGCCGGAACATCAGAAATCCGTCGCATGTTAATTGGCCGAGAGCTATTCAGCGAATCCAAATAAGGAGCAACCGTGGCGATTTTAACCAGTAAAGTTAATACCCGCGACGAGCAATTCAAGACAAATCAGCAGGCCATGCAAGAAGTGGTCAATGATTTACAAGAAAAAGTCGCTCAAATTAAGCAAGGCGGCGGTCCTAAGTATCAGGAACGCCATTTATCCCGGGGTAAATTGTTACCCCGCGATCGCATCAATAAACTACTGGATGCAGGCTCACCCTTTTTAGAAGTTGGCCAGTTCGCTGCCTGGGATTGCTACGAGGATTACGTTCCGGCAGCAGGCGTTGTCGCTGGCATCGGTCAAGTTGAAGGCGTCGAATGTATGATTGTCGCTAATGATGCGACAGTTAAGGGCGGCACCTACTACCCGTTGACGGTTAAGAAGCACTTGCGTGCGCAGGAAATTGCGGAACGCTGTCATTTGCCTTGTATCTACTTGGTTGACTCAGGCGGTGCTAACTTACCTCGTCAGGATGAAGTATTTCCGGATAAAGACCACTTTGGTCGTATTTTCTTTAATCAGGCCAAAATGTCAGCCAAAGGCATTCCACAAATTGCCGTGGTCATGGGTCTTTGTACAGCCGGCGGTGCTTATGTGCCGGCAATGGCCGACGAGAGTGTCATTGTTAAAGAACAAGGAACTATCTTCTTAGCAGGACCACCACTGGTTAAAGCAGCAACCGGTGAAGAAGTCAGTGCCGAAGAGTTAGGCGGTGCCGATGTGCACACACGTATTTCCGGTGTTGCTGACCACTTTGCACATAACGACGAACATGCATTGGCACTGGCGCGCCGCTCTGTAGCACGCCTGAACCGGCCGAAACCAACTGAGTTGGATCGCGCGCCGAGCAAACCTCCGCGCTTTGATGCCCAAGAAATTTACGGCATTGTCGGCACAGACTTACGCAAGCCCTACGATGTACACGAAGTTATCGCCCGCGTGGTCGACGATTCTGACTTTGATGAATTTAAAGCCAACTATGGCAATACACTGGTCACCGGCTTTGCTCGTATTCATGGCTATCCGGTTGGGATTGTCGCCAATAATGGTATTTTGTTCTCGGAAAGTGCACAAAAAGGTGCGCACTTTATCGAGTTGTGCGCACAGCGGAAAATTCCTCTGGTGTTTCTACAAAATATCACCGGCTTTATGGTTGGTAAAAAATACGAAGCCGAAGGTATTGCCAAGCACGGTGCCAAAATGGTAATGGCCGTTTCTTGCGCTAATGTGCCTAAGTTTACGGTGCTCATTGGCGGTAGTTATGGTGCCGGCAACTACGGCATGTGTGGCCGGGCTTATGATCCCACCATGATGTTTATGTGGCCCAATGCCCGTATTTCGGTTATGGGTGGTGAACAAGCCGCCGGAGTCATGGCACAGGTGACTAAAGACAACCTGGCCCGCAAAGGCGAGAGCATGAGCGAACAACAAGAACAAGAGCTTAAAAAGCCGATCGTTGATCAATATGAACAGCAGGGTCATCCTTACTACGCCTCAGGTCGCCTGTGGGACGACGGTATTATCGACCCGGCGCAGACCCGTGAGGTACTGGGATTAAGTATTGCAGCCTCGTTAAATGCACCTATTGAAGACAGCCGCTTCGGCGTCTTCCGCATGTAATCAGGAGGTCTCGATGAGTCAATACACTAACTACGAGGTCGATACTCGTGGCGTAGCGCGGTTAACCTTAAACCGTCCCGAAGTGCATAACGCATTTGACGACATCATGATTGCAGAGTTGCTCGAGGCCCTAAGTAAGGCTGACAACGACGACAGCGTGCGCGTGTTGGTTTTGCAGTCAGAAGGAAAAAACTTTTCTGCCGGTGCCGATCTTAACTGGATGCGCTCAATGGCAGACAAAGATTATCAACAGAATATTGATGATGCCGGCCAGCTTAGCTTGTTAATGCAACGCCTCGATCAACTGTCTAAACCCACCATCGCATTAGTACAAGGTGCGGCCTTTGGCGGCGCCGTTGGGCTTGCCGCGTGCTCCGATATGGTGCTAGCGCAACCTAAGAGCAGTTTTTGTTTAAGCGAAGTTAAAATTGGCCTAATCCCTGCTGTCATTAGTCCTTACGTGGTAAAAGCGATAGGCGAACGTCAGTCGCGCCGCTATTTGCTAACGGCGGAGCGCTTTTTTGCTGACGAAGCCCAGCAACTGGGCCTGGTACACCGTATTGTCGATGATTTTGAAAGTGCTCTGGGTGAATGGCTGGACGCTTTGCTCAATAATAGTCCACAGGCGGTCGCCGCATGTAAGCAGCTGATTGCCAGCGTTGGCTCACGCCCTGTTGATGACAGCGTTAGACAGCATACGATTGAAGAAATTGCCAAAATTCGCGTATCGGACGAGGGTCAGGAAGGCTTATCGGCCTTTTTAGAGAAACGCCCTGCCGCTTGGCGCAACGACAGTTAATACAGGAACTAGCATGATTAAATCATTATTGATTGCCAACCGTGGTGAAATTGCCTGTCGTATTATTGCCACAGCAAAATCCATGGGAATTCGAACTATTGCGGTCTATTCCGATGCCGATCGCAATGCCCGCCATGTCGCACTAGCAGACGAAGCAGTTCACATAGGTCCTGCAGCCAGCAGCGACAGCTATTTGCGAGCCGATAAAATTATTGACGCTGCCAAACAAACCGCAGCTGAAGCAATTCACCCGGGCTATGGCTTTTTATCCGAAAACGAAGAGTTTGCTGATTTATGTCAGCAAAACAACGTGATCTTTGTTGGCCCTCCTGTGTCATCAATTGCCGCAATGGGCTCGAAAAGTGCCGCTAAAGCAATTATGCACGAAGCTGGCGTGCCATTAGTACCCGGTTACCATGGCAGTGAACAAGAGCCAGCAACGCTAAAAGCTAAAGCCGAAGAAGTTGGCTTTCCGTTATTGCTAAAAGCTGCCTACGGCGGCGGCGGTAAAGGCATGCGGGTGGTCGAAAGTATCGACGAATTTGACGAGGCGCTGGCCTCGGCCAAGCGCGAAGCGAATTCTTCGTTTGGCAACGACAAAATGCTGTTCGAGCGCTTTATCCGTAATCCACGGCACGTTGAAATCCAGGTGTTTTGTGACGAACACGGTAATGCCGTGTATTTAGCCGAGCGTGATTGCTCAGTACAGCGTCGTCACCAAAAGGTACTGGAAGAAGCTCCGGCCCCTGCACTTACCGAAACCACTCGCAAGGCAATGGGAGAAGCTGCCGTTAAAGCCGCCCAGGCAATTGACTATTTGGGCGCAGGTACGGTCGAGTTTTTGTATGACCAAAGCGGTGAATTCTTCTTTATGGAGATGAACACTCGACTGCAGGTAGAGCATCCCGTGACCGAGATGATTACCGGTCAGGATTTAGTCGAATGGCAGCTACTAGTCGCGTCTGGTCAGCCGTTGCCGCTGGTACAAAACGACATTCAGGTAAACGGACATGCCTTTGAAGCACGTATTTATGCTGAAGATCCGGACAACGACTTTTTGCCTTGCACCGGCCAGATTCGGCATTTACGCACACCCGAAGGCGAATCTGGTGTACGTATTGATACCGGGATTACCGAGGGCGATGAAATCTCCTCGTTCTATGATCCCATGATCGCAAAATTAATTGTCTGGGACACTGACCGGGAACGCGCATTACTGAAACTACAGCGGGCATTACGGCAATACCGGTTAACCGGGCTAACCACTAATATCGACTTTTTACACCGCTTAGCCAGTCATCCCGAGTTCGTACAAATGAACCTGACGACAGAGTTTATTCAGCAGCACGAACAATCGCTGATGCCCGCTAAGAACATCGATATTCAGCGAATTGGCACAGAGGCTGCGTTGTATGACGTCGTATCTCGACAAAATGCGCTAGCTGCAACCGCATCGCCGTGGCAGCAAGCCAATGCCATGCGTCTGAATGACGCCGCCGTGCATCAAATAGAGCTGCAGCATCAGGGCGAGGTACATGTGGTTGCTGTTGAGCAACGAGGCGACCATTTTATTACCGGTGAAGGCGACAACCAATGTAACTGGCAAGTTCAGGTTAATGACGATCAGCTTACAGTCATTCGTAACGGCTATCGCTATCAACGCTTTATTTGCGCGGATGACCAGGAGTTAACGGTATTTACGGAGCAAGGTCCGGTTACGCTGCACCGCCATAAAGTGACAGACACTTTGGTTGATGAAGCCACGCACGGTGGCCTTGTCGCACCGATGAACGGCACCATTATGGAAGTCTTGGTTAATAAAGGCGATGCCGTTGAAAAAGACCAACCCTTAGTGATCATGGAAGCGATGAAAATGGAATACACCATTCGCGCCGGTCACAGTGGCGAAGTTACCGATATTTATTTCGGTGCCGGCGACTTAGTCAGTGACGGTGATGAGTTGCTGGCAATGACCGAGGAGGAATAATGACCGAATCTGCGCTGCCTAAAAAGGTGAAGATTGTCGAGGTGGGACCGCGTGATGGTCTGCAAAATGAAGTTGCTGTGCCGACCTCAGCCAAAGTCGCGTTGATCGATCAGCTAACGGAAGCTGGTCTAAGCTATATTGAGAGTGCCAGCTTCGTGAGCCCGAAATGGGTTCCACAAATGGCCGATAGTGCTGACGTTATGCGCGCTATCCAACGCGCAGCAGGTGTTACTTATGCGGGCCTTACTCCTAACCTGAAAGGCTTTGATAACGCGTTAGCGGTTAATACGGACGAAGTTGCTGTGTTTGGCGCAGCTTCTGAAGCTTTTAGTCAGAAAAACATCAACTGCAGCATTGATGAGTCTTTAGCTCGTTTTGAACCCGTTATCAGTGCCGCAAAAGAAAAAGGCATTCCGGTGCGGGGCTATGTATCTTGCGTACTTGGCTGTCCTTATCAGGGTGAAGTACCGTTAACCGATGTGGTCAGGGTTGCGAAAACTCTGTACGACATGGGCTGCTATGAAGTATCACTGGGCGACACCATCGGTATCGGCACGCCTTTAAAAGCCAAAGAAATGCTACAAGCCGTTGCCGCTGAAGTGCCGATTGAGCATCTGGCACTGCATTTTCATAATACTTACGGTCAGGCATTGGCCAACATCAGTGCTTGCCTGCCGCTGGGAGTAGCAACCATTGATAGTGCTGTGGCCGGACTTGGTGGTTGTCCATACGCTAAGGGTGCCAGTGGCAATGTTGCCACCGAAGATGTGGTCTACATGCTAACCGGTATGGGCATCGAGACTGGTGTCGACTTACAAAAACTGATTGCTGCCGGCGCCACAATTTGCCAACATTTAGAGCATGGCCCACGCTCGCAAGTCGCCCTGGCTGAGCTCGCGAAACAAGGGAAGTAATAATGACAACTGAACGACTTTGGCAGCCATCAGCAGATACCATTGCTGATGCTCGTATGACTGATTTTTTACAGCAAGTGAATTCGCAACAACAACAGGCTCTGGCCAATTATCACGATCTTTATCAGTGGTCAGTTGATAATGACGAGACCTTTTGGTCAATGATCTGGGATTATTTTGCGGTCGTTGGTGATAAAGGCGATACGGTTGTTACGGACAAAGACAAATTGCCCGGCGCGAAATGGTTTCCAAATGCGCAGCTGAACTTTGCTGAAAATCTATTACGAGATCGAGATGACAAAGTCGCGTTGATATTTCGTGGTGAGAATGGTGCGCGGCAGCAGTTGACCTACAGTGAGCTCTATCAGCAAGTAGCGCAATTTGCCGAGGCGTTAAAACAGCGCGGTGTCGAAAAAGGTGACCGCGTCGCCGCGATGATGCCAAATTGTATTGAAACTATTGTTGGTATGCTGGCAACCACCAGTCTGGGAGCGGTATGGTCCTCGTGCTCGCCAGATTTTGGAGTGCAAGGAGTACTCGATCGCTTTGGTCAAGTTGAACCTAAAGTAATGCTAACGGTCGATGGCTACTTTTATAACGGCAAAAATTTAAATATTAAAGACAAAGTCAGTGACATTATGGCAGAGCTACCTTCTGTCGAATGCCTGGTTGTGGTCAATTTCAGTGATCAATCTGACCGTATCAGTAACGACAAAATGGTTAGCTGGGAGAACTTCATTGATAACTCGGCCACCAACATTGATTTTGTCCGCACCGATTTTAACCATCCGCTTTATATTATGTTTTCCTCAGGTACCACTGGCGTGCCTAAATGTATTGTCCATGGCGCCGGTGGTACGTTGCTGCAGCATTTAAAAGAACATGGCCTGCATACCGATTTACACGCGGAAGATGTTTTGTTTTACTTCACTACGTGCGGCTGGATGATGTGGAACTGGCTGGTTAGTGGTCTTGCTCATGGCGCCACACTGGTGTTATTTGACGGCTCACCATTTGCTCCCGAACCCGAATTTTTATGGGACGTTGCTGATGAAGAAGGGATCAGCGTGTTTGGCACCAGTGCCAAGTACCTGGCAGCGCAAGAAAAAGCCGACGTCAAACCGCGTGAGTCGCATCAATTGGAAAAGCTACGGGCTATCTTGACCACCGGTTCGGTGTTACCGCCCGAAAGCTTCGACTATGTCTATCGGGATATTAAAGCAAATGTCTGCCTGTCATCCATATCCGGCGGCACTGATATTGTCTCCTGCTTTGCACTCGGCTGCCCTATTCTTCCGGTTTACCGTGGTGAATTGCAATGCCGTGGCTTAGGCCTTGCGGTCAATGTTTATAATGATCAGGGCAAACCAGTTCAGGGCGAAAAAGGCGAGTTGGTTTGTGAAAACTCCTTCCCTTGTATGCCGATAGGCTTCTGGAACGATAAAGACGGCAGCCGTTATTTTAAGGCTTATTTTGAGCGGTTTGAAAACACCTGGGCGCATGGCGATTTTGCTGAACTTACCGAGCATGATGGCGTTATCATCTATGGTCGCTCCGACGCAGTTTTAAATCCCGGTGGAGTGCGTATTGGCACCGCAGAAATCTATCGACAAGTCGAAAAAGTAGACGAGGTTCTGGAAAGTATTGCTGTCGGCCAACAATATCAGGATGATGAACGAGTTGTTTTATTTGTACGACTGCGTGACGGTGTCGAACTTGATGACGAACTGCGACAGAAAATTGCAAAAACAATTCGGGCTAATGCGACCCCTCGTCATGTGCCCGCTGTTATATTGCAAGTATCAGACATTCCGCGCACAATCAGTGGTAAGATTGTTGAGTTAGCGGTTCGCAATGTTATTCACGGTGAACCGGTAAAAAATACCGATGCACTAGCTAACCCTGAGGCTTTAGATGAGTTTCGTCAGCGCCCGGAGTTGTCATAGTTCATCGTTAATAAAAAAAATTAAAACGCCAGACCAAAGGCCCCTATGACATTATTTCCCGGTGCTAAACAAGTGTTTTTGACGGCGATTGCCGGCATCCTTTTAACGATGCTGGCTTTTAGCTATTTACGCTACGGCGAAAACCAGGGTGTGCGTGAAGCACTGCAAACAGAAGCGTTCAATATCCAGCGCGAAATTCGCCAAAACATGACCGCTCATTTGTTTGCGACCGAGTTATTAGCACGTGAATGGGAGCAAAGTGACCAGGCAATTACTGACCGTTGGCAGCGAGATGCAGAGTTAATTTCGCTTTATTATCAAAGCGTGCAAGGCATGGTCTGGTTATCTCCGGAATTAATGATTCAGCGTTTTTACCCCCCTCACCGACAACCGCAATTGCTCGGTACTGAGTTTGCTGGCTCCGACATGATCAGGACCTTGCAGAGCTCCGCCGGTAACCGCCACGCAATGGTCGGAGAAGCCGGAAATTTAGGCCGTTTAAGCAGCGATATCGCTATGTTTGCCCGGTTAGAGCGTGGTGATAAAGAAGGCTTTCTAGGCCTTATCATTAGTTTGCAGGACTTACTCAATAATGTCATTCGCGGCAATATCTCTGAAGGCTTCCAGTTATCCTTAAGTCGCAACGACCAGACCCTTTACCAGTTTGCCGGTGACATCAGTCTGCAAGAAGATTGGCAGTTACAACGTACTTTGCAAGTGCTGGGTAACAGCTGGCAGCTGAATTTGTGGCTAACGCCGAATAAACTGAGAGAACTGCAGGGCGGTGTTTCATTAGCCATTCTGGTTGCCGGGTTATTAATTACCCTAATGTTGACCTTTGTCATCTACATATTGTCGCAGAGCCGCTACAAGGCACAGCAACTGGCTGACGCCAATATCGAGCTGTACACAGAGATTGATGAGCGCGAGCGCATCGAAAAGCAGATGGCTTATTTAGCCGAGCATGACTCGCTAACCAACTTAATCAATCGTAATGCCTTGATGCGAATTCTTGGTGAGCATTTACGAGACCGTGAAAAAAGCACAAATACCGCAATTTTATTTATCGATCTTGACCGCTTTAAAGAGGTTAACGATGCCTTAGGTCACACCGTTGGTGACGAACTATTGCGTCGTGTTGGTCGACGCGTCAGTAAGTTAGCTCCAAAATACAGTCGCCTAGCGCGTTCAGGCGGCGATGAGTTTCTGTTAGCCGTATTTGAGCCTGATAATCGACAAACGGTGCTGAATCTTACCCAGCAATTACTCACCGCACTGGACTCACACTTCTTTGTTGATGACTACGAACTATTTATTAGCGCATCCATTGGCATTGCCTTTGCCGATGACGCCGATTACAACCCAGAATTTTTAATTCGTAATGCCGATACAGCCCTTTATCAGGCGAAAGATAATGGCCGCAACACGTTCCATTTGTATAACACGGCTGTGCATCGCGATTTAGCGAAAAAATTAGAGTTGGTTAAACAACTCCGTTATGCCGTAGAAAATGAAAAACTGGCGGTCTACTATCAGCCGAAAGTCGAGCTGCTAAGTCATCGCATAGTGGGCATGGAAGTGCTGGTGCGCTGGGTACAAGATGACGGTACCGTTATTGGCCCCGACGAATTTATTCCAATTGCCGAAGATACCGGTCTTATCATTCCATTATCGGAATTTGTGCTAAAAGAAGCCTGTAAGCAATTACATCATTGGCACCACATGGGCTTTGATGATCTAACCATGGCCATCAACATTTCCGGAAAACAGCTACACTTACCGGATCTGGTTGATAACATCATGAATACCGTTAACTCGGCACAAGTTCCTGCCGAGCGTATTGAATTGGAGCTAACCGAACAGGTATTTATTGAGAACATTCAGTCGCATACCAATTTTATGCACTCTGTGCGTAAGCATGGTATCAGTCTGGCGATCGATGATTTTGGTGTGGGTTATTCATCGCTCTCATACTTAAAGAACTTTCCAGTAACGTCGTTAAAAATTGACCGTTCATTTGTCAGCGATCTACCCCACAATGAAGACGATGCAGTGATTGTTCAGACCATCATTAATTTGGCGAAAAACCTGAATATACAACTGGTCGCTGAGGGCATTGAAACCCCGGAGCAAGTTGACTTTTTAATGAATCGTGAGTGCGGTATCGGTCAAGGCTATTTATTTAGCCGTCCTTTACCGGCAGATAAGATTACCGAATTACTCGAAAATTATCATGGGCTAATCCCAATACAGATTGCCTAGTGAAGCGGAGGTTATTGTGGAACGCGAAAGCATGGATTTTGATGTTGTTATAGTCGGTGCCGGCCCATCAGGCCTGGCAACTGCCTGTCGACTCGGGCAACTTGCTCAGGAAAACGACCAGGAATTAATGATTTGTGTGGTCGAAAAAGGAGCCGATATTGGTGCTCACATTCTTTCAGGCGCAGTTTTCGAACCACGTGCCATGAATGAATTGTTCCCCGACTGGAAAGAAAAAGGCGCTCCGTTAAATACGGAAGTTACCGGTGATGAAATTTTATTCCTGAAAGATCAGGATAATCACACGCAATTGCCAGGCTTTTCTGTGCCTAAGTCGTTCCACAACCACGGAAACTATATCGTCAGTATGGGTAATATTTGTCGTTGGTTGGCAGAACAAGCTGAGCAACTGGGTGTCGAGATATTCCCGGGCTTCCCGGCCAGTGAATTGCTCTACAACGACGATGGTAGCGTTGCCGGTATTCAAACCGGTGATATGGGCGTCGCCGCTGACGGCGCCGAAAAAGACGGCTACATGCCAGGCATGGAGTTACGCGCCAAGTATACTATTTTCGCTGAGGGGTCTCGCGGTCACTTAGGTAAACAACTGATTAGCCAGTTTGAACTGGATAAGGATGCGACGCCGCAGCATTATGGACTCGGCTTTAAAGAAATATGGGACGTTCCGGAAGACGTGCATCAACCGGGTAAGGTTGTTCATACCGCGGGCTGGCCGCTTAATAATAACGGTTCCGGCGGTGGTTACCTGTATCATGCAGAAGATGGTCAGGTCTATGTTGGTTTAATTATCGACCTTAACTATAAAAACCCCTATTTAAATCCGTTTCAGGAATTCCAGCGGTTTAAAACACATAGCGCCATTAAAAGCGTCTTAGAAAATGGTAAACGCGTCAGTTACGGTGCTCGTGCTATTTCTAAAGGCGGTTATTATTCGTTACCGAAAATGACTTTCCCCGGTGGGTTGATGGTTGGCTGCAATGCAGGAACCCTAAATTTTGCTAAGATCAAAGGCAACCACACTGCGATGAAATCAGGCATGATCGCGGCCGAGACTATCTTCTCAGCGCTGCAGCAAGGTCAGCAACACACGGACTTAACGGACTACAAAGAGGCTTTTGAAAAATCGTGGGTATTTGATGAACTTTACCGTTCACGCAATTTTGGTGGCGCTATTCACAAACTTGGAACTACGTTAGGCGGTGCTTATAACATGCTCGACCAAAACTATTTTGGTGGCAAATTACCGTTTAAGTTTAAAGAATGGACAGCGGATTATAAATGCACAGAAAAAACGGAAAAACATCAACCGATTGACTATCCTAAGCCAGATAATAAGGTAACCTTTGACCGGCTATCATCGGTGTTCCTATCAAATACCAATCATGCTGAAGATCAGCCGTGTCATTTACAGTTAAAAGACAGTGATATTCCATTAACCGTAAATTTACCTGAATATGCTGAACCGGCGCAACGCTATTGCCCGGCGGGTGTTTACGAGATCGTTGAAGAAGATGGTAAAGAAGTCTTTAAAATTAATGCACAAAACTGTATTCATTGTAAAACTTGCGATATTAAAGATCCGTCCCAGAATATTAACTGGGTGACACCGGAAGGTGGCGGCGGCCCGACATATCCTAATATGTAACCATTAAATATAAAGGATCGTTATGAGTGACTTCATTAATATCATTACCCATGAGCGCCGTTTAAACGCGGCGCTTAAAGAGCTTGATGTCAGTGCTTTAAAAGATATTCAGGATAAGCTCACTAATATTATTAGTAAGCGTGAACAAGAAGAGGCTGAATTAGAGCGTGAACGCCAGCAGAAACGAGAAAAAATTGCGAAATTAAAGAAAACCATGCAAGAAGCAGGGATCGATATTTCCGATATCCTCGAAGAAGAGTTGGGCGGCGATAAACTGAAGAAAGCAAAAGCTAAACGCGCTCCTAAGCCGGCAAAATATGCATTTACCGATGAAAAAGGTGAGCGTAAAACCTGGACCGGTCAAGGACGTATGCCGAAGGCCTTGCAAAAAGCACTCGACAATGGTCGTCCGTTAGAAGAGTTTCTGATAGGCTAAACCAAACAATAAGAAAAAGGGCTTTGTGTTGCGTAAATCCTTCGTTTCCAGTGTAAAAGTGCTGAGTTTCGTTACTGCGCTATTAACCTTAGCCGGGTGTAGTCAGTTTCAGTGGCAAAATCCGTTCGCACTTGTTACGCCAGTTAACCACTCTGATGAGAGTAAATCGTATGCAAGTGACCCAAATGATATTGATGTTTTAACCAACGCGGACAGTAGAAATTATCGGTTATTAAGTATTGTAACCGGTGATAGCTGCCAAACACGCCTTGACCAACCGCCTGCGTCAGAGCAGCAGGCGATTGAATCAATGCGTATCGATGCTGCTCGTTTTGGCGCGCAGGCGATTATCGAAAATCATTGCTATCAGCTCCCCAGGACAAGCAATTCAAGCTGCTACACACAAGTCAGCTGTTTTGGTAAGGCGGTTTCTCGCGTTAGCAAAAACTAACGCGAGTACTGGTCGAGCTTCTGTTATTTTAAGCCCTTTACGGTAATACTAACGTCACCGACGCCAACATCGGCAGAAATTCTGTGGCGCCCGTTCCCACTAGCATTCGATTCTGAGCTCACAACTGCAGTCGTTTTTTCAACACGACCACCACTAAAGCCACTGATACTTGAGTCCCCAATACCTACATCTGCCGTGATCGAGGCAATATCTTCACCGTAGAACGTCAGGTCAATTTCGCCAACACCGAGGTCTAATTCTGTATCGGTTGTTACTAGCTCACCGTGAATTTCACCAACTCCCATATCAACATTAACGGCTGCTACCTGAGGTAGCGTGATGCGCCAGTTAGCCTGAACATCCTCGTCGGGTTCTATCGATAGGGTCAGCTGCTGTCCACGCCATTGGTCCTCAAGCTTTACCTGGTTTATATCACCGCCACCAAAAAAGAAGCCTTCCTCACTCGCTTTAATGGTTAACTCAACCAACAGCTGATTACTGTCACCGCGAATAAATTCGACTTCACCAACACCATTGTCGATATTTAGCTCGGTACTGGCATCAACAGAAAATTGCTGATTATAAACAACTTTGTCATCGGCATAAGTTGCTGAACTGAGCGTGACCAAACCAATTAAACCGATTGCGATAGGCCAGATTTTTTGCTTAAACATGTTGTTAGTATCCTATTTTGATTGTTACTCATTAATACTTTTCGCGAAAAGTGCTAATAAAGTTGAGCAAGCAACATGCCAGACTTATTTATTTATATTTTTCAATAGCTTAATAAAAAATGATTAAATTCTGTTTATTCCGTGTTAGTGAATTAGCTTAAAATGTAGTGAAAATAGTTAACAATAACTGAGTTTTACTATGCAGCCGATTGCTATTGTCCATAGCCCCTTTCCGGAAAAGTTTAGTATTCCACGACAGCCGGGGTTGGCTCCGGCAGTCACCTCAACCATAGCGCTAACTGGCGATTACGATCACCAAGCCAGTATTGAAGGGATTGAGCAGCATAGCCACTTATGGCTCCTATTTGAGTTTCATCAGCACTCATCCACTCAATGGAAAGAAAAAGTCCGACCACCGCGCCTGGGAGGCAATAAAAGCGTTGGTGTTTTCGCCACCCGCTCCCCTTTTCGCCCAAATAATATTGGTTTATCCGTGGTTAAGTTAGTATCAGTAAAGCGCAGTCCGCGGGTTGAGCTGGTGGTCGCGGGAGCCGACCTGTTAGATCAAACACCAATCGTTGATATTAAGCCATATGTGCCTTATGTCGATTGTGTTAATAGTGCCAGCAGTGAGTTTGCCGAAAGCCAACCTGAGTTTCTTGACGTAGGCTATAGCGAGCTAGCTGCGCAGCAGTTAGAGTATTATGTAACGCAAACGCCTGAGCTTAAACAGGTGATTGAACAAGTACTGCGGCAAGATCCAAGACCGGCGTATCATAAACAGTCCAGTAACAGCCGTCAGTACGGCAGCCGCCTGTTTAACTACGATATTCGTTGGACAGTTGATGATAAATCCTTGATAGTCGAAGAAATTAGGCTATTCCAGCCGTAAAAGTCTTTTGACATTGTGCAGACGCTGTTAAACTTCCGGCTGTTTTCGGGTTAACAAACATGAGACCGTAAAGTCATGCGCAGCAGCCAATATTTATTATCAACTCTTAAAGAGACCCCTTCCGACGCAGAAGTCGTCAGCCATCAGCTAATGCTTCGTGCCGGAATGATCCGCAAAGTGGCGGCCGGTTTATACACCTGGACGCCAAGTGGTTTACGCGTGCTGCGTAAAGTTGAGAAAGTTGTTCGTGAAGAGATGCAGGGCATCGATGCTCTGGAAATTCTTATGCCGATGGTCCAGCCCGCTGATCTTTGGCAGGAATCCGGCCGCTGGGACGACTACGGCCCTGAATTACTGCGGCTTAAAGATCGCCACCAACGTGATTTTCTACTCGGCCCCACGCATGAAGAAATCATTAGTGAGCTGGTTCGTAAAGAAGTTAGCAGTTACAAACAACTGCCGCTGACTTTGTTTCAGATTCAAACCAAATTTCGCGATGAAATCCGCCCACGGTTTGGGGTAATGCGAGCACGTGAGTTCGTCATGAAAGACGCCTATTCCTTTCATTTGACTCAGGAGTCGTTGCAACAGTCTTACGACCAAATGTACGCAGCCTACTGCCGGATTTTCGAAAGACTCGGACTTGATTATCGTCCAGTGATTGCGGACACCGGTTCTATTGGCGGCAATTCCTCACATGAATTCCACGTACTTGCTAGCTCTGGCGAAGACGATATCGCATTTTCTGACGCATCAGACTATGCCGCTAACGTCGAAATGGCCGAGGCATTGGCTCCCAAGGGCGAACGTGCAGCGCCAGCTATGGAGAAGCAGGAACATGAGGTAAAGGGCGAAGAGTTAGCTGCCTTACTACAACCGTTGTCGGTAGATGCACAACAAGCCGTTAAATGCTTCCTGGTGGAAGCCAGCGACTCGGTAGAAGCCGAACACGCACTGCTGGTAGTACGCGCCGATCATGAGCTCAATAGCGTGAAAGCAGAAAAGCTCGAACAAGTCGCTAGCCCGATTAATCTAGTCGACAGTTACGCTGCTAATGAACTGCATAACGTATTCTTGAGCCCGGTTGATTTTGCCGGTCCGGTGCTGGTCGATCACACCGCCGCACAGTTATCAGATTTTGCCTGTGGGGCCGGTAGAAATGGCGTTTGGTTCACCGGTGTCAATTGGCAGCGTGATGCCCAAATTACTGAAGCCGTCGACATCCGCAATGTGATCGAAGGCGATCCCAGTCCTTGCGGCCAAGGTTACGTAAAAATCGCCCGGGGTATCGAAGTTGGCCATATTTTCCAGCTCGGTAAAAAGTACAGTAACGCGATGAAAGTCGGGGTTTTATCAGAAACAGGTAAGCACGAAACCTTAACTATGGGCTGCTATGGTATCGGCGTGTCACGCATTGTTGCTGCTGCTATCGAACAACACCACGATGAGCGAGGCATTTGCTGGCCCGATAATTTAGCGCCATTTCAAGCGGTCATTATCCCCATGAACATGCACAAATCAGCGCGTGTCCAGGAAACCGCCGAAAAACTGTATCAGCAACTAAAAGATCAAGGTATCGAGGTTTTATTTGATGACCGCAAGGAACGTCCGGGTGTTATGTTTTCGGACATGGAATTGATCGGTATACCGCACCAAATCGTGGTGGGTGAACGTAATCTTGATGACGGAATGGTCGAATATCAGGCGCGTAAAGCGGGTGATAAAGTAAAACTAAAAATCGAGCAGGTAGCTTCTCACATTAAAGACGCTTTAAAATAAAGCGTCTTTAATCACCGGAGCTTGGTAACTAGCCTTCCTGCCCCGCTAATGGTTCGACATAGTGCAAATGCATATCCCACGGAAAATGAATCCAGGTGTCTTGTTCCAGATCGGCAACATAATCATCCACCAATTCCATTCCCGCAGGCTTTGCGTAGACAGTAATAAATTTAGCTTTAGGCAAACGTTCACGCAGAAACTTTAAGGTGTTTCCGGTATCCACCAGGTCATCGACAACTAAAAAACCCTCGCCGTCCTGAGTCGCTGTTACGTCTTTTAGCATATTCAAATCGTCGCGCTGCTCGTTGTGATCGTAAGAGCTGACCGATACACAGTCGACTGTTCGCAAATTTAACTCTCGCGAGATAATAGCAGCAGGTACTAATCCTCCGCGGCTTACCGCGATCACACCCTTATATTGCTCTGCTGGCAGTTGCCGGCGCGCCAGCTCTTTGGTCGCTCGATGTAACTCTTCCCACGATACAAAAAACTCTCGATTTGAATGCCATCCCATAATTTCACTGTCCCTACTGTCACTATGTAAAGCCAAACAAGCTCAAGCTTGGCGAAAATGGCATTGTGTTACAACGCCGCGTAATTTATTCTATCGTGCCCAAGGTTTTAACGAAAGAGAGTATTATGACGACAGTTTATTTTATCGACGCCGATGGTAATCAGTTTGAAGCCGACGCAGAAAACGGCTCAAGTGTTATGGAAGCAGCTGTAGATAGTTTTATTGATGGTATTGTCGGAGAATGCGGCGGCGTTTTATCCTGCGCGACATGCCATTGCTATGTTGATAAGAAATGGGAAGATAAGCTGGAGCCAGCATCGGAACAAGAAGAAGACATGCTTGATATGGCGATGGAGCCACAAGAAAACAGCCGTTTAAGCTGCCAAATAGAGCTTAACGACGAGCTAGATGGGCTGGTGGTACACCTTCCTAAGTCACAATTCTAATTCTGTTGAGATTAAGTTTGCGGCTATGACACTGCCTCTAGCCGCACCAATACTTCGTCATGATAACCGGTAATAACGGACAATAAGCCAGACCACTGTTGATCCAGATTGTCGTCTCCAGAGTCGATTAACAACGGCCGCCCTTGCAACGCTTCAAGCTTGTTCTTGGTTGCAACAACCCATAAATTTTCACGGCCTATCTTAGTTAAAACACGCGGACTTAGCTGCTGGTTACCGCGGCCAATAATGTGGCCCTGTCCTCCAATCACGGTGATCACTAGCTTGACCTGACCGGCTTCGAGCTGACACAGACGATCGTATAACTGTTGTTCCGTTAAGTCACTGCCCAATAATTGCTGTTGGTGAACCCAATCGACCCCTAACAAGGTATTATCCAACTGCATGTCTTCCATGATGGCGGCAACCGTCGAGCCCGATCCCATAATTAGATGTTCATCATCCACTCGCTCAATAATCTCAGCGGCAATATCGGCTAATACCAGTTCGTCACTCTCTTTACCGCCCATCTTCACCGCCTGCACATACTGCAGTTCGGCTGGAATTAGCATCTCTCCATATCGTCGAGCCTTTACTGTCCCTTGTCGAAATAATGCTTCATCAATATCCATCACATCTGCGGCTCTTACCGAAGATAGCTTTCCGGTTATTATGTTTTCCAACACCCGGCCTGCTGCCTTAGGACTGACCGCGTAAACGCCGGAATGGATTTTCACTCCCGCCGGAATACCTAATACCAGTTGCTGGTCGTCGATCGCCTGGTAGACATCCCGGGCGGTGCCGTCGCCCCCGGCAAACACTATGATATCAACACTCTGATGTTGAATGTTGCGGACAGCCTGCTGGGTATCCTGGCCGGAGCTTTGCTTCGCGGACGGAGAATAAACTGAACGATAACTAAAGCCATGCTGTTCAAGTTGCTCTGCACCCATTGCTCCATCGCAGGTAACAAATTCAAGCTTGTCCCGATAAGGTTTCAGTACCTCCAGAGTTTGCCCTGCACGCAGTTGCGCCTTAGGCTCAGCTCCCATAGCTAAGGCCTTTGTCCGGGTTTCTTCTCCGTCACTGCCTTTTAATGCAACTGCGCCGCCAATACCGGCAAAAGGATTTATAATTAAACCGACAACTAAACGGCTAGACGACATTATTCGTTATTATCCTCGGCTGACTCCTGGATCTTTTCTCCCGCAGATTCAAGATCTTCACCAGCGCCCTCGATGGTTGCGCAACTGGCAAGACCTAAAACCAAACCTAACATCAATAAACGTTGTAACATCACACTCTCTCCTTGCGTTAGTTATCAACAGGCAGTTGTTGCAGCTCCTCCAAGGAGGGCCAACAACTACCATAGTAACGGCATAATGCCTGCGCAAATTGCTCCGCGCGTGTCGGTAATTTTGTACGAAAATACCGTAACAATTGATCTTTAACTGCAACAGTAAAAGCCCTTCGGTCGACCTCTATGCCGCCTAAATTATCGACACTAACCTGGAAGTTAACACCGGCGCATAACGAAAATAACCACTCTAAGGCTTGCGGCTTCAGCTCGACCTGTTCAAACGCCTGCTGCTGTTTTTCATCTCTGCCATCGGGTTCGTACCAATAACCGTAATCAAATATTTGGCGGCGTACTTTTCCGGCGATACACCAATGACTTACTTCATGAAGCGCTGATGCGTAAAAACCATGAGCAAATACCACTTTGTGATAACGCTCACCTTCTGCCGCCGGCTGGTAATAAGGTTCATCATCACCGGCCACTAACTGAGTTTTCTCACTGTCCTGAAAGCAGTCCGCAAAAATATCGATTAATTGTTGATACTGTCGCTGCTGCATAATTTATCGGGTAATGACCGGTGTGCTGTGCTCAACGTCGGCGTTCTGTGCTCGTTGCCGCAACCAGTGATCAACCAGCACCAAAGCGGTCATTGCTTCTACAATAGGTACTGCCCGAATACCAACGCATGGGTCATGTCTGCCTTTGGTGATAATAGCTTCTTCTTTACCAAAGCGATTAATTGTTTGCCCAGAAAGGCTGATGCTAGAGGTTGCTTTAAAGGCTATGTCAGCGCTTACCGTTTGGCCTGAGCTAATCCCCCCAAGCACGCCCCCCGCATTATTTGAACAAAAACCGGTTGCTGTCATTTCATCCCGGTGTTCGCTACCGCGTTGTGCTACAGCATCAAAACCAGCACCAATAGATACTGCTTTGGCTGCGTTAATGCTCATCAATGCCTTTGCCAAGTCAGCATCAAGCCGGTCGAATACTGGCTCGCCCCAACCCGGCGGCAGTCCGCTCGCCTCAACACGAATTCTGGCACCAACCGAATCACCTTCTTTCAGCAGCTGCTTTATCAATTCTTGCATCTGCGTTACTGCGTTTACATCGGGACAAAATAACGGGTTATCGCGAACCGTTGACCAATCAATTTGGTCAACTTTAACATCACCCATTTGCGTGAGCCCTGCAATGATGTTGACGCCTTGCTGTAACAGTAGTTTGCTGGCTATGGCGCCGGCAGCCACTCGCATTGACGTCTCTCGGGCAGAAGACCGGCCGCCCCCGCGATAATCGCGAACACCGTATTTATGTTGATACGTATAATCCGCATGACCGGGTCTAAAACTGTCTTTAATGTCCGAATAATCCTGACTGCGCTGATCCGTGTTACGAATCAACAGGCCAATCGGAGTGCCGGTCGTTTTGCCCTCGAACACACCCGATAAAATTTCTATCTGATCGGCTTCGCGGCGGGCCGTAGTATAGCGATTTGAACCCGGTTTACGGCGGTCCAGTGCTTGCTGTATATCGTCCTCTGACAGTTCTAACCCCGGTGGACAGCCATCAACTACCGCGCCTAGCGCTGGCCCATGGCTTTCACCAAAAGTCGTCACTTTAAATAACTGGCCAAAAGAATTACCCGCCATAACAACTCCGATGCGTGATTAATTGGTCGCGCGATAAGACAAAAACGCCGTCACCGCCGCGTTCAAACTCAATCCAAAGAAACGGTGTTTGTGGATACTTTTCGTTTAATGCAGGCATCGAGTTACCCACTTCACAAAACAACAAGCCGCCATCGCTCAGGTAATCAGCCGCTTCTAATAGCATTTTGTCGACGAGTTCCAGTCCATCAGAGCCAGCAGCAAGACCCATTACAGGTTCATGTTGATATTCATCGGGCAAGTCGGCCATATCTTCGTCATCAACATAAGGAGGGTTACTGACAATTAAGTCGTAGCGCTCGCCTTTGAGTTCTTTGAAAAGATCCGATTTCAGCGGGACCACCTGTTGTTCCAGGCCGTGCTGCGCAATATTCTGCTCTGCCACCAGTAGCGCATCGGTTGATAAATCGACAGCATCGACCTGAGCTTCCGGAAACGCGTAAGCGCAGGCAATCGCAATACAACCACTACCAGTACACAAGTCTAAAACTCGTTGCGGCGGTTGTTGTAACCAAGGCTGAAAACCATTTTCGACTAACTCTGCTATTGGTGACCGCGGCACTAACACCCGCTCATCAACGTAAAAAGGTAACCCGGCAAACCATGCTTCGTGAATGAGATAGGCTGCCGGCTTTCTCAGTTCGATGCGCTGTTTTAACAACTGCAGGTAATCGGCTTTTTCGTCGCGTGTTAGACGGCAGTGGCGAGCATCAATTAGTTCATCAGGGGTTAGCTGAATTACATGACCTAACAACACCCGAGCTTCTTCTACAGCATTAATATTACCGTGACCAAAGTACAGCTCCTGCGACATCATTTGGCTGACGCTCCAACGTAAAACGTCGTCTATGCTGTGTAAGTCGAGCAGCGCATTTTCAAGAATAGAGGGGTTCAACGGTGTCTCCGCTTAGCTGAATGATTTATACTACGAACTTGTCTCATAGAATAACCGAAATAAGCATCAAAATCATCTACCATGAAATCCTTTAAGAGCTCGCCCAAAACCCCGTCAACCGCAGTCGATGATGACGAGCGCGCATTATTCCGTGAGGCGGTAAAGGGGGCTCAAACAATCGACAACGATAAAATACAACCGTTACCCGCGAAACAACGACTGCAGCAAAAAAAACATCGGCAAAAAACGGATTCCATAGGGTTTACAAGCCGAGCTGCAACCGACTTTTTTTCGGATCAGTTTCAGGGTTACATAGAGGATGGTCCGGTGCGTTACGTTGCAGAGCAGGAATCTCATTATCTGCTAAAACAACTGCGCAGAGGGGATTATTCGCCGGAAATGCTGCTTGATCTGCACGGCATGACTTTGGCAGCTGCCAAACAGGAGCTGGCTGCAATGCTAAGGTCGTGCGAAAAACAATTAATTGAATGCTGTTCGATTATGCATGGACATGGCAGTGGCCGCTTAAAACAACAATTACCGCATTGGCTGATTCAGTATCCGGGGATAAGGGCTTTTCATCAGGCCCCAAAAGAATGGGGTGGCGATGCCGCTATCGTGTTACTGATTAAACGACGCGATTAATCAAAAGCTTACACCACACAGCGTTCAGCGACCATTAGTTGTTCGAAGGTACCACGCAGAGTTTGTGGGTCAAATTCCATCACTGCAATGCCGCCAGTTGGAAATATCGGAGGTTGCTTGCTGCGATCAATCTCGTTAACCAAATAACTTACCAGTGGCATGTGTGACACTAATAACAATTGCTGATAATTATGCGCTTCAATTTCGGCAGCGACTGCGGTTAATGCTTTACCCGGGTCAGTATCAGGCGTCAATTCACGGACATCATTACGGCTATTCGCCTTAATGCACCCCATTGCCACCGTAGCAGTCTGCTGCGCACGAATATACGGACTGACCAAACAGCTATCTAGTTGCCCCGCCTTTTGCGACAGCCAGGTTGCGGTTGTCACAACCTCTTGCTCGCCCTCCGGCGTTAACCGCCGTTCCTCGTCTGACTGAGTCGACAACGGCAGCACTGCATGGCCATGGCGCATAATATACAACCGCATAGTTACTCCTTGCTCCGCTGATTACGCTTAGCGTCAGGACGACCGCCTGTCACTTTATCGGCGCGCCCTTCTTGTTTAGCTTTCTCGGCACGGCGCTTACGAACCGCTTTCGGATCGGCGATTAACGCTCGATAAATTTCAATACGATCACCATCTCGTGGCTCCGTATCAAGCTTTGTTGTTTTGTTCCAGATACCAACTTTTTGCTGACTCAGATCAATATCACTAAAATGTTGCTGGATACCCGACTGTTCAATGCACTGTTCAACCGTAGTACCGGCAGGAACCTGCACCGTTAAAATCAGCTGTTTTTCCGGTGTTGCGTAGGCAACTTCCACCGTGTTCATCGTCATTGCTAGCTGTAGACCTTTTTCGAACGTTCGACAAATGCATCGACCATACGCGCGGTAACTTCACTAAAAATTTTACCAAACGCCATACCAAGCAGGCGGTTAGCGAACTCAAAGTCCAGTTCAAACTGAATTTTGCAAGCATCATCCGCCAGCGGTGTAAAACGCCAGCCGCCTGACAGCTGCTTAAACGGCCCATCCACCAACTGCATATCGATACGTTCAGGCGCTATCAGCGTGTTGCGAGTCGTAAAACTTTTACGAATACCGGCCTTGCTGATATCCAGAGTTGCGACTTTGTAGTCATCACCCTGTTCTATTACCTTTGCACCCACGCATCCCGGCACAAAATCGGGATATTTATCAATATCGTTAACTAAGTCGAACATTTGTTGTGCGCTATGCGACACTAACGCACTTTTTTCGATTCTGGGCATGATTTTCCTACGGCCAAATTCGGATTGCGCAATAATAACGCAATCTGTCAGCCTTTCTAGTCCTTAAAGCAATTTTCTTTTACTAAATCATCGGTATAATGGTGGGCATGAGTAAAAATAAATCACAACAAAGTACCGGAACTATTGCTCTCAACAAAAAAGCGCGGCACGAATATTTCTTAGAAGAAAAATTCGAGGCCGGAATTAGCTTGCAAGGTTGGGAAGTAAAAAGTATTCGAGCCGGTAAAGTAAATATTCGCGACAGTTACGTCATTATCAAAGATGGCGAGGCTTACTTGTTGGGTGCCGAAATACAACCGATGAACCAAGCCTCTAGCCATGTTTATTGTGAAGCTGACCGCAGCCGAAAATTGCTCCTGAAGCGCAAAGAACTTGATAAGTTGATTGGTGCTGCGGATCGAGAAGGCTATTCCATCGTTGCAACCGCGATGTACTGGAAGGCGTGCTGGGTTAAAGTTGAGTGCTGGTTAGCCAAAGGGAAAAAATCCCATGACAAACGAGACACCATAAAGGAACGTGACTGGCAACGGCAGAAAGCACGAATTATGAAACATTCGGTGCGTTAATCCACAACGACTAATTCGGCTTCACTGATCAGCCAGTCACTGCCGATGACTTCTCCCCCCAAGCGCTGAATTAATCGCTTTTGCCATTGTGGTCTTGAAAGCGGTAGCCGCCATACCATTGGCTGCTGCTGGATCACGTCAAACGGCCAGCTAATCAGCTGATCTTGTTGATAGTTCATCAGTTCCGCTTCGGTCGGCCAGCGCTGCAATTGGTTGGCCAGTGCGCGCAGTAAGTTTTGTCGATTAATCACACTATTAATCACCACATCCGCATACAACTTGTCGTACTCCAGTCGTTGTCCGACGAGGGCAGTCACCGCTGAACTCAGCAGTAGGCTAAAAAGCACCGTGCTGAGTAAGACAATGCCAGCTTGCCGAGCCATCAGTTTAGTTTTACTCGTTGTAGCTTTAGTAACGTATCCAGTAATGCAGTATCGTTTTCTGATAGCGAGCCGAGTTGTGTGCGGGCCGACATCAATGTCGATGTAGTCAGTCTTAGCCTAACCAATGCCAGATTGTGCCAGCTAACAGCATCAGACGGCTCCAGTTTTAACGCGGCTAAATAGGCTTTTTCTGCCGCTTGCATTCGCTGCTGGCGAAAATGGATGTTGTCTAAAAGCCGCCAGCTATTAGGGCTTTTTAAGTTATTTCGGTGCAGCCTGTTAAGCTGCTGTTCGGCCGCTAATAAGTCGCCCTGCTGATACCATTGTTGAGCCTGCTGCAACACTTGCTGTTGTTGCTCAAGAGGTTGTGTGGTTAGCTGGCATCCGCTCATCGCAAGACTTAAGGGCAATACCAAAATAATCAGTAGACGATAATTTAGTTGTTTCATGAATACGCTCTCCTTGCGCTAAAAATATAAACTGTTGTCCAATCCATGACTCCAGTGGCCAGGGACTCGAAGCAGCCAACTCAATCACACCGTAACAGCCTTTAAAGCGAATACTTCTTCCTGGGCAAAAATGTCGCTCCACCGCGATTAGCCGAAGCTCCTTATCAACCGCTACCAAATCGATTGCGGCCTTCATCCCGAAGCTATGCACCGCGCGGCACTTAGGGAACCAAAATGCGTGTGATAAGGTAGGCTCCGGTTCACCAATCATTCCCCAGCAACGCTGCCAAAAGCCAGTCATCGCTTCGCTGTAAGGCCACAGTACACAGCCATTTTGAACCGACATGCTTAAAATCCTCCCTCGCTAATTTGTAAAACAATCGGGCCTAATATCACTAGAAAGTTAACCGGAAAAAAGCACGTCATTAGCGGGAATAGCAGCTTTACCGGCGCTTCCTGAGCCTTTTTTTCCGCTTCGTTAAGCAATTGCTGACGCATTTGTAATGAGTGAAACCGTAGGGTAGTCACCAGGCTACTGCCTTGTTGATGTCCCTGAATCAATAATCCAGTCCATTCACTCAGTAGTGGTAGCCGATAGAAGTCTGCAAGTCGGTTAAGAGCCTCAGAAAATGGTGTGCCCTGCCTTAATTGATGATTTACCCGGCTGACTTCAGCGGCTAACAAACCACCCTGACAGGCTTCTGACACCCTTGACATAGCTGGTATTAAAGGAATTCCCGCTGCGATCATCATCGCCAGTAAATCGCAAAAATCCGGCAACTCCATCTTGATTTGTCGTTGCTTACGGGCAAAACGATTCTGATTGCGGCTGATCTGAAATAGCAATAGCAGCACTAGCGCCAGTAATAACATCCCAAGTCCCGTCATTAATGCCAGTATTGAGCTGCTAACAAGCACTAGTGTCCAGCTACTAACAAACCTATGAACGGTCAGCTTGCGCCCTTCGCTATCGAATAGGTAGCCCAGCCGTCGTCTGAACTGAGCGGGAATACGTTGCCAACAGCGTTCGCTTAACCTGTCCAGCCGCGGCAATATATTCAGCCACTGCCAAAGCCGCAGTAGCGCATAGCTGATGACACAGGTGCACAGAAAAATTAACGGCAATAACAGTAGTAGCATTAAAAGTCATCCGTATTCAGTATCTTCTTCATCATCCACCCGCCAATCATCATTAAAATGGCGGCAGCTACCAGCATTAATTGACCGGTTAGTGTATCGGTCAGCATCGCAATATGATCTGGCTTCATACTCCTTAACAGGAAGAACAGTGCGACTGGCATTAACACCAGGATCCGGGCTTGCATTTTTGCCTGTGAGGAGAGCGTCGCCTGACGTTCGCGAATATGCTCTTGCTTTTGTAAATTGTCGGCCAGACGCATTAATAAGTCAGACTGCTGACCACCACTGCGAAAGCCAAGAATGAGTGACTGAACCACCATCTTTACGGAAAATATTGGCATTCTATTTTGCCAACCGAGCAACGCCGCTTCTAAATCTTGTCCTAACTTTATCTGCCGTAAGATTTCGTTCACTTCTTGCCCCAGCGGAGCTGCCAACTGCCCTTTTAGGCCGCGAATACCATTGGCTAAACTGATGCCACTGCGCAACTGATTACTTAGCGTTACCAGCATCGGTGGTAGTTGTTTTTGCAATGCCCGATAACGGCGTTTTAGTAACCAGCGGTAACCCATTGGCGGAGCGATCACCACAACAAAGAGGCATATTAGGGCACTAAACCAGTCGCCTAATAGCCAACCCAACAAAGGACCTAACAGGCATAAGCAGAGATAAAGCCGTACCAAAATACGGGCGGGTAAATACAGAAAAAATTCCTGCATTGACCGCTGCGCGTTGGTCTCCAGTGTCCCTTCGATGGTTTTTAAACGCTGCTTGTTAAATTGAATCAGCAGGGTTCCCCAGAACACGCCACTGAGTAACAAACTAAAAGCCACCAGCCATTGAGTCCACATGCTTAGCTCACCAGACAATTCATTAATTTTGTCTGAATTTCGTCAGTTTGTTGTTGGGCAAACTGACACAGCGTTTGGCAGCTTTCTAATTGCTGGGCGGAACGCGAACGCTCGTACAAACTAGCCACTTGCAAGGTATCGCCGTCAAGCCCGGTCACCTCGTTGATACTCATCACTACTCGACGGCCGTCAGAAAGTCGCGCAATTTGTACAATAATATCGACCGCACTAGCGACCTGCTGACGAATAGCGACAACCGGCAGCTCTATTCCACCCATCAGCACCATCACTTCCAGACGTCGTAACGCATCGCGAGCAGTGTTGGCGTGCACCGTACTTAACGAGCCGGCGTGGCCGGTATTCATTGCCTGCAACATATCCAGAGCCTCAGCTCCCCGACACTCACCCACGACCAAACGATCAGGCCTCATCCGCAAAGCATTTATAACCAGCTCGCGGATGCCCACAGCACCTTGTCCCTCCTGGTTTTTGGGGCGAGCCTCTAAGCTGATCAAATTTTCATGTTCAAGCTGCAGTTCTGCCGCGTCTTCAATGGTTATCACACGCTCTGAGGCCGGTATTTGTCCGGACAGTGTATTTAAAAGCGTTGTTTTACCGGTGCCGGTGCCCCCGGAAACAATAATGTTTTGCCGGCATTTTACCGCCAGAATCAGGAATTCTGCGGCCGCCGCGCTCAATGAGCCAGACTCTATTAACGCGTTCAAGCTCAATGGTTTGGCTGAAAATTTACGAATAGTCACGCAGCTACCAGCCAGTGCCAACGGCGTGATTACCGCATTAACCCGCGAACCATCACTCAACCGGGCATCCACCATGGGTGATGCTTCATCAACATGCCGCCCCAACGGTAAAACAATTCGATCAATCGCCCGCCGCAACGCCTGTTCGCTGGAAAACTTCACCCCTGCATTTTGTAAACAACCGGCTTTTTCGATAAAAATCTTGTCGAACCGGTTAACCATAATTTCCGAAATGCTGTCATCCCCTAGCAAAGGCTCTAATGGACCGAGTCCAATCGCCTCATTAACCACTTCAGCAATTATCAGGCGGTGCTGCTGTTGGTACTCCACACAAGCTGATAAATAATTACTGGCATGTTCTCGGAGTTCCTGTTCGGATAAGTTATCGATGGTTGGATCGCGCTGATCCAGATGTTCTCTTAACTGCTGTTGCAAGTGTTGCTTAATATCCGTCATACGTCCCTTCCTGTAAACCTGAGCATCCCGCTTCAACCAGCCATTGCTGTTGCTGAAAAACTCGTTGCTGCGCTTCCTGTGCACGTTTATCCGCCGCGTCTAAACGTTCGGTAGTCACCATAATCAGCAGTTCTGTCTGTTGCTCACGCTGCTGACTGGCACTGAAAAGCTGCCCTACTAATGGCAATTCGCTAACCCCCGGTAAACCATTACTACTGTCACTTTTTTCCAGACTCATTAAGCCCGAAAGAACTAGGGTATCGCCTTCATCTGACAAAAAGATCGAGTCGGTGCGACGCGACAAAATGCCTGGAACTCCAGCAACCGTGACTGCCGGGTCAATATTGCTGACTTCAGCCGACAACTGAGTCTTTATCTTACCGGTCGCGGTAATTTCCGGCTCGATATTGAGCTTTATCCCGTACTCCCGAAAAGTGACATCCTGCATTCCCTGTGCGACCACTTGTGGTATCGGTAACTCACCGCCCGCTAAAAACGCGGCGCTCTCGCCGCTTTGTGCGGATAAGGTAGGACTCGCCAATAATTCGGCCTGGCCTTGTTGCTGCAATAAATTTAAGGTTGAATCTAATTCAGCCGACCAAAGGAACATGCCTTTAATTGCGGTCGATGCGGTGGGCCCGCTGGTTGCGCTTTGCCAGTCAATTCCAAGTTCCTGTAATTGCTGGCGCTTAATTTCGAGAATTTTTACGGTTAACCGCAACATCGGCTGGTCGGAGATTGGCGACTCGGTTTTATTAAGTAGCTGAGGGTAGTTATCCTGTAACGACTGCAAAGTCTCCGCGGTACTGGTCGTTACGGCACCAGAAGCGATAACAAAGCTGTCAACAAATTCAAGCGTTAGCTTCTTATCACGCGACGACAAAGTCTGAAGCTCCAGCGCCAGCTTCTTATTCAATGGTTCGGTCACCGCTACCTGCAAACGTTTGGGCACATCATTGATTAACCACAAATCACTGTAGCCAGCGGCCAGGCCTTTTATTAATAACTGCGTTGGCGTAATCAAATGTACCGTTATCACTGACTCATCAGCGACCATGATTTGCGTATTAGCAGCCACTTGCAGCCGTTCACTTTGCCCAACTTCAAGTTCTATCGATTGTTGCGCAAAGACGTTACAACTGATCAATATTAATCCAGCTAGCAGTCGTTTCATGGTTGCTCCCCTGTCCAGCTCAAGACACGGGTCGGTGGCGTGACCGGTTGCCAGCGATCACTGTTTTCGGCCAGCGACGTGGGACGCACCCAAAGCGAATACTCATCGGTTCGAAAATGCGTGAATTCGCGAATTTGTTGCTCAGGAACCAGTAGGGTGATGCCTGTCGTCGCCGCGTAGTTTTGCTGTTCAGAACCTAAGTCAAACACAGCCAGATCGGTAAAACTGCGTTGCTCCCGTTGCCCGTTCGGCAAATGTGTATAAAACACAACATCAACCCGGTCACCCACCGCCAACAATCCATTATGACGAGCCCCTTCAACGCTCGACAGGGTAACGGCGTAATGATCCTTCGGTAGTTGCCGACTTAGTCCGGCAAAATTATTACTGATCAGCATTGCCCGGGTTAAAGGTTCGCCTTGTTTTACTGCGTACTTAAGTCGCTGCCCCAACAACTCAGCAATTTCAGAACTACTCAGCCACTGCGAGCTGACCAGATGTTGCGGAAAATCACGTACCGCCAAAGCCTCAGCATAGACTTGCTCGTCGGCCTCCATTGGTCGCGCAAAAACAACCACAGACTGACCTTCAGGCTCGGCTTGCTGGATCCGCCGTTCGGTTTCCTCTGATAGATACTTCTGTAAAAATAATAAGGTGATAACCGTCATCAACAGGCTGATGATCAAAATAACAATCCACTTCAGCTTTCCTTTCACAGGCCGCTCCCTGGCACTAACGAAACGTAGTTAAAGATAAAGATAAAATGCTGGATGACTTGTTCACCCAACAGTCGCAGCTGTGCAACCAGATCAAACTGACTGTCAGCTGCCCATAACAAGGCGATGGTTGTTAAAGCCATTATGAGCCACTCGAGTGTCGCCTGACCCTGCTGCATTAGCGAAGCAGCACGACAAAGGTCCAGTCACCGTGTTCGCTGAAAATCAAGCGACCGTCATCATCCTTTAACAACCAGTAGTCATCCGTCTCGTCTAAGCTCGACTTAGCAGCAATGCGCTGTCCCAGCCGAAACTGCAGCTGGCGTTTTAATAGATTCATCGGCCGGTTACTAAAATAGAGCCAGACGCTATGACCGTTTTGTTCAGTCACACTGATTAGATCCAGCCCCAACGGCAATGGTGATTGCTGACGTAGCGATGGCGCGGTGAGCGGCATTAATACCCACTGGTCCTGCTGATATTCGAAAAAGGTCCAGGTTTTGCCCTGTATGGGGCATACCCAGTAGTTATTCAGCCGAGCCTCGGTGCACTCCGGATACCAACGATTTAGTTGCGCCCAGTCAGGTTGCTCGGGTTTACTGAGCCGATACGCAGTCACTTGAGTAAAGTGGTTAATCGATTGTGGTTGCCATTGCCACTGTTCAAAGCCTGTCGGGATATCCATATCCTGCCCCATGCCATTTAATTAATTTTTTAGCGCCATTGGCGGCACCACGTCAGAGTCGATATGACCAAATTTTAACGAACTGGAGTGCACTTCCCTGGCTATTGGTAGCCAGCCAATACCGTCCTGAATCAGCTTCACCAGGCCGTTAGATAACAGTGAATTGACCACCAATAAGGCGGGCCGTTTAGACAGCGCCGATTCTGTTTGTGCGGACCAGCTGTCGGTGATCCTTGCCATTGGGTAGATATTAGCAACCTCAGTCCCTTCGCTAGTAGTGCGGTGTAAGTTATCGACCTCAAAGTCCAGTTCCACCAGCTGACTGAGACCATTTAACAGTTTGCCGGTATATTTGGCCGACGCGTAATCATCACTCACCTGCAACTGACTAAGATCCGCCTGCCGCGACCAGATAGCGGAGCGGTTGTCGACCAGTTGCTGTTGATTGCCCGAAGCCGCCGGGAGCAAATGCTCCGATAACATCAATACCGCCAACAACAGTAACGTTAGCCCGACCAGTGCTTCGACCACTACTTGTCCTTTAGTCATCAATCACAATCTCGCGTGCTGCAATAGTCACTTTATCGGTCGCCGTCAGCGGCGCCAGCTTAGGCTCCCATAAGGCATTAAACAGATTGGCTTTTTCCTGTTTCCGGTCGCCGCGCGGAAAAATCGATAACGGTCGTGAAAAGTGAACCTCGGCGCGCGCGTGAGTGACTTGTTGAGTCTCCGGGTCGGAAATTTTTACTACGATAGCGTGAGCGCCATAGGGGTTACCCTCTCTTAACCGCAAATAACTAAACGGCAGGGTTTGTGCTCGAAATGAGCGCATTGCATACCAGCCGGTTCGTGATACCCATTTATTAACCTTAAATGCGTTACCGTACGATTTGTGATACCACCGGGAACGACGATATTTGCTGTAAGCCGCTCGGGTGCCCCAACCCGCTGCCTTAGCAACTTCCCAGCCCCAGCCGAGAGGATTCGGTAAGTAGGCATGAACGGCGAGCGAATCTAACGCATTCCAGTTCCAGCGCCCACCCGGCATTGACTGCAGCTCATTACCACCGGCTTTCTCAAGCTTTAAAAACGGAATCCTGGCCCAGCGATAAGTTCTTCTGGTGGTAAAAGGATCGCGACTTTTAAGGGTAAGCTGTTTAAAAAATTTGGAGCTTTTTTTATTGCGGGTACTTTGGCTATCAGTGAAACGCCACCAGAGCCCCGGGAACAGTGCAATACTGCCGCCCTGGTACAACGACGCTTCGAATTTTTCATCGTGTTGTTCAATCACCTTATGGACCGAAAACGGCGTTTCAAAAATCATCGAGGTTTCCAGCCCCACCTGCGCCAACGAAATCGCTTTAATCACACCACTGTGGAAATAAAGCAACGCCTGTACCGACTTATCGGTCATGTGTTCAGCCTTACCTACGATACTATTAAGTTTGATTGCCACCGCCTGTAAACCGGGTATCAGCCCTATTACCCAGGAAGCATTTTTGCCAAACCGGGTGATCATTGCCATCCAGCTGGCCAGACCAACCCACTGCCCCATCGCCACCTGGTTACCAATTAATGCCCGGTTCAAAATCGCCGATAAATTAAGTTGCCGCGCCATCAGCACCGCCCCGCTGTGAGCCGCGTTATCAGCCACACTCTGCATATACCATTGGCGGCGGGCATGCTCGCCCATGCGCGTGGCTGCAATCAATAACAGTACCATCAGAAAAACAGCAACCGCCATCAGCATCAGTGTCTGACCTCGTTGGTGAGTCATTGACGCCCGGCGGTCCACTTATTGATTGCCCTGTTCAGTGGCTTCGTCGTAGTTACCTAAATTAATATCCTGATTGGCATTGGTTCCGGCAGTTCGTGATGACTGACGAGCTCTGTTTAACTGCTGACTGGACGACTGACCAGTAATTTCCTTAGCCAGCCCCGCGACCTGATTACGAATCGACTTACCAAACAGCGAGTAAACACCAATAGCCGCAACGGCAATTAGCGCAACGATAATGATATATTCGGTCATCCCCTGACCGGCGATCTTACGGCAAGAAGTTTTGGGCTGCATAGCGGCCTCCAGACAAAGTCAGCAACGGGATTGTCACTGAAAGGTCTGAGTATAGGCAGCCGCTAACCGGGCATTGACGAAAGTAGTAAAAGGCTTACTCGATGTTGAGGTACTTGTGCAACTGAACCGACAGCCGCCAGTTACGTGCTATGCAGGTCTTCATTGCCAGTTCCGTTGCCCGCGGCCGCTGGCTAATCGGTTGCAAACAAATCTGTACGTCATCACGCAGCTGAGATCGGGCTAATAACGCATCCAGAGCATCAATATGTTTTTGCATAGCGACCGGGTGTTTTATTTCGTTGGCGCGGCTCATACAATCCGGACGCACTAGGTAACCCCCCGGCATATCCAGTTTTGGCGATACCGTCACCCAGGTGCGTTCCGAGACCAGCAGTTCAAAGGTACCGCTGGTTTCGATTTGCAGTTGCAGACCGTTTGCCTCAAGTGCCTCTGCCATTGGTAACAAATCAAACATCGCGGGTTCACCACCGGTGATCACCACATGCTTTGCCTGATAGCCCTGTGTGCGAAAGGTCTCGACGATATCCTCGGCCGTCATTTCTGCCCAGGCCGAAGAGGCGCTGGTTTTGCTTAACATGCTCGCTATCGATACCTGATCCTCGGCATTGGTTTCCCAGGTATGTTGGGTATCGCACCAGGGGCAACCGACTGGACAGCCCTGCAGGCGAATGAAAATAGAGGGAACACCGGTAAAGGTTCCTTCCCCTTGTAAAGTTTCAAAAATTTCGTTGATGCGATACGTCATAGCATTGGTTAAGATGGGTGGCATACGAATTATAACGGAGAGATGGCGAATGTCACAAAAAGTCGTAGTGATTTATTCCGGCGGCATGGATTCTTTTACGGTTCTAAACAAAGCATTACAGCAAGGGCATGAGGTTTCAGCCTTATCCTTTAACTATGGTCAGCGCCACGTTAAAGAGCTGGACGTTGCTGCAAATGTCTGTGCGGAGCTTGGCGTGCCGCATAAAGTGGTCGATATAACCGCGATAAACACCCTGTTGGCAGGCAGTTCATTGACTGACGATATTGAGATTCCGGAAGGTCATTATCAAGAGCAGTCAATGCAGTCGACAGTAGTTCCTAACCGAAATATGATTCTACTTTCTTTGGCGATTGGCTACGCGGTGTCGGAACAGGCCAGCGCCGTTTATTATGGAGCTCACTCCGGCGACCATGCAATCTATCCAGATTGTCGCCCTGAGTTTGTTCGACAAATGAATGTGGTGAGTCAGTTAGCGAATTACGAGCCAGTTGCAGTTGTCGCTCCCTACCTGGAGGATGACAAAAATGAAATTTTGGCCGATGGCATCCGCATGGGGCTGGACTATGAAAAAACCTGGACCTGCTATAACGGCCGGGACAAAGCCTGCGGCAAATGCGGTGCCTGTATCGAGCGGCTGGAAGCATTTGCCGCAAATGGGCTCAACGACCCACTGCCTTACGAATAGTTTCTATACCTTGCTGAGCGCGCTGCCAACGGTCAGTGCGTTGCAGCTCATCCATTGTCATAGAAGCATTAGCCGACAACATTCGGGTAAACCTTTGCTGGCTCTCTGTGGTCGTCTCTGGCAACTCATGCTGCAACAATTCCGCCGCCGCGATGCGGTCATTACAGACCAAGATCATGTCGCAACCGGCTGTTAACGCTGCCTCGGCGCGAGCCTGCATATTACCGACCACGGTCGCCCCATGCATGGATAAGTCATCACTAAAAATCATGCCATCGAAACCGAGTTGCTGACGCAACACCGTTTGCAACCAATAGCGTGAAAAGCCCGCTGGCTGTTCATCCCCCTGCGAATAAATAACGTGTGCTGGCATTACCGCGTCGAGTTTTTTCGCAAAGGCTCTGAATGGTGGTAAATCGCTGGCAAAAATCGACTGTTTATCACGTTCGTCCAAAGGGATAGCCACATGCGAATCTGCCTGCACCGAACCATGCCCCGGAAAATGCTTGCCTGTTGCAGCCATGCCCGCCTCGTGCATACCAGCAATAAACTCAGAAGCCAAAGTCACCACGTCGCTGGCATTATCCGCAAATGCTCTGTCACCGATAACGTCACTCACATCGTTAATATCCAACACCGGCGCAAAACTAATATCAAGACCCGCTGCTTTTACCTCTGCTGCCATTAACCACCCCATATCCCGGGCTAACGTCAATTGTTGCGCGGTATCATCCAGGTAAGCAAAGTCAGCCATTGCAGGGATTAAGGTAAAGCCCTGGCGAAACCTCTGAACTCGTCCGCCTTCATGATCTACCGCTATTAACAGCGGCTTTTTCGCCGCCTCGCGGCTTTGCTGGCAAAGCTCCGATAGCTGAGTCAGTGATTGAAAATTACGGGTGAAAAGAATCAATCCGTTAACATCAGGATGACCAAGAAGCGTTTTGTCTTCTTCGGTTAATTCTGTTCCAGCAATATCGATCATAACCTGGGCCATGGTGTTCCTCTTTTAAGTAATTATTTTCAGCGATGTCAGTGTGCCAGAGCTAATATTTTTAGCTATCCCTCTGTTGATTTTTTTTCGACTGGTTTACTCTTAACCCTAAGAAAACAAAAAAATAACATTTAGGTAGATTATGAACAGTCAAAAAACGCTTTTAGTTCTTGCTTGCTCCGCCGCGCTCAGCGCTTGCGGCGGCTCCTCAGATTCTGGCGGCAATAATAACCCTGGCAGTGATTATGCTACTTGTTCCGCACCGGACCAGAACCAACGCTTTTTCAACTATATGAAAACCGATTACTTTTGGGCTGATCAGCTCCCTGAGGAGCTTGACCCGGAAGCATTTGAGGATGTCTATGCCGTGCTTGAAGAGCTGCGCGTACCGGAAGACACATACAGCTATATTTTGACTGAAGAAGAATACGAGTCGCTATTTGTTAATGCTGAATATGTCGGCTTTGGTTTTTCTCAGCAACAAGTCAGTTCAGACCAAATTAAGCTGCGTTTTGTTTATCAGGACTCTCCCGCCTGGGATGTTGGAATGCGTCGTGGAGACAGTCTCATCGCGGTGGATGGCGAGAGCGTTGCGGATCTGTTAAGTCGTGGCGAATATAACGGTATTTTTGGTGACGCCGAAGCTGGTATCAGCCGAGAAATTACCTGGCGTAAACCCAATGGAGAGGAGTTTACCGAGCTGCTTAGTAAGGAAGTTGTCGAAACTAACACGGTAATGGGGGCTCAGGTTTGGACGATTAACCAGCAGCCCGTTGGCTACTTTACCCTGGACAGTTTTATCAATCGTACCGGCAGCGATTTGAACCAGGCCTTCAATCAGTTCGAGCAAGAAGATGTGCAGCAACTGGTTATTGATGTTCGCTATAACAGTGGCGGCTTAATTCGCTACGCGAACCAGACTGCTACTCAAACCGCCGGCACCAATGTGCAAGGAGAAACCTTTGTCGAGTATCGCTTTAATCAACAAAATCAGGACCAGAACCGGACATTGGAGTTTAATTTAGTCGATGGCGTACAACAGCTTGATTTAGATAGCGTGGTTATCTTAACAACCGGTGCCAGCTGTTCTTCCTCAGAATTAATTATTAATTCGCTACAGCCACACATTGATGTCACCGTTATTGGCAACAGCACGTGCGGCAAGCCCGTGGGTCAGATGCCCAACGACTTGTGCGATAAAGTGACTTTTGCGATTAATTTCGAAACCGTTAACTCAGAGGGCGAAGGTCGCTATTTCGACGGTTTGGCGCCGAATTGTCAGGTGGATGATGAAATTGTAGCCGACTGGGGCAGCTTTCAGGATCCTATCACCGCCGCCGCCCGGGACTACATCGAGACAGGCAGTTGTCCGGCAGTTGCTGCGGAAAATCTACAACAATCATCACAGCTTTCACAACAAGATAAAGTTAAACCGCCAATCTTTTATAACCTAAAACAAAAACGCGCTTCACTGCAGTAAACATACTGACAATGAAACGCGCCGCCGTAGCTTGCGACTAATTAATCAATTAGTCGCGAACTGCCGCTTTTCTTAAATCACCTTTGGTGGTGTAAAACTGATTATTTTCCAAAATACCAGCTGCAAAACTATCGACACCGATAGCGGTTAACCGTAAACGCTCTGTTTTAGCAAGCTCTTTCGCCGTCTCGTTATCGATCAAGCCTTTTTCTAACGCTACGTCAGCCAGCTCCTGACCATTTAAGTTAGAGGAAAGTTCACCACGTTTTTGTGCTTTTCTCAGTGTCTTGTAGACATCTTTCATCTTCAACATCGACAAGAACGCTTTTTCCATGTGCCCTGTCGCATCGTTTTCATCGTCTTTCCAATAACACAGGAATGTGTGACGATCTCGGGTGACGCCCGGTTTCATCATATCGGTACTGATATCTTGCAATAGCTTATCCGACGGCTCGTTAAAGTGATTGCCAAGTGGGAAAACTAAGGCACGCATGCTCCAGGCGACAAAACGATTAGGAAAGTTGCGGAAAAAGCCATCGAAAGCATTACCGATTTCATGCAGGTGATGTTGCACCGCATAATGCACATACGGTAAATCGGCGGCCTGACGACCTTCCTCTTCAAAACGCTTAAGTACTGCTGAGGCCATATAAAGGTGGCTCAGAACATCGCCCAAACGCGCTGAAATCATTTCCTTACGCTTTAAATCACCGCCCAGCATTAGCATTGATACATCGGAGGTCATTGCCAGACCTCGACTCATGCGAGTCAGGTGCTGATAATAACGCGCCGTTTCACCACTAACCGGGGTCTCGTTAAAGCGAGAGCCGGTCAGAGCCATCCAAAGACTGCTGAATACATTACCAACCGCAAAGCTGACGTGTTTTACCAACAGTGAGTCAAAGTCACGCATGCCCTGCTCTTCATCCGGGTTAGCCGCAGCTTTCATTTCTTCTAAAACATACGGATGGCAGCGTGTTGCACCTTGTCCGAAAATCATTAGATTGCGGGTTAAGATATTAGCGCCTTCAACAGTAATTGAAACTGGTGTCGCCATATAGCTGTGACCCAGGTAATTATGCGGTCCTAACTGAATACCTTTACCTGCATGAATATCCATTGCATGTTCCATGACCTGTCGACCCATTTCGGTCATATGATATTTAGTCATGGCAGTAACGACTGACGGACTTTTGCCCTGACATAGCGCACTGATGGTTAAGCGACGCATAGATTCGAGGGTATAGTTAGTTCCGCCAATTTTACCCATTGAAGCCTGAACACCTTCAAAAACACCTATCGGCAGGCCAAACTGTTGGCGTACGTACGCATAGGCCCCAGTCATCCGTTGAGTCACATGTCCCGATGCGGCAGCCAATGCGGGCAATGAAATACCACGCCCCGCAGACAGGCATTCCACCAGCATCCGCCAGCCTTTGCCAGCATAATCGATGCCGCCAATAATCCAATCAAGTGGAATAAACACATCTTTACCGAAAGTCGTCCCGTTTAAAAACGCCTGATTTAACGGAAAGTGGCGGTCGCCGGACTCAACCCCTTTATGGGAAGTAGGAATAAGTGCACAAGTGATACCCAGCTCACGTTTATCGCCTAATAACGAATCAGGATCATATAATTTAAACGCCAGACCCAATACTGTTGCCGAGGGAGCCAGAGTAATATAGCGCTTCGACCAGTTCAGCCGAATGCCGACAACCTGCTCGCCGTTATGTTCACCCTTACAGATAATCCCTTCGTCGGGGATCGCACCTGCATCAGAACCAGCTTCCGGTCCGGTCAGAGCAAAACAAGGAATATCTGTGCCATCGGCTAAGCGCGGTAACCAATATTCTTGCTGCTCTTTGGTGCCGTAGTGGGTCAATAGTTCGCCCGGACCTAGTGAATTAGGCACCATCACGGTTACTGCGGCACTGATCGAGCGGCTTGCAATGCGCGATACAATGTAAGAGTTTGCCGCCGGAGAAAAATCCAGACCGCCAAACTCTTTGCCTATGATCATGGCAAAGAAGTGTTCTTTGCGCAGAAAGTCCCATACCGGCTTTGGCAAATCACGATCTTGCTGAACAATTTTGAAATCATCCAGCATATCCAGCAACTTCGCCAGCTGGTTGTCGACAAAAGCTTGCTCATCTTTAGTCAGCTTCGGTTCTGGCATATCCAGCAACTTCTGCCAATCAGGACGGCCACTAAATAATTCGCCATCCCACCAGACATCACCGGCTTCCATTGCCTCACGTTCAGTATCTGACAGTGGCGGTAAAATGCGTTTAAAAAGAGCGAACACCGGCTTTGTAACCAGACTGCGGCGAATATCCCCCACCGCCAATACAATAACCAGTAGTACAATCAATAAAATGATAATTTCCATGGTTTTCTCCAACGACCACTACCAATACAAAGTGTAGACAACTGACAGGTTATTGCTTAACCGACAACGTCACTATCCAGTCCACCAGCTATAAAATTAATCAGATGTTCAATCACTGTTTGAATATCTGCTTTTTCATCAAACTCGGCTTGCGCTATTTCGATTAACGCTTGCCCTGATACTTGCGCAAACACGGTAGCGCCTAACACAAAGTGTAGGCGCCAAAACATATCTTGTTCGGTCAATCGTGGATTTGCCCGATGCAATAACGACAGCAAATGTTGCAGTACATCGCCGAACGCGCTTTGGGTATATCGGCGCAGGTGGCCTTGTGTTTCTGAGTAGGCAAACCCCAGCAATCTCAGAAAATGTTCGGTGCCACGCTTATGAACTTGGGTCAGACTTAGTAGCGGCGCCTTAAAGCTCGCAAAGACACATAAGCTGGTGATTGTTGGTTTATCATCAAGCTGCTTGAGTTGCGTCTCTAAGGCTGGCATGAAAACATTCATATAGCGCGCAACAACTGCCTGAATTAACGCTTTCTTGGAACCAAAGTGATAGTTAACCGAAGCAAGATTCACCCCTGCTTCCTGGGTGATTTGTCGGAGCGACGTTTGTTCGAACCCTTCTCGGGCAAACAAAGTTTCCGCCGCGTTAAGAATCTTATTCTGTGTAGTAATTTTACTTTTTCGGGAGTGAATCGCCGTATCTGACATAGTAATAAACACATATTTAAAACATGCGTTTAATTTAATTCAGTTCGATTCAGCGATCAAGTGTTCGCTGAAACTATTTATTCAGCTTTCGCTTATCCTAGCCAAACGTCTAAAAATAGCATAACCACAAGCCCTAACATTAGACCAATACTAGCGCGTGAATGATGCCCTTCCCGATGCGTTTCGGGAATAATTTCATGACTGATGACGTAGATCATAGCACCGGCAGAAATCAACAGTCCCCACGGCAAAAACCATTCCGCAATACCGACAAACCAACCACCAAGCACGCCACCTAAAGGCTCGACCGCTCCGGTGAGCGCAGCCACCGTAAAAGAATGCCAGCGACTGTAGCCAATAGCTAACAGAGCGAGCCCGACCGCCAGACCCTCGGGAACGTTTTGTAAGCCAATACCCGAAGCAATTGCCACGGTGGCGTCATAGTCGCCGCCCGCAGCCGTTATACCAACAGCTAAGCCTTCTGGAATATTGTGTATGGTTATCGCAATAATAAACAGCCACAGACGGCTGATGCGCTCCGCTGCCGGCCCTTCGACACCTTTAACAAAGTGTTCATGCGGAACCGCGCGGTCTATTCCCGCAATCAATAAAGTGCCTAATAAGATTCCGGCAACAGCGATTGCGGGAGGGATAATTCCCTCGCCGAATTGAGTTTCTGCAATCTCCAGTGCAGGCACAATCAACGAGAAGAAAGCAGCGGCTAGCATTACCCCTGCAGCAAACCCCAGCAAGGCGTTGGTATTACGATCGCTGGGGCGCCAGCCTATCAATACCGGCGCGGCTCCAACAGCAGTCATACCGCCGCTCATTGCGCTTACCGTTAATGCCATCAACCAGCCTTCCATAGTTATCCTCTCGGTTAGTACTACTTGTTCATGCCGGTACAAGCGCGGTCAATTAATGTTGCCAGTAATGCCTATGGAATAAAATCAGTACCGTCATAATTTCCAGACGGCCAGCCAACATGGCAAAAATAAGTAAAAACTTCGCGCCGTCAGGTAACGACGAAAAGTTACCGCTAGGACCTATAATATCGCCCAAGCCGGGTCCGACGTTACTGACCGCTGATGCTGCGCCTGATATAGCGGTGATGAAATCAAGTTCAAACAACGACAGACCAAGTGCTATTGCTGCCACTAATAAAAAATAGGTAAAGCAAAATGCCACCATCGATCCCAGCAGTGAATCATTAACTCGACGGCCCTGATAAGTTTGTACTTGCACCAGGTTAGGATGGATCAGCTGACTAAACTGACGCCGCAACAGAAGTTGAGATAGCTGGAAGCGGAATATTTTCATACCACCAGAGGTTGAGCCGGTACAACCACCAACAAACATTAAATAAAAGAAGATCATCAACGACCAGCTGCCCCATTGACCGTAATCTTCGGTGGCATAACCGGTCGTGGTAACAATCGAAACCACGTTAAACGCGGAATGCAGCAGTGCATCGCCAAACTCACGCCCTTTTAAAGTTTGTACCAGCGCAATTAAGGTAATCATCAACAGCAAAAAAGTTAAAAACGCACGTACCTGAGTATCTTGCCAAATAGACCCTACGTCGCCTTTTAAAGCTCTAATATAAAGCACAAACGGCAGCGCCCCTGCCATCATAAAAATGGTACCGACAACGACTAGAAAGCTGCTATCAGAAAAGTGACCAAATGATGCATCGTAATTAGAAAAGCCGGCTGTACCGATGGTTGTCATACCATGTACAACGGCATCAAAGCCATCCATACCACCGAGCAGGTAGAGCAACATCACCAACGCGGTTAGCAATAAATACACTTTACCAATAGCGACCACCATCAGACTTGAGCGGGGTAGGAATTTACCCGACATATCTGACGACTCGGCCTGGAACAAACGCATACCACCGACTTGCAAAAACGGCAGGATCGCCATCGCCATGACGATGATTCCGATGCCGCCCAACCATTGCAACATTCCCCGCCACAGTAACACTGACCTGGGCAGGTCATCGAGGCCAACAATAACCGTTGCGCCGGTTGTGGTAATTGCAGACATGGCTTCGAACCACGCATTAGCAAAACTCAGGTGCGGCTGTGCAAAAATAAACGGTAGGGTTACGAACAGGCTGGCACTCAGCCAACACAATGTGGTTAGTAAAAAAACTTGCCGCGCTCTAAGTTTAGCCTCCCCGGCATTTTGCGAGAACAGTGCCAACCCGACCACCAACCCCACCATCGATAGTGTCAGGTAGGTCCACTGGTCTTTTTCGGCATTGACAACGGCCAGCACAAATGGCGCCAGCAAAGCGAGTGATAGCAGAGCAATTAACGCACCAATAGCTTTTGACAGCAGCTTGGCGGCTTGCCGTGGCTGCAGCCTGTTATCGGCAGTTGGGGAATACTGTTGCATATTAATCGCTAGACCGAAGTATCTAAAACCGGCAGGCTTTTGACCAGGTCATCAACCGCTTTCATTTGTTGTAGGTAGGGTTCCAGCCCCGCTAAAGGCAATGCACAAGGACCATCACATTTCGCTTCGTTTGGATTTGGATGTGCCTCGATGAACAACCCGGCAATACCCAGTGCCATCCCGGAACGAGCTAGCTGCGCTGCCTGTGCTCTACGTCCGTCGGCAGAATCAGCACGTCCACCCGGCCGCTGTAATGCATGGGTGGCATCAAAAATGACCGGGGCCATCGACTTCATATCGTCCATGCCCAGCATATCAACGACCAAATTATTATAACCAAAACAAGAACCGCGTTCGCACAGCATAATACGTTCGTTACCCGCTTCCTTAAACTTGGTAATAATATGCTGCATCTCTTGTGGGGCTAAAAACTGAGGTTTTTTCACATTAATTAAAGCACCCGTTTGGGCCATCGCCACAACCAAGTCTGTTTGCCGGGCTAGAAACGCAGGTAATTGAATAATATCAGCAACTTCGGCTACCGGCTGAGCTTGAAAGGCCTCATGCACATCGGTAATCACCGGCACCTTAAACTGTTCTTTTATTTCTTCAAAAATACGCAGCCCCTGTTCCATTCCTGGCCCACGGAAAGAATGGATAGACGAACGATTGGCTTTATCAAAAGACGCTTTAAACACATACGGAATACCTAGCCTGTCGGTGACTTCGACATAATGTTCGGCAATTCGTAGTGCCAGATCTCTTGATTCCAACACATTCATTCCACCAAACAATACGAACGGCTGTTGATTGGCAATGTTGATATTGCCTAACTGCAACGATTTAATCATAGCTATGTCCTGTTTCCCGCTTTTAACTACCGACAACCCGTAGAATTTGACCCGCCAAATAAGCCATATAGGTGCCTAAAGCGTAGCCCATAACGGCCAGCAATACACCTACTGGCGCCAACGAAGGATGAAATGCAGAGGCAACGACTGGCGCTGATGCGGCGCCGCCAACATTAGCCTGACTGCCGACCGCCATGTAAAATACCGGCGCTTTTAATAATTTTGCCACAAACAGCATCAGTCCGGCGTGGATCAACATCCAGATGGCACCAATGAGGAAGTATTTGGGGGAGTCAACAATCGCTGTGATGTCCATATGTAGGCCAATACTTGCTACCAATATATAGACGAATACCGAGCCAATTTTAGACGCTCCTGCTGCTTCCAGCGTGCGAACCCGGGTAAACGACAGCCCGATACCACCGGCGGTAGCAAGTACGATAATCCAGAAAAACAGACTGTCCAGGCTAAATCGACTCAGATAAGGCAGGTGGGTTCCAATTGCCGGAGCTATCCAGTCGGCCAGCAGGTGTGCCAGCCCAGCGACACCAAAGCCGACCGCTAAAATTAGCATTAAGTCGCGAAGTGAAGGGTTACGTACGTGTTCTGCCTGATAGGCTTCTACCTTGGCTTTAATCGCATCTATAGCCGATGTATCCGCTCCGGTTCGCGCATCAATCCGCTTTGAATTGGCCGCCATATAAAGCAGCACCGCCATCCATAAGTTAGCGACGATAATATCAACCGTCACCATGGCTGAGAAAATATCGCCACCGACTTCATAAACTTCTTTCATGGCAGCTTGGTTCGCGCCGCCACCAATCCAACTTCCGGCGACGGTAGTCATGCCGCGCCACACAGCATCGGGACCTGCGCCACCGAGCATTTCCGGGAAAATAGTCGCCACCAACAACAGAGCAATAGGTCCACCGATAACAATACCCAGCGTACCGGTTAAGAACAAAATCAATGCCTTTGAACCCAACCCAAGGACTGCTTTAAGGTCAAGGCTTAGAGTTAGCAGCACCATACACGCCGGTAAAAGGTAGTCCATCGTAATATCGCTAATGGCTGCTGTATTACCGTCGACAATATTAAAAGTGTTTAGCAGTGACGGCAGGAAATAACACAACAGTAAAGCAGGGACAAATTTATAAAACTTCTGCAGTGCCGGATGCTGACTCGAATGAGTATAAAAAACCAACCCTAAGATGGCTAATAACAGTCCGGTGATAACCCCATCATTAGTGATTAAAGCGGTCGTTTCAGCGGCAGCGGGTGCGGCAGCTAGCATCTGGTTTCTCCTTAACGATATGCTGTCAGCGGAAAGTTATCCAATCCTCTACCCACTAGTGGAATAGGTGTTGGGGACCGGCGTAACTCTCTAATTGTAATTTTAATAATTCCGCGCTGGGGTCATCCGGACATTGGTCAACAAAGTACTGATAATCGTCGACGGCCACATGCTGGCAGTCGAGCTCCTCAAACAAATATCCCCGGTCTCTTATTTCGTAGGGGTCGTCCGGTTGCAGGGTCAGTAGCATTTGCACACATTGCAATGCTTTTTCATAGCGCGCTTCAGCCATCAAACAATGTTTAAGCTCAGTCAGATAGGCTTCGACAAGGTTTTTTTGTGGTGTTGGTTCGGCCCAATCCCAACAAAACTCTGCGTCACCTTCCATCACATCTTCAAAGCGTTCCATGACTTCCTGATAACGAACGAATTCGCCACTCTGCGGATCGACAAAATAAGTTTTTTGCTCATCCACCAGCTTTAATAATGGGTAACCAGGGAAATCAACGACCTCCAAATCGAGACCGTGATGCTGGGCACATTCTTGCAGTAACACGGCCATCACTAATGGCACTCCAGTGCGATAGGCAGCAACTTGATCAATCGCAATACGCTGTGCCTTAATCCAACTTTCCGGCGCGTCACTATAGCCCAACTGACGATAAAAAAATTGGCTAATCTGTGCGACTTTCTGCGGTAACTCGGCGTTCTCGTTGAAGCCACCAAACTGCTCTACCTGCTGACGAAAATCTGCCAGGCTCTCGCCCTCTGCTAAGTTCAACTTGCGACTAATTTCCCAGAGGATTTCAACCGTTGGTACCAGCTCCTCTTCGCACTGCTGGAGAAATGAATACTGCATAGTCACCTTAAACTTAACCGAATAATAATGGTTGCTTAGCGAACGCAACATGGAATAGTGCTGCTAGCCACACGCAAGCGATCACAAAACCGCCCCAGCTTATTAGTTTTGTTTTGCCCTTTATCGCAAACATAGCGAAAATAATATAACCAATCACACCCAACACTTTTTCGGTGACCCAAGGATCACTGATTGGGGCGCGCTGAGTCATTACCAACATTGCGATGGCGCTGGCCAGCAAAAGCGTGTCGTTAACATGCGGTACAATCTTCACCCAACGCTTCTGCAATAAGCCAGAATCTAACTGCTTCCAGATAAACCGTAAAATGAACAAACTAACCGAGATAACAACAAATAAAACGTGTAAATGTTTAAACGCAGCGTACACAAAGTTCCCCTTAATTAGATGATATTAGCGTATCAATTCTCGCCACTATGGTATCGAGAAAATCAGGCGAGTAATAGCGCCCTTTTTCAGCCTCTAAGCGTGTTTTTATTTCCGCTTCTGATAACTGTTGCTGGCGAAAGTCTGATAACTGCTCAACCAATAACAACACTTGCGAGCTTAAGGCAATTGCATTGCCCTGCTTACCTTCCGGCAAGCCCATCCCGTCCCAACGTTCCAAGCGTTCGATTAATGCGCGATGTGCCATTTGAGTAGCGACATGCTGACCGTGAGCCAATGCGCGTAAGGAACGTGCAACTCGCTGCTGACAGGTTGTTTCGTTAGCGGCGACAGCATCGGTCGCACATTGCAAGAGGGGACCGGCCGGCTCGTATAAAAACCACGCCAGAGCGATGTTTTTAGCCTCCGGCTCAGCCACAACATATTGCGCCACTTGATAGGCCAGCGCCGCTTTAGCGGGTAAATCGTCGGCTCTAAATACGGTCTCCCGAAGCTCCATCAATTGATCACCAAGGCGTGCCAAGAATTGATCGGAATCTTCCAGACATACAACATTGTCCTGGGCTAACTGAACATTTTCGGAAAACAATTGCAGTACATGGTGATCATCGTCGCTTAATTTTCGCGAAATACCACCAATAAACAGCACCGATCCATAGGGACGACAATGGCTACGACAATATAACAAAACAAAGTCATCACCGTAGTAACTGCCATGATTGGCAATCACCTGATCAAGTTCTGACAAAGCTGTCGCCGGTAATACGGAACGCAGTGTTTGCCCTACCGCAACCGAAGAGTCCTCGCCGTAAGCCGCCACCACCTGATACGAACGTCCTTCGCTGTCGGCGTTAGCATATAAGGTTTGGCGGGCGCCGCCGATGACCCAACTTAACTGTTGCACCAAGCCGTCGACGAAACTATTCATCGGTTGTAATGCGTAGAGGTTGGATGATGCGGCAATTATTTTTTCCAGCCCATGCCGGCTTTGGTCAATCGACATAATATCGCGGTACGATCGCAGTGAAGACATCACCGCGGTAAACAGTTTCTGCGCCGTCAGCTCAGTTTTCGATTTATAGTCGTTAATGTCATAGTTAACGATTACAGTCCGTTCTGGCGCCTGTCCAGGTTGGCCGGTGCGCAAAATAATGCGGGTGTAGTGGTTTTGCGCCTGCTCGCGAATATAGCGAGCAATTTTAAGGCCGGCATCGTCAGTTTCCATAACCACATCCAGCAACAAAATAGCGGCTTCTGGATGCTGATCAATTAATTGTTCTGCTTCCTTTCCGGAAAACGCGCTGTGGAACTCTAAACCACGCCCTAAAAAATTAAAGTCACTTAAGGCAAGCTTGGTTACTGCGTGAACTTCAGGTTCGTCATCGACAATGAGGATCTTCCAATTCTCCGTTGGAATAGTCGGTGCCTGCTGTCCTGGTTCATCAGCGAACATAAACTGATTGCTCATAGTATTTCCCCTTTAGCTTGCCTTCTGCCCACCAGCGACTCTGTCTACACTACCATAATCGGCCCAGCGGTTAATATTTTTATAACCGTTATGCCGCAGCAGCTCAACAACTGCGTCCGCCTGCTGCCATCCCTGTTCCAACAACAACCAACCATTAGCAACCAGATGATCAGCAGCATGTTCAATAATCCACTCAATATCCGCCAGACCTTTGTTTGCTGCCACTAACGCGGAGCGTGGTTCAAAACGTACATCTCCCACTTCAAGATGGTTGTCGCTGGCGTCTATATAAGGTGGGTTTGACACAATCAAATCAAACTCTGATAAATCTTCGATGCTATCAAACCAATAACTTTTTCGTGTTTCAATCGGTAACTGCAGCTGCGCCGAATTATGCGCTGCTAACTCTACCGCAGCTTGCTCACGATCAACCGCAACGATTTGCCACTTCGGATTTTCTGACTTTAACGCCAATGCGATGGCCCCAGTTCCGGTCCCTAAATCTAACACTTTGGCATCAACCGGCAATTCCAGTGATAGTGCAGCTGCAACCAGTGTTTCGGTATCAGGCCGCGGTATCAAGGTACTGTTATTAACGGTCAGCGGCAAAGACCAAAACTCTCGCTGTCCCGTTAAGTGCGCCACTGGCTTACCTTGTGCCCGCTGCTCTACCAGCCACTGAAGCTGTTGCCACTGCTCTTCAGACAATAATTTATCCGGCCAGGTCATCAAATAGCTGCGTGGCTTATTTAATACATAGCACAACAAAGCCCTGCTATCGACAGCAGGGCTTTCACTGGTAGACAACTTTTGTCCACACCAAAGCAGCGCTTGATCAATCGATGGTCGTTTCAATTACTGTTCCTGAGCCAACGCAGCCAATTGATCGGCCTGATGCTCGGTAATGATTGCTTCAAGAATAAGATTCAGGCTGCCGGTTAAAACTTCGTCTAACCGATACAAGGTTAAATTAATACGGTGGTCAGTAACTCGGCTTTGCGGATAGTTATAGGTGCGGATTCGTTCTGAACGATCACCGCTGCCAACTAAGTTTCGGCGGGTACTCGCTTCTTCCTGAGCGCGTTTCTCATCTTCCATTTTCTGCAGCCGGGACTGCAACACAGACATCGCTTTTGCCCGGTTTTTATGTTGCGAACGCTCTTCCTGACATTCAACCACAACCCCTGAGGGTAAGTGCGTCAGGCGTATAGCAGAGTCGGTCCGGTTAACGTGCTGACCACCAGCACCAGAGGCTCTATAGGTGTCCACCCGTAAATCAGCCGGATTAATCTCAATCGCTTCTGCTTCTGGAATTTCAGGCAATACGGCAACGGTACAGGCCGACGTATGAATACGCCCCTGAGACTCAGTTTCCGGCACTCGTTGTACCCGGTGACCTCCGGACTCAAACTTCATTTTGCCGTAAACACCGTCACCGCTCATGTGTGCGATCACTTCTTTATAACCACCATGTTCCCCATCGCTGGCACTGACTGTGCTGACTTTCCAGCCCTGCTGCTCTGCGTAACGGCTGTACATTCTAAATAAGTCACCGGCAAAAATAGCCGCTTCATCACCACCCGCTCCTGCTCTGATTTCCAGATAGCAGGCGCGATCATCGTTCGGATCTCGAGGTAGTAGCAGCACTTGCAATTGTTGCTCCAGCTGTTCCACCCGAGTTTCGCCTTCGCGCAACTCTTCAGCCGCCATCTCCCGCATTTCAGGATCATCATCGCCGGCCATCTCTTGCGCCGCCGATAAGTCCTCTTGCGCTTGTTTGTAGCGTTCAAAAGTGTCAACCACCTCTTCCAGTTGCGAGTATTCTTTTGATAACGCACGAAAGCGGTTTTGATCACTAATAACTCCGGCATCACCAAGCAATGCCTGAACTTCCTGATAGCGTTCTAATAGCCCTTCAAGTTTTCGTTCAATCGATGGGTTCATGAACTTCGTCTAATCCTTTTGCGTTTTTTTGTCGGACGACGCTGGCCATAATTGTTCGAGTAGTGCCAGTGCCGCTTGATCATTTTGTTCACCGGCCGTCTTTAATATTTGTGTCGGCTGGTGCGTTAATTGTTGAGTTAACCGGTGGCTAAGCAACTGCAATACCTGCTCCGGTGATTTGCCTTGCTGTAACATCAACTGTGCTTTTTGCAATTGTTGTTCGGCAATTTGTTGAGAATGTTGCCGATACCGGCGAATCAGTTCGACGCTATTAAGCGACTTCAACCAGTCGCCAAACTCTTCGCTTTGTTGATGAATAATCATCTGAGCCTGCCGCGCTGCCTGCTCTCTGTTCTTAATATTTTCACTAATAATATTCTGTAAATCATCGACCGTATATAAATACGCATCGTCTAACTCATTCACTTGTTCTTCGATATCGCGCGGTACCGCCAGGTCAATTAATAACATCGGTTTATGGCGGCGTTTTTTTAACGCCCGCTCAATGCTGCCTTTACCAACGATGGGCAAAGTGCTGGCGGTTGAACTCACCACAATATCAGCATTGGGCAGCAGCTCGCCCAATTCCGACAGGCTGTGCGCCTTGCCCCCAATTTTACCAGCCAGCTCACTGGCTCGCTGTAAGGTACGATTTGCCACCGTAATATCGCTGACACCTTGTTGCCGTAAATGCTGCGCCACTAACTCCGAGGTGTCTCCGGCACCAATCAATAAGACTCGGGATTTTTCCAGCTTAGCAAAGATGTGTTTTGCCATACTGACGGCTGCATAAGCAACGGAGACAGCATTCTGCCCTACTTCGGTCTCATTGCGCACCGTTTTCGCGACCCGGAAGGTTTGCTGGAACAAGCGCTCTAACACACCACCGACGGCTGCATGTCGCTTGGCATGCTGATACGCCTGCTTTACTTGCCCAAGGATCTGTGGTTCGCCCAGCACCAGCGAATCAAGCCCACTGGCAACCGACATCAAATGACTGATAGCCTGTTGGTCCTGATACTGATAGTGGTGATGTATTAAAGCGTCTGCCTGCAATCCATGGAAACCGGCCAACCAACCTAACAACAGGTCTGTTGACACCGTTCCCTGACAGTATAGCTCCGTGCGGTTACAGGTTGATACAATGACCGCCTCATCGACACCCTGCAGTTGTCGGATCGCCTGCAACGCGGTATCGAGCTGCTCATTAGAAAAAGCAACTTGTTCGCGTAAATCAACAGGGGCTGTTTTATGGTTTATACCAAGGGCTGAAATGGTCATCCGCTGTAGAAGCTCGTTATCCCAACGTGTGTGCATTCGTGCGCAGATTGTACGTTAAAGCCCAAATTATTGAAAGTCATCACGCTTTCTGTTCCACTAATAAGTCGACACTTTTTAACGGAAGTACTCAGCTTGTTTGCTAAATCGCGTGCATTTTTGGCTCCATTGCGTTGCGTGTTACTTATCGCCCTTACGGCAAGCGTAACCGGATGTTCAATCCCAACTCCCGATACTCAGCGGCATGATAAAACAGTCAGCCAGTCGATAATTGATGCACACCAGCAACAGCTGGATTCAATTAATCGATGGCAGCTATCGGCCAGAATGGCGGTTATTCAAAAACGCAATAACGAACGAGATGGGCTTTATGTTGACTGGCAGTGGCAACCGAATAACAGTCCTCAGCAACGACTGCGCTTTTCACACCCGTTAAAAGGTCAGGTTGCTGAGTTGACCGTTGATGATCAATTCGCAAGCTTGAACTACGATGGTCAGCGCTACAATGATCGTTCCGCAGAACGCTTACTAAAACGTTTACTTAAGGTGGAAGTGCCGGTGACCGCACTCAGCCAATGGGCCTTAGGTAAAACGACAGCAAGACTCAAACAGTTAAACTATCTTGCCGACGGCAAACTGGCCGCTGCCACTGTGGAAACCAAGGCAGGCGAGCTTTGGAAAATTAACTGGTACTATCAACAACAGTTACTCCCGACTCAGGTGCATCTTGAGTCGAATCAGATAAAATTAAAAATGCAGATTAATGAATGGCAAACATGGCCTCAGCAACAGGACCAGCAATGACGACAATTCTGGAACTCCCGGCGCCGGCCAAATTAAACCTTTTTTTGCACATTGTGGGTCGTCGTGACGATGGCTATCACAATTTACAGACCGTATTTCAGTTCCTCGATTACGGTGACCAACTAAGCTTTAAACCACGCAATGACGAGCAACTAATACTGCTCGATAAAGACAGTGGCATTGCTAACGCGGACAATTTGGTTATAAAAGCTGCCCGCTTACTTTATCAGCAGGCCGTAAAGCGCTGCAGCCACGTACCGGGTGTAGATATCAACTTAACCAAGCGTCTGCCTCAGGGGGCCGGACTTGGCGGCGGCTCATCCGATGCAGCCACCGCCTTAGTCGGTTTAAATCATCTATGGAATCAGCCGTTAACTCAGTCAGAATTAGAGCAACTAGGGCTGCAGCTTGGTGCCGACGTGCCAATTTTTGTGCATGGACACAGCGCCTTTGCTGAGGGAATCGGCGAACGTTTTACGGACGTAACCATCGACACTCCTTATTATTTGGTGGTCAAACCGAAAGTGAGTATTTCTACGGCTGCGCTGTTTCGCCACCCGGCTTTAAAGCGAAACTGTCCGTTGCTCAGCACCAACAGTTGGCAACAAGCAGATACCTGCAACGTATTTGAGCCGGTGGTCTGCGATCTTTACCCGGAAGTTGCCAAATTGCGTGACCGGTTGCTACAATACGCTCCGACTCGGCTCACTGGCAGCGGCGCGTGTTTATTTGCACGCTTTGATTCATTCGATGCTGCAGCGCAAGTGCAACAGCAGTTTAGCGAACTGCAAAGTTTTGTTGCACAAGGCCAGAACCGTTCACCGCTTATTCGGACATTAACCCAATATTAGTCGAGGTTTGTTGTGCCTGACATGAAACTGTTTGCTGGTAACGCCACACCAGAACTTGCCCAAAAAATTGCTGACCGGCTGTACATTAAGCTAGGTGAAGCATCCGTCGGACGCTTTAGCGACGGTGAAATCAGTGTCTCTATCAATGAAAACGTCCGTGGCTCGGACGTTTTTTTATTGCAGTCTACTTGTGCTCCGACTAACGACAACTTGATGGAGTTGATCGTTATGGTAGATGCCCTGCGCCGTGCTTCAGCAGGCCGTATCACCGCTGTTATGCCCTACTTCGGATACGCTCGACAAGACCGACGTGTACGATCAGCGCGGGTACCTATTACCGCTAAAGTTGTGGCTGACTTTTTATCCAGCGTTGGCGTCGATAGAGTATTGACGGTTGACCTGCACGCTGAGCAAATCCAGGGCTTTTTTGACGTGCCGGTCGATAACGTCTTTGGTACTCCTGTATTACTTGAGCACATGCGCCAGCAACAGTTCAATACCCCGGCGGTAGTATCACCGGACATTGGCGGAGTTGTGCGCGCTCGGGCTTTCGCTAAATTAATGGATGATACTGATTTAGCTATCATCGATAAGCGCCGTCCTTCTGCTAACGTATCGCAAGTTATGCATATCATCGGCGATGTGAAAGACCGCGACTGTATTATTGTCGACGACATGATTGATACGGGCGGCACTCTTTGTAAAGCAGCTGAAGCTTTGAAAGAACATGGCGCTAAGCGTGTTTTCGCCTATGCTACTCACCCTGTTTTCTCAGGCAATGCGGTTAAAAACATACTTGAATCACAAATTGATGAAGTCATTGTCACCGACAGTATTCCGTTATCGGAAGAAATGAAAGCAACTGGCAAAGTCACACAGTTGACGCTTTCAGGCATGCTGTCAGAGGCACTGCGCCGGGTCAGTAACGAAGAATCCATTTCGGCGATGTTTGATTACTAAATAAATTGCAATTACCTACCTCTGGTGGTAGTATTGCGCGCCCTTAGAAACCGGCCCTGTGTCGGTTTCTAAGGTTCTGGGTTCGCACTTGGTCGCGAGTGCGGACAAACTAAAACAATTAACATTGAGAGCCCTAAATTATGGCTAAATTAGATTTTACGATTAAAGCAAATGTCCGTGGCGACAAGGGGAAAGGTGCGAGCCGCCGCCTACGTCATGCGGATAAAGTACCTGCCATCCTATATGGCGGTAAAGGTGAGCCAGTTGCATTAGAGCTGGACCACAACAAAGTGAACAACATGGCCGACTACGAAGCCTTTTATTCGCACATTCTGACGCTTGATATCGATGGTAAGAAAGAACAAGCCATCCTGAAAGACATGCAGCGTCACCCGTTCAAGCCTAAGTTGACTCACCTTGATTTCCAGCGGGTTGAGAAAGGCCACAAGTTACACACTAACTTGCCACTACACTTCTTGAACGAGAAAACAGCGAAAGGCGTTAAAGATGAAGGCGGCGTTGTTGTTCACCACGTGAACGACGTTGAAATTCTGGTATTACCTAAAGACTTACCAGAGTACCTGGAAGTTGATATCGCAAACTTGAGCATCGGCGACACCATTCACTTGACCGACCTTAACCTGCCTAACGGCGTTGAGTTGGTTGAACTGAGCAAAGGTGAAGATCACGACCAGGCAGTTGTTTCAATTACGGCTCCTCGTGTAGAGAAAGAAATCGAAGAAGAAGACACAGTAGCTGCGGATGAAGTTCCTGCAGAGAAGAGCAAAGACGACGCTAACGACGAGTAAGCATTAGTCTTGCTATGGAAACAAGCATCAAGCTATTAGTGGGCCTGGGTAATCCAGGCCCCGAATACGAAAAAACCCGCCATAATGCGGGTTTTTGGTTAGTTGAGGACTTTTGTCGTCGACACGGTGTTAGCCTCTCCCCCGATAGTAAATCGAAAGCTTTGATTGGTCGCTACCAAAGCGGCGCTCAGGATGTCCGGATTGTGCTCCCCCAAGGTTTTATGAATCGCAGTGGGTTTTCGGTTGCCAGCATTGCCAATTTTTACAAGATCCCGGCCGAACAGATACTCGTTGCTTACGACGAACTGGATCTGCCTCCGGGTTCAGCGAAATTCAAAAAAGGTGGCGGTGCAGGTGGTCATAACGGCATCAAAGACATTATTGCGCAGACTGGCCAACAAGACTTTTTACGCTTAAGGATTGGCATTGGGCACCCGGGTCACAAGTCAAAAGTGACCGGTTTTGTGCTCGGCAAAGCGCCATCGGCAGAACAGCAACTGATCGACGATTGCATCGACGAAGCAAGTCGCAGTATTGATACATTATTGGTTGACGGCTGGGGCCCAGCATTGCTGCGCTTACACAGTTATCGACCACAACAAAAGGGTTAACCGAACATGGGATTTCGCTGTGGTATTGTCGGCCTACCAAACGTAGGTAAATCGACGCTATTCAACGCACTAACCAAGGCGGGTATCGAAGCCGCAAACTTCCCGTTTTGTACAATAGAGCCAAACACCGGTGTGGTACCTGTGCCAGATACACGTCTGGACAAATTATCGGCGATTGTTAACCCCCAGCGTGTGCTACCAACCACGATGGAATTCGTTGATATTGCCGGATTGGTTAAAGGCGCTTCACAAGGTGAAGGTCTTGGTAACCAGTTTTTAGCAAACATACGCGAAACCGACGCCATTGGGCACGTCGTTCGCTGTTTCGAGGACGACAATATTGTGCATGTTAGTGGCGGTATTGACCCGGCTGACGACATCGACACGATTAATACGGAGTTAGCACTCGCTGATTTAGACTCGGTTGAGAAGTCATTAACTCGCCTGGCGAAAAAAGCAAAAGGTGGCGATGCCGTTGCCAAAGCCGAAATTGCCGTACTGGAAAAACTAAAACCAGCATTGGATAACGGCGATATGGCGCGTTCGGTTGAGTTAAGCAAGGATGATCTGGCCACCATCCGTTCTTATAATTTACTGACCTTGAAGCCAACTATGTACATTGCCAATGTCAACGAAGATGGCTTCGAGAATAACCCACACCTGGATACTGTTCGCGAGATTGCCAGTAAAGAAAACGCGATTGTGGTACCCGTTTGTGCCGCTATCGAGTCGGAAATTGCTGAGCTCGACGATGCCGACAAAGAAGAGTTTTTGTCAGAAATCGGTCAGGATGAACCGGGGCTAAACCGGGTTATTCGTGCCGGTTACGACTTACTTAACCTACAAACCTATTTTACCGCTGGACCGAAAGAAGTTCGCGCGTGGACGGTTAAGATTGGTTCAACAGCACCGCAGGCAGCCGGACGTATTCATACCGACTTTGAGAAAGGCTTTATTCGAGCTGAGATCGTTGGTTATGATGACTTTATTGAGTTTAACGGCGAGCAAGGTGCCAAAGATGCCGGCAAATGGCGTTTAGAAGGCAAAGAATACATTGTTAAAGACGGCGATGTTATCCACTTCCGCTTTAACGTTTAAGCACTTACCTACCAAGCTTTAAACAAAAAGGGTCGAATTATTCGACCCTTTTTTAATGGCTATTCTTCAGTAATATCCTCATACATCGGTGCTAACCTGGCCAGCAGTCGGTTTTGCGCTGCGACCGGTACTTCATGCTTCTCCATCGCCGCAATCAGGTGCTCTACCAATGCATTAAAGTCAGCATGGGTAATACCCATTCCCTCATGCGAAGCCTGCATGCTCTCACCCTGGTATTCGCAGGGCCCACCAACGACATCACACACTTGTTCAGTAATTAATTCGTGTACCTGCACAATATCGACCCCATCGAAATGATGCACGATACGCTCATCACCACCGACCCGATAAAGCATCTCTTCGACGATAGCGGAAATCCCCTGCTTTTCGCCAAGCTGCTGATATAAATCGTTTGCATGGGCAAGCGGCATTAGCAAAAGGCCTGCCAATAGTACTAATCGTTTCATATGCTCTCCAGTTAAAACGCCGCCTGTAACGACAAATACCAGCCATGCTGATCATCGAGTCCGGCAATCGATCCCAAGTCCGTGTAAGCCCCCACTACGGATACCCGTTTCGACGGAAAGTAACCCACAAAAACATCGCGCCAATCTTGCTCAACGGCAAAGTTCAGGTTATCAGGCTTCTGCCGATATTCCACACCAACCGCCCAGTAGCGATTAATGAAGGCCGCTACGGAGGCCTCAGCAACCCACTCAGCAGAATCAGTCTTATCGCCACCAAAACCCAGCAGCCCTAGTTGATTAGCTCGTGTCCTTCGCGCAGTAACATTGGCCACCCAGGTACGATGGAAGGGTCCGTTAAGCCAGGCTTTAGCTGCACTAATATACCAATCTGTATCATTATCATCAGTAGCACCAACCGCTGACGGCAACGAGAACGTCTGATTGCTTTTGTGCTGTAAGCCAACACTCACTTGTGGCATTGCGCCATAAATTAAATCACCAAATAGCCGTGCTTTAAGGCCCACAATGTTTTGCTCTAATTCGCCACCTATGGTTGATAAATCGAAAGTCTGTCGGGCATAGGAAACTTCCAGCCTGTTATTCCAGGAAACACTCGCCCCCTGCACACTCAAGCTAAAATCATCAACCTGCACTTCGCTTAAATTGACCGTCGCGCCCCACTCTCCGGTATCGGCATAGCTACTAAGCGTTGCCCACGGAACAATACCGCCGCCACCAGCGCCTTCAATCGTTGAAGCGCCGCCGGTAGCCAGTAATTTAGAGCCCTGTGCCATCGCTATAGCCGGTAATAACAAGCTGGTCAGCAACGCACATTGTAAGCCTCGTTTAAGCATCAGACTCTCCTTGCAGTCTTTGATTAAATTCTTCAAAAGGTATTGGCTTACTGAAGTAAAAGCCTTGCAAAACATCACAATGTTGCTGTTTTAGCCAATTCCAGCTTTGTTCATCTTCAACCCCTTCGGCTACCACGCTCAACCTTAGCTCATGAGCCAGTTGAATGGTCGATCGAACAATCGATTGATCGACCGGGCTGGTTGCCAATAATTGCACAAATGCGCGGTCAATTTTTAGTTCAGTCACCGGTAGCTGCCGCATTTGCGCCAGCGACGAGTAACCTGTTCCATAGTCATCAATAGAAACACCGTAACCTCGGTTCCTGAACCAATTCAACCGCTCTATTGCCGTCTCCGGGTCGTCGACTAACACACTTTCGGTGACTTCTAACACGAGATACTGGCTCAGCTGCGGATATTGCTGTTCCAGTTCCTCAATCAAACTAATCACTTCATCGCTTAACAAGTCCACTGCCGATAAGTTAACACTTAAGGTAAAGTTGTCTGGTAGTGGCTGTAATTGTTCTAACACCTTGACGCTTTGCTCACATACCCAGCGAGTTAAGCTCTTAATTAACCCAGATTGCTCGGCCAGTGGAATAAATTCATCGGGCCCGACAAACCCCAGTTGCGGATTGTGCCAACGTAATAACACCTCAGCACCTTGGGTACGACCCGTGGCGCAGTCAATTTTGGGTTGCAATAAAACAGCGAGTTCCTCCTTTTCAACCGCCGTCTGCAAATGTTCCAGTATAGTCAGCTTACGCAAATGCTGTTCATCGAGGCCTGCGCTATAAAAATAAATGAATTTTTGCTCGCGTTTTGCCTGTTGCACACTCACCTGAACTCGTCTCAACAGCGTGTCAAATTCGTTCCCATCACGCGGGTAACACACAGCGCCGCAGTTAAAACTTACCGGATAATCGCTCTCCCCTACTTTTACCGGCGGCGCCAGACACTCGTCCAGCTCTGCTACCAGTTCGTCATCAGGTCCTTCAATACATTTATCGACTACGATCGCAAATTCGTCACCACCAACACGCGCTACCTGACTGCCTTTAGAAAGAGTCAGCAAGCGGCTACCAATTTGCTTCAACACCTGGTCACCAATTACTTGTCCTAAAGTGTCGTTCAGTACTCTGAATTGATAGATATTAACCAGCAACAATGTCCAGACGCCGTCTTTTTCTAACTCATCCGACATTTTTTTTGCAAAAAAGCGGCGGTTCGGTAACCCGGTTAGCTGATCATGAGTGGCCTGAAAGGAGATTCTTTGTTCGCGTTCGGCGATAGCATCGCGCATCGAGTCAAAAGTGGTTACCAACTGACCAAATTCATCACCCCGTTGTTGCAGTTCTAGTTTACTGTAGTCACCGCGCTGCAGCTGCTTAGCTGCCTCAGTCAACCGGTATAAAGGTTGCGACACGCTGCGCGCGATCCAAAGCGCAATAAGCGCCGCAATAATTAGTGCAACCAGTGCGATAAACACCATTTGCGAGCGTAATCGATCGAAATCCGCCATCGCTGCCGCTAGTGATGCTGATAACAACACATGAACTTGTTGCTCTTCCGCGGTTTCCAGCAAGGCTTCCTGTCCTACAAAGTTTTGTTGCTCTAGCCAACCTTTTAGTGCGGCTTCGGAAGATTTGAGATAGCCCTGCAAACTGGATTGCTGGCCGCGATTAAGACTCGAGGCGAGCACTTGTTTAGAGTCCTCTAACCATAAACTGATATCGGCATTAGCGAGACTTTGTAATTCCTGCGCCAACTCTGAGTCGACACGAAATCCTAAAGTTGCGCGGGCAATTAACTGAGGCGCGTTAACCGGTACCGTAATTAGCTGAAACAGTTCGCCGTCGACCACCGCTAACTGTTGTTCGGTGGAACCTTGTGTGGTTTCAATAATGTTTTGCGATAATGGATGAGTTGCTGCAATTTCTTCCCCATCGGGACTGCGCAGCACCATCAGTTCCGTGTCAATACGTTCACCATGATTGACCAATGCAGAAACTATCGTTTCCCGATCTCCGGAAGCGACAGCTCGCTTAAAACCGAAGTCATCAGTCAGCACTTGAGCCGCCTGCAACAGTAACTGGCTACGACTTGCCAGTAGCTCGCGAAATACTCGGTCACTGACACTTAACTCTTGCTCGACCGAACGCTGAACTTGTTGCTGAACAGCTACTCCAATAGCACTCAGTGATACGCTCAATGCACCAGCGACAAGCAATAATAAAATGACCAGCAATCGCGTACGAAAGCTCCGAATCATAAGTTACCCGTGCGGTTAAACCGTTGTTCTAAACGAGACTTCGGCTCATCGTCTGTTGTTTCAGGCATAACATCCAGTGCTATTTCTATAGTTTCGGTCTGCTCGCTAAGATCGATCTGAACTGTTTTTGCTACCGATAAATTTTCACCCTGCAAAGGATGCCAAACCGTAATAGAAAACTGCTGAGGAACCTCATCCACCAGATCCAGCGACAATTGTCCCTGCTCATTACTTGCGGTTGCTACACGGCCATCGGTAACCAATAAATGAGCGATCATTTGATCGTGAATATTACAACCCAGAGTGACGACCCCAGGTTTATTAAAAAATACGCTCGGACGTTCTTCGTCCGAGTACAGCTTTAGCTCAAATGGTTTAGGTTCCGAAAAGGAGTAAACGTGGTGTCTAATATTATCGCTGTTTGGGAAAACCACTTCGCTGCCTACTCTTAAAGTTGTTAAAAAAGGCACAAATTGCCGATTAACCTGGTCAACGGTAACTACTTGCGGCTCTTTTTCTTCGTCATTGGCCAAGTACCGGTCATCGACAATAACGGCAGCATTCGCTAAGCGGTCGCCACGTTTATCGACAATCTCAAGCTGTAGTTTGTTAGCCCAGCTAAGCTGCGGCAACAGTAGTACAAAAATGACCAGTACCGGCTTCAGTTTAATGCTCAACATCAGCTCCTTTTTTAAGTCTAGATTACCGGTTATCAACAAAACCGCAAGCATCTAATGAGTGATCTTAGGCTTTGCCAAATCGTAATGTGTTATACATAGCTTAAGTAACGAAATTAACCAGCAGGAGGTTCAGTTTATGAGTCAAGGATATCGCACTGAACAAGACAGTATGGGTGAAGTAAAAGTACCCGAAGATGCTCTATACGCCGCCCAGACCCAGCGCGCGGTTGACAACTTTTCAATCAGCGGGCTAACAATGCCGGCGACAGTGATAAAAGCCATCGCTCGCGTAAAAGCAGCCGCTGCCTCTGCTAACGAGCAGGTCGGCAATCTCGATAGTAAAAAGGCTAAAGCCATTCGTGCTGCAGCCCAACAAATTATCGACGGGCAACACAGTGCTCATTTTCCAGTTGATATATTTCAAACGGGCTCAGGCACTAGCTCGAATATGAACGTTAACGAGGTTATTGCCAACTTATGCCAACAACAGGGCGTTGATGTTCATCCTAATGATGACGTAAATCAGAGCCAATCCAGTAACGATGTAATACCTACCGCAATTCAGGTTGCCAGTGTATTGGCTGTAGAATCAAACCTGCAACCGGCATTAAAGCATTTAGTCGATGTCATTAGAAGCAAAGCGATCAGTTTGCGCGATGTGGTTAAGACCGGCCGTACGCATTTGATGGATGCTATGCCGATGACTTTAGCACAGGAACTGGATGCGTGGGCCGGACAACTTGATCAAACCGCAGAGCAATTGCCGCAATTACTGCAGCATAGCCGGGTTCTGCCCCAAGGCGGCACCGCCATAGGTACCGGAATTAATGCGCCTAAACCGTTTGCCGGAGAATTTGCTAAGGCGCTATCAGAACTGACTAATAGTGACTTTAAAGCGTCAACAAACCCGTTTACCGGAATTGCCGGACAGGAAGTCAATTTACAACTGCACAGTCAACTGAACACGCTCGCTACCACTTTACTAAAAATCAGTAACGACTTACGCTGGATGAACAGCGGCCCGCTTGCAGGTTTAGGTGAGATCCAACTAACCGCGCTGCAGCCAGGTAGCAGCATTATGCCGGGCAAAGTTAACCCGGTTATTCCAGAGGCCGTGGCTATGGTTGCTGCACAAGTAAATGGCAACCAAACCACCATTACTACCGCCGCGCAACAAGGTAACTTCCAACTCAATGTCATGCTGCCGGTCATTGCCTACAACCTGTTGCAGTCTATCGATATTCTTGGCAGTAGCTGTCGTTCCCTGGCAGATAAGGCAATTAAAGACTTTGAAGTGAATCAACAACGGTTAGACGAGGCGCTGGCTAAGAATCCAATTTTGGTGACCGCACTGAACCCCGTTATTGGTTACAGCAAGGCCGCAGAAATCGCGAAGCAAGCCTATAAAGATGGCCGGGCCATTATTGATGTGGCTGACGAAATGACAGATTTGGGCCGCGACAAATTAGAAAGTCTGCTGGATCCCAAAAAGCTTACCGAAGGCGGAGTCAATCAAGGAGATTAATATGAAGCACGTGGTTATTACCGGCGCGAATCGGGGCATAGGCTTTCAATTTGCAAAACAATACAGCGAAGCGGGGTATAAAGTCAGTGCCGTTTGCCGCAACAATTCAAAGCAACTAACCGAGCTTGCTGTTGATATTATCGAAGGCATTGATGTGACTAAAGCGTCAGACCTGCTACGCATGCAAGAAACCCTTGGCGATAAAACCATTGATATCTTGATCAATAATGCCGGGTTACTTAACAACGACGAACTGGGTGATATTGATGGTGGCAGTCTGCGCGCGCAATACGAAGTTAATGCCATTGCGCCACTACGAGTTACCGAAGCATTACTAAATAAATTATCAAACGGCAGTAAAGTCGCCTTAATTACCAGTCGCATGGGCTCAATTGCTGACAACGGCTCCGGCAGCCGCTATGGCTACCGGATGTCGAAAGCAGCTCTCAACGCTGCCGGAAAGTCACTGGCTCTTGACTTAAAAGACCAGGGCGTTGCGGTGGTGCTGTTGCATCCTGGCTACGTACAAACCGACATGGTTGGAAATCGTGGTGATATTACTGCAGAGGAAGCAGCGCAGCGTTTAATTCAACGAATCGAAGAATTAACGCTGGATACAACCGGACATTTTTATCACAGCAAAGGTGATGAGTTACCTTGGTAGCCCTTTTTCGCTCAGTTAACGGTGGATAATTCATCGTTTTTATGGTTTTTTGAGCAGTTGATGCGAAAACCTTGGTTTTTTCGCAAAAAGAGGTTGACGGTAAGCGGAGCGATTTGCATAATACGCGCCGCACTCACAGAGAGATGCACAGAAAGCTTTAGTAAAGAAAAGATGGCTACGTAGCTCAGCTGGTTAGAGCACAGCACTCATAATGCTGGGGTCGCAAGTTCGAATCTCGCCGTAGCCACCAACTTTTCGAAGAGTAATCATTGTGCGGACGTGGTGGAATTGGTAGACACGCTGGATTTAGGTTCCAGTGCCTCACGGCGTGAGAGTTCAAGTCTCTCCGTCCGCACCAATCTCTCTTGAATAGCTAATCAATTGGGGCATAGCCAAGCGGTAAGGCAGCGGGTTTTGATCCCGCGATTCCCAGGTTCGATCCCTGGTGCCCCAGCCATTAGTTATTTAACCTTAGATACTTGTATCTTGTTGGTTTGTGAGTCTGTCCAAAGTTGGATGGGGCATAGCCAAGCGGTAAGGCAGCGGGTTTTGATCCCGCGATTCCCAGGTTCGATCCCTGGTGCCCCAGCCACACTCTCCTATTGTATGCGGTGGTGGCGGAATTGGTAGACGCGCTAGCTTCAGGTGCTAGTGTCCGAAAGGACGTGAGGGTTCAAGTCCCTCCCTCCGCACCACAGCACTCGTAAATATCTTCACGTTCCAGTATCAACGCTGCATTGCAGACCCTAATAGTAATGATTTCAGTGCGGTATTTTGAATTACTGAAAAACCACCTTTGAGCAGCCAGTTAATCGGTTTCGATGATTTCCGGAAACCAACATTGACTAGATCCATTGCTCTCATCATGCGTGCGTTTTGTTGTTGCCGTTGCTGCTGATAGCGTTTGACATTCTGACCACACGCCAACCAACTGCGTACGTCCGCAAAACCTAGATTAACTCCCTGTCCCGCTAACGGATGAATGGTATGAGCTGCATCGCCCATCAAAATCAACGAATCACCTTTATGATAATCGAGCGCATGCTTGCGCTGTAATGGAAAGCTGGCATAGCGTTGCAGCTGAAAGTTACCAATAACATTCCCAAAAGTTTTCCTCAGCTCAGCTATTAAGGTGTCTGCGTCGCCGCTTATCGATTTAATTTCAGCACTCGATCGGTAGTCAATTAAACAGGCATTATGCGGGGATAACGGGAGCAGTGCATAGGGTCCCTGGGGTCGAAATACTTCCCAGGTTTCAGCTTCAATCGGTTGTTCTAAAGTAACATTAGCCAGTAAACACCGTTGTCCGTAATCCCAGCCGCGATAGCCGATAGCCGCTGCCCGGGCAACCGCCGAATTAGCGCCGTCAGCACCAATCAATAAATCATAATCAAGTTGCTCGCCGTCATCTAATGTTAGCCGTTGGTTTGGCAAATCAAACTCTGCAATCTGTGCGGGAGCTTTAAATTTAATAGCTGCGTGACGCTGGCAACTTTTCCACAATGCCGTTTGTAAATTATTATTCTCAACCATAACCCCAAGCTGCTCGGCACCAGCCTCGGCAGCGCTAAAACTCAGCTGGGTACCCGATATAGTTTTAACCGACAGGCGTTGATAAGACATCCGTTTATGGTTGAGATCATCACCGATTCCCAATGACAGCAGCCACTGCCAATGATTGTCATTTACCGATGAAATGCGTAAATCCCAATCGTCAGAAGTCTGCGTCGCAGGCTGCGCATCAATTAAGGTGACTCTTTCGCCGCTGATCGCAAGCGCCAACGCAGCTGACGCGCCGACCATGCCGCCACCATTAATCACGTAATGTTTCATCTACCACCTAACTAAAATTTTTCTATCGTCACTGTATAACCACTATAAATACCACATTTGTGAGCAGATTTCCGGTATCATAAACACTCATTCATGGTTCAGGACGATGTTTTTAATGGCTGAGCAAACACCCGCCCCAACTGCGGTCGAAACATCCAATAAAGCAGTAATCCTTGCTTCATTGCTGTTGCTCTCTGCTGAAGCATCATTTGCTGGTGTCAGCGCGCTGGTGAAACACCTGTCCGCCACCCAAAATTTTGAACAGCTGGTGTTTTTCCGTAATGTCTTCGCTTTTTTAGTACTCCTCCCGTGGCTCTGGCGGAAAGGACCTGGAGCATTAAAAACTAGACGATGGAAACTGCACTTGGTACGCGGCATTGCCGGTATCACAGCTATGTACCTATTTTTCTACGCTATCTCAACAATACCTCTGGCACAGGCAACCCTCGTCTTGCTCCTGTCACCGTTCTTAATCCCGGTGATAGGCTGGCTTTGGCTAAAAGACTATGTTTCACGACAGACTTGGCTGGCCATTCTGCTTGGTTTTATTGGCGTATTTATTTTTCTTGATCCACTGGGCAGTTCTATTTCACCGGTGGTAGCGGTCGCCTTTATTGCCGCTGCTCTGGCTGCATTTACTAAAACCGTTATCCGAAAAATGTCGGCCACTGAGTCAACCAGCAAAATCGTATTCTACTTTTCTGGCTTTGCCACGTTTGCGTCTGCCATTCCGCTTATTTGGTTATGGCAGTCGATTCCCGTCGAAAACTGGCTTGGTTTAGGGGTTATGGGACTGCTTGCTGTGTATGGACAACTGGCGATGACCAAAGCTTTCTCGATAGCGCCTGCCGCCAAAATAGGTGTCTTCACCTACAGCTCTGTTATTTTCGCTGCTGTGCTTGGCTACTGGTTCTTTGACGAAGCCGTATACTGGCACATGCTTTGGGGCACATTGGTCATCATTATTGCCGGTTATTTTGCAATTCGTACGCGGCGCAAAAGTTAACCAATCGGCTGTTGGCTTTTCCCCCTTATACGCGGTAAAATACGCGCCCTTTTCGTACCAAAGCGTCAGCAAGTGTTGAGAGACCATGAGTAAGAAACTTTACGTAAAAACCTGGGGTTGCCAGATGAACGAGTATGATTCAGCCAAAATGGCGGATCTACTAAACTCCACCCACGGCTATGAACTCACCGACGAGGCAGAGCAAGCAGACTTGATCTTGCTAAATACCTGTTCAATTCGTGAAAAAGCTCAGGAAAAAGTCTTTCACCAGTTAGGCCGCTGGAAAAATTTAAAGCAAACCAATCCAGATCTGTTGATTGGTGTTGGCGGCTGTGTCGCTTCTCAGGAAGGCGATGCAATTCGCACCCGTGCCCCGTTCGTAGACCTTGTGTTTGGTCCACAGACCTTGCATCGCCTGCCAGAAATGATCAAACAAGTCGGTGATAATCATCAACCAATGATTGATATTTCATTTCCTGAAGTGGAAAAATTTGACCGCTTACCAGAGCCAAAAGCAGATGGCGCAACAGCTTTTGTTTCTATTATGGAAGGCTGCTCTAAATACTGCTCGTTCTGCGTGGTTCCCTATACTCGCGGCGAAGAAATCAGCCGCCCAGTCGATGACGTTATCTACGAAATAGCCCAGCTTGCAGAACAAGGCGTTCGTGAAGTCAACCTATTAGGCCAGAACGTTAATGCGTTTCGTGGTGAAAGTTTTGACGGTTCAGTATGTCGCTTTTCTGAGCTATTGCATCTGGTGGCCGCTATCGACGGTATTGACCGTATCCGCTATACCACATCGCATCCGGTCGAGTTTACTGACGATATCATTGAAGCTTATAAAACCATTCCGGAACTGGTTAGCCACCTGCATCTGCCAGTACAAAGCGGCTCCGATCGTATCTTAACCATGATGAAACGCGGTCACACAGCGATAGAATATAAGTCGAAAATCCGCGCTCTGAAAAGAGCACGTCCCGACATCGCCATGTCATCTGATTTTATTATCGGTTTTCCGGACGAAACCGACGCTGACTTTGAAGCCACTATGGATCTCATCCAGGCCGTCGACTTTGATATGAGCTTTAGCTTTATTTACAGCGCACGCCCTGGTACACCAGCGGCTGACTTAGCGGATGATATTAGCGAAGCGACTAAAAAGCAGCGCCTGCAGCTGCTGCAACAACGTTTAAACCAGCAATCGATGGCACATGCTCGCCGTATGCTGGAAAGCGAACAGCGAATTTTGGTCACTGGTCCATCGAAGAAGAACCCGATCGAGCTTTCCGGACGTACTGAGAACAACAGGGTTGTAAACTTTGTTGGTCAACCCCATATGATCGGTCAGTTTGTCGATGTGAAAATTACAGACGTATTGCCTAACTCATTGCGTGGCGAACTACTGCGCGAAGAAAAAGATATGGGACTGCGTGTCGACACTGCACCAGAAACTATTTTACAGCGCGGTCGGAATAACGAACCTGACGACCTTGGTGTCGCCCGGGTAACACCGAAAGCGTCTTAGAAAACGAGGATTGGATTGAACCAACGTACCGAAGATATTGAATTTACACTAGAGCCGACCGACTTGCGTCGGCTTTCCGATTTATGTGGCCCGTTCGACGAAAACCTTAAACACATCGAACGTCGGTTGGGCGTCGAAATTACCCACCGGGGTCATCATTTCCGTCTTATCGGTCCAAATCACACCGTCGCTGCGGTGCAGAACATTCTCCGCGATCTCTACGTAGAGACAGCGACAGTCAGGAGTGAACAAGGCACTATCGAGCCACAACAAGTGCACTTGGCGATCCAGCAGGCAAAAGTACTCGAGCAGGATGACTCTGATCCTGCGGCAGAAAAAATGACCCACATAAAGACCAAACGCGGTTTGATTAAGCCGCGCAACCATAGCCAGGCGGGCTATGTAAGAGCAATTTTAGCGCACGACGTTAATTTTGGTATTGGCCCAGCCGGCACTGGTAAGACTTATTTAGCCGTGGCCTGTGCGGTAGACGCACTCGAACGCCAGGAAGTGCGTCGGATTTTACTGACCCGCCCCGCCGTCGAAGCAGGTGAAAAGCTGGGGTTTTTACCCGGCGATCTGGCGCAAAAAGTCGACCCTTACTTACGCCCGCTCTACGATGCTCTGTTCGAGATGCTCGGCTTTGAAAAAGTTGAAAAGTTGATTGAACGCAACGTGATTGAAGTTGCGCCTTTAGCTTATATGCGTGGAAGAACGCTCAATGACGCGTTTATCATTCTCGACGAAAGCCAAAATACCACGATGGAACAAATGAAAATGTTCCTAACCCGTATCGGCTTCAATTCGCGGGCGGTCATCACCGGCGATATAACCCAAATCGACTTGCCACGTGGGCAACGTTCCGGTTTGCGTCACGCCATCGAAGTATTGAGTAAGGTAGACGACATTAGCTTTACCTTCTTCCAGGCGGGCGACGTGGTTAGACATCCCGTAGTACAACGTATCGTGCAAGCATACGAAGACTTTGACAGTCAGCAGAAACATGGCGATTGAAGTCGATTATCAGGTCACCATCCCTGACCCGGACAACAGCTTGCCTGACGCTGACCAAATTCAGCGTTGGGTAACGGCTGCATTAGCACTGGCACGTCCAGGCCAAGACGACGCGGAGCTTACCGTACGAGTCGTCAGTAAAGAGGAAGGTCAACAGCTTAACAAGGACTATCGCGCTCGCGATTATCCGACCAATGTCCTTTCCTTCCCCTTTGAGGCTCCGGTAGAATTACCAGTACCTTTGCTCGGTGACTTAGTCATCTGTGCAGAGGTGGTAGAAGATGAAGCAAAGCAACAGCACAAAGCCGTTATTGACCACTGGACGCATATGGTGATCCACGGTACGCTTCACTTACTAGGGTATGATCATCTAGCAGACGACGAAGCTGAAATAATGGAGCAGCTTGAGCGACAAATATTAGCCAAGCTGGATATTGCCGATCCATACCAAGTATTCACTAACACGGAGCATAACGCTTAATGAGCGACGACAACCCCCACTCAGCCAACGGCTCTTCGCAAAAGTCCTGGGCAGCACGGCTGCTACAAGCCTTCGCTGGAGAGCCGAAAAGCAGAGAAGAACTTGTCGATTTAATTCAGGACGCAGAGGAACGTGACCTGATAGATAATGATACCAAGGAAATGATTGAGGGCGTACTCGACGTTGCTGAACTTAAAGTTCGTGACATCATGATTCCTCGCTCACAAATGGTGACCATTGATATTAATCAAGTTGTTGATGATTTTTTACCTATCGTTATTGAATCTCAACACAGTCGCTATCCTGTTGTTACCGACAATAAGGACCACGTCGAAGGAATCCTGTTGGCAAAAGATCTATTAAGCTACGGTTTCAATTTTACCGACGATGAGTTCTCGTTAGCTAAAGTCATGCGCCCTGCAGTTATTGTTCCGGAAAGTAAACGAGTCGACGTACTGTTAAAAGAGTTCCGCTCAAATCGTTATCATATGGCGATCGTTGTCGACGAATATGGCGGCGTTTCCGGGCTGGTCACCATTGAAGATATTTTAGAAGAAATTGTCGGTGAAATTGAAGATGAAACCGACAATAACGATGACGAAAAAACCAATATCAAGCGCCTCAGCGCGAGTCGATACTCGATCAAAGCGCTGACCACAATCGAAGACTTTAACGACCATTTTGCCACTCAATTCAGCGACGAGGAGCACGATACCGTTGGTGGTTTAGTCGCTCATGGCTTTGGTCATTTACCGCAGCCGGGCGAGGAAATAACCTTAGGTGGCTTCGTATTCCGAGTCACCAGCGCAGACAAGCGACGCATCCAACAGGTTCAGGTGTCACTACCTGAACCCAGTAAAACGTCTCAGGATCCCTCTGAGTGATCAACGCGCTTAGCGATAAGTTACTGCAAACTGCCTGGTTAAGGTATGTGCTACTAATACTGCTAGGCGCTTCGCTGTGTTTTGCGTACGCGCCTTTTTCGTTCTCCATTATTCCGTTCTGGGTGTTGCCACTCGTACTGGTGATATTCTGGAAGTTGTCGCCAAGACAGGCTTTTAAAAGCGGTCTTGCGTTTGGTTTCGGTTGGTTTGGCGCCGGCCTTAGCTGGATATACGTCAGTATCGAGAAATATGGCGGCATGCCGGAAGTCGCTAATATTTTTATACTAGCACTGCTCATCGCCTACTTATCCTTGTATCCGGCTATTGCCTTTTCCGTGTGGCGCAAGTTGTGTTTGCGCTCCAGCCTTTGGACTTACAGTCTGCCACTCATTTGGCTCGCCAGTGAGTGGCTTCGCGGTTGGCTTTTCACTGGATTTCCGTGGTTGGGGCTGGGTTACACCCAAACGGATGCGCTGCTTGGTGGTTTAGGCTCATCGGTCGGCCAGTATGGTATTGCTGTAGTGCTTTGGTTTATCGCTCTGGCGATCGTGACAGGCATACATTATCGTCGCCCGATCAATGCCCTGTTGCTGGTCGTCATAATTATCAGTGCCTGGCTGGCTCCTAGCCTGCAACCTATACAACGCTCTGAGTCATCGGCTTCAGTATTGTTAGTACAAGGCAATGTGCAACAATCACTAAAATGGAAAGCCGATCAACAGTGGCCGAATATTTTACGCTACCTCGATTTAACTCGGCCTCAGTATCAACACGATATTATCATTTGGCCTGAGTCAGCGATTACTGCCCTTGAACCCTATGCCGACGATATTTTATACAACATTGATCAAGCCGCACGGGTTAATGGCGCCGCACTGGTGACAGGAATTATTGACTACGATCAACAAAATGACGCTTTTTTTAACAGTGTTATCGTGCTCGGTCAGCAATCTCCAGAACAACAATTTAACAGCTCATACGAATATGGTCACAGTAACCGGTACCGCAAGCACCAGTTACTCCCCATTGGCGAGTTTGTGCCATTTGAAAGTCTGCTCAGACCTTTAGCACCGCTGTTTAACCTGCCCATGTCTTCGTTCAGCCGTGGTAGTTACCAACAAGCAAACTTAGTCGCAAATGGACATCAATTGAATACCGCAATCTGCTACGAGATAGCCTTTAGCGGCCAAGTTCGCAGCAACACCCATGAACATACTGACTTTTTGCTGACGGTTAGTAACGACACTTGGTTTGGTGATTCACACGGCCCCTGGCAGCATATGCAAATAGCCCAAATGCGGGCCATAGAGATGGGCCGACCGCTGTTGCGGGCAACCAATAATGGCGTGTCGGCAGTTACCAATGAATGGGGAGAAATAACCGCTCAGGCAGCTCAATTTGAAACAACCACTGTATCTGCTCAGGTACCACTGGTTAGCGGCCAAACCTTATTTGCCTGGGGCGGTCAATGGTTGGCATTATTTATTGCTGCACTCGGTTTGTTACCATTGTTACGCAATGCCGCTAACAAGCGTGGTCAGGCACCCGAAAAATCAGTACAATAATAGCGGTTTTTACTTTTACAGGAATATACGCCATGGAAAACATCTTAGATGCTTTATTATTTGCTGTCTTAGTCGCTGCAGGCGGCTTAGGTCTCACTAATTTACTTATGTTTTTCATCCCCAGCGGTGCCGAAGACAAAGAAGTTATTCAGCGTCAGCGCTTTGAGAACGTCTTCTTTGCCTTAACCGGCATCATCGTGATGTTGGTTATGTGGTACGCCATTAGTTAAATCGCCCTAACAGTCCACTTCTGCGAACCGGATGTAACAGATATTATGCAAGAACAATACAATCCCTCTGCGATTGAACAAGCTATTCAGCAACGTTGGGAAGAGCAAAAAACCTTTGAGGTGACGGAGCAACCAGGCAAAGAAAAATTCTACTGTCTGTCGATGTTCCCTTACCCCAGCGGTAAGTTGCATATGGGCCATGTGCGCAACTACACCTTAGGCGATGTTGTCTCCCGCCATCAGCGCATGCAGGGTAAGAATGTGTTGCAGCCAATGGGTTGGGACGCATTCGGCTTGCCGGCAGAAAATGCAGCCATCCAAAATAAGACGGCCCCGGCAAAGTGGACCTATCAAAATATTGATTACATGCGCGAGCAGCTAAAAAGCCTTGGCTTTGGTTACGACTGGACGCGTGAAATCGCCACCTGCTCCCCTGACTATTATCGCTGGGAGCAATGGTTTTTCACTAAGCTATATGAAAAAGGTCTGGTTTATAAAAAGAACGCGACGGTTAACTGGGATCCGGTCGACCAGACAGTTTTAGCCAATGAGCAGGTTATTGACGGCCGTGGCTGGCGTAGTGGCGCTAAAGTCGAACAAAAAGAAATTCCTCAGTGGTTCATTAAAATTACCGAATACGCCGATGAATTATTGGACGACCTCGACCAACTGGACGGTTGGCCAGAGCAAGTCAAGGCGATGCAACGCAACTGGATTGGACGCTCTGAAGGCGTACAAATTGACTTTGAAGTCAGTGATCACAATGACACACTTAGTGTTTACACCACTCGCCCTGATACTTTGTATGGTGTTACCTATATGGGTCTTGCGGCACAACACCCACTAGCCAGACAAGCTGCCGAAAATAATCCAGAATTAGCCGATTTTATTGAGCAATGCAAAAACAGCAAGGTTGCTGAAGCCGATATCGCTACGATGGAAAAGTTAGGCATCGATACCGGCCTTAAAGCAATTCACCCGCTTACCGGCGAACCGATCCCTATCTGGGTCGCCAATTTTGTTTTAATGGACTACGGCTCGGGCGCGGTTATGTCAGTTCCGGGTCATGACCAGCGTGACTGGGAATTTGCCAGCAAATATAAACTGCCGATTATTCAGGTGATTGAGCCATTTAACGGCGAAGGTGACCTGCAACAAGTCGCCATTACCGAAAAGGGCAAGGTCATTAATTCAGGGCCGTACAATGGCATGACTTCGCAGCAAGCTTTTGACGACATTGCTGAAGTTCTTAAGTCGCGCGGTATCGGTGAACGGACGGTTAATTACCGGTTACGTGACTGGGGTGTATCACGCCAGCGTTACTGGGGAACCCCCATTCCAATGCTTAATTTGGAGAACGGCGAGTCAGCCCCGGTTCCCGCCGACCAGTTACCGGTACAACTTCCTGAAGACGTTGTCATGGATGGGGTAACTTCCCCCATTAAAGCCGATCCGGAATGGCGCAAAACAACTTATCAGGGACAGCCGGCCGAACACGAAACCGATACCTTTGATACCTTTATGGAATCCTCTTGGTACTATGCGCGCTACTGCAGCGCGCAGACTGACGATGCAATGTTGGATCCGGAAAAAGCCAACTACTGGTTACCTGTCGACCAGTATATCGGCGGTATCGAGCACGCCATTTTACACCTGTTGTACGCACGTTTCTTTCATAAACTACTGCGTGACACTGGCCTGGTTCAATCGGATGAACCGTTTAAACGATTACTCTGCCAGGGCATGGTATTGGCAGACAGCTATTACCGCGAAACAGAAAACGGTGGTAAACAGTGGATTTCACCGTTGGATGTTGACCTGCAACGCGACGATAAAGGCGCAGTGGTTGCCGCTAATCACCAGCAAGACGGACAACCGGTACAGATTGCTGGCATGAGCAAAATGTCCAAGTCTAAAAACAACGGCATCGACCCACAAACCATGGTTGAGCGTTATGGTGCTGATACCGTCCGCTTATTTATGATGTTTGCTGCTCCTCCTGAAATGACGTTGGAATGGTCAGACTCAGGGGTTGAAGGCGCGCAACGCTTCTTGCGCCGTGTCTGGAAACTGACTTACGACTTTATTCAGGCAGGCGGCTATGCCGACTCTCAGGAACTGAGTAAGTCTCACAAAGATACGCGTCGTGAACTGCATAAAACCATTGCTAAAGTGTCTGATGATATGGGTCGCCGACAACACTTTAATACAGCCATTGCGGCAATTATGGAACTGCTCAACCATTTGCAAAAAGCGCCGCTGGAAAGTGCCGCCGACCGTCAGGTGTTGGGCGAGTCTATCGACGCCATGATAAAAATGTTAGCGCCGATTACCCCCCATATTTGTGAACAACTGTGGCACCAACTGGGACATCAGCAAGAGCTAGCTTTCTCAGACTGGCCAGAAGTTGACGACAGCGCTCTGATTGAAGATGAGAAACTGATCGTCGTTCAGGTTAATGGCAAAGTTCGCGCTAAGTTGACGGTGGCGGCCGACGCCAATGCCGAGCAAGTGGAAGAGCAAGCACTCAACGACGAAGCCGTGCAAAAGTACACCAATGACAAAACCATTCGGAAGAAGATTTATGTGCCTGGCAAAATCTTCAATATCGTGGTGAGTTAACCATGTCCTTTGTTGCCATCCGCATGTTAGTGGTTAGCCTAATTGCTGCAATTGGGCTAACCGGCTGTGGGTTCCAGCTGCGGGACAATTATCAGTTGCCACAGACGCTACAGCACATGCAACTTAACTCGGTAAACTCTCAAGAGCTTAAGAACAGTCTGAAACAACGACTTCTGACCGCAGGAGTAAAGCTAGACGAATCCGATAATAATCAGCAGGTAGCCCAGCTACAGGTTCTTTCGGATAAGCTAGAGCGGCGCACCTTATCCTTGTTCGAAAGCGGTCAGGTCGCCGAGTATGAACTACTCTATCGAGTGAATTATAAAATAATTAAAGACAATCAGGCCGTTTACCAAGACAGCGTTGAAGTTGCACGAGACTATCAGGACGACCCAAACTTTGCGTTGGCAAAAACTCGCGAGCGGGAAATGCTTGTCGCTGAAATGCGCGACGACGCAGCTCGCCGCATAGTACGGCAGATTATTACTAAGTTTTCCGATTAGCCTGATGCCAAACTTATATCCCGAGCAACTCACTAAAACCCTAAAGCAGCAGACGTTACCGCCTGTCCTTCTGATTTTTGGTGAGGAGCCACTACTGCGCCAGGATACCCTACTGAGTTTGCGCCAGCATTTAAAACAACAGTTCGGTGACGAACAACTAGAGCGCCAGCACTGGATACAGGATAGTGATTTCGACTGGCAGCAGTTGACCTCTTCCGGCCAGTCAATGAACTTGTTTAGCTGCTTTACCTTAATCGAATTGGAACTGCCTGAGAATAAACCGGGTCGCGAAGGCTCGGAGGCCCTGGCTACTTATTGCGAGAACATTCCTCAAGACCAATTACTGGTCGTTATTGGCACTCGGCTAAAGAAAGAACAGCAAAACAGCCGCTGGTTCAAAGCCCTTAGTCAACACGGCTGGCTGGTGCGAACCCCAACCCCTGATCGTGCCAGGTTACCCGGATTTATTCACCAACGAGCGCAAAGCTACGGTTTATCGCTGGAAACCGACGCTGTTGAGCTGCTGGCTACCTGGTTTGAAGGAAGTCTTGCAGCAATGGATCAAGAGTTGCAAAAATGGGCATTACTAAGTCCTGCCACTGCGTCTGGCAATACCACGCCTACCCAAATGACTCTTGCTGACGTGCGCCAATACATGCAAGACGTCAGTCATTTTGACGCTTTCTCGCTGCAGGAAAGCTTACTACAAAATGACTTTAGACAGGCTGCTCATCGCTTGCATCGCTTATTTGAAGAGGATGTCGATCTGCATCAACTGCTTTGGGTATTCCAACGAGAAGTTCAGGTATTATCTCAGTTACAAATAGCCCAACGGATGCAGTTAGAGACCGGCTCCATTTTTCGCCAGCAAATGATTTGGAGCTCACAGCAACGGCAATATTTGCAACGTGCTCAACAACTCTCTAAAACCTCGCTCGAACAAGCTCGTTCATTGCTGCAAAGACTTGAGATGGCATTAAAAGACGAATCAGGCGAACAACCCGAAGTACTATTTGTGCACTGTCTAAGCTTAATTTGTGTTGGCCCACATGTGCCGGCAATAACCGAACAACTGGCATTAATGGCATCATGATTAGAGCATTATTTGGCGGTACTTTTGATCCTATTCATAATGGTCATCTAAAAGCTGCCAGGGCATTGGTCGAAGAGCTACATATAGGCACTCTTCATTTAATGCCTAATGCAGTACCACCGCATCGCGAGCAACCGGGCGCCACCGGCGAGCAGCGACTAAAAATGGTGCAGTTAGCCTGTCAGCCTCATTTTAACTTAGTCGCTGAAGACTTCGAATTAAATTCCAACGAACCCTCTTATACGGTCAAAACATTACAGCACTTTCAGCAAAAGTACCCTGCCGATACCTTGCTGTTTATAATGGGAATGGATTCGTTAGTCTCTTTAGACAGTTGGTATCAATGGCAACAGCTGCTCAACCACTCACATTTATTAGTCATGCCTCGTCCCGGTTACAAAATGGATAATGCGTCTGCTTCACTGCGCGACTATATCGCCCAGCATAAAACAGATAAAGCTGCGGCCTTAGAAAATCATCAGCACGGCTTAATTTATATTGCGGACACACCTCTAGTCGATGTTTCAGCCACTCAGGTTCGGCAGCAGCTGGCAGCAGGTTGTACCGACGTCCCGGTTCCAGAATCAGTACTGAACTATATCCAGCAGCAACAACTTTACACGCATACTTGATAAAGTTTGACTCCCACTGAGACAAGATTTTCTGCTAAACTATGCGCCACAACGCGTCAATTTCACGACCGTTTTTAACAGTATGGGAGAAAGCGAGTTTGCAAGCTGAACAATTGCGAAAGTTTATTATAGATAAAGCCGATGATATGAAAGCACGTGATGTGCAGGTATTGGATGTAAAGGGCAAGACAGATGTTGCCGACTTTATGGTTATCTGTTCCGGAAATTCAAAAACCCATGTAAGAAGTATTGCCGAACATGTTGCAACCGAAGCTAAACACGCTGGTATTCCGCCAATAGGCATCGAAGGCGGTGAACAATCAGAGTGGGTATTAGTTGATCTGGGTGACGTTGTTTTGCATGTTATGCAGGAATCAATCCGCGATTTTTACCAACTCGAAAAGCTTTGGAGTCAGTAAGTGCAGATTCAAATGCTCGCCGTTGGCAACAAGATGCCAACGTGGGTAACTGATGGATTTAACGAGTATCAAAAGCGATTTGCAAATGAATGTAAACTGGTTTTGCATGAGATAGCACCCCTCAAGCGCGGCAAAAAAGCAAACCTTAAGCGGTTGACTGAGCTTGAAGGCGAGGCGCTGTTAAACGCAGTGCCCAAGGGCAACCGTATCGTCACTTTAGAAGTAACCGGAAAACCCTGGACGACTCCGCAACTCGCCAAACAGCTTCAGGGTTGGCAAATGGACGGGCGCGATGTATCGTTACTTATTGGCGGACCTGAGGGGTTATCAACAGCATGTTTGAACGCTGCTGAACAGCGCTGGTCACTATCACCATTAACGCTGCCTCACCCGTTCGTCCGTATCATCGTCGCCGAGAGCCTTTACCGGGCCTGGAGCTTAAACAACAATCACCCCTATCACAGGGAATAAGCGAGTAACCGAGCCGTAATGCGAACCCGAACGCCGATTCGAGATCACGAAGGTGAGTCTAACTTATTTGCCCGCCGCGTGTTTGTGGCGATAGCCATTATTGCTTCGGTGTTTATATTAATCATCGGCAACCTCTACAATTTGCAGGTTAAAGAACATAACGAATTGCAGACACGTTCCAATGATAATCGCATTAAACTGCTTCCTGTTGCTCCCAATCGTGGTTTGATATACGACCGCAATGGCGTGTTACTCGCCGAAAACATACCAATCTATAGCTTAGATGTGATCCCTGAAGAAATTAAAGACATGGATCAGACCATCGCTGAGCTGAAAAAAATACTGACCATAGAAGAACGCGACCTTGAGCAGTTCGAACGCAACCTAAAAGGACAACGCCGGTTTAATAACGTGACGTTGCTGGATGAGCTTAGTCAGCAACAAGTGGCAACATTTGCTGCCCACCAACACCGTTTCCCAGGCGTTAGTATCGAGGCACGGTTAATTCGTCATTACCCCTACTCGGAATTACTGACGCACGTGGTCGGCTATGTCGCGAAAATTAACCGTCGCGACGTTGAGCGCCTAGAACAAAACGATCAAATCGCAAACTACGCTGCCAGTCGCACCATTGGTAAATTAGGCATCGAAAAATATTACGAGACGCAGCTACACGGTGAAGTTGGCTATCAAAGAGTTGAAGTTAACAACCGTGGCCGCGCTGTTCGAACCTTAAGTACCGAAGCTCCTACGCCAGGTAAGGATGTGGTTTTAGAGCTTGATATTGAATTACAAAGAAAAGCCACCGAGATTCTCGGCGAAAGACGCGGTTCTATCATATTGATGGATGCAGAAACTGGCGGAATCATAACGATGGCCAGCACCCCCAGCTACGATCCGAACTGGTTCGTCAACGGAATTTCTAATAAACGCTATCAGTCGCTACTTAACTCACGCTCTAGCCCACTACTCAACCGGGCAACACAAGGTGGATATCCGCCAGCGTCAACGATAAAGCCTCAAATTGGGTTATTAGGCTTGGTGGACGGCACTATCACCCCCAGCAGTCGTATTTGGGATCCAGGTTGGTTCGAAATAAAAGGCGTTGACCGCCGCTACCGTGACTGGCTTTCATGGGGCCACGGGTGGGTAAATATCAATACAGCCATCGCTGAAAGCTGCGATGTATTTTATTACGATTTAGCGCTTAAACTTGGCGTTGATAAGATATCTAGCTTTATGACCCAATTTGGCTTTGGTGAAAAAACCGGTATCGATATTCACGAAGAAATACCAGCTCTGATGCCGTCACGTGGCTGGAAACGAGCTCGTTATAATCAACCCTGGTACGCGGGAGAAACTCTCTCGGTCGGCATCGGCCAGAGTTACTGGACAGCAACCCCTATGCAGTTAGTTGCAGCAACCGCAATCGTTGCCAACGAAGGGCAATTCGTTACACCACGTTTATTAAAAGGCTTTGGTCAGGCAACACGATTAAATCCTATTAAGCCCAATTACAAACAACCGGTCACTATCGACAACGAGGAATACTGGACGCTCATTAAAGATGCCATGCAAGACGTTAATATGGGCGATAGAGGTTCAGCGCGTATGGCTTTTGAAGATGCCCCCTACTCCTCAGCAGGTAAGACAGGTACCGCGCAAGTTGTTAACTTGGGTGAAGACGAAGAATACGTAGCAGAAGATATTGCCGAAAAATACCGTGACAATGCCATGTACGTAGGCTATGCACCCGCCGATGACCCACAAGTGATCGTTATGGTCGCAATGGAGAACGTCGTTGGCGGCGGCGGCAGCGTTGCAGCGCCAGCCGCTCGCGAAATATTGGATGCGTGGTACCAGCAGTATAAGCTGGTCACCCCCGAGGAGCTTGCCCGTGCTGACCACTGAAGAACGTCAACGAAACCCTTTACTGAAAAAGTTACATATTGATGGCCCTCTATTACTAGGTCTGCTGGCACTGGCTGTAATAAGTCTGTTTGTTGTCTACAGCGCCGCCGGAGAAAATCAGGCCCTGGTCGTACGACAAGCAATCCGAGTCGGTGCCGCGTTTCTGGGCATGCTGGTGCTTGCACAATTCCCACCGCGATTTTATGAAAAATTCTCGCCGATACTTTATTTAATCGGCCTCGCGTTGCTGGCGGCTGTACTGATGTTCGGCGAAATGGGCAAAGGGGCTCAACGCTGGTTAGATATAGGCCCGATTACGATCCAGCCATCAGAATTGATGAAACTGGCGGTACCTATGATGCTCGCCTGGTTTATTAACAAGCGCGCCATACCACCGAGAGTCGGACGGTTGGCGCTGGCTCTTGGGCTGGTTCTAATCCCAACCTTGTTAATTGCCCGTCAGCCAGATCTGGGCACATCACTGTTGGTCGCCTGCGCCGGAATTTTTGTCATTTTTTTAGCCGGATTGAGTTGGCGTCTGATTTTGCTTGCAACAGCGACAGTCGCTGCTTTTACCCCGGTACTTTGGCTCTATCTAATGCACGACTATCAACGCCAGCGTGTGTTAACCTTTTTAAATCCAGAGCGTGATCCGCTAGGCGCCGGTTATCATATTATCCAGTCCAAGATTGCCATCGGCTCAGGTGGTATTGACGGAAAAGGCTGGTTAAAAGGCACACAGTCTCAGCTCGAATTTTTACCCGAGCGCCATACTGACTTTATTTTTTCAGTATTCAGCGAAGAGTTCGGTCTAACCGGCGTTGTCGTTCTATTGGCAATCTATGGTTTCGTCATACTTCGTGGTCTTATCATCTCGCTGCGAGCTCAGGATATTTTTAGTAAATTATTAGGTGGCGCGCTTACTCTTACCTTTTTTGTCTACGTTTTTGTAAATATTGGTATGGTGTCTGGATTACTGCCCGTGGTCGGAGTACCTTTACCACTGATCAGTTATGGTGGAACGTCGATGGTTACGATTTTAGCTGGCTTTGGCATTCTAATGTCAATTGCCACTCACCACCGTCTCATTATTAACCGCTAGTGATGATCTATAACTGCCAAAATTTTAATAATAGGGAAAATCATGCGCGCTAAGAATTTATTAAAAAACACACTGCTGCCTCTGGGATTGGTCGCCACTGCACTATCTGTAAATGCAGTGCAAACGGTAGATACAGCTAATCAACAGGCCGTGCAAGAATTCATTGATGAACAAGTTCGCGAACACGATTTTGATCGGTCAACTCTGGAAAGCTGGCTAGCTGAGGCTAAAAAAAATCAAGAGGTTCTTGAAGCTATTCAACGCCCTTGGGAAGCCAAACCCTGGTATCAATACCACCCTATTTTTCTAACCGAAAAGCGCTTAAATGCCGGTGTTAAGTTTTGGCAGCAACACCAGGAAAGCCTGGCAAAAGCTGAAAATGAATTTGGGGTTCCAGCGGAAGTCATCGTTGCAATTATCGGTATTGAGACCTTTTACGGCAGTTATTTAGGCAAATATCCAGTACTTGATTCGCTGTATACATTAGCTTTTCACTACCCACCCAGATCCTCGTTTTTCCGTTCTGAGCTAAGTGAATACTTACGTCTGGCACGCGCAGAAAATTGGCAGATTACAGAACAACTTGGCTCTTACGCGGGTGCTATGGGATTGGGGCAGTTTATATCTTCAAGCTACCGGCACTATGCCGTTGACTTTGACAATGACGGCCAGCGCAATATTTTGGATAATCCCGTTGATGCTATCGGAAGTGTTGCCAACTATTTTTCTGAACACCGCTGGCAAGCGGATGCGCCGATTGCAACCCAACCCGATCAACAACAAGACTGGAGTCAGGTTGCAACTGACGGCATGAAACCAGATACTACGGTCGCTAAACTGCGCGAAAAAGGCTTTAACATTGATAACCAATACGCCGGTTCACTGAAGGTGAAAGTGCTGCAGTTTGAAACTGAAAAGGGTCACCAGTACTGGCTTGGTTTTGATAACTTTTACGCGATAACCCGCTACAACCATAGTCCACTGTACGCCATGGTTGCATACCAGCTGAGCCAACAGCTCAAACATGAAATAAATAGTAGTCAGTAATCTATGCGAGTATTATCGATAACTGTCATCGCGGTACTGACAGCACTGGTTGTTAGCGGCTGTAGTCAGACCAACAGCCGCTATAGCCAGCGTCACGATAGTGCCCCGAGCCGTTTACCAACGGCGGCCGAACTGAAAAATGCGATCCCGGTTCAAGAGCCTTACAGTGATCAGGGCAACAGAGATTATCAGGTACTTGGCCAGCGGTATCAGGTACTGGATAATGCTGAGGGCTTTGTGGAAACGGGTTTAGCCTCCTGGTATGGCAATAAATTTCATGGCCACCTGACCTCAAACGGCGAATACTACGACATGTATAGTATGACGGCCGCACATAAACATTTACCGTTACCAAGTTATGTCCGGGTTACTAATCTGGATAATGACAAGTCCGTTATTGTGCGTGTTAACGATCGCGGCCCTTTTCATCCGCAGCGCATCATCGATCTCTCGTTTGCGGCTGCCTACAAACTCGACATGCTCGATAACGGAACAGCAAAAGTTCAGGTCGAAGCGGTTAATTTTAAAACCCCGCTTGCATCGACTGAGTTTTATATTCAATTATTTGCCTCTTCCAGCGCCAACAAAGTGGAATCGGTTAAGCAGGACCTACCTAAAGATTGGCAAGTTAATGCAACTACTCAGCAAAATAAGGGTCTATACAAATTACTATTAGGGCCGTTCCCACAAGCGCAAGCCAATCGCAAATTAAATACCGTAAGAGCCCAGGGTTTTCCCCGCGCTTTTCGTGTTAAAAACTTGCAAATCACGGGGTCGGAAACTGACGCTGTAGCGGATAAGTGATATACTCCGCCGCACTGACATTTTGAGTTCGGAATCTATAAAAACGATGATAAAGCCCATGCAAAAATTAGCTTCATTTCTAGTATCTTTCGTCATTCTGGCGTTTTCTGTCGCGATTCAGGCACAGTCTTTTGTCCCTGATTCTCCAGCGGTTAATGCCAAAGCCTACATTTTAATTGATCACACCACCGGAAAAGTGCTGGCACAAGGCAATCCTGATGAAGCCCTGCCACCGGCTAGCCTGACCAAAATGATGACCAGCTATATCGTTGGCAAAGAAATTATCGAAGGCCGTATCAGTCCTTCTGACCAAGTGACTATTAGCGAAAATGCATGGGCTAAGAACTTTCCTGAGTCATCAAAAATGTTTATTGAAGTTGGCAAGCAAGTCAGCGTTGCAGATTTAAACAAGGGCATCATCATTTCATCAGGCAACGATGCTTGTGTTGCTATGGCAGAACACATTGCCGGCAGTGAAGATGCATTTGCTTCATTAATGAATACCTATGCCCAGGAACTGGGTATGACCAACAGTCATTTTGCCAACAGCCATGGCTTGCCTGACCCCGACCAGTATGTGTCAGCGCGCGATATGGCTACGCTGGCCAGCGCGTTAATTGAAGAGACTCCGGAAGAATACGAATTATACGCTCAGAAATCTTTTACTTATAACAACATTAAGCAATACAACCGCAATTCCCTGTTGTGGGATCGCAGCATGAATGTCGACGGCATTAAAACTGGGCACACTAGCGAAGCGGGTTACAGCTTAGTCACATCAGCCTATGAAGATGGCACTCGGCTGATTGCAGTAGTGATGGGTACAACCAGCGAACAAGCTCGAAAAGTCGAAAGCAAGAAATTGCTTAACTACGGTTTCCGTTACTTTGAAACTGTCAGCGCCTATCAAGCAGGCGAAAGTTTTGTCTCTCACCGCATTTGGGGTGGCGATATCGATCAAGTTGAGCTAGGTATTAGTGAAGACGTGGTCATCACTCTGCCTAAAGGTCAACGTGATAAACTAAACGCCAATTTCGAATTAGATGAAGAGTTGCAAGCGCCGCTGGCACAAGGTGAAAATGTCGGAACTGTTTACCTACAATTGGCCGGTGAAGATGTAGCTTCATTTCCGTTGGTAACTTTGCAGGCTGTTGAAGAAAGTGGATTATTCAAGCAGGCGATGGACTATATTAAGCGTAAATTCTCAGAAGAATGAGGTATTGAGAAATGCAAACAACACGCTTTGACGAGTTAGTTGATTTTCCTTGTCATTTTACCTTTAAGGTAATGGGGGTAGCGACCCCCACTTTACCGGAACAGGTGGTTGCAGTGCTGCAACAACATGCTCCTGGGGATTATAGTCCGTCAGTAAAGCCCAGCAGTAAAGGCAACTATCATTCAGTGTCCGTTTCGGTGAAAGTAGAAAGCCAACAACACATCGAGATCTTATATCGCTCATTAGCTGATATCGACGATGTTCGCTATGTCTTATAACGCTAGAGCCTAACTCAGCTCTAGCCGCTTCACCGTTGAATAGGATATACTGTCCCAATGACGGATCAACTCATCATTCGCCACTTAGGCCGACAAGACTACGAACCTGTATGGCATGCCATGCAGGATTTTACCGACCGCCGCACGGCGGATTCGGTCGATGAGCTATGGATAGTTGAACATCAAGCGGTGTTTACCCAGGGTCAGGCAGGCAAACAAGAACACCTTCTTGCTCCCGGTGATATCCCGGTAGTACCCGTCGATCGGGGTGGTCAAGTTACCTACCACGGACCCGGTCAGTTGGTCATTTATTTTCTATTAGATATTCGACGTTTAAGTATGGGAGTCCGACAGCTGGTCAATAGTATTGAAAATACCGTTGTCGATATGCTGGCCGACTACCAAATTCCGGCTAACGCCCGCCGCGATGCTCCCGGTGTTTACGTAAACGGGGATAAAGTCTGTTCGTTAGGGCTAAGAATTCGCCGCGGCTGTTCATTCCACGGCCTGGCGCTGAACGTCAATATGGACATGGAACCATTTTCGCGTATTAACCCATGTGGGCTAACCGGTATAAAAATGGTGCAAACTTGCGATCTCGGCGGTCCTAGCGATCTTGCCGAAGCATCCGAGGTGGTAGTTAATCATTTTGTCAAAACCATTGGCTACCAAAATACTCAATTCCAAACAGGACTCGCAAAAGATTATGTCAAAGCCAGTTAGAATCGAACCCGGTGTTAAAATGCGTGACGCCGACAAAATGGCGTTAATTCCGGTACAAATCGTGCCGACCGAACGTGACCAGATGTTGCGCAAACCATCCTGGTTGAAAGTTAAGTTGCCATCCAACACCCAACGTATCGACGAAATTAAAGACGCTATGCGCAGTCATGGCTTGCACTCAGTGTGTGAAGAAGCATCCTGCCCTAACCTGCCGGAATGTTTTAATCATGGTACTGCAAGCTTTATGATTTTGGGTGATATCTGTACTCGTCGCTGCCCATTCTGCGACGTCGCTCACGGTCGTCCCCTGGCGCCCGATCCAGAAGAACCTGTGAAGCTCGGCAAAACCATCCGTGACATGAAGGTCAAATACGTGGTGATTACCTCTGTTGACCGAGATGATTTGCGCGATGGTGGTGCTCAGCATTTTGCCGACTGTGTTCGCGAAATTCGCCATTACAGCGAAAATATTCAAGTCGAAATTTTGGTTCCGGATTTTCGAGGACGGATGCAGGTTGCTATAGACATTCTTGCTGACGAAGCTCCTGATGTCTTTAACCATAACCTGGAGACCGTGCCTCGTTTATACAAAGCCGCACGACCAGGAGCCAACTATCAATGGTCGCTCGACTTATTAAGAAAGTATAAAGAAGCGCGTCCGGATGTTCGCACGAAGTCGGGACTGATGGTCGGCTTAGGTGAAACCAAAGAAGAAATTCTGGAAGTGATGAGAGATTTACGTGCTCACGATTGCGATATGTTGACCATTGGGCAATATCTGCAACCAAGCCGTCATCATATTCCCGTGGCACGCTACGTACACCCTGACGAGTTTGAAGAGCTCCGCGTCGCCGGTGTAGAGATGGGCTTTAGCCATATTGCCAGCGGCCCATTGGTTCGTTCGTCTTACCACGCCGACTTGCAAGCTGCCGGTGAGACCGTTCGATGAGCATCCTATTGTGGTGCCTATTAATCGCTGGGCTTTTGCCAATTTTAGCAAAAGCTCCGGTGGTTTATTTTCAGAACCGGGATAAGGGTTATGACAATAAACACCCGCGTGCTCAACAGCAGCGATTAACGGGTGTTGGCGCAAGAGCTGTCGCCGGCCATTATAATGCGTACGAAGCATTTCCTCTGTTCGCAGCGGCTATTTTGGCCGTTATCGCTACCGGCGAGGTTACCGAAAAAGCTATCGGTCTAAGTATTGCTTTTATCGCGCTCCGGGTTCTGTACCACATCCTTTACTTGCTGAATGTTGATAAATTGCGTTCATTGATCTGGTTTTTTGCCCTGCTTTGCCCAGTATTAATACTGGCTCAATTAGCATTAGCCTTATAATTCTGAATCAACTGCTGATAAAGTGACGGCCAGACATTAGTTTGGTGTTTCTCCATAGCAGTCACCTGCGAAACAGGCTTCCAGGCGGTAACACCTGCTGCATTATCGCAGGTTTTGGCACGAAATAATCCGATCTCTTCACCGGAACTCCCCAGTCTCCATCGCCCATCATTCTGTCGTGTGGCTAATGAACGCCAGTCATCTATTTGTGCTTTCCAGGGCAGACTATCGGCCAACTTTTTCAACTGCCCAGTGGTCATAATATTAGTATCTGTTACCACTAAATTGACTGGCGAAAACGGGTAATGCCCGTTACAAAAAGCCTGTGCCAACGCCGGTCGCATTGCATATTCATCGGCAAAACCCCACCAATGGGCTAACTCATGAGCGAGAACACTGGCGTCACTATCGCGGGTCAAAATAATAGTATTCGGGGTTGACGAAGCTTTGCCACGCTCCGCCAAAAGAATTTGTTTCTGTTGAGGCTGCTCAGCCGCCGAGCCATTACACTGAGCCCGCTCCCCGCCTTTGCTCTGACAGTGCAAATCGGGTTCTACTACAAATTTAAAACAACTATTGGCAAGCGGCGTACCAAGCTCCAGGCTTTCTTGCAATAACGCGACAAATTGGCGCTTGTCACTGGCTGTTTCGGAAATAACTGGAATCGTCGAGTGACAACTATCATCAGGCCGCACAAAGGTTTCTATCACTTCAAAATAATTAGCTAATGGTGTTTGGTATTGGGGTTGGTACCATTTATCAAGCCAATCTGACCAACTGACGTCGGCATCTTCTAACTGGTATTTAGCGTGCTGATAAATAGAAGCCTGATCGGCTAACTCAGTGCCTAGCTTTAACCAGCGCAGACGTTGCGCTGGGTACTGATGTTTGAGTTGCTCTAAAGCTTTTAACGAGCCATTGGTTGCTGCTTGTTGCCGCCAATAGAAACTGGCACTGCGTTGTTGTACATGGTTGGCTGTTTGCAACTGCGCTTCAGGGTTCCCTGCGAAGCTTGCGAACCAACGCTGCTGCTCGGCTGTCCACCTGCTATCACTGCCACTTAGCATGACCAGAATCACCAGGAACAGCCATCTGATCATGGTTTTGCCAACTGCTCCCGGCTATTCTGTAACTCTAACTGGGCATAACGATGTTCAACAAAATTGTAGACGTTAGTGGTTAGCGCTAATTTAAAATAATTCATTGCCTGCGCCCACTGGCCGGACATTTGTTTATATTTGCCCAGGTAAAAATAAGCCTCGCAAAGACGTTCTGTGAGTTTTTCATCGCCTCGCAAATTGTCTGTCATAGCCGCTAAAAAGCGTTGTTCGGATAATTTTCCGGCATACAGGTTTACTAGATCAAGCGCCCAGTCATTGGGCTCTATCGCCTTTGCATTATTCAATAAGTTCTCTCGGGCAAGCTCTTCGTCAGTCCTCTGCTCAGCAAGAAAGAGCCATAAAACACGATAAGGATCCGATGGCTCCAACTGCAAATGATGTTGGAAGTCCTCAATGGCATATGTGTTACGGCGATCGTAATACTGTGCAATTCCTCGGTTTAAAAAAGCATAGGGGTGCTTCGGGTCTAATTCAATCGCTGAGTCCAATGCTTCGTAGGCATAATCAAATTCGGCCAGTTCAGTGTACTGGATACCTAAAAAATTATAAGCATCGGCCAGTCGTGGTTGGTAATCAATAGCACGCGTAAAATCCATCCGCGCAAGAGTCCGGAGCCCGAGCGCATCGTACAAGGCTCCGCGGCGATAGTAAGCCATACCTTTTTGTTCGGCATCAAGGTCATCTTGCATCAATACTTGATTCAACTTGGCCAGCTCTATTTCATAACGAAATTCAGCTTGCTCCGGCTCAGCAATGACCAAATGAGTCATTGCTGGCTGTGTTGCTGACTGCTGCGCCGAACAGCCCGTTAACACTCCAGCCAACGTTAAAGTGACCAGCAACAGATGGCGTGCCTGCATAATTAATCCTTGTTTGAATGAAGTTCTATTACACCATAAAAAAACCCCGTTGAGCTAGCACTCAACGGGGTTTGTTGGTAGTAATGAGTGTTTTATTTACTCATCGTTACCTTCGGTTTCATTTGAAGCCGGTTCTTCAGCAGCCGCTTGTGGCTGTTCTTTTTTCTCTACCGCTTCTTTCATGCTCAGACGAACACGGCCCTGACGGTCAATTTCCAGAACCTTAACAGGCACGGTATCACCGACTTTCAGGTATTCGTTAACGTCGTTTACACGCTCTTCAGCGATTTGAGAAATATGAACCAAGCCATCTTTACCCGGCAATACGGTAACAAATGCACCAAAGTCAACGATGCGGGCAACCTTACCCTCGTAAATCTTGCCAACTTCAACATTAGCCGTTAACTCTTTAATGCGCTTGATTGCTGCATCTGCATCAGCCTGATCGCTCGCCGCTACCTTAATGGTACCGTCATCACCAATTTCAATATTGGTGTTGGTCGATTCAGTCAGCTCACGAATGACTGCGCCGCCTTTACCGATGACATCCTTAATCTTATCTTGATCAATTTTGATGGTGGTAAAGCGAGGAGCGTAGCTAGAAAGCTCATCACGATGGCTGCCGATAGCCTCGTCCATCACCTTCAAGATGTGCAGACGTGCGGCTTTTGCCTGTGATAAGGCGCTTTCCATAATATCACGGGTAATACCATCAATTTTTATATCCATCTGCAATGCAGTGATACCATCGGTGTTACCAGCAACTTTAAAGTCCATATCACCTAAGTGATCTTCGTCACCAAGGATGTCAGACAATACGACGTGCTTATCACCGTCTTTCACTAAGCCCATAGCAATACCAGCAACCGATGATTTAATCGGTACACCAGCATCCATCAGTGCTAGCGAAGAGCCACAAACTGAGGCCATTGAGCTAGAGCCGTTAGACTCGGTAATTTCCGAAACCACGCGAATGGTATATGGAAATTCATCATGGCTAGGCATAACCGCTTGAATACCACGCTTCGCCAGACGTCCATGACCAATCTCACGACGTTTTGGTGCACCAACCATGCCAGTCTCACCAACACAGTAAGGAGGAAAGTTGTAATGCAGCATAAAGCGGCTGGTGTTCGTGCCGGTTAGCTCGTCAATCATCTGTGCATCGCGGTCAGTACCTAACGTGGCAGTAACCAAGGCCTGGGTTTCGCCACGCGTAAACAATGCAGAACCGTGGGTACGGGGCAATACGCCGGTCGCTACGCTGATTGCGCGAACCATGTCCGGGTCACGGCCATCAATACGCTTTTCGCCCGCCAAAATGCGGTTACGAACGATGTCTTTTTCTAAATCGTGGAACAGATCGCCAGCTTCTTCCAGATCAACGTCATGGTTGTCTGCTGCCAACTTTTCAACCATGGCGTGCTTAACCTGGTCAAGCTTTGCTTTACGTTCCATTTTGTCAGTGATGCTGTACGCTTCGCCAATGCCGTCAGCGGCGAGCGACTTGACCGTCTCTTGCAGCGACTGATCTTTGGCAGGAGCCTGCCAGTCCCACTTTTCTTTACCAGCTTCGGCAGCAAACTCATTGATAGCGGTGACAACAGACTGCATTTGTTCGTGACCGAACATTACCGCGCCAAGCATTTGGTCTTCGGACAGCAGTTCTGCTTCCGATTCAACCATTAATACAGCCTGCTCGGTACCAGCAACAACTAAATCTAATTTAGAGTTTGCCAGCTCATCAGCGGTTGGGTTAAGCACGTACTCGTTATCAACTACGCCAACGCGTGCTGCACCGATAGGCCCTGCGAACGGTGCACCAGATATTGCTAATGCTGCGGAGGTACCAATCAAGGCAACGATATCGGGATTAATTTGCGGGTTGACTGAGACCACAGTCGCCACAACCTGTACTTCGTTCATGAAGCCATCAGGAAATAATGGGCGAATTGGACGGTCAATCAGACGCGATGTTAGTGTTTCGTTTTCGCTGGGGCGGCCTTCGCGCTTGAAGAAGCCACCGGGAATTTTACCTGCGGCGTAGGTTTTTTCCTGGTAATTAACCGTTAATGGAAAAAATGCCTGACCTTCTTTAGCTTCTTTTTTTGCTACTACAGTAACTAATACCGACGTGTCGTCGATACTGGCCATAACTGCTGCCGTCGCTTGACGGGCAATAACGCCTGTTTCTAATGTGACTGTATGTTGACCGTACTGAAATTGTTTAGTTGTCGGATTCACGATTTGCTTTCCTTTACCTTACTGAATGTGAGTACCCGGATTGGCACTCGTCTTCTCTCTTTTTTTACTCGCCACATAGTATAAGGCATCAATGACAAAATTAAGACCCTTTACAGAAAAAAGGACAGAAAAAAGTCAATAAAAAAGGGCCTGAAGGCCCTTTTTTAAAATTCTGCTGTAAATCCGTTTATTAGCGACGGATGCCAAGCTTCTCGACGATAGCGATATAGCGAGACTGGTCTTTCTTCTTCAGGTAGTCCAACAATTTACGACGCTGGCTTACCATGCGCAACAAACCACGACGTGAGTGATGGTCTTTTTTGTGCTCTTTGAAATGGCCCTGAAGTTCAGCCAGGTTTTTCGTTAATAGTGCTACTTGCACTTCTGGAGAACCGGTGTCGTTCTCGCCACGACCGAATTCTTTAACGATTTCTGCTTTTTGCTCTACAGTTAGTGACATAATAACTCCTAAGTTTGAATATAGACCTCGCCTCCGATCACTAATTCAGCGGCGAGAAGAGCGCGTATTATAAGGCGCACAGCAGGAAAATCAATGTTTAATTCAAATCAGCCAAACTAAAATCACAAAATTCCAGCGCCAGAACACGTTTCGGCCAAAACTGGTTATCCGCACGTAATGCACCAACACCGATAAACTCTTTTCTATCATCGTTACGCGGACAAACCATGCGACATTGATGACCAACTTCTGTAGCCATCGGCTGCCGATTGGGTATCGGCTGACCATGCAATAGATCGCGAGCTTCAGCTACGCTAATTAGCTGTTCGGGTAAACTTTGCAATAGGCAGTCGACTGCCTGTAACTGCTGATCACGCTGCTCATCTTGCTCAAGCTGTTCCAAACTTACCATGTGCTCAGTATTAAGCTCCGCTACGCCGTTACGATGCAACTCTTTGACATGCGCACCGCATCCTAGAGCTTGCCCAAGGTCGTCAATCAATGTGCGAATGTAAGTACCTTTACTGCAACTCACCTGTAGCTCAAGCTGATCACCAGAAAACCCAAGAAATTCAATAGAGTGAATCGTTATAGAGCGCACTTTGCGGGGAACTTCGATGCCCCTGCGGGCATAATAATAGAGCGGTCGCCCTTCATATTTTAATGCTGAGTAAACAGACGGGCTCTGCTCCTGGGCACCGATAAAACGGTCAAGGTGTTCGATGATCTGGTTTTGGTCCAGCGCCACATTTGCTGTCTCTACCACTTCGCCTTCGGCGTCACTAGTGGTTGTGCGAACGCCGAGTTCGGCGACAACCCGATAAGCTTTATCGGCGTCTAACAAATACTGAGAAAACTTTGTTGCTTCCCCAAGACAAACCGGTAATAAACCAGTTGCCAGTGGATCAAGTGCTCCGGTGTGACCTGCTTTTTGGGCATTGTACAAACGCTTAACACGCTGAAGGGCATGGTTTGAACTCATGCCCTTCGGTTTATTCAACAACACCACACCATTAACAGGACGCCCTTTGCGGGGTCGAGCTTTGGCCATGGTTTAATCCTCTGATGAATCGTTGCGATCGCGTTTCCGCGCTTCGTCTACCAAGCGGCTCATCCGAATACCCTCGTTCAGCGACTCGTCATGATGAAACTTAAGTTCCGGCACAACCCGCGCTTTTATGCGTTTTCCTAATAACGAGCGAATAAAGCCAGCGGCATCGTTCAGTATTTTAACGGCCTGTTTTACTTGTTCCTGATCATCATTAAAAAAGGTAACAAATACCTTGGCATAAGCGAGGTCGCGAGACACTTCAACGTCGGACACAGTAACCATGCTAACGCGCGGATCTTTCACTTCGCGTTGCAAAATAACCGCTATCTCTCGTTGCAGTTGATGTCTTACTCGCTCAGTACGACTAAAATCTTGAGGCATAGAATTCCTGCTTAGTTCAATAAAATGCCCTATCCGCGATAGGGCATTTTGCTTGATAATCGAGCTTAAAGTGTGCGTTCAACCTGAACTGTTTCAAAGACTTCGATCTGGTCGCCTTCTTTAACGTCGTTGTAGTTTTTCACACCGATACCACATTCCATGCCGTTACGAACTTCTGCGATATCATCTTTGTAGCGACGCAGAGACTCTAATTCGCCTTCGTAGATAACAACATTATCGCGCAGTACACGTATTGGCGCAGAACGTTTTACGACACCTTCGGTTACCATACAACCTGCGATTGCACCTAGTTTCGGTGACTTAAACACATCACGAACTTCGGCTAAACCAATAATCTGTTGTTTAAACTCAGGGCGTAACATACCCGTCATCGCCGCTTTCACTTCGTCAATCAAGTCATAAATAACGCTGTAGTAACGAAGATCCACGCTTTCTTGTTCGACCAGATTTTTAGCGGCCGCTTCGGCACGGACGTTAAAGCCGACGACGATTGCATTTGAAGCGCTTGCCAGAGAAATATCAGTCTCGGTAATACCACCAACACCGCTACCAATGATATTAACTTTAACTTCGTCGGTAGACAGTTTCGTTAATGCATCTGAGATAGCTTCCAAAGAACCTTGTACATCAGATTTAAGCACGATGTTCAAATCAGCAACATCACCTTCTTCCATGTTCGCAAACATGTTTTCCAGTTTGGCTTTTTGCTGTTTCGCTAATTTCACATCACGGTATTTACCCTGACGATAATTGGCTACTTCGCGCGCTTTACGCTCGTCTTTAACAACGGTTGCTTCGTCACCCGCTTGCGGTACACCAGACAGACCCAAAATTTCTACTGGGATGGAAGGTCCAGCTTCTTTAATGTCCTTACCATTTTCGTCGCGCATCGCACGGATTCGACCGTATTCCAGTCCACAGAGAACAATGTCGCCCTGTTTCAGCAAACCGCGTTGAACCAGCACAGTCGCTACCGGGCCACGACCACGGTCAAGCCGCGATTCGACCACAATACCTGATGCCATTCCAGTTTTTTCTGCTTTTAAGTCAAGAACTTCTGACTGCAGCAAAATAGCTTCTAACAGCGCATCAATACCCATACCGGAATGTGCCGATACTGGTACAAAGATCACATCGCCACCCCAGTCCTCTGGGATAACATCGTGCTGAGCAAGTTCGTTTTTAACCCGGTCCGGGTCAGCGCTTTCTTTGTCCATTTTATTAATGGCAACGATAAGCGGCACACCGGCGGCCTTCGCGTGTTGAACCGCTTCTTTTGTTTGCGGCATGACACCATCGTCGGCAGCAACCACCAAAATCACCACATCGGTAGCACCGGCACCACGAGCACGCATCGAGGTAAAGGCAGCGTGTCCCGGAGTATCCAGGAAGGTCACCATACCTTGGTCAGTCTCTACGTGGTAGGCACCAATATGCTGGGTAATACCACCGGCTTCACCAGAAGCAACCTTAGCTTTACGAATGTGATCCAATAGCGACGTTTTACCATGGTCAACGTGACCCATAACGGTAACAACCGGGGCACGCGGAGACTCTTCGCCGCCTTCTGAACGGTCCGAAAGAACTTCTTCTTCCAGCGCGTTATCTTTAACCACAACCGCCTTATGTCCTAGCTCTTCAACCACCAGAGATGCTGTTTCTTGATCGAGGATCTGGTTAATAGTAACCATCTCGCCCATTTTCATCATCGTCTTAATCAGATCGCTGGCTTTGACTGCCATACGGCTGGCTAATTCACCGACACTAATGGTTTCACCAATTCTGACTTCGCGTTCAACCGGTTGTGCTGGCTTATTAAAGCCTTGCTGCAAGGTAGAAGGCCGACGTCCTTTACGACGCTTATCACGGCGCGGTGTACGCTCTTCTGCTTCTTCCTCTTTGCGACGACTTTTCTTGCTACGCCGACGGCTTTTACGCTCTTCATCAAAATCTTGTGCGTCTTCCGCTTCTTGCGCAGTTGAAGAAGTGGTGAAATGAACATCTTCTTTTTCCTGTTCTTTCCGTTTCTTCTCTTCTTCTTCCCAACGCTTGGCATTTTCTTCTGCCAGTTTACGAGCTTCTTCCGCCTGGCGTTCAGCTTCCTCTTCCGCCTTTTTACGGGCTTCTTCATCCTGCTGACGCTTAAGTTTATCGGCTTCTTCCTTGGCTTTATCCGCTTCTGCACGCTCTTCAGGTGTCATTGCCGCACGCTTTTCAGCTTCCGCTTTTTGACGAGCCTTCTCTTTCTCCTTGCGAGCTTTTTCTTTCTCAGCTTTTTCTTTTTCAGCTTTCTCGCGTTCTAGCTTCGCTTTCGCTTCAGCTTCTTTGCGTTGTTGTTCTTCGCGTTGCTTTTCTTCCTCAAGACGCTTAGCTTCCGCAGCTTCCTGTTCAGCCTGCAGACGCTCTTCTTCCTGACGTTGTTCTTCTTCAGCTGCCGAGCGCTTTACGTAAGTCCGCTTTTTGCGTACTTCGACCTGCACCGACTTATTGCCGCTACCACCAACGTTCAACGTGCTTTTCGTTTTACGTTTTAAGGTCATTTTGCTCGGCCCTGAACCGCCACCGCCGTGTTGTTTATTCAGGTGCGCCAATAACGACTGCTTTTCATCTTCTGTTACCACGTCACCCGGTTGTTTTTTCATGCCCGCTTCAGCAAATTGCTGAATCAGACGATCAACTGTTGTACCGACATCTTTGGCCAGCTTATCGAGCGTTACTTCTTCCATAGTCTGTTGTACCTCCGCTGATCGTTACTGTTCTTCGCTGAACCAGCAAATATTGCGGGCTTTCATGATCAATTCGCCAGCTTGCTGTTCATCCAGCTGTTCTATATCGGCCAAATCATCAATACCCTGTTCGGCCAAGTTTTCCAGCGTTGCTACGCCTTTACTGGCTAATACATAAGCCAGATGGCGATCCATACCTTCCAGGTTCAATAATGATTCATCCGGTTCTGCTGACTCGAGTGATTCCTCGTCGGCCAGCGCTTTTGTGGTTAAGTAAGCACGAGCTCGGCCGCGCAATTCTTCCACGATATCTTCGTCCATTCCTTCAATTTCAAGGAATTCAGCCACCGGCACGTAAGCCACTTCTTCCATTGACGAAAAGCCTTCATCGACCAATACACTGGCGAAGTCTTCATCAATATCTAAGTTGGTCATAAACAAGTTTAATAAACGCTGCGCTTCGGCTTCGTTCTTTTCATTAAACTCATCAACCGTCATCACGTTTAACGTCCAACCACTCAACTGACTGGCTAAACGAACGTTTTGGCCACTTTTACCAATTGCCTGAGCCAGGTTATCGGCTTCAACCGCGATATCCATTGTATGTGCATCTTCGTCGACAACAATTGAAGCAACTTCTGCCGGTGCCATCGCGTTAATCACAAACTGTGCCGCGTTATCATCCCATAACACGATATCGACACGCTCACCGCCAAGTTCTCCAGACACCGCCTGAACCCTTGCTCCACGCATACCAACACAAGCACCGACTGGGTCGATACGACGGTCGTTACTTTTAACAGCAATTTTAGCGCGTGAGCCGGGATCCCGTGCTGCACCTTTCAGCTCTATCATTTCTTCGCCAATTTCTGGCACTTCGATACGAAACAGCTCCAGCAAAAACTCTGGGTGCGTGCGGCTAACAAACAGCTGAGCACCGCGTGCTTCCGGGCGCACATCATACAATAAACCACGGACACGATCGCCCGGACGTACCGATTCACGTGGCAACATTTCTTCACGATAAATTATTGCTTCGGCATTATTACCAAGGTCCAAAATAACGTGTTCGCGATTTGCCCGCTTAACGATTCCGCTAACCATTTCGCCCACTTGGTCACGGTATTCGTCGACCACTTGCGCGCGTTCGGCTTCACGTACCTTCTGCACAATAACTTGTTTAGCAGTTTGCGTGGTGATCCGATCAAACTGAATCGATTCAATTTGCTCTTCAACAAAATCGCCGATTTGTTTATCAGCGTCTTCGTATTGCGCCGCCGATAAGCTAATTTCACGATAAGGATGTTCAAGCCCTTCATCCGTGTCTGCAACTACTAACCAGCGACGGTAAGTATCGAATTCGCCAGTTTGCCGGTCGATATCAATGCGGACATCAATATCACCGTCGTATTTCTTTTTGGTTGCATGCGCAAGAGCCGACTCCAACGCTTCAAAAATCTTTTCTCGCGGTACCGCTTTTTCGTTTGACACCGCTTCTGCGACTAACAGTATTTCTTTACTCATGAGTGCTGCCTCGCCACCGCAATCCTTTAATCAAATGTCGGAACCAAGTGAGCTTTCTTTACATCGCGCATGCTCACCTGAAGAATTTCGTTATCAACGCTCAACTGCAGTTGATCGTTTTCTACTGCGACCAATTGGCCCTTAAACTTTCTTTTGTTCTGTTGTGCTACCGTTAATTCCATCGCTAGCGTTTCACCAACGTAAGGAGCCGCTTGTTCAGCGGTAAAAAACGGCCGTTCCATTCCAGGAGACGATACTTCCAGGTTATATTCCGCGTTAATCGGATCTTCAACATCCAGTAACGCACTGACCTGATAACTGACATCAGCACAGTCATCGACACCAATGCCGTTAGGGCTGTCTATATAAACTCGCAGCGTTGAGAACTTGCCCGCACGGACAAACTCTACACCCCACAACTCGTAATCTAGCGCCTCAACGGCGGGACGAATAATGTCGGTTAACCGCTCTTGTAAACTTGCCAAACTGCCTCCTGAAACAAAAAAAGGGCGCAAGCGCCCAGTGTTCTGGCTACCCTCAGGGTAGCTAAGGTCACATAGCAAAAAGCCCCGAGCTGCTGCGGGGCTTTTAAAACACTGGACCCTTTGTCAGTCATTTTAACAAAAGCGCCGCCAATGCTAAACGCTGCTGCCAAAATTGGTTGCGGGGGCAGGATTTGAACCTACGACCTTCGGGTTATGAGCCCGACGAGCTACCAGACTGCTCCACCCCGCGTCCGAAACTTGCTAGATATTATAAAGATTTTCTTATCTTTTTCAAGTGCTAAAGCACGAAACTTGGTGCGGATGGCGGGACTTGAACCCGCACGCCCGAAAGCACTACCCCCTCAAGATAGCGTGTCTACCAATTCCACCACATCCGCAATATTTATTGTTCTAAGCTGGCCGCAATTAGTTAGTCGGCGGCACGTCAGATTCTGACTTATCGTCTTCTGCCGGAGACTGAGCCTGTTCTTCCGCTGGAACCGTTAAGTCCGAGAAATCCTCTTCAGAATCAGAGGCCGAAGTGGATAAGTTACCCAGAATTAAACTCAGGATAAAAAATACCACCGCCAGCGCTGCAGTTGTGCGGCTAAGAAAGTTGCCAGAGCCTGAAGAACCAAACACGGTATTCGAAGCGCCTGATCCAAAAGACGCGCCCATATCGGCCCCTTTGCCTTGTTGAATCAAAATAAATCCAATCAATACAATGGACACAACTAAAAAGGCGACTAATAACACTTCATACATAATTAACTTACCCTTGTGCTGCTTGAACAATCGCGACAAAGTCTTGTTCTTTTAGACTTGCGCCACCGATCAAACCACCATCAATGTCTTGTTGAGCGAATAATTCGGCGGCATTATCCGCTTTTACAGAGCCGCCGTAAAGTATTTCTGTCTCGTCGCCGACAGCATCAAACTGTTGCTTTAACCAGCCACGAATCTTACTGTGAACCTGTTGCGCCTGCTCTGGTGTTGCTGTTTCACCGGTTCCTATCGCCCAAACTGGCTCATAGGCAACAACTAACTTACTAGCCTGCGACCGCGACAGTTTCTCACAAGCAGTGGTCAGTTGTTGTTCAATCACCGCCCAGGTCTGGTCGTTATTGCGTTGCTCTTTACCTTCGCCAACGCACAGAACGGCAGTAAGCCCGGCTGCTGTCACTGCTGTCACTTTTGCAGCAACGCTGTCATTATCTTCTGCGTATATAGCACGACGTTCAGAATGACCAACGATTACGTATTCAACACCAAACTCTTGCAACATTGCTAAAGAAATTTCGCCGGTATGAGCACCATTCTTATGTGCATTCACATTCTGTGCACCGACCGCAATATTGTCGTAGTAGCAATGACGGGTTAATTCACCAAGCAATGTGAACGGTGGACAGACAACAACCTTAACATTTGCTGTTGGTTCTTGTTGTTCACGTAACGCGGCAGTCATTGAGCGCGTTAACGCGGCGTTTCCGTTCATTTTCCAGTTACCAATAACTAGTGATGCATTGGCCATAGCAACTCCTATCGTTAGAGCGGCGGGAATAGTAGCCGAAGCAACGTCAACTTACAAGTTGCAATTACTGGCGCCGCTCTTAATTGACTAATTAGTAGCCGCTTCAACTTCGTTAGCAATTTGCTGCGCAAAAGCGCGAACAACCTTCTCGTCCTCGCCTTCAACCATCACTCGAATCAATGGCTCGGTGCCGGACTTGCGTAATAACACACGACCTTTGCCGGCAAGTGCTTTTTCGACTTCGTTCACAACACTTTTGACGGTGTCGGCAGCCAACGGATTTTCGCCGGCTTTAAAACGAACATTGATCAGCACTTGCGGTAACTTGGTAAAAGGACTGATTAGCTGATGCAGTGACTTTCCTTCTGACTGCATCGCCGCTAATACTTGCAAACCAGCAATAATGCCATCACCGGTGGTGTGGTACTGTCGATTAATCACGTGTCCGGAATTTTCACCGCCAATAAACCAGTCGCGCTTTTTCAGTTCTTCAATCACATAGCGGTCGCCGACTTTAGCTCGAACGAATGGAATATTGCGACTTTCACATTCTTTTTCCAATGCAAAATTGGTCATTAAGGTACCTACTAAGCCACCTTGCAATTGCCCTTGTTGCTGTGCCGTAACCGCTAAGATATACAGGATTTCATCGCCATCGATAACACGCCCTTTGCCGGTCACCATCATAATTCGGTCACCATCGCCGTCCAGCGCCAGGCCACAATCGGCTTTTTCCTTTAATACCGACTCTGTTAACGCATCCAGATGAGTCGCGCCGCATTCTTTATTGATATTTAAACCATCCGGCTTGGTGCCAATTTCAGTAACTTTAGCGCCCAGTTCTCGTAATACGTTCGGCGCAATGTGATAAGTAGCGCCATGAGCGCAGTCGACCACAATGTGCAACCCCTGCAGTGACAATTCAGACGGGAATACACTTTTACAAAATTCAATGTAGCGGCCAGCCGCATCTTCGATACGATTCGCACGACCCAGGTATTCAGAACTGACACAATCCATCGGCTGATCAAGCAACCGTTCTATTTCCAGCTCGGTCGCATCAGGCAATTTGTGTCCGTTGTCGGCAAAGAATTTTATACCGTTATCGTAATAAGGATTGTGCGACGCACTGATAACAATTCCCGCAGCGGCTCTAAACGTACGGGTTAAGTAAGCAATACCTGGTGTCGGCATTGGTCCCAAAAAATCAACATTGACACCAGCTGCCGCCAGACCCGCTTCTAAAGCAGACTCCAGCATATAGCCACTAATACGGGTGTCTTTTCCGACTAACACCTTACGCGTTCCTTTCGCCGCTAACACACGGCCCGCAGCCCAACCTAATTTTACTGCAAACTCAGGGGTTATCGGAAAATCGCCAACCCGACCTCGTACCCCATCTGTTCCAAAGTACTTCCTTTCACTCACAAATAATCTCCCTCGAGGGTAGCTGCTACAACGCGCATCGCGTCGACGGTTTGTTTAACATCATGCACCCGAATTATACGCGCTCCTTTTAACGCTGCAATAGTTGCACCCGCAACACTACCGGCAACCCGCTCGCTAACCTCGCGGCCAGTTACATGGCCAATCATTGACTTGCGTGACAAACCAATAAGTAACGGTAGTTGTAATTCATGAAATGCCTGCAGACGTTGCAACATCTGATAATTGTGGCGCATTGATTTGCCGAAGCCGAAGCCGGGATCGAGCCATAGTCGTTGCCGATCAATTCCCGCTTCTTCACAAGCGGCAACGCGTTGCTGCAAGAACGCTTTTACATCACACACAACATCGTCATAACGAGGCTCATGCTGCATCGTACGAGGCTCCCCCTGCATGTGCATCAGGCACAACTCGACAGAGCTATCAGCGACCGCCTGCAACGCGCCAGGTTGTTGCAAAGCACACACGTCATTGATCATGTCAGCGCCCGCGTTAATACTGGCGCGCATGACCTCGGCTTTACTAGTATCCACAGATACCTCGACATCAAATCGTTGCTTGATGGCCTCCAACACCGGCACTACCCGTTGCAACTCTTCGTCTGTCGCTACCGCGTCAGCGCCTGGACGAGTTGACTCGCCACCAATATCAAGCATGTCAGCACCTTCAGCGACCAGCTGAGCCGCCTGCTCTAGCGCTCGTTCTAGCGTGTTAAACTGGCCACCATCACTAAATGAATCGGGAGTTACGTTAATAATTCCCATCACTTTTAACGGACGTGTGTTTTTGCTCATGAATCAGCTCCATTGATAATTATTTTTATCGACTCTCAAAAAAAAACCGCCGGCGGCGGTTTTTTTCATCAGTTCATCAGGACGTTGCATCGCCCGGATTATCCGTCTTAATCGGCCGCTCCGGACGTTCCTCTGTGGCTTCCGCTTTGGCTGATCCACCATCTGCGTCACCACCGTCGTCATTCGACTTATCCCAGTCTTTCGGCTGGCGGACGTCTCGGCGATTCATCAAATCATCGATTTGTTCAGCGTCAATGGTTTCATATTTCATTAACGCATCTTTCATCGAGTGCAAGATATCAACGTTCTCTTCCAAAATTTTCTTGGCTCGCTGATAGTTACCATCAATGACTGATTTCACTTCTTCATCGATTGCGCGAGCGGTATCATCGGACATGTGTTTATGTTGAGTTACTGAACGCCCAAGGAAAACTTCGTTTTCATCTTCTGCATACAGCAAGGGTCCCATTTTGTCCGACAAGCCCCATTGAGTGACCATTTTGCGGGCAATCTCAGTGGCCCTTTCGATGTCATTCGAAGCACCCGTAGTTACCTTATCAGCACCGTAGATAATTTGCTCCGCCAAACGACCACCAAACAAACTTGAAATCATACTTTCCAGCTGCTGTTTGCTATGGCTAACTCGATCTCGCTCCGGTAAGTACATGGTTACCCCCAGCGCACGACCGCGTGGGATAATCGATACTTTGTAAACCGGATCATGCTCTGGAACCAAACGACCAACGATAGCGTGCCCTGCCTCGTGATACGCAGTCATCGCTTTCTCGTCATCGGTCATTACCATTGACCGGCGTTCAGCACCCATCATGATCTTATCTTTCGCCTTATCAAACTCTTCCATGCTAACAACACGTTTGTTGCCACGTGCTGCAAACAAGGCGGCTTCGTTAACCAGGTTGGCCAAATCCGCACCGGAGAATCCTGGAGTACCGCGCGCAATGAGTTCAGGCTTAACATCGTCAGCCAATGGTACTTTACGCATATGAACTTTAAGGATTTGCTCACGACCACGAACATCCGGTAAGCCAACAACCACCTGGCGGTCAAATCGACCTGGACGCAGTAACGCTGGGTCTAACACGTCAGGACGGTTAGTCGCAGCGATTACAATAATACCCTCGTTGCCTTCGAAGCCGTCCATCTCGACCAGCATTTGGTTCAGTGTTTGCTCACGTTCATCGTGACCACCACCTAGACCAGCACCACGCTGTCGACCAACGGCATCGAGCTCATCGATGAAGATGATGCAAGGAGCCGATTTCTTCGCTTGTTCGAACATGTCGCGCACTCGCGATGCACCAACACCGACAAACATTTCAACAAAGTCAGAACCAGAAATACTAAAGAACGGTACTTTTGCTTCACCCGAAATAGCTTTCGCTAATAACGTCTTACCGGTTCCCGGCGGCCCCACCATTAATACGCCTTTCGGTATTTTACCGCCCAGACGCTGAAATTTAGAAGGATCTTTTAAGTAATCAACCAGCTCTACGACTTCTTCTTTTGCTTCGTCACAGCCAGCCACATCTTTAAATGTTGTGCTTACCTGCTCGTCGTTTAATAACTTAGCTTTACTTTTCCCGAACGACATAGCTCCACGGCCACCGCCGCCCTGCATTTGACGCATGAAGAAAATCCATACACCAATCAGCAATAGCATTGGGAACCACGAAATGAAGATGGACGTTAAAATGCTGGACTCTTCAGGCGGCGTCCCTTGTGTCTGCACGTTGTTGCTCAACAGATCGTCAAGGATTTTAGGATCGTACTGGGTTGGAACGACCGTTTTAAAATCTTGACCATTATTGGTCATTCCTGAAATGGTGCGCCCATCTTCGCCAAAGTCCGCACGTCGAATATTCCCGTCATTCACCTGACTAACAAATTCGCTGTAAGCCATCTGTGAACCGGTAGTTTCGCCCGGACCAAAGCTCTGAAAAACGCTCATCAATACCACGGCTATTACCAGCCACAAGATGAGATTTTTTGCCATATCGCTCAAAGCCTATTACCTCTATGTGTAAAAAAATAAATTCTTAAGTCTTCTCGACAGGGTACTATAGTTTGTAGCCTGTCGCTACCAGATAGACTTCTCTCGATCGTGCGCGGGAAGAATCTGGCTTACGTGTCTTCACCGTTTTAAACGCAGTTCTTAATTCTTTTAAAAACTCTTCAAAACCTTGTCCCTGAAAAACTTTGACCGCAAAAGCTCCGTCCGGTTTCAGCACCTGATGGCACATATCCAACGCCAACTCGACAAGATACATGGTCCGTGGCTGATCAACATTGCCGTTACCACTCATATTAGGCGCCATATCGGACAATACAACATCTACGTTTTTTCCGCCAATTCGGGTCAACAACGCGTCTAATACTGCTTCTTCACGAAAGTCGCCCTGTAAGAAATCGACACCGGCGATTGGGTCCATCGGTAAAATATCACACGCAATAACTTGCCCATCCCCGTTAAAATAATCGGCTACGTAATGTGACCAACCGCCCGGAGCGGCACCTAAGTCGACCACTGTTTGACCTTTCTTAATCAAACGGTCGCGCTTTTGAATTTCTTCTAGCTTAAAGACGGCCCGTGACCGGTACCCTTTTTTCTGCGCTTGCTGCACGAAATGGTCACTAAAATGCTCATCCAGCCAACGGCGACTGCTGGAACTGCGCTTTTTTCCCATGGTTACGGATATCCCTTTGTTTTACTGGCCTGCTACCGGTAGATGGCGTTACAATAGTTAAAATTCAAGTCAATCAATACGGTATTATCTAATGTCATTAACTAATAAGCAAAAACAGTTCTTAAAAAGCAAAGCTCACCCACTTAAACCAGTGGTGCTGTTAGGGGCCAATGGCCTGACTGAGGGAGTTGTCGCAGAAATAGAACAAGCGCTGAACGATCACGAATTAATTAAGATTAAAGTCCCCGAAGAAGAACGTGAGCTGCGCCAACAAATAATGGCAACCATCGTCGCCGAGACCAAAGCCGAGCAAGTGCAGGTTATTGGAAAAACACAAATGATCTACCGGCCCGCTGAGGAGCCGGTTATCCGTCTACCAAAAGCGTAATTATCCCGTCAGCCGCGGTGTGTCTGCTATCGGTGTGATAGCAGTAGCACGGGCGATATAACTGAGTGAGCTGTCTAAACTCATCCAGCCTTCATTGGCGTGGAAGTAGGCACTCACCAGTTCTTTCCGATTATGATCAATATTTTTTAAGTTATTGCTTTTCAGCAATGGGTCAATTTTTTGCATTGCCTTCATGTAAAACCGATATTGCTGCTGCAACTCAAGCACTTGGGCCGGTTGTTTAGGATCGGTCAACAAAGGTTTCGGGTAAAATAATTTAACCCCGGGGGCAAACAGCCAATCGATTGAATAACCGGCGAGTAATAGCTTTGGTACGATCAAGTTGAAAGGAATAATCTTCCGGTGCTTCCAGTTTTTATAATGGCAATAACTGACACCTAGCCACTGTACTACTTCTTTAATCGTTCTTGCGTTAATCACTTGTTTTAGACGATGCATGCATTCGGTCACATTAAAAGTAACCGAAAGTGCGTTGTACGGGTATTCATTTAAGTCCATCTTATCGGAGTCCTTGCGTTTGGCACAACAGGGACATTCCTGTCGTATCCACAGATTATTTATAAGAAATGTATTACTAATTAACAATTCGTAACATCTCAAATAATTGACTTAACGCAAAAAGCCAGCACGAAGTGCTGGCTTTCCAATAGGACACTAGTTACGCAGTTAATTACTCATATTTAACCGCAACTATTTCGTATTCAACTTCACCGTTAGGCGTAGTTACAATAGCAACGTCATCAATCTCTTTACCAATCAGTGCCCGCGATATGGGTGAGTTAACACTGATTAAGTTTGACTTAATATCAGCTTCATCATCGCCCACAATCTTATAGGACACTTCTTCATCGGTCTTAGTATTATAGACGGTCACTGTAGAGCCAAATATCACTTTACCGTTATTAGGTACTTTAGTGACATCAATAATTTGCGCGTTGGCCAGTTTCGACTCGATTTCCTGAATCCGCCCTTCGCAGAAGCCTTGTTGCTCACGCGCCGCATGATACTCTGCATTTTCTTTAAGATCTCCATGCTCGCGAGCATCGGCAATAGCTTCAACAATGCGCGGCCTGTCCACCGTTTTAAGGCGCTTAAGTTCCTCGCGTAACATCTGCGCGCCACGTTCCGTCATTGGAATCTGGTTCATATTAATTCTACCCTTTTGTGTAATTCTTGCACCGAGCTAACACGCGCCCGGTCGTCTGCTGTATTTGCTTTGACCGTTGCGAATGCTGCATTCAAAGTGGTTGTGTATATCACTTTATTAAGCAGTGCTTCACGGCGGATGTAAACTGAGTCTTCAATCGCCTGACGCCCCTCTACGGTGTTAATAATATAGCAGTATTCACCATTTTTTATCGCATCGACGATATTAGGACGGCCTTCCTGAAGTTTGTTAACAATAGAGCAATCAATGCCCTCCTCAGCTAACATTTTTGCCGTACCTCGGGTTGCTTCCAGTTTAAAGCCTAATGCTAACAGACCTCGTGCTAGATCCATTAAACGACGCTTATCACTATCTTTAACCGAGATCAGTGCTTTACCTTTTTTAGCAAGCGCTTCACCCGCACCCAAGTTAGCTTTCGCGTAGGCTTCTTCAAAACTCTCACCAACACCCATCACTTCGCCGGTTGAACGCATTTCAGGACCGCGAATCGGATCCACGCCCTGGAACTTAGCGAAAGGAATAACCACCTCTTTAACAGAATAGTAAGGTGGAATTATCTCTTTCACATAGCCCTGCTGTTTTAAGCTTTGCCCAACCATCACACGGGCCGCTACTTTGGCCAGAGGCACACCCGTTGCCTTCGATACAAAAGGTACGGTCCGAGCCGCGCGTGGGTTCACCTCAATTAAATAAATTTCGTCTTCTTTAACCGCAAACTGGGCATTCATTAAGCCTTTTACATTTAATTCAAACGCCAGTTTACGCATCTGTTCGCGTAATTGCGCCTGAATAATGTCGCTTAGCGAATAAGGCGGTAACGAACAAGCCGAGTCCCCAGAGTGCACTCCAGCTTCTTCTATATGTTGCATAATACCGCCGATCAACACATCTTCACCATCACAAATGGCATCAATGTCGACTTCGATGGCATTATCCAGGAAACGATCCAACAACACCGGTGCCTCGTTTGACACTTTTACCGCTTCGGTCAAATAACGATTCAAGTCCTGCTCATCGTAGACAATTTCCATTGCCCGGCCACCAAGGACGTAGGATGGCCGGACAACCAACGGATAACCAATACGTTCAGCTTCGGTTAAAGCCTGAGAAATACCGGTTACCGTGGCATTCTCCGGTTGTTTTAAATTAAGTCGACGGACCGCAGCCTGAAACCGCTGACGATCTTCTGAACGATCAATCGCATCCGGCGAAGTACCAATAATAGGCACCCCGTTGGCTTCCAGCTCACGGGCCAGTTTCAATGGTGTTTGACCACCATACTGCACGATTACGCCGACTGGCTTTTCAATGCGAACAATTTCCAGCACATCTTCCAGGGTAATTGATTCGAAATAAAGTCGATCCGAGGTGTCATAATCCGTCGACACTGTTTCTGGGTTACAGTTAACCATAATCGTCTCGTAACCGTCTTCGCGCATTGCCAGTGCCGCATGTACACAGCAGTAATCAAATTCGATACCTTGGCCAATGCGGTTAGGACCACCACCGATAACCATAATTTTGTCACGATCTGACACTTGTGCTTCGCACTCTTCATCATAACTCGAGTACATATAGGCGGTGCTAGAACTAAATTCAGCAGCACAAGTATCGACCCGTTTATAGACAGGGTGAATGTTCAGGTCATAGCGCTTCTTACGAACTTCAGACTCACTAATATGCAATGCGTCTGCAATACGTTTATCGGCAAAACCGCGCCGTTTTAGCGCCGTCATGACATGGTGGTTGAGACCCGCTAAGCCGATCGTATCCAGTTCGCGCTCGAGAATAACCAACTCTTCTAATTGAATCAGGAACCACTCATCAATACGTGTCAGCTCAAAGACTTCTCTGACTGACATACCCAGCCGGAAAGCATCACCGATATACCAAATTCGCTCTGCGCCCGGTTCTTTTAACTCGCGTATCACTTTCGCGCGAGCATCATCAGCCGTCACATCAATAACGGGGTCAAGACCGTTAGAGCCAAGTTCCAGTCCACGTAACGCCTTTTGCATCGACTCCTGGAAGTTGCGGCCAATCGCCATGACCTCGCCCACCGACTTCATCTGGGTAGTCAAACGGTCATTGCAGTTGGCAAACTTCTCAAAGTTAAACCGAGGAACCTTAGTCACTACGTAATCCAACGCAGGCTCGAACGAAGCTGGCGTAATCCCACCAGTAATCTCGTTCTCTAATTCATCCAGGGTATAACCTACAGCCAGTTTAGCGGCGACCTTAGCAATCGGAAAGCCGGTTGCTTTGGAAGCTAATGCTGAAGAACGTGAGACACGTGGGTTCATTTCTATAATAACCATACGCCCGGTATCAGGGTTAACTCCAAACTGTACGTTAGAGCCCCCCGTTTCGACACCAATCTCACGTAATACGGCCATCGCCGCATCACGCATTAACTGAAACTCTTTATCTGTCAATGTCTGTGCAGGAGCGACAGTGATCGAGTCACCGGTATGGATACCCATTGGGTCAAAGTTTTCAATGGTACAAACAACAATGCAATTGTCGCTCTTGTCACGCACCACTTCCATTTCATATTCTTTCCAGCCCAGTAATGACTCATCAATTAACAACTCATTAGTAGGTGACAGATCTAATCCACGCCGACAGATTTCTTCAAATTCTTCGCGATTATAGGCTATACCGCCGCCACTGCCGCCCATAGTAAATGATGGTCGAATAATACATGGAAAACCAAGCCGTTCTTGCACTGCAAAGGCTTCTTCCATGCTGTGCGCCATTTCCGCGTTTGGTGTTTCCAGACCAATTGCTTTCATGGCCTTATCAAATCGGTCACGGTTCTCTGCTTTATCAATGGCATCGGCATTAGCGCCAATCATTTCGACCTTGTATTTATCCAACACTCCGTAGCGATCAAGTTCTAACGCGCAGTTTAATGCGGTTTGTCCGCCCATGGTTGGCAGAATAGCATCTGGTCGTTCGCGCTCGATGATCTTCTCAACCACTTCCCAATGAATGGGTTCAATGTAAGTCGCGTCGGCCATTTCCGGATCGGTCATAATGGTGGCCGGGTTTGAGTTAACCAAAATGACGCGGAAACCTTCTTCGCGCAACGCTTTGCAGGCTTGGGCTCCAGAGTAATCAAACTCACACGCCTGACCGATAACGATCGGTCCCGCGCCAAGAATCAGGATACTTTTAATGTCTGTACGTTTTGGCATAAATTCGCTCTATCCTTTCCTTGCACCAAATCAGGCTGTCGCCTGCTCTCGCTGTTGCATTAATTGAATAAACTGGTCAAATAATCCTTCGGCATCATGGGGACCGGGACTGGCTTCAGGGTGTCCCTGAAAGCTAAATGCTGGCTTGTCTTTACGTCTGATGCCCTGCAAAGTCCGGTCAAACAGCGACACATGGGTTATTTCAAGGTTATCTGGCAAGCTGTCTATATCTAAGGCAAAACCATGGTTTTGACTAGTAATCATCACTTGTTGATTGCGAGTATCCTGCACCGGATGGTTGGCACCGTGGTGACCTAATTTCATCTTTATCGATTTAGCACCACTTGCAAGCCCAAGTAATTGGTGGCCTAAGCAGATACCAAAAATAGGAATGTCGTTATCCAATAACTGTTGAATCGCTTTTATCGCGTAATCACAGGGCTCTGGATCGCCAGGACCGTTTGATAAAAATACCCCGTCGGGGTTTAACGCCATGACTTCGCTTGCCGGTGTTTGTGCTGGCACTAAGGTAATTTGACAATTGCGATCGGCAAGCAAACGCAAGATGTTGTGTTTGCAGCCATAATCGTAAGCAACCACGTGATATTTTGACTGTTCCGGTTTGGTATGACCTTCACCTAGTTTCCAGCTGCCGCCATGCCATTGCTGAACTTCTTTACAACAGACTTCTTTAGCCAGGTCCATACCTTTCAGTCCCGGGAATTGCCGAGCCAGTTTCAACGCTTCATCATCGTCCAGTTCGCCCGCCATGATGCAGCCATTCTGGGCGCCTTTGTCACGTAAAATACGGGTTAATTTACGAGTATCAATATCGGCAATACCAACCACGTTGTGCCGCTGCAAGTACTCATTTAGTGTTTCTTGTTTACGAAAGTTACTCGCTTTTAATGCGTTATCACGAATAATTAAACCTTTTGCCCAAACGCTGTCCGACTCTTCATCTTCGTCGTTGGTGCCGGTATTTCCAATGTGGGGGTAAGTTAAGGTAACGAGTTGTTCGGTATAAGATGGGTCGGTGAGAATTTCCTGGTAGCCGGTCATGGCGGTGTTAAAAACAACTTCGCCGACCGCGGAGCCTTCGGCTCCAATAGCGGTACCGCGGAAAATGGTACCGTCAGCTAAAACCAGTATAGCTCGGTTAGCGGACTGACTCGCTAAAATACTCAAGGGCAACCTCCGTACATAAAAAAACGGGTGAATCAATACTAGTTGACTTCCCCGTTTAAGGTCCTGAACCGCGCAGTCTCTGCCTAAAACTTTAATTAGGCAAATTGCGCTTATTGTACGAATTTTTTCCGATCCCGTCCAGTGCTTTTATTAGCGACCGCTAGCTTTTGAGTAAGCGTTGCAGGCTCTGCTGCAAATCAAGGATGTCCTTCATCTGATAGAAGCCTTTTGGCTTGTCGACTAACCAATTAGCGGCACGTAAAGATCCTTCGGCAAAAATCTTTCGGTCACTAACCCGATGATTAAGCTCTAGTCGTTCACCCGTTTGCGCCAGCATAACCTGATGCTCACCGATAATATCCGCCGCTCTAAGCACCGAAAAGCCAATACTGCCCTGCTGTCGTTCACCGTCGGCACGGACACCGGCATTAATTTTATCAAACGATTGCTGACGCCCGCTAGCAGCCGCCTCGCCTAACGCCACAGCAGTACCCGACGGACCGTCTTTTTTGTATTTATGATGAGCTTCAAATATCTCAATATCAGCGTCACTTAAAGCAGCCGCACTCAACGCAACCAGCTGCTCCAGCAAGGCGATACCGACGCTGGTATTGCGGGCGTATAGTAACGGCACCTGCTTTGCAGTTTGCTGCAGTTGCTGACGCTGAGAGGCATCAAGCCCGGTTGTACAAACCACCACCGGCGTCCGGCTTTGCTCGGCATAATTCAGATTAACCGTCAGTGCCTGTGGCAAACTAAAATCAATAAACACATCAGGCGTTTGCTCAAGCTCCGCCAAAGTCTGATATTTAACGCCGGCTACTGATTGTCCGAGCGATTGACTCTGTTCACTGACAATTGCTGCTGTTAACTGCATCGTTTCGGCGTTCTGTAGAGCCGCAATAACTGCCTGCCCCATTCTCCCCGACGCACCGATAACTGCTACTTTCATGCTGTTTCCTCAACCAATAAATCTTCGCTCTGGGCAACCACCCTAGCCACCATCATATCACCGGTAACATTGGTTAAGGTGCGAACCATGTCGATAATTCGATCGATGGCGGCAATAAAGGCGATACCTTCCAATGGCAGTCCAACCACGTTCAAGGTGACCGTTAACATAACTAAGGCCGTGCCCGGAACTCCCGCAGTCCCGACTGATGCCAGGGTTGCAGTCATCATAATTAGAGCATAGTCGAACCACTCTAGCGGAATCCCATAAAGGTTCGCAATAAAAATAGCTGCGACCGCCGGATAAATTCCCCCACAACCGTCCATATTGATAGTGGCACCTAGCGGCAATACGAAGGATGCGTAATCTTTTGATACGCCCAAACGTTCCGTTGCTGCCCGGTGGGCGGCTGGCAGCGTACCGAATGAACTGCAGGTAGTAAATGCCACGATTTGTGCATCAAACACCGACTTAAAAAACTCTCGCGGACTGAGTTTACCGAAAAAACGCACCAGTGAACCATAGACAAAAATGATATGAATCGCCGCAGCCAGGTATATAACACCAACAAACTTGGCCAGTGGCAACAACGTACCAAAACCGTACTCACCGATCACCCAGGCCATTAAACCAAGCACACCAATAGGCGTAAGTTGCAACACCATACGGGTGATTTCGTACATGACTTCGGCACCGGACTTGATGGTTTGGCGCAGCGATTCTGCTTTACTGCCAATTTTTTGGATGGCAATACCAACCACGGCCGCGAACACGACAATTTGTAAAACATTGCCATTAGTCAGTGCAGCAAAAGGATTTTCCGGAACAAAGTTTAAAAATACCTGAGCAACTGATGGGATTTGTTTTTCATTCTGCTCGGTTGCCGTTAGCGCAGTTGCCGGGCTCATATCGATAAGCGTGGCTAAAGTTAAACCAATGGCGCTTGCGATAACCGCTGTAAACATAAACATGCCAATGGTTTTTGCACCTAGCCGGCCAAGTTTTTGCCCGTCGTTAAGGTCGGTAATTGCACTGACAATGGCACAGAAGATTAGTGGCGCTACCAACATCTTGATCGCGCGAATAAAAAGATCACCCAGAGGTTTGAGAGCCACCCCTGTTTCAGGTGAGAGCGCACCTATCAGCATGCCGACAACAAAGCCGCCAAGCACCCGCTGCCAAAAAGGGATCGCAAACCAAGCTTTTAACATACCGCACCGACGTTGTTAGGAAAACGTGCAATATAATGGCGGTCGCAAAGTCGCGAAAGATTATTTTTCTATATGATAGATCCGAAAATATTGATTTACCGCTGGCAATTCGGTGACTTATTAGCAACCATTAATTGCGGGATGTAGCTATTAATAGCATCAACCCGTGAAGAAGGGTTAGGGTGCGTCGATAAAAACTCCAGTGGATTCTGGCCGCCGCTATTTTCAGCCATGTTACGCCACAACTGGGCAGCTTCTTCAAGCCTAAAGCCAGCGTCAGCCATGTATTCAAGTCCTAACCGGTCAGATTCCGACTCGTGAGTCCGCGAATAGGGTAATAAAATACCAACCTGCGCGCCGACCCCCATAGCTGCCATTAATAACGCCGCATTGCCCTTGTCCAGCTGCGTTTCCGCAAGTACGGAGCCAATCTGTAAACCCAGTCCCACCATCATATTACTGGAAACGCGTTCATTAGAATGCTCAGCAATCACATGACCAATTTCATGACCAATGACGGCAGCCAATTGGTGTTGGTTTTCTGCAACTTCGAGTAAACCGTCATAAACACCAATATTATTACCCGGCAACGCAAACGCATTGGCTGCCTCGTTTGCAAACACGGTAATTTCCCAGTCAGCATTGCGATAAGAATCAGGTAAAGTTTCGATCAACGCATCGCTTACGCACTGCACATAAGCATTAGTTGCAGCATCATTATTGATCTCCAACTCCTGCTTCATTTGCTCATACGACTGCTCACCCATCTGATTCAGCTGTTGTGCTGGCATCAGGGTAAGCTGCGAACGCCCCGTAGGCGATTTCGAGCAACTGGCCAAAGCCAATACAGCTGCTAGTGATACAGCGACAGTACGTAAACGCATGGTTAATCTCCTTTTACTTAGCTGCGTAAGTCATCGAAAAACTGCTTTACGCCGTCAAAAAACCCTTTTTCTTTAGGCCGAAATTTCGCGGCCTCATCACCCTCGCCCATTGATTTATCCAGCTCTTCCAACATCTCGCGCTGTTTGCTTGATAAATTAACTGGCGTTTCAATCACTATCTTACAAATTAAATCACCGGTAGCACCAGTACGAACCGACTTAACCCCTTTGCCACGTAAGCGGAAATGCTTACCCGTTTGCGTTTCTTTCGGCACTTTCAGTTTAACTTTGCCTTCCAGGGTCGGCACTTCAATATCGCCGCCAAGAGCGGCCTTAGTAAAGCTAACCGGAACTTCACAGTACAGGTTGTTAGCGTCACGTGCAAAAATTGGATGCTCGCGCACATGTACCTGCACATAAAGGTCACCTGCAGGTGCTCCGTGTTCACCCGCCTCGCCTTCATTCGCTAAGCGAATGCGGTCACCGGTATCAACGCCTGCCGGAATTTTAACGTTAAGCGTTTTGGTTTTCTCAACTCGGCCCTGGCCATGACAGCTGCGGCAAGGATCTTTAATAATAGTCCCTTTACCACGACAATGAGGACAGGCCTGCTGTACCGCAAAGAAACCCTGACGCATTTGAATTTGGCCCGCACCATGACAGTGACTACAGGTTTCTGGCTTGCTGCCTTTCTTAGCACCGCTGCCATCACAATCTTCACATTCAACCAGTGTTGGAATGGTCAGTTCAACATCTTTACCGCGAACCGCATCTTCTAAAGACATCTCCAAATTATAGCGCAAATCTGCACCACGCTGAGCGCGCGATTGTTGACGCCGTCCGCCACCGAAGATGTCGCCAAACACATCGCCAAAGATATCAGCAAAATCGGCACCGCCGCCGAATCCGCCTGCACCTGGGCCACCACCGCCCTGACGTGCCTGTTCGAAGGCTTCGTGTCCATATTGATCATACATCTGGCGCTTTTGCGGATCAGATAAGACCTCATAGGCCTGTTTAATTTCTTTAAATTTTAATTCGAGGTCTTTGTCACCCTTGGTCCGGTCCGGGTGATATTTCATTGCCAGGCGTTTGTACGCCTTTTTAATGTCACGCTCGTTGGCGTCTTTTGATACCTCAAGAATTTTATAAAAATCTTGTGTCGCCATATCTTTAAGTCTTCTGCCTTGGTCTGATACGAATACACGGGCATTACCTTGCGGCAACGCCCGTGTCTATTAGCGAAGTTGCCTTATCGCTTACTTTTTATTGTCGTCGTCTTTTACTTCTTCAAACTCAGCATCGACAACATCGTCGTCCGCTTTAGAAGACGATTGCTCACCGTCTGCAGCACCTTCAGCGCCTTGTTGCGCCTGCTGTTGCTGCGCCGCTTCCATCAGCTTCTGAGACACTTCCATTAAGGCCTGAGTCTTGCTTTCGATGGCTTCTTTATCACCATCTTTAGCTGCTTGCTCAAGCTCTTCACAGGCTTTCTCGATAGCATCTTTGTCTTCTTGCGATAATGCATCACCAACTTCTTTTAATTGGTTACGTGTCGCATGGACTAAGCCATCAGCCTGGTTGCGTGCCTGCACCATCTCTTCGAACTTCTTGTCTTCTTCAGCGTGCGCTTCAGCGTCTTTCACCATTTTGTCGACTTCAGACTCATCCAGGCCAGAAGACGCCTTGATGGTGATCTTCTGTTCTTTACCTGTATCTTTGTCTTTCGCCGATACGTGTAAGATACCGTCCGCATCGATGTCAAAGGTTACTTCGATTTGCGGCACACCACGTGCTGCTGCGCGAATACCTTCCAGGTTAAACTGACCCAGTGACTTGTTGTCTGCTGAGCGCTTGCGTTCACCCTGAATTACATGAATCGTTACCGCAGACTGGTTGTCTTCAGCGGTTGAGAAGGTCTGCGATTCCTTGGTTGGAATCGTCGTGTTCTTCTCAATCAGCTTAGTCATCACGCCACCCATGGTCTCAATACCTAATGATAGCGGGCAAACGTCCAGTAGCAGTACGTCTTTTACATCACCTGACAGTACGCCACCCTGTACAGCTGCGCCCATGGCGACCGCTTCATCAGGGTTTACGTCACGGCGTGGCTCTTGACCAAAGAAATCAGTCACCGCTGCCTGTACTTTCGGCATACGAGTCTGACCACCCACCATAATGATGTCTTTGACATCACTGACTGACATATCAGCATCGGCCAATGCCTGCTTAACCGGCTCCAGCGATTTAGTGATTAAGTCTTCAACCAGTGATTCCAGCTTGGCACGCGTTACTTTTATCGCTAAGTGCTTAGGACCGGTGTTATCTGCAGTAATATAAGGCAGGTTAACTTCGGTCTGTTGCGCTGAAGACAGTTCAATTTTCGCTTTTTCGGCTGCTTCTTTTAAGCGTTGCATAGCCAGCGGGTCTTTACGCAGGTCAATGCCCTGGTCTTTCTCAAACTGCTCAACCAAATAGTTGATCAAGCGGTTATCAAAGTCTTCACCACCTAAGTGAGTATCACCGTTAGTCGCCAGTACTTCAAAGGTGTGCTCGCCTTCTACTTCATCAATCTCGATAATTGAGATATCAAAAGTACCGCCACCTAAGTCATATACGGCAATAACGTTATCGCCCTGCTTTTTGTCCATACCGTAAGCAAGTGCTGCTGCGGTTGGCTCATTAATGATGCGTTTAACTTCTAAACCGGCGATTTTACCTGCGTCTTTTGTTGCCTGACGCTGCGCGTCGTTAAAGTATGCAGGCACAGTGATAACTGCATCGGTTACTTTTTCACCTAAATAATCTTCAGCAGTTTTCTTCATCTTCTTCAGTACTTCTGCTGAAATTTGTGGTGGTGCTTTTTTCTCACCGTCAATTTCGACCCAAGCGTCACCATTGTCTGCCTTAACAATTTTGTAAGGCATGATGCCGATGTCGCGCTGGACTTCTTCGTCCTGGAAACGACGACCGATCAGACGCTTAATCGCAAACAATGTTTTGTTCGGGTTAGTTACTGCCTGACGTTTTGCAGGAGAACCTACAAGCGTCTCGCCATCATCAGTAAATGCAACAACTGATGGCGTGGTGCGATCACCTTCGCCATTTTCAATAACACGTGCTTTACCGCCATCCAGTACAGCCACACAAGAGTTGGTTGTACCTAGATCAATACCAATTGTCTTGCCCATAATTCTTTCTCCAACTTCAAATTCATGAAAACTCTAATCGATACCATTTAAGTAGGGGCGTCTTTTAAAAATTCAATGCTTTAAGCAAAAAATTTCTGTCAATTTATGCTTCGGTATCTACCTTTTTCTGGTTGTTGCGAGCAACCATTACCATTGCCGGGCGTAATAGCCGGCCATTCAGCTCATAGCCTTTTTGCATTACCGCAATAATGGTGTTGTTGGCGTGCTCTTCCGACTCTTGCATCGACATTGCCTGATGCACATCCGGATTGAAGGCTTCGCCTTCTTCTCCCAGCGCTTTAACGCCAAATTTATCCAAAGTTGAGGTCAGACTCTTATAAGTCAGCTCAACACCTTCCATAAAGTTTTTATCTACCGACTGTTGTTCTTTAGCGGCAGTTAATGCACGTTCCAGATTGTCGACCGTGGTTAGTAGCTCGTTAGCAAACTTTTCCAGCCCAAACTTATGCGCCTTATCAACATCTTGCGCGGCCCGGCGGCGGACATTTTCCATTTCCGCTTGAATACGCAACACATCCTCTTTCTGCTCGTTAACTTTCGCTTCCGCTTTCGCTAACGACAGTTCAAGCTCAGCAACCCGATCCATCTCGGCGTCCGCTTCGGCCGCTGTCTGCTGTTGCGTTTCTGGTTGTTGATCACTCTTTAGAGCTTCTTCTGCGGCAGCCTCTGCAGCCTCATTAAGCGATTTCTCTTGCGCTGCGTCATCAGCTTGCTGTTGATACTGCTCAGCGTTTGCTTGTGCTTTTTTATCCTTCATAGTGCCCACTCTCTACCAATATGAATGTACTAAACCGTTGCTGTTGTAGATGGGGACACCAGCAACAGGATTCAAGTCATTGATTTAGGCTTGATAAAAAAATTCACTCAGCGTAGCGTTAAAGGCAACCAAATCAGAGGTTAATCCATGTCAAAAGCGCCTTTTAAAAAAATCGGTCTACTCGGCAAAGCGGACGATCGCGGTACTCGCTTAACCCTTGAAACATTGCTAAACGCACTAAATAACCGGGGCTTTGATGTGGCTCTGGAAAAGCGCTGCGCTGAACAAATTGGCGAGGGCCATCAGCCCAATACACTAAGCCTTGGTGAGATTGGCGAATGGGCCGACTTAGCTGTCGTTGTCGGTGGTGATGGCAACATGCTCGGCGCAGCCAGAGCCTTATGCGAACACGACGTTGGCGTGATAGGAGTTAACCGTGGCAATCTAGGTTTTTTGACCGACCTCGACCCTGATGAGGTAATGACGCCATTGTTGGCAGTGCTCGATGGCGACTATGTGGTCGAAGAGCGATTTTTATTAAATACCGAAGTGATGAGCAACGGTACCGTAGCCGGACAAGGATCGGCCATTAATGAAGCGGTACTGCATTCCGATAAAGTCGCACACATGATCGAATTTGAAGTCTATGTTGACGATCACTTTGTCTTTAGTCAGCGTTCTGATGGGCTGATTATCGCAACACCAACCGGCTCTACCGCTTATTCTCTTTCCGGCGGCGGACCCATTCTGCATCCGAGTTTAGACGCAATTACGTTAGTGCCGATGTTTCCGCATACTTTAAGCAGCCGGCCTATTGTTATCGACGCCAGTTCCGAAGTTCGCTTACGCGCAGCCTACGACAATGACTTACTGCAAATTAGCTGCGATGGCCATGTGCGCATGGCGGTGCACCCGGGGGACGATATTGTCATTAGTAAACACCGCAAAACCCTGACCTTAATCCACCCCAAAGAACATAACTATTATCACGTATTGCGCAATAAATTAGGTTGGGGCAGTCGCTTGTTTTAGCGGCTATAGTTAATCGGCTTAACCAGCTGTCCGAAAATTCGGTTTGCAATTCTATTTAACTACTGTATAACTACTGTATAACCTGTACAGATACACAGTAGTTAATGGAGGCTCTCGATGTTAACCGAACTGCACATCCGCCACTTTGCTATCGTTAAAAAATTAGATATTGAATTCACCAATGGCATGACTGCTATTACCGGCGAAACAGGTGCTGGTAAATCAATTGCACTGGATGCCTTAAGCCTTTGTTTGGGGAGCCGGGCTGAGGCCAGCCTGGTCCGCCCCGGTTGCGATAAAGCTGAAATCAGTGCCTGCTTTTCTGTGGCAGATGACAGTCCCGCAGCACAGTGGTTACAGCAACAAGAATTAGAGGCTGAAAATGAATGCGTGCTGCGTCGGGTTATCTCAAAGGATGGGCGTTCTAAAGCCTGGATTAACGGCTCTCCCGTGCCATTGGCGCAACAAAAGGCATTGGCTCCTTTACTGGTTAACATACATGGGCAGCACGAGCATCAACTGCTAACCCGCGATGATCACCAACTGCAGTTACTGGATAGTTTCGCTCGCCACCAACAATTAATCGATCAGACTGCACACACTTACCGGCAGTGGGCTGCAACCGAAAAACAGTACCGTCAACAGCAGCAAGCAAAAGACGACCGTGTCGCACAACGACAGCTGCTCGAGTACCAAGTGCAGGAACTCGATGAATTTGCCCTGCAAGAAGGTGAATTTGAGCAACTCGAAGCTGATCACAAACGTTTGTCTAACAGCCGTAGTCTATCGGAAAGTAGCCTGTTTGCTCTGAATGCCTTATACGAAGGTGAACATAATAATGCGAATGGGCTGGTACAGAACGCCTTATCGCGACTGCAGGAAGCAGCTGAAATCGACCAGCAATTGGTCCCCGTCACTGAGTTAATGCAGCAGGCCATGGTGCATATCGAAGAAGCAGCGCTAGAATTACGCCATTATCAAGATGCGATAGACGTTGACGGTAGCGAACTTGATCAACTTGAACAGCGCATGACACAAGCGCTTAAATTAGCTAAGAAACACCAGTTGGCCCCCGCTCAGTTATATCAACATCACCAGCAACTAAAGCAGCAACTTGCCGATTTACACGCGGCTGACGAACAGGGAGAACAACTGGCTGAACAGCGCCAGCAACTGCGCGACGCTTATCGTAAGCAAGCCAAGCAGTTATCGAAAAGTCGTCAGCACGCCGCTCAACAGTTAAGTGATAAGATTACTCATGCTATGCAGCAACTCAATATGCCTCATGGTCGTTTTGCAATAGCAGTTGAGCATAGTGACTCTGCACCAGCTACCGCGAAAGGTACCGATCATATCGAATTCCAGGTCACAGCAAATCCGGGCCAACCTTTACAGCCGCTAAGTAAAGTCGCGTCTGGCGGTGAACTTTCTCGTATCAGTCTTGCCATACAGGTTATGAGCGCAAGTCAACAAACCGTGCCAACGATGATGTTTGACGAAGTTGACGTTGGTGTGAGTGGGCCGACCGCGGCAGTGGTAGGTTCAATGCTTCGGGAATTAGGACAACAGTGTCAGATTATTTGCGTAACTCACTTGCCTCAGGTTGCTGCTAAAGCCAATCAGCAATTACAGGTAAGTAAGCAGACCAATGGTAAAGAAACCGAAACTCATGTGACACCGTTAGATAAAAATCAACGAGTTATAGAATTAGCGCGCTTGCTCGGCGGTGATAAAGTGACCGATTTAACCAAAGCCAATGCGCAAGAACTGCTGGCCAGCTAATAACTTGCGTCCGCTATACTGGTAACTGTTGGCTTGTTTGTTTATCATCGGAGGTAAGATAGAACTCACTATTAAAAGTAGGTTGTTAATGAAACATAGGTTATTGAAAGTCTCAGCCATCGCAACGCTAGTTTTTGGGCTGAGCAGTTGCTCCACTCTTAATGATTTGGTGTATCGGATTGATATCCCACAGGGTAATTATCTGGAGCAGCGTGACGTCGAAAAGCTTCGTGTCGGCATGACCCAGGAGCAGGTCGCATTTATATTAGGTCGTCCCGTTGCTGAAAACGCATTCGACAATGACCGCTGGACCTATGTATACGAAATGAATCCAAATCGCGGCGATATTTATCGCAGAGAGTTGACCCTGGACTTTAACCAAGGAGTATTAGTGGATATGTCCGGTGACTTTGAAAAGTCCGAGGATTTTGATACACCATTAGACTCTTAATATAAGGCCGGTTATGACGAGCTCATCAACGGTTGACGAGGTCGTCCACATTGTCCGCAGTCCCAGGGACAAAAGGGACTACCGCTCTGTCACTTTAGATAACGGGTTACAAGTATTGTTGGCTCACTGCCCCGATAGTCATAAATCGGGGGCAGCGCTTGCAGTCAATGCCGGCCACTTTGACGATCCCGCTCATACCCAAGGGCTGGCTCATTTCCTTGAGCATATGCTGTTTTTAGGCAACCAAGAATTTCCCTTGCCAACCGCCTTTAGCGACTTTTTAAATGCTTACGGTGGCCAGCAAAACGCATGGACCGGCACCGAATATTCTAATTTCTACTTTGATTGTCAGGCTAATGCTCTGCCACAGGCATTAAAGTACTTTGCCGCCATGTTCGAGCAACCACTGTTCGCTCAGGAGTGGATTGAAAAAGAGCGTCAATCTATTGAGTCTGAGTTTCGGCTAAAGCAACAAGACGAGTTACGTCGGTTGTACCAGGTACATAAATCAACAGCAAATCCCAAGCATCCCTTCAGTCAATTTTCGGTCGGAAATTTAGATACCCTCAATGATCATAAGCACGGGTCCTTACAAGAAAAATTGATGCGCTTTTTTGAGCAACATTATGTTACCCAGAAACTGCGTCTGGTCATCGCTGGTCCGCAATCATTGCAAGAGTTAGAAGCTCTTGCCAAACAGCAATTTGAACGACTACCGCGGGCTAGTAATTACGTGCCGGCAGCAATTACAGAGCCGTTATACGACACCGACCAACTCGGTGTGTTATTGCAGGTAAAGCCGGTGAAGCCAGCAAGGCGATTAATCATTACCCTACCGCTGCCCTCAATAGATAGTGACTATGCGCATAAAACCACCAGTTTCATTGCTCATATTCTCGGCTACGAAGGCCCTGACAGCTTATTCAGTTGCTTACGCGAGCAGGGCTGGATTAATAGCCTCTCGGCCGGAGGGGGGATCAGCGGAAGTAATTTTAAAGACTTTAATATCAATATCCAACTAACCGAAAGCGGCGAGAAAAATGTATACCGGGTGGCACAGTGGGTATTCAATTATTTGCAACTGATAGCGGATCAGGGAGTTGAGTCCTGGCGCTACAATGAGCGGCGGATAACTGCTGAATTAAGCTTTAAATACCAGGAGCCCGCTACTGTCGGTGAACTGGTTTCACAGTTAGCAATAAATGCTCACCATTATCCCGTTCATGATGTTATTTATGGCGATTTTAGAATGGATTCGCTCAATTTCCAACGAGCGCAGCAGTTACTTGGCTTAATGGTACCGGAACAAGCTCGGCTTAGCTTAATTTCATCAAATGTAGAGGTCGATGCTATTACGCCAATTTACGATACCCCATACAGTATTCGTAACTTACGCCCGCAAGAGATTGAACAACTACAACAAACCGATGAGCAGTTTGCGGCGAAATTGCCCAACCAGAATCGGTTTATCACTGAACACTTTCAGCCCTACGCGTTAGAGCAGCATAACACCTATCCAAAACGTATCATTGACACTCCTGAGCAACAGTTATGGCACTTACAAGATCCCGATTTCCGGGTTCCTAAAGGGCATATCTACCTAAGCTTACAGGCACCCGCAGTGAATCGTTCTGCCGTTAACTTTTGTTGTTCGAGGGTATGGTCAGAATTAATGATTGATGCGCTGAACGAAGACCTCTATGACGCTGAAGTCGCGGGACTGCATTTTAATATTTATCCCACTCAGTCGGGAATAACCATTCATACCACTGGGTTGTCCGCCGGACAGTTGCCATTACTACAATACTTGATGCGTCGCGCAACCGATGTCAGGTTTAATCGTGACCGCTGGAAATCCGTGAGCCAACAACTGATCAATAACTGGCGCTCCGCTCATCAAAGTCAGCCATTGAATCTGCTCTTCTCCGAGCTGAACCTGTTATTACAAAAAGGCCTATTCCGGCTCACCGATATGGCGGATGCCTGTAATGATATCGGTTACCAGCAGTTTAATCGGATTATCGCAGACCTGTTCGATCCACTAAGCATATGCGCGTTTATGCACGGTGACTGGCAGCAACAGCATGCCTACGAGCTAGGTGATTTAGTCGCTGCCAATGTCTATGCCGGTTCACACTCAACGCCTCAAGATAGCCGTATTAATCTATTACCGGCTAATAGCGAACAACAATTTAGCATTGCACATGCTCACCCTGACACCGCCGTTTTGCATTATTTTCAGGGTCCAACCGATAGCCCTTCCGATCAAATCGCAATCATGTTGCTGCAACAGCTTATCAATCAATTGATGTTTGATGAACTGCGTACTCGCCAGCAATTAGGTTACATGGTGGGTAGTCAGTATTTTTCCTTGCAACGTCAGCCAGGTATTTTATTTTTTGTGCAATCGCCGTCAGCCACACAGGAATTACTTCATCAGCAATTGCAACAAGCATTGGCGTTGTGCTTTGAGCAGCTTGAGCAGATCACGCTGAAATCGTGGGCCCACAGAAAGTCGGTAATGCGCAATCAGCTTACCGTAACAGACCGTAGCCTTCGGGTTCGCAGTCAACGTTTGTGGGGCGCAATTCAGTTAGGCGACACTGAGTTTAATCGTGCGCAAAAGTTAACTGAGGCCTTAGATGAGTGGCAGCTTACTGATTGGTTAGCAGCCGTTCACCGTATACTCTTTGAGCAACCGGCAACTATTCGTCTTCAAAGCACGACAGTAAAGGGCTAGAATCACTTTACATCAACCGTAATATTCGCTAGCTTAACGTTTAATTAACAAATAATAAGAGCTGCTAAGATCAGCCCCTATCAGGATGTCATCTTGTTTGGAAAAGTAGTTAGAACTCTTTTTACCCTTTTGGTTTTGGGTAGTGTTTCATTTTGTCCTTTGTTGGCAAATGCAACCCCTCCCCAATCTCTTGCGCAGACCAAGCATTGGGCGATCAGTCAGGGAATGACAAGCCATACAGTCACCGACTTGTTACAGGATCCACACGGCTTTTTATGGATTGCGACGAGAAATGGGCTGCAGTGTTTTGATGGCACTAAATTTAAACACTATCTAGCCGGTGGCGGTGACAATCATTTGCCCAGCAACCACATTACCAGCTTATGGTTTGACGACGAACGGCTGTGGATTTCGACCACCCGCGGTATTGCTTACTACGATTACCAGCAGCAGCAAATGGTTAAGTTCAACCTGACTAAACAAAGCTCAGGCGGCAGCGATGCCGAAGTTGAGCGTATTATTTCAAGCTTTGATGACCATCTATTGGCGTTAAGCAAAGGTCGGGTGTGGCGATTGCAACAGAACAACACCAAACCGGTTCCGTTAGCTTACAATGGCGAAACATTGCACAATATCGACAATATTCATCAGGGAGAGCGATGGATTTGGTTGGCACAGAGCAATGGTGATATCTCAGTCTGGGATGGCAATAGCAACGATGTCTTTAAAGTCACGCAGCAAAACCCTATTACCGACCCCCTGCCACCGTATGGATTTAATCATATTCTCAGTCGCGACGAGCATTTATGGTTTTCTCATGACCAGGGTATGTTTCAATTAGACGACAACTTGCGCCTTCAACAACAGCTTGATAACGACGATGACTTAGCCACAGATACCGCTATTTATCGCTCTGTCTATGTTGATGATGGACATTTGTTCTTGGGCACCGCTGATGGCATACGTATTCTGGAAACACCTCAGAATCAACCGGCATATCTGGGCAAACAGCACAGTCTTAATCTACCGCCACAACTGGAAATTACCGCTTTTACCGTAGACCACCTGCAACGTTTATGGTTAGGCGCAGAAAATGGAGGGCTATACCAGTTTTCAAGAGCTAATTCAGCACTAGACTTTGAGCGTCTGGTCGATATCGAAATAGCAACAGAACTCAATACTATGATTTTGCCTGAGTCAGTGCGAGACTTTTCAAGTGTTGAAAAAGGATTAGACAATTACTGGTGGTTTACTACCTCGGTCGGGTTGGTAAAGTATGACCAACAGCAACAACAAATCATTCAAGTCCACCCTTTGCCGACCCGCAACGATGCAACGATACGGCAAATGAAGCTGTTTGCAGAGCGGCTTTTTATTACCACCAAAGCACGCGGTCTATTTGTCTTTGATATTCCCGAGCAGCAGTGGCTGTCGGTTGCCGATCAGCACCCTTTTTTCTCCGATCACGAATTACGTATGGCGGTTCAGTCCGATAAAATTTGGATTGCAAATAGCCATTCTGCGGTCGCCATTAATGAATTCCTACAAGTCATCGATCAAAAACCGCTGCTCTTGCAACAAGACCGACAAACGCTCAAGCCATTGACAGTCAGCCTTAAACAGCAACAACAAATGCTGACCATTGACTTTGTATCTCCACTGGCTCCGGAACCAGAAAATGTTCAGTATCGTTATCGGCTGCATGATTTAGAAGACGAATGGCAGTACACTACTCGCCCATTACAGCCAATAGCGATTAAACGAATTCCTGCTGATCAATACCTGCTGCAAATTCAAGCTTCTACCGACGGTAATGACTGGCAACTAAGGTATCAACAAGAAGTCACGGTACCACCTCCCTGGTGGCAAAGTGGCTGGGCTTATACCTTATATGCGGCGTTGGTATTAGCCGTTATATTGCTCACTACTCACTGGGTACGGCTGAATCGTAACCGGCAGCAATCTATCCAACAGCAGAATACAAACCTTGCTAGTGTGCTCGATACCAGCGGCACCCAACTATGGGATTGGCATATTCAAGAAGGCGAGCTGCATCGGCATAACCTATGGCGTCATTGCCCACAGTTTCCCATTGATGGCATCCGTAATGGTCTTGAGGGCTCCTCCAGTAATATCCATCCACAAGACATCAAGCGTCTATCCCAGGAGCTTAGCAAGCTGGTTGATGGTAGTGCCTCACAAATGGAGTGCAGCTATCGGCTGGATAATAATGGTCACTGGTTGTGGATACTCGATCGGGCTCAGGCCACTGAGCGCGATAATAACGGCAAACCAACTCGCATTCAGGGCGCCATGGTCGATATTAGCTCGATGATTAATAGTGAAGAGCGTCTCAATATGCTGGCGTTGTCACTGACCAATATTTCCGATGGTATCTGTATATTTGACCGTTTTTTCCGCAAACGCGAAGTTAATAAAGCGTATGAAGCTATTACCGGCTATGCGCGCGATCAAGCAATCAACCAGCCGCTTGTTCTGTCCGCCTACGAACCTGAATTTGCCAGTCAGATAAAGCGCAGTGTCATGCGGGATGGTTCCTGGCGTGGTGAAATAAAAGATATTCGAGCTGATGGCAGCGAATTTCAAATGGAGTTAACACTCGATTCGGTAACCAACGATAATGGAGAACTAGAACTGATTGTTGCTAGCTTTTCTGACGTTACTGAGCGGCTGCATACAGAAAACGAGTTACGTCGGCTATCTAATACTGATAGTTTGACGGGCCTTCCCAACCGCTCTTATTTTCAGGTTAGTCATTCCAATTTAGTGCGTAAAAAAGTTCCTCATACACTGTTAGTGTTCGATCTGGATGACTTTAAAAAGATTAATGACTCTCTGGGTCACGAAATTGGCGATGAACTACTATGCCGCGTTGCGGAACGGTTAACCGATATCGGGCGCCGTCAGGACACCTTATATCGTCTCGGTGGTGATGAGTTTGGTTTATTAGTGGAAGACACTACTGATATAAATACCATCAGTGCACTGGCGAATCAGATTAACAAAGAGATTGCCCATCCATACCAAGTACAAACTCATGAAGTTGTTATTGGCAGCTCTATTGGTATCGTGCTCTATCCGCACGACGCCAGTACCTCACAGGAGCTGTTACAAAAAGCCGATACGGCGATGTACCATGCTAAGCAACGGCGCGGAAACTGTTATCAGTTCTTCAGTCAATCGATGAACGAAAATGCGATTCAACGGTTACAAACCGAAAATGAGTTACGCAGCGCGATTCGCGAAAACCGGGTAGAGGTCCACTACCAGCCAAAAATCGAAGTTCCTTCTCAGCATATTGCCGGCATCGAAGCACTGGCCAGAATTCGGCGCGAAGACGGCAGTCTGATTAGTCCGTCTGACTTTATTCCACTCGCCGAAGAGACCGGGTTGATCGTGCCATTAAGCGAGCAAGTATTACGCATTGCCTGTCGCGATATGCGGCGCTTTTTGCAACTTCCGGGGGCACCCAAAAATGTTGCCATTAATCTGTCCGCCAGACAGTTTTTAACATCGAGCCTGGCGTTCCAGATAGAAGATATTCTAACGGAAGAAAATTTACACCCTCGGCATGTTGAGTTTGAGATTACTGAGGGAATGGTAATGACTGATCCCGAACGCGCAATTACTATGCTCGAAAACCTGGCTGATATGGGCGTACAACTAGCACTTGATGACTTTGGAACGGGTTACTCGTCGTTGGCTTATCTTAAGCGTTTTCCAATTCATACATTAAAAATTGATAAAGCCTTTGTCGATGACATTACCAGCGACGATAAAGATCGTAATATGGTCGCTTCCATTGTCGCGATGGCTCACAATTTAAGTCTGAAGGTCGTTGCCGAAGGCGTAGAATCAAAGGCTCAGTTAGAGATCCTGAAGACACTACGTTGCGAATACATCCAAGGCTTCTACTTCGCTAAGCCGATGCAAGCGGATGATTTCATCCGCTTCATAGAACATCACCAAATCGCAACGACGCTTTAATAAAAGCGACGTTGCTGCTCTGCCATTTCTACTAACAGCGGTGCTGGCTGGTAACGGTCACCGCGTTTTTCGGCTTGCTTGTTAAGCTTGGCAACCAGCGCGCCGATACCGATTTCGTCCATATAACGGAATGGGCCTCCGCGGAATGGCGGGAAACCAATACCATAGACAGAACCGATATCACCGTCGCGTGCGCTACGAATAATGCCCTCCTGCAAACAATATGCGGCTTCATTAAGCATGGGTAACACACATAGCTCGGCAATTGTTTCACGATCTAACTGCTGTTTTGGCTCAATATCGAGTAACGAGTATACCGAGCTGTCGACAGGTTTGCCTTTCACTCCTTTACCGTACTGATAAAAGCCTTTTTCATTCTTCTTACCTTTACGGTCGTCATCCATCAACTTGTCAAAAGCGGCCGGCGGCTCAAAGCGTTCACCTAACTCTTTACGCAGAATACCGGCAACTTTGGCACCAACATCAATACCCACTTCATCAAGCAAGGTAATCGGCCCTACTGGGAAGCCAAATTTCACTAACGCTTTGTCAACGTGTTCTATTGGCTCTCCGGCTAACACTAAACGTGCCGCTTCATTCATGTATGGCGCTAAAATACGGTTAACAAAGAAGCCTGCACCATCTTTTACAACAATCGGGGTTTTACCTTGTTTTCTGGCCAGTGCCACAGTAGTAGCGATGGTCTTATCCGAGGTCCCCTGGTGGGTAATAATTTCTGCCAATGGCATTTTGTCGACCGGAGAAAAGTAATGCAGGCCAATGACATTTTCAGGTCGCTCGGCTTTCTCCGCAATTTGCGTAATTGGCAGTGAGCTGGTGTTCGTTGCAAAAATAGTTTCTGGCTTTGCATGCTGCTCAATATCCGCAACCATCTTTTGCTTTAAATCGAGGTCTTCAAAAACGGCTTCGATTACCACGTCAATGCGTTCAAAGCCACTATAGTCAAGCGTCCCGCTCAACCTCAGCATAGTTTGTTCAAGTTCGGCGCGGCGCATATGCTTACGCTTAACTTTTTTATTTAAGCGTTCGTAGCTGTAATGCAAGGCATGCGTTATACCGTCAGCGGCAATGTCTTTGATACGTGCAGGAAGTCCCGCTTTCGCCGCGGTCACATAGGCAATTCCACCGCCCATTAAACCACCACCTAACACGCCCACACGATGAATCTCGGCTGGTTTAACACCATCAGCGCCGGTTTCCTTTTTCATCTCGGTAGTGGCGAAGAAAATTTGCCGCAACTGATAAGATTCATTGGTCATAGCTAACTGACCGAAACTTCGTGCTTCTTTATCGAAACCAGCTTCACGACCTTTTTCCACACCCGTGCGGACAGTTTCAATAATTTTATCAATCGCCGGGTAGTTTCCCTGCGATTTTTTCTGAGCCTGCTCAGCTGCTTTCTTAAATATTATCCCACGACCATAGCTGGTGGCTTCGAGTAATTTACTGACGCCTGTAAGCGCTGGTTTGGAACGCTTTGGTTTTGATTTAAGTGCATGCTTCATCGCCGCTTCAAGTAGGATTGAATTTGGCACAACCTCGTCCACTAAGCCGGCTTTTTTGGCTTGCTTTGCACGCAATTGTTTAGCGGTAAGCATCATCGTTAAACCCTGCTGTACACCAACCAATTCTGGTAACCGCTGGGTTCCCCCTGAACCTGGCAATAAGCCTAACTGAACTTCGGGCAGACCTAGCTGAGTCTTACTCTCATCACTTGCGACTCGCACATGACAGGCCATAGCCAATTCCAGGCCACCACCTAAACAGGCACCGTTGATAGCCGCCACAACCGGCACGTCTAACTGTTCGATCCGGTCAAACATTGCCTGGCCCTTACGCGCCAAGCTCTCCGCATCAGCGGCCGTTTCACAATCATTAATCATGTTGATATCGGCACCGGCGATAAATGACCCCGGCTTACCACTGATGAAAACCACCCCTTTGATATCTGATTCACTTTCCAGCCGATTTAACAATGTTCCAACTTCATCAGCGAAAGTGTCTTTTAAGGTGTTCATTGACTCGTTGGGGACATCAATCGTTATTACCGCGACACCATTATCGCGGATGTCCAGCGAGAATGCTTTTTGTTCAGTCATTATTCACTCTCCAAAATCATTGCCGCGCCCAAACCACCAGCCGCACAGGCTGTCGTAAGTGCTGTACCACCGCCACGACGGCGCAATTCATGCAGCATCTGTGTGATCATTCGCGCCCCAGTCGCCGCAAACGGGTGACCATAAGCGATAGAGCCACCTAAAACATTAAATTTATCAGGATCGATATCGCCGATTGCTTGATCACGGTTTAAGTGTTGCTTAGCAAATTCTTTACTGCCGAACATCTTCATGTTGGTTAGGGTTTGCGCGGCAAAGGCTTCGTGCATATCAATCAAGTCCAGATCTGCCAATTTCATGCCGGCGCGTTCTAATGCTAGCGGCGTGGCATAAGAAGGGCCCATCAGCATATCTTTCTCAACCCCAGTGGCAGTAAACGCATAACTGCGAATAAAACCAAGCGGTTTATAACCAAGCTCTTTAGCACGGCTTTCGGTCATTAACATGACAGCCGAAGCTCCGTCGGTCAGAGGTGTACTATTAGCCGCTGTAACCGAGCCATGTTTGCGGTCAAACACCGGTTTAAGTTTTGACAGTTTTTCGATTGAGCTGTCGCCGCGGATATTGTTATCGCGGTCTATGTGCTTTTTATAGGGCTCTGGGTAGGCAGTCATTACCTCGTCGTCCAGCCAGCCTGCGTCCCAAGCCTGCTGCGCTTTTTGGTGAGACTGAGCCGTTAACTGGTCCTGGTCCTCGCGCGAAATGTTGTGACTTTTTGCCATTTGCTCGGCGGTTTCACCCATACTTAAACCGGTACTGTACTCAGCAACCGCAGGCGGAACCGGTAGTAAGTCTTTAAAGCCTAAGCGGCGTAAAATACTGAGTCGCTGTCCCAGACTCTTAGCCTTATTTAAATCGACTAACGCTCGTGCTAGTCGTTTACTAACGCCAATGGGTAACACAGATGACGAATCGGCACCGCCAGCGATACCAACATCAATATTGCCCGCCATCATACTTTCTAACACATTAACCGTGGTCTGGAAGCTAGTTGCACAGGCTCGGGTCACGCTGTAAGCATCTACGTCCACTGGTAATTGAGTACCCAGTACAATTTCGCGGGCGATATTTGGCGCTTCTGGCATTTGTACCACTTGCCCGAACACTAATTGTTGCACCACTCCTGGTTCTATACCGGTGCGGTTAATCAACTCCTGAACCACCATTTTGCCAAGGTCTAACGCCGGCACGCCGTGAAAATCGGTCGCCTGACGCGCAAACGGTGTTCGCAAACCGGCCACAATGGCGATACGATCACCATTTGGGGTACGCAACGCTTGTGTTGCTGCCATATGCTATCTCCCTATTAAATTGGACGGCCAAAACTGGTCTGACCACAATAGATTTTGTTACAAATTCTAGCGGTTTACAGGGCAGATTAAAACCATCGTTTTGATTAAAGTGTTACTATCGGTGTCATAGTCAACAAAACCACTGCTTTAAAAGTAGCATAGGTAGTAACAGATAACAGGTACAGGAGTCTCATGGCTGCATCACACTTTAAGCAATTACACGAATTTCTGGATCGTCAAGTGCTCGGCCAACCCGAGTTTACCCGTAATCTCCTGATTGCCGTACTTGCCGACGGCCACCTCTTAGTTGAAGGGCCGCCTGGACTCGCTAAAACACGGGCCGTTCAGGCCCTGGCCAAGGGTATCGAAGGGGACTTCCATCGGGTCCAGTTTACGCCGGACTTATTACCTGCAGACTTAACCGGCACCGATATCTATCGTCCCGAAACAGGTACCTTCGAGTTTCAGCAAGGTCCTTTATTTCACAACTTAATTCTTGCCGACGAAATAAACCGGGCACCGGCAAAAGTGCAGTCGGCCCTGCTAGAAGCCATGGCCGAACGACAAATTACCGTCGGTCAGCGCAGCTATCCATTGCCACAATTATTTATGGTGCTAGCGACCCAAAACCCACTCGAGCAAGAAGGTACCTACCCGTTACCAGAAGCCCAGCTTGATCGGTTTTTAATGCACTTAAGCCTGGATTACCCTGACGCTGAAACGGAACAAAAAATTCTGCGCTTAAATCGTGGCGAGGTACTGGAGGGCGAAGCGGCCATGCCGACCCCACTGACTCAGCAACAACTGTTTCAGGCGCGTCAACAAGTCATGCAAATATATCTGGACGAAGCCGTCGAAAATTATTTAGTACAGCTGATTATTGCCAGCCGTCAGCCGGCCAACTACGACGCCGAGCTCGCCAGTTGGATAGCCTACGGAGCCAGCCCGCGCGCGACTATTTCACTTGAACGCTGCGCGCGGGCCAGTGCCTGGCTGGATGGTCGCGATTTTGTCACGCCTGATGATGTGAACGGCGTGCTGCATAACTGCTTGCGTCATCGCATTATTATTAGCTACCAAGCCGAGGCCGATGGTGTTACCCAAGACCAGGTCATCGACAAAATTGTTTCACTGGTTCCGGCACCTTAACGACTATGCAGTCTGAGCAGTCACAATTTTGGTTAAACAAGCTCCACAGTAATGGGCTTCAGCCGCAAATGCAGGAGCTAATGTATTATCGCTCCAAGCTACCGGCATTTGCTCGTCATAGCCGCAACTTACCCGCGATAAGTCAGGCTGGCCCGCTCGTCAGCAAGACTCGTGGCCGCGGCATGGAGTTCGATGAAGTGCGCCATTATCAGGCCGGCGATGATATTCGCTCAATTGATTGGCGGGTAACAGCGCGTACCGGTAAACCTCATACCAAACTGTACCGCGAAGAGAAAGAGCGTCCAGTGTTCTTAGTCGCTGATCTAGCGCTCACTCAGTTGTTTGGTAGCCAGCTGCTGTTTAAGTCAGTACAGACTTGTCACTTTATTGCTGCCCTGGCCTGGCAGGCACAACAACGCGGCGATCGCGTCGGTGGCATTATCAGCAATGGTTGGCAGCACCGTGAACATAAACCGGCAGCAAGACAAGCCGGTGTGCTGCATCTGCTGCATAGTTTATTAACCGTGCACCAGGACAGTTTTGAACGTTGGCAGCAACAACAGAAACCGCACACGATGCCACTTAAAGACACCGTGACACGACTGCAAAAAATAGTAAAACCAGGCAGTTTAGTTAATATTATCAGTGACTTTCAGCGCTTCGATGAGGAACTTTTAGAACACCTGGCGCGTCTTAATAAGCGCAATTCTGTGCGTTGTTTCCAGGTATACGATCCGATGGAGCGGGAGTTACCTAAAGGCTACTCGGCGCAGCCGCTAGCGGTCTTCGACGGCGAGCAACAAGCACAATTAAACTTATCTGACCGGCGTCAACGCGAGCGTTATCAACAACATGCGCAAGCGCGACAACAACATCAGCAGACCGTGTTTGAGCAGCATGGGCTGCCATTAACTTATGTCAATTCGGCCATAGCTTTAGAGCAGCAATGGTTTGATTTACGCTAACTGAGTAACTACGGAACCGAGTGAATGCAGCAAGATTCTTTGCAACAACTTAACGATATTGTCGAGCCCCAGAACGCCAGTTGGTGGCCGCCTGCCTGGCCTTTAATCATTATTGCTGCCATCACGCTAATTGCCCTACTACTAATCGCAATAGGAGTTTGGCGGCACTACCGCGCAAAACGCCCACAGCGTATTGCGCTGAGCTATCTAAACTCGTTAAAGCGGCCGTCGGCCAGTGACATTACTTTATTATGCAAACAAGTTGCGCTGGCCTACTACTCGCGACAAAAAATAGCATCTTTAAACGGCGAACAATGGCTGCGGTTTCTTGGTGCCGATCAACAGCCACAGTTCCGAGCGTTGTTGCAGCACAGTAACGAACTACTTTATAAACCGGTAGACAGTGAGCTGCTAGAGCAATATCAGCAACTGGCGGACAACTGGATTCGACAAGCGCATAAACACGCTAAACGGGAGCGGCGCCATGTTTGAATTTGCCTGGCCCTGGATGTTCCTACTATTCCCACTACCCTGGTTGATTCGTTACTTTTTGCCGGCAACAAGTCAATCGCTAAGCGCCATCCGAATTCCGGCTCTTAACGGCTTAGACAATGCTCAGCAAAGTATGCGTGCCAAGCCCTGGATGTGGTTACTACTGGCACTTTGCTGGCTGGCAGTGATTTGTACCGTAGCCCGACCACAATGGCTGGGTGAGCCTTTACCAGTGCGCTCGGAAGGACGCGAAGTTATGTTGGCCGTCGATTTATCCGGCAGTATGGAAATTGCTGATATGCAGCTTGAGGGTAAAAGTGTCGACCGCTTAACCATGGTAAAAAAGGTATTAGGCGACTTTATCAGCCGTCGCGAGGGTGACCGGCTTGGTTTGATTCTTTTCGCCGACACAGCCTTTTTACAAACCCCCATGACCTACGACCGCGATACCGTCCAGCAAATGCTGAATGAGTCGGCGTTAGGCCTGGTTGGTGAACGCACCGCTATCGGCGATGCTATCGCGCTTGCGGTTAAACGTTTCCGCGGTAAAGAAGAAACTAATCGAGTATTGGTACTGCTCACCGACGGACAGAATACGGCCGGTAATTTAACGCCTGATCAAGCACTTGAATTGGCGGACGCCTACGATGTTCGAATTTATCCAATCGCGGTAGGCGCGGAAGAAGTCGTTGTCGATAGCTTTTTTGGTCAGCGACGGGTTAATCCAAGTCGTGATCTAGACGTTCCATTAATGCAACGTATCGCAGAGACCACTGGCGGCCGCTACTTTCGCGCCCGCAGCACTCAGGAACTGGAAGAAATTTATCAGTTACTGGACGAACTTGAGCCCATTGCAGGCTCTCCTCAGCAACTAAGGCCTCGTCAGGCACTCTATTTCTGGCCTCTGTCAGCAGCGTTGCTATTGATGGTGATCATCGCGTTATTCCACTATCGTCCCTGGAGGCAGCGAAATGGCTGATTTTCACTTTCTCCGCCCCTGGTGGCTGCTAGCACTGCTGCCGTTAGCGTTGTTCTACTGGCGATTGCTGGTCGTGCAAAAGACTCAATCGGGTTGGCACCAGTGGTTACCGCAACATTTGTCTCAGGTGTTGGTCAACTCAGCGGGGAGCAAAACCAGCTGGTCAGCACATCGGCTTGGCCTGTTTTGGCTGGTCAGCTCGGTGGCGCTAGCAGGACCTACCTGGGAGCGTCTCCCGCAACCAGTCTATCAATTAGAAACCGGACAAGTGGTGATAATGGATATGTCTCCATCAATGTTGGCCACTGATATTGAGCCAGACAGGCTTAGTCAGCAACGTTTTAAAGCCATGGATCTGGTCAAGTCGGGGCTCGACGGAGACACTGGTTTGATTGCCTATGCAGGCGACGCATTTACTATTAGCCCGCTCACAGCGGACAATAACAATTTGCTAAACCTTATTCCTTCGTTGTCACCGAACATCATGCCGGTCGCCGGCAGCGAACCATTGCGGGCACTCAAACTAGCCGACGAACTATTAGTTAACGCGGGCTATGCAGAGGGTGATATATACTGGCTAACGGACGGCATTGATAGTACTGAGCTCAATAGCTTAAGTAATTACTTGCGGCGACAGCCCCATCGGGTTTCTGTGCTTGGCATTGGCACTAAAGAGGGAGCTCCTGTTCGCAACGCCGACGGCCAGTTAGTTAAAGATCGATTTAATCAAGCAGTGATTGCCAAATTAAGGCCGTCTCGATTACAGGATTTAGCAGAGCTGACGGGAGGAATCTACCAAACTGTGCGACGCGACAATCAAGATATTAAAGCCTTTATTGACCAGCCACCACTAACTCGCGAGGGCAAGGATTCAGAGCAACAGCAACAAGGTGATCAATGGCGTGACAACGGTCCGTTCCTGGCTTTATTACTGGTACCTTTGGTGCTATTTAGTTGGCGTCGGGGAGGCAGTCTTGGGGTATGGCTATTGCTCAGCTGGTTACCGCTGTCGTTTTACAGTTCCACCAGCTATGCCCAACAGCAGAGTGAAGCCGAACCTTCTGCATGGTGGTTAAATGTCGAGCAACAAGCTCAACAGTTGTACCAACAACAGCAGTATCAAACGGCAGCCGAACTTAGTCAGCAGCCGTTGAGACGCGGTGCTGCTGAGTACCGTGCTGGTGATTATCAGGCTGCGGCCGATAGTTTTGCGCAAAGCGACAACGCCGAGGGCTGGTATAACCGTGGCAACGCGCTGGCTCAACTCGAGCAATTTGATGCTGCCGCAGAGGCCTATCAAAGGGCTTTAGACAAAAGAGCCAATTGGCAGGCCGCTCAGCAAAACCTGGAACTGATGCAACAGTTGTTAGAACAACAAGAACAGCAACAAAACGAGCAACAGGATGAAAACCAGGAACAGGAGGATAGCGGCGAACAAGGAGACGACAGTCGCGATCAATCAGGAAAAAATCAGGGTAACAACCAGGGGCAGCAAGATTCTGAGTCGGGTAATTCTGAAGACCAACAGCAAGACCAACAGCAAGACCAGCAAGAAGGCGACGAGCAGCAGGAGCAGGAAAAAGAAAAGCAACAAGAAGGCGATCAACAACAACAGCCACAAGCCGACCAGCAACAACAGGAGTCGGATCAACAGCGTAACCGACAAACTCAATTTAGTGACGATATTGATCCAGAGAAGGCACAGCAACTGGACCAATGGATGAAGCGGATACCCGACGACCCGAGTATTTTACTGCGTAATAAAATGTTATTAGAAAGCCAACGTCGTAATCAACGGCGTGCATCTAAGCCGCAAGGAGAAAAGAAAAAATGGTGAGGATAAGCGCCCTGCTCATAGTCTTTATCGGACTCGTTTTTAGTACCACTGTACAGGCTGAAGTAACAGAAGTTGAAGCGACCGTGGATAAAAACCCGGTAATCGCTAATGAGTCTTTTATACTCACTGTTACCTTTAACGACGACGTTAGTAATGCCGCGTTTGAACCGCAACAGTTACTCAGTGATTTTATTGTCGGTAGAACATCTGTCAGCCGACAAACATCTATCCGGAATGGCGAATTAAGCAAATTAACTCGATTTACCACTGTCCTCATTGCTGAACAGCCTGGCGACTATGTTATCCCAGAAATCCGCATAAATGGGGCCCAGTCAAAACCGATCAATATGGAAGTTTTGGCGGCAGGTAGCGATACCAGCGACCGCTCCGAGCAAATTGCGTTTATTGAAACGACCGTCGATAGCAAGCAAGTTTTTTTACAACAACCATTAACCTATATTGTTCGTCTCTATTTGGCTGCCGACTTAAATAAAGGCAATCTGGTTCCACCCGAGATGGACAATGCCGATATTCGGCAAATCGGCCAGGACGAAGAGTCCTCGGAAATGATTGATGGTCGACGCTATAAGGTTTATCAGAGAACCTTCCAGATAACGCCCAATAAGTCTGGGGACTTTTCCATTAAGGGTGCGCAGTTCGAGGGTGAAGTCTACGCCGAAGGCCAGCGTTCTATTTTTTCATCGTTCTCGAACACGCAACCGGTCAGCACCATTGGCGAGAAAATTCAGTTGCAGGTAAAGCCAATACCCAACAACTGGCGTGGTAACTGGCTCCCAAGCGAACTGGTCACTATCTCTCAAAGCCTGGAACCAGATCGCGACAAAATTAAAGTGGGAGAGCCAATCACTCTCACTTATCAACTAACCGCCGTTGGTGTAAAACCCGAGCAGTTACCCGATATTGCTCCAGACTTCTCTGATTCGCTACGCGTCTATCCAGATAACGAAGAGACCGATCAATTCGTTCGCAACGGAGTTACTATCGCGCAAAAAACCACGAGTTTCGCGATTATTGCCAATAACCCAGGCGAACTAACCTTGCCAGCTATCGAAATCCCGTGGTTTAACACCAAACAACAACAACGGGATACCGCCACTACGGATCCCGTGACTCTTATGGTTGAGGGCGTCGTCAACAGCCTGGATGAGTCAGAACCTGAACAACCAAAGGCTGAGCCAGCCCAACCAGAAAAAGACGCCGAACAGACACCTGCAGACCCGCCCGAGGAGCCATCGTCGCCGTTGTCTGAACTTGCCGGTCAGCGGGCGATCTGGATATTAGTAATACTGCTGGCATTGTCATTAATTGGTAACTTGGCCTTTATTTGGCGCAGAAATAAGCGCAAGCCGCTGCGTATAGAAGACCAAAAGTCGACTCAGACATCTTTAACCGGTAGTCAGCAATGGCGTAATTTTCAAAAAGCATGCGCTGATAATCACGCACGTAAAGCCGATGAATTCTTACGTAAGTGGGCGCAACAGCACTATGGAAAACGTCTGGTAGCACTCACCGACCTGGCTCGCTGGACGGCGTTGGGCAACCAGCCAGATACAGACCTGCACCAGCAATTAAATAACTTACAGCACAGCTTATTTAGTGCGTCTAAACCCAATTGGACCGGCGGCAAAGCACTTTACCAGGCGCTACGAAATGCGCTTAATGAGAGCTCTTCTAAAAAGCGTCCGAGATCGCTCCCGGAGCTTTATAAAAACTAAGGGTAATAGCAATCAACAACCCATAAAAAAAGCGCCTTAATGGCGCTTTTTTTAATCGTAGTTACGTTCATAAATACTACTTGCTACGGGTAATTTCCGCATCTTCTTTCAGTGAATCAATAAAGGCTTGCAGTAACACTTGAGCTTGACGATTACTCAGTTGGTTACGAACTTCCTCCGCTTGCTCACCGAGTTCTGCGTTACCTTCAGTGACGTTTGTTAATGCAATAACGGCCGCATCACCATTAGCGAGCTCGACCGCTTTCAGGTTTTCTTCTTCAGAGGCCGCTGGTGCCATCTGAAATAGATTTTGAACCACACCACGCGGGTGCTCCTGATTGTTCATTGTGACGCTATCCAGTAGCTCTGCATCGACTTTACGCTCAGACCACTGCTGTTGCCACTGCTGTGCTTGTTCGAGTGCTAACTGCTGTGCTTTCTCGGTGCGTAATTGTTGTTCAATCTGCGACCGTACCTCAGCTAAGTCTTTAGTACGCTGCGGTTGATGCTCCATCACCCGAACCACTAACGAGCGGTCATCTGAGGTCTCGATAACATCACTGTTCAAGCGTTCATCGATTAAGTCTTCAGAAAAGATATTATTCAAAATAACATCATCGCTTAACGGCGTTGGCGCGCGATCACGCGTAAACAAATCCGTGCGGCGCACTTGCTCGTCAATCGCTTCAGCCGCAGGCTCCAGCGTATCCGGCTGTTCAAAGCTAATTTCAGCTAACTGCTGTTGCAGTTCAAAGTAACGATCTTCTACCTGCTGATCGACCAGCTGCTGGCGAACTTCATCTTTTACCTCATCAAACGGGGTCACCGTTCCGGCACGCAGATCGGTTAGTTTGATGATGTGATAGCCGAAACTCGTTTCAACCAACTCAGTGGTATCACCAACATTGTCTAATGCAAACGCAGCGTCATCAAAGGACTCATCCATCATGCCCTGCTCTACCCACTCTAAATCACCGCCAACTTCAGCAGAGAAAGTATCATCAGAGTACTGTTCAGCAACCTCAGCGAAGCTTTCGCCGGCTTCAATTTTAGCCAACGCTTCTTGCGCTTTTTGTTCTGCATTATCGGTTGAGTACTCAACCAGTACGTGCGAAATGCGACGTTCTTCTTCGGTCCGATATTGATCCTGGCGTTGCTCATAAAATTCACGAACATCAGCTTCAGAAATATCAGCCTCAGACATTAAGTCCGCCTTTGACAATTCCACATACGCTACCTGAATACGTTCTGGAGATTGAAACGCCTGAGTGTTCTGTTCATAGTAATTTTCAATATCTTGTTCGCTCAGTTCCACTTGCTCTATGTAGTCCTGATTTTTAGCGATAAGATAACCACCAGATCGGGTTTGCTGTTGTAAGCGTAATAATGCCAGCACTTCTGAATCAAGCACAAACTCACTGCCGGCTAATGCTTGCATTAGTTGATTGCGAAGCAAGTCATCCTGCATCAGGTTGGCGAAACTTTCAGGTGTATAACCCGCATTACGTAACGCCATTAAGTAAGTGTCATTATCGAACTCACCGGCAGTACGGAACGCCGAAATATCACGGATTTCCTGTTTAACCTGAGCCGACGAAATACGCATGCCGTTGTCGCGTGCATATTGCAACAGCAATTGCTGCTCAATTAACTGATTCAACACATTTCGACGGACCGTTTCCATGTAGCCCGGATCAGAGCTAATAGCATCAAACATGTCACCAAACTGTTCCTGCATCCGGCTTCGCTCATTTTCATAAGCCCGGTCATATTCCGTTTCAGTGATTTCCGCACCATTAACTTCCGCTACTGTGGATTCGGCTCCACCAGTTACATAGCTACCGACACCGGCTAACGCAAAGGTCAGTATTATCAGTACCAGAACGGCTTTCGCACCAAAACTCTGCGATCCTTCTCGTATCCGCTCTAACATAATCAGAACTTCCTTCGTGGTTTAATTATCGACGGGACATTATATCTAAACAGGAGTAAAACTCACCCTTTCAACAAAAAAATAACCCGGAGTTTGAAACTCCGGGTTATTATATGTTCAAAATCTAATAAAAAAAGCGCGTTAGCGCCCTTATTAGTTTACTGCGTCTTTCAGAGCTTTACCGGCTTTGAATGCAGGTACTTTAGCCGCTGCGATATTAATCGTTTGACCCGTTTGTGGGTTACGACCAGTGCGAGCTGCACGATCACGAACGCTGAAAGTACCAAAGCCAACTAGTGCGACTTGGTCGCCTTTTTTCAGTGCTTCGGTTACTGCATCAATCATTGAGTCCAGTGCACGACCAGCAGCAGCTTTTGAAATATCTGCACCTGCCGCGATTTTGTCAATTAGCTGAGACTTATTCACAGTATCATCCCCTTCGATTGTTATTATCAAATTTCCGTGGTTCCATTCGGATCTTTTAAATGGGCCAAAATTGTTATATCAAGCTTAGTTTGAATGTTCAACACCATTCTTTCCGAACTTTTCCTGTCCAGCTGTCTGGCTACAACTAATGCCAGAAATAGCTTTAATTCTTAGGCTACCACAGTGGTTTCGTTTGAAAACCCTTTTTTTAAATTTTTTAACGAAAAAATGCGGCCTAGAGGCAAACTTCTTTGCCATAGGCCGCATTGGCTGGTTTTTTGCAGAACGCACTATAGTACTTTAGTACTAGTTTTTCATCGGGTTCCGCTCTAATGCAACGGCTAGCACTTCATCAATCCATTGCACCGGCTGAATCGTCAGATCCTGCTTAACATTATCAGCAATTTCTTTTAAGTCGCGTTCGTTGTCTTTCGGAATTAACACATGTTTGATGCCGCCGCGGTGAGCTGCTAACAACTTCTCTTTAAGACCACCGATGGCTAACACTTCTCCACGCAAGGTAATTTCCCCGGTCATTGCAACCTCAGACTTAACCGGAATCTTAGTTAACGAAGAAACCAGCGAAGTTACCATCGCAATACCAGCGCTCGGTCCGTCTTTAGGAGTAGCTCCCTCCGGCACGTGCACATGAATATCACGCTTCTCATGGAAGTCGTCGGCAATACCCAGTTTATCAGCACGACTGCGAACTACGGTTAGCGCGGTTTGGATAGACTCTTGCATCACATCGCCTAACGACCCGGTCGAGGTGATTTTACCTTTACCAGCCACATTCGTCGCTTCTATGGTCAGCAGGTCTCCACCGACTTCAGTCCAGGCCAGACCGGTAACCTGACCAATTTGGTTCTCTTCCTCGGCTTTACCATAGTCAAACCGCTGTACGCCCAAGTAGTCAGACAGATTGTCCTGATTGACTTCCACGTGCTTTATCGATTTGTCCAGCAAGATGGTTTTTACCGCTTTACGGCATAAGCGTGATAGTTCACGTTCTAAATTACGTACGCCAGCTTCGCGCGTGTAATAACGAATAATGCCTATAATAGCGTCATCTTTTACAGTAATTTCTTTATTCTTAAGCCCATTACGCTCGATTTGCTTAGGCAATAAATGGCGTTTCGCAATATTCAGCTTTTCATCTTCGGTGTAACCTGCCAGCCGAATAACTTCCATCCGATCTAATAACGGTGCTGGAATATTCATGCTGTTCGACGTGGCCACGAACATGACGTCCGACAAATCGTAATCAACTTCTAAATAATGGTCGTTAAAGTTAATGTTTTGCTCAGGGTCCAGCACTTCCAATAAGGCCGATGCCGGATCGCCACGCATGTCACTGGAAATTTTGTCAATTTCGTCCAGTAAAAACAGCGGGTTGCGGACCCCAACTTTTGACATTTTCTGAATCAGCTTACCTGGCATTGAACCAATATAGGTACGCCGATGTCCGCGTATCTCAGCTTCATCACGCACGCCACCTAACGCCATGCGCACATATTTACGGCCAGTGGCTCGGGCAATTGATTGCCCCAGTGAGGTCTTACCGACACCCGGTGGACCAACAAGGCACAAAATAGCCCCTTTCACTTTGGTAGTACGCTGCTGAACGGCCAGATATTCAATGATGCGTTCTTTAACTTTTTCCAGACCATAATGGTCAGCATCAAGAATTTTTTCAGCGTTAGCTAAATCCTTTTTAATCCGCGATTTCTTTTTCCACGGAATCGATACCATCCAGTCGATATAACCACGAACAACCGTAGCTTCCGCCGACATGGGTGACATCATTTTTAATTTCGAGAGCTCGGCTTCTACTTTTTTACGAGCTTCTGCCGGCATTTGCGCGTCATCAATTTTATTCTGTAACTGCTCAAACTCATCGACACCATCTTCGCCTTCGCCCAGCTCTTTCTGAATCGCCTTCATTTGCTCATTCAGATAATATTCGCGCTGGCTCTTTTCCATTTGCTTCTTAACGCGGCTACGAATACGCTTCTCGACTTGTAAAATATCGATTTCGCCTTCCATCAGCGCCATCAAATATTCCACACGCTCACGCACGTCGGTGATTTCTAGCACATGCTGCTTATCGGCAAGTTTTAACGGCATATGCGCGGCCATTGTATCGGCGAGCCGGTCACAGTCTTCAATGCCGGACAACGAGGTTAGCACCTCAGGCGGGATCTTTTTATTCAGCTTCACGTAGCCTTCAAACTGATTCATCGCTGAACGAATCATCACTTCCTGCTCTTTTTCAGGCATTTCTTCAGAAGCTAAATAGTGGATTGATGCTTTAAAATAGTCATCGTCATCCTGCAGTTCATCTAACTGCGCCCGTTGCTGGCCTTCCACCAGCACTTTCACTGTTCCGTCAGGCAGTTTTAACAGTTGCAATAGCGTCGCTACCGTACCAACCCGATAAATATCGTCTTCGTTCGGCTCATCAACAGATGCATCTTTCTGCGCTGCTAGAAATACTTTTTTATCCGCGTCCATTGCCGCTTCTAAACAGCGAATAGACTTTTCGCGTCCAACAAACAGTGGAATCACCATATGCGGGTATACCACGACATCTCGCAACGGCAGAACGGGCATGTTTAATTGTTCTGTTCGTTCTTCGCTCATTAATTTCTCCCGACCTTGGTTATATCTGTTATATGCGGTCTGAACAGCAAAGTTCAATCCTTGACAGAAAAAAAGGGCCAAAAGGCCCTTTTTTGCACATTTTTTGGGCTGCCTTGGCGACTTATTCGCCCGAAGCTTGCTTATCCTTTGCTTGATTCGCATAAATCAAGATAGGGTCTGAGTCACCTGCAATCACAGATTCGTCAACAACTACCTTAACCACGCCTTCAATGGACGGCAATTCATACATCGTGCTTAACAACACGTCTTCAACAATGGAGCGCAGGCCTCTGGCGCCAGTGCGACGTGCCATTGCTTTCTTAGCGATTGCACGCAGCGCATCTTCACGAAACTCCAGCTCTACGTCTTCCATTTCAAACAAAGCTGAATACTGTTTGGTTAATGCGTTTTTAGGCTCGCTTAAAATTTCAACCAACGCATCTTCATCCAGCTCATCCAATGTTGCCAAAACAGGTAAGCGACCGATAAATTCTGGGATAAGACCATATTTCACCAAATCTTCTGGCTCGACCTTTGAAACAATCTTGCCTTCCTCGTCCTGGCTTTTGCTCTTAACGTCAGCGCCAAAGCCAATACCGGTACCCGTCGCTAAGCGCTGTTCAATAACTTTGCTAAGTCCGGCAAAGGCACCGCCACACACGAACAGGATCTTCGAGGTATCAACCTGCAGAAATTCTTGTTGTGGATGCTTGCGGCCTCCTTGCGGTGGTACCGATGCGACAGTTCCTTCGATTAGCTTCAACAAGGCTTGCTGCACCCCTTCACCACTCACGTCACGAGTAATGGATGGGTTATCAGATTTACGTGAGATCTTATCAATCTCATCGATGTAGACGATGCCACGCTCGGCTTTTTCAACATCGTAATCGCATTTCTGCAATAGCTTTTGAATGATGTTTTCAACATCCTCGCCCACGTAACCGGCTTCGGTTAGCGTGGTTGCATCCGCCATAGTAAAGGGCACATCCAGATAGCGAGCCATGGTCTCGGCAAGAAATGTTTTACCAGAACCGGTTGGACCAATCAGCAGGATATTACTTTTTCCTAACTCGATACCGTCGTGGCTTTTTCCTTTATTGCGCAGGCGCTTATAATGGTTATAAACAGCGACCGAAAGAACCCGCTTTGCACGATCCTGACCGATCACATAGTCATCAAGATTTTCGCGAATCGCTTTAGGTACCGGCAATTTTTCATGTTCGGCTGCCGGTGCGATATCCTGAATTTCTTCTTTCAAGATATCGTTACAAAGGTCCACGCATTCATCACAGATAAACACAGAAGGACCTGCAATCAGCTTTTTAACTTCATGCTGACTTTTACCGCAAAAGGTGCAATACAGCGGCTTATCGCCTTCACCTTCGGTTTTATCGGTCATGCTTTTCTCCTACTACTCTTCGCCACGCTTATTTAAGACACCATCCACCAAACCATATTCAATGGCATCTTCGGCAGCAAGGAAGTGATCGCGATCGGTATCGCGCGCCACTTTGTCATAATCTTGTCCAGTGTTCTCCGCTAACATACGGTTCAGGCGCTCTTTCAGATCCAAAATCTGTTTCGCATGGATTTCAAAATCCGAGGCCTGCCCCTGAAAACCACCTAACGGTTGATGAATCATCACTCGTGAGTTTGGCAGACAATAGCGTTTACCTTTGGTGCCGCCGGCTAGCAAGAACGCGCCCATACTGGCCGCCTGTCCCATACAAACAGTGCTAACGTCAGGCTTAATAAAGCGCATCGTGTCGTATATAGCCATACCCGCGGTAACTACACCACCCGGCGAGTTGATATACAGATAAATGTCTTTATCCGGATTGTCCGACTCTAAAAACAATAACTGGGCGACAATGAGGTTCGCCATGTGGTCTTCTACCTGACCACAACAAAAAATAACCCGCTCTTTCAGCAAGCGTGAATAAATATCGTAAGAACGCTCGCCTTTTGAGGTTTGCTCAACCACCATTGGAACGAGTTGTGCCATCGGATCCTGAATATCGCTAGACATTAAATAAATGCTCCTGAAATAAAAATGGCTCGTATGCTGTCATACGAGCCATTAAACCAAGCACTGCCGGACTCCGTCAAGGATTCCGTGCGGTTATTACTGCTTAGGGTTCATGATATCGTCAAAGTTCGCTTCTTTATCAGTCACCTTGGCTTGCTGCAGAACATAATCAATCGCTTGTTCTTCCAGCGCCAGGTTACGAACCTGTTGCATCATGTCGTTGTTAGATTTGTAGTAAGTCACAACTTCTTCCGGATCTTCGTATGCGGACGCCGCATTCGCGATAATCTGATCAACTTTTTCGTCGTCAGGTTTCATCTCGTTCTGGCGGATAACTTCGCCCAGCAACAAACCTACTTTTACCCGCTCTTTTGCTTGTTCTTCGAACAGCTCTGCCGGTAAGTCAGGCATTTGCTCAGCATTGCCGCCAAAACGCTGCGCCGCTTGCTTACGCAACGCATCGATTTCTTGATCGACCATTGCTTTTGGCAGGTCAACATCGTTTTGTGCAACGATACCTTTTAACACCTGCTCTTTAATTTTACCTTTAACCGCGTTACTCAGTTCGCGTTCCATGTTTTTACGAACTTCGGTCTTCAACGCTTCAACGCCGCCTTCTTTAACCCCGAACAAGGCAACAAATTCGTCGTCCAGCTCAGGCAGCTCGCGTTCTTCTACTTTTTTCGCAGTAACATCAAACTGGGCTTCTTTACCCTTCAGGTTCTCTGCGTGATAATCTTCTGGGAAGGTCACTTCGATAGACTTTTCTTCACCCGCTTTAATACCTTTGATCTGGTCTTCAAATCCAGGGATCATGCGGCCTTCGCCAAGCTCCAGCTGAAAGTCCTCGGCTTTACCGCCTTCGAACTGTTCACCGTCGATAGAGCCAACAAAGTCCATCGTCACGCGGTCGCCTTTTTTCGACTTGCGTTTAACGTCTTTCCAGCCAGCGTGTTGCTTACGCAGCGTATCCAGCATGTTATCGACATCTTCATCAGTGACTTCAACGGCTGGCTTTTCAATTTCAACCTTATCCAGGTTCTTCACTTCAACTTCTGGATAAACTTCAAAAGTTGCCGTGAATTCTAAGTCTTTACCCGGTTCATTTACTTTAGGTTCAATCGCCGGAGCGCCCGCTGGGTTTAGGTTTTCCTGCATGACCGCTTCGTAAAACTTGCTCTGCATTACACCAGAAGCAGCGCGCGAACGGGCTTCACGACCGAATAGCTTCTGCAGCACGTGCGGAGGAATTTTTCCTTTACGGAAACCATTCACACGGCGGTGGCGGTATTCTTCTTTCAGTAAACGTTTTACTTCGTTATCAATAGTGTCCGCCGGGACCGAAATAGTCACGCGACGTTCTAAACCTTGAGTTGTCTCTACAGAAACCTGCATTGCTTCATTACCTCGGTTTCAATCAATGAATGTCGTTCGCCTTTCGTTTATTTAAAAGTCGGCGTAACAACGGCGTTGACCTTAAAAAATGACGCAGCATTATAGCGAGGTAAGCAGTAAGAGTCGAGAGCTAACAGAAGAAAATTCGGAAGTCGGCCGCGTGCCTGACGCGACCTTGATAAAAACATCGAGGATTTATAAAACAGAAAGCTTACGATTCCTGTAGTTTTATAATGAGGTTATTGATTTCACCCAACCGATCCGGGTGGTCAGCTGCCATGTTTTCCTGATCAGCGACTTCCTTTTCGTATTCGTCGTAACGCCATTGCTTAAGAATGTCTAGCTTCTGCTGTTTGCTAAAGTCATCGCGGTTAAGCACTTCTTCCGGGTTAGCAAATTTACTTGCTGGGTTACGCATACAGGCTTCAAAATCTGTCATGGCGACCTCCATCTGATTGAACACTATAGCTATTAGTTTAGGTTGCTATCAATGGTTACGCAAATAAAGGCTTGATTGATCAGTAAGAAATGGTCGGCGATGCAGGATTTGAACCTGCGACCCCTTGGACCCAAACCAAGTGCGCTACCAAACTGCGCTAATCGCCGAAAACTATATTCTTTAACTTGCAGAAAGAGGAAGTGGGGTGGATGATGGGACTTGAACCCACGACAACCGGAATCACAATCCGGGGCTCTACCAACTGAGCTACACCCACCACTGATTGGCTTTCTTATTTGGCGCGTTCTGGCGCACCCGGCAGGATTCGAACCTGCGACCGACGGCTTAGAAGGCCGTTGCTCTATCCAACTGAGCTACGGGCGCATATCGAACATACCTGCAACCGTCCGTTTTGTAAGAATGGTCGGCGATGCAGGATTTGAACCTGCGACCCCTTGGACCCAAACCAAGTGCGCTACCAAACTGCGCTAATCGCCGAAACTCTTATAAAACGTGTG
>JBNJEZ010000002.1:163298-218625 GCA_051746345.1 Pseudomonadota bacterium
AATGGTCGGCGATGCAGGATTTGAACCTGCGACCCCTTGGACCCAAACCAAGTGCGCTACCAAACTGCGCTAATCGCCGAAACTCTTATAAAACGTGTGTTGACCCTTGGGGCCGACAACGGGGGCGAATATTACCTGTTGCGGCATAGCTCGTCAAACACTTTTTACGATTAAACCGCCAACTGGCTACTTTTACAGCAAGCTGGTGATTTTTACTGCAATCAGTGACAAGCCTGGGTAAAAAACGTAAACTAGAGCGCCAAATAAATGCCATATTGCTTGTTAACTCCTCAACTTCTGGGAACCAAAAACAGATGTCCGCACAAATAATTGATGGAAAGGCAATTGCCGCTTCCGTTCGCGAAACTGTTAAGTCACAAATTTCTGAACGCATCAACAGTGGTCAACGTATGCCCGGCCTGGCGGTCGTTTTAGTCGGCAAAGACCCTGCATCGGAAGTGTATGTTGGCAATAAACGCCGGGCCTGCGAACAAGTCGGGATTAAGTCTTTCGATCACGACCTACCCGCCGACGCCAGCCAGCAACAATTAGAAACTCTGATTGATCAACTCAATGAAGACCCAACGGTTGACGGCATTTTACTGCAATTACCATTACCGGCAGGATTGGATGCAACCCCTATTCTGGAGCGTATCCGCCCGGATAAAGACGTCGACGGCTTCCACCCTTACAATATCGGCCGCCTGGCACAGCGTATTCCAGCGCTCCGCCCTTGTACGCCAAAAGGTATCATTACATTACTGGAATCGACCAAAGTCGATTTACATGGTTTGAATGCAGTGGTTGTTGGTGCATCCAATATCGTAGGCCGACCAATGAGTCTGGAGTTATTGCTGGCCGGAGCAACTACCACCGTTTGCCACCGTTTTACGAACGATCTGGAAAAGCATGTTCGCCGTGCCGACATTCTGGTGGTCGCCGTTGGTAAGCCAGAGTTTATTCCCGGTGACTGGATTAAGCCCGGAGCGATGGTCATCGATGTTGGTATGAACCGGTTGCCCGATGGCCGACTAACAGGCGATGTCCAGTATCAGCAAGCCGCTGAACGTGCCGGCTGGATTACCCCAGTGCCCGGCGGAGTGGGCCCAATGACGGTCGCTTCACTGATTGAGAACACCTTACAAGCCTGCGTTGACTACCACGACTAGCGCTGCCTAAAGCCGCTTAACAGCTCATGTTCAGCGGCATTGGTTAGGGGCCATTGCGGCCGCGACGCCAAATTACCGATAAGACATTGTCCGCGCTCGCGGGCAATCAATCCCAAAAATTCAGCCGCCAGTGGGATTTGCAAATCAAAACACCACTCGGTGGATATTTTTAGACGTCGCGCTTCCACCCACTCTGGGTCGCTGTTTTTCTCCAGCCGTGCGTGATAGTGATCAACCGCAATTTCGTTAACATAGCCGCCGCTATCTGGGTCCCAGCGGCGCTGAGAAAATTTTTCAATATGCGCCCTGGTTGGCGTTAAGCGCTCTAGTTTCCCGTAAATAGCAAAATGCAATCGCTGTCGGGCAATCGCCTCAGCGGCTGCAGCAACCGGACTATCCTGACCCAGTTGTGGTTTAGTACCGGCCATTACCGCAGATAACGTCATTTCCATTTTTGCTTGCTGGCCATGATTGATCGCACCCGCCCGTACCGCATATTGACTGGCGGTATCCAGCGTTTGCTGAGCCCACCACAGCAAAAACAGTTGCAATACCATGCACAGCGCCAGCAACAGTACCGGCCATATAATAATAAACTCGGTTAATGCCTGTGCCTGCTGTCGTGCGCTATTGGTGCTGCGGCTAGAGTTGCTCATACCCCACCACGTTGACGGTTAATTGAGGTGCTTGCCATAAGTAGCCATTAAAGTCCTTCATCAGCAACTCGACGGAATTTAGGTTAATGGTGGTACTCATCAGCAAAATATTTTGCTGCGCCGTAAATTGCCAGGCCGTCGCGAACGGGCTATTACTGCTGGCGGTGAGCAAGCCGTTTGTCACCAATTGTTGTTGCGAATCGGCAAATTGACCAAATTGTTGAAAATGATTGCGTTGAGCTTGCTGCAGCTGTAACAGCTGCAGCCGCCAGTGCTGAACTTGTTGTAGGAAATTCTGTTGCTGCCAGAGACTCACCCAGCTGCCCGTCAGCGAGGCAGCAATGGCCAAAGCCGCAAGCAGTGACAGCCAGCTGTAGCCATTGTTGGGCATATTAGCTACCAAATGTGATAGTTAAATCTCCGGCTGTATAAGACGTAACTACGGAGGAGTCAGAGTAATCACGCACTAAACGTTCCCCCTCAGTCGAAGAGTCTACATTAGTAAATCTAATGACATATCTCGTTGGCTCTGTGGTATCGGGCCCAATCATTACATCACCACCCCAAGGATTTTTCTCAACCCCATCTCCCCAGGTTTCCGGAACTGCACCAATGGTGGTCAGTTCAGAGATACTAATGCCGGTATAGATTCCGGTATTAGGCCGCCACATCTGTGCCCCCGACTGCAAGGTAGTGATCATACTTTTAGCTTCGGATACACGCGCGTTAGAAACCGCCCAGTCCCTTAACACCAATGTACCGAGCGTGGCTATTGCGATAATACTTAACACCGCCAGTACTTCAATAAAGGTAAAGCCCTTCGTCAGATATTGCTGTTTCATTTTGCAAACACTCCTTGTTGTATAAATTAATTGCAACACCAGTTGGGTTAACTCATCAGGATAGCCATCATCAGTTGCCCGGAAGCCTGAATAAGAATAACGATAAGAATAATAATCGTGCTGTATAAAGCTGCCAGCATAATCCGCTGCCGCAACATCAATCCGCGTTCAATGCTCTCACTGCTACGCAGCGCCGTACGCCATAAGCCTTCCAGGACAGCCTGTTGACGGCCACTATTACGTAAGCGGAAGAGTAACTGCGGCGTTAATAGTCCGGTGCTCATAACCTCGGCCAATTGCTGCTCTCCCCGCGCCAGACGCTGCGACATGCAGCGCAAATGATATTGTGCGTATCGGCTCGACATCGGCTGCAAACGCTGCAAAGTGTCCTGCAAACTTAACCGGTGGCGTAACATCAGTGCCACCATTTGCGTTATCCAGACAGCTGTTAGCGCTCTCTGATAACCAAACAAACCGCAGTGTTCAACTTTAAAACGCTGGGCCGAGATCCAGTTTTGCCCAAGCCATCGGTACAGCCCAAACAAACCAATTCCGCTAACAACGGCTATCCAGCCCCAGCGCATTAACAGCTCGCCCAACTGCACTACAGTAACGACTGCCCAGCCCGCAGGAACCTGCTCCACATGTTTCAGTAACCTCGGGAAGTAAGAGCTGCCGGCGACAGCTGTAGCGGCCAACACAGCCAGCAATACAAATAATGGATACAAGCGCTGGCGCCATAATTTTAGAATTAATTGGCGCCGTTGATGCTGAAACTGTTGGTAATGAGTCAGTAACTCCGTTAAACAATGACTTTGTTGGCCAAGCGCAAACACCTGAAGCAACTCACGATCAAGCCACCCTTGTAAGCCGGTGATTAACGGCAGCCCGCGTCGCAGGCAATGATAGAGTCGTTGCGCCAGCTGTTGCTCCCGTTGCAGTTCGTACTCTTCCGCGCTTAGCTGCATCGCTTTAGCCGCTTGCAGTGGGCTACAACCGTCTTGTAGCCAGTGACAATAGTCTTCTACCCACTGCCATTGGCGGCGTCGTGACCAACGGTTAACGTCCAACGGGACCTTCCGCGTGGTAATGATAAACCTGCGCTTGCTCAGCCATCGCTGTAGCATTATAGCCGCGTTGTCGCCAACGCTGAGCTATTGATAACCAACCATGGTCCACTAGATGTTGGCGCCAACCGTTATAATCACCTCGCCTTAAATAACGTCGCGCCGGGTAATCAATCATCACATATTCCGCCACCAGGCAAGTCCGCTCAGGTTGATGCACAAGATGCTGTGCAACAATCCCCTGTAAAACCCCCTCGGCAATTAATTCATTGATTTCAATACCCAGGTTCTGTAGCCGCTGAATAGCTCCAATACAGTCGTGGGCATGTAACGTTGCAGTAACCAGATGACCGGTTAAGGCGGCCGTAACTGCCGCCTGAGCTGTAGCTGTATCGCGAATTTCACTAATCGAAATTACGTCAGGATCCTCGCGCAACGCAGTCTTAATATGTTCAGCAAAACGTTCAGTTTGGGCGTCGACCCAACGCTGCTCAATCAGCGGTTGCACAATTTCGATAGGATCTTCCAGCGAAATAACCTTTTTATCTTTGCCAAACAGTCCGTTCAGAGCAGCTAACGAGGTTGTCTTGCCATGCCCCGTAGCCCCAACAATCAGTACTAACCCATGTCGCTGTTGTAGCAGCTGTTGCATGCCCGCCTGCACATCTTCCGGCATATTCAATTGATCGAACAGCAACGATTGATAAGAGCGTTCGGGTAATATCCGCAAAGTCACCGCGAAGCCATTATTTAACGGCGATTTTTGCAGCCGTAAACGAACTTTTTGTGGGCCCTCATCACCGCTGCTGCCGGCCGCAGGCAGCAACAGGTCAATACTAGCGCTGTCAGAGCTTTGCTCATTAAAAACATCGCGATAATCATCACTACAAGTATTAAGGGTTGCCGCAATCGACTCGACCATAGCTTCTCGACTGCGCCGCTGAGCCCCGATTAACCGACCTTTTACACGAAAATTAATATGCGCAATGACCGGCGTGAAGCGCAAATGAATATCGCTCGCCTGCATCGCTACCGCCTCGGTCACCAAATCAATCAGGGTTTGTTGAGCACGCGTTTTATCCGCTACGCCGACTCCCGGCTCGCGGCCGTTTTGCTGATTGTTGTCTCGATCCGCTTCGTGCAATAAGCTGCGAATATTGGCGGCACTAGCGTAGGCAGTCACAACCTCTTTTTGCAAACGTTCAGTCAGTAATTGCTTAACATTATTAAACTCTAAGCTAGCCTGCCTTGGCACTGCAGGTGAACAGACCAACATACCCGCTTCGGTTGCCATTATAGCCAGATCGGACTGCGCGTTAGCGCGCCACTTTTCTGAAAGTTCAAGGCAATAATCCAATAGCATCGGCGGTATAATCGAGCCTTGCAACTCGCGAGTGTTTAACAGATTAGTTGTCATCGGGACTGCTCTCCAATACTGGTGTCTATCCGATGCCAACGCCATTGCTGCTGGTCTCTGAACAAACTCAGCCGAATTGTATTAAAACGAACCTCGCTAACCAATTCGCGATGACTCGCACTATCATTAACTGGCGCTGATGACCGCTGTTCTGAGCCAGCAACTTGGGCCTGTTCCCGCCGCAATTTGGAGTAGTCCAGTTGCAGCTGGGCCAACTCATTAGCAAGTCGTTGTTGCTGAATCTGCAGCTGAACTTGTTGATGCTGATGAGTTAGTTGCTGCAATTGCTGATTGATCTTTAACGGCAAGCCGTCTTCGGCTGCCGCAGGGACCGCTATCAACAGGCTGATGCCTACTCCGAATAAGCGCTTACGTTTCATTGCGTCCATCCTTGTCAGTGACTACTATTGCTTGACCCGGCGCCAGTGTCAGCGAACCATTCCAACCTAAACCAGACGGCTCTAAATGACCTTGCTCAACCGTTAATAACCAATTAGCTAACCGTTCCGCCAGAACGATCAGCTGAACCGGACTGACATCAGCCCAGGTTAGCTGTAACCGGTGCCCTTGCTGATGTAATGAAATGCCTGGCTGCGGATTAAGTAGTAGTTGCCGATGCAACGCCGAGGCGCTTTGGTCCGCGGAAACTGCCGATGCTGCAGATCGTTCCAGCGTGGGTAGACGCTCAACATGCTCAACTAACAACCGGTTATTATCTGCTAGGGAGTAATCGTCATCTAATTGATACCAAGCCAACGGCGGCTGTCCTTGATAAGTTGCCTGAGCAGTTGCATAACTGCCGCTGCTGCTTTGCAGCTTTACCTGTTGCAGGCGCCAGGCGCCAAGCACCGGCTGTTCTGTATAACGTACAAACGCCAATAACACCGCGGTCGGCTCCAGTAAGCGTAATTTATCCGTGGCTGCCATCGGCAGTGTTGACTGTGCTGGCTCCACTGTTCCCTTATTTTGCCAGTAAAAGTATCCTGCAAGCAGAACTACAGGCAGTAATACCAGCGCAACAAGTTTTTTCTGACGGGAGCTTTTATAAGCAGACAGATGCCTTACTTTGCTTAACGGCAATAACTGCGAAGCCGAGCAATCAACCGTTAGTTCCGTCGCCAAGTCCCAACAATCAGGTAATGCTGGCAGACTTCCTGATTTTAAGTAACGTGTCTGCCCAGGCAGACCTGTCATCGTATTTAACAGCATTGCTAATGGCTGTTGCTGAATATTTTCTAAGCGTCCGTCCGCCCAGCGAATAAACACCGGCCCATCGATATGTTGCGCCACAATGGCATAGCTACCATCGCTTGTGACGGTTGCTGATAAAGCCAACACAAAGTCACAACAAGGCTCTGCCGCCAGGCTTAACCACCAATTATCTGCGATCTTATGCAGCTGCAAATGGTCATAACCCATTTGCCTAGCTCGCCGGATTAAGTTTTTTACCGTCGGACGCTTAGTCCCCCAGCACTCTCTAAATAAGGCCACAGCAGGCTGCATTAGATCCCCTCGTCAACAATATGGGGAGTTAACAACAGCAGGGTTTCGCTGTTACCTATTGACTGTTGAGTGCTGCCTCCCGCCAGCCAGCTCAATAATCCTTTGCGCTCTGCCACCTCGGTTCGGGAGTGTTGCAAGCCTGATAACAGAAGAGTTTGCTGATGGCCGACCATCGCCTTTAAGAAAAAGGTTTTACGCGAGGTTCTTGGTGTCTGGATACGTTGCTCCCCGGAACTTACAGAATCGATACCGCGCAATGCACTGAGACTTGAGGATAATTGCAAAATAACCTGGCGCTGCTGAACTTTAGGTAATAAAAATAATTCAAAGCCGGTAGTCACTTTCCCGGGTAACAACAACTGTTCGGTACCAACATTCGGGGTACTGGTTGTGCCTGAAGAAGCTAAATAACTGGTTTCATCCTCCACCAGTATTCGGGCAATCTGATTATTTAAGGTTAAAACCCGCGGGTGATGACTAACTGTTACCTGTCCTTGTTGCTGCAGCGCATCAATAAACAGCTGGGAACCGTTAAAACGACCACTGGTTTTTTGTAACCCAAATTGTAATGGTGCTCCAAGATTACCAGCCGCAGCCGACGACAGTTCAGTCACAGGACCTACACCGTCGGAGTTTCGCAACAGATTCCAGTCGACTGCATATTGCTCTCGATCATCAAAGTTCACTTCAATAACCTGCACATCGATGGCTACCTGTCGCGTCAGGTTGCTGTTTAATTGGTGTATATAATCAGCGACTGCTGCAATTACAGTTGGCGTATCTTTAACAACCACCGAGGTAGAACTTTGATTAATCGCTAATTCACCGCGGCTGGACAATAGCAGTTTAAGGGACCGCTCCAGGTCGCTCCATAAAGACAACTGTTGCGAGGCAAAGTTGAGGTACTGATTAGAGTCTTCGGTAAAGCTATGGTCGATATTAGTGCGCTGTGCGCCACTGCCGCCCGTGCCATCTTCGCCCAGCATAAAACGCGTATCCCCCGCCAGAAAAGAAACATCAAACTGGCGTACCGACAATTGTTTGACCTCTACCCGTGCTTTATAGGGCTCGATGATCAATTGCTGGGCATTGGCTATCCAGTTTAGTACATCTCCGACACTGGTATCTTGATCGGTAAATACCAACTGTTCAGTATCCACCTCGTCAGCAATATAGACACTCACACCCAGTGGCGTTAGTAACTGCTGTAAGGCCTTTAACAAAGGTACACCGCGCATATCAGCAGCTACTCGCTGGGAATACCACGCGGGTTTAGCAATGAGAGCAGGGTCTACCGAAGGCACATAGAAGTTATCACTAAAAACTACCGTATCGACGGTATTCGGTAACTTTTGATAAGGGTGTTGCCTGGCTAATTGCGCATGCTGTTGTTGCTGCAAAGCATCGGCCTGACGCAACAGTTGCTGTGGGTCATTGACACAAGCAACGTTCAGGCTGGCAACCAGTAACACGGCCAGTAACCGATGCATTAACTGGTAGATCCATCACGATAGCGAACAACGGCACTTTGATTCGGATGCATGACAAGCTGTAATTGATAGGGTTGCAGCACACGACGCAGCAGCTCGGCCCAAGTTTGGGCATTAATAATATGTTCAGTCGGCCATTGATGGTGTGGCGAGGCTTGCCAGTCCAATACCTTGATCGCCAAATGCTCTTTCAGTAAACGACGAATTTGAGGCTCTAACTGGCCAGGTAATAACTGTAATGATACTGATTGCGAAACATCAGACGCTGGCCTACTGCTCGAAAATGATGCATTTTCATGCGACAGCGGCTGACAGGAAGAAAGCCCCGTCGCAGACGCGACTGGGGCTGCCAACAAAATGAAACTACAGCAGCCAAGCAACTGCCGGGAAAAAATGCGCTGTGACTTCATCGGACCTCCTTGTCCAGTTGACCGTGTCTTCGTGACACTCATCTACTGTAGAAAGGAGCTCCGCTAACAGCTAGCTCATTTGACCGACAGCCACTGTAAGGAATTGGCTACTTGTTGTCGATTTTCCATTTACCGTCTTTATAAAAAGCTTTCCAGCCAGTTTGTTTTTTATTCACTTCGGTAACGACATATTGTTCTTTGCTTTTCCGTGAAAAACGGACAATCGCGTCATTACCGTCGTCGTCTTGCTGGGGCGCTTCGGCCAAGTATTTAAACTTATCAGGAAGCCGATCTTTAAATCGCGCCAACTCTTTAACCGTTACCGCTCGGGTCTCGCGAGACTTGGGAAAGGTGTTCGCCGACAAAAAGATTCCTGATGCACCATCACGCAGCACAAAGTACGCATTAGAGTCCTCACAGGGCAACTCTGGTAACGGCACCGGATCTTCTTTTGGTGGCGCTGGCTCGCCGCTACGCAACAATTTTCGGGTATTCTTGCAGTCACTGTTAGTACAACCGAAGTATTTACCAAAGCGACCGGATTTTAACTGCATTTCTGAGCCACATTTATCGCATTCAATGGTCGGTCCGTCATAGCCTTTAATACGAAACGTACCCTGTTCAACCAAATGTCCGTCGCAGGTCGGGTTATTACCACAAACGTGCAATTTACGTTGCTCGTCAATCAGGTAACTGTCCATTGCAGTACCACATTTTGGACACCGCTTTTTAGCTCGTAATGCCTCAGTTTCAGCTTCCTCATCGTCGGTAACTTCTACCGCTTCTTCACCCGGCACCAGGTTTAGTGTTTTGGTGCAACGCTCTTTGGGCGGCAGGTTATAGCCAGAGCAACCCAGGAAGACACCGGTAGAAGCCGTTCTAATACCCATTTCCCGGCCACATTCGGGACAGTCGATATCAGTCAGTACCGGCGGATTACCCCGCATCCCCCCTTCGGTCGGCTCCAACTCAGCTTTTTCCAGGCGTTGTTTAAAGTCCTCATAGAATTTATCGAGCGTCTGTTTCCAATTGCGTTCACCGGCAGCGATATCATCCAGCGCCTGTTCCATTTCCGCGGTAAAGTTGTAATTCATCAATTCACTGAAGTTTTCAATCAACCGATCATTGACGATCTCACCCATTTTTTCAGCATAAAATCGGCGATTGTCGACTTTTACGTAGCCACGGTCCTGGATCGTCGAAATAATTGATGCGTAGGTGGACGGTCTGCCGATACCACGTTTTTCCAGCTCTTTGACAAGAGCAGCTTCACTGTATCGGGCTGGTGGCTTGGTAAAGTGCTGTTGGGGGTCCAGCGTCTGCAAGTCGAGCGAATCACCTTTACCGACGTCGGGTAACAATTGATCACCGTCTTTTTTACTACTTGAAGGCGGCATCACTTTGGTCCAACCGGCAAACTTCATAACCCGGCCGCGAGCTTTTAACTCAAATTCGCCCGCTTCCGCCGTTAACGTCGTGCTGGTGTATTTAGCCGGCACCATCTGACAGGCGACAAACTGCCGCCAAATCAATTCATACAACCGTTGCGCATCTCGCTCCATCTGGCTTAATTGTTCAGCCTTTAAGTTAACATCCGATGGACGAATGGCTTCGTGCGCTTCCTGCGCGCCCTCTTTCGAACCATAGCGATTGGGTTGTTCCGGCAGGTAATTCTTTCCAAACTGGTCTTCGATCAAACCGCGGCAGGCTGCCACTGCATCCGCACTTAAATTGGTCGAATCGGTACGCATGTAAGTAATGTGGCCAGCTTCATAGAGTCGCTGCGCCATGGTCATGGTTTTTTTCACACCAAACCCTAAGCGGGTACTGGCAGCTTGCTGCAAAGTCGAAGTAATAAATGGCGCTGAGGGACGACTGCTGGTCGGCTTGTCCTCTCGTGAAACAACCCGATATTGCGCCTGCTTAAGCTGTTCTAACGCTTGCTGCGTCTGTTCTTCGTTGACAGGTTTGAAGTTTTTACCGGCTTGCTTTCCCACTTGCATGCGCAAGTCGTCTTTTTGCGGGGTGGTTAGATCCGCAAATACATCCCAATACTCTTCCGGAACGAAGGCTTTTATTTCTCGCTCCCGCTCGACAATCAGTCGCACTGCTACGGACTGAACCCGACCTGCCGAAAGCCCGCGGGCGATTTTTTTCCACAACAATGGTGACACCATAAAACCAACAACACGGTCCAGAAAACGCCGTGTTTGTTGCGCATTAACGCGGTCGGTATTAAGTTCCGCTGGATGTTTAAAAGCATCCTGAATTGCGGTTTTAGTAATTTCGTTGAAGACAACACGCTGATAGCGGGTATCATCCCCCCCAATCAATTCTTTAAGGTGCCAGGCTATCGCCTCCCCTTCGCGGTCCAAATCCGTTGCCAGAATAACGGCGTCAGATTTTTTCGCGAGCTGCTTTAACTCCTTTACGACTTTTTCTTTTCCGGGCAGCACTTCGTAGTGGGCTTCCCAGTCGTGCTCCGGATCAATCCCCATACGGGCAATCAGCCGTTTGTAGTCACGTTGCTTCTGGTACCGCTCCTTTTCTTGCGGCGCCATTTTACGAATTTCCGCGGCCGGTTTGCTCGGTACTTTTTCTACCGCTTTAGTTGGTAAGTCGCGCACATGACCCACACTGGACTTGACCACAAAGTCCTTGCCCAGATATTTATTAATGGTTTTGGCTTTTGCCGGGGACTCGACAATAACGAGCGATTTCGCCATAAACTTTAGCTTCTCTTTGTGATGTATGACCGACGATATAAGTATTAGTGCCTGTGATTACAAGTGTCACTTGGCCGGTTTTGCTTTTTTTAGGTATATCGGTAATCGACGCGAGAAACAACCGTTGCATGCTAATTTGATAAAAATTCGCACAGCCGACATAAACAGTCAAATTCTCACTTTCTCGCCATACCCCGCAAAAATAAAGGCTTACAAGCTGGCTTTAACAACGTATAATAACGCATAATCGATCATCAAAGACGCACTATCAATAGGAGCGCCCGAACGTGACCATGCAACATTTCGAAGTAAATTACGATGGCCTGGTAGGCCCAACCCACAATTATGCCGGGTTATCTTTTGGTAACGTTGCCTCGTTAGCCAACGCAAAATCATCCTCCAGTCCAAAAGATGCTGCCCTTCAGGGCCTGCGTAAGATGAAAGCGTTGCATGACATGGGTATGAAACAGGGCGTATTAGCACCACAAGAGCGGCCGGATATTTTTGCTTTACGCCGTGTCGGTTTTTCCGGTACTGACGCCGAAGTGCTGTATAAAGCAGCGACTCAGGCCCCGGCAATATTTCAAGCCGTATGCTCTGCATCCAGTATGTGGACAGCTAATGCGGCGACCGTATCACCCAGTGCTGATACAGCAAACGGCAAGGTGCACTTTACCCCGGCTAACTTAACCAATAAATACCATCGTTCGTTAGAGCCGCAGACCAGTGGCCGTATTTTACAAGCCATGTTCGGCAACGAACGGTATTTTCAGCATCATCAACACTTACCGGACAATGAGCACTTTGGCGACGAGGGTGCCGCCAACCATACGCGTTTATGCCGTGAGTACGGGCATGCAGGCGTCGAAGTTTTCGTTTATGGGCGTTATGCATTTGATTCCTCAAAACCTGCGCCAACACGCTATCCCGCGCGGCAAACCTTTGAGGCCAGTCAGGCAATTGCTCGTTTGCATGGCTTACCAGAAGACAACACGGTTTTCCTGCAACAAAATCCGAATGTTATCGACCAGGGCGTTTTTCATAATGATGTGATAGCGGTCGGCAATCAGAACGTGCTGTTTTATCACGAACAGGCGTTTTCCGAGACTGACGCTAAGCTGGCTGAAATCCAACAGAAATTTGGCGACAGCGAATTGCACTTTATAAAAGTGGCGACGGATCAGGTGAGTGTCGAAGATGCCGTCAAAACTTACTTATTTAATACCCAGTTGATAACCCCCCCCGATGGCAAAATGACGATTGTTGCACCGACTGACTGCCAGGAAAACGAGCGGGTTAACGCTTATTTACAAGAGCTTGTGAACAGCGGCGGTCCCATTCAGCGGGTTGAGTTCTTTGATGTGAAACAAAGCATGCGTAACGGTGGTGGCCCCGCCTGTTTGCGTTTGAGAGTAGCGCTCAACGACTCAGAAATTGAAGCTGCTAATCAACATTGTCTAATGTCCGAGCAACTGTTTGAGCGGCTTAACAAATGGGTTAATAAACACTATCGGGATGAGCTGGCTGTGGACGACCTACGTGATCCTGCACTGTTAGAAGAATCGCGCAGCGCATTAGACGAGCTGACACAAATTCTCAAGCTAGGGTCAGTTTACGCATTCCAGCGCACCTAAGCGCTGGAATCCGCTCTTACAACGATTAATGGGCTTGTCGTAGCACCCATTAATCGTTGTCGTTGTGTACTTCCAAATTAGCGTCTTCGCTGCTATCACGCTCTGCTTTGGCAATATCGTTGCGCGCCGCATCTAGTTGATCGAGATACTCCTGGCTAATATCACCCGTGACATACTCACCGTTAAAAACCGATGTTTCGAAGCGTTGAATGGCAGAATTTTCCTGACCGACCGCCGCTACCAAGTCTTCCAGCTCTTGATAAATAAGACCGTCTGCTTTAATCATATCGCAGATTTCTAATGATTCACGACCGTGGCCAATCAGCTCATTAGCGCTCGGCATATCGATACCATAGACGTTAGGGAACCGGATCTCCGGAGCCGCTGAGGCGAAATAAACTTTATTGGCGCCTGCTTCACGAGCCATCTCGATAATTTGTTCTGACGTAGTACCCCGAACTATGGAGTCATCCACCAGCAATACATTCTTGCCCTTAAATTCGGCACTGATAGCATTTAACTTTCTACGCACCGATTTACGCCGCTGAGTCTGTCCAGGCATGATAAAGGTGCGTCCGATGTAACGGTTCTTAACAAACCCCTGACGGTAAGGTAAGTTCATAACGCTAGCTATTTCTAACGCTATGTCGTTACTGGTTTCCGGAATCGGTATCACCACATCGATATCCAAATCACGGTAATCTCGTTTGATCTTCTCGCCTAACTTACGGCCCATATTTACCCGTGAGGCATACACCGAAATACCATCGATAAACGAGTCGGGACGGGCAAAATAGACATATTCAAAGATACACGGACAATGCTTAGGTTTATCCGCGCACTGACGTGAATAGAGCTTACCGTCATTGGTAATGTAAATTGCTTCACCAGGCTCAACGTCGCGCACGTATTTGAAGCCTGTACCGTCAATGGCAACGCTCTCTGAAGCGACCATATACTCGTCACCATCAGCGGTTTCACGCTTACCCAGCGCCAACGGACGAATGCCCCAGGGATCACGAAACGCGACCAGGCCATGTCCTAAAATCATTGCGACTACCGCGTATGCGCCACGCACTTTGCGGTGCACAGCAGTAATGGTGCGGAAAATATCGTCGTCATTTAACCCCAGGCTGTCGTTTTTATCCAGCTCATTGGCAAAAACATTGAGTAATATTTCGGAATCCGAGGTGGTATTAATATGCCGACGAGCGGTTTTGAACAGATGGTTATTAACATCACTGGCGTTGGTCAAATTACCATTATGCGCCATTGCAATGCCAAACGGAGAGTTAACGTAAAATGGTTGAGCTTCGGCAGAGCTAGAGCTGCCAGCGGTTGGATAACGAACGTGGCCGATACCTACTTTACCCGCCAGCCGATGCATATGACGAGTATGAAAAACATCACGAACCAGTCCATTGGCTTTGCGCAAAAACAAAGTGTTATGCTCATCCACGGTCATAATGCCCGCGGCATCCTGACCACGATGCTGGAGCATGGTCAAACCATCGTATAACGCTTGGTTGACCGGCTGTTTGCCTACGATACCAACAATACCACACATAAAACGCTGACCCTCTTAAACTGGTTTCGGGACTAAAAAACTTGAGCTTGTTTCGAGATATTCAAAAAACCACTGAATAAATACACCAAAGTGCGGTATTAACAGTGAATCTTGCCACCAGGGGCTATCTGACAAGCCGGTAAACGAATCAATAAAGAATAATAAGGCACTAACGATAAGCACCCCACGTAACGCACCGAATACCAGCCCAAGTACACGGTCGGTACCTGATAAGCCAGTGTGGTGTACTAATCGGGATAAAATATAATTAACGATGGCACCAAGCACCAAAGTGACCAAAAACAGCGCGCCAATCGCCGCAGCATTACGCACCATAGTGTCTTGAATTTGCGTGAAATAAACAGCCAGGTCCTGATAAAACTGACTGGCAATAATGAAGGCGGCGACCCATACCGCTAAAGAGACAGCTTCTTTAACAAAACCGCGCACCAAACTGACTAAGGTGGAAACCGCGATAATGATAATAATGGCGTAGTCTATCCAGAGCATAAGCACTCGTTAGCCCAAATAAAAGTGGGCAAATTTTAACAGAAATAGCGGCGAATTGTGGTTTTTTTTACATCTCTTTAGCAGTGCAAGTTTAAGGCTTGTAACTAACCACCTTGCCCTGCAATCCAGTCAATTCGTTCAATGTAGTCAACTGCTTTTCTAATTCGTTGCGCGAGGTATCTGGCCCAATCATTAGCTTTGTCAAATCACCGGCTTGCTCACTATAAGCGGCAAAACCCTTCTGTCGCAGCTGCGTCACCAGCTTCTCAACGCTTTGGCGATTACTAAACGCGCCCAGTTGAATCACAAATGCGTCCTGATCCGCCGCAAACTCTTGTGGTTCACGCGGGGGCGCTTTTAAATCTGTTTCCGCTAGCGTCTCTTCATCAAGCGGCTCAACATTGTCTGCAGTCGCTTCAGGCTCTGACTCATCAGCTTCATTATCACGTTCAGCCAGTTTTTTAGTCACATCAGCAGGGATCGATTGAGGTTCTTGTAACTCGGTACTTTGTTCCGGCTGCAGAGGAATGCTTTCGAACTCTTCTAAGGTTTCCGCTTTCTCACCGTCCAACACATCCGGCAATATTATAACGGCCAATGCGACTAAAATTAATGTACCGACAAGCCTGTTTTGTAGCGGACTAGCCAAACTCAGCTCCTTAGATAATGATTTACGCTGCCGACAGTGTAAAACGAGCCAAATACGAACACCAGCGGCTTTTCGTTGTCTGCGCTTTTTTGCGCCGCTGCCAGCGCGGACTCAAACGCGAGTTCTATCGTATCATAGCAATCGACAAGCTGCCGTCGATTGTTCAATGCCGGCGCTGCGCCCAACATCGCCGCGCTATTGCCCCGACTCTCGGATAATGTCCCTAAGTACCAATGGTCAATAACGTCAACCAATGTCTCAAACACAGCATTATGATCTTTATCTTTCAGCATTCCGACAACTGCATAAACCGGACGCTGTTTAGCTAACTTCTTTAACACCCCAACAAGATAGCTGGCAGCATGGGCGTTGTGTGCCACATCTAACAAAATGTCACAGCCCTGGTAATGCCGCTGTTGCATTCGGCCTGCTAACTCTGCGTTCTGCAAACCCAGCTTAATTGCATCCGCGCTTACCGCCAGTGGCAGGCGCTCTAGTGCCGCCAGCGCCGTCGCTGCGTTCATTAACGGCAACCGCGGTAGTGGTAACTGCAATAAGTTGGACTCAATGCCGCGGTAGTGCCACTCCTTCGATTGCTCATTAAAGCTAAAATCAATTCCAACCTGATGCACTATCGCGTTTATTTCGGAAGCGTATTGCCGAATACTTTTGGGAGGGTTTGAGTCACCACATATCAGTGGCGTATCAGGCCGCGCAATGCCCGCCTTTTCACGACCGATAAGTTCTCGGTTATCGCCCAGAAACTGAACGTGGTCAATGCCAATACTGGTAATTACTGCAACATCTGCATCAACCACATTAACCGCATCTAAACGTCCGCCTAGACCGACTTCGAGAATGGCAACATCAAGTGGCTGCTGCTTCATCAGCCAAAATGCCGCTAAAGTACCGAACTCAAAGTAAGTCAGTGACGTTTGCTGCCGATGCTGCTCGATCGCTGCAAATGCCTGCACATGTTCTGAGTCCGACAGCAATTTTCCATTAATGCTAACGCGTTCATTGTAATGGGCTAAATGGGGGGAGGTATAAACACCAACATTATAACCGGCAGCGCGCAGAATCGTGTCTAAATAGGCGACAGTTGAGCCCTTACCGTTTGTTCCCGCAACGGTAATGACAAAGCGAGCCGGGCGCTGCAAACCAGCTCGTTGTAACACCTGGTCGACACGTTCTAAGCCAAGTTCTATCTCTTTCGGGTGAGTTTGTTCAAGATAAGCAAGCCACTCAGCAAGTGGCGATTTGCTATCCGGCACGATACACGACCCCAAAACTGTTTCTCCGGTCATTTGGCTGGCTTAAGCTTCTGACTCTTCTAAACGATCCATTACTGGACTTGGCAAATTCATCAGTTTCGCCAACAATCCCGCAACTTTATTGCGCATTTCCCGACGATCAACGATCATGTCGATAGCGCCATGTTCGATTAAGAACTCAGCTCGCTGAAAGCCCTCAGGCAAAGTCTGGCGTACAGTTTGCTCAATAACCCGCGGGCCGGCAAAACCAATCAATGCTTTCGGTTCAGCAATATGAATATCGCCTAACATCGCTAAACTTGCTGAAACACCGCCCATGGTCGGGTCGGTTAATACCGAAATATAAGGCAAGCCTTCTTCGCTCATACGAGCCAATGCGGCCGAGGTTTTTGCCATTTGCATCAACGACATTAGCGCTTCTTGCATACGCGCTCCGCCGGAAGCTGAAAAGCAAATCAATGGCAATCGATGCTCCAGACACTGCTCAACCGCTTTTACAAACTTGGCGCCGACAACAGAGGCCATCGAGCCGCCCATGAAGTTAAAATCAAAAGCAACAGCAACGACTGGCACACCCTGTACAGTGCCGCGTTGGGCAACAAGCGCGTCTTTTTCGCCGCTACTCTTCTGCGCCGCAGCAATACGGTCTTTATATTTTTTTGAGTCGCGGAATTTGAGAATATCTTTGGGCTCAAGCTCCGCAGCAATCTCAGTGACACCCTGCTCATCCAGGAACAAGCTTAACCGCTCGCGTCCGGTCAAACGCATGTGATGGTCACACTTCGGGCAAACGCTTAAGTTACGATCTAAATCGTTGCGATAGATAATTGCGTCGCAGGATGTACATTTGCTCCACACCCCTTCCGGAACGTTTTTGCGTTTGTTTGATTTTGGCTTTGCAAGAATTCTTTCAATCCAGCTCATAAGTGTCCGCTTTCAGGCTCTGTGAAAATTCATCGATTAGCTTACATGGTAGCACAACTCGGTCAAGCAAAGAGGTCATAACAGTCAGCTTTCGTCAATAAACCAAAGGGGACCAGGCTCTGGTTGTGGAATAGCAAATTGTTCAGGGTAATCCACAGCGACTAAATACAAACCACCGGGTTTGGCTGTTGCCGCTGCTTTGGTTCGGTCTCGCCCCTCTAATAACTCGCCTAACCAATCTGTCGATTGCTCGTGATAGCCAATAAATAAAAGGCTACCAACGATATTACGTACCATATGATGTAAAAACGCATTCGCTTTTATGTCGATAATAACAAAATCGCCACGCCGCGATACCGACAAGTGGCTCACCTTACGACGCGGTGAATGTGACTGGCAATGCGAGGCCCGGAACGCTGAAAAGTCGTGCTCACCTATCAACGCCGAGGTCGCTGCCTGCATGGCTTTTTCATCCAAAGGCTGGTGATAATGACTCACGCCCTGACCGTGGATACCCGGACGCAAGCGGGTGTTAGCAATAATATACCGATAACGACGCGCGGTAGCACTAAAACGCGCACTAAAGTCATCGCTAACCGGTTGTGCCCAGCGTACCGCAATATCACTGGGTAGGTTACTGTTAACGCCCAGGGTCCAGGCTGGCGGGGCACGTTCAGTGCTGACATCAAAATGTACCACTTGATGAGTCGCATGAACCCCGGCATCGGTTCGGCCAGCGCAAACCGCTTCGATTGGTTCATTGGCAATTTTGCTTAACGCATGTTCAAGCCGCCGCTGAATGCTGTCGACTTCTCGCTGGCGTTGCCAACCGTAATAGCGGCTACCATCGTATTCCAGGCCTAGCGCAATTCGCATACTTCTTCCTTACGAATGTCGTTAGTTATCTAATCGTGTTAACAACGACTTAGCTTCCTCAGCCACCTTATCGTCATCACCGTCAATCAGTTGTTGTAAAATCTCTTTGGCTTCATCCGCTTCGCCCATATCGATATAAGCACGGGCTAAATCGAGCTGTCCTGACGCTTCGTCATCGACCGAGTTTTCATCGTCGTCGCCAAGGTTCTCCAATTCTTCATCGTTCAGCAAGTCACCGACCGCCGAAGACTGGTAATTATCCTGCTCTTCTTCGCCTTCTTCAGCGTCTTCCATTAGGCTATCGATGTCGAGGTAACCATCTTCATCGCCATCTTCTTTTTCTTCTGTCGATGTTTGCTCAGGTTCAGAGAACATTTCATCAAGTTCACTATCAGCTTGTTGCTCTGCCTCTTCCAGCGCTTCATCATCTTCTGGCAATTCTTCTTCAATGTCATCAAGATCCGATAGCTCGGATTCTAATTGCTCAGACTCCTGCAGCATCCGATCCAGGTCATTGCTATCGGTTGCCTGCTCATCATCCTCTTCATCAACAGCATCTTCTTCAATACCCAACTGCGCCAGCGTTTCTTCGGCGGCGTCCAGATCTTCAAACTCGTCTTTTTCGGGCTCGGACTCCGGTTCCGGTTCCGGCTCGGGCTCGGGTTCGGGTTCTGGTTCTGGTTCTGGTTCTGGCTCTGGCTCTGGCTCGGGTTCTGGTTCCGGCTCGGGCTCGGGCTCTGGTTCTGGCTCGGGTTCCTGCTCCGGTTCCGGCTCCGGCTCCGGTTCCGGTTCTGGCTCCGGCTCAGGTTCGGACTCTGGCTCGGGTTCTGGCTCAGATTCGGACTCCGCCTCTGCATCTTCTTCATCGTCTAGTGACAGATCCAGCGCGGGCTCATCGTCATCATCGGTTTCTGCAAATAACCGATCCAACTCTTCCTGAGACAGTTCCGAATCACCTTCTTCGTCATCATCAGCAGCATCTGACTCAGGTAGATTATCGTCTTCAGGTAGCAGTTCTTCATCAACCTCGTCGGAATCCGGACTCTCTTGTGTAGCTGGCGACGGCTCTGATGATTGCTCTTGATTACTATCATCCGTCTCTTCATCTTCATCATCAAGGCGAATGCTAAAGTCATCATCATCTTGCTGACTCTGCCCGGTCTGAGTTAATTCCGCCTCTAAAGCGCTCAGATCATCGCCTAAATCATCGTCGTCATCGTCGTTATCGCCGTCAAGATCGAACAAGCCATCATCATCCGCATTATCCGCTCCTCCCTCCATAAGCTCACGATCTAGCGCTTTAGACGCTTCTTCATCATCCAGCTCATCGACTTTCTTTTCAGCTGCGGGTTCATCGTCAGACTCTGGTTTACGTCGGATAAATAGCCAATACAAAACAAATATCACTATAAGAGCCGGTAAAATGGCTAATAACGCAAGGTTTAATGGATTTTTTAGCCAGTCCATAAAGCCAGAGGATGTTTCTTCGACTTGTTCCTGCTGCTGCATTTCCATTAACTGTTGCTGTTGTTGCAACAGTTGATCAAATTCCTGCTCTAACTGGCTGCTCTTTTCCAGCCCTGTGGCAAGCTCCTCGATCCGCTCTGCAAGCTGATCAAGTCGTTGTTGAATTGCTTCATTCTCATCATATACGCGTTGCACAGCTTGCATCGATTCGTTAACTTCACCACGCAATTCGCTAAAGCTTTGCTGCTGCTGTTGCTCAACGTCCTTAATGACTTGCTCCGCGCGCTGCCGAGCTTCACTCAACATTTGCTGCTGTTCCGCGCGGGTTTCCTGAGTTTGCTGCTCAGTCTCGGACAGTTGTTGCTCACTTTCCTCTAACTGCTCGTCGGCAAGTACCCGGCGACGTGCGGTTTCCGGGTTAATCATCTCGATTTCTTGCAAGCTGGGGATGCGCAGATAAAAACCGTCCAGCATGCGGTTAATATTACCGTCCACAAATGCACGCGGATTAGCCTGAGCAATGGCTACCATGGTCTGATATTGAGTAACACTGGAGTGAGGGCGATATTCTTTGGCAATCGCCCAAAGCGTATCGGAGGAAGTAATAGGCCCGTAACGCTCTTGCCCTTCACGGACATCCGTCGCCTCGGAACCCTTTTCGCCCTTAATAATCACGCCGTCGTCTTGCAACGGGCTATAGGCAAAAGCGAGTAAAGGTAATGACAACAAAGCGGCCATCAAGCTATTGATGGTCCGTCGCCGGATAGACTGTTTCAAACTGGATCCTGTGTTATCTATTATCATCCTTTATCTCTGCCCGCACTTTGCTTTTCTTATTAACGGCGTCCGTCATAAAAACTTTATGACATAAGCGGTTTACTTTTACCACTTCTTTTACGGTTTTGCCGGTTACCAGTAGTCTCTAATTAGGTGCTCAGCAATTTGAATAGAGTTAGTTGCAGCGCCTTTACGGATATTATCGGCTACGACCCACAAATTAAGTCCATTTGGGTGGCTGATGTCTTCCCGCACACGACCAACAAATACTTCATCATGACCCGCTGCGGTACTAACTTGGGTAGGAAACTCTTCGCGAGTCTCAAACAAGGTAACGCCCGGGGCATCTTTTAACAACTGTTGCGCATACTCCGCTGTAATCGGTTGTCGAGTTTCAATGTGAATGGCCTCGGCATGACCGAAAAATACCGGGACACGCACAGAGGTCGGATTAACACGCAGAGTCGGATCGTTAAAAATCTTCTGGGTCTCCCACACCATTTTCATTTCTTCTTTGGTGTAGTCGTTTTCCATAAAGACATCGATTTGGGGGATGCAATTGAACGCAATTTGACGACTGAAGTTAGCTATTGTTGGTTCCTTCGCGTTCAGTAGTTCAGCGGTTTGTTTGGCGAGTTCTTCCATCGACTCTTTACCCGCTCCGGATACCGACTGGTAGGTTGCCACGTTGATGCGTTCAATGCCTACGGCATCGTGGATTGGCTTCAGTGCCACCAACATTTGGATGGTCGAACAATTGGGGTTGGCAATAATATTTCGATTGCGAAAGTCCGCTAACGCGTATGCGTTTACTTCCGGCACCACCAACGGAATATCTGCTTCGTAACGATACTCTGACGTATTATCAATCACCACACAGCCGGCTTCTGCGGCTTTTGGCGCAAACTCTCGCGAAATACTGCCACCGGCAGAAAAGAAGCCAATGTCGGCTCCAGACCAATCGAATTCCTCGGCATTTAGCACTTCGATATCTTCGCCATTGAAAGAAATGCTATCACCGGCTGAACGCGCGCTGGCGAGCGGGATAAGCTGACTGACAGGAAATTTTCGTTGCGCCAGGATATCGATCATTTGCTGCCCTACCAACCCGGTGGCACCTAATACCGCAACGCGAAAACCTTCTGACATAGTAACTCCTGTAGCAAGCTAAAGTTAAGCACGAAAGGCGTTAAAGCCTAACGCTGAAAATTGTGCAATCTGCTGTGCATTATGACATGCAATTGGTTGATTGTTGAGTTGTCTACGTGGATTATCTTTACGGTAATGCTTGCGTAACTGATCAAAACCGCTGGCGCTCACACCATTTGCTCGCATGGCCGCATCGTCTGCCCAAATATCGTAGCGCTGCAATACCAATTGTGCTAGTTGCGACCATTCAGTAACAGCCTGCACCGATAAAGTGGGCCAGCCGCATTCTGGCAGCACTGAACTTAATTCATGTGTAAACTTAAGCCCGTTAAATTCGTGCAAAGCCCGCGCAACCATAATAGCACCGCCAACTTTACCTTCGGCACTATGTCCCGCAATGTGAGGGGTGGCTATACTAGCCAATGGCAGCAATGCGCTGTTGATCTGTGGCTCTCCTTCCCAAACATCAAGCACCAGCTCCGGACAGTCGCCCTGGGCACAGCAATCGACCAAAGCTTGGTTGTCCACAACCGCGCCGCGGCTAGCATTGATCAGTAACTGTTCAGAATGCAGTGATTGCAGCGCCTCAATATCGAATAAATGCTGAGTTGGATGAGCACCACCGCTAATCAAGGGTACATGACAGCTGATGATGTCGGAGTTAAGGACGCGTTGCCAGTGATCATGAATATCTTTATTGGATTGCTCGACAATACCGCTATTCAACAGCGGCGGATCGTAATAGTGAACGGTCAAACCCAGTGCCTGTAAGCGCCGTCCGGCTGCTGTACCGGTGTTGCCCGCTCCAATAATCGCAACCTCTAAATCAACTAATTGTTCGAGTTTCTGGCGCTTAGAAAAACAGGCAAGTACCGCGGCTAATACGTATTCACCGACAGAGTCTGCATTGGCACCAGGAGCACTTGCTACCTTTATGCCGCGCTCGCTCAGTGCGTTCTGATCAAGGTGTTCAGTGCCAATGGTTGCCGTTGCCACAAACTTTAACTGCGGCGCTTGTTGCAGCAACTGCGCGTCAACTTTGGTTACAGAACGCACCAGTAACGCATCCGCTCGCGCTAATAATGTCGCCGGCGGTTGGCGATCAGAGTATAAAGACAAAGAACCCGCACCCGCCACTAAGGACGATAATGCGGGTATATTTTGGTCAGCAACGATATGCACGCTAAAAGTAGTCTTTTAGTCGATTATTCGCTGTATTCACGCAGTACCAATGAAGCATTCGTGCCACCAAAGCCAAAGCTGTTCGACATCACTGTTTTCAGTGCAGCTTTAGTAGGCTCTCGCACAATATTCATACCTTCAGCCGCTTCATCAATATTTTCGATGTTAATACTCGGCGTCACAAAACCATGCTTCATCATTAATAACGAATAAATGGCTTCATGCACGCCCGCCGCACCCAGCGCGTGACCTGTCATCGCCTTAGTCGCGCTAATCAATGGCGTTTGCTCAGGAAACACTTCGCGGATTGCTTCAAGCTCTTTAACATCACCGACCGGAGTACTGGTACCGTGAGTGTTCAGATAATCAATCGGGGTATCAACGGTTTCCATCGCCATTTGCATGCAACGAATAGCGCCTTCGCCCGACGGCGCGACCATGTCATAGCCGTCTGAGGTCGCTCCATAACCAACGATTTCGGCGTAAATTTTAGCGCCACGGGCTTTTGCTGCTTCCAGTTCCTCGATAACCAGGATACCGCCGCCACCAGCCGGCACAAAACCATCTCGACCCTGGTCGTAAGTCCGTGAAGCTTTTTCCGGCTCGTCATTGTATTTAGTACTAAGCGCGCCCATCGCATCAAATTCCATGCCCAACGTCCAATGCAGTTCTTCACCACCACCGGCAAATACACGGTCTTGCTTACCAAACTGAATCAGTTCCAGCGCGTGCCCAATACAATGCGCCGAGGTAGCGCAGGCTGAACTGATGGAATAGTTCATGCCTTTAATTTTATAAGGGGTTGCCAGGCAGGCCGAAGTTGTGGATGCCATGCAACGAGGAACCATGTATGGTCCAACGCGCTTAACCCCTTTCTCGCGCAGAATGTCCGCTGCAGCCACCTGATGCTCACCTGAGGCACCACCGGAACCAACCACTAAACCTGTCCGCGGGTTGGAAACCTCTTCATCAGTAAGACCTGCATCCTCGATGGCCTGTTTCATGGCTATGTATGCGTAGGCGGCGGAATCCCCCATAAAACGCAATGCTTTGCGATCAATATGGTCTTTTACATCTAACCGAACCGGTCCCCAAACCTGGCATCGAAGTCCCATTTCGGCAAACGACTCTGAGCGCTCAATACCTGACTTGCCGGTCCGTAATGATTCCAGCACTTCTTCTTGATTGGTTCCGATACTCGATACAACACCGAGCCCGGTAATCACTGCTCTTCTCATTCTTTAGTCCTGTCTCGCGCTATCGCGCTTTTAATTTAAATGTAAATTGAAACTGTATTGGTCATTACCTATATGGTAACTAAGCTTACGTAAATATGTGGTCTGCTCTGTCAATCAATTTGTATCCAGTTATGTCTATAATTGCACAACCATTCACTGTTATTATAGCGCTCATTATGTCAGAAATCATGAACTCGCCGAAATGAAATCATCTGCCGACATTCGCTTCAATGATGAAGGGGTACCTGTTTCCAACCAATTTGACGATATTTATTTTTCGGTAGATAGCGGTATCGATGAATCTCGATACGTATTCCTTGAACAGAACAGATTACCCGAGCGCTTTAAAAACTTACCGCAACATTATGAATTTGTAGTGACAGAAACCGGGTTTGGTACCGGTTTAAACTTTCTACTCTGTTGGCAGTTATTCTTACAACAAGCGCCAGCCAATTGTCGTTTGCTGTTTGTTAGCTTTGAAAAATTTCCGTTAACTAGGGACCAATTACAGCAGGCCTACCAAACTCTACCCAGTTTAGCGCCATTATGCGAACAATTACTGGCCGTTTACCCTGCTGCAGACCCGGGTTGTCATCGCTTATTGTTAGCTAATGGCCGTATTACACTCGATTTATGGGTCGGCGATCTCGAACAACAGCTCGATTACTTTTTGCCACAAGCAAAAGCTCAGGTCGACTGTTGGTTTCTGGACGGTTTTGCCCCGGCTAAAAATCCAGATATGTGGCAGCCAGCGCTCTTTCAAGCAATGGCAAACAGCGCTCACGCTAATACCAGTTATGCCACCTTCACCGCCGCCGGGGTGGTTAAACGAGGGTTAGACGAGGCTGGCTTTAAGGTCGAAAAAGTAAAAGGCTTCGGCCGTAAACGAGAGATGTTACGCGGTTATCTGAGAGAGCCTAAGCGGCCTTCTAAACAGCCGCTTAACACCACGCCAGTAACTATTGTTGGTGGTGGCATAGCTGCAGCGACATTGGCTCTCGCGCTAACCCATCGTAGTGTACCGGTCCAGGTGATCAGTAATGGCATTGCCGATGCCGCCTCGGGCAACCCACAAGGAGCGGTATACCCGTTGCTGCACGCAGAGATAACGCCACTCAGTCAGTTTTATTTACAGGCTTTTAGTACCGCTGTCAGCTGTTATTTACCCTGGCAACAGCGACACTGGTTTCCGACCGGGGTCATGCAACCCGCCTTTAACCAACAACGGCGGCGGCGCGCGGAAAAAATCGCAACTAACTTGTATCATCCCGATAGCGTTTCATTCATGGCCAGCGACGACAGTAATGCGGCAGCCCAAATTCCCGTCAATCAGGACAGCTTACACTATTCTCGCGCCGGTTGGCTGCGCCCCGGCGCAATGGTCAATGAGTTATTCGCAGCAGCAGGTTGCCAACCACAGCAAGCAAGTTTCTCAGCAGATATGGTGTCGCCAACCACGCCGTTAGTCATTGCTGCCGGGCATAAAAGCGCTGGGTTAGTCGAGCAGCTGAGCGGACAATGCCTGCCAATTAATCCAGTGCGTGGCCAAATCAGTTTAGTCAAAGCCAGTCCGCTAACCCGATCACTGGACAAAGTATTGTGCTACAAAGGTTATATGATTCCGGCCGATGATGGTGTGCATTGTATTGGGGCTACATTCAACCGGGCCGATGCCGGCGAGGACCTGCGTGCGGATGATGACAAGGAAAACCAGAGCAGCCTGCAGAGCTGCGCGAATCAAGCCTGGGCCGATAGCTTGTCAATTGTCGGCTCGCGCGCCAGCGTTAGAGCCACCACACCGGACCACCAACCCTTGGTGGGCCAGGTTGCAGACCAGCTTTATCTGTTTAGCGGCTTGGGCTCACGTGGGCTGACTGCAGCTCCATTGCTGGCTGAAATACTCGCTGCCCAATTAACCGGTGGCCTGCAACCGCTGTCCAACGACGCACTAAGGCGGCTATCAGTCGACCGATTCAGCGACGGCCGCTAACTTATCCATTAGATTTTGTACGTGCGCCTGATCAGAGGGTGCCAATTCGTGTTTTGCCTGATCAACTGCTGCCTGCAGGTTGGGCATTACCTGAGTCGGGTCGGTTTCACCGTTAAGCTCCATCTTTGCAACCACTAAATCGAAATGTCCGCGTAAGTAGCCGCTGGCAAATAATTCATCATCACTACCATCAACATAAGCTTGATCAAAAACAGTTTCTAGCTGCTCTACTACTGGATTAAGCGACATACGGTGTCCTTTTCATGATAAGTTAGCGGCCATTTTACCGATGTTTTTGCTACAATGCATCCGAACTAAAACGTTGCATATTCGATAAGTCGACAGGAGACGCTTTAAGTTATGTCTTTAAAAATCGGTTTGTTTTATGGCTCAACCACGTGCTACACCGAAATTGCCGCCGAGAAGATACAGCAGGCAATAGGTGAAGACATTGTCTCTATTTATGACATCAAAGATACGCCTCTGGCCGACGCTGAGCAATTTGATATCCTTATCTTTGGTATATCCACCTGGGACTTTGGTGAGTTACAGGAAGATTGGGAAAGCCAGTGGGAGGATATTGTCCCCTTAGACCTGGACGGCAAACTGGTTGCACTCTACGGAATGGGCGATCAGGAAGGTTATACCGACTGGTTTCAGGACGCGCTAGGTATGCTGCACGATGCCATTGCTGACAAGAACTGCACGCGCATTGGCTTCTGGCCGAATCAGGGTTACGAATTTGCCGCCTCAAAGGCACTAACCGAAGACCAGCAACAGTTTGTTGGACTATCCCTCGACGAAGATTCACAGTACGATTTATCCGATGAAAGAATCGAGCAATGGACCACCCAAATCCTTGAAGAAATAGCACAACAACTTAACTAATAATAATTTAGGACAAGACCATGCGGCACTTTCTGCTTCTGATATTGATAACCTCAGCCGTCTTCGTCAATTTTGACGCCAACGCAAATAAAGACATTCCGACGATTTCAGAATTCACTGAAGACATGACGTCGCAACAGGGATTTTTTGATTTTTATCACGACCAATCCAGTGGCAAAATCTACCTACAAGTTCCTGTTGACGCCGACGCTTTCATTTTCCAGACCAGTTTACCCTGGGGGCTTGGCTCCAATGACATTGGCTTAGATCGCGGCCAGCTTGGGCAGACGCAGCTGGCCTCTTTTCATGTTGAAGGCAATAAAGCCTTACTCATGGCTCACAACACCCAGTTTCGCGCCAGCAGTCGTAACCAAGCAGAACGGGACAGTGTTAACGAAGCTTTTGCCGACAGTGCATTACATGGCTTTGAAGTCGTTGCCCGCGCTCAAGAGACGGTACTTATCGATTACACGCCGTATTTGTTGTCCGATGTGCACGGGGTCAGCGAGCGACTAAAAGCAACAGACCAGGGCGACTTTAAGAGTGTCCCCGAGCGTTCAGTCATTTACCCCAAGCGCAGTAAAGCTTTTGTCGATAACACTGAGTTAGAAGCTAAAGTAACCTTTGTCGGTAATGGCACCGGTCGCTTTGTGCGCCAGGTTGCCGCCGATAGCGATGCTTTAACTTTACACCTGCATCACTCATTTATCAGCTTACCAGACGGCGGCTATCAGACTCGCGAGTTTCACCCTAATAGCGGCTTCTGGGCACAAACTTTTATTGACTACTCGGCCCCCTTAGGTAGCGACATTAAAACCAAGGTCATTCCGCGCCACCGGCTCAATAAAAAAGATCCTATCGCCTCCAGAAGCGAACCACGCGAACCGATCATTTATTACCTGGACCCAGGCGCGCCGGAACCGGTAAAAACAGCACTGCTAGAAGGCGCCCGCTGGTGGTCCGAAGCCTTTGAAGAAATTGGTTACGAAAATGCATTTCAGGTAAAAACGCTGCCTGACGATGCCGACCCTATGGACATTCGTTATAATGTTATTCAATGGGTTCATCGTGCTACCCGCGGTTGGTCTTATGGCTCTTCAGTTATCGACCCGCGTACAGGAGAGATTATTAAAGGCCATGTGACCTTGGGGTCACTGCGAGTGCGCCAGGACATGAAAATCGCAGAGGGCTTACTGGGACCTTTTGACAAGGATAATAAAACGGAACTAAAGCAGACTATCGAAGCCATGGCATTAGATCGGATTCGTCAGTTAAGTGCTCATGAAATCGGTCATACTCTTGGTATTGCGCATAACTTTGCCGCATCCACTCAAGATCGTGCTTCGGTTATGGACTACCCGCACCCACTGGTTACCTTAACGACCGACGGTAGCCTTTCATTGCAAGATGCCTACGACACCGGTTTGGGCCCTTGGGATAAGCAAGTCATCGCCTACGGCTACAACGACTATGGCGGTATGCCGTCGCAATCAGAGCAACTGCAGCGTATCCTGCAACAAAATGAAGAGCTGGGGCTTGAGTTTATTTCTGATCGTGATGCGCGTCCGGCAACTGGCGCTCACCCAACAGCACACCTATGGGATAACGGTAGCGATCCGGTCACCGAATTACAGAGAATTTTAACCGTCCGTGAACAGGTGCTGGATAATTTTGACCAGGGCCAGCTACAAAACGGTCAACCATTGAGTGATTTGCAGGAAGTATTAGTGCCAATGTATCTACTGCACCGTTATCAAACGGAAGCTGCAGTAAAATGGTTAGGTGGCGTTCATTATCGGTATTACATGAACGATAACGCACCGAGCGACTATCAAATGATCAGTGGTAGCGACCAACAAAGAGCGTTAGAACAACTGCTTAAAACCTTGCAACCCGAAGTGTTAAGGCTTCCACAATCAATTCAGCAGTTAATGGTACCGCTGGCTTACGGTTCAAATGATAATCGGGAACGATTTAAGGGACGTACCGGACTGATCCCGGATCCAGTAAGCTGGGCAGCAAGTGCCGCTGACTTTAGTCTACAACTAATGTTCAACAGTGCGCGTCTAAATCGCCTACAGCAACAACACAATGCTGATAACAGTGTGCCATCAGCGGCCGCGTTATTTAACCAGGTTGCCACGACATCGCTGGAAAGCTGGCAACAAGCCCCGGCCGATGTTTTACGCCAGCGCCTGATGACGACCGCCTTCAATGCCATGGTTACGGCGACAGAAGCGGAACAACTCGCCCCGGAAGTTCATCTGGCTTTGCGCAATTCACTGCAAACTCAGCAAGCCAAACTGGCTAAAACGAACGACAGTTTCGCTAAGCAGTTAGCAGCTCAGCTAAAACGTTTTTTGAGCGAGGGCGAATGGCCGGCAAGTTACCAGCCACAACCACTGCCACCGGGCTCGCCAATCTAAGGCGAGCTTAGTACCGGTTATATTTCGAAATTTGTATCGTCCAGCTGCTCTTTGGTTTTCCCGTGAGGAGTCGGCTGGCGAGTTTCCGGGTCGATGTGAACAAAAACAATATCATCTGCCACACAAATGTTTTGTTTGGTATGTTTGTTACGTACCACACAGGTGATTGCCAGTGAGCTACGGCCCGCTTTTTTTACCTGCAAACCAAACTCCACCACATCCCCCTGAAAGGCCGATGTTTCAAAAGTAATCGCACCAATGTGCTTAGTCACCAGGCTCTTAGCATCTAACTGGCAACTGGCAAAAATATAGGCTTCTTCGTCAATCCACTCGAGAATACGGCCGCCAAATAATGATCCGGCAAAGTTAAGATCATTGGGCATGACCAGTCGGCGAGATAGAAAGCGCATAGCGACTCCTTAAATGTTTAGAGGTATCAGAGTCGCTAAGTATAACGCATTATTTTTTAAGCGTTTGTTGAAAAAAGTCAGCGATCAGCTGATGTCGATGAATTTTCGTTGCTGTGCCGTTTAACGAGTGCTTTTTGCCGGGATAATTCATCATCTGAAAAGACTGTTTATTATCCTGCAGTTGCTTATACAGCTTAGTGCTGTGAGTAAATAACACGTTGTCATCGGCCATCCCATGATAAATCAGTAACTCTCCCTGCAAGTCCTGCGCATAAGGAAACACGGAAGACTGTTGGTAAGCATCACCATCCTGTGGCATCCCCATATAACGTTCAGTATAGTGCGTATCGTACAATCGCCAGTCAGTAACTGGTGCGCCCGAGACGCCTGCTGCAAAGTATTCCGGCGCCTTAAGCATCGCCATTAATGTCATGTAACCGCCGTAACTGTGGCCATATATGCCGATACGGCTGGCGTCAACAAAGTCCAGAGTTCGCAAAAACTCAACGCCGCGAACCTGGTCTGCTACTTCCGGTTCTCCCATATTACGGTATATCGGCGATTCAAAGGCTTTACCACGATTGGCCGAACCACGGTTATCCAGACTAAAAACGACATAGCCTTGCTGCGCCATGTATTGCAAGAACAAGCTTGACCAACCTTTATCAACGACCTGCACGCCAGGTCCACCGTAGACGTAGACCAATACTGGATATTCTTTATTCGGGTCAAAGTCAGCCGGCTTCGTCAGTTGATAATGCAGGGTTTGACCATCGTCCGCTTCTAATGTCCCGTAATCAGCATATAGCCAGTCTCGCCAGTAAGGTTTTAAGGGGTGCTGTTGATCAATTTTATTTTGGTTTAACCAGGCGATGCGGTTACCGGTAGGCCCGTGCAGACTAACCTGCGGAGGCTGTTGCGGAGACTCAAATTGGTCCAGGTACGACTGGTTATTATCGGCAAAGGTAATATGATGCAACCCTTCGCGATCGGTAATACGGCTCGGCGAACCTGGCGCACTGGTGTTTAATTGGTTGCGATATAAATGCAGCTCAAGTGGCGATTGCTGACGAGCGGTAAAATAGATGGCCCCGGTTTGCTCGTCGATTGCCTGCAATTGTTCGACCGCCCAATTGCCGGAGGTCAGCTGACGAATTAGACCGCCATCAACCCGATACAAATACAAATGTTTATAGCCGCTGCGCTCCGATGCCCAGACAAAGTGTTTGTTGTCCTGTAAAAAATGAAGGTCATCATGAATGTTAATCCAGCTATCGCTGGTTTCGGTAACTAGCACCTGCTGCTGATTATCACCACGCTCCACCAGCCGTAACTGCAGTTGCTGCTGATCCCGCGACTGCCATTGATAGGTCAAACGTTGACCGTCATTCATCCAGTCAACACGGGCCAGGTACCCATCACCTAACTGCTCTAAATCCAGCCAGTTAATGTCTTGTTGCAGGCTCTGCGACTTTTGAGTCAGCTCTACAATACCCAGATTGATATCAACATTTGCCGTGCCAGCAAACGGATATCTTTGTTCAATAGTATCGATACGATCCGCATATATTTCACTACGTACTGCAACTTCTACGGGACTTTCGTCCACCTTGGTTAAGGCAATTGCCGACTCATCGGGCGCCCACCAATACCCTGTCATTCGACTCATTTCTTCCTGTGCGACAAATTCAGCCATGCCATATTTAATGAGACCACCGCCGCCATCAGTAATTGCTTGTTCGCGTCCGGTTTCAAGCGACACGGTGTACAAGTTTTGCTCGCGAACAAAGGACACATAATTGCCCTTCGGCGATAATCGGGCATCGGTTTCAAAAGCTTCTGTATCGGTTATCTGACGAGCCTTTCCCTGCTCCAGGTTGAAGTAATAAACATCGCCATTTAACGGAAACAACAAAGCGTCAGATTGGGCCGACCACTGATAACTAACAATCCCCGAACCACTTAAGCGCATCCGTTCGCGCCGCGCTTTTTCTTCATCTGACAAATTTTCGTCACCAGAAAATAAGCTATCCGAGTCAACCAGCAACCGGTGTTTACCAGAATCAATTTGATACTGCCATAAATCGTAGCGATTAGCGTCGTCGTCACGGCCCTTCAAATAAGTCAGCGATTGACCGTCTGGGGCAAAGCGCAGAGCGCGGATTGATTCACCAGACAAAGCCGGAGCAGAGAAGATTCGTTCGATAGTTAACGGTTCGCTGTGAGCTGAAGGTGAGACCGTTAATGATGTGAGGGTAACGGCCGCGGCGGCTACCAACGAAAAACGCAGCATAATGCTTTCCTTGTAAAAACTGTCATCAGAACAATAACAACAAGAATAACAAATTATACTGCGTTCCGTGTACGCCTGCGATTAACCGTCTAAATCAGAAGTTCACTGACACACCTAGCTGTAAATTACGACCAGACATCGGCGCATCGTCTTTTAAAAACGAGCTGTGCACATAGCCCAGTTGGTCGGTTAGGTTTTCACCTTTAAAGTAAACAGTTACACCATGCTGAGCCAGCGACTCCGGATAGAAATTAAGTCGCGCATTAACTCGCCCAAAGGCTGGTGTAATAGTTTCCGAGTCGGTGATACGGTCCTGCTCTAAATAGCGGGTATAGCCTAAGGCAGCATCCCAGCTGTTTGCCTGATAGCGTGCTTCGACACCGGCACGTTGCGCCGGAATACGTGGCAAATCACCACCATCAGTTTGTTTAGCACGGGTATAATCGCTAAAGCCGTAAAGTGACCAATTGCGGTTAAAGGTCCAGCCCAGATCTAACTCATAACCATAAAGTTCAGCATCAGTTTGTGCAAACTGAACAACTTCCAGACCCTCTTCCTGCCCATGGTTGTGCTCTTCACCGGCATGTTCATCATGACCTTCGTCGCCGTGAATACGGTCGCTGGTAATACCGGTGAAACGTTCATAAATGAAGTCATCGATGCGATTGTAAAACACGTTTACCTGAGCGTGCAGTTGCTTATTTTCATAATGAAACCCAAGGTCAATATTATTAGACGTTTCGGTTTGCATATCGTGCTCAGCAGTTTCTATATGGTATTCGTTGTTGTCTTCGAGGTGCAGCTCATATAAGGTTCCCAGCTCATACGTACGAGTGGCAAAATGCTCGCCGTTGGCAAACACTTCGGTGGCACTAGGAGCGCGTTCAGCGTGACTCAGGTTAACCGACACTGAGCTATTTTCATCAAAATGATACAAATAACCAGCTGAGGCAGAGGTACTGCTAAAGGTATCTAAGCGCACGCTATCACTGGATAGCGACGTTCGCTCGTAGCGCGCGCCTAAGTCAACATGGTGATCACCAAATTCTTGCTCAACTACCCAGAATAGTCCTTGCGAGCGCCGCGAAGTATCCGGTGTAAACGCTTCTTCTCCAAATGCCTGCTTATCACTAATGTCCCATTGATAACCGATAGCACCGGACCAGCCAGCAAGTGGCTGATGTTTAGCAATAGCTCGCAACTCGCGCTGCTCGTTGCTGAATTGTGTCCCCAGACTGTCTCCTTCAATTTCCCGGTGCTGATAGTCGGTTAATGCAGCCCGCACTTCCAATGCATCAAACCCTTGCCACGGATTGCTAAGTTGTCCAGCCAACTGCCAGCGTTGCTGTTCAAGATCAGCGTAGGGCGGAGCTTCGCTGTGTTCGGCATGCTCATCTTCAGTCTCACCGGCATGTTCATCATGTGCTTCTTCCTCGCCATGTGCATGCCCCGGAATTCCGTAATCCTGATACAGCCCTTGATACGACAATCCTAAATAGCCACGCTGACCATGATAGGCTGCGCCGAAAGTGGCTCCCTGAGAGTCAACAAAGCTATTTTCTACATGGTCAACGGCTTCGCCTTCATCATTGATAAAAGTAGGCGTATCGTAGTCGTCAGAACGACGATAATGAGCATCGGTATAAAAAGCCCACTGGCCATTACCAGCGGTCATATTGTACGACGCTTCTTTGTTGTTATTGACACTGCTACCGCGTACATTTGCACTACCCTCAAGACCCACTACCGGCTGCGGTGGAATCCGCTTATCAACCACGTTGATAACACCACCGATAGCGCCGCTGCCATAAAGTAAGGTTGCCGGGCCACGTAACACTTCAATTTGTTCCGCACTGCTGGTTTCCGTCGTCACGGCATGATCTGGGCTACCACGCGAGACATCACCAGTGTCCAGGCCGTTTTGCGTGATTTTCACCCGTGGACCATCGAGTCCACGAATAATCGGGCTGCCCGCGCCTGCCGTGTAATGTGTATTGTTAATGCCAGGCTCTAATGACAAGGTTTCACCCAATGATTGGGAGTGTTTTTGCTGTAACTCGTCACCACTAATAATGTTGACTGGCTGAGTCGATTCTAGCGCTGTCTTATTCAACGGGTTAGCACTAATAACAATTGTTTCGTCAACTGGCAGCGTCGTGTCTTCTGTTTGCTGCGCCAGGGCACTCGCTGGTAATACGGCGATCCCCATCATCATGGTTATACGGTTTAGCCTCATCACGGACTCCTATCGGTTTATGTAATAATATAACATTACACTTTCAATTTACGTTTTGCAACACTCTGGTAAGGAATCTTGGCTAGTGATCAAAAAGGCTCTGGGGTAAACTGATCGCTATTCATCCTCATTTAATAACAAGAACTCGTAGGGAGATTATGAATAAACTAACTCATTTGCTCTTGCCCGCAGCTATGACGGCAGCGTTAGCAGCGTGTGGAGCCCCAGAAACACAATCTCAGGAAACTTCGGTTTCTGCTCAGCAGAAAAACATTCGTGCTCATTTAGAATTTTTAGCCAGTGACGATCTAAAAGGTCGCGAAACAGGCAGTGAAGGACACGAGATCGCCGCTAAATACATCGCCAGCGAATTTAAGCAATTGGGGTTAGAGCCAGCCGGTGACGACGGCAGTTTTTTCCAGCGTATTCCGTTCCGTACGAGTCTATTAGTTCCGAATAGCGCCGAGATGGTTTATAACCGCGACGGCGAAGAGCTTGAGTTTACCTTTGGTAAAGAATTTATCACCAGCCCCAGTCATTACAGCGAGCGTACCGAAGTAACTGCGCCGCTGGTGTTCGTCGGTTATGGCATGGAAGCACCTGAGTTCGATCTTAATGATTATCAGGGGCTGGATGTCGAAGGCAAAATCGTTGTCATGCTGCAAGGTCGCCCACAAAACCTGCCTAGTGAAGAAGGTGCGCACCTTGCGAACATCAAAGGTGATATCGCCCGCGACAAAGGTGCAGTTGGTATCATTACCCTGCACACGCCAGTGCGCGAAGAGGTCCGTAAATTTGAGACCAGCGTTTATTACACCAAAACGCCAAGCATGACCTGGATGGGCCCCAACGGCTTGCCACAAGGTGAAAAACAGCAGCTGATGGGGTCAGCCTATATTGATGATGAACCCGCTAAAAAGTTATTTGCTGACGCAGATACCTCGTTAGAATCAATTTTTGAGCAAATTCAAAATGATCCTGACTTTTCACCGCAAGGTTTTGAACTGGACGGTGCAGTGACCCTGATTAAAGAGTCAAGTCACGAAGAAACAACCAGCCCTAACGTTGCTGGAGTATTGCCAGGTACCGACCCTGAGCTAAAAGATGAATATGTGGTCTATACCGCTCACTCTGACCACATCGGTCTGGTCGAAGACATGAGCAGTGATGACAAAATTAACAACGGCGCAATGGACAACGCTTCTGGTGTCTCCGTAATGCTGGAAACAGCGCGTATGTTTGTTGAGTCTGGCGTCGAGAACAAGCGTTCGATTATGTTCTTGTCGGTTACTGCTGAAGAGCGAGGCCTACTGGGTGCTGACTACTTTGCTAATAACCCAACGGTGCCGCTGAATAGTATCGTCGCCAATGTGAATTTGGATATGCCGGTGCTGCTCTATGATTTTGCTGACGTCGTTGCATTTGGTGCCACCCATTCAACCTTGGGTGACACCGTCAGCAAAGCTGCAGAAAAATATGATACTGAGCAAAGCCCGGATCCAATGCCTGAACAAGCAATATTTACTCGCTCAGACCACTATACCTTAGTTAAAAAAGGTATTCCGGCGGTCTTTCTAATGACCGGTTTCACTTCCCGTACCGAGGGTGAAGACGGCGGTGAAGTCTGGGGTGAGTTCTTTGCTGAACATTACCATCGTCCGAGCGATGATTTAAAAGTACATGACATTCATTACGAAGCAGGCGCTCGATTTACCAATATAAACTTCGAAATCGGTAAACAAATCGCCAACGCCGAACAACGCCCGCAGTGGCTCGAAGATTCATACTTCGGCAAGCAGTTTCAAGAGTAAGTCTGTCGCTCGCCGATAACTCGGCGAGTATTCATTTTATTGTCATAAAGTCATTCTATGCTGACCTCATCCTAGCGATGAGGCCAGCACTATGTTGAACGTTGAAGATGTTGTAAAAGAAAACCTGCCCCGGGTTCACCGCAAACCCTGGTTAGCCAAACCGACCACTTGGCTGCTACGTAATTTACTGCATGAAAACGATATTCGCCATTTCAGTCAGCGTTATCCAGATTTGCAAGGCATCGATTTTGTTGAGCAAGTACTTGATTATTTTAATTTTTCTTATCAATATCGTAGTAACGAACTCGACAACATTCCTACCCATGGCAGACTGGTTATCGTCGCTAATCATCCGATTGGCTCACTGGATGGTCTCGCATTATTAAAACTGGTCAGTGAGGTTCGTAGCGACGTCAAGATTGTCGCCAATGATCTACTGCTAAAGCTAAAACCTCTGCAAAGTATGTTACTGCCAGTAACAGTGTTCGACGGACATAGTGCCCGACAGGATATTCGGGCAATACATCAGCACTTGCTGAACGAAGGCGTGGTTATTATCTTCCCCGCCGGTGAAGTTTCTCGCCTCAGTCCCCAAGGCATTCGTGACAACCATTGGCACAGTGGCTTTCTGAAGATCGCGCAGCGCACCCAAAGCCCGGTTCTGCCCATTCGACTAACCGCGCATAACTCAGCACTTTTTTATACAGCATCAATGGTTTATAAGCCATTGGCGACCTTACTACTGGTTAAAGAGATGTTTCGCCAGCAGCGTAAACACGTTTGTTGTCGAATTGGCGAGATAATACCGAATCAAGCGCTGAAAAAGGTTCAGGGTCTGGCCAGCAAGCAGCAGCTTAAGTTACTACGAAAACACTTGTACCGTGTTGGCACGTCTAAGGAATTAATTTTCCCGACACAGACAGCTATCGCCCGACCGGAAGCCCGGCAAGCATTAAAACAAGCCATTGAGCATTGTCAGCATTTAGGCTCTACCGCCTGTGGGAAACAAATTTACTTGTACCAATTTAACGGTAGCTCACCGATTCTGCGCGAAATTGGTCGGCTGCGTGAAGTTGCTTTTCGCTCAGTCGGTGAGGGAACTTGGCAGCGTCGCGATGTTGATGATCACGATTTAATTTATATGCACCTAATCTTGTGGGATCCTGATGACCTTGAAATTGCTGGCGCATATCGTCTCGGTGATTGCGCTGAGATCATTCAAAAAGTGGGGCCGCGAGGCCTTTACACCGAAAACTTTTACCAGTTCGACCGCACCATGTCCGATATTCACGCACAAGGGTTAGAACTGGGTCGATCGTTCGTGCAGCCTAGGTACTGGGGCAAGCGAAGTCTGGACTTTTTATGGTCTGGTATCGGTGCGTTACTCAATTCACGCCCCCAATACCGTTATTTATTTGGTTCCGTCAGTATCAGCGGTGCTCTGCCGGATCCAGCAAAAGAAGCATTGGTCGCTTTTTACCGCTTCTACTTCCCTGCTCAACAACAATTAGCAACCGCTTACACCCCCTATAATCCGGAGGCAAAGCACTTTCGAATTACCGGGTGCTATAGCCAGGACTTCACCGATCTTAAAAGTTACTTAGCATCAATGGGCTGCAATATTCCAACCCTTTACAAGCAATACACCGACCTCTGCGAGGCCGGTGGCGTGCAGTTTTTGGAGTTTGGCGTGGACCCCGACTTTTGTGACGCTATCGACGGTTTGGTACTGGTTGATATCACCAAATTAAAACCGAAAAAACGGAAAAGGTATTTTGCGACATTGCCCGCGCATTAGCGCAGATAATGTCCTGCCAAACAAGTTACCGGTGCGGCGGTGGGCTTACCATGCTGCCAGTCGCCACCCTCGATACCGCTGCCAGCAATATCGACATGCACGTAGTTAATCGGCTTGTCGCTATCAATGCCGTGTGCATCTAGCCCGGACACACCCACTAAAAATGCCATCGGGAACTGATGGCCGCGTGGCGTAGTCGCTGACGGACCATTATTTGACGACAGCAGGTCGTCGCACAAAGTATGACCTTTTACAAAATCAAAGTCTTCACGGCGTGACCAGGAAATTTCTGCAGGGTCACCGTAGCTTTCGCCACTATCAAATAACTGCTGAGCGAGCTGCTGACGGCGAGCATAACCATTCGGAACCAGGGCCGTATAAGGTCCTTTCGACAACGCGGCGTGCCCAGTTAGTGTTGCTACCGTATAAAGATCGCTAGGCAATTCGCTGGCTGCGGCCTCCTCACGTAAATGCGATAATAAATCGGCCATCACCAGACGCCCTTCCGCATCGGTATTACCTATGCGTACCCGCTTGCCGCTATGACCGGTAATAATCTCATCCGCCACAAACGCGTCTGAACCAATGCTATTTCGCACCGCGCCAATTTCTGCAATCACGTTTAAATGCGACGGTTGTACCTCGGCAACAGTCTTAACAAAACCCGCTACTGCCGCTGCGCCACCTTTATCACGGCTCATGCCGGCCATGTGACCACCCACTTTAAGATCGGCACCACCGGTATCATAAACAATACCTTTACCGGCAAACATAACGGTACGCTCTGGTTTGGAGCCTTTATACTCCAGTCGAATAACGCAGGGGCGATGGCGTTCCACCGATACTGATGCGCGGCCCACGGCAGCCGCTAACGGGTACTCATGTTGCAGTTGCTGAAAATCATCAATCACCGATACTTTAACCGGAGTATGCGCAAACGCCTGTCGGCAATATTCAGCAAAGCGTGGCGGTGCCATGCGTTCCGGTTCAGTGCCTGCTAAATCCCGTGCTACCCGTTTACCGGCTTCAATGGCCATTGCCCAGTCCGCATCTAAACTACCGATCAGGGTAACGTTAGAGGTCGGCTCTATTGCGTCTTCACCATGTGCTTCACGCGCTTCAAGTGGTTGGTATAGGGCCTGGCACAAGCCTAAGTAGGCAGCCAGGTGAGCTTGCTGATAACGGGGATCGTTAATATCAACCGCATTCAACATTAATACCGGGTGACGAGCGCCAGCGTCTTGCGCTATTTTCGCGGCTCGGGCGGCTGCATCAAACACCTGCCGAACATCGTCAAAGTCACGATTTAAAGGTCCTGTAGGAGATACAATTAAGCGCTTGCCGGGAACCTCCGGCTGCGTCACCAATAACGTTTCTTTAGTAACTCGATGGTCGCTTTGTTGTGCCACATTAATGGCTTCAGCCAGTTTTTCGTCTTCGACCGAAGCAAAATGTCCGATAACAATCAGCGCATCGGTTTGCTGGTTTTCCTGTGCTTGCTGTAAAGACTGAACACAGTGTAGTTTTGCAAATGCCATAAATCCCTCTTCATTATCTTATTCAAAATAACGTAATTAATTGCGGCGCCACTGGGTGCCATTTGCACCATCTTCAAGCACAATTCCCATGGCAGTTAGCTGATCTCGTGCCGAGTCAGCAGCAGCCCAGTCTTTCTCTGCTCTGGCCGTATTACGTTTTTCAATCAGTTGTTCGATCAGCGCGACGTCGTCATCATCACCTTGTAAGAACTGCTCCGGCTTGTTTTGCAGTAATCCTAAAACGTCCGCAAGTTCTTTTAATACTGACGCGAGTTGGGCCGCTTTTTCTGCGGAATCACTGCGTAAGCGGTTAATTTCACGGGCAATATCAAATAGCACACTCATCGCTTCTGGTGCATTAAAGTCGTCGTTCATCGCCTGCTGAAACTTGTCCCAATAAGGTGTGCGCAAATCATCACTGGCAACTAAGGGTTCAATACCACGCAGCGCGGTATACAGTCTTTCCAGAGCGGCGTGCGCCTGCTCCAGGTTATCCTGGGTGTAGTTTAATTGTGACCGGTAATGACTGGATAACAGGAAATAACGGACGGTCTCAGCGTCGTAGACGTTAAGCACATCCCGAATGGTAAAAAAGTTGCCCAGCGATTTAGACATTTTAATATCATCGACTTGCACCATACCGCTGTGCATCCAGTAATTGACGTAATCTGAATGGTTCGCGCAGCAACTCTGAGCAATTTCATTTTCATGGTGTGGAAAAGTGAGATCTGAGCCGCCACCGTGTATATCAAAGGTCTCACCTAAGTGTTCTTTATTCATTGCCGAACACTCTATGTGCCAGCCAGGGCGCCCTGCCCCCCAAGGCGACTCCCAACTCGGCTCTCCGGCTTTCGCTTTTTTCCACAAAACAAAGTCCAGCGGGTCAGATTTTGCCTGGTCGACATCCACTCGCGCGCCCGCCTGCAACTGCTCTAAATTCTGCCGGCTTAAGTGTCCGTAGTCAGCAAAGGTCGAGACATCGAACAGCACGTCTCCATTGCTCGCCTGATAGGCATTACCATTGTGAATAAGTTGCTCAATCATGGCGATAATCTGGTCCATGTGGCCAGTGACTCGTGGTTCAATGTCAGGCCGCAATAAGTTCAACGCATCAAAGTCCTGGTGCATTTCACCAATAAAGCGTTCGGTTACTGTCGCAAAATCTTGTCCGGTGTCTGCCGCGCGACGAATAATTTTATCGTCCAGGTCGGTAATATTGCGTACGTAGTTGACGTTGTAACCTAACTTCCGCAGATAGCGTACAACAATATCGAACGCCACATAGGTTCTGGCATGTCCAATATGGCAGAAGTCGTAAGTGGTGACACCACACACATAGATACCCACTTTGCCGGGTTCAAGCGGCTTAAATGTCTGCTTTTCGCGAGCCAGGGTATTAAATAGTGTCAGTGCCATAGTCGTTCTCTATCCTTAGTTAAAAGTCTGCGATAAAACACTAATGATACCACTGAACGCCCTGCTCTGGTACACTAGCCGCTGGTTTAGTCAAAGTTACAGGATACCAAGATGCAGGTCGTTTTACACACAAATCACGGCGATATCACGCTGGAAATGCACCATGACACGGCACCAAATACCGTAGAAAACTTTTTACAGTACGCCCGTGACGGTTTTTATGAAAACACCCTATTCCACCGTGTTATCGACGGTTTTATGGTTCAGGGCGGTGGCTTTGAGCCAGGCATGAAGCAGAAAGAAACTCGTGGCAATATTGAAAACGAAGCGAAGACAGCGAAGCCAAATACTATTGGCGCCGTCGCTATGGCACGCACACCCGATCCTCACTCAGCGTCTTCACAGTTTTTTATTAACGTTGGTGATAACAGCTTTTTGAATTTTCAGAACGAAACCCCTAACGGTTTCGGCTACTGCGTGTTTGCCGAAGTGGCAGACGGTATGGATGTAGTTAATCAAATTAAAGGGGTTAAGACTGGCTCTAGTGGCTTCCACCAAGATGTTCCGGTAGAAGACGTAGTACTAGAAAAAGTCACTGTTAACGAATAATACCCAGCTTATGTCGACTGCGTTTATCGCTGATCTACATTTGTCGCCAGCGCGGCCCGATATCACGGCCGCGTTTCGGCAATTTTGTCAGGCTCATACCAACCTAACAGCACTTTACATTCTAGGGGACTTATTCGACGCCTGGCTTGGTGACGATGACCCCAGTGAATTCGCCAGTGACATAAAAAGCATACTTAAAGAAATATCGGATCAAGGCGTGCAGCTGTATTTTATTCCAGGCAACCGAGATTTTATGTTGGGTCAGCGCTTTGCCAAAGAAGTGGGCTTAACAGTATTACCCGATGAAACCGTAATTGATTTATACGGGGATTCAGTATTGTTAATGCATGGCGACACCTTGTGTACCGACGACAAAGAGTATCTGCGGTACCGCGCCATTATCCAACACCCGATCAGTAAATTTATTCTGCGTCACCTGCCCTTATCATTGCGTATGCGCATCGCCCTCAAGCTACGCGCCGGTTCAGCTTCTAAACGCCCGAACTTAACCCAGCAGCGACTGCAACAGATGGATGCACAGCACCCTGCGGTTATTGAAGTAATGGAGCGTCACCAAGTACAACACCTGATTCACGGCCATACGCATCGCGCTGCGATTCATGCTTTTTGTGTTAACGGAAAGAAAGCTGAACGCGTTGTACTAGGCGACTGGTACGACGCACAGAAAGTCTTGAATACGAGAGTTTATTCGGGAATTTATAAAAAGTAACTTGCGCCGGGAGCGCAAGTTACGTTAGTGCAGTTAGGAGATAACCACCAGGCATCAGGACATAAATTCCGGACCAAAGCCATTGGTCCATAATATGGCAGTACTCACCATTAAAATAACCATTAGAATAAGACCTGCAGTAACCACCGAGCTCGCATATAAAAAGCCACGTTCTTCAGGGATATGCATAATCACCGGGATGCCTGCATACAATAAGTAGACTGAATAACCGACACCGGCTAAAAAGATTAAAGCGATAAACCAGAGTTCTGGGTACAAAGCAGCGACGCCCGACATAATTACCGGTGTTGCGGTATAAGCCGCAAGCTCCAGCGACTGGGTAAAACTTGGATCGGCACCAAAAGTTTTCGCCATCCAGTAGACCAAATAAGCCAGCGCAAAGGTTGCAGCAATAATACCCAGGTACATCGCAACTCCGAGCATCACCGCACTGTTATGCGTCAAAAAAATCGATTCGCGGGCGCCAACGCCCCAGCCAAGATGGGCCGATGCATAATAAGCAGCAACACAAGGCAAAATGGCAATAAACAAGATATGCGTTAATGAATTAACGATACTTTCCCGTTTTGCGTCAATGGTTTTCCACTCTTCCATCGGATGAGCGTATAAACCCCAAATGTGATTCAAGATCATAATTCACTTCCCCATTCAACGCGGCAATGCCGCAGTCTTGTTGTTCCCTTAGTACTTCCGTCCGCTCAAGCGGCTTCTTATGCTTCTACTATTGGGGACATTTTTTATACTGTCAAGCGATTTTTGTTAACAAAACTAACACCTTATTAACAATAACGTTTTTTTAAAGAGCTCTTTCCCGACACATTCAAATTAACCATAAAATCAAGTAAACTAGCCGACCTTCTGGCTTAATGGCGCGTCAAACTGAGTATGACTACTACCCTGTCAAAATCCGAGATCGAGACACTGCTTACTCCCATTAATGGTTTTTTGCACTGCGCTACTCCCGATAGCTGGCTACAACGGGCAAAACAGCCGGAAAGCCTGCCCATTTTGTTACGGGACCATATGGTTTGTGAATTAAAAGCGGCGCAAAGTGCGATGTTGCTTATTCGTCGTTATGCCGTTGATGAAGAAAGTGGCAATGCGTTATTACAGTGGTTGAAACCCTACGAAGATTTTACCTACCGGTTAGTCGGTGACTGGCGGCAACTGGCGCAAAACAACAAGTTAAACAAGCGCATGGTGCCAAAGTCTGATAAGCCTTATAGCCAGGAGTTAATTGATAAAATGGTACTACTGATTAAAGAAGAGCTGCATCACTTTTATCAGGTACTGGAGATCTCTAATGAATTGGGCATCGAATACGACAAGTTGACGTCAAGCCGCTACGCTCGTGGCTTGTTAACGCATGTGCGCACTTACGAGCCGGCCGCACTAGTCGATAAACTGATTTGCGGGGCTTACATCGAAGCGCGTTCCTGCGAACGGTTTGCTGCTATAGCACCTTATGTTGATGCCCGGCTGGGCAATTTTTACATTTCGTTATTACGTTCTGAAGCGCGACATTATCAGGATTACCTAACTCTTGCGGCGCAAATTTCGGACTCCGATATTAGCGAACGTGTCGCCTTTTTCGGCGACATCGAGCGCAAGCTCATCGAGTCACCCGACGACGACTTCAAGTTCCATTCTGGTGCGCCTGCGGCGTAAAATGAATATGTTTAGCGGCATCTGGATGAGAGCGCACACGACCTTTTAGAACATTTTCGCCGACATGCGATAGCAGCTGGTTGTTGGGATCGGTTGACACCCCTTTTGATTTTTCTTTCATCTCTGCCGGCAAATCTAACACCGGCACCGTCGAATCGAGTTGTGCAGCCATAAAGTAGGCAACCGAATAGCGTTCGGTACCTGGTTCAGGTACCAATACACGGTGATTAGTGGCTTGCAGAAAACCATCTGAGGCAAGCTCCAGCAACTCGCCAATGTTAACCACAAACGTTCCCGGACGGGGTTCCACGTCAAACCAATGGCCGTCGTACTCCACCTGTAAGCCACTCTGTTGGTCTTGCAGCACAAAGGTCAGGTAACCGGGGTCCTTATGCGCCCCGACGCCCTGAGTGGACGCTGTCGTCCCTGGGTACTTAATAATTTTTGAATGGGTATAGGGAGCATCGCTAAAGGTATTGTCCAGAGCGTCAGCAGACATTCCTAACGATTCACACAAAGCACGCAATAGAGTAACGGCAATATGGGTTTGCTGTTCGGTCAACGACAACAGCTTAGTGCGTAACTCGGATAAGTTGGTCGGCCATAAGTTTGGCCCTACCAGAGCTTGCCAGGGCGCCTGCAACGGAAATATTGCCGATTCCTCATTCATCCAGTCAAATTGCTCACGAATGTCTACAGCTCCGGCTGTGCGCTCTCCACCAACAGCGTTGTAGCCACGGAAGTGCGCCGAGCGGTTCATAGCAACGGCTTTTTTCTCGAACTCAGACAACCCAAAAAACTGCTTACTAACGGCCATCACGGCGTCAAGATGTTGTGTTGTCAGTCCATGGTCAACGAGATAGAAGAAGCCAACCTCACTGGCCGCAACGCGCAATTTTTCGCGCTCCTCGGAAGTATCGAGTCGTTCGAAAGAAATTGTTGGTAACTGCGATAAAGTCATTATTCATCACTGCTCTGAAGTTTACTGACAATGATGATAATTCCGATACATGAATAAGCAAACGAACGATTTAATCTATCATAGGCTGGAAAGATATATGCGATATCGGACATCACGGAGGTCCGAAGGGGTGCCACGGATCCATCTACCGAGGGTGGCGGCGACCTCCTGCCCCTTCGGCAAGCCGAAGGCTACCCACGATATGAAGCGGTTTCCGGAAGTCATCAGAATTGAGGTTTTAACACCAGAGGTTATTCAAAAATCGATATTTCGGGTTTCTCGCATATTATTCAGATCGTGGGTACCCGTTGGCTTGCCGACGGGGGGATATCCCGGGGGTTCCGGGATATCATTCAGATCGTAGGTAGCCGTTGGCTTGCCGACGGGGCATATCCCGGGAGTTCCGGGATATTATTCATATCGTGGGTAGCCGTTGGCTTGCCGACGGCGGGGTAACCCTTGGCTTGCCGACGGCGGCGAAGCCGTTAAAGTTCTTCGAGCTTTTTGCCGGCTTCGCGGTCGTAGTATTTTTCCTGGTCGAAGTCGCCTTCAGATTTTGCAACGACGCAACTCACCATGGCGTCACCGGTTACATTGACCGCGGTTCGGGTCATATCAAGTAGTCGGTCGACACCGATGATTAAGCCAATGCCTTCGACCGGCAGTCCTACTTGCTGTAACACCATTGCCAGCATGATAAGACCAACGCCCGGTACACCAGCGGTCCCCACCGATGCAAGCGTTGCGGTCAGAATCACCATTAAGTAATCTGCGATCGATAAATCCAGGCCGTACACTTGGGCAATAAAGACCGTCGCAATACCCTGCATGATTGAGGTGCCATCCATATTGATGGTTGCCCCTAGCGGTACGGTAAACGAACCAACACTATTGCTAACACCCAGTCGCTTAGTCACTGTTTCCAGTGTAATCGGCATAGTTGCGTTACTCGAGGCCGTACTAAAGCCAAACAACTGAGCATCGCGCATCTTGCGCAAAAAGATTCCTGGCTTAACCCGCGCCAACGTACTTAGCAGGAATGGGTGAACGATAAAGCCATGAATAATAAGCACAATCAGTACCAAGAAGAAGTACTTGGCCAGACTACCGATCATTCCCAACCCAGTCTCGGTAAATAACTTCGCCATCAACGCGAAAACACCGTATGGTGCGAGGTTCATCAAAATAACAACCAGCTTCATGATCACTTCATTCAAGTCATCAAAAAAGCTCTTTAAGCGTTCGCCTGGCTTACCAACTAAGGCCATTGCAATACCGAACAGCAATGCAAACACAATGATTTGCAGCATATTGCCTTCGGCCATGGCATTAATTGGGTTATCGGGGAATAAGTCTATAATAACTTGTGAGAGCGACGGCGCTTCGGAAGGTTCGAAGGTCGCATCAGAGCTGCGCTCGACACCGGAGCCCGGCTGTATTAATACAGCGGAAAAAATAGCAATTGAAATTGCAATCGCAGTGGTAATCAAATACATACCCACCGCTTTTCCACCCAAACGTCCCAATTTACTGGGGTCACTCAGTGAGCAAGTGCCCACCACCAGCGAAATAAAGACCAGCGGAACCACTAGCATTTTTAGCGAAGTGATAAATATCTGACCAACGATATTGAACAAACCGTTCGTCAGATAACTATCTACCCAAGCACTATCGCCGGCAAAATAGCGCAGCGCCATGCCTAGAATAATACCGGCCACCATACCGATAACGATACGTGAGGTCAGACTGAGTTTCTTTTTATCACTCATACGAGTCCTTTGTTATAGCGTCTACCAATGTAAATGACCGGCATAGATTAGCAAAAAGCCCTGCGGCTAGCTATCAATCATACGTCGGAACGGGCAAATGATGCTTTCAATGTATGGATAATCGTTGCTGCGCCTTTTGCAAAGCGTTCGCTCAGTGGTTTTTTTACCGCATATTCGAGCTTCAAAATGTCACGCTCACCTAATTGTTTTAGTAGCCAGGCGTCACTGGTAATCACTTCATCCACCAGACCCAGTTGCTTGGCTTCCTGACCTGACCAAACTTCACCAGTAGCAATTTTATCGATATCCAGTTCCGGTCTGTTGTCTTGCACAAAACTCTTAAACTGGGTATGAATAGCTTCCAGATCCTTTTTAAACTTGCGGCGCCCTTCATCGGTATTCTCACCGAAAATGGTCAAAGTACGCTTAAATTCGCCAGCCGTAATCTGTTCAAAATCAATATCGTGATTTTTTAACCAGCGGTGAACGTTAGGCACTTGCGCAACAACTCCTATCGAACCGATAAAAGCGAAAGGTGCCGCATAGATTTTATGACCCACACAGGCCATCATATAGCCACCGCTTGCAGCCACCTTGTCAACCGCCACATGCAATGTCAGCCCGCGCTCGCGCAATCTCTGCAGTTGAGCTGCTGCAAGACCATAGCCATTAACAACACCGCCGCCGCTTTCTAATCGCACCAACACTTCGTCCTGGTCGGTGGCTAAGCTAAGCACTGCATTGACTTCACGCCGCAAATTATCGACTTCTTTTGCGTCCATAGAACCTTTAAAGTCAATAACAAACAATCGCTGCTCAGAGTCGGTTTGTTGCTTGCGCGTTTTCTTCAGCTTCTTTAAAGCAACCTTGCGCGCCTTCTTATCCATTAGCTCCATTTTCAGAGCGTCCTGCATTTCCTGCATTTCTTTGGATAAATGCGTGACTTCTAACTCGCCCTTTTGTTTTTTCTGTTTTTGCGCAGCCTGGGCGATGACACCACTAATCAGCACAAAGGCAATAACAATAATCGCCGCTTTGATTAAAAAGCTTCCAACATCCGCAATAAATTCCATCAATCCCCCGGTTATTATAAAAAAAGGTCAGCAAATGCTGACCTTTTTTACGCATCCAAATAACGTTTGGACTTAGTCAACAACTTCTTCGTTTGTGACAGGCAATGCTAACATATCGGAACCAAACCAGCTGAAGATTTGAGTTTGCATCTCAGTGGTTGCTGCCGCAGATGCACTTGGGTCAACCAATGAACTGTGACCACCTGCACTAAAACGCACAGCGCCCGATACTGGTGAGCCATCACTAGATTGAACCGTTGACGAAACAGACGGTAAGCCCATTAAGCGAATTAATGGCTCAGTACCCGCTAGCGGCTTACCTTCAACCGCGTTTGGAATAACTGAATCACCCAACGCTTCAATCAGATGAACCGGAGTTTCAGTGGCAACTACGCCCGCTGAATAGTTAACCGGATCTGCCGAATCGACCACCGCTTGTGCGGCAAACGCGAACTGTTCGAAGGTTGAGTTAATCTGTGCTTGCTGTTCTGCTGACGCATTTGCAGTAAATTGCGTATAAACCTCAGCTAACAACTCACTAAAGCCTTCGCCACCCGGGTTAATGCCAGCCGCTTCAGCCTGTTGGTTAACGGCGGCGGCAAAGTCTTCACTTGCCGAATACAACAGTTGGCTCTTAATTGGAACTTCAAAAGAACCTGACTCTAACAAGAAGTTAGCGACACTGCCCCCAGGCATACCAAATGATGAAGCCTGAACCTGGAACATTGGATCAAACGGGGCTAAGTCGGTGTTTTCGAACGGCGTATTTGATAGTGCGGTAAAACCAACACCTGCGATCGCGCCCAACGAGTGACCGACAAAGTGGACGTCTTGTCCATCTAACTCCGCACCATCGCTTGCATCAAAGTTATTTAAGCCCATACGCAAGCCAACTAAGTCAGCAATAGACTGACGAATGTTATCGCGTGCGCCCAGCAGGTTTTGCAGGTTCATATACGCGGTAGCTGTCTCTGGGCTTGACGCGTTAATTTCGCCAAAACCACGATCACCGTGTAATGGATGATCAATAGCTACAGTCGCGAAGCCTGCCGCGGCAAGTGACCCAGCGATACCCGCTGCGTTGGTTTTTTCACCGGTAATACCGTGCTGGAAAATCACTACTGGCCAGCCATCTTCAGGCATCGCCATAGGCTCCATACCTTGCTGCTGGCGCAAACCGTTAACTACAGCGAGGTCTGGAATAGTGATAAAGGCTGGTACATCGACAGTATCCTGAACCTGTGGGATTGGGTTGTACTTGGTCAGGTGACGCTCATCATCAACACCTGGGAAATCGAAACAGTTATAAGGTGGTAGCAACTGCGTTGGATCTTCCATTGCTGCTGGTGGAATACCTGCACCGGCCGGATCAATCAGACCTTGCTCTACAGCACCAAGAATAGATGCCGGGCTATCACATGCAGCCATCCAACGACCGTCCAACGGTGCCGTTGGGTTTTCCGCGGTTGGTAGCGGCGAGTAATAAGGCAGATTTACCTCACCACCGTATACCGTTGCGGCTGATGCAATGGCCAAAGTTTGTGGATCTTCGACACCAAGTTCTGATTGCAGAACCACGTCCAAGCTATACCCGGCTGGCTGTGCCATAACAACTGGTACTTCCGGTGCCGTATAATTTGGAGTTTGCGCAAATATACCTGCCGCGCTACCTGCCAATGTTTGTTTAGCAGCGCCTAATGCATCACCGACAGACTGAGTGGTGAAATTTGAGGTATAAATAAGCTGCTCTGCATCAACACCCGCTTGTGCAAGCGCTCCTTCGTAGCTATTAATTAAACGCTGCAAACTTACTGCAGACTCATCACCAGAAACTGGATCGGTGTCGGCTGGACGTTTCATTAGCGTATAGGTTTGCGACGGTTTTACATCGCGCCCTAATGAATCCTGAATATTGGATGTCAATGCAACGATATAGCCCGTCGCAGGTTTTAACGGTTTTAATGGCACAACAGCAACCGTATCGCCATCGACGGCTGAGACTGTGAAGTCCTCACCGTGAACCAGTTCACCAGTAACTGCACAAGCTGCAGCAGGACTTGCCGCTTCGCAAGTAGCATTTACATCACTGCCACCCTGAATGGTTTCGAAAACCCGAATTGCGCCCTGCGCTTCGATACTAGATGCACTGACTTGAACCACATCGCCATTTTCATCCCGTGGCAATGAGAAATTAAAGGTCATAGTTGGGTGAGTTCCCCAGCCGTCTAACCCGTTTAGAGCAACTTGAGGGTCGCTGGTATCAGAGGCGTCAGCCACTGGAATATTAAGTGTTCCATCAACAGTTCCGCTTAACAGTATGTTGGTCGGAATTGGAATAACGCTATTTGAAGGATCAAACTGCACGCGAGTTGCGGCAACACTGACTTCCGTTTCCGTTAACGGTGCTTCTTCACCGCTACCACAGCCGACCAGACTTAATGCTGATCCAATCGCCAATGGGAGTAATAGTTTTTTCATGTGGATTCCCCAGTCCTTTTTACATTTTTATTATTAAGCCTTTGCTTAAAGATTTTTATACACCTGTATGAATTAAGATTAAAGGCTTTTTCCGGAATTTCTATTCGTTTGCTGAGAAGTTATCCGAATATCAGTACAATAGCTTACACTGACGCTAACAGTCCAATGGAAAAAGACAATTATGCAAATCAAAACTGTTCATGATTATCAGGCTAGCCCTGAACTTTTAAAAGACAAGGTTATTTTAGTCACCGGCGCCGGCGATGGCATTGGCCGGCAGGCCGCATTAACCTTCGCTGAATATGGTGCTACGGTAATTCTACTGGGTCGTACGGTGAACAAGTTAGAAGCCGTTTACGATGAAATCGAGAAAGCTGGCGGTGCGACTCCAGCAATTATTCCTCTTGATCTAAAAGGTGCCACCGCTCAGCACTATCAAGATATGGCCGCGACCATTAAAGATCAGTTCGGCCGCCTTGATGGGTTGTTACACAATGCAGGGATTCTAAGCATCCTCTCTCCCTTTACCCACATCGAACAAGATGATTTTCGTGACTCGATGCAAATTAATGTCACCGGTCCGATGCTGATGACCCAGGCCTTATTGCCGGTTATGCAATTAGCCGATACCGCATCATTAGTTTTCACGTCTTCCGGGGTTGGTCGCAAAGGACGTGCGTATTGGGGCAGCTATTCGGTGTCCAAATTTGCAACCGAGGGTATGGCCCAGGTTATTGCCGATGAATACTCCAGCACCACTATTCGAACTAACCTCATTAATCCCGGCGCAACCCGCACTTCTATGCGGTCGAAGGCTTACCCGGCCGAAGATCCAAAAGCATTAAAAACTCCGTTAGAACTTATGCCGACTTATTTGTATCTAATGGGAGATGAGAGTACAAAGGACAACAACATTTGTTTTGATGCTCAATAGTTTTCTCAAAAAAGGCCTTAATATGCGAACTAAGCGTTGTCTGAGCAGTGCATTTTTCAGCCTGGCCGCAAGTATTGCGGCCAGCAGCTCTGCCATGGCGGTAGAACCGCCAAAGCTACAGCTCATTGATACCTTGCGCAATCAACACTGGATAGGGGTAGCGCCAGTTAGCCGATCCACTGTTTGGCTTGCGGGTGAAAATGGCACCGTGGCTCACACCGAGGACGGCGGCGAAAGCTGGGACTATAGTCAACCTGGCCAAAGTGATTTGGAATTTCGCGATATAGAAGCAATTGACGACCGGCAGGCTTATGCAATGAGCATTGGCGATGATGGCCAGTCGAAAATTTATTTCTCCGACAACAGCGGAGAAAACTGGCAGATGAGCTATCGCGGTGAAAACGATAGCTTTTTTAACTGCATGGCAACCTCACCTAATGCTGAAGCCTGGGTACTGGCCGATAGTGTCGGCGATCAGTGGCGCCTCGCCCGCAGTCCAAGCGGTCGCAACTGGATGAAAGGCGCCGGCGCTATTGGCTCAAAGCCGTTATCCAATGAGTCGGGTTTTGCCGCCAGTGGCAGTTGCGTTCGTTTTAATAACGACACCTGGTTAATGGGAACCGGCAACGCTGATATAGCACGAGTGCTGCGTAAAGGCGGTTTTGGCATTCGTTTTGAGATCATAGATTCGCCTATGCAAGCAGGTCCTAACGCCGGTATTTTTGCTGTATGGCCAGTTAATGATAAAGAGTTTTATATCGCTGGCGGGCATTTACAGCCGGAAGAGAATGACACCGAGCGACTTTGGTATTATGACGGTCAGCAATTTAATGCATTGCCTGAGCCACCATTACAAGGCGCGCTTTATAGCCTCAGTGTGGTGGAACATCAGGGGCGTTGGCTACTAACCTCGAATCCAAGTGGAGCTGCGGCCTTCCATAAGCCAAGCCAACAGTGGTATAAGCTAACCGATGCTGACGTCTGGAATGTTCAGTGTCATAGCGACATTAGCTGTTGGTTGGCCGGTAAAGAAGGTTTTGTCGCCAAACTAGTGTGGAAACCAGAACAAGACCGGCCAGCGAACACGGATTTTTAACCCATCAGTGAATTTGGTTTTCTTTCCACTGCTGTTCTTTTTCCATTCGTGCCTTTCTTTTATCACACGGGTCATCGCAGTCGCAGGCTTTATCCAAGCCCAGCGCACCGATGCCCCCACAACTACCTGAAATGGTCTTGCGCTGCAGCATATAGCCGATAGCCATAATAAACACCACAATTAAAAATAGCGCCAGAGCCAATAAAAAGGTTTGCATCAGAACTCCTGTTACTCCCGAACTTCTAACAGCGGTTTAAAGTCAACACTGGCCCATTCCTGGAAGCCATCATCAGTATTAAACACTAAAAATGCCGCGATTTGATGTTGCTCTACAAATGCTTTGGCCTTTTCAGTCCCCATCACCAACAATGCTGTCGCGTATGCGTCTGCCGACATTGCGCTATCCGCGTAAACGCTAACGGATACTAGTTGGTGTTGTATGGGTTCGCCTGTTAACGGGTTAATTATATGTGAATAACGACGTCCGTTTTCTTGATAAAAATTACGGTAATCGCCTGAGGTCGCTAACGCGCCCTCATTTAATGAGACAATTTCTTGAATCGTTCGTTCCGTAGACACCGGCTTTTCAATCGCTAAACGCCAGGGTTTACCATCAGGTTTACCACCACGCGTGCGAATTTCACCGCCAATTTCTACCAAATATTGAGTAATATCTAAATCTTCTAATAAGTAAGCTACCCGATCCACACCATAGCCTTTAGCAATGGTCGACAAATCAACGTATACCTTAGGGTGAGCCTTACTCAATTGGTGATTTTCAATGGTCAGCTTGTCATAGCCAACATAGGCTTCCAGTGACTCTAATTGCTCTTCAGTCGGCGCTTGTTCAGGCTGACCCTTAGGACCAAAGCCCCATAAATTGACCAATGGCCCGACGGTAACATCCAACTGGCCGTCCGTTTCCGCTGAAATCTCTAACGCTCTCCCGACAACCTTCTCCAACGCTCGGCTAATAACCACCGGCTCCGTCGAATCGTGTTGATTGAATCGCGACAGCTCCGATTCAGGATCGTAAGTCGACATTTGCGCATTGACTTGAGCCAATACCGTCTCAACTTTCTTTTGGATTTCTTGCTGGTTATGCCGTGGGTCCTTGGTAAACACAGTGACACTATATGTCGTGCCCATGGTATTACCGCGAAACTGGATATTGTTCGGAGCATCCGAACAAGAGACTAAAAAGGCTAGCCCTAAAAGGACTAGCCAGTATTTAGCCATCACTGAATGTTTCAGTATGCGAACAATCATGGATTAACCACCAAAGTCGTCCAGCTTGATGTTTTCTTCTTCAACACCCAGATCTTTTAGCAAGTTAATACATGCGGCGTTCATCACCGGTGGACCACACATGTAATATTCACAGTCTTCAGGCGCATCATGGCCTTTCAGATAGCGTTCGTATAAGACATTGTGAATAAAGCCAGTATCACCGTCCCAATCATCTTCCGGTTGCGGGTCAGACAAGGCCACGTGCCAGTCGAAGTTATCATTTTCTTCCGCCAGCATGTCGAAATCTTCAATGTAGAACATTTCGCGAACAGAACGCGCGCCATACCAGAAACTAATCTTACGGTCGGTATTCAAACGACGTAGTTGGTCAAAGATATGCGAGCGCATTGGCGCCATGCCAGCACCACCACCGATAAAGATCATCTCAGCTTCAGTTTCTTTGGCAAAGAACTCACCAAATGGACCAGAGATAGATACTTTATCGCCTGCCTTGAGGCTAAAGATATAAGATGACATTTTACCCGCAGGCAAGCTCAGATCATTCGGTGGCGGTGTCGCACAACGAACGTTCAGCATGATAATGCCTTTTTCTTCCGGGTAGTTCGCCATAGAATAAGCACGGACAACTTCTTCGTCCACTTTAGACTCTACGTCTAAGAAGCCAAAGCGTTCCCAGTCACCACGATATTCCGGAGCAATATCAAAATCTTTATATTTAACATGGTGCGGTGGCGCTTCGATCTGAATGTAACCACCGGCACGGAATGGAACGTCTTCGCCTTCCGGCAACTGTACAACGAACTCTTTAATAAAGGTCGCAACGTTGTCATTAGACTTAACAGTACAATCCCATTTACGAATACCGAAGACTTCTTCCGGCAGTTCAATTTTCATGTCTTGCTTGACGTTTACCTGGCACGACAAGCGAACACCTTCGCGTGCTTCCCGTTTAGTAATATGGTCAAGTTCGGTTGGCAGAATATCACCACCACCTTCTTTTATCGTCACCCGGCACTGGCCACAAGAACCACCACCACCACAAGCAGAAGAAACAAAGATACCCGCGTTGGCCATAGCGCCCAATAATTTGGTGCCTGGCTGCGTGATAATTTTCTTCTCTTCGTCCTCGTTAATCAGGATTTCTACATCGCCCTGAGGTACCAACTTTGATTTAGCGAACATAATGATCGCTACCAAAATCAGTACGATGATGGTAAACATCCCTACACCGAGCGTAATCAGAGTAATATCCATCGATTCGTACCTTTAACTTTTACTGATTCAACACACTGGTTAAAGAGATACGCCGGCGAACGACATAAAGCCCAAACCAATAAGACCTACCGACATAAAGGTTGCGCCTAAACCACGCAAGCCATCGGGTACATCAGCGTATTTTAATTT
>JBNJEZ010000003.1:0-198443 GCA_051746345.1 Pseudomonadota bacterium
CCATAGCTACCGGAAACCCGTTCAAATCGTGGGTAGCCTTCGGCTTGCCGATGGGACGAATGTGGAGAAATTGTTAATTTTTATGTGTTGATGATACGCTCAAGCTATATAGTTTTGGAGCGTTTATGCAAGCAAATTCACAGACCCAACAACAACTACTTCAACAGGTTCATCAGTTAATCGGTTCAAAACGGTTTGAACAGGCTTGGAATCGATGCAACTTGGCAATAGAGCAGTTTCCTAAATTTGCCAATGTTTGGATGGCAAAGTCGTTTATTGCATTTAGTATCGGCCGTTATAGTGATGCCAGAGCCGCTATTGATACAGCTATTCAGCTTGAGCCCGACAATCTCAATTTTAAATTACAAAAAGTTATGTTGCTTGAACAAAGTGGCGACTTTTCGGCGGCAATTGAGGAAGGGGAAAAGCTACTAGATCTAGAGCTGAAAGATAAACAAATTCTCGGTCATTTGACCACCTTTTTCCAGAAGTACCACAACTACGAAAACGTTGAGGTCTGTTATCAGAAAGCGTTAAAGCTCGAACCAGGTAATCAAGACTTGTTGCTAAAAAAAGCAACGGCCGCCTCTTTTCTCGGCAAAATAGATGAAGCCGAGCGTTTAGCCTCTCAAGCGTTAAAACAGAATGAATTCGACTGTGAAGTGCAGTTCTTTAGAAGTCACCTAAAGTCACAGACTGCAAATAGTAACCATATCTCCGAATTAAAAGAATTAACTGAAAAAACGCCTCAGCAGCCTTTAAAAAAGGTTAAAGCGTTTTACGCATTGGCAAAAGAATTAGAAGATTGCGAAAAATATTCTGAAAGTTTTAAGGTGAGGGAGAAAGCAGCAAAAATTTATCGTTCAGGGTTAAATTACAATTTTCAGGAAGACTTAGCCTTTATACGAGCGTTAAGAAAACATTATAACGCTGAGTTGATTAAGCAGAAACTGAACCAACAAACTGAGCAGAACCGGTCAAATGAGGCGATCTTTGTTGCCGGTTTACCGAGAACCGGGACAACATTGTTAGAAAGAGTCGTTACCAGTCATAGTGATGTTTACTCTGCTGGCGAGCTTCCTCATTTCAGTCGGCTGATGAGCGCAGGAATGGCAGGGCTCAAATTAAATCCTAACCTGCCCCGTAGCAAAATGGTCAGCAGTTCTAGTAATTTGGATTTTTGCAAGTTAGGGCAACAATATCTGGAGGTAAGTCGGCCTAAGCTAATGGAAAGGCCTCATTTTGTCGATAAGTTGCCCCAAAACGCGTTGTATGTCGGTCTTTTACACCTGGCGTTACCTAACTCAAAAATCTTGTTATTAGAAAGACATCCGCTGGATGTGTGCTACTCGGTCTATAAACAACTGTTCACAGATGCTTTCCAATTCTCCTACGACCTGGAAGAACTTGCAGAGTATTATTATGAGCATCAATTACTGATGTCGCATTGGCAGCAAGTTTTACCGAATGCGGTGAAGACGGTTAAATACGAAGATTTGGTCGATGATTTTGAAACTACCGCCAGGAGCGTTATCGAATTTTGTGATTTAGATTGGCAGGAGTCGTGCTTGGAGTTTCACAAAAATAAGCAGCCCTCAACAACTGCCAGTGCGAGTCAAGTCAGGCAAAAAGTGTACTCAACGTCGGTTGGCAAATGGAAACATTATCGGGCGGAATTGCAACCTCTTATAAGCAAGCTTGAATCCTTGGGATGCCTTGAAGGCTGGGAGTATTAAGAGAACGTCTATATTCCTTTTTTGTATACATCAGTGCTAACCGTTTTAACTGCTTTTTCATACAACTGCTATATTGAATAAATAATCATAAAGGGAGAGCAGGCGATGAAGAAGTTAAACTCGATTACTCTGGCAATCATTGCCGGATCTATGGCAGCTATTCCTGCTGCAGCGCAACAACAAAACCAACCCGAGACTGAAGTTGAAGAAGTCTTGCAGGTAGTTGGTTCGAGGCTCTCTATGCGCACTGCAACTGATGGTTCAGCGCCAGTTGATATTATTTCAGGCGAAGATTTAGCGTCGACCGGTATTACCGAGACTGCCAAGGCATTGCAATACGCAGTGCCTAGTTTTAACTTTCCGTCTTCTTCTATTACGGATGGCACCGACGCTGTCCGTCCTGCCTCATTACGAGGTTTATCGCCTGACCATACGTTAGTGCTGATTAATGGTAAACGTCGGCATAGTTCGGCTTTGGTTCACTTAAACGGGACTACCGGTCGTGGCAGCTCCAATGTCGACTTAAACGCTATCCCTATTGCAGCTATTAAAAGAATTGAAGTGTTGCGGGATGGTGCTGCGGCGCTTTATGGCTCAGACGCTATTGCTGGTGTGATAAACATTGTACTAAAAGATAACGCTCAAGGCGGGATGGCCAATTTGCAGTTGGGTCAAACCCATAAAGGAGACGGTGAACAATGGAAACTATCCGGCAGTAACGGCTTTAAAGTGGGCGACGATGGCGCCTTCACCCTATCAGGTGAAGTTCATAGTAAGAATCGAACCAATCGCGCAGGACCAGATCCAAGACAGCAGTACCCACTACTTCCGAATGGCGAGCTCGATCCGCGTGAAGAAACGTTTGATCGGCAAAGCTTTCACGTTGGCGACGCCGACTATGAAAACGTATCATTGTTTGCCAACCTGGAAGTCGGCGTAGGAGAGTCCTCGACGTTTTATGCATTTGGCGGCGTCAGTGACCGGACATCCGAGTCCGGCGCTTTTTATCGTCGGGCCTTACAGTCCAACACATTAACCGAGATTTACCCGGATGGCTTTTTACCGATTCTGGCACCTGATGTAAAAGACTACTCGGGCTATGCTGGTTTCGAATGGATGTTAGGCGAATGGACCTTTGATCTCAGCGGTGGCTATGGTTTTAGCGAGTTTCAATACAACGTCAAAAACTCATTAAATGCGTCATTGGGCCCCGATTTAACCCCAACCTCGTTTGAGGCAGGTACACTACAAAACACCGAGACCAACGTAACTTTGGATGCGCAACGGTTTATCCCGTTCGCAAACAATTCCGAACTGTCCCTAGCGATGGGTATTAGTTATCGTGAAAATAGTTATGAAGTTATTGAAGGTCAGGAAGCGTCTTACATTAACGGTGGTTACCAAGACCGTCCCGGTGGAAGTCAGGGTTTTACCGGCTTTGCACCAGAGTCTGCGGTTGATGAATCACGGGATAACGTTGGTGTATACCTGGAAGCAGAAAACCAGTTAACCAACGACTTTATGTGGGGCGCTGCGGTTCGCCATGAGGATTACTCTGATTTTGGTACTAACACCAGCTGGAAGCTCTCAGGTCGCTATGATGTCACCGACCGACTCGCATTCCGCGGCACGGCAAACACAGGTTTTCGTGCACCAAGCGTGCAGCAGCTATACTTTACTAACATCTCAACGTTGTTTGTCGATCGTGGTAACGGTCCAGAGCCTGAACAGTCTGGTACATTTAACAATGTGAGCCCGGTCACCGAAGCGCTAGGTATCGGTAATTTGCAGCCGGAAGAATCGGATAGCTTAAGCTTTGGCGTGGTATGGAATGGCTTTGATGGGCTGGCAGTCACCGTTGATGCATTCCAAATAGAAATTCAGGATCGAATTATCCTATCCGGTGATGTTACCCCCTCCGACTCACCAGCGGTGGCCGATGCCCTAGCGGATACAAGCGCTGAAAACGCAAGATTTTTCGTGAACGCAGTAGATACTACTACCAAAGGTATTGACGTTGTTGTTAGCAAAGACTTTGAATTCGGCGGCTATGGCGATATCAGTACTCAATTAGCTTACGGTTATAACGACACCGAAATTGATGCAATTAATTTACCCTCGTTATTAGACGGTCTGGATGATGTCCTGTTTGATGAAAATGAACAGGTTCGGATGACTGAGTCTGTGCCTAAACACTCTGGTTCATTAGGGCTTACTCACCAGATAGGTAAATGGTCGACAAACTTGCAGTTTAGCTACTTTGGCACCTATGATATTTATTACAGTAGTGGAACCGAAACCTATGGACCTGATTGGATTACTGATTTAACGGTCAGTTATCAGTGGGACGATGCGTTAACCGTTAAACTGGGCGCGCAAAACCTGTTCAGTCAATATCCTGATAGGCGGTCAGAAGGCAATCAGTTCAATGGGATTTTCGTCTACCCTCTAACGAATTCGCCGATTGGCTTTAACGGTGGTTACTTCTTTACCGAAGTTGAATACCGCTTTTAACGGTCTAAACGGTTAAGCTAAAACCGCCACATTGTGGCGGTTTTTTTATTTGATTCGTAAAATAGACCAATATAGTAAATTGCTAATCCGCTAAGTTATTGATTTAAAACTTTAAATTCTTGGCACCAATCTTGAATAGCTAGTAGGAGTTATTATTCAGTCAATAAGAGGCAGTTATGTCACGTAATCAATGGATTGTTATTACCGTTATCGCGGTTATTGGGCTTTTGTTTGCTCCCGAAATCCTTTCTACTCTGGGCCTTGCTATCGGTTCGGTCATTGAATTTGCAATTTCATTAGCGCTGAGTTTGGCTGTGATAGGCCTTGTATTCTTCCTGGTGATGACAATTTTCGGCAGCGTATTTTTAGGTTTAGGTGCTGCGTTAATTGCATTGATATTTACTGGCATAGGATTATTCTGGCCGTTATTACTGTGTGTTTTAATATTGTATTTTGTCTTTAGAAATACTGGGAAAACCGTGTAGTATGGAGTACTTATCAGCACAACGGGACATGATAGATGAAAAGCTGGATAGGTTATTGTATTACGGTACTGGCAGCCGTGTTTTCAGTGACTGTGGTTGCTGGCGATCTGCAAGTAACTTCTTCTTGGGCACGGGCCTCAATTCCAGGCGCTGCTAATGGCGCCGCTTATGTAAGTCTGATCAACGAACAATCCGCGGCGAAGACGATTGTTGAAGTAACTAGCAATGTCAGTAAAAAGACAGAGCTGCACAAACATGTTCACGAACAGGGCATGATGAAGATGGTTCATGTCCCTGAGCTAAAAATAGCGTCGGGCGAGTCGCTAAAAATGAAGCCTGGTGGCTATCACATTATGCTGTTTAACTTGCAGCAGCCGTTAACCAGCGGCGACCAAATCACACTGACCTTCATGTTTAGCGATGGTGAATCTCTCGATGTATCAACTGATGTAAGGAAGTCGCAATGAGCTTTCAAATAACCAAGAAAGCCGCTGCTCAGTGGAAATGGATAGTTGGCGGTGCTTTGCTTGTGCTACTTCTGCTATGGCTTTTAGGCTGGATATTAAGTGACGAACCGGCGCCGTTTTCAGTAAAAAGCGAGATGACTAAAGCATCTTCTGAACTGGAATTAGAGCCCGTTAACGGCTTTGCTACCAGTACCGCGGTTATCAAAGTGTTAGAGACAATGCTAGAAAAACGCGGTGGTTACATGAGTAACGATATTTTGCCGCCAACCAGCTTGGTCGATAATATTCCAGCTTGGGAATTTGGCGTTATCCAAATGACTCGAGACATGGTCTTGGCGATGCGTAACGACTTTAGTCGATCACAATCCCAGTCAGTCGAGAATAGTAACCTGGTTGTTGCGCAGCCAGCCATGAATATTGACCATACTAGCTGGTTTGCGCCCACTGCTGAAAACGAGTATGAAACAGTAATTCGCGAAATTTCGCAATATCGACTGGCGCTTGCTGACCCCTCAGATCATTCGGCGCAATTTTATGCGCGCTCAGACAACCTTCGTAGTTGGCTACAAGAAATAGAAAAACGTCTGGGTTCATTATCTCGTCGTTTAAGTTCAAGCGTAGCCAGAGTAGAGCCTGATATTGCCTTAGCAGGCGATATCACTGCAAAGCAATCTACACTGACCCCAACCATGATTACAACAAAGACCAGTTGGTGGCAGATTGATAATGTCTTTTATGAGGCACGGGGCGCAAGCTGGACCCTGCTGCATTATCTAAAAGCGGCTGAAATTGATTTTAAAGACGTGTTAGAAAATAAAAATGCGTTAATTAGCTTGCAACAGATTATAAAAGAATTAGAGTCGTCGCTACAGCCCGTCTGGAGTCCAATTATTTTAAATGGCTCGGGATTCGGTCTATTAGCCAACCATTCATTAGTTATGGCTAATTATTTATCGCGAGCCAATGCCGCATTAATTGATATCCGCAGCCTGTTGGCTGAAGGTTAGTTTGAGAGAGGGATTATGAAACTAAGAACTGTAGCCATAGCATCAATATTTGCAGTACTACCCGCAACAGCGACGGCTGACACCATATTGGGTCTGTATGTAGGCGCACAAGGCTGGAATGCCGATTACGACGGGAGCTATGGTGCTGGTGATAATATCCAGCCGTTTTACGTGGATAACGACGATACTCAAACCAGTTTTTACGTGGCGCTGGAGCATCCAGTTCCATTACTGCCAAACATCAAGATTCGTCAGAATAGTTTAGATGTGGATAACCCAATAGGCTCTAACGCCAGTAGTTTTGATAATACTGACTACACCCTGTACTACGAGATTTTTGACAACGACATTGTGGCTCTTGATGTTGGTCTAAACGGTAAGCAGTTTGACGGAACCGCTGGCGTCCAGATCGGCGACACTATGGTAGCAAGAGATTTTTCCGGAGTTATCCCGACCGCCTACGGTGCAGCCCGTGTGGGTCTACCTTTCACAAACTGGACGGTAACTGGAGAAGCAAAAGCGATTAGTTTCGATGACAGCGAGCTGTATGACCTGCAAGCTGCTATTGAATATCGGTTAATTGACAACCTTGCCGTGGATATTAGTATCAGTGCTGGCTACCGCTCAATGAAGGTAGAGTTGGATGACGTTGATAACCTGTATTCCGACTTGAAATTTGACGGTCCTTTCCTGGCGCTAGACGTTCATTTTTAAAGATTTGCGCTTGCAGTCAGAACCAGTTGTAGCTAGATTGTTAACTTTACGAGTTAATCTAAGGCAACTGGTAATTAATGAGTAGTAACCACGACGAGCCACTCTTTTTGCGTGACGACCCCGATGAACTCCCCGGGGAACAAATTGAAGGTGTATGGAAAATCCTGATTGTCGATGATGATCAGGAGATTCACGCTGTCACAAAGATGGCGCTGTCAGATGTTATTATTGCCAACCGAACACTAGAGTTTTTGCATGCCTACAACGGCCTGGAAGCCATTGATAGCCTTACCGATAATGATGATATCGCAATGGTTTTGCTGGATGTCGTTATGGAAACAGACGACGCCGGTCTCAATGTTGCAAAAGCCATCCGCGAAGAGCTGGGTAACGAGGAAGTTAGAATTGTCCTTAGAACTGGACAGCCTGGCTATGCTCCGGAAGAAAGTGTCGTTAAGAGTTACGACATCAACGATTACAAAACCAAAACTGAACTGACCCGCAGTCGTTTACTAACTACTGTGTTTTCAGCAGTACGCTCCTATCAGCAGCTCCGCACAATCAGTGAAAACCGCCGTGGGTTGCGTAAAATTATCCATTCCGCCTCTAACCTTATGGAAAAGCACTCTATTGTTAACTTTTCCGAGGGTGTTGTTACTCAACTAGCGTCGTTACTAGGGCTTCGGGCTGAAGGAATCGTTGGTGCACGCGCTCCTAATAAGGACAACGATATTGTTGTGCTCGGAGCCGCAGGCCATTTTGCAAATAGTATTAATAAAACCCTACGCTCCCTCGAATCAGACCGAATTGAAGAAGGCGTAAGACGTTGCCTGGCGGAGCAGCGTCATATAGAACTCGAAGGTGCGACTGTCTTTTTTATTGATGGCCAAGAGCATCAAGCGGCTGCTTATATTGAAACAGAAGACTCTATCGAGAATTATGATCATGAGCTGCTGGAGGTGTTTTTAGCCAATATTGCGGTTGGCTTTGAAAACGCTAATTTGTTTGAAGAGTTGCGCGCGGCTGCTTATCGTGACCCGTTAACCGGAATTCCGAATCGGGCTGAGTTTACTCGTAAACTGCAGCAGCTTTCCGAGCGACCGAGCAAAAGCCAGGTTGCAGCAATCGTCGATATAGACCACTTTTCTGATGTTAACGATGGTCTTGGGCAGGACGTGGGTAACGCGTTACTGCGTTCAGTGGCACTCAGATTGACAGAGCAGCTGGGGGTACAAATTTTTGTATCGCGCATTGCAGCAGACGTGTTTGGTCTTGTTGGTCCTGACAACTTAGTCTCCCCGGGTAATTTGAATGAGCTGTTTAAATTGCCATTTAGAGCTGGCGAGCATTACATCCCATTAAGTATTACTAGTGGCTTCACGTCTGGCGAAAACCCAGAGCAGGTGAACGGCAAAGGACTTTTAAAACAAGCTTATATCGCGTTAAAAAATGCGAAAAAGAATTCTTTTGAGCGGTTTAACTACTACCGTCCCTATATGGAGGAAGAGACTCAACATCGCTTGCATATGGTACGACGGCTACGAGCTGACTTTGCCGCTCGAAAGCTTGAAGTCTGGTATCAACCCCAAGTCGACATAAATAATGGCTGTATTATTGGTGTCGAAGCTCTGTTGCGCTGGCCTCAGGCTGATGGCAGCTTTATTAGCCCTGCGGAATTTATTCCGCTTGCCGAGTACTCGGGTCTTATCGTAGATATTGGTGCTTGGGTTATCGAAGAAGCCTGCCAACAAATCCGCAGCTTTGAAGAGCGGGGGCTACAAAATATTCGAATTGCGGTTAACGTGTCGGTACCACAATTCAGAATGCGTGACTTCCCAGAGCTTATTGAGCAACAGCTTAAGAACCACCAGGTGAGTGCTGAGCGATTAGAGCTGGAGATAACGGAGAGTATCGTAATGGAAGATCCCGACTTTGTTGCCGATATTCTATACCGTTTAAAACGCCAGGGGATACAGGTTGCTATCGACGACTTCGGGGTGGGCTTCTCATCACTCAGTTATTTGCAAAAGCTACCTTTAGATCGATTAAAAATTGATAAGACTTTTGTGCATAATTCGAATCAGGAAAGTGGCCGAATTATTATTGAAACAATCGTCGATATGGCTCATCGCTTAGGTCTGGGCATCGTCGCCGAAGGCATCGAAGATGAACAACAACTGTCCTACTTTAAAGAGCTTAAGTGTGCCGAAGGTCAAGGCTATTACTTTGCCCGACCGATGCCGGCGGCTGATTTATCGAAGCTGTTAGCCGGAGAAGTCTCCGGCTGTGTCAGCTTAACCTCTGAAAGGACTTCTTAGTAAGAGACTATTGGTACACTTCGACAGAGTCAGCAGCCATTGAGTAACCGGTTACTGCAAGTTCTCCCTCAGTTCGTTGTGTCTCTATAACGCCTTCTATCCAAACAGCATCGTAGGTGTGTTCGTAGGGAACTCCCTCTTCAAAGGTAACGTGAATAATTTGATTGGGGGGCGGTGGTGGAACATGAATACAAGCACCGAAGTAAGGCACTAATAAAAATTCAGTAACCGCATCTGCATTTCCTTCAAGCTGAACAATATAACCCGGGATCCGAATCTTCTTACCATCAAGCTCTTCAACGACTGGCGCGTCCAGGTTAGTTTGCTTATCTTCTTCCGGATTAGCATCATAATAGGATTGTGGTTTAACCGGTGGTGGCGTAAAGCCTTCCGGTATTAACTCTTTCCAGCCTACTTTTTCTGCATCGGCAATTGCCGATGTACTGAATAATAGTACTGCCAGTGTTGGCAGCATAAATTTTTGCAAAAACTTCATACTTTCACCGTTAAACCATCAGATAGTGACTGACGATAGGCTCGCCAGGCGGGCACTAAACTTAACAGAAAACCTGCACAAACCACTAATCCCATTCGCCACCACTCGGCAATTGTTGGAGGGTACAGGCTAAACAAAATGCCACTTCTTGAATGAATGATATCCATCAACGCCCACTGTAGGCCATACAATAAGGCAAGTCCGGCCAGGGTAGCGACAATGGTTACGACTAAAGCTTCAGTGACTAATAGCCCAAATATGGTACCGGGGCCTGCACCAACGGCGCGTAGCACTGCCATTTCCCGGCGTCGCTCTCGCAGGCTTGCCAGCAGTATAGTCAGCATCCCGATCAGACCTATCAGCACCACCAGTACTGAAATACCGTTAAGTGCCTGTTCAAAAATATTCAGGGTCTTCCACAACTGCTGCAAAGTGAGACCCGGCATTAAGGCCGTCAGCGGCTCCTGGTCATAAGTATTAATTTCGCGTTGTAAGCGCAACGCAAGAGGCTTAGCTTTTAATCCCAGTAAGGCGGCACTAATTGATTCTGTTGGGTGTTCGTGCGCGTGGTCGTGGCCGTGAGCATCGTCCTCGTTTAAGCCATGCACTTGATCAATTGTGGTTAAATCGACAAAAACGGCTTGGTCAACAGGAGTGCCTGTGCGTGCAAGCACACCAACGACATTGATCGGGTGTTGATCGTGTTCACTAAAGCTTAATCCGCCAGAGCCATGTGCAATGGTGAGCTCATCCCCGATCGCTAACCCGAGTTGCTCACTTGCCTCTGCCCCTAAAACTGCTTGTTTAGTGGCGTTAAACCAGTCGCCATTGGTGAGTTTTAGTGGTTGTTTATCGGCATAGCGATAGTGCTCAAAATACTGTTCATTTGTAGCAACTACAGGTAACCCCTGAACACTGTCCCCCAAGGAAATAGGCACGGACCAGTCGACCTCACTACGAGAACTGATCTGTTCATAGCTGGCCCAGCTCATGGTATTAGTCATGCTGCCAATATGAAACACAGAAGCCAGTAATAGTTGGGTTTGGCTGCTTCTTGGGCCAATGATCAGATCGGTGCCGGATACTGTATTTGCAAAGTTCTGTTGTACCTGTTGCTTAACCCGCTCGACGGCCAGTAGCAAAGCAACGCTTACGGCAATGGCTATAACGGTTAATAAAACGCTGACACGGCGGTTATTTAAGCTTTTTAAAGCTAACTTAAGCATTATTAAGCTCCGTATCAGGCATAGCCCGACTGATTTCGGTAAGCTCTACATGAGAGTTAAAATATGGCGCCAAAGCGACATCATGAGTCACAAATAATACCGTGGTATTATTCGCGGCACTCAACTCCAGTAGTAGTTTGATAAAGTCATCACGACGGTCGGCGTCTAAAGCCGAGGTCGGTTCATCGGCAATTAATAACTCAGGGCCACCAATTAACGCCCGCGCGGCTGCGACACGTTGTTGTTGTCCGACACTCAGTTGAGCCGCTGGTTGCTGTTGCTGGGTGGAGGTTAATCCCAGGCGCAACAAATAGTCGGTGGCTGTCTTGGTGGCACTTTGGCTAAGCTTGCGTTGCCGATGCTTAGAAAATTTTACGCCCAGCAATACATTTTCTACTGCCGTTAAATAGGGCAGCAGATTAAACTGCTGGAAAATATAGCCAATATGATCGGCGCGTAATTTATCGCGCTGTCTGGCGCTTAACTGGCTGAGGTCGGTGTCAAAAAGCTTTATCACACCTTGCTGCGGTGTGTTAATGCCTGCCAGTAAAGAGAGTAAGGTTGATTTACCACTGCCGCTTGCTCCTCTCAGAAGAACTGAGTCGCCCTGGGCAACTTGCCAGTCGTTAATATCTAAGGTGGGTGATGAACCGGGCCAGCTGAATGTCAGCCCGGTTAATTCAACGGCAGTCGCCATAATCAATTATTTTTGAGCGCGTTTAAAAGAAGAAGTGAGTTCTTCTTTTGCAGCATTGACGTCGCCCCATCCTTCAACTTTCACCCATTTGCCTTTTTCCAGCTCTTTGTAACGCTCGAAGAAGTGAGTGATCTGGGCGCGTAGCAGTTCAGGAAGGTCATTAATATCCTTAACGTGATCGTATTCTTTCGTTAATTTGCTGACTGGAACCGCGATAACTTTTGCATCTTCGCCGGATTCGTCGCTCATTTTTAGCACGCCAACCGGACGGCATTTGATCACTGAGCCCGCTTGCAAAGGATAAGGTGTCGGTACCAACACATCGACAGGGTCACCGTCTAACGACAATGTCTGGTTAACGAAACCATAGTTACATGGGTAAAACATTGGCGTCGCCATAAAGCGGTCAACCCATAGTGCGCCGGTATCTTTGTCGACTTCGTATTTAATCGGGTCGGCGTTGGCTGGAATTTCGATAACCACGTTAACTTCGTCTGGCAGGTTGCTCCCTGCAGGTACATTTCCTAAGCTCATAATAGTTCCTGTTAGCAATTAAAACGTAAAGATTAATATCCTGCGCGATTATAGCTTGTCGCCGATCACGCGCAACCCTGCGTTAGTCTAATTTAAAAAGGTTTCGGGTGTTTTGCATGGTAGTCCATGCATTTGTCAACTTCTGACGCTGAACCAAGCACGACACCAACTCGCTGGTGAATATCCGTTGGCACAATTTCTAAAATTCGCTGATAACCATCGGTCGCTTTTCCGCCGGCTTTTTCTATTAGCATTGCCATTGGCGCTGCTTCGTACATTAGACGCAGTTTGAAGGGCTTTTTGCCATTCCGATCGTCCCATGGATAGGTAAATAAACCACCGCGAGTAATAATACGGTGGACATCAGATACCATGGCAGCGTTCCAGCGCATATTGAAATTCTTTTTACGTGGCCCGGTCTCGCCCTTTAATAAGTCTTCCACGTACTCTTTAACCGGTGGCGCCCAGTGTCGTTGATTGGACATGTTGACCGCGAACTCACGGGTGGACTTTGGTATTTCTGCAGTGTCACGAGTCAGTAAGAACTCACCAACTGTTTGGTCTAAGGTGTACGTTCGAACTGCTTTACCGGTGGTCATTACCAGCATAGTGGCCGGACCGTAAACGATATAACCCGCCGCAACCTGGGCTTTGCCGGGCTGTAAAAACATCGACTCGCCCGTTTCTTCACCTTCAGGTTTGCGCAGAATGGAGAAGATAGTGCCTACGGAACCATTGATATCAATGTTTGAGCTTCCGTCTAGTGGATCAAAGGCCACCAGGTAATGTCCGGAGTTGGGGCTGACAACAATCGAGTCCTCTTCTTCAGAGGCAATCGCGTGCACATTTGGGGACTCAAGTAACAAAGTTTTTAATAACTGGTTAGCGACAACATCCAGTTTCTTTTGAGTTTCGCCTTGAATATTTTCATCCAGGGTTGAGCCTAATACGCCCGCTAATGCACCCTGATGAAGGCGAAAAGAGATTTCTTTTGCCGCGATTTGAATAGTGTTAATTACCGAAATAAGAGATTCGCTGGTTTGGTCTGCGCGTAAAGTTGGCAGTAAACGTTTCATGATTGCCCCTGTGTGCTGTATCACTGAGTGTTAACAGGGCGCAAATGATAACGCATTTTTGTGCAAAAATCCTGCTCTAACACATCGACAATGATACACTTTAAGACATCTTTCTTAATAAACAACAAATTACGCTAATGCATCTTCATATCATCGGTATTTGCGGCACTTTTATGGGTGGCATTGCCGCTATAGCTAAGCAGCTTGGTTATCAAGTAAGTGGCTCGGACGCTAACGTCTATCCGCCTATGAGCACGCAGTTACAAGCTCTCGGTATTACCTTGCAATCCGGCTATCGTGCCGAAAATCTGGATAATTCGCCCGACCTTGTCATTATCGGCAATGCATTAAGTCGTGGCAATCCAGAGGTGGAGCGGGTATTAAGAGACCGACTAGCCTATACGTCGGGGGCCCAGTGGTTGCATGATAATGTATTGCGTAAACACTGGGTGCTGGCAGTATCGGGTACCCATGGTAAGACAACGACAGCAAGTATGCTGGCCTGGATGCTTGAGTCAGCGGGTTACAACCCTGGTTTTATGATCGGCGGTGTCCCGGAAAACTTTGGGGTTAGTGCCCGTGTGACCGATTCTAACTTTTTTGTCATTGAAGCTGATGAGTACGATACTGCATTTTTTGATAAGCGCTCCAAATTTGTCCACTACAGCCCTGATACCTTAATTATTAATAATTTGGAATTCGACCACGCTGATATTTTTTCAGACTTGGCTGCAATCCAAAAACAATTTTCGCACTTATTAAGGGTCGTGCCCGATTCAGGACAAGTTATAATGCCGGATGGCGATGCTGCTATTGACCAGGTAATAGAGCAAGGTTGTTGGTCTGAAGTGGTGCGTGTCGGGGCAAATGCTGACTGGGACTATCAGATAGAGCAGCAGGACGGACGCTGTTTTGCGGTAACACAAAAGTCCACGGCGGAGATTCATAAGGTCAATTGGAATCTGCTGGGAGAGCATAATGTCGCCAATGCGGTCATGGCTATGTTAGCCGCCCGACATGTGGGCATTGAGCTGGCAACCAGCGCCAAGGTATTACAACAGTTCAAATCGCCGAAACGACGGATGGAGCTGTTAGCTGATATCGATGGCGTTAAAGTTTATGACGACTTTGCTCACCATCCGACCGCCATTAAAACGACGTTGGCTGGTCTAAGGGCTCATCATCCGGGGCGGATAGTCGCGATCTTGGAGCCGCGCTCCAACACCATGAAGCTGGGGGCTCACGCCGATGCGTTAGCGCAATCGCTGATGCAGGCGGACCTCAGCTTTGTGTTGCAGCCTGACTCATTGAGTTGGTCTATGGCAGAGGCTATTCCCGCGGCCATTACCGCAACCTCAGTGGATGGTTTAATTGAACACATATTGCCGGAGCTAAAGCAGGGCGATGCAATTTTGATTATGAGTAACGGCAGCTTTGATGGACTCCATCAAAAGCTTATTGAACAACTCAAGCAAGGAGTTAGGGTATGAGTGACCAAAGAATAACCGTCGCTATGACCGGCGCATCCGGTGCCCCTTATGGTTTGCGTTTGATACACTGCCTGTTACAACAAAAGCAGCAAGTACTATTGCTGGTTTCAAGTGCGGCGCGGGTAGTGCTGGCGACCGAAGAGAACCTGAAGCTATCAGCTGCACCAGAGCAGGCAACCCAGCAATTAACGGACTATTTTAATGCACAGGGATGCCGCGTAGCTGAGCAACAACTGCAGGTGTTTGGCAAAGAGGACTGGTTTTCACCGGTAGCTTCTGGCTCGGCCGCGCCCAAACGTATGATTGTTTGCCCATGTTCAACCAGTACCTTGTCAGCGATTGCCACGGGCAGCAGTAACACTTTAATCGAACGCGCGGCGGATGTTGTTATTAAGGAACGAGGACAGTTGATTGTCGTGCCGCGGGAGAGCCCGCTGTCGACAGTACATTTACAAAACATGCTGCAACTAAGTCAACTCGGCGTAACGGTAATGCCGGCTGCCCCCGGTTTTTACCATGAACCCAAATCGATTAATGATTTAGTGGATTTTATGGTCGCCCGAATGCTCGACCACCTGGGTCTTGAGCAAAATTTAATGAGCCGTTGGGGATATGCGAAGGAGTCACAATAAGGCGATGAAAGCATTAGAAATAAATAACTTAAAAAAAGTATACCGGGGCGGCTTTGAGGCGTTAAAGGGTATCGATTTAACGGTCGAAGAAGGCGACTTTTATGCGCTGCTTGGACCCAATGGAGCAGGCAAGTCGACCACTATCGGTATTATATCCTCGTTGGTTAATAAAACCGGAGGTAGCGTCAAAGTATTTGGCTATGACCTGGATACTCAGTTAGGCGATTTAAAGCGTCAAATTGGCCTGGTCCCTCAGGAGTTTAACTTTAATCAGTTCGAAACAGTGCGGCAAATCGTCGTTAATCAAGCGGGTTATTATGGTGTGCCACGAAAACTAGCGCACGAGAGGTCAGAAAAATATCTGTCTCAGTTAGGCCTATGGGATAAGCGAGATGAGCCAGCTCGCTCTTTATCTGGCGGAATGAAGCGCCGACTTATGATTGCTCGGGCACTTTTGCATGAGCCCAGATTACTGATTCTGGATGAACCGACCGCAGGTGTCGATATCGAGTTGCGTCGTTCAATGTGGGAATACCTGACTAAAATTAACAACGAAGGCATTACTATTATTCTGACAACGCATTATCTGGAAGAAGCAGAAACGCTGTGTCGTAATATTGGTATTATCGACGCGGGGCAGATCATTGAGAATACATCCATCAAGCGGTTATTAGCGCAGCTTAGTAAAGAAACCTTTGTGCTGGATTTAGAACAGGATCATCCGCAGCCCGAAATCGAGGGTTTTGCACATCGCTGGAAGGACAACAATACGCTGGAAGTCGAAGTGGATAAAAACGCAGGCCTGAATAAAGTTTTTGAGCAACTGAGTGCGGCAGGAGTTAACGTTTTGTCAATGCGTAACAAGGCCAATCGGTTGGAAGAGTTGTTTGTCTCAATGGTAGAAAAAGGCCGTGAAAAAGGGGGCCGCAGCGCATGAAGCATATGTCGTCGAATATGATTGCCTTAAAAACAATCTGGATAAAAGAGTGCACTCGGTTTTTAAGAATTTGGATACAGACGCTGGTGCCGCCAGCAATTACGATGACGCTCTATTTTATAATCTTCGGCAGTATTGTCGGCGAGCGCATTGGTACCATGAGCGGTGTCGGCTATATGGAGTTTATTGTTCCCGGATTAATTATGATGTCGGTAATTACCAACTCCTATTCTAATGTTGCGTCTTCTTTTTTCAGTGCTAAGTTTCAGCGCAATATTGAAGAGATGTTGGTTTCTCCAGTACCGACCGGTGCGATTATTCTTGGTTATGTAGGTGGTGGCGTCGCAAGGGCAATGATCGTAGCCGTTATTGTTACCTTGGTTTCGTTTCTGTTTGTCGATATTCAAATAGCCCATTTTGGTTACGTGTTGCTGACGGCTATCCTCACATCTACTCTGTTTGCGCTTGGTGGGTTATTGAATGGTGTTTTTGGCAAAACGTTTGACGATATATCCATAGTGCCAACCTTTGTTCTAACACCACTAACCTATCTGGGTGGTGTGTTTTATTCCGTTTCACTGCTGCCTGAAATCTGGCAGAAAGTGTCATTGGTTAACCCGATCCTTTATATGGTCAATGGGTTCCGGTATGGATTTCTAGGCCAATCGGATGTTGGTATTGCAACAGCAATGGCCGTTCTCATTGGTTTTAATGTGCTATTTTTTGCTGGCGCGTATTACTTGTTAGAAAAAGGCATAGGTATTCGTTCGTGAAATCACAAGCTCGCCCGGTTCACTCGAATCAAACGGGACCTCACGAAGAGGTCCCTCAAATTGTCTTAAGACATTTAAACAGTCAGTTCAAAAAGCCAATTCAGCCGCACAACCAAGCGGCTTTCGACGAAATTAATGGAAAAGTGCAAAACTGGACTGGCCCACTCATTTTGGACTCCTGTTGTGGGGTCGGCGAGAGTACTGCTGTTTTAGCGGACCGTTATCCAGAGGCACTTGTGGTGGGTGTGGATAAGTCAGCGCATCGGTTGCAAAAACACAGTAGCTACGAAAAAAGCGGCTGCGGCCAGCAGTACTATTTAGTGCGTGCTGACTTATTGGATTTTTGGCGCTTGGCGGAAATGGCGGGCTGGCGGCCGACACATCACTTTTTACTGTATCCGAACCCGTGGCCAAAAGCATCGCATGTAAATCGGCGTTGGCATGGTAGCCCTGTTTGGCCTTACTTGGTTAATCTAGGCGGGCAATTAACCTTGCGTTCTAATTGGAGCACCTATTTACTGGAAGTTGCAGAAGCATTAAGCTTGTCCGACTTTCAGGCAACTATTAGCTATATACCTGCCCACAAAGTGCAGCCTATGACGCCCTTCGAGCGTAAATATAAAGACAGCGGACAGTCGGTATGGCAATTATCCGCCGACTTAAATAAAGCGACAGTTAGAGAGACAGACGTTGAACCAGAAAACACCTAACGACGATGACAAGCAAGTCGCTGAAGTAAATCAGGAGGCGTTGTATCGTATTTTCACGATACCAGAAGCCCCTGATTCAACGCTCGGAAAAATAGAGAAGCATCTGTCTGAAAACCTGATGGGGTTTCTGGGTGAACACATTGTTGCGCGTGAAAAACCGTTGCAGGAAATAGAGAGAGATTTTGAGCAAGCGGGAATCCCTGAGGATCCGCAGTTCGTTTCTGAACACACTGAGTTCTTATTAAATAAACTCGTTGCTCACTCTGTACACACGGCATCACCCAAGTTCATCGGCCATATGACCTCGGCTTTGCCGTACTTTTTATTGCCGTTGGCCAAGTTAATGGTCGGGTTAAATCAAAACCTGGTAAAAATTGAAACGTCGAAAGCGTTTACGCCACTCGAGCGCAACGTCATTGGCATGCTGCACCACTTGGTCTATCAGCAGGATGCGGGCTTTTATAATCGCTGGATGCACAGTGCCCAACATTCATTAGGAGCGTTTTGTTCGGGTGGGACAGTAGCTAACATGACGGCGCTGTGGGTCGCCAGGAACAAGTTACTAAAAGCAGACGGTGATTTTGCCGGTATAGCTGCGGACGGTTTAGCGGCGGGTCTTACCCATTATAACTATAAAAAGCTAGTGGTACTTGTCTCCGAGCGAGGCCATTATTCATTGGCGAAAGCCGCTGATGTGCTGGGTATCGGCCGTCGCAATCTAGTAGCTGTGGCGACCGATGAGAATAATCGGATTAAACTGGATGCGCTGCGGCAAACCTGTGAGCAGGTGCAGCAAGAAGGTGGCAAAGTGCTGGCTATTGTTGGTGTCGCTGGCACCACTGAAACCGGCCATGTTGACCCTCTTGCAGAAATGGCGAGCATTGCTCAGGAATATGACGTGCATTTTCATGTCGATGCCGCGTGGGGTGGAGCAACGCTGTTGTCGAACCGCTACCGGGAGTTACTGCAGGGTGTAGAGCAAGCGGACAGTGTCACTATTGACGCGCATAAACAGATGTATGTTCCGATGGGGGCAGGCATGGTGTTGTTTAAAAACCCATCGCTAGTCAAGTCAATAGAACATCACGCGGAATACATTATTCGCCAGGGCTCAAAAGACTTAGGCGCCCATTCTATGGAAGGCTCTCGCCCGGGAATGGCGATGATGGTGTTTTCAGCTCTGCATGTGATAGGCCGCCGAGGTTATCAGTTGTTGATTGATAATAGCCTTGAAAAAGCGCGTTATTTTGCAAAGCTGATCAGCGAACAGGACGACTTTGAAGTTATCACTGAGCCGGAACTGTGCTTATTAACTTATCGGTTTGTTCCAAAGCGTGTAAAGCAGGCATTAAAGCATGCCAGCGCCGAGCAAGTAGAACAATTAACTCCGCATTTGAATGCGTTGACGCGATACATTCAAAAAAGACAGCGGGAGAGTGGAAGATCGTTTGTGTCTCGAACTAAGTTAACCCCGGCGCAGTACTTTCACGAGCCGAGTGTGGTGTTTCGGGTAGTTTTGGCCAACCCGCTAACGAGCAACGACATGTTGGCAGAAATTATTGAAGAGCAACGTCAAATCGCGGAGAAAGCGACGAGTCTGCGTGGTGCACTGCACACGGAAATGCGCGAACTAGGCATGGTTATTGACGATCGTTAAGTTGTCGATGAGGCGAGTATTGCCGAGTTTAGCGGCCACCAATGCGACCCACTGTTTATCGTGCACCGTCGCTGGCTGCAAGTCTTCCGCATTGCGGATTGACACGTAGTCGGTTACTAGCCCCGCATCCTGCAGCTGTTGCTCTGCCCATTTAACAGTTTGCTTAAAATCAGGTTTCTCAGACAGTCGCTGTGAAATACCCTGAAGAGTGCCGTAAATTGCCGTTGCCTGCTGTCGCTGGTTTTCGCTTAAATAGCCGTTGCGAGAGCTGAGAGCCAGGCCACTGCTTTCGCGTTTAGTCGGCACTCCGATAATCGTAACCGGCAAGCTTAAATCTAGAGTCATTAGACGAATAATTTGTAACTGTTGAAAATCTTTTTCGCCAAATACAGCAACCTCCGGCTGTACCATATTGAATAGCTTACAGACGATAGTCGCCACGCCGACAAAATGCCCGGGTCGGCTTGCACCACAAAGAATGTCTCCCACATCAGGCACTTCCACCCGAGTCTGTAAGTCCAGACCGCGGGGGTATACATCGCTAACCTGAGGGGTAAAGACAGCGTCGGCACCCAACGATTCTAACGCTTGAATATCTTGCTCTAAGGTTCGTGGATAGTTATCAAGATCCTCGTTGGCACCAAACTGCATTGGGTTAACAAAAATGCTCACCACGACAATATCGGCGTGCTGCTGGGCCTTTTTAACCAACGCCAGATGCCCCTCGTGCAGGTTGCCCATAGTAGGAACTAATGCAACGCTGTGGGTTTGTTGTTTACGCCATTGGCGCAGGCTGGTTAGGTTTTTCAGCAGTCGCATATGTTGTCCTTATGAATAGCAGTGCTCTGCTGCCGGGAACTCACCTCGCTGAACTTGTTCAACGTAACTACTAAATGCGTCGGATAATGATCCTGTTTCAGCCAGAAAGTTTTTGGCGAATTTCGGCAAATAATCGCTGTTCATCCCGAGCATGTCATGCATGACCAGAATCTGACCATCGGTGTCGGGACCCGCTCCAATTCCTATTGTTGGTATGGATAAGGCTTCGGTAATGCGTTTACCCAGTGCTGCGGGGATACACTCAAGTACTAATAACTGAGCACCTGCTTGCTCCAGTTCCAAAGCTTGAGCCAGAGTATCATCAGCCTGTTGTTGCTGTTTACCCTGTACTTTGTAGCCGCCCAGAACATTGACTGACTGAGGCAGCAAACCAAGATGCGCACAAACCGGTACTCCGCGAGTGGTAAGCCCTTGAATTGTTTCGATGAGCCAATGACCACCTTCTAGCTTAACCATGTTAGCGCCTGCCTGCATTAATTCAGCGGCGTTTCGGTAGGTCTGCTCCGGGGTTGCGTAACTCATGAATGGCATGTCAGCAATCACAAAAGCTTGTTCGGCGCCTCTGCGTACTAATTGGGTATGATAAACCATGTCATCCATGGTTACAGGGACCGTCGAACTCAAGCCCTGTACGACATTGCCCAGAGAATCACCGACCAGCATAAAGTCGACTCCCTGCTCCGTCATTAATTTAGCGAAGCTAGCGTCATAAGCGGTTAATGAAGAAATCTTTTTACCTTGCTGCTTCATTTTTTGCAGTTTGGCGATAGTCATTGCTGCCATGCATCACTCCTTGGCCAATTCTTGGGTCAGCTGATTGCTTGAGAATATCATGTGCAAACCGGTTTGAGTAACCTTTGTGCATTGTTCAACGACAGTACAGCCATTGGGTAATTGTAGCTCAGGAGCGATCTCTTTTAGCGGTAACAGCACGAAATCCCGTTGATAAAGTCCGGGGTGAGGCAGTACCAAAGTTGCTGTATCTGACTGGACAGAATCAAACAAAAGAAGGTCCAAGTCCAGCGTTCGTTCGCCCCAATGACGCAACCGCTGGCGACCAAAGTCATCCTCTATTTTGTGTAACAGGTGCAGTGTTTCTGCTGCACTTAGGACCGATTCAACGCGACAAACAGCATTAATATAGTCGGGTTGGTCCTGTGGCCCCATAGGGCGGCTGCTGTATAAAGAGGAATAATCCACCAGCGTTAGAAACTGGTTTTTACTGAGGCTTTTCAGTGCGTTAATAAGCTGTTGTTTAGGGGCTCCAAGATTGGCCCCTAACGCGATATAAGCTTTAGCCATCGTTGTTCTGGTTTTTGCTAGTTGAACTAGAACTCTTGCGGTTTCTTCCACCTCTTCGGCGCCGCGGGCTTCGCTTCTTCGGGCCACTACCATCGGCTTTGTTAGCGGCAAGTACCTTCGGATCTTTTTGTGCTTTGGTCCAAAAGTCGGCCAGCTGGTCGATCTCTTCGCCAGGTAAAGGCGCATCACAGGCTTTTCTCAGCATCAAAAAGTCGTAACCTGCACGGAACTTACTTTGCTCTAATGCTTTTTTGGCTCTGGCGCCACGGGTATTTTGAAGGCGCAGCTGCATCTGCCAAATATCGCGGGCGGTTAAGCTAAACCGTTTCGGTATTGACATAGTTTGTGATTGGCGATGAACAACGTCAGCGCTGCCAATATTGATTGCATCCATCGGTGGTAATCCGCCTTCGTTTTGTAGCTGCTCGCGGCGCGCCAGTAATGGCCACCATAACAACACAGCAATTAAGTAGGCAGGAGTGACACGTTGCTCTTTTTGCACGCGAGTATCTGTATCCGCAAATGCTTTACGTAGCATACGTACTGGTGGAGCATCCGGCGTATCCAGATAACTTTTTAGTATTGGAAACAGCTGCTGGAATAAGTTGTGCTGACATAGCAAGTCAAAGTTTGCTTGTGCCTTACCGGCCATAAACAACTTCAGGAACTCGTCGAATAATCTGGCAGGAGGGATGTTTTTAAGTAGCCCGGAGAGTTCTTGTAATGGGTTCTGCACGGCATCGGACATTGACATATTGAGCTTGGTAGCAAAACGAACGGCACGCAGCATACGCACTGGATCTTCGCGATAGCGAGTCTCCGGATCACCGATTAAGCGCAGAACACCCGCTTCTATGTCCTGACGGCCGTTGGCAAAGTCGTAGATGCAAAAGTCGGCGATATTGTAATACAGTGCGTTAACGGTAAAGTCCCGACGCTCCGCATCTTCTTCGATTGTTCCATAAACATTGTCACGCACTAACTGCCCATGTTCGTCCTGCTGTGCGATTTTTTTGTGACCTTCATCGTCACTATTGTGATGGCCTCGAAAGGTTGCCACTTCAATAATCTCGCGACCGAACAGAATGTGGGCTAAGCGAAAGCGTCGACCAATAAGCCGGCAGTTTCGAAATAACTTTTTGACTTCTTCGGGAGTTGCGTTGGTGGTGACGTCAAAATCCTTCGGCTGCAAGCCTAATAACAAGTCACGTACACAGCCGCCAACTAAGTAGGCATTAAACCCTGCATTATGTAATCGGTATAATACTTTAAGCGCGTTAGGGCTAATATCTTTGCGGGATATGGAGTGTTGATCACGGCTAATCACTTGCATCGGTGGTAGCACAGAACTCGCCTTAGCTTCGCTGGTTTTACTTGAAAATGCGCGGCGCGCAAGTTCGGTCAGTTTCTTAATGATGATAGTTCTCCTGAATCATCAAGTGGTTACTCTGTAAGGGTTAATAAATCGCCAGTACATTGTATCGTCAGTTAACATTGATTCGCCACTTTTTACGCCAGTTTTCGGTCGCTAGTGGTAAAAAATCGGTCACTTTGTCGGTTAACGGCACATCAATCTGCAGTATTTTAGCCGCTTCTGTTAAATTCTTCAGCGCCTGTCTGCTGTCAATAGCAGGAGCGTGATTTTGCTTACTTAACTTTCGCCCATCGTCGGCGACCACCAGCGGAAGATGCATCATCCGCGGTAGCACTCCGTTAAGTCGTTGCCATAGGGTGAGTTGCCAGAAGCTAGGTTGAATCAAATCGGAACCACGAACAATATCAGTAATACCTTGATCGATGTCATCGACCACCACCGCTAGCTGATAAGCAAATAACTGGTCACGGCGTTTAACGATAAAATCTTCGGCAACGCAGTTATTGTCGGGTTGAACCAGACCATGCCAGCGGTCAAAAAATTGAGTCACTGGGTGGTCGTTTGTAAAGCGGATAGCGAAAGGACTAGGACGTGGTTGCCGAGATCGGCAGTAACCATCGTAGCAGTTGCCACGTGCACGAATATCCTTGCGACTGCAGTCGCAGTCATATAATTCGTTGGCAAATTGATTCAGAACGTCGTTATAGCGAGCATCGCGCTGGCTTTGATAGATAACGGGTTGATCCCAGTGTAAACCGTGGTCGGATAGCTGTTGTAAAATCACAGTATCAGCACCTTCAACGGCGCGAGGCTTGTCGACGTCTTCAATGCGAACTAACCAATCGCCGTTATGCGCTTTGGCATCAAGGTAGGAGCCCAAGGCAGCGACCAGCGAACCGAAGTGCAAGGGGCCCGACGGGGTCGGCGCAAACCGACCCCGGTATGGATTACCGGATTGAGCTATTGGCGACTTATCAAGCACCCGTCATTTGTTTTTCTTTAATTTCAGCTAGCGTCTTACAGTCGACACATAAGTCTGCTGTTGGACGCGCCTCTAACCGGCGAATGCCTATTTCAATACCGCATGAGTTGCAGAAACCAAAGTCATCTTCTTCTATTTTCTGCAGCGTCTTTTCAATTTTTTTGATCAGCTTCCGCTCACGATCACGGGTACGAAGCTCGATGCTGAATTCTTCCTCTTGCGCGGCGCGGTCGACCGGATCCGGGAAATTAGCAGCTTCGTCTTTCATATGGTGCACCGTACGGTCAACTTCTTGACGCAACTGGCGGCGCCACTCTTCGAGTATCTTACGAAAGTGAGCCAGTTGTTGGTCACTCATGTACTCTTCACCCGGCTTCTCCTGATACGGCTCTAGCCCGGCCAGCGCCAGGATGCCATGCGTTTTTTTCTTGCCTTCTGGCATCATTGGTTCTCCTAAATAATTAAACATCGCAGCGCGATAATACTGACTCTGAGAGTCGATAAAAAAGCCACGTTTAAAAAAGGACGCTACATATAGCAGAAACGATCGACCACCGCAACGTCTTAACGCAAATAAAAAGTGACTTATTGTTCGCTGAATTGGTGCTGTAGATGAGGTCGGGCTGAGTAGATTTCAAGAGTCCGACAAATTTACGTGCAAAGGTCTATCCACTGTTAGCTGCTGCTCGTTGATCGAGCTTTTAACCGCATAAAACTCTACTCCGGCGGCGGCTGCTTCGCGACACAATTGGGCGTATTTGGGGTCGATGTGTGCTGCAGGCGAGACCCGTTCTATGGCACTGTGCATCACCAAAAATAATAATACAGCGCGGTGTCCCTGTTGTCGCATTTGGATAAGCTCTTGTAAGTGCTTTTGGCCGCGAGTGCTGACGGCGTCAGGAAAGTAACCGCGGTCGCCTTCGGCTAAAGTGACACTTTTAACTTCGACAAAACAGTGGCTGCCGTCGGCACAGGTTCCGAGCCAGTCTATCCGGCTATTCTGCTCACCATATTTTTGCTCCGCTCGCCAATCGGTAATGTCCGCCAATGCAGATAGTGTGTGTTGCTGTAACACTTCTCCAGCGATGGTGTTAGCGCGTTGGGTGTTGACCACTATCCAGTGATTATTAAAGTCACGGGCTAGCTCCCAGGTATGCTGGTATTTCCTTTTAGGGTTTTGCGAGTTACTGCACCAGACCTCATATCCGGGTTCTGCGCAGCCAGTCATCGCACCGGTATTTGGGCAGTGAACTGTGGTAATATGATCATCACCAAAATCGATATCTGCCAAAAAGCGTTTGTAACGTTTGCGTAAAACACCCCGCTTCAGGGGCTTGTTAAATTGCATTGGAAACCTCATAAACCTAAAGTAAAGGCAGCAACAAACTATAAGGAGAGACATTTTATGTCCAGCGCATTACCGATTTATTTGACCGATAAAATGCCGGTTAACTATATCAGCGAAAAAGCGGTGCTGTGTTTTAAAGATGAAGCCGCCTACATTGTGCTCGAAAAATCTGAATCTGAAAATTTGCGACGCATTCAAAAAGCGGGTCGACAGCTCGACAATCAGGGAATTAAACAGTTAGCTCCGGCCGGCGACGGATGGGATAAGGAACGTCAATGGGCATTGTCTTTAGGTTACACCTCAACGTTATCGACTAATAAAGTGCAGTGGCACGAAGCTGATAAAACGGCTGTTGAGCAACTTCAGCATATGAGCGAGGTGTATCGGTTTACCCGCGAACTGGTTAATTTATCCGCGGAAGAAATCTATCCTTTAAGCCTGGCTGAGCGAGTGGCGAACCACCTGACCGAGCTGGCGCCGGAACATGTATCCTACGAAATCATTAAAGGCGAAGAGCTTAAAGACGCAGGTTGGATGGGAATTTACACGGTTGGGCGTGCAAGCCAGCATGTACCGGCAATGCTGGTAGTTGACTTTAATCCGACGGGTGACAGCAATGCACCGGTAGAATCTGCGCTGATCGGCAAGGGAATTACCTACGATTCCGGTGGCTACAGCATTAAACCCAGCGAGGGCATGTTGTCCATGAAATGCGACATGGGTGGTGCGGCAACCGTTAGTGGTGCTTTGTCATTGGCGATACGCAACGGACTGAATAAACGTGTGAAACTGTTTCTATGCTGTGCAGAGAACATGATTGATGGTCGAGCCTACAAACTAGGCGATGTGATTACTTACAAAAACGGCACCACCGTGGAAGTGGTTAATACCGATGCTGAAGGTCGTTTAGTTTTGGCTGACGGTTTACAGGCAGCTGGCGAAGCCGGGGCCAAACAAGTCATCGACGCGGCGACACTAACAGGTGCTGCGCAAATGGCAGTTGGTAACGAATACAACGCATTATTCAGTATTGACGACGAGGCTGCGACTAAAGCACTAAACCTTGCTGCTCAGCAAGGCGAAGCATTATGGCGTTTGCCGTTGGCAACGTGGCATGCTGAGAACTGCCCATCGGCGTTTGCCGATACGGCTAATAGCCGTCCGCAAAAAGGTGGCGGCGCCGGTGGAGCCAGTAACGCAGCCGGCTTCTTATTGCGGTTTGCTCCTAATGATGGGCAAGGTTGGTTACACTTTGACTTAGCAGGAGCGTATCAAAAATCGGCAACCCCAATGTGGCCGGTAGGCGCAACGGCAATGGGTGTACGCACGATTGCAGCGACTATTACTAATTAAGCGGGTGCTGACCAAAGGGTAGAGGTAATAACGCAGTATGGCTCTGCCAATCGATCAGATTATTGACCAAGTTGTTGGGCAGTTTCCGGCTGCCCGGCTTGTTATCCAGGCTCCGCCGGGGGCCGGGAAGTCCACTCGTTTGCCGCTGGCGCTGCTTCAAACCAGCGGTACTATTGTGATGTTGCAGCCTCGCCGACTGGCTGCAGTTAATATCGCACACTACCTGGCCGAACAGCTTGATGAACCGGTGGGTCAAACCGTTGGTTATATGATTCGTGGCGAGCAAAAAAAGAGTGCCGGAACTCGGTTAATGGTTATCACCGAAGGGGTTTTGGTACGTTGGCTTCAGAGTGACCCAGAATTAACGGGGATTAGCACGGTTGTATTTGACGAGTTTCATGAACGTAACTTGTATAGCGACTTAAGTCTGGCGCTGCTATTGGAAAGCTTAGCGCTGCGGCCTGATCTATCGCTACTGATCATGTCTGCTACGCTGCCTGCTGAACCCATCCAGCAATGGCTGCAGCAACATTTAGCAGAACCGGTTAATATTCTGAAAACTGAGGGACGTCAGTTTCCGCTCACCGTTCATTACCGGCCTTGTGGTCGTCAGCCGTGGTTGCAGTCGCTGATAGATGTTGTGATTGAGGCATGCCGGCAGAGCGAACAAGGAGTGCTGGTGTTTGTTCCGGGCATTCGGGAAATTAACTACTTAGTGAATGCTTTGACGGGGCATGGACAGCATCCGGTCCTACCGTTACATGGTCGGCTAAGCTTAGCTGAACAACAGCAAGCATTAACCGCGAATCCGCAACGGCGGATAATTGTCGCTACCAATGTAGCAGAAACCTCATTAACAATTGATGGGGTCGACTGTGTTGTCGACAGCGGACGCGAGCGCACCAGTCGTTATCGGCCCCAATATTCTGCCAGCCAGTTACAGACACGCTACATTTCTCTTGCTTCTGCTGAGCAACGAGCCGGGCGGGCAGCCCGGCAAAAGCCAGGAAGTGTTTATCGACTTTGGAGCAAAGCTGATGAACATGGCTTTAGCGAATACGCTGCGGCAGATATAGAAACACAAGATCTTACTCAATTAGTTGCTGAAGTGAGTTTGTGGGGCAGTCGGGTCGATCAACTAAACTGGTTAACAGCGCCTTCGCTGGCCAACAGTGCTCATGCGCTGGATGTTTTGCGGCAGCTTCAGGTATTAAATAAAGAGTATCAACTAACGGATATTGGCCGTAAGGTTATTGCCCTCGGGGCAGATGTTCGGCTGGCTTGTGTCGCGGTAGCAAGCCAACAAAAAAATGAAGCGCTGCGAGAGTCCGTTGCTAGAGCTCTGGCGACGCTCGAAGAGCCCTCAAAAAAGCATCAACATATAGACTTCATACAAGCGGTTAATAATCATTTTAAGCACCGGAAAAGCTTGCATCGCTGGCAGCAACGTTATCGTTTCTGGTCGCAGAAACTTGCTGTAGAAGCCGCTACTGACGCCAACAATGAAGGGTTGGCTGAGCAGTTATTATATGGCTTCGCCGACTGTATTGGCCAATTTGTCGAAGAGCAGACGGTTCAGTTAGTATCGGGCGCACGTTTGTATAAAACTGAGTTCAAAACTGACACTGAATGGGTGCTCGCACTTAATATTCGATTAGCCGACTCGGCCGAGTTTAACCGGGTAGGCAACGTGCTTCCATTGGCGGTGGGCAAGCTACTTGAACATCCAGCTGTCGCTGTTAGCAAAGAACAAAGAGTGGATGTTACCCGGCCCGGCAAAGTGCAAACGATAAATGAGACGCGTATTGGAAAACTGCGGGTTGATAGTCAGTCATCACCTGAGCCACCGACTCGGCAACAAATTCATAGCGCCCTACGGCAATGGTTGAGCGTTAATGGTTTATCGAATTTAAATTGGTCAAAAGATGCAGTTAATTACTGGCAGCGATTGTATTACTTTTTTTATTACCAATCGTTGTATGGCGTTGAGCTTAATCAGCCACCGCCAACCGAAGAGAACCTGCTTGCGCAGCTGGCAAAATGGGCGGAACCCTATTGGACGAACATTAGTTCTCTGAATGATTTAAAACGCTGGAATCCGTTGCTAGCTCTTAAACAACTACTGGATTACGCTCAACAGCAACAATTTGAGCAGTATTGTCCTAAAGTCTGGCAAGCGCCAAGTGACCGAGAGGTTATGATAATGTATCCGACCTTAAAAGAAACTCAGCAGGGCATCAAAGCGCGGGCAGAAGTAAAACTACAGGAAGCTTTTGGTGAGCCGGCATCGCCGCTGTTAATGAATGGCCAACAGCGGTTAACCCTGGATTTGCTGTCGCCGGCGGGACGCCTTTTACAGCGCACCGAAGATTTAGCCAGCTTTTGGGAAAATGCATATCCTCAAGTCAGAAAAGAAATGCGTGGGCGTTATCCTAAACACCCATGGCCTGAACAACCGCAGAGCGCACAGGCGACTCGCAAAACTAACCGGCAGTTACGATGAAAAATAGACCCTGGTTACGCTACCTATTTGCAACAGCGCTAAAACTCGCGTTGGTGGTGAGTACCGCATTAGCGTTTTATTTGATTTATCTAGACGCGAATTTGTCTCGAGTTTTTGCGTCGGAGAGATATCAAGCACCAGCGCTAGTATATGCGTCTGAAACCAGTATATACCCGGGTAAAAGACTGACTAAGCAACAGCTGATACGGCAGCTTGAGCGATTAAGTTATCAGTTAAGCACTAATACCGAGGAGACCGGCTACTATTCTCATGCTGGCAGCACTTTGATGGTGCACCGACGTCCGTTCGAGTTTGCTGATGGGCCGCAAATGTCACGCCGGGTCGAGATACGGTTTGATGGCAACACAGTGCAATCCATCAGAGACTGGTCTAGTGGTTCGGCGTTGCGAGAGTTACGGTTGGAACCGCAGTTGGTGGGGCGTATTAATCCACTGGACAATGAAGATCGTTTGCTGGTGGGGCTCGAACTCGTCCCTAATTTATTGATTGAGACACTGATATTGGTTGAAGACCGGAATTTTTATCATCATTCCGGTGTTTCGCCGTGGTCTGTCATGCGAGCGTTAATTGCCAATATTAAAGCGGGCCGAACAGTACAGGGCGGCTCGACATTAACTCAGCAACTGGTAAAGAACCTCTACTTAACCCGCGAACAAACGCTGTGGCGTAAATTCCACGAAGCGATAATGGCGCTGGTTATCGATTACAGGTTTGATAAAAACACCATTTTAGAGACTTACCTGAACGAGGTTTATTTTGGCCAGGATGGACGTCATGCAATTCATGGTATCGGCTTGGCGAGTCAGTATTATTTTGGGCGTCAGGTACAAGAACTTACAGCGTCGCAGGTGGCGCTATTAATCGCTATGGTTAAGGGGCCCTCCTACTACGATCCCCGGCGCTATCCTGAGCGGACGAAAAGCCGTCGCGATACCATTTTACGGCTAATGTACGAAAATGACTTACTGGCTAAGCCAAACTATATCGCGGCAGTCGAAACACCTTTAGTCGTGCGGGAAAGTCGCCGGCTGGTGGAAGAGAGCTACCCACATTACATCGACAGGATACGTCGCGAACTGGGTAAAATCGTATTGCCACCAGATTGGCATGAAGTCGGTTTAAAGATATATACCGCAATGGATGTTGAGTTGCAGTCGACCGCCCAAAAAGCATTGGCCGCCGGAGTTCCAGGTAAAGATATGCAAGGAATTCAGGGAGCAATGGTAATCAGTGATTATCGGCAGGGAGGAATTCGTGCGCTAGTCGGCTCAACCGTACCCAGTGCGTTGGGTTTTAACCGCGCGTTAATGGCTTTGCGTCCGATAGGCTCACTGATCAAGCCCGTCATTTATGCCTCGGCAATGACGGTTTCCGATAAGATGCACTTAGGCAGCCGGGTGGTTGACGAACCTGTATCGCTAGAGGATGAACACGGCAAACCCTGGCAGCCCGAGAATTATGACAAGGAATATTTGGGCGAAATGCTGATATACGAAGCCTTAGTGAAATCGCGGAATATACCAGCAGTAAGGATTGGTCTTCGGGTAGGAACCAAGACACTGGTTAATTACCTGAAAGCGATGGGCGTCACAACTCCGATGAACAGTTATCCGTCGTTAACCCTGGGAGCGGTGGAATTATCGCCACTCGCAGTAAATCGTGTTTTTGCGACTATTGCTAATGATGGCAATTATCAGCCGTTGCGTGCGATTACCAGTATCACCACACATAGCGGAGAAAGTGTCTATCAAGCGTCAGACATAAAGCCTGAACCGGTGTATTCGGCTGCGGTTAGTTATATGACTCGGTATGGAATGGCAGGGGTTGTTTCACGAGGAACAGCCAGTGCTTTGCAAGGTGTTCTGGATGGCGCCACCGTTGCGGCGAAGACAGGGACAACGAACGATTACAAAGACAGTTGGTTTGTCAGTATTGATGGTGACAATGTAGTGACGACTTGGTTAGGACGTGATGATAATCAGCCGACCGGTTTGACGGGTAGCACGGGCGCGTTGCAGGTGACCCGTGAGGTTTACCGGGAGGCGCCGCCGAGACCTATGTCTTTAAGGCCTGTTGACGGGGTAACTTTGCAGAGTTTTCATCGTTTAAAAGGAGTCAGAATTCCTGCCGATTGCCAGCAGGCGGTGAGTTTACCAGCGCCTCCGCTGTCGCTCGAAGACGACATTAACTGTAATGCCGAAATCGAGCAGAAGAGCTGGTTAGAGCGTTTATTTGGCGGCTAATTTAGCAAATGCTTGTTTGGCCGCTGCCAGGGTATCTTTAATGTCTTGCTCGGTGTGAGCCGCGGACATGAAGCCACCCTCAAAGGCGGATGGCGCTAGATAAACGCCTTGCTCTAACATCGAGTGGTAGAAACTTCGGAAGTGCTCCATATTACACTGGGTAGCCTGTTGGTAAGTGGTTACCTCTTTCTCGGTTGTAAAAAAGAAACCGAACATAGAGCCCGCCCGATTAGTGGTTAACGGAATACCTGCCTCATCTGCAAGCTGTTGTAGACCGTCCAACAGTTGGTCAACCCGTGCATACAGCTGTTCATACAATCCCGGCTTGGTTAACTGTGATAAAGCGGCCAAGCCCGCAGACATAGCTACCGGATTTCCAGATAAAGTACCGGCTTGGTAAACAGGACCATTCGGCGCAATATAATCCATCACTTCTGTTTTGCCACCAAAGGCGCCTACCGGCATTCCGCCACCAATGACTTTGCCCAGAGTGGTTAGATCCGGGGTTACTCCGTAACGTTCTTGAGCGCCGCCTGGCGCCGCGCGGAAACCACTCATGACTTCGTCAAAAATTAATACAGAGCCGTAGTTATCGCAGATATCTCGCAGGCCTTCTAAAAAGCCGGGAACCGGGGGAATACAGTTCATATTTCCGGCCACTGGTTCAACAATGATACAGGCAATTTGGTCGCCGACTTCTTCGAATATCTGCTTAACAGAGTCGATGTTATTATAATCAACGGTTAATGTATGCTTGGCAAAATCTTCGGGAATACCTGGCGAGTTGGGAACGCCAAGTGTCAGTGCACCAGAGCCGGCTTTAACCAATAACGCATCGGCATGGCCGTGGTAGTTACCTTCAAATTTAAGTATTTTATCTCGGCCGGTGTAACCTCGTGCCAGGCGGATAGCGGTCATCGTTGCTTCAGTGCCTGAGTTGACCATGCGTACTTTTTCGATAGACGGTACGATATCTTTGATTTTTTCAGCCATCGTTATTTCGACTTCGGTAGGGGTACCAAAGCTTAAACCACGCTGAGCAGCCTCAATAGTTGCTTCCAGCACCTGCGAGTTGTTGTGGCCTAGTATCATAGGTCCCCAAGAGCCGACATAGTCGATGTAACGTTTACCGTCAGCATCGAACATGTAAGCACCTTCAGCACGCTCAAAGAAAATTGGACTACCACCCACACCGTTGAAAGCGCGCACCGGAGAATTAACGCCTCCGGGAATACTCAGTTGGGCTTTTTTAAACAGTTCTTCAGAACGACTCATACTAAGACTTCCTTAAAAATTTAAATTTATAACCGGCTTTTCTCGCTGTACCAGTTAACAGGACATTCATATTGGTCTACTTGATCGACAACACCCAATGTTAAAGCAAATAGTGCCATCCGAATTAGTACGCCGTTGTCCGCTTGCCGGAAAATAGCCAGATTCGGATTTTGATTCAAATCATTATCAAGCTCGTTGGCTTCGGAACGAGAATCTCGAGGTAACGGGTGCATAATTACCGTGTTGGGTTTGTAATGCTTGGTGTAAATATCTTGGTTTAAGCGGAATTTACCGCGATATTGATCGGCATCTTCAGGTGACGCAAATCGTTCTTGCTGAATGCGTGTCTGGTACACAATATCCGCCGCAACAATGCCATCTACCTTTTCGGTGACCTGATATTGATGGCCCGCTTTATCCAAGGTGTCTAAGACGCTGCTTGGCATGGCCAGCTCGCGAGGGGAGATTAACGTAAACCGGACGTTGTTGTACATTGAAAGCAATTTCGATAATGAGTGCACGGTACGTCCGAATTTAAGGTCTCCAATCATGCAAATGTGCATGTTATCGATGCCCTGGCCATGATAAGCCAATTCCTTTTGAATGGTATAAAGATCTAACAGGGCCTGAGTTGGATGTTCGTTGGCGCCGTCACCGCCATTAATAACCGGCACTCGACTACCTTCAGAAAACTCACTAACGGATCCCGCTTTTGGGTGGCGCATTGCAATTACGTCGCTGTAACTACTTAGAACCCGTGCGGTGTCATAAAGCGACTCGCCTTTTGCGATAGCTGAGCTTTCCATACCGGTGGTTTCGCGCACTTCGCCGCCTAGTAGGTTAAAGGCGGTACCAAAGCTAACCCGAGTACGGGTTGATGGCTCAAAAAACAAATTGCCAAGGATCGCCCCTTCTAACACTTTGGTGCGTTTTTTTCGGCGAGCGTACGGCTGCATTTTGTCGGCCACGGTGAAAATATAATCGATGCTATCGCGGTCGAATTGATTAACGGAGAGAATATTTGAACCGGTGAAATTCATGGTGTTGTGCGCCTTATGTCGCCGAAAGTCACTGGGCCAACACTATAGCAAATTTCGCTGTCAAAAAGAATCTAGTATGGCTTGACCACCGCTAAAATAACTACGGCTAATAGAATTAGTACTGGCAGCTCATTGAATACTCGGTAAAAGCGATGACTGCGTTGGTTGCGGTTGTGTTTAAAGTCGCTAAGCAGTTTAAAGCAGTAGCCATGATAAAGATAAAGTATCGTAACCAGTAATAATTTAGTGTGCATCCAGCCGCTCGCTGCTAGCCAGGCACTGCCATAAGAGACCATTAGAATAACACCAAAAATAAGGGTCAAAATGGCAAAGGGCGTAACGAAGTACAGCAGTTTTCGTTCCATCACCTTAAACTGTTCGTCGACTGCCGAATGGTTGTTCATTGCATGATAGACGAACAGCCGCGGTAAATAGAAAATACCGGCAAACCACGCGACCATAAAGAAAATGTGTAGTGCTTTAATCCATATTAACCCACTCATCGGTACTCTCTTATTAACCGGTTATTAGGACAGCTCTCGCTGCAATGCTTTTCGAACCATTTCCCAGGTGACAACGCCGCAAGGCTCACTCTGACCATGATCATAAATATAGACAGCGCCGCGTCTGGCAGCGCTTAATTCATCCCAAACCTCAGCTAAGGTTGAGGTTACCTTCAGCCCGACAATTGGCATATAGTTAAGCGAAGGGCTATCGCCAGCGCCAATATCATAAGTTACCAAACGATAACTGGCTTGATTGTCCTCGTCGATGTTCATGACCACAACGGTTTGGTTGGCCGATTTCTCTAATACGTCGAGCAATTCGTTTTGGGTCGGCTCTATCAGAAGCTTAAAATCCGACTCCATAACGTGTTCAACCCCAGTTTTTTGTAACGCAATGGCAACCGGTGGGATTTGGTAGGGTAAATCTTGTAAATCTAATTGCGAAATAAATATCGACTTTGAGTTAAATAGTTGCGACGAAATTAAGTAAGCCGGAACAATGACTAGCATTGCCGGGATAATAATTTCGACACTGCGGGACAATTCGACGATGGCTAGCAATGCTGCCATTGGTGCATGAATGGATGCAGCCAGAATGCCTGCCATGCCGAGTAGTATGAAGGTATCGTATTGCAATAATTGATCAAGCTGCAAGGAGTTGACGATGCTGGTGAATAGCGCAGCAACCACCGCTCCAATACCGAACACAGCACCGATTAGCCCACCCGGTATGCCCATGCCCAGTGCAATCGCGCTGGCAACTAACTTGGCGAATAATAGGGTGAATAATATGGATAGCTCATTCTGATGCTGTAACACCTGCTGAATAGCGGTCAAGCCGGGCCCTAAACTGGTTGGAATTATGACGGCTAGCAACGCAGTGATTAGACCGGCAAATAACAAACGAGTCAGTAACCCCATATCTTTAACGGTTTCCATCACATCGAGCATAAGCCGTTTAAAAATCACCCCACTAAAGCCAAGCACGATACCCAAAGCAACGACCCAGCCAAGCTGAATATTAGGAACCTCGGCTGCTTGTAACATAGCCAGTTCTGATGCCGGACCAAAAATTTGTTCGGTAATTAAAGAGCCTGCAACGGCCGCCAGCATTACCGGAATAAAAATATGTACTTTATATTCGCGCAGCACCACTTCCATCACCAGTACCATGGCAGCAATAGGGGTATTAAAAGAGGCGGCAATGGCAGCAGCTATGCCGCACGCTGCTAATGTTCGGGTCGCATTTTTGGGGGTGTCTACGTGGTAACCAACCCAGGTGCTGGCGGCGGCGCCGAGGTGCACTGCGGGACCTTCCCGGCCAACACTAAAGCCGGCAACGAGTGCAATAATACCGCCAAAAAATTGATTAACAGTGCTTCGCCATGGCAGCATGCCATAGTGTTGCTTCATACGGTGGACAACGTAGGGGATGCCCATTCGAACTCGACGGGAACGCGATAGGCTAAACAGCAAAAAAATAACGATTACGGCTCCGATGGGGAGCGCAAATCGAGTAAAAGTCGGCAAAGGCTGTTGCCAATGGCTGAAGTTCCCGACAACATAGGCGCCTTGCTCAATCGCAAAACGAAATACGACAATCACTAACGCTGCAGCAATACCGCCCAGCACGCCCAATAAGCAAATAGCGATGGTCGTGGTGGGTGCAGCGAGCTGTTTACGCAAACTCTTTTTAAGTGCCTGAACCTGGGGCATTTAAATCATCCTAAAGTCAGCGGTGGAGTCGTATTGTTGATAATTAGAGTTTAACATAACAGTCTCGGACGACATTGGGAACAAACTGATTTACATGAAAAAATTCCTGCAGTTAGGTTATTGGAAAGAACGCTTTGGACGGTTGCCTGTAGTGCTGTTAATAACAGCATTCTGTGCAACCGTTATTTACTTAGCCTATTACGGCGGGGTGTGGCACGCGGCCTACTTGAAAACTCAGGTCAGCGAACAGCAGCAACAGCTGCAGCAGCTTTATCAACAGCTGGAACGGATGGAATATCAAACTAACGTATTGCAGGTTGAGCTGGACATCGAAAAGTCATCAAACCAAGAACTCCAGCAACAACTCGGACGACTTCAAGAAGAAAATTACAGTCTGCGAGAGAATGTTGCTTTCTACCAAAAAATTATGGCTCCTGAGCTGCAACAAGGTGGGGTGATCATTGAATCACTCGCGTTATCAGCCAATCGAGCCGAGCAACACTTTCATTTTTCGTTGGCATTGTTGCAAGTAGAGCAACGCCGCAGTTTGGTCGAAGGAGAAATTGCTATCCAATTGGTTGGCCGTAAAGACGGTAAAGAGAAACGTTACGATTTATTGGATCTAGCTAATATTAAGCAAGTCGACCATAATTTTGCGATGCGCTATTTTACCTTATATGAAGGCGACTTTTTTCTGCCCGAAGGTGTTGTTCCTGAGCGTATTGACGTAACGGCGACATTGACAAAAGGTGCAAAGGGACAATTGGAAAGAAGTTTCTTTTGGCAAGATAGTCTTCGCTCTGAAGGCAATACTTGACCAAAATACTCAACTAAGAGAAAATTGTGTCCTGTAGTACTAACCATTAAAAAAGGCGATTGTTGATGACGACTTCTGTCGAACAAGCTATGCCCATCGAATTTACTGAACAAGCGGCAAAGCAAGTAAAAAAGTTAATTGCCGAAGAAGAGAACCCTGAACTTAAGTTGCGGGTATTTGTTACTGGCGGTGGTTGCTCTGGGTTTCAGTATGGCTTCACGTTTGACGAAAAAGCGAATTCGGGCGATATGCAAATCGAAAAAGAAGGGGTGATGCTGGTTGTCGACCCCATGAGTTTGCAATATCTGATTGGCGGCGTGGTCAATTATGAAGAGGGATTACAAGGCTCACGTTTCTTTATCGATAATCCTAACGCAACGACTACCTGTGGTTGTGGCTCTAGCTTTGCTATTTAGACGAACTGATACTGATTTAACGCTTTAAATCGTATAGAATGCCCCTTTAAATTCTAGGCTTAGGGGCGTTCTATGAGCTTATATGAAAAACACCTGCAAACTGTTACACAACGTTTTGATAAAGCGCTGGCTGATACTGGATTTGAGTCGGCGTTAATTTATGCGGGACAACCGCGTGTCGCTTTTCTCGATGATAACCCTGCGCCTTATAAAGTAAATCCGCTGTTTAAATACTGGGTACCGGTACTAGAGAGTCCAAAAAGTGCGGTGTTTTATCGTAAAGGTTCAGGTAAACCAACAGTTTACCTATTCCAGGCGCGTGACTTCTGGCACTCACAAGCAAAAATTCCCGAGCAAGACTGGCAACAGCATGTTGAACTGAAAGTGATTGATGATCTTTCTCAGTTAACCGACGACCTGGGGGACCAACTTGCAGCAACAGCATTTATTGGCGAGGACTTTGCTCAGCCGGTAAGTGATTGGAATGTTAAAGCTCGTAACCCTCAGCAGTTGATCGATCATTTGCACTTCCATCGGGCGATAAAAACCGAATGGGAAGTTGAAAACCTGAGACAGGCAAACCGATTGGCCGCAAAAGCCCACGTCGCTGCCAAGCAGGCGTTTTTTGACGACAAGAGCGAACTGGAAATTTATAGCGACTATTTAAGCGCTATCGATTTTCGTGAGACGCAAGTACCTTATAACAGTATTGTGGCGTTAAATGAGCATTCGGCTATTTTACATTACGATGTTTATGACACGGAACCGCCCCAACAAAGCCGTTCATTTTTAATTGATGCAGGCGCCCTCTATCAGGGTTATTGTGCTGATATTACCCGTAGCTATGCGAAACAAGATGGTTTTTATGCCGACTTGGTCGAAGCCATGGATGCTGCGCAGCAAGAGTTACTCACTGAGATAAAACCCGGTGTTAACTATTACGATTTACATGTCTCGATGCACCTTAAAGTAGCACGTATTCTAGAGCAGTTTGGGTTTATCAATATTGACGCGCAAAGTGCTTATGATAAAGGCATCACAAGTGCCTTTATGCCGCATGGTCTGGGTCATTTTATTGGCTTACAAGTGCATGATGTTGGTGGTTTTCTGCAAGACGATAAAGGCAACAGCTATACTCGCAGTGAGCGTCACCCGTTCTTGCGACTATTGCGGGATATAGAAGTTGGTCAGGTATTCACGATTGAACCAGGACTTTATGTTGTCGACCAGCTGCTTGAGGACTTCGAGGGCAGTAAGGACATTAATTGGGATAAAGTGGACGAGCTACGTCCTTACGGTGGTGTGCGTATAGAGGACAGCATTGTAGTCGGTGAAGCGGGCAACAATGAAAACCTAACCCGAGACGCTTTTAAAGAACTCGGCGCCGAGTAATACGCTAACCGGATAATACTTTAGTCCCTAATATAACCGGACAACGAGCCCCTGTTACGGCAGGTAAGTTGCCCGGTTTTTTATTGTCATAGCACCAGGCTAACCAGGCGAAAGCCATGGCTTCGATAAGTTGTGGGTCTAATTGATAATGCTCTGTTGTCGTTAGCGGGACGCCCGGCCATTGGCGCTGTAGTGCCGTCATTAACGTTGCATTGTAAATACCGCCACCACACGCAATCACCTCGCTTGGGCTGTGTGGTAAAAACCGAAACGCGCGAGCAATACTGACCGCCGTCAGCTCAACCAACGTTGTAAGAACGTTTTCAGGGCTATCGGCTGTGGTCATTGCGGCATCCAGCCAATCTAGGTTAAAAAGTTCTCTGCCGGTACTCTTAGGGGGCTTAGTGTCGAAGTAGGGAGCATTTAGTAGTGTTTGTAAGAGGTCGCTATTTATTGTGCCTGAGGCTGCTATCGCGCCGTTCTGATCATAGCCATTGGCGTCGAAGTGACGACGATACCAGGCGTCCAGCAAAGTATTGGCGGGTCCGGTGTCAAAGCCAATGACATCGTTCTGATGGTGTCCAATCCAGGTTATATTTGCGATACCGCCTAAATTTAAAATGACCTTGCCAGCTCCGGCTGTTTGCCGAAAACTGTGATAATGAAAGGCGGGCACCAGCGGCGCACCTTCCCCCCCGACTAAAATATCCTTTTGCCTAAAATCATTGATGACACTTATTCCAGTGTCAGTTGTTATCTGCACGGCATTAATCAGTTGCAGGGAAAATGGCGCATGCTTACCCGCCTGACTGGGGGGATAGTGCCAAAGTGTTTGACCATGACAGCCGATAGACTGAATAGCTGCAGGCTGAATCTGGTGATGCTGCAATAGCTGATTAATGGTGTCAGAAACCAAAGCCGAGTAGTCGGCTTCTAATTGCTTGTATTCGAGTAAAGGTAACGCTTGGGGTGTCATTGCGGCTTGCAAACGTTGCTTCAGCGATACTGGGATAATCTGAGTGTGAGCCGCCTGGTAGCTGACTTGGCCGGTATTGGAAATGTCACACAGGACCGCGTCGATAGCATCGACGCTGGTGCCTGACATGACTCCAATAAAACGTTGTGTCATTAGCGCATCGCGAGGAAGATGCGCTTATTGTCGTTAAGAATCGCCACCAACTGGTCGGCGTGCTGGCGAAAAGCCGGTAGTTGTGATTCCGATAATGACTCAGCTTTTGGTAATTCTACCGTGCGCGGATTGCGGTGCCGACCATTCACTAAAAATTCGTAATGCAAGTGGGCGCCGGTTACACGTCCAGTAGCTCCGACGCGACCTATTAACTCACCTTGTTTAACTCGGTCGCCGGTGCGAACGTGTTTGCGACTTAAATGCAGGTATTTAGTCACGTAGTTTTCGCCGTGTTGAATAAAGACATAGTTGCCATTCAGCGAATTGTAACTTGCTTCTATTACTTTACCATCGCCTGCCGACATTACCGGAGTACCAGTAGACGCCGCATAATCGGTGCCGTTGTGAGGGCGTACGCGACCCGTGACAGGGTGTAAACGATTCGGGTTAAAGTTAGAGCTTACATAGGTAAACTTAACCGGTGATCGCAAGAATGTTTTGCGCATCGCGCGGCCATTCGGTGTGTAGTAACTGCCATTATCATGCAGTACGGCCTGAAATTTATCGCCACGGTTAACGAACTCAGCTGCCAGGATCTTGCCATAGCCAACGAATTCACCGTCAACATATTCTGTTTCGTATAAAACGCTAAATTCATCGCCCTTACGCAGGTCTAACGCAAAATCGATGTCCCAACCAAAGATATCCGCAATACGCATGATTTGATTGTCAGTAATACCGGCGTTAATTCCGGCATTCCAGAAGCTGGAATCGATGACGGCGTGAGTAAATTCAGTTCTAGTCTCAACTTCACGCTTTTCGATTTCGGCGACAAAGGATTCGTTTTGGCGAGTAATAATTAATGTATCAATGTCGTTAACTTCGTGCACAAGTTGCACTAATTCGCCATTACTGTCGGTTGCAACACGAAGAATGTCGCCAGGGTGAACTTTCTTAAGCAACTGCGCATCGGAGCCGGATTCAGTCACCCGGTAAAGTTGTTGCGCGGTAAAACCTAACTTGTCGAAGATCCGTGCAAGATTATCCCCGGGCTTAATCTGGTAGCTTTGCCAATTAAAGTTATTGTCGGCTTGTTCCTGGGAAGATGAGTCAGACTCTACCGCCAGCTCAAGCTGGTAGCGCTTGCCCGGCATTAGTTGCTCTGGGGACTTTGAGTTTTTAGAGGCTGTTGCAGGCTCCGAAGGGATGATCAGCAACAAGCACAGCGTTGCGCTGATCGCACTGATCAGCACACGGTGAGAATGAGGCAGTTGACTGAACAACTGCTTTAGTCGAGTAACAACTTTTGACGTCATAGTTAGCGCACTTTTACTCTTATCATTAATTAAAGGCGATGGGCTCTTTTCGTTATTTTATATTGAGCATTTCCATGCTTATTTTGAGGATAATACGAAAAAAATGAGAATACCAGTTTTCAGGTGCTTAAAACTACCGCTTTTATCGCGTAAACTAGATCTTTACACTCATTTTTACAAACGCGCAGGAGAATCACTGAATGACTACTCAGATTAATGAGGCGCTGGCTGAAATAACCCGTGGCGCCGATGAAGTACTGATCGAGAGTGAGTTAGCGGATAAGCTAGCGCAGGGAAAGCCCTTGGTTATCAAGGCTGGTTTTGACCCTACAGCTCCCGATCTTCATCTGGGGCATACAGTGTTGATCAACAAATTAAGAATTTTTCAGGATTATGGTCATAAAGTCGTATTTTTGATTGGCGACTTTACCGGCATGATTGGCGATCCGACGGGTAAAAATGTTACTCGCAAGCCTCTTACTGAAAAAGAAGTGATGGCTAATGCCGAGACTTATAAAGAGCAGGTTTTTAAAATTCTCGATCCAGAAAAAACTGAAATACGCTTTAACTCTGAGTGGATGAACCAGTTTGGCGCGGCAGACATGATTAAACTGGCTGCCCGCCAGACGGTAGCTCGTATGCTGGAAAGAGATGATTTTAAAAAGCGCTATAAAGCCAACCAGTCAATTGCAATCCACGAATTCTTGTACCCGCTTGTTCAAGGTTGGGACTCTGTTGAGTTAAAGGCTGATGTTGAGCTTGGTGGTACTGACCAACGATTCAATCTGTTGATGGGCAGAGAGCTGCAAAAAGAAGAAGGGCAGCGCCCACAAACAGTAATGATGGTGCCGCTTTTGGAAGGCCTGGACGGCGTTCAGAAAATGTCCAAATCATTAAATAACTATATCGGCATTACAGAGCCGGCGAATGATATGTTCGGCAAAGTTATGTCTATTTCTGATGAGTTAATGTGGCGCTACTTTGAACTGTTAAGTTTCCGCCCAATTGCCGAAATCGAGCAATTCAAACAGCAGGTCGCTGAGGGCAAAAACCCGCGAGATATTAAAGTGCTATTAGCGAAAGAAATTATTACACGCTTTCATAATATAGACGCGGCAGAGCAAGCGGAGCATGATTTCGTTCAGCGGTTTCAGAAAAATGCGATACCTGATGATATGCCGGAGTTTGAATTTAGTGTTGATGCTGAGGGTATGGCCATCGCAAACCTGCTAAAAAAAGCTGAGTTGGTTAAATCGACATCCGACGCGATACGAATGATAAAGCAGTCTGCAGTTAAACGAGAAGGTGAGAAGTTGAGCGATCCCAAAATGATGTGTACCGCTGAGCACTCAGGCGTTTACCAAGTGGGTAAACGGCGTTTTGCCCGCATCACCTTAAAGTAAATTGACCGTTGATGAATAAAAAAAGAGAGCGCATTGCGCTCTCTTTTTTGTGGGAGACTCTTTTGTTACACGGTAAAGCTTTTAATAGAGTCCTGCAGTTCGTCAGCCAGCTTAGCAACTTCATTCGAAGCCTGTGCTGTTTGTTTAGAGCCTGATGCTGTTTGTTCAGCAATCGAGACTATGGCTTCTAGTCGTTCACTAATATCGTGTGCGGTGCGGCTTTGTTCCTGAGCTGCCGTAGCGATATGATTACTGCTATCAGCGGCTTGGTGCACCGAATCGGTGATCGATTGCAGCGCAGTTGCCGCTTCGTCGGTTTGTTTAACGCTTTTCTCGGCTTGTTGACGGCCTCTATCCATAACGCTGACCGCGCGCACAGAATCCGATTGCAAGCTTTCGATCATTTGCTGAATCTCTTCTGTCGACTCTTGAGTGCGGCTTGCAAGAGTACGAACTTCATCAGCGACAACGGCAAAGCCGCGGCCTTGTTCACCCGCACGCGCCGCCTCAATCGCCGCGTTAAGAGCCAGCAAGTTGGTTTGGTCGGCAATGCCGCGGATAACATCAAGAATACCACCGATATTCTTGCTATTTTCAGACAGCTGGTTAATAACCTCAGAAGCGCTCTGAATTTCGCGGGCAAGTCCGTCAATGGTGCTGCGGTTCTCTTCTGAAATGCTGCGTACGCGTTTTGCTTCGTCGTCGGAGTGTTGTATTTCACCCAGTGCTTTTTCAGCACCTTGCGCCATTTCGCTGGCAGTACTGTTCATTTCCTGAGTTGCGGTAGCAACTTGTTCAATCTGATTCCGCTGCTCTTCGATCGCATTAGTCGTTTCGTCAGAAACACTCGAACTCTGTTCCGCCGCAGTAGCAAGCTGGGTTGCGCGATTGGCGATACCTTCAACCAGGTTACGGAGGTTTTCCGTTAGCTTATTAGTATTCCCGGCTAAGGTGCCAAACTCGTCCTCTGACTCATAGGTAACGCGCTCTGTTAGATTGCCGTCAGCCATGATGTTCAGCATGTGATTAACTTTACCCAGCGGCACACTGATGCTGCGAACCGTATACCATGAAATAAACACAGCAAGTGCGATTGAAATAAGAGTAATAATGCCATTAATCCAGCTGGAGCTGCTGATTGTCGACTCGACGCTGTTGCGAGTCTGGTCAGCAATATTACGAACACCTTTTTGCAATTCGCTGGTCAAGCCTAACAATCCCTGTAGTTCTTGCTCTGAGGTGTTTAAGGTAGCTCGCGCGTCGATCCGTGTTTGCTTTTGTTGAACCACATTGTCAGGGTAAGAGCCTGATCCCTGTAACTGTTCAATAGCGTCACGAGTCATGCTGATTGCGTCATCGACGTAACCTTCAGCGTCACCAGTAGCTGCTTCATCCAGCGTGGATAAACGCGGCTTTAAAGCATCAATATTAATGTCGATTTCGCTTCGTATCACCTTCGCCGTATCGATATCATCGGCGTTATTCAGGTCGTACATTAAGGTAATTAGTGAGCCAAGGGACTTTTCAATAGTTCCGGCAACTTCTTCGACTTGCGCGGAGGTCGTCATATCTGATGCATCTAACAAAAGTATCGAGGCATCATCGATGTTGAACGCTAATTCATCCAGTTGCGAAGAGGCTGTTTCGCCAAGTTCTAAATATTGTGTTTGTTGTGAAAAGAGCTGCTCAATCAGGCCAACATATTGCTCGGCATCGTCATCCAACCGGTCAATTAAATTGCCGTATCCCTCGCCTTCAATTAGACCGCGCAAACTTGTTAACGACTGTTGGAAACCATCGCGCGTCTCGTCAAAGTCTTGCATGTGGGCATTGACGCTATCAAGGTCGGTCGAGTAAAACGCCTCAGTCTGCAGTGCACCCAGCTGCAACACATCGACCTGTACACTCGACACGCTCTCTAATGCGGGAACAGCTTTAGCGTTCAGTCTATCGACAGACGAGCCAATGCTATTAACATTAAATAGTGAACTTAAACTAATAACTAATAACAGCAAAGTAATAATAGCGAAGCCGCCTATAACTCGCATTGCTACTGTTAATTTCATGAAAAACCCCTCAGTACAGCATTAGCTCTATCGGTTAACCGCAGACTGTTGATAACAAACATTCTTATCAACATCCCATAACGTCATATGATTGCCCCAGACGCAGCCGGTATCTAAACCAACAACATCAGAGTTATTTGTATCACCCATCAAGGCAGCCCAATGCCCAAAAGCGACTCTGGTGGGCTGTTGATAAAATTCAAACCAAGGCCGTAAATTTTTATCGGCCTGCTGTTCAGGATGCGCTTTCTCGGAAAAGTTGAGTTCTCCAGAAGTATGACAAAAGCGCATTCGAGTAAACGCATTAACTATAAATCGGTATCGGTCGAAACCCGTAAGACTTGAGCTCCAATTGTCAGGTTTATTGCCAAACATTTGTTTAATAAATATAGCAAAATCTTCCGCCTGGAGGGTATGTTCTAGCTCAAGTGCGGCGCTTTTAGCCTGATTTAATGACCACCAGGGGTATATTCCGGCATGAGAAATCGCCAAATTATGCTGTGCTTCTGTATGCAGCAGGGGTTGTTGTCGTAGCCAGTCGATCCAGTCGAGTTTGCGTCGAGACTGTAAAATACCGTCCAGTTTATCCTTAGGGTTGGCCTCGCGAAAGCCCAGTAATATGCCCAGCAAGTTAAGATCATGGTTACCGAGTACCGTTCGAATCGCATGCTGCGGACTGTTCTCGAAAAACTCTAAAGCTTGCAGTGAGTCGGGTCCGCGAGCGACAATGTCGCCAACGCACCAAAGTGTATCATACTGGTAACTGAACCCGACTTTATCGAGCAGCATCATTAACTCTCGATAACACCCCTGGATATCGCCAACAACGTATAGACTCATAGTCAGTGAATAATATTAGGGATGGCGAGCCGGAATGACGGAATTTCGACCTTAAAGTCCTGCCCGTCATCGGTAATCATCAAATAATGTCCCTGCATAGTACCAATAGGGGTAGCTATCACTGTACCACTGGTGTAACTAAAAGAATCATTGGCGCCGATTAATGGTTTTTGACCAACGACACCTTCACCCGCTACACGGGTTACCTTATTCTCGGCGTCAACAATGCGCCATTCCCGGCTTAGTAATTGCACCGCTGTACTGGAGTGATTAAACACGGTTATCGTGTAGGAGAATACGTATTGGTTATTATCGGGACTCGACTGGGCCGCGAGGTACTGGGTCTTTACCCGAATCTCAATAGTTTTATCAGTCATCAGCACTAGGTCCTGTCTGTTAGCCAATCTGAGATACGACAATAATCTGCCACAGACAGGGTTTCAGGTCGAGCACCAGGGTCAATATCAAGTTGTTCAAGCTGCTGTTCGTCGACCAAACCTTTCAAATTGTTGCGGATAGTCTTGCGGCGCTGATTAAAGGCCTTTAAACATAACGCGTGCAGCTGTGCCCGGTCTTTAACTGGGGTGGGGCTCTCTGCGTATGGTTCTAACCGGACAACCGATGACTCTACTTTGGGCGGCGGATTAAACGCGCCTGCCGGAACTGACAATACCGGCGTAACGCGGCAAGCTTGCTGCACTGAGACGCTAATACGGCCGTACGTTTTAGAGCCAGGCCCTGCAGCCAAACGGTCAACCACCTCTTTTTGCAACATAAAGTGCATATCCTGGATGGCCGAGGTGTATTCCAGTAAATGAAATATTAGAGGCGTCGAAATGTTATAAGGCAGGTTACCGAAAACTCGTAACGGTTTTTCGGAATCCCTGAACTGCTCAAAATCAATCGTCATTGCATCACCACGAATGACCTCAAGCTGGTGCTGCAAGAAAGGATGAGATTCAAGTCTGTCTGCCAGGTCACGGTCAATTTCTATCACCCTTAAGAACTGGCAACGTTCAGCGACTGGCTCTGTTAATGCAGCCAGTCCAGGACCGATCTCAACCAAGTTTTGCTGTGGTTGCGGATTAATAACATCCACGATCTGTTCAATGATATTTTGGTCGTGTAAAAAGTTTTGACCGAATCTTTTTCTGGCGCGGTGGCCGAGGTGAGTTTTACTCATTCTGAGATGCTCTTACCATGTCTATAGCTGTTTGTATGGCGAGTTGGCAGCTGCCGGGATTAATCTTGCCGGTGGCGGCCATATCTAGTGCGGTACCATGATCAACTGAGGTACGTATAAAAGGCAGACCCAGCGTTATATTTACCGCATTACCGAACCCTTTATATTTTAGTACCGGTAGGCCCTGATCGTGATACATGGCGACAACTGCCGCTGCAGTATCAAGGTACTTAGGTTGAAACAGCGTATCAGCTGGCAGAGGACCGTGCAGGTTTAGGCCTTTACTACGCAATTCATTAAGTACCGGCTCGATAACATCGATCTCTTCCCTGCCTAGATAGCCGTTTTCTCCGGCATGCGGATTTAGCCCGCACACTAGAATTTTGGGATTAACCTCACCAAATTTATACACTAAATCGTTGTGTAAAATAGTTAATATTTTAGTCAGGCGATCGGGCGTTACGGCCTTATTAACATAAGCTAGCGGTATGTGAGTGGTTACCAACGCGACGCGTAAACCTTCGGTCGCAAGCATCATCACCACATCATTTTTATTAGCTAGGTTTGCAAAAAATTCCGTATGGCCTGAAAACGCAATGCCAGCATCATTGATGATTCCCTTATGCACGGGACCGGTTACAATCGCATCAAACTCGCCGCTTAGGTTTCCTTCTGAGGCCCGGGTAAGGGTATCTACCACATAGGGACCATTTTCGACATCTAATACGCCAGCCTTGGCGGGTTTTGCTAATGGGATATGCTCCACTAGCAGAACTCCCTGCGGGGTGGGTGAAGTCGGGCGCTGACCGTTGTAGGGTCTTAGTTCAACGGTTATTGCGAGCTGTTCCGCGCGCTGTCGTAGTAAATTAATGTCCGCACAGACGACAATCGCAGCAGGCCAAGGCTGCTGCGACATCATAATTGCGAGATCCGGGCCAATACCCGCCGGCTCGCCGGGAGTAAAGGCTAGAACCGGTACCATTAACTTGTCACCTTAATTTTCAACCCGGCGAATAAAGGCGCGGTCGCGAATCTCTTGCTGCCAGGTATTAAGTTCTTCGCGATACTTTCTTGAAAATAGCATCTGATACGCCTTCTCTTTCTTATTCTCTTCGGTTGCATCCATTGTGCGACGTTCGGTGACCTCAACGATATGCCAGCCGAACTCCGACTTGAAAGGTTCGCTGATGACGCCTTGCTCAAGAGTTTGTACTTTTTGCTTAAACTGTTCCGCATAACTGTCTGGGCGAGACCAGCCAAGTTCACCACCTCGAGAGGCAGAGCCTGGGTCAGCAGAGTGCTCTTCAGCTAACTCGGCAAACGTCTTTTCCCCAGACTGCACTTGGTCACGGAATTTGTTAAGCATTTCCTGAGCGCGTTTATCCGATAAAATCACTGACGGTTTTATTAGGATATGTCGCGCATTCACTTCCTCGACTTCTACTGTCTCTTCACCGCGCTTATCGGCAACTTGCAAAATGTGGAAACCGACGCCACTGCGGATAGGTCCAACGACTTCGCCAACTTCTTTACCTTTTACAACGTCAGCAAATAGTGTCGGCATGGTGTTTTCAGTCATCCACCCAAGATCACCACCGTCTAACGCATTACTACCTGAGGACGAGCGGATGGCGAGCTCTGCAAAGTCGTTCCCCTCTGCCAGAATTTCAAGAATAGTGTCGGCACGTTGTTTCGCTTTCTCGCGAGCTTCTTGGGTATCGTCCGATGAGCTGGCGACCAGAATCTGTCTTAACCTATATTCGGTTTGCGTTTCATCGTTGTCGTCGATTAGTTCAACCAAGTTGTTGATTTCCTGCGGTGTCACACTGACGCGGCGTTGCACGGCCGCACGCTCGACTTGCGAGGTAATAATTTGAGTTTTGATCTGTTCCCTAAAAGTGGCCCAGGAAATACCAGAATCTCGCACATCCTGCTGCATTTCCTCAACAGTCATGTTTCTTTCAGACGCCATTTCCTGCAGGGCTTGCTCAAGTTGTGACTCGCCCACTTCAACGCCCATTCTGTCAGCAAGTTGCAATTGCAACTCTTGCAAAATAAGCCGTTCAGTAACCTGAGTTTCGAGTACAGAATCAGACGGCGCATTAGAGCTGTTAAAGTCATTGCCATTTTTTATCTGTTGAATCATTTGGTCAATCTGACTTTGTAAAATGACGCCTTCATCTACAATTACCGCTACACGGTCTAGCGTCTGCTGAGCGTTTGCGATAGATGCGGTAAAGCTAGAAGCCACCAGCAGACTTACCACAAAGAAGAGGGTCGAAATATGTTTCATTATACCTACCACTAGTTACTTAAATAAAAAGGTCGGCGATAGCCGTAGATACTATTTTCTAGCATCTCGATTAAACTGCCGCTGTCGGCGGAAAGTCCGCTGATGATAAACTGTAAACTGACACCATTGTCAAACTCAGTCGGGTTTGAATCATTTTGTACGGCAAAGTTATTCGCCGTCTCGAAGTTGCGATTAATCCGGCGATAGGCGCTTACCCGCACGGCCCAGCAACAATTGGTATATTGCATCCCAAGCACCGCATCATTAACACGGTCATGGCTTAAGTCATAATAAACATTTGCCGCCACTTGCCATTGCTTGTTGAGTTCCCAAACCGCCTGGGTACCCACTTGCTCAATATCCGTATTGAATATATTGGTTGCTTTGCGATGATTTAACTGGACCAGTTTTCTATCACTTTGCCGGTACTCTAACGCGCTCTGACTCTTCCGTGTCCTGTTTAGTTCCGTGTCGTACTGTACCGAACTGCGCAAAGTCCACTGCGGCGATAGAGCCCAGTTGATATCGGCCACCCACTCCGAGTTACTGGATGTTATTTGCGCACGGTCATTCAGTCGCTCATTCAGCAGTGTTGTACGGCTCTCATCAAAGTAATAAATTTGACCAAGACTGACACGCAATAGTTCGCGCTCTTTTTCATCAAAAATACTGCTGCTCGCACCATAAGTAATTTGGTTAGCTTCGGCAATACGATCCAGCCCAGAAAAACGTTGTGGACGGAATAAACCATTATAATCGTCCTGCATCAAGGTCGTGTCATAAACACCGATGGACTGCTGATTCTCATAGGGGACATAAAGATACTGGATTTGTGGCTCCAGGGTTTGCCGGAACGAGTCGCCGTCGCTCTGGTACAAACGTTCCAGGTGCAACCGGGCTCGAAGTCGAGCGCGAGGCAGCTCTCTCGTTACTTCGTCGGCAAGTTGAGTATTCTCATTTTGTTGACGATAGTGGGTGAGTAAATAGCTGATTTCAGCTTCAGCGTCATAGGCTGGCTGCTCGAAAGAATAACTGAATGACGGCGCTGTATGCGCACGAGTCGCATGATTACTGGAACGAGCTTGATCCTGGAAGTAGGTTAATTCGCTATTCCAGTTTAGCTGAAAACCATGGGTCGGTGCCGTCGCGTAATTAAGGCTTAGTTGTGGAAGCGTGCGGTAAGGACTGCGGTACTGACCTAATAATTCATAGTCCTCGGTACGTAGCTGAAAGTGCCAGCCGGATGATAAATAGTCAATTTGCGCCACCCGATAAAGGTGGGTGTCTGCTCGGCCAGCAAAGTCGCTGCCAAAATCATTTAGGTAGTTGTCGTCACTAATTTGCGTGGCGTCAATGAAGGCACTCCAGTTGTCGTTAAACTGAGTCGCGTGATTGACGTGCCAAAGATAGCGGTCGGCTCGATCGGTCCGCGCTTGATCATTAGGCAGATACTCGATATTGACCTGGCCCGCATGTTCAGAAAATAAGTAACGATACTCGGATTTTAACATGGTTCCGCGCTCGCTGGTATAAACCGGAGCAATAGTGGCGTCCATATTGGGCGCGATATTAAAATAGTAAGGAATCTCTAGCTCAATGCCATTATTCGACGAAGAATCGATGGTTGGATATAAAAAGCCTGTTTTCTTGCTGTCATTCACCGGAAATGTAAAGTACGGCAGATAAAACACAGGTACATCGAACAGTCTAAGCTTTGCATCCCACGCTTCACCGTAATCGCTGGTCTCATTGATTTCGATTCTTTCTGCGGTCAGTTGCCAGGCCGGTTCAGGCGTCGGACAGGTAGTAAAACTGGAGTCTAATAAGCTGACATGCTGAGTCGACACTTGTAATAAACCGGCCGTGCCACGCGCATTGGTGCTTGCCATCTGGTAGTTGGTTTGCCGAAGCTCGGCAACCTCACTATTACCATCAAAATAAAAGGAATCGCCGGTAACGTTAATAAAACCGTCGGTGAACCGAACACCGTTTTTCGCTTCAATGGTTTGTCCTGTCTGATCAACAGTGGCAGACTCTGTCATCAGCCATTGTGAATTACGTTGAATAACAACATCACCAAAAAAGTTAGCGCGCTGATCATTAAAGATCTCAGCCTGCTGAGAACGAACAGCAACTTCGTCCTGAGTTAATGATTGTTCAAACTCGGGATAGCTAAAATCGGTTGCGTTGGCCGCGGCAGGTTGGCAAACCCGATTCGTGTCTGTCTCTGCCGTCTGCACAGCGTGAACCGGCAGGGCAATGAAAGATAGCCCTAACAGAGACTTAACGGTTGTTTTGTAGCGAACAGGCAATGGCGAATCCGTTAAATTTTATAATGTTTTAAAGATTGTTTAGCGCGAGTGCTATGATATAGCAATTTTCTTGGTTTCGCTATTTGATACACTGCTTGTTTTGCATTGACGCGGTATAGGGGGCAACGTTGGAAGATCTAAGGGAACTCGATTTAAAAGCTTGGTGTGAGGCGCAAACCGGAGTACGCCAGGCGCAGCTTGAAGCCGTTTCTGGAGATGCCAGTTTCCGCCGTTACTTTAGAGCGTCAGATGGACGACAAAGCTTAATAGCTGTTGACTGTCCACCCGAAAAAGAAGATATGACGCCGTTTATTGCTGTGGCGGATGCTTATCAACAGGCCGGGGTTCACGTGCCCTCAATTATTGCCGTCGACCAGCAGCAAGGATTTATGCTGCAGTCGGATTTTGGTCACATTTTGTTGCTCAGTAAATTACATCCCCGCAATGCACGCCAATTTTACCTGAAGGCGTTGCACACGCTGCCTGCTATCATGTCGGTGACCGAGACCCAACTGGGCGCGTTGCCGGATTACGACGAGGCGTTGTTAGCTCGTGAGTTGGAGTTATTTAAAGAGTGGTTGCTAAAAAGACATTTACAGCTGGACTGGGGCGCTGAAGACGACAAAACATGGACTCATTTTTGTCAGCAAATGATTGAGAATGCGCGTCAACAGCCGCAAGTTGGTGTACATAGAGATTATCATTCGCGCAATTTAATGGTGTTGGCGAATGACAAATTAGGCATTATTGATTTTCAGGATGCGGTGCAAGGGCCGATAACTTATGACGCAGTTTCGTTGCTTAGAGATTGTTATATCGACTGGCCAGCAGAGCTGGTTAACGAGTTAGCGCAAGAGTTACGCAGCCAACTGATTGATAATCAGCAACTAGCAGCCAGCATTTCTGCCCAGCAGTGGCAGCATTGGTTTGACTGGATGGGGCTACAACGGCACACCAAAGCCGCCGGTATTTTTGCGCGGCTAGCTCATCGTGATGACAAGCCAGGGTACTTAAGAGATATTCCACGCACTTTAAATTACTTATTGAAAGTAAGTGCTAACTATCCCGAGCTGGAGAACTATCACCAATGGTTAGCTGATAAAGTTGTACCGGCTTGGGAGCAGCAATGAGAGCGATGATCCTGGCTGCTGGCCGCGGTCAACGTATGCGTCCGTTAACGGATAAAACACCAAAACCATTGTTACCGGTAAATGGTATTCCGTTAATTGAATATCATCTGCAGAAATTGGCGCAGCAGGGCATTAGTGAGGTTGTTATCAATCATGCCTGGCTCGGTGAACAAATCGAAGAGACGTTGGGCGATGGCTCTCGTTGGGGTCTGACGATTCAATATTCGCCTGAGCCGGAGGGTGGTTTAGAAACTGCGGGTGGTATTATCAAGGCTTTACCAATGCTCGGTGAGCAACCTTTTTGGCTAATTAATGGCGACATTTGGACCGACATTGATTTTGCCGGATTACCCAGAAAGTTGGAAGCTGAGCAACTTGCTCATCTTATTATGGTCGAAAACCCAGAACATAATCCTGCCGGGGACTTTACTGTCGTTGCTAATCGGCTAGCGCCGAAGAACGGACACCAGAAGAGTTACACGTACTCTGGTATCGGGTTATATAGACCGCAATGTTTTGCTCAAAAGAAAGTCGAAAAATGTGCATTGAGGCCGCTGTTTGAAGCCGCCATTGCAGAACAAAAAATTGCTGCCAGTGTGGTTTCCGATTGTCATTGGACAGATGTTGGCACACCACAGCGATTAGAGAGATTACAGCAGTTACTGAGAGGTTCACATGGTTTGGGGTAAGGTCATTGGCGCATTAGCAGGGTATTTATTTTTAAAAATACCAGGCGCGATTATTGGTGCACTTATTGGTCACTGGTTTGACCGCGGTATGGCGCAAGATTTTAGCCGCAAAGGGGGATTCGGCCAGTTTTTGTTTGGTGCTGATAAGGCGGTCGATGACGCTAATTTTCTATACACCTTATTCGCCGTTATGGGCCATTTGGCAAAGGCGAAAGGTAGGGTAACTAAGCAGGATATCGAGCAGACAACCATGTTAATGGATCGTCTGCGTTTAACCGGTGATGCTCGAAGTGAAGCTCAAGATGCCTTCCGTGAAGGCAAGCAAGCCGGATTCCCATTGGAAAAAACCGTGAAAGAGTTCCGCGATGCTTTTTACGGTAACCGCGACGTACTGCAGTTGTTCATGGAGCAGTTAATGGCGATGGCGCTTAACGATGGGGTACTGGAAAAAGCAGAGCATGAGGTCTTAGTCACCGTCGGAAAAAGTTTGGGCTTTACTCGTTTTCAGATCGATCAATGGCTGATGATGCAAAAAGCCGCGTTTCGTTTTCACCAACGCCAGCATCAACATCAGGGACAGCGTCAAAAAACCACGAGTGCTGACGAGCTCGACGATGCTTACCAGATATTGGGTGTAAAAGCGGAGCAGTCTGATGCAGAAATTAAAAAAGCTTATCGCAAACTGATGGCTCGGCATCACCCGGACAAACTTGCTTCTAAGGGTCTGCCCGAAGAGGTGATGAAAGAAGCGCAGGAGCGTGCGAGAGACATTCAGGCCGCTTATGACACCATCAAAAACAAGCGCGGTATGCGTTAGAGTCCCTGATGCTTTAACCAGCCTTTGAGGGTACTGGCCAGTTCTTGCTGAGCCAGTTTGCCTGCGCCGAGTAATTGGTGTTGACGATAGTTTATCTGTTGGTATTTTTGACTAAATTGATGGCGTTTCTGCTTGCTATTTTGTACCCAGGAATTAGCCCGCTGACTATAGATATCCAGTACTGGTAGCTGCAGTTGTGCGAGCTGCCGCGACACGTCTTTGTTCAGTTGCAGCTGGGGTAGATACATATCGATGACAACCAGAGCATCCGGCATTAAATCTGGCTGCTGCATAAGTAACTTAACCGTCAGTGCCGCGGTCATACCTTCCACTACCCAAACATTAAATCCCGGCTGCTCATCGAGCTCGGCATTCAACCGGTTCAACCGATCGGTTAGGGCGCTTAGGTGTGGTTCAAAATAACTGGTGTCGACCGGTTTAGGGTAGTTAGAACCCTGTTGTGAATGCTGCAATTGGTTGGGTTCTATCGCTTCTGCGGGTGGCAGTAGACTCCAGCTATGCCAGCCTAAATCGGGCGCCACCTGATAGGTGTGAGCGATTAATGGCGACTGCAATGGATGCCGTTTCCAATCCGGCATACTGACCATGCTGCCTCGTGCAAAGTTTACCATCGGCTCTTTGTAGAGCGCCAAATAGCGAGCGTCGCCATCTGTTTCCAGCCAACTAATCTGGTCCGGTGGGAGATAGCGTCGCAAATCATCCTGCGGCGAGGCGACGGCGATGGAAAATGTCGCTGCCATCAGGGCACAAAATATAGTCAGTAAGCTTTTTCTCATACTGAGGTTATCGGGCGTAAAGCGATAACCTTGAGCACTTTAGAAGGGTGTGGGACTGATAAAAGTTAACCATTGCTCAGACGCCGGATGCATTATCTCTAAACGATGGGCATGCAACAAAAGTCGTGGCGCCATTTCAAAGGCGGCCGGATGAGCATAAAACTTATCACCCAGAATCGGACAGCCGAGCGCCTGCATATGAACCCGCAATTGATGGGAGCGACCTGTATACGGCTTTAATTCAAGTAAACTGGAATGTTCGTGTTGTTTTAACAGTCGGTAACACGTCTGGCTCTGTTTACCGCGTTCGAAGTCAACCTGCTGCCGTGGCCGGTTAGGCCAGTCGCAAGCTAAGGGTAAGTCAATTGTGCCCTGCAACGCCGGGGGCGCTGAGAATACATGAGCGTGGTAGATTTTGGTTGGCTGGCGCTGTTGAAACTGACGACTCAGGTGACTTTGCGCCGCTTTCCCCAAAGCAAATAAAATGATGCCTGAGGTTGCCATGTCTAACCGGTGCACTAATTTTGCGTCCGGAAATACTCGTGTTACCCGACTGTATACCGAGTCATAGTGTTCAGCCGCCCGGCCTGGGACGCTCAACAGTCCATTCGGTTTATCCACCACCAACAGTTGCTCGTCTCGGTATAAAAAACTTAGATACGGTTCTGTCGGTGGCTGATAATTCAGTAGCGCCATTTACGGCTGATTCACTAGAATACGAATCGCATAAAGCGACAGGCTAGGTTGCTCTAACGCTTTTAACAGCAGCTCTAGTCGATTCTCGACGGCCTCTATTTCAGCGTCACGAACCGACCGGTTTTGTTGCTGTAAATCGATGAGCCGTTGCTTTTGCTTTTGCAGTTGCTCAGTTGCTTCTTGTTTGGCGTCGGCAATTTTTCCCTGCAGCCACTGCTCGGTCGCGGGTTGATGTTGCTGTATATAAGACTGCGCGGTGTTGCGTAACTGCTTCACAATCTGACGCGCGGTTTTCTTATCTAAAAAACTAGCTTGTTGGGTTAGCGCATCGCGCGGAACCTTATTGCTTAAGTCTCGCCCCTGACTATCAAACAACTGTCGGAACCGTTGCTGCGGGAAGAACTCCTGAGCAGCGATAGCCGGCGGAGCTGCAAGCTCTGCAACGTAATCCAGCTCCAGAAACCAGGCGCCGGCTGGCAGCGCTTTATTCTGCAGTTTAGCGACACAAACACTGCCAAAATCTTCGGTAGTCAGCAGTTCTATCGCAGCTTGAACGTGCGGGTGATCCCAGCTTAAGAACTCAATGTCTTCGTAGGCAAGGGCTGTGTCGCGGTCAACCGTAATGGTCATGCCTTCGTCGCTAAGCCCGGGAATGGCGGGTACTCGCATGTGTTCACTCGGTTTCACAAATAGTCGGTGTTCATCCAACACTTCAGTATCCACACCAAACCGGTCCCAAAATGCTTCCATAAAATCGTATAAACTGTCGCCGTCAGAATCTGCCTGAATATGCTGAATAATTTGCTCAGCTTGTTGCGGGCGGCATGCGTTTAACTCTTGTAAACGATCGCGACCAGACTCGACTTCGACTAGCAGCCGTTGGTGGCTGTCTTGTGTCGCCTTAAGTAACTTGTCCGGGAGCGACTCTGAAAAATCGAGCGCTTGCTCTAAGTCCTTATGGAACTCTTCGTATAAGGCGCGACCAACTGGGTTGCATTGCTCAAACGCATTCATTCCCAGATGATACCAGTCGACTAACAGGGCCTCATCAGAGTGCTCCAGATAGGGAACGTGTATGTGAATATCGCCGTGTTGGCCAATGCGATCCAAGCGGCCAATGCGTTGTTCCAAAAGATCGGGATTGCTTGGTAAGTCGAACATGACCAGTTGCTGCACAAACTGGAAGTTACGGCCTTCGCTGCCAATCTCAGAGCACATTAATATTGGGCTACCGTCTTCTTCAGAGGCAAAAAATTCAGCCGCACGATCGCGTTCCAATAGAGACATTTGCTCGTGGAAAACCGCCGCCTGCATGCCAGATAGCACGCGCAATGCTTCGGCTAAATCCAGCACCTGCTCGGCAGTTTTGCATATCAGCAAGGTCTTTTGCGGTTTGGTGTCTTTTAAAAAGTCCATTAACCAAATAACCCGCGGATCTTCAAGCCACCAGGGTTCACCCGCCTCAGGGATATACTCTGGCAGTGGGTGGGTATGCAGGTTACGGGCGGGAAAACCACCGATATGTTTACGTCGATTTCGGAACATAACGCGTCCGGTACCGTGCTGGTCTAGCAGTTTATCGAGTTCCTCGCCTTCTAAGTGCTCTGCCTGTTGCGCTAACTGCTGATAGTGCTTTTGTTCTTCCACAAAGCTTTCAAGGTTATTAAAACGGTCTGGATCAAGTAACTTCAACCGCTGAAAATGCCCCTCGGTGCCGGCTTGTTCCGGGGTGGCGGTCAGCAATAACACATCGGAAATGGTTTTACATAAAGCCTCAATGTTGCTGTAACCGTCAGAGTCAGGTTGCATATGGTGCGCTTCATCGATAATGAGTAGGTCGAATTCAGCCTCGACCAGCGCTTGTTGCCAGTCGCCCTGCTGGATAAAGGTGTTACTGACAATTACACGCTGCTCCGATAAAAATGGGTTGTCCCCATCCAGCGCTGCTTGTTCTACGCGATCCTCATCAAAAACACTTAGGCTCAGCGCAAACCGCCGTTTCATTTCTACCAGCCACTGATTACGTAAGCTCTCGGGAACAACGACTAATACTCGCTGATTACGGCCGGTGAGCAAGCGACGTTGTAAAATCATGCCTGCTTCTATGGTTTTTCCTAACCCGACTTCGTCGGCCAGCAATACCCTTGGGTGGTAACGTTCGGCAACGGTGTGTGCGACGTATAATTGGTGCGGAAGCAAACCGACCCGAGCGCCTAATAAACCAGCGACCGGGCTTTGTTGCCAGCGACTATAAAATTCGCTGGCCTGGTTACGTAGCAGGTAGAGATCATGTCGGTCAGCGTTACCGGCTACCAATCGGGTTAAAGCAGGGTTGATATCGATATGATGGGACAACTGCGACTCAGGTACCATTACTTCGCTACCATCGTCGTGACGTTGACCAAAGTATATCAATAACCCGTTTTGTTGCTTAACGTCGGTTACTGTAAAAAACCAATCATCGGCGTGTTGCCCTTGCTGGCCCTCGCTTAATTGTAGGCGTGCTAGTGGGGCATCAGTGCTGGCATAGATGCGACTTTCTTCATTGCTGGGAAACAAAACTGTTACCTGGCGCCCGTCAACCTGGGTAATTATTCCTAACCCCAAACTGGTTTCTGTTTCGCTTAACCAACGTTGCCCTAAATTAAACTCGCTCACGCTTTATCCTTACGACTGACCTCTTAAAGGTCGCAAATGGTAATTGCCACACTCAAAAAAAACAATCAATGTCATCACTCTGTCATTAATTTTAGGCTAAGCTGTAAAAAAACAATAATGATAAAGGTGCTGCTATGACCCAAAAAACAGCGGAATCCGCCAGTCCTTGTAAATTTTTCATTCTTGATACCAACATACTTCTGCATGACCCACTTGCCTTCTTAAACTTTGACGAACATAACGTAATTATTCCAATGGTAGTGTTGGAAGAGTTAGATAACATTAAAGATCGTAGCAAGGATGTCAGTCGAGAAGCGCGCGTCGCCATTCGCTCGCTGGAAGAAGTCTTGAAGGAAGCCACACCCGAGCAAATTATTGCAGGGGTACCGTTGACGAGGGTACATGGCGACCATCAAGCCAACGGTAGCTTAGCGATTTTCCCTGACTATGAACTGGAACAAACTGACTCGGTACTCTCATTAAAAGAAAACGACCATCGTATCATTCAGGCAGCCTTAGAAATCCAGAAAAAGCATAGCCCGGCAGCGGTGGTTTTGGTAACCAAAGACATCAATATGCGGTTGAAGGCCAAAGGCGCTGGTATGCAGTACGTCGATGACTATCGTACCGACCAGTTAATTGACGATATACGGCTGTTAACCAAAGGCTTTTATCAGTTCGAAGGCGACTTTTGGCAACAAGTCGGCGAAGTCTCCACTCAGCAAGAAGGCCGGGATGCTTATCACACGGTCCCCCGGGATGTGTTACCGCAGGTTTTCTTCAATGAGTATATAATTGACGAAACGGGTAGTTTTGCAGCCCGAGTAGATGCCTATGATCAACAGTTCGTCACGCTGCAGGACTTGGGTTACGAACGGATGATGGCTTATGACGCCTGGGGCGTCCGACCTAAAAACATTTATCAGGCAATGGCTTTGCAAGCCTTACTTGATACCCATATGGACATGGTCATTTTAACCGGACCCGCTGGCAGCGGAAAAACCTTATTAGCGTTATCGGCGGCTTTAGAAATGGTGGTCGAGCAGGGAATTTACGAGAAAATTATCGTCACTAGAAATACCCCGGAGATCGCTGAATCGATTGGTTTTCTGCCCGGCACCGAAGAAGAGAAAATGGCGCCGTGGCTTGCCGCAATAACCGACTCCTTAGAAGTGCTGCATCGACAAGATGAGAGTATGGAATCCAGTCTTAACTACATTATGAAAAAAGCCAATATTCAGTTTAAGTCACTAAACTTTATGCGTGGCCGCAGTATTCAAAACGCGGTGGTACTATTAGACGAAGCTCAGAATTTAACCGCGTCTCAGTTAAAGACATTGATCACTCGTTGCGGTGAGAATACCAAACTGGTGGTTTCCGGAAACCTTGCGCAAATTGACAGCTATTACTTAACCGCAGTGACTTCCGGGTTAACTTACATTGTTGAGCGGTTCAAGGACTACCCGGGCAGCGCCACGGTAAACTTAAATGGCGTGGTAAGAAGTTCGCTGGCGCAATTTGCTGAAGAGCATTTGTAAGTTAGTTAACTTCTACTACCGTGTATTGTCCGTTATCAATGTAAAATGCGCTGCTGTCGGCTATTTCTCCTGCCGGCATCAGCGCAGGACCAGCAACTTCCATTAAAACTAAGGTTGAGCCATCGACAGTAATTGTTTTATCAGCGTCGGAGGCGTTCATGCCGACGGCGAATAACGCATGGCCCGGTAGATAGACAATCGCCATTTTGGCTTGCGGGATAATAGGTCTGAGAATTGCAGCCATTAGCGCGCTTTTACTGTCACAATCTCCGCGGTTGTAATAAATGAGCTGGTTCGGTGGAGTGAAGCCATCGCCGCGGCTATTAATATCGTCTTCGAGTTCGTTGTAGGGGATTGACTGGATAAATTGACCGACAAAGTTGGTATAGCTCTGCCGGCTATTATCTCTTAATGTCTCACCGACCTGTGCAATAAGCGACTTAAATAAAGACTGTTGTTGCTTCGCAATGGAAGCAGCATCGGGGATGATCCCGGTTTCCCCGGGAGGCAGCTTTATATACTGGTAATTGTTCGCATCTAGGTAATGCTGCCACTGCTGTTGATAATAATCACGAAGGCGTTTTTCCTGGCGTTCGAAGTCACGTTGCTGTTGTTGATTGCGGGCATTTTTCAGACGAATTCGGATGTTCTTTTGCCGGGGCGATAATTGGACTTCAACTCCCCGCCACTGCTGTTGCTTAATATAACGGTTCAGCTGATGAGCAAGTTCTCGATTCGCGCGCTCTAGATTATAATTTCGAAAGCGTTCCAATGATGACAAAAACTCTGCACTATCAACTGAAAACTTAAGCTGTTGTTGTTGGCCGTTGGTATCTTGCCATTGGTAGTCAAAGCTTAACTGGCCATCTTGTTTGGTTTTGTTAAATGAGCTTTGCTGCGCGAAGGGGGAATAACTAAACGCTAAAATACAAACGCCAACAATACTCGACAAAGTTTTAGTCAGTCGGCGTTTGTTCATAGCGCCTTAGAATTTCATTTCGGTAATGGGGCTGTCTTCAAACTTTAAATCGACTTGATACTCGACGCCACCGGCGCGAACGAAAAAGTACGTTTTGTCCCGTTTAAAGAGCTCCTGTAATGAAACTATTTTAACGCCCGGACGCCGTTCAGACCCCCAGTCAGATAGTTCGACGCCCATGCGGGTTACTAAAATATTTTTATAACGCTCACTAGTGACGAGTAACAACTTCTTGTTATCATCTTTAAGCATTATTGTGTTGCCCGTTAAGGTGTATGGTTCTTCGTTACCAAACACAAGTTAACTCCTATCACGAGTAAAGAATGTGCCATTCGGCAAGTTAGCTAGCGATACTATAACGAATTATTAAAGATTAACCAATATCACGTCAATCATCGATGTGAGTTAACTTCCCTGCGTACTAAAAAAATCTTCAACAATTAATAAAGCTGCCTGGCTATCGACTTTACCTTTGCCCAAGTTACGAAAGCCACCGTCATTAAACAACTGCTCGCGAGCGGCGGTTGATGTTAGCCGTTCGTCCTGAAATATAACCGGAAGCCCAAACCGGCCATGCAAACGGTTACCAAACTTCTTAGCACGCTGTGTTAATGGCTGCTCGGTTCCGTCCATATTCAATGGCAGCCCAACTACTAACTGGGTTGGCTGCCATTCTTTGATAAGCTGTTCAATCTGTTGCCAGTCAGGAATACCTTCGCGAGCTTTTAAAGCATTTAATGGCGAGGCTGTGGCAGTTATCGACTGACCGACCGCTACACCGATGCTCTTGGTGCCAAAATCAAAACCGATGACCGTCATGCGTGGCCTACATCGGGCCCTAATTGCCAAACATCAAAGCCGAGTTTTTCTGTCGCTTTCTGCCAGCGTTCGGAAACCGGTGTGTTGAACAATATATCGGCATCTGCCGGTATTGCTAACCAGGAGTTCTCCGCTAGCTCTTCTTCTAATTGGCCTGCCTCCCAGCCAGCATAACCAAGAGTTAGTATAAACTTGAGCGGAGCAGCAGAGGAGCCTAATGCTTCTAATATATCGCGTGAGGTAGTGACCATAATGTCGTCGCTCATTTTTAAGCTACTGCGCCAATTTTCCTGTGGCGGATGGATGACAAAGCCTCGCTCCTGACCGACCGGACCGCCTTGAAAAACAGGGCCGGTCAACTTATCCGATGCCTCCGGGTAGATGATTTCAAGCTTATCCAGCAATGTGGTGACGTTTAAATTTGCAGGCTGGTTAACGATTAAGCCCATCGCCCCTTCGTCATTATGTTCACAGATGTAGGTAACACTACGTTTAAACAACGGATCATTCATTGTCGGTGTCGCAATTAAAAAATGATTTTGTAGGCTTTCCATCGGATACTCCTCAGCGCTCAGATACTTTTTATATCGGTGCGACAGCCGTTTTTTCAATATGTTTAACTCAGTTTTTTCGCGATTGCAGCAAATAGTTGCGCTGCAATATTAATATCGTAAGCAGCTTCTATCTCTCGCATACAAGTAGGACTGGTCACATTAATCTCTGTGATATTAGCACCAATAACATCTAATCCGACAAGCATTAGCCCGCGACGTTTCAATACCGGTCCAATTGTTCGGGCTATTTGCCAGTCACTGTCCGATAACGGCTGTGCTCTGCCGCTACCGCCAGCCGCTAGGTTACCGCGAGTTTCGCCAGCGCTGGGTACGCGCGCCAGAGCATAGGGCATGGGTTCGCCATCAATAATTAAGATGCGTTTGTCGCCATCTTTTATTTCCGGTAAATACTTTTGCGCCATCGCATAACGCTGACCTTTTTCGGTCAGGGTTTCTATGATCACTCCAAGATTATCGCCGCTGGCGCCGACTTTAAAAATAGAAGCGCCGCCCATGCCATCCAGGGGCTTCATGATGACCTCACCATGGCGCTGATGAAATTCTTTAAGAACCTTGGCACTGGCGCTAACAACAGTGTCGGTGGTGAACTCGGGGAACCAACTGGTGTATAGCTTTTCATTGCAATCACGCAAACTTTGCGGACTATTCACTACCAGCGCACCGTCACGTTCGGCCAATTCAAGTATCTGAGTGGCGTAAAGAAATTCACTGTCAAAGGGAGGATCTTTACGCATCATGATGACGTCGAAACGGCCAAGAGGAACGCGTTCGTCACTGCCCAACTGATAAAAATCTTCGGCTTGATCTTGTACTTGCACAGTGCGGGTCAGCGCGTAAGGTGTACCGTTATCAATCAGCAAATCTGACATTTCGATGTAGTAGCACTGATAGCCCTGCGCCTGAGCTTCTAATAGTAAGCGAAAGCTGGTGTCTTTAGCCGTTTTTACATCGGCGATAGGGTCCATCACCATAGCAAGGGTTTTCATAAGCTTATCCTTTTAACTTGTAAACTAAACTAAGCTAAATCGCCGAGTTGATATTGTATGATACTGAGTGCGGTTAGCGCCGCAGTTTCTGTTCGCAAAATACGTGGTCCTAACCGCATTGGATTAAAGCCCTGAGCTGAAGCTAGTGCCACCTCATGTTCGGTAAAGCCGCCCTCCGGGCCAATCACCAGCCGAATGTCGTGACAAGCTTGGTGAGCTTCGGCAAGCTCAGCTAACGGCTTTTGCGCCATTGGGTCGAGCGTCAGCTTAAGACCATCAAATGATTGCTGCGCAAACTCGTCCAGGCTAACCGCTGACTGCACGATTGGTACGTTACTGCGGCCGCACTGCTCACAGGCCGAGATGACAACCTTTTGCCACTGTTGCTGTTTTTTCTGCAGGCGCTCGCCGCTTAACTTTACACCGCAGCGTTCACTAAACAGAGGAGTAATTTCTGTGACCCCCAGCTCCACTGACTTTTGCAGTGCAAAGTCCATCCGGTCACCGCGCGAGATCACCTGCCCCAGGTGAACCTTTATTGGAGATTCCGCAGTATTGGTCAGGCAGTCAGTAACCAATGCGCGGGCACTGCGCTTTTCTACCTCACTAAGCTTGGCAGGATAGTCATTACCATCCCCGTTAAAAAAACAAACCGCTTGACCAGCGGACATCCGCAGTACTTTTACCACGTGCTGAAATGCATCTGCTGTTAAGTTAACATCAGCCCCAACCGACAATGGTTCAGGATGAAAAATTCTGGGAATTCTCATTAACGTGTTCTCACCCAAAGCCAGGACTTTTAGACGTCCAGAAGTAGAAAAAAAATAATTGATCGGTTACATTACTCGATAAGTAATTAACGCTTTAATCAAAATAAAGGAATGGTAGACATATGTCACGTCACCTGTTTACCTCAGAATCAGTTTCTGAAGGGCATCCGGATAAAATTGCAGACCAAATTTCCGATGCAGTTCTGGATGCTATATTAACCGACGACCCGCGTGCTCGCGTTGCCTGCGAAACCTATGTAAAAACTGGCATGGTGCTGGTAGGCGGCGAGATATCGACGAATGCCTGGGTCGATATTGAAGAGTTAACTCGAAATACCATTAAAGATGTTGGCTACACCCATTCTGATATGGGATTTGATGCCAGCTCTTGTGCAGTGCTAAATGCTATCGGAAAGCAAAGTGCTGATATCAATCAGGGTGTTGACCGTGACCATCCCGAAGAGCAGGGCGCTGGTGATCAGGGGCTTATGTTTGGTTATGCATCGAACGAAACTTCAGTGTTAATGCCCGCACCCATTACCTACGCTCATCGTGTTGTGCAACGCCAGTCTGAAATGCGTAAAAACGGCACCTTAGGCTGGTTACGGCCAGATGCTAAAAGTCAGCTGACGTTTGTCTACGAAAATGGCAAGCCGGTCGCGATTGATACCGTTGTTCTGTCCACCCAGCATCACCAGGACATTACTCAGCCTCAGCTTCAGGAAGCGGTGATGGAAGAAATTTTTAAACCGGTGTTGCCGGAGCAATGGATTACTAAAGATACAAAATTCCATATCAACCCGACCGGGCGTTTTGTGATTGGTGGTCCAATGGGTGACTGCGGGTTAACCGGGCGCAAAATCATTGTTGATACATACGGTGGTATGGCGCGTCATGGTGGCGGTGCCTTTTCTGGTAAAGATCCATCAAAAGTGGATCGCAGTGCGGCTTATGCAGCCCGCTATGTGGCTAAAAACTTAGTCGCTGCTGGCTTGTGCGAACGTTGTGAAATTCAGGTCTCGTACGCTATTGGTGTTGCTCAACCAACGTCGATTAGTATTGATACTTTTGGTACCTCTAAGCACGATGAACAAGCTTTAATTGAATTGGTGCGGCGTCATTTTGACTTGCGTCCGTATGGCTTAATTAAAATGCTGAATCTGGAACGCCCGATTTACCGGAAAACCTCCAGTTATGGACACTTTGGTCGGGACGAGTTCCCATGGGAACAGACCGACAAAGCAGAGATACTTAAAGCAGATATCTAGTCCGCTGACTGCTTACAAAATACGCATTAAATTTGCTTGTAACCCCCGAAATGTGGAGAATACGCGCATCAAGGTTCGCTTCTCACCGTTTGGGGGTTTTTAATGTCAGATCGTCGTTATCTCGCTAATGCTATTCGTGCTCTAAGTATGGATGCGGTACAACAAGCTAAGTCCGGCCACCCCGGAGCACCAATGGGAATGGCAGATATTGCCGAAGTTCTCTGGCGAGACCATTTAAAGCATAACCCGAATAATCCAAACTGGGCCGATCGCGACCGTTTTGTTTTGTCTAATGGTCACGGCTCGATGCTGATTTATTCTTTGCTGCACCTAACCGGCTACGAACTGAGTATCGACGATTTAAAACAATTTCGTCAGCTCGATTCAAAAACACCTGGTCATCCTGAGTACGGTTATACTCCGGGTGTCGAGACAACCACAGGCCCGCTGGGGCAAGGTCTGGCTAACGCAGTCGGGATGGCGTTAGCCGAGAAAACCTTAGCAGCTCAGTTTAATCGCGAAAGCCACGATATCATTGACCACCATACCTATGCTTTTTTAGGTGATGGCTGCCTGATGGAAGGTATCTCCCACGAAGCTTGCTCATTGGCCGGCACCTTAGGTCTGGGCAAGTTAATTGCCTTTTACGACGATAACGGAATTTCCATTGACGGTGAGGTCGAGGGTTGGTTTACCGACGACACGGCGAAACGTTTTGAATCTTATAACTGGCAAGTGATTGCTGGTGTTGACGGGCACGACTCTGCGGCGGTCCAGAAAGCTATTGAACAGGCTCAGGCGAATGAGCAACAACCGACGCTGATTATTTGCAAAACGGTTATTGGGTTTGGCTCGCCTAATAAGCAGGGTAAAGAAAGCTGTCATGGCGCGCCTTTAGGCGACGATGAAATTAAAGTGACTCGCGAACAATTAGGCTGGCAACACGGTCCATTTGAGATACCGGCCGACGTGTATCAGCAGTGGTCAGCAAAAGACCGTGGGGATGCCATTGAAGCAAGCTGGAATAAACGCTGGGTAGCTTATGAACATGAATACCCGAAGTTGGCTGCCGAGCTAAAACGGCGTTTGAACGGTGAGTTACCGGGTAACTTTGATCAATTAGCAAGTGACTTTGCGAAGCAGTTGCAACAAAACCCGGATAATCCAGCCACCCGTAAAGCGTCATTAAACACGTTAAACAAATTTGGCCCGGAATTAGGCGAGTTGTTGGGCGGTTCAGCTGACCTGGCAGGCTCCAACCTGACTTTATGGGACGGTGCCAAAGGTATTACTGCGGACGATGCAAGTGGCAACTATGTCTACTATGGCGTCCGTGAATTTGCCATGTCGGCCATTATTAATGGCGTCACCTTGCATGGCGGATTTAAAGCGTACGGCGCGACCTTCCTAATGTTTATGGAATATGCACGCAATGCGGTACGTATGTCTGCCTTAATGAAACAGCCATCAATTTTTGTCTATACCCACGACTCTATTGGCTTGGGCGAAGACGGGCCAACGCACCAGCCAGTAGAGCAAATTGCTAACTTACGAATGACGCCAAATTTAAATTGCTGGCGCCCATGTGATGCGGTAGAGACCGCGGTTGCCTGGACTGAAGCATTAAAAAGTAAGGCAACGCCGAACGCATTGGTGTTTAGCCGTCAAGGCATGTCACAGCAACAGCGTAGTGAGCAGCAATTAGCGGACATCGCTAAGGGCGGCTATGTTTTACGCGACTGTGAGGGCACTGCAGAGCTTATTTTGATTGCTACAGGTTCAGAAGTTGACGTTGCGGTACAAGCCGCTGAGAAACTGACCGAACAGGGCAAGTCAGTGCGCGTTGTGTCGATGCCATCGACCGATGTGTTTGAACAACAATCTGCTGATTATAAAGAACGAGTCTTACCGGCTGCAGTCACCAAACGAGTGGCTATTGAAGCTGCTATCGAAGATTTTTGGTATAAGTACGTAGGTCTTAATGGCGCTGTCGTTGGCATGAACAGTTTCGGCGAATCAGCTCCTGCCGGTGATTTATTCAAACACTTTAATATTACGGCCGAAGCCGCGGTAGAAAAAGCCAACGAGTTACTGGGGTAGTTGTGAGCATCAATGTTGCCATTAATGGTTTTGGTCGGATCGGCCGCAGTTGCCTGAGAGCCTTGTACGAAAACGGCTACCGTGACCAATTGCAGGTGGTATTGATCAATGAACCGGCGGACTCGAAAGCCATCGCGCATTTATTAAAATACGACTCGAGCCATGGCCGTTTTAAAACGGCCGTTAACCAAGTCGACGACCAGTTAACCGTGGGTGACGACAGTATTGCACTGACGCACGAAACTGATATCGATGGCGTGGATTGGCGTGCACATGGAATTGATCTGGTGATTGACTGCACTGGTGTATATGGCAGTCAGGAAGATGGCCAGCGTTATCTAAAACATGGCATAAAACGGGTGCTGTTTTCGCACCCGGGTAAGCCGGATGTCGACTTTACCGCAATTTATGGTATCAACCACCACCAGTTAGAAAGTTCACACGCCATCGTCTCAAACGGTTCTTGTACGACAAATTGCATCGTGCCTGTGATTAAATTGATAGACGATGCCTTCGGTATTGACTCTGGTGCTGTAACGACGATTCATTCGGCGATGCATGACCAGCAGGTGATTGACGCTTACCACCCGGACTTACGGCGCACGCGGGCCGCTGGTCGCTCAATTATTCCGGTCGATACTCGATTGGCGAGGGGGATTGAACGTATTTTGCCCAGCTTAAAAGGTCGCTTCGAAGCGATTGCTGTGCGTGTTCCTACAACCAACGTTACCGCGATGGATTTAAGCGTAACATTGAATAGCGACGCATCGTTGCAGCAAATTAATCAGGTTATTGAACAAGCCTCGAAAGGCGATTTACAGTCGATCCTCGACTATACTGAGGAGCCATTAGTATCGATAGACTTTAATCACGATCCCCATTCCTGCATTGTTGACGGTACTCAGACTCGCGTCAGTCACAAACGATTAGTAAAAATACTATGTTGGTGTGATAACGAATGGGGATTCGCAAATCGCTTGCTGGACACCAGCTGCGTTATGAAAGCGACTCTGTAATCAGGTTTTAATTTCAGTAAATATGAGGAAGCCCATGTCAGTACTAGCAATGGCAGACCTGGATCTAAAAGGGAAACGAGTTCTTATCCGCGAAGACTTAAACGTACCGATAAAGGACGGAAAGGTAGCATCTGATGCCCGCTTGAAGGCGGCGTTGCCCAGTATAAAACTGGCGCTGGATAAAGGTGCTGCGGTGATGGTTATGTCGCATCTGGGTCGGCCGACAGAAGGCGAGTTCTCTGGTGAGTTCTCGATGGCACCAGTGGTTGATTATTTAAAGCAAACTTTGTCAGCTCCAGTGCGGTTGGAAAACGATTACCTAAACGGTGTCGAGGTACAACCAGGTGAACTGGTGGTGTTCGAAAATGTGCGCTTTAATATTGGTGAAAAGAGTAATGATGAGGCGCTGGCTAAACAGTTAGCAGCACTTTGTGATGTGTATGTCATGGATGCATTTGGCACCGCACATAGAGCCCAGGCTTCGACTCACGGTGTGGCCAAGTTCGCACCAGTGGCGTGTGCTGGCCCGTTATTAGTTAACGAGTTAGACGCTCTGGGCAAGGCGCTGGATAATCCTAAGCGTCCATTAGTGGCAATTGTCGGTGGTTCGAAAGTTTCCACCAAGTTAACAGTGCTGGAGTCGTTATCAGGTATTGTTGACCAATTGATTGTTGGTGGCGGTATCGCCAATACATTCATTGCGGCTCAAGGGCACGCTGTTGGCAAGTCGCTATACGAAGCGGATTTAATGGCAGAGGCCAAACGTTTAATGGCCGAAGCAGAAAAGAAAAACGCTGAAATTCCACTGCCAACTGACGTTGTTACTGGTAAAGAGTTTAGTGCTGATACTCGAGCCGAAACAAAGCCGGTTTCAGAGGTCGAAGACGACGACATGATTTTTGATGTTGGTCCGGATACGGCACAAGCATTAGCTGAAAAATTAAAAAACGCCGGTACTATCGTTTGGAACGGCCCCGTTGGCGTGTTTGAATTTGAAGCTTTTAGTAACGGTACCGAAGTAATGGCAAATGCCATTGCCGATAGCGATGCCTTTTCAATCGCTGGCGGGGGCGATACCCTTGCGGCAATTGATCAATATGGTATCGCTGATAAGATGAGCTATATCTCTACCGGTGGTGGTGCATTCCTCGAATTTTTAGAGGGTAAAAAATTACCGGCTGTTGAAATTTTAGAAGAACGCGCGAAAGACGCTTAACCGCCCAATTATTAAGGAGAACAAAATTATGGCCCTAGTGTCATTAAGACAAGTACTGGACCACGCCGCGGAGAACGGCTATGGCGTGCCAGCGTTTAACGTCAACAACTTAGAACAAATGCGAGCCATTATGCAGGCCGCCCAAAAAACCAATAGCCCAGTTATCGTGCAGGCCTCTGCAGGTGCTCGTAAATATGCCGGAGCCCCTTTCCTGCGTCATTTAATTCAAGCAGCGGTTGAAGAGTGGCCAGATATCCCTGTGGTTGTCCATCAGGATCATGGTACATCACCAGCGGTCTGCCAGCGTTCGATTCAACTTGGTTTCTCATCAGTAATGATGGATGGCTCTTTATTGGAAGACGGCAAAACGCCGGCCGACTATGATTACAATGTGCGTGTTACCCAACAGACAGTCGCTATGGCACACGCTTGCGGTGTTTCTGTCGAAGGTGAACTGGGTTGTCTTGGCTCACTGGAAACCGGTGAAGCGGGCGAAGAAGACGGCGTAGGTGCGGAAGGCAAATTATCCCATGAACAGCTGTTAACCGATCCGGAAGAAGCCGCTGATTTTGTTAAAGCAACGCAAGTAGATGCATTGGCAATTGCCTGTGGTACCTCACACGGTGCTTACAAGTTTACCCGTCCACCAACGGGCGATATTTTGGCCATTGACCGCATTAAAGAGATTAATCGTCGCATTCCAAATACGCATTTGGTGATGCATGGGTCGTCTTCAGTGCCACAGGACTGGTTGGCAATTATTAATGAACATGGTGGCGAAATTCCTGAAACTTATGGTGTGCCTGTTGAACAAATTCAGGAAGGCATTAAGAACGGTGTGCGTAAAGTAAATATCGATACCGATCTGCGTCTAGCCTCGACTGGCGCTATTCGTCGGCATTTAACCGAAAACCCTTCAAACTTCGATCCACGTAAATATTTTGCAGCAGCAACTGATGCCATGCAAAAAATTTGTGAAGACCGTTATGTTGCTTTTGGATGTGAAGGGCAGGCCAGTAAAATAAAGCCAATTTCACTGGAAGAAATGTTCAAACTATACGAAAGCGGTGATTTGAAGGCCGTTGTAAAGTAACGTAAAATAGCGTTTGAATTGTTCATTTGAAGCCTTGGTTGGTCGAATAAGCGATCAACCAAGGGAAGTACCCAGTAGGAGTTTGTGTGCGCTTATCGATTTTAATGGCTAGCTTGTTGTTTCCTTTATCCGTTAATGCTCAAACATTAATGTTTGATGATGCGGATGATATAGATACTGAAACAGTTGAAGAATGGGAAGCAAGCGCTGAGTTTGGCCTGTTATTTACTACCGGTAACACAGAAACTGAGAGCTTGAAAGCCAAGTTCGACGTGTCTCGTGATTACAAAAAATGGCGCCATAAAGGTGTTTTAGATTATTACACCTCAGAACAGGAAGACCAGAACACCGGTGAAACGTTTGAGACTGCCGATAATTTGTTTTTGTCGGGCCAGAGCAACTATAAGTTCTCCGCTGATAGCCGGTCTTCACTATTTATCTTCGGCTCCTACGAAGAAGATGAATACAGTGGCTTTGAATATCAAAGCACTTTAGCCGCCGGTTATGGTGCGCGCTATCGTTACAGCGACGATATTTACGCGGACTATGAAATCGGTCCTGGTTATGCGTGGTCTAAGCCTATTGTCGAAGGTGTTCCGCAAGAATCAGAAGGCTCTGCAATTCTGCGTGTCGCGGGTAGTGCTCACTGGAAAATTTCGGAGAACGCCAAGTTTAATGCGTTGGTTTCATCAGAAATTGGTGAGGACAATACAAAAAGTCGTGCTGAAGCATCGGTGTCGTCTAATCTGAATAGCTCATTGGCACTTAAAGTATCGCTATCAGCAACACACAACTCTGATGTTACGAACGAAACGATTGAAAAGCTGGATACAGAAACTGCAGTAACCATTGTGTATAGTTTCTAGTTGTATAATTCGTTAGTGGACTAAAAAAAAACCGCCTTTTTGGCGGTTTTTTTGTCTTTTTAACGGTTCCTTTTGTACTAAGATTTAGCTAACATTCGCGGCAGCTATGATTGGCTAAAAACTAAGGACCTTATATGTCTGTAAATTCATTCCTGGGGGTATTCGCTAAATCCCCGATAAAACCAATGATTGAACACATGGAAGAGGTTCATTATTGCGCTGAGTCACTCAAGGAGTTTTTCAAAGCTGTATATGCAAAAGATTGGGCGGCGGCTGAAACCGCGCGTCAATCGGTAGTAAAGCATGAACAGCGTGCCGATGAGTTAAAACGTAAGATTCGACTGAATTTGCCCGGTGGATTGTTTATGCCGGTTGAGCGTACCGACTTATTGGAGCTTGTTTCACAACAAGATCGCGTTGCCAATAAAGCCAAAGATATTGCCGGGCTTATGACAGGTCGCGAGCTAGAAATACCAGAGCCAATGATTGAGGCATTTGATGCCTATCTTAACCGGTGTCTGGACGCTACCGAAAAAGCCAAAGAAACCATTGGCGAATTTGACGATTTGTTAGAAACCGGTTTTAAAGGCCGTGAGCGCGATCTAGTCAACAACTTTATCGCCGAACTCGATGCTATTGAAGCTGATACCGACAATTTGCAAGTTCAATTGCGTAAAGATCTTCGTAAAATCGAAACCGAAATGAACCCCCTGGATGCTATGTTTTTATATCGCATTCTGGATTGGGTCGGTGATCTGGCCGATCTCTCAGAGCGTGTCGGTGCACGCTTCGAACTCATGCTAGCGCGAGTGTAACGGGAGCGATTCATGGATATTATTACTTCATATGGCATGATCCTGGTGATCATGGCGGCCGTCTTTGGCTTTTTTATGGCTTGGGGTATCGGTGCTAACGACGTCGCTAATGCGATGGGCACCTCGGTAGGTTCGAAAGCCCTAACCATTAAACAAGCTATTTTGATTGCGATGGTGTTTGAATTTGCCGGCGCCTATTTGGCCGGTGGCGAAGTCACATCGACCATTCGCAAAGGCATTATTGATTCCGCCTATTATGCCGACCAACCCGAATTACTCGTGTTTGGTATGATTTCCGCGCTACTTGCCGCGGGTGTCTGGCTGCTAATCGCGTCTTTTCTGGGATGGCCAGTATCAACCACGCACTCGATTATTGGTGCGATTGTTGGTTTCTCGGCTATCGGCGTCAGCATGGATTCAGTGCAATGGGCAAAAGTCGGTGGTGTCGTTGGCTCCTGGGTAGTGACCCCGGCTATTTCGGGCTTTATTGCCTACCTAATATTTATGAGCGCGCAAAAGCTAATATTTGATCGCTCTAACCCGCTTAAAGAGGCGCAGCGCTACGTACCTTACTACATGGGCTTAGCCGGCTTTGTATTGTCGCTGGTGACGATTAAGAAAGGCCTGAAGCACGTTGGCATGGATTTAGGTGCGTTAGAAGGTTACCTATGGGCTATCGCTATTGCAGTAGTGGTGTTCATCATCGGTAAGGCTGCCATTTCTCGTCTTAAGTTTAACCCTTCCGACGATAAAGAAATGCACTACACCAACGTAGAGAAGGTGTTTGCAGTACTGATGGTAGTTACCGCTTGTGCCATGGCCTTCGCGCATGGTTCAAACGATGTTGCCAACGCTATCGGCCCGCTGGCGGCTGTGGTTAGCATTGTGTCTAACAACGGCGAAATTTCATCGAAAGCCGCGTTAGCCTGGTGGGTATTGCCGGTCGGTGCAGTGGGTATTGTACTTGGTCTAGCAATGCTAGGTAAGCGAGTTATCGCAACCATCGGTAAGGGAATTACTCATTTAACACCAAGCCGTGGTTTTGCAGCCGAACTTGCTGCCGCTACAACCGTAGTACTGGCTTCAGGCACAGGGTTACCGATTTCGACCACACAAACCCTGGTCGGTGCAGTATTGGGTGTTGGTATGGCGAGAGGTATCGCAGCGCTTAACTTAGGCGTTGTTCGAAACATTGTCGTTTCGTGGGTAGTTACACTGCCTGCCGGTGCTATTATGTCGATAATCTTCTTCTACATATTAAAAGCTATATTCGGCGTTGCTTAAAACGAACGTTGTAAATTAAAGCCCCGTTTTTACGGGGCTTTTTTTATGTGTGTACTAAAATAAAAAAATGTTCTGTTCATCAAACTTTTTTCCCGCCACTATCGACTCTGTGTACAAACCCATGGATATGACAGCACGTGTTTATAAAAACAGATAAAAAACTGGTCCATCAGGCGTTAAATGGCGACGCGAAGGCGTGGGTAACTCTAGTAAAACGATACGAGAAACTGGTTTATCACTACGGATTACGTATGCTGCCTAACGCCGACGATGCGCTGGATTTATTACAAGAGACATTTACCAGTGTGTTTAAAAGTTTGCCCGGCTGGAATTCTGCTAACCCTTTTAAACCGTGGTTAATGACAATAGCTCACCGCCGCTGTGTTGAGTTTTATCGACGTCGAAAAGAGCAGCATAGCTGGACTGAAGAAGAGCATTATCAGCCGGCGGATGATAGCTGGAGCGATCCAGAGCAAAGCTATGGGCAGCATCAGCAGCAACAACAGTTGTTGAAAGCTATGCAGCGACTTCCGATTGAGCAGCGGGCGGTCATTGAAGCGAAGTTTTTCCGACAACTAACCACGCGAGAAATTGCGGAGCAGCAGGGTGACTCGGAAAATACCATTAAGTCGCGGCTGTATTCGGGAATGGAAAAGTTAAAGGTGTATCTGGAGGGCGATTATGAGCAACAAGCATCCTAACCAAGACGAGCAGTTCGAAAGCTGGTTGCAACAGACAGGTCATCATTATAACGAGCAGGTTGAGCCGCCAGAATGGGATCGCGAAGCGATTATTCGCCGCTACGGTCGGGTTAAACAAAGACCTGGCTGGTTTATGCAGTCGCTGATTTTTGCATCCTTTGCGCTGTCATGTGTGGCTGTATCACTAGCGGTAGTAAAAGACTACAAGGCAGGCGTAGATACGATGGTTGCGGAGCGAGTGGAGCAGCAGGTCAACGAACGTTTAAACGTGTTCGAGCAGCAGCAAAAAATACGCCTGGCGCAGCACAATAAAGATTTACGCAGTGATTTTCGTGAGCAGCTGTCTACTTCTACCACGCAGTTAGCAACGTATATTTTAGCGACTAACCGCGAAGAGCGAAAAGACGATATTCAGCAGCTTGTGGAGTACGTGAACGATACTCGCGAAGAAGACTACAGCTTTTATGCACAGCAGTTAAGACGTGCCAATGCACAATCGGTTATCCCAATGTTGGAGGATGAACAATGAAAAAATGGTTATTAGCAGCGGCTGTGTCAGCAGCATTATTTAGTCAAAGCGGTCAGGCTCAGCAACCCTACCAGAGTTTGCAAAATCAGCTGGAGATCTTCAGTGGTATTTTAGAAACGGCAGCAAAACAGCATAAGGAAGAAACGGCTAAGCTGGTCTCGTTCGAATATACGTACTTGCGCGATCAGGGGGTGATATTCCGTACTCGTTTGGGGCCGTCTTCGTGGCATTTTGTCCGGCCTGATATTCCCGAGCCGCCAATGCCGCCGGACGCTCCAGAAATGGGCGAGTTCGCCCGAGACTTACAATTAGATGTGGTGGTTGAACAAGGATTACGAAGTGCTCACAGGATCTTGAGTAAGCTTAGTGGTGAATATTCTGACGAATGGTTCGAATTGACCGAGCAGCAAAGGGATTTGGCCTGGGAAATCCGGGACATTGAACGAGATTTGCGTGATACCGAGTTTGAGTTACGTAATGCTGATAGCGACACGACTGAAGAGCTGCAACAACAACTGGAACAGCAGCAGCGGCAGCTTGATGAGCTGCGTGAACGCCGTGCCGAGGTACAAGAGCAAGCTGATGAGCTGAAGCAAGAGTTGAAAGAGCAGCAGCAACAAGCTCGCCAGCAACAAAGGCAGACGTTGGATCAGAAGCTGGTGAAAGCAGAAAGTTTGATAGCAGAGACTCTTTGCAACTACGGTGCTACGTTAAAAGCGCTGCCAGACGATGAGTTTATTAGTTTCGTTATCGAAGGGGCCGGCTCTGGTGACGATGGGAAGCGTGATAAAGTTTATGTTTTCCCGAAGAGCGACGTTAATAGCTGTCAGACAGAAGACGATGCAGAGGCTCTGTTAGAAACCGCAAAACCCTACTACTTTTAATTGTTGTCGATGACAACTCCACTCGGCAGCCGTGACAGGCTGCCGACTTTCGAGTAAAATCCGCGCAACTTTTTAACTCGATTAAAATATAGCGCGATCATATGAGCCAGCCAGAGTCTTCCTTTAAAGTCAGTGACTTCAATTTTGATCTCCCCGATGAATTGATTGCCCGCTATCCGCAGCAGCAACGAAGCTCTAGCCGTTTACTTGCCGTAGACAGCGGTCAACAAACCATCGAACACAAACAGTTTGTCGATATTGTCGATTGCCTGAACGCTGGCGACCTGTTGGTTTTTAACGATACACGCGTGATACCGGCGCGGCTGTTAGGAGAAAAACTTTCTGGCGGAAAAGTAGAAGTATTGGTCGAACGGATTATTGACGAACATCGGGTGTTAGCGCATGTGCGGGCTAATCGCGCGCCAAAAGCTGGGCAGCAATTGCGCCTGGAAGATGCAATTACCGCCACTATGATAGCGCGTCACGACGCATTATTTGAACTCGAGTTCGAGCATCAACAGGGCGTACTCGAATTACTCGAAACATATGGGCACATGCCTCTGCCGCCCTATATCGACAGACCTGACGAGGACAGCGATAAAGAACGTTATCAGACGGTCTACAACAAAGAGCCTGGCGCGGTTGCGGCGCCAACGGCGGGACTGCATTTTGATGAGCAGATTCTGCAACACTTAAAAGATAAAGGCGTTAACTTTGCCTATGTCACTTTGCACGTTGGTGCTGGAACCTTCCAGCCCGTCAGAGTCGATAGTATCGAAGAGCATGTCATGCACAGTGAATATGCCAAAGTACCGGAAGCAACGTGTGCGGCGGTTAAAGCGACTAAAGCGGCTGGCAAGCGCGTAGTGGCTGTTGGTACAACCTCAGTGCGCTCGTTAGAATCGGCAGCGCGGGGTAGTGACGACTTAATTGAACCGTTTTTTGACGATACTGACATTTTTATCTACCCAGGATATCAGTTTAAAGTCGTCGACAGCTTAATCACGAACTTCCATCTGCCAGAGTCTACGCTTATCATGCTGGTATCCGCTTTTTCTGGTCGCGAGCTGATCATGGATGCTTATCAGCAGGCAATAGAACAGAAGTACCGTTTTTTTAGTTATGGTGACGCGATGTTTTTGTCGCGCTAACAACACAAAAGTTATGAGACATGATGAAATTTGAATTGGACAAAACCCATGGGCGCGCACGCCGCGGCCGCATGAAGTTTGCACGCGGCACAGTAGAAACACCTGCTTTTATGCCGGTTGGTACGGTTGGCACGGTAAAGGGGATGACGCCGGAAGAAGTGAAAGAAACGGGCGCTGAAATTTGTCTGGGTAATACCTTTCATCTAATGCTGCGCCCAGGAACTTCCATTATCCAACAACATGGCGATTTGCATGACTTCATGAATTGGGATAAACCAATCCTGACCGATTCCGGTGGTTTCCAGGTTTTTAGTTTAGGTGAACTGCGTAAAATTACCGAAGAAGGTGTTACTTTCCGTTCGCCTATCAACGGTGAAAAGATTTTGCTGACACCGGAAAAGTCGATGCAAGTGCAACGTGAACTGGGTGCCGATATTGTCATGATCTTTGACGAGTGCACACCTTATCCGGCAACTCAGGCGGAAGCTCGTCAGTCGATGGAGCTGTCGTTGCGCTGGGCTGAACGTTCTAAAAGGGCGCACGAAGGGAATCAATCGGCGTTGTTTGGAATTATTCAGGGTGGCATGTACGAAGAGCTGCGCGATATCTCGTTGAAAGGCCTGACTGATATTGAGTTTGACGGTTATGCCATCGGTGGCTTGTCGGTGGGTGAGCCGAAAGAAGATATGATGCGTGTTTTAGAGCATACAGCGCCGCAAATGCCGGAACAAAAACCGCGCTATCTTATGGGGGTTGGCAAGCCAGAGGACCTGGTCGAAGCAGTGCGTCGCGGGATTGATATGTTCGACTGTGTGATGCCTACCCGGAACGCGCGTAATGGCCATTTGTTTATCAGCAGCGGCGTTGTAAAAATACGTAACGCCGTTCATCGCACGGATATTGGTCCGCTTGATACGGATTGCGATTGCTATACCTGTAAAAACTACTCGCGGGCTTATTTACATCACCTGGACAGAACCAATGAGATTCTGGGCGCACGCTTAAACACGATTCATAACTTGCGTTTTTACCAGCGGGTTATGGGGGATATGCGTGATGCTCTGGATAACGGCACGTTTGATCAGTACGTGGAACGGTTTTATCAGTTAAGAGATCAACAGGTGCCGCCACTGGACTGTTGATTTGACGCCCTAATGGTACAACGTAATTGTTGATACCGTGCTGAATTGGGGTGTTGCTCAAGAGCGCTGGACACAGCGGACAGCGCTCGCTCCCGCCAACGTGAATGTAAATGCGGTTGGGAACGATGGAGCTTAGCAAGTTTAAAATAAATTCGTGCTAATGCGTAGGCACGAACATGTTGCTCCATTTCGGTTTTTTCAATGCGAGATGCGGTGTCGAGCAATAACGCTGTCCTCTCCGATGGATTGAACAAGCTATCGTCGCGCTCCAAAAAGGTAATAAATTCCGATACCGCGGTAATTTCAGGTGTCTCGTTTTCAAGCGCTAATTGAAAAAAACGAACTGCTAAATTTGCCTGCTGTTGCGCCTCTCTTGGACGTTTCTGTTGCAGTAACTGCGAAGTATATAACGCATAGGCGACTCCTTGATGGGTCCAGATTGACTCAACATCGAGTTGCTCAAGAGGTCCGGTATCTGCTATTGAATCGTTACCAGAAAAGGCGGCTAGGGTTGCAGTAAATAAAATCGTCGTGCCAATCGCCAGACCTGCAACTGGAAACCAGGAATAACGTTGGTAGCGATAAGCGGCCAATCGCTGTGCTAGTAAGCCCGCAGACTGGATTCGCTGCGCCGGATCGCGCGCAACACACTTAACAATCAACTTTTTCAACCGAGCCGGACATTGTGCCGCATGCGCTGTCAGCTGTTGCTCCGGGTTAGAGGTTGGTGCCTGACCCGTCAACAAGAAAAATATCAAAGCTCCAAGGCTGTATATATCAACAAGTTCCGCCCGGTGCGTTTGTTTTAATTTTGGATCGTTTTGCTCTGGCGCGGAAAACAGTGGTGTGACACCAAATCCTGTTTGTCTATTGCGGTAGGTCTTTGACGGTGTATCGGCAACACTGAGATCGATTAACGTTGGAATTGGCTCATCTGAGTTATTGTGTTTGATAATGACATTGGTCGGGTTAATGTCATTATGGACTAACCCAGCTGCATGCAGCTGAGCAACGCCTTCGGCTAGTTTCTGAATCAGTCTAACCGTCGTTTCTATGTTGAGTTGACCGGCGAGCTCTGACAGTCGTGCCCCTTCAATGAGCTCCATTACCATAAACAGCGAAGAATGTTCATCGACAGGTTCGCCGATGTCATAAATGGAACACAAACTAGGATGGTTTACTTTTGCCAGCGCGCGGGCTTCGCTGACGAGTCGTTGGCGAGTCACAAAGGTCGGGTTACGAATAAACTTGATGGCGACCATGCGTTGCAATAGGTCATCCCAGGCTTTAAACACCAGTCCGCTGCCGCCACTGCCGAGATAACCTTTACAGTGGTAGCGGCTCGCAATTCGATACGGAAAGCGAAGCGGATCTGTCGTATTATCAACGCCTTCTTCAGTCAATATCGCATCCTTTCTTACTGATTTTAGATCAGATTCAGTTTACAGAATAATAGACTGTTTACCCAAAGAGGATAATTTCTACGGCTATGTAACACTCTTAATGGCGTCAGTTGACGTCAATAAATGAAGATTAGCAATGTACCTTAACAAATGCCAAAATTGAGTTATTCTAGACAGCAAAGCTAATAACCATAATTATTATGTCGGATAATGCGCACAAGCTTATAGACTCAGGTTACAATCAGGTCGTCGAACTGCAAAAGTCGGGTTCCGATACGCAGGGTGTTGGTCATTCGTCATTGCACTTAACCCTTATTGGTCAGCATTATCCAGATTATTTAATTCTGGAACTGCCTTGCTATTATCGTTGGCAGGACGTGTTGCCGGAATTGCGGGCCAGCGATAAATTAATTATGCGCACCATCTCTCAGCAGGGTGAGGTAATAGCCGGTTATGTAAACCTGGTGCATGCCACACAGTTCCCCGATAAACTTCTGTTTGTTTCCTACCCACAACAAACGCAGTCCAAACCGCTCAGAAAAACACCGCGGATGGCTATTGATGTCAGTGGGCAGCTGATGTTGGGGGATGAAGACGGGCCGATTATCAACGGGTATTTAAAAGACATTTCTGCCAATGGGTTTGGTTTTGACTGCGAAGGTGTTTTGCCTTGTATCGAAGCCGAGTTAATAGCACAGCAGCCGGTGTTAAATATTCAGTTCAGCGACGATGACCAGGAATCTCATTGGGTAAAAATACGGGCTGTAGAAAAGCGCGGCCCCAAACAATGGCGAATTGGCTTAGAGAGTGACTTAGCGGACGAAGATAGAATAGAGTTAATGCATCGATTATTGCTTAATTCGCTGCCTGTTATCCGGCTAAAACAAGCACAGCGATCAGAAAGATCAAATTCGGATAATGCTTTACAAGACTAATCTGACTCGGTACAATTCAGCACTAATTAAACCCGATGTGGTTAAATTTTAACCAAAACAGATAATTTATCCGAGGTGATTTTTTAATGCCAGTCGTTAAAGTGAAAGAAAACGAGCCGTTTGACGTAGCACTGCGTCGTTTCAAGCGCTCTTGTGAAAAAGCAGGCGTTCTGTCTGAAGTTCGTCGTCGTGAACACTACGAAAAGCCAACTGCAGAACGTAAGCGCAAGAAAGCAGCAGCTGTTAAGCGTCATGCTAAAAAGCTGGCTCGCGAAAACGCTCGTCGCACTCGTTTATACTAAGCTAGCGACCTAAAGAGCGAATCCTTTCGCACAATGACAATGACTTGCTAAATTTGGTCTTGTACTGAAAGCCGTGTCGGAAAACCGTCGCGGCTTTCTTGTTTTCGGGAACTCGTATTTGCTAAGCGCAGCTAAAAGGCTATAGGTGGTATGTCCGGACTTATTCCAAAATCATTTATTCACGATCTGTTGGATCGAGCGGATATTATTGAAGTGGTTGATAGTCGTGTCGCGCTAAAAAAAGCCGGCAGAAACCATCAGGCCTGTTGCCCTTTCCATAATGAAAAGACGCCATCTTTTACCGTCAGTCAGGACAAGCAGTTTTACCATTGTTTCGGCTGTGGTGAGCATGGCAACGCGATCGACTTCTTAATGAAGTACGATGGTCTGGACTTTCCCGATGCGGTCGAGGAATTGGCCAGCCTTATGGGCTTAGAAGTGCCCCGAGAGCAAACGAGCAACCCCCAACAAAGTCAACAACGCCAGCAGCAGCTGCGCGACGATGCCGAATTGATGGCGCAATGTACTAAGTACTTTCAACATCAATTAAAGCATCACAATGACTCGGCCAAAGCAATCAACTACTTAAAACAGCGCGGGCTAAGTGGCGAAACGGTAAAGCGGTTCCAGATTGGTTATGCCAGCAGTGATTGGGACGGTATCTTAAAAACCTTTGCCAAAAATGAGCAGCAACGTCAGCAGTTGGTCGACTTAAAGCTGGTAAACCGCAACGATACCGGACGCCACTACGACTTTTTTCGGGATCGTATTATGTTCCCAATCCATGATCGGCGGGGCCGGGTTGTCGGCTTTGGTGGTCGCGTGATCGACTCGGACGGCCCCAAGTACCTTAACTCCCCAGAGACTCGACTGTTTCATAAAGGTCATGAGCTGTACGGCTTTTGGCAACTGCAACAAAAACGGCAAAAGCCGGCTCAGGTGGTCATTGTAGAAGGATACATGGACGTCGTTGGGTTGGCACAAGCGGGTATTGATTATTCGGTAGCATCTTTGGGTACCGCCACTACCACAGAACAACTGCAGCGATTGTTCAGAACCACCTCTAAAGTTGTGTGTTGCTACGATGGCGACAGAGCTGGACGCGCCGCCGCCTGGCGGGCTTTAGAAAATGCGTTGCCACTGCTAAAAGATGGCGTCGATATGCGTTTTCTGTTTTTGCCGGACGGGCAGGATCCAGATTCACTGGTACGTGAGCAAGGCGCTGAAGAATTCGAGAAAAAATTAAATCAGTCAGTCTCCTTTATTGAATATTTCTTTGAACATTTACTGGTCGATATCGATCCAAGTTCGGAAACTGGCCGTTCACAGTTATTAAGTCAGGCAAAACCAAAAATTGAAAAGGTGGCCAGCGAATTTTATCGCGAAGCGTTAATGGAAAAATTAGCTGAGTGGCTGCGCCGCGAGAAATCGCAACTTGATCGTTATGTGGAAAAGCCTAAGCAAAACCGGTTTGTGCCGCAGAACGTAAAAATGACCCCCTTACGCAAAGCAATAGCGCTGTTGTTGCAGTACCCTAAACTGGGTAAAACGGTGCCGTTAAGGGAACAGTTAGGGCAGTTGAAACTAGCCGGTATTGACTTGTTTATGCAGTTGCATAAGCAAACATCGGAGCGGCCGATGACAACCGCACAAATAATAGAAAGTTGGCGCGACAGTGACTATCATCAGGCGCTTGAAAAGTTAGCGATGTGGGAGCATCAACTCGATGATGAACATATTGCGGCCGAATTTAACGATATTTTCGTTTTTTTGATTGACCAGTATGTTGAACAAAGAGCAAATGACCTACTCAAAAAAGAGCAGGATCAACAACTTAACAAGACCGAAAAACAAGAATTATTGATGCTTTTACAGCATCTTAGAAAAAAGCAGTAGCACTGGCAAAGTAAGCGTTTTACTGGCTTAAAAGCCAGCAATCTGTTATACTTTCTGGTCATTTTGGGTATTCACATTTGGTTTCTCATTGAGCAAATTCTCACTGAGTAAGTAACAACGGGTGGAACGTCTGTATGCAGCAGAGTCGGCAATCGCAACTTAAGGTCCTTATTGCGAAAGGCAAAGAACAAGGGTTTTTAACATTCGCTGAGGTCAACGACCATTTACCTCAGGAAATTGTTGATTCCGATCAGATCGAAGATATTATCCGCATGATTAACGACATGGGAATTCGGGTGTTCGAAAGTGCACCGGATGCCGATGATCTAATGATGGCTGAAAGTGCCGCGGATGAAGACGCAGCGGAAGAAGCCGCTCAGGCGCTGGCTTCGGTCGACAGCGAGATTGGCCGTACCACCGACCCGGTGCGTATGTACATGCGTGAAATGGGTACAGTCGAGCTGCTCACCCGTGAAGGCGAAATCGATATCGCTAAGCGTATCGAAGAAGGCATCAATCAAGTTCAGTGTTCCGTAGCTGAATACCCCGAAGCGATTAACTTTTTATTGGACCAGTGGGACTCGTACGAAGCCGAAGAACTGCGTTTAACGGACATTATTGTTGGCTTTATTGATCCGGACGAAGTGGATGAGGCCCCTGTTAGCGCCACTCACGTTGGTTCAGAGCTGCCAGAGGAAGAGCTGGAAGCAGACAATAAAACCGATGCCGATGATGCTGACGATGAAGAAGAAACAGATACCGGTATCGATCCGGAATTTGCCCGGGCAAAATTTACTGAACTGCGCGAGCAATATGACATAACCCGTAAGGTCATAACTGCGCACGGTCGTGATCATGCGAAAGCGCGCGCAGAAATTGAGAAGCTCAGCGATTTATTCAAGCAATTCCGACTGGTTCCTAAACAGTTCGATCGCTTGGTTAAAGACATGCGCGACATGATGCACCGAGTGCGTGTGCAAGAACGCTTGGTAATGAAAGCCAGTGTCGAGCAGGCGGGGATGCCGAAGAGAACTTTCATGAAGGCTTTCTCGGGCAATGAGAACTCGCTGGCGTGGGTTGACGTGCATGTTGCAGCTGACGAAAGTTACTCAGCCGCGTTAGATGAGATTAAGCCCGAAATTGAGCGCAGCGTTGGAAAACTATTAGAAGTTGAACGTGAAACTGGCTTAACCATTGCGAAAGTTAAAGATATAAACCGTCGCATGTCAATTGGTGAAGCGAAAGCTCGCCGTGCCAAGAAAGAAATGGTCGAAGCGAACTTACGACTGGTTATTTCGATCGCTAAGAAGTACACCAACCGTGGCTTGCAGTTCCTTGACCTGATTCAGGAAGGTAACATCGGCTTGATGAAAGCGGTGGATAAGTTTGAATACCGCCGTGGTTATAAATTCTCAACTTATGCCACTTGGTGGATTCGTCAGGCGATAACGCGCTCAATCGCCGACCAGGCACGGACTATCCGTATTCCGGTACATATGATCGAAACGATCAACAAGTTGAATCGTATCTCGCGTCAAATGTTGCAGGAAATGGGACGTGAACCGTTGCCAGAAGAGCTGGCTGAACGGATGATGATGCCGGAAGATAAAATCCGTAAAGTGCTTAAAATTGCGAAAGAGCCGATTTCGATGGAAACTCCAATCGGTGATGACGAAGATTCGCATCTGGGCGACTTTATTGAAGATAACACGCTCGATTTGCCGGTCGATTCAGCGACCTCTGAAAGTCTACGCAACTCGGTACGCGAAGTGCTTGGTGGCTTGACGGCACGTGAAGCAAAAGTACTGCGTATGCGGTTTGGTATCGACATGAATACCGACCACACGCTAGAAGAAGTCGGTAAGCAATTTGATGTTACTCGGGAACGAATCCGTCAGATTGAGGCCAAAGCATTACGTAAATTACGTCATCCAAGCCGCTCGGAGCAGCTAAAATCGTTCTTGGATGAATAAATACAGGATGAATAACTTACGATCCCTGGTCAGATGCGTTAATCTGGCAATTATTGGAATTAATGGTGAGGAGGCAGCATGGGAATGAACCGTGAGAATTGGCCAAAACGGATAATTGATTCACATCTACATATATACGACGATCAGTTTCCGTTGATTGAAAACCAAGGACACATCCCAGAGCCTTTTTATATCGACGATTACCGTAAACTGGTAACCGGCATTCCCGTAGAGGGTGGCGTAATTGTTTCAGGGTCGTTCCAGGGCTTTGAACAACGCTACCTAAAAGCCGCCCTGGAAAACCTTGGCGATAACTACGTGGGTGTTACCCAGTTACCAGGTAGTATCAGCGACGAAAAAATAATGCAGCTAAACGAACACCGTATTCGTGGTGTGCGGGTTAACCTAAAGCGAGGTGTTCACCGCGATATCGATGGTATCGTCGAGTTTGGTCAACGTATTTGGGACTTAGCCGGCTGGCATCTAGAAATCTACGTCGATAGCCGCGAGCTCGACGATATGGTTCCGACGTTATTAAAACTACCAAAGCTGAGCGTTGATCATTTGGGCATGGCAAAATCAGGCTTGTCACAGGTACGTCGACTGGCTGAAGCGGGCGTTAAAATTAAGGCGAGTGGTTTTGGCCGTACCGAAGTCAATGTCTCCGACGCTGTTAAGAGTTTGTACAAAGCAAATCCTGATTGTTTAATGTTTGGTACTGATCTTCCCGGAACACGGAGCAATCGGTCATTTGAGCCAAGCGATATCGATATGATGGTAAAAGCACTTGACGATGAAGACGCGGTCGATAAAGTGTTCTATCAAAATGCTCAAGAGTTTTATAAACTGCCTTAATAGGCCGTCAATAATAAGAGTGGTACTGGGTGTCAGCACTGTCTTCCCATACAAAGCTAAATAGATGGATGGCGATGATTTTCATCGCCATTGCTATTTTAGGGCTTGCCGTTTCCTTTTGGTTTTCGGCCAATCAGACCATTTCCCACCAGTCTGAAAAGTTAGCCTCTGCATGCGGGCAAATAGAGAAAGAAGTTGCACAACTATTCCCCAGCAATGACTCCCGGCAGGTAAGGGTCGGTAACCCCGACTTACTGCAGCAGCAAATGTATCGGGTAACATCGACAATGTCTGGCACCGAAGGTGGTTTCTGGCATATTAACAGCAAGTTTTTTGGCTATTCATTTCCTACCTATTTGGGCAACGACATTAAAAGTGACGTTCCGGAAGCCGAAAAAACGCTGCTAAGCTCGTTGGCGCAACGTAGCCTTGAACAACGCCAAGTCGCTTTATCGGTACAGCGCAATGATAGCAACGCCCTTATCGGCGTCGCGTGTCCGGTCACAACTCACGAGGGGTTATCGGCCTGGCTGATGCAACGTACCAGCTTAGTGCCATTGTCTTATACGCTATTATCCGTTGGTTTATTTTCAATTATTCTGGTGCTATCGGTTATTAGTCTAACCCGTACAATCGTGTTTGAACGTAGCTGGTACAGCGAACGCGACCGTTTGGTAAAACAAGCCGAAGACGAAACTAAGCCGATTCCGGTTACCTCTAATATCAACGAAATTCAGCCGTTACTCATGCTACTTTACCAGTCGCGGCAAAAACGCATTAATCTGGAACGTTCAATTACTTCTCTGGAAGCTAAATTAAGCCGCAACCATGAACTTTCAGTCGTAGCCCGGTTAGCAACGTCGCTGGCGAGAGAGCTGCAGTTGCGGTTAAAAGCTACAAATGCAGACAACAAAGAGACAGTGCTTGAGCAAATTCAGCAGTTGCTACATTCTTTTATAAACTTGGATCTGCGCCATCGCAGTCACAGCGGTGCAGAGCAAATTAATGTGAAAGACTGGCTGGAACAAGTAGCAAGTTATCATCAGCACAACTCAGCTGGTGATCAGCAGTCGATCAGCGCAATATGCACTGAAGATTTAATCCTAGAGCAAAATTATTTACTGCTGCGCTACGCCGTTGATGTGTTTATCATGCAAGCCGTGACCTTTGGTCCCAAGCATGGAGAAGTACTGCTGAAGGCGAATGAGCGTGACAACATGCTTATTATCGAAATTATCGATGAAAGTGAAGGCCTGACCAAAGATGAAGAGCGGCGGATGTTCCGACAAGACGATGTGCTGCCAGAACTCTACGGAAAAGGCCTAAAACCTGTCCGCGACGCACTGCAAAGTATCGGCGCAGAGGTCAGTTATCAAGCAGATGGCGAAAACTCTCGATTTATCTTGCAGATACCGATGACAAGCGATTAAAAAGTTCGTATAATTTGCGCCGCTTTTCAAGCAATCCAACCTGTATATGGCCCCTTAGCTCAGTGGTTAGAGCACCCGACTCATAATCGGTTGGTCCGCAGTTCAAATCTGCGAGGGGCCACCATTTTTAATAAAACCTAATAGGTTAGTGAAAGCTAACAAAAAGAGTCTTTCCTCAAAAGTATGTGCAGTTTTAAGAGCAGTTGCTTCACAGCTTAGGGCAGTTCGGTCTGCGCCTGAGTGTTAAATTCTATAATGAATGTCTACTTTAGTAAGAAGGTACTGTGTAGTGGCCAACTAAATTTGGCCACCTAATTAGAGGTGCTATCATGCACCAAGGGACAACTAGGCTGATATAATTTGCTAGTGCATTCGTACACATGTGTACGGATGTTCGAGCTTAGTATTGGGCAGTTGCTTCTCGTTCGACACTACTAATTTAACTATGGTTACGGGATGCCGGCGGCGGGACTTTGACGTCTGAAATCAAGACAATACTAAGAGCAAAAGGTTAAGGCTTGGTATGTCGATGATATCGACCTAAAAATAACTTATGTCGAAAAAATAATAAAAAATCGACACGTTAAATTGATATGTCGATCGAAACGACATAAACTGAACTCATCGTTTATTTATGTCGATTCAAGCTGGAAATTCAAACATGACTTGGCAAGCAGAGCAACCGTACAACCAATTACCGACATTACCACCCAACCTAGATGTCATAGAAACTAGGGCTGTGTTGAAGGCCTGTATTTCTACACGTGCTGCTGTAGCGGAATTAAAAAAGGCTGGAGAGCTCATTCCCAACCAAAGTATGTTAATTAACCTGCTGCCTTTGCTTGAAGCAAAAGATAGTTCAGAAATTGAAAATATCGTTACCACGACCGATAAGCTTTTTCAGTATGCGCAAGGGGGTAAAGGTGCTGATCATGCAACCAAGGAAGCATTACGTTACCGAACCGCGTTATACCAAGGCTTTATACAACTTGAGAAAAAGCCGCTATGCACAGCGACGGCTATTGAGGTATGCAGTACCTTAAAGCACTCCGAGATGGATATTCGTAAAGTACCGGGGACTTTTATAGGGAACCAAACGACAGGTGAAATTATCTATACGCCGCCAACCGGAGAATATGTGATTCGAGACTTGTTAACCAACTGGGAGCGATTTCTTCATAATGACGACGATCTGGATCCACTGATAAAGATGGCGATTAGCCATTATCAATTTGAAGCTATACACCCTTTCTATGACGGGAATGGCAGAACAGGTCGTATTTTAAACGTTTTATACCTTATTGAATCGGGTCTTCTAACACTGCCTATTTTGTATTTGAGCCGCTTCATCGTTCATAATAAGCAAGACTATTATCACCTCTTGAACCAAGTCACTAAAGATCAGAGCTGGGAAGAGTGGTTGTTATTTATGCTGAAAGGTGTCGAGCAAACCGCAATATGGACCTGTGAAAAAATCACAGCGATTAGAACGCTCATGGAAAGTACAACCGATTATGTAAAGGCTCAGCTACCAAAAATATACAGCTACGAGCTTGTTCAGCTTATTTTTGAACAGCCTTATTGCCGTATTAGCAATCTGGTTGAGCGTGATATTGCAAAACGCCAAACGGCTTCAACGTATTTAAAGCAGTTAGCGGATATTGGCGTGCTGCAAGAGGTCGATTCCGGAAAGGAAAAATTATTTGTGCATCCGCGGTTGATGACGCTAATGACAAAAGACAGTAATAGTATTAAACCTTTTTGAAACAAACTAATCTCAAGCGGTAGTTACAGCGGAAGTTAAGATCAAAATCGTCAAAACCGACGTCGGATAAAAAACAGCCAGGTAATACATAACCACCTGAAAAACCGAACATTTTCAACCGAATCTGCATGTTAGAAAAACCATCAATGCAGGACTCATAATCGGTTGGTCCCCAGTTCAAATCTGGGAGGGCCACCATTTTTAAAAGACTTTCTGAATAGCCACCACCAAAGTAGATTCCTTTATAACCTTACCGTTTTATCAATTATCTTCTACACTTATGTTAAGTTTTAACAGTTAACTTTAACCAACGGCTAGTTTTAATGACTGACAACCGCGACAAGCAAATTAGCGAAGCACGGTTCCATAAGCTCTTTGATGATACACAAGCTATGTCTATTCAGGGTTATCGTGTCGATGGCACGGTTGTCTATTGGAATGCCGCTTCAGAAAAAATCTACGGCTATTCCACTAATGAAGCGCTGGGGAAAAAGCTTTACGACCTAATTATTCCTCATGAGATGCGCGACGAGGTTAAACAAGCAGTAGCCTATATGTTTGAGCATAAAGAAGGCATTCCGTCGGCTCGTCTCAACTTGCGCCATAAAGATGGTAGCACCGTTCCTGTATACTCAAGCCACACCGTTGTGGCGCTCCCCCACGATGAGCCCATTATGTTTTGTATGGATGCAGATATGCGTGCCCTTGACGTTGCGGAAGCTGAGGTGCAGCGACTTTCATACTATGATCCGCTCACCGAACTGCCGAACCGGCGCCTGATGCTTGAACGTATTGCTAGTATGATGCGCAATGCTAGCGGCGAGAGAGCGGTTGCTGCATTACTTATTGTTGATATCGATAATTTCCACAGTATCAATGAGAGCCTTGGTTTTAGCTATGGTGACCGCGTTCTCGTGAGTTGCGCAAGATCGCTGCAATGCTTTAGCTCATCTGCAGATGACATGGCTCGTCTGGGCAAAGATGAATTTGCCATTTTACTGCCATGCTCGGCAATGTCATTCGCTGATGCCGCAGCAGAGGCAGAACAGCTCGCCACTAAGATCCTTGGGGTACTTGAAGAACCCTTGATGTTGGAAGGGCGCACTCACCAACTGAATGCTTGTATCGGCATCACCTTATGCCCATGTCCTAGCGACTTAGCAGGTGATGAATTGCTACGCCAGGCTGATATTGCGCTAAAAACCGCCAAACGGTCTAAGATCAATACTATTAGTTTCTTTGACCAGGAAATGGAGGTTGCAGTAAAAGAGCGTTTACAACTGTCACAAGCTCTTAACCATGCCATCGAAAATCAGGAGTTAACGCTGGCTCTGCAGCCACAGGTTAATCAAAAGAAGCAGGTTATTGCTTTCGAAGCTTTACTTCGTTGGCAGCACCCTAAGCTGCATACGATATCACCTAAAGATTTTATCCCTATTGCTGAAGCTACTGGCAGCATTATTCCCATTGGTGATTGGGTACTGGAAAAAAGCTGTGAAATGCTTGTGCAGTGGAGAACCAATAAAGCATACGAGCATCTAAAAATTTCGGTCAATGTCAGCCCCGTGCAGTTTCGTCGAGGAGATTTTGTACAACGGGTAGAAGAAATTCTTAAGCGCACCGGTGCCAGCCCCCATAATTTACGTTTTGAGCTAACAGAAAGTCTACTGGCCGAGAACATCGACTTTGTTATTGCACAGATGGAGCGGTTGCGCGGGTTAGGGGTTTCTATCTCTTTGGATGACTTTGGTACTGGTTATGCCTCCTTGGCTTATCTTACCCAGTTGCCGTTGGACGAGCTTAAAATCGACCGTGCATTCGTTAGCGACCTGGATAAAAAGGGTAAAGGCGAACTATTAACCGAGACCATTATTAGTCTCGGTCGTAGTATGAATCTTGACGTTGTCGCTGAGGGAGTTGAAACGCATCAGCAGTTTCAACGTCTGCAGGATATGGGTTGCAACTACTTCCAAGGATTTCTGCTTGGCGAGCCCCGTACCGATGTTTCAGGCTATTTAGAGTGAATCTCCCTAAAAGTAAGTTTCACTGATTTGTTCTGAGATCTTAATCAGGCCCAGCTGCATGTCGTCAATAAACTCATGCAACCTTTCCTGTTTTAACGACTGAGGTTTGGCTTTTAATAGCTTTCCCTGCAGCGTATCAATAGACTTAATCGCTTCATCGTGGTGCGGTAATGCCTGTAAAAATGCCTTAACCTGCTTCAGGGTATGTGCCAGAGAACGCGGAAAACGAGATTCTAATAATAGGAATCTCAGCACATCGGCCCGGTTAATGCGTAGGCGCAATTCTCGCCGGTACATTTGGTAGGCAGACATGGATTTAAGTACCCCCATCCACTGAATATTTTCAAACGCCGATTGGTCAAGATCCAATTCAGGCAGCAAAGAGGCGGATCGTACATCAATGATTCGAGTGGTCATGTCGGCGCGTTCAAGGTTACGACCCATGCGCAAAAAGGCATAGCCTTCATCGTGTGTCATCGTGCCAGCTAGCATACCGGTAATGGTCTGATTGGAACGGATGACATCAGTCAGAGACTCGTACCGATGGCGTCGACCAACCATCGACTGACAATTCTTAACGGCTGACAGGTATAAAGTATTGATCTGCTCCCAGCTCTCCCGTGGAATAATTTCCCTAATTGTGCGAGCGTTTTCCCGGGCCTGGGTCAGTGAGCTGATAATAGAGCCGGGGTTGTACTTATCCGTGACCATATATTTGACGACGCTGCGCTCGTCGGCTTCCTCATAGTGGTTATAGAACTCTTCTCTTACCGACAGGATGTCGATAATGGGTTCCCAACCAAGTTTTATCGTTCGCGGCAAATCCATTAATAAGTGCGAGTTAACGTTGATTACCCGGGCTGTGTTCTCCGCCCGTTCCAAATACCTGGACATCCAGAATATATTGCTTGCTACGCGTGACAACATGATTAAGCCTCCATATCCACTATCCAGGTATCCTTACTGCCGCCACCCTGAGATGAGTTGACCACAATAGAACCTTTGCGTAATGCCACCCGAGTTAGCCCGCCGGTGGTAACCTGAATATCCTTACCGCTCAATACAAAAGGCCTTAAGTCCAGGTGCCTGGGTTCTGCCTTGTTTTCAATTAAGGTAGGGGCGGTCGAAAGCATCAGCATTGGCTGTGCCACATAGTTACGTGGGTCTCTGCGTACCAAACGTTTAAACTTTTGACATTCAGCTTTACTGGCGTGAGGACCAATTAACATGCCGGCACCGCCGGATTCATTGGCGGGCTTAACCACCATTTTATCTATGTTCTCAATCACATAATCGCGTTCATCTTTATTAACACATTTATAGGTAGGAACATTTGGGATGATAGGCTCTTCGTCCAGGTAGTAACGGATAATATCGGGAACGAAGGCATACACGACTTTATCGTCGGCAACCCCAGAACCAGGGGCATTAGCTAGCGCGACATTGCCTGCCTTCCAGGCCCGCATAAGACCGGGAACGCCGAGCAGCGAATCGGGGTTAAATACCTCCGGATCGATAAAGTGATCATCAACCCGTCGATAAATGACATCTACCCGGGAAGGGCCTTCAATAGTGCGCATGTACACCACGTCGTCATCGTCGACAAACAAATCGCGGCCTTCAACCACTTCGGCGCCCATTTGCTGGGCTAAATAGGCGTGCTCAAAATAGGCTGAATTATAGATGCCGGGCGTTAATATTACGATTTCCGGCTGTTCAATGTCTCTGGGCGACAGCTCACACAGCATGTCATAAAGGTGAGAGGGGTAATCGTCCACGGGTAAAATATTGTATTGTTCGAACATTTCGGGGAAAACGCGCTTCATCACTTCACGGTTTTCCAGCATATAAGAAACCCCGGAAGGAACCCGCAAATTATCCTCAAGTACGTACATGGTACCATCGTTATCTCTGACCAAATCTGAGCCACAAATATGTGCCCACATTCCCAGCTTTGGATGAACGCCTTTGCATTGGGGTAAGAAGTTTTTAGATTTTTTCAGCAAGCTGGCGGGAAACACACCATCTTTGATAATTCTCTGATCGTTATAGAGATCGTCAATAAACATATTCAGGGCTTTGACACGTTGCTTCAGTCCAGCCTCTATCTGCTGCCATTCCTGTTTGTCGATAATTCTGGGGATAATGTCAAAGGGCCAGGCACGATCGATAGATCCTTCGTCCTCGTGATAGACCCGGAAACTGATGCCCATCACATGGATGGCAGATTCTGCCGCAACCTTATACTCTTCAAGGTTTTGGTCCGTTAAGCTGCGCAAATAGCTGCATATGATTGCCGCCGCTGCGCGAGGTTTGCCGGACGCTCGCAAAAGCTCATCGTACAAGTTGTTTACTTTATAGCTTCCCCAGCGAATGGTCATACGCAGCTCTCTTGTTTATTTTATAATCACTTATAAACATAGCGGTTTTTGAACGAAAAATACAAAACTGTTTGTCTTTGTCGATACTTAGATAGAGAATATGGGCAATTCAGGCTCGACTATAGCCGATATTTCTGGAGTGTTTTGTGACCTATTGTTTGGCAATTCGTGTGAACAAAGGCTTGGTTTTTGCGTCGGATTCGCGCACAAATGCAGGCGTAGACTATGTAGCTACCTACAGTAAAATGTATCGATTCGCCTGGCCGGGCGAACGCAGTATTGTGCTACTTTCGGCGGGCAGTTTAGCCACCTCACAGGCAGTCGTTAACGCCATAAACTCTGACTTAGAAGACCCTGACGCGCCATTCAATTTACGCAAAGGCAAACATCTATACGATGTCGCCAGTTATGTCGGTAATTTGAGTCAAAAAGAGCAGCAACAGCATGCGCCGGCTTTGGAAAAGAGTAACGCCAGTGGCGAGGCCAGTTTTATTCTCGGTGGGCAAATCGACGGTAAAACCTGTGAAATTTATATGATCTATCCGCAAGGCAATTACATCAGCGCGTCGGAAGATACTCCTTATTTGCAGATTGGCGAAAACAAATATGGAAAGCCAATACTGGATCGCATCATAACGCCAAATACTTCGCTGGAAGACGCGGCTCGCTGCGCCATGGTATCGCTTGACTCTACGGTACGCAGCAATATCAGTGTGGGCTTACCTATTGAACTGGCTATTTACACGAATGACAGTATTGAAGAGCCTTGGCACAATAAATACAGCGCTTTCAGCCCTATGTATAAATCGCTGCAAAAACAATGGAATGAAGGTTTGCGACAGGCGTTTTCTGGCCTGCCACGATTCGATTGGGAAAAAGAGGACTAAACCTAACCAGTATAAGCGCCGCTGATAACCTTGTGCACAAAGCGCAGTTTATCGGTCGCGATATTGGAAATGACAAAAGGATAAGCATCGTCCAGACCCATGCTGCGGTTAAGTGCGTTTAATACTGCTGTTAGTCGGCACCAGTCGTTATACAGCTGATTAAAATGCGCTTCGCTCTTAGCTTCATCACTTTCTGGTAGCTGTTGCAAAGGGTTGATTACCTGGTGTGAAGACACGCTGAAATCAAAGTTACTGGCTGTTTCTAAAGTATCCACCATATGCAGATAGTGGGCCCAAGTTTCTGCCCAGTCTTCCCAGGGGTGCATACTGGCGTAGGCGCTGACCCAGACTTTATGCCAGTCGGCAGCCGGACCATGTTCATAATAATTCTGCAGCGCATAGGTATAACTTAGCTGCTCGTCACCAAACAGTTCGCGGAACTCAGTTAACCAATGGCTGTTACGAACTAACCTATCCCAGTAGTAATGGCCGGATTCATGACGAAAATGCCCAACAAGGGTGCGATACTGCTCGTTCATCTCCTCGCGCATTTTCACTCTTGAGCTAGGTTCAGCCTCTTTAAGGTCGAGCGTAATAATGCCCGCATTGTGACCCGTGGTGACGAAGTTTTTAACGGTAAGCTCGTTACCAAACTCATCTTCTGTCTGATCTTCAAGAAACTCAAAACCAAGGCCGTGCTCAGGGTCCTGTTGTCGTGATTTTACCGGTAATTCAAGTTTGTAAAGGGTATACAGCAAACGCCGCTTGGCATGCTCCATACGGAACCAAAGCCGTCGATTATCCGGTTGATCCAGGTTCGGAATAGTTTGGGTTAATTGGCACGAAGCACATAAGTCACCCTGCTCTTCAACGGGGATCATCCAGTTACAGACATCCTGTATCGAATAATTCTTGCACTGACGATAAAGTCTGCCGTTGGCTGCGGCGCGCCAAACTCCCGCTTGTTGCTTGGTAAAAGCACTTAACTTCTTGTCGTCCGGCATAAAACCCAACATTAGCCCGCAGCTGACACAGCGGGTGTTAGCAAAATGCAGAGTATTACCGCATTGACATTCGAAGGTTCGCATAATTTGGTACCAGCAATCAGATGCTCATTAGTAGAGCGTTCACTTTATGCACTACTTTAGCACGATACTGGAAAAAGAGTTTGCTTAGCAATTTGTAACCACGGTATTTCTGCCTCGCTTTTTGCCTTCATAAAGAGCTTCATCAGCCGCTTTAATCCAGACTTCCAAGTTATCTTCGTGTTCGTCAAAGCTACTGACGCCAATAGTTGCGGTGATAGTGAGAGAAGTACCGCCATGCTCCAGGCTTTGGTTAGCAATCGCTTTGCGAAGTCTTTGAGCCGCCTGTTCAGCCTGGCCAATGGTAAGTCCGGGCAAGGCAAGGGTAAACTCTTCACCGCCCCAGCGAGCGACAAGATCCTGCTCTCTTACACCATCGCTAAGCGCTTGGCTGACCGATTTTAAGGCTTGGTCACCAACGTCATGACCATAATCATCGTTAAACTTCTTAAAATAATCAACATCGATGAGCAGCACGCTGAGTGGCTTGTTGTCCCTTTTATGCTGCTGTAACAGACGCTGGAAACTCCGTTCGAAACCGCGTCGGTTTAGTAGCCCGGTCAGCGGATCGGTCTCAGAAAGCTTTTGCAGTTTTCCATTGGCAACTTTGAGCTCGCGGGTACGCAGTGCAATCTCGCTTTCAAGGTTGCGGTTGGCACGTTCAAGTGTTTTGGTACGCAACCGAATAACCAAATAAATAAGCACGATGAAGAGTAAAGCGGCTATAAAAAATGCCCAAAAACTATACCACCATGGAGCTGCAACGACTAATGACACAGTCAGCGGTTGGGCGCTCTCAATACCCTGGCTATTTCTGCCCTGAACTCTTAATTGATAGGTACCCGGTGATAGTGCACTGAAGTTGAGCGACAGGTTATTGCTCCAGCTACTCCATTGCTCATTTACGCCTGCTAGCTGGTAACGAATGGCATTTTTATCAGGCGCGCGAAAATCGGTAACGCTAAATGATATGGTCAGGGTCTGGTAGACCTCGGGCAAAACCAAACGTTTTGATGCCAACGCAAATTGCTGGGTTACGTCTTCGTTGTCCAGCGCTACGGCGGTTAGTGCCACGTTGGAGACAACTTTCCGAATTTCGATTTGGCTGGGAGAGAATGAACGGGCGCCATCCATGCTCCCCACAGTAATTTCGTCTTCCGCTGAACTGTCAATCGAATGTTCCAGAAAGCTATTTGTTGAAAGCCCCTCAGCTTCGCCCAGTGTAATGATCTTGTTGGTATCTGAATTCAATCTTGCCAGGCCGTGCGAGGTAATCACCCATAGGTTGCCAATGGTATCTTCCGCCAGTCCTAACACGCGGTTTGAGGGTAGGCCATCGGCTTCGGTAAATTGTTCGGTTTTACCGGTTTGCGTATCGTACATCCATAAGCCGCTATCGCTGCATAGCCATACTCTATTTGGGGCAAAAGAGTCGGCACAAAGCAAGGTTGTATCATTGAATGGACCTTCCGCTACTGACTGATTGCTAAGGTTAAGCAGCCCCGAATAACGAGTGGCACTGTAGACCCCCGAACCTTCAACAGTAACGATAGAGTAGGCCTGGTCACCGCGCAGTTCACCGAAGGTTCTGTCTTGCCAGGAAAATACCTGTGACGCGCTATCATAGCGGACGATACCCTGGCCCCATAAGCCGATTAAAATGACACCGTCCGCAAGTTCATGTATTGCGGTGACGGTATTTTCGTCGAGACCCAGTTGCTCTTTGATTCGGGTAAAGGGCTCTAATTTTGGCTGCTTCGTCGTCGTTTTGAAAAGCTCTTCGTTGGTGCCAACCCACAAATTGTCCTGACTGTCTGTAAACAGTACATTCACTTCCCGTACCGCGTGTTCGTTGGCAAAGGCAAAAAACTGCCAGTTTTGGGTCGCTGCTGTTCGTTTGTAGATTCCCGCACTGCTTGCCAGCCATAGGTCATTATTGTCGGAGTAGTGCACGGCTTGTATCGGATTATCCGCTGACTCAGGGTTGGTTTTAGCTTCTGCTGCTGCCAGAGGGTCGTAAAAATTGGTATAAGTACTGATCCCCTGATAGAGACCCTGACCGCGCGTGCCAAGCCAGAGTGTGCCGGTTTGGTCAAATTGCAGCGAGCGTATGTCTATATTTTTAAGCTCGGCCCACCGTCCGTCTTGCTGTATAAAGGCTTTTTCTTCGGTATCGACCCGATACAAACCTTCACTGGCGCCCACCCAAAGCGAGGGGTCGAGAGCATTGCTGTCTCCAATTACCATATCGTTAACGCGCAGGCTGGGCGGGGCGGTGTCGTTGCTGAACGCGACGGGTTCAAAAGCATCAGCCTCGGCGTCGAAGTAAAATAAACCCTGATCAGTTCCTGCCCAGAGTGTGTCACCTATTTGTTTAACCGTGCGAACTTCATTGGTACGGTTTTGGCCAATATTTTTGGGGTCAATAAAGTATTGCTTCCAGCTGGTTAAATCCGGGGAAATTCTAAAAACACCCTGAGAGGTAGCAACCCATAGAGCTAAACTGGATTCCGTTATCCACCAAATTCTTAGATTGTTAAGCGGATGTTGCTGCTTGAGAAACTTAAACGCTAAAGACTGGGTTACCGCCTGGTTAGTCTCGATGTACTGCAAGCCATCCAGAGAACCGATCCAAAGACGATCGTTGCTGTCCTTGAACAGTGTTTGTACCCGGTCGTTTTTTAGGCCTCTGGCATCGTCTGACTTTTTGAATTGGAAGGCCTGCTGTGTTGCCGAGTTCCATGCAGCAAGGCCATGTCCCCAGGTGGCGGCCCAAATCATATCGCCATCAATAAGTAACTTAGAAAAATCAGGGGCATCGACCGACGGCAGGATAGTGCTTGTCCAGCGCGTGAACTGCTGACCATCGTAGCGCAGAATACCGTCGGTGTCGGTTGCGAGCCACAATAAGCCGTGGTCATCCATAGCTAATTGATAGACAGATGCCTGTCGCTCAGCCATGTTTTGCGCAACCCGAGAAAACTCTTTTTTCTGCACGTGGGTACTAGCGTCGGCGACTGCGCTTATAAGGACGAAAATTGTGAGGGCAATAAAATACTTTTTCATAAATTGATGCTTAATAACTGCTCAGCTGGAAGCTTACGCTAGCGCACTCATTTAAACAATATAGATACTATTTAATTTGATGTTGCTCAGGATTCTAACCTCGCTATCTTTGCAAAGTTGTTATAGCGTAATCGTATCAATCAGCCTTATTGAGGATAATGATGAAACGCTATTTAACACTTGCGCTGGCCGTTAGTTGCGTGGCCGCTGCTGAAGCTGAAGAAACACAAACGACCGTTAACGCCTACACGGCCGGTTACAAAGCAAATTTTACCTGCAGTGCGACCTTTAATGGGAACAAGTCCAGTACGCAAATTGCCGAGGACGAGTTAACCGGTATTTACTCACTGGTGGCAGAGGATATTCATACATTGGATAGCTTTGTCGACACCACCAATCGTTGGGTTGGAGTTGAATATGATGAGGGCAAGCGAGCCCGCTATTCGGTCTGGCGTCCCCGGTTAGGCTGTGTGGATTTGCCAGTGGGTGCTACTCAGCAAGACATTGAAAAGGTCTATAAGCCATTTACTGAAAATACAGCAGAGCAAGCGGATTCTGGCGAGCCCTGGCAACAACGCAATGGAGTGAACGAGGCTACCGGAAATGAGTCACTCGATGCCGTTATCGAGCAAGCGTTTAGCAAACATTATGGCGACGGAGCGCGAACTTCAGCCATTTTGATTGCAACGCCGGATCAGGTTATTGCTGAACGCTACAAAGAAAATTTTACGCCTGAAACCGCACAACGGACTTGGTCCGTTGCTAAAAGCATTGGCGCTAGTGTTATTGGAGCGGCGGTGCAGCAGGATATTGTTAAAGTCGATCAAAAAGCAGGCTTGAAAAATTGGTCTCACCGGCTGGATCCGCGTCAGCATATTACTCTCGAAAATTTGCTGCACATGGCATCAGGACTGGACAGTAACCAAGCGGGTAATCGCACCGACCGAGTCTATATGGGCGGCGGGCTGGTGAGTGATACGGCCACACAAACAGCATTAGAGGTTGAGCCTGGTACGCGTTGGAAGTACGCCAATAACGACACCATGCTGGCACTGCGCGTGCTGCGGGAGTCGATCGATAACACAGAGACTTTTGTGCATTTCCCTTATCAATCGTTGCTCGATAAAATTGGTATGCACCATACGTTTTTAGAAACCGACTGGCAAAGCGATTTTATCCTATCGTCACAGGTGTGGACGACTTCCCGTGATTTAGCGCGTTTAGGCGTTTTGCACTTACAAAATGGCGTGTGGGAAGGCGAACAAATCTTACCCAAAGACTGGTTAAACTATGTTAGCAAGCCGGCACCCGCACAACCGCCAGAGGGCGCACCGGGCTATGGTGCGCAGTGGTGGCTATACAATGAGCGCTTTCCGGAACTGCCTAATGACACTATTGCGGCGCGTGGTAACCGTGGTCAATTTTTGCTGGTTATTCCAAGTGAGAATTTAGTGGTGGTTCGTCGTGGTTACGACTTAGCCGGTGAGCAGGGCTTTAGTGAACATGACTTTACCCGCGATGTGTTAAAAGCGCTTAAACAGCAATAGAAAACAGTGTTGACCTTAACAGAGCGGCCCCTTAGGGGACCGCTCTAATGGCTAAGATTGGTTAAAAGTGGTAGCTGCCTCCTAAACCAAAATAACTGCTGTCACTGTCGGCGAACGTATAATTAAGCGCGAAGCTGGTGTTAGCGGTTAGGTAGTAACGGCCGGTCAGGCTAAGCTCCTGGTCGCTCATATCAAACACGTCTACATGACGGACGTTAGCGTCTATTTCAAACACATCAGTCAGCTTAGAGCGCACACCGAGTTGCACGTTCCAACCGGTATCATCGTCATTAACGGATAGGCCCGAGCTGCTTACTTGACTATCAACCCAGGTTACCCCGCCCGACGCATAAGCGGTAAAACTGTCGCTGGCGTAAAACTTGTAGCCTAGGTTGGCGTACAGGTTAGAGGCTTCAAAGTCGATCTTGACGTTGTTCACAGTTCGGTCATCTGATGCATAGAGGTAATCCACGCTGATCAGCCAGTTATTGGTCAGCGCAGAGCTTTCGAAGTCAATTGCAAAGCCACTAGCACTGCCACCGCTGGTATCGAGGTTGACGTAACTAATTCCAGCGTTGTCAAAACTGGGATCGTTTGGGGCTGCATGACTAGCCGCAGAGGTAGTGGCGGCAGCAATGCAAATTGCAGACAGGGCAACAGCTGATAACGTTTTATTCATAACCATCCTTAGTTGAGTAAAAACGCGTTAAAGAGTAACCCTGGTATGGATAGAATGCCCGATTTAATAGCTTCTGCTGGCGTAAGACAAATCATTAATTGTAATCGCTGAAGCATAATATGATTTAAGTTAAGGCCAATTTGGCCGATGTTATTTACAATCATTAAACATAATAATAAATGGCCCAGGGTATGAAGCTAAAAGGCTCACTGCAGCGCAAACTTATTCTTTCAATTTCAGGTGTGTTGATTGTTTTGCTAGCAGGCTTTGGGCTTGTCATTACGCAGACAATTTCTGATCTTACCCGCGAGAAAACCGAAGCTCAGGTGGCGGAGTTAATCAAGCTTAAAGCGGAAGAGATAAAAGGATTTTTTGTGGAACGCGCGCGAGTCCCTCAAACGGTGTTAACCGATCCGCGCATTACCAACTGGCTGACTGATTACGATGAGCGAGGAAAAGATTTAACAGGCGATAACACCTACCAGTCGATTACTGAGTCTTTTGAAAAAGTCGTTAATAGCGACCCGACCATTAAGTCGATTTTTGTCGGCTCTGCAAATACCTACGAATATCTCTACGACAAGGGTCGAGTCGGTGTCGACACCAGTGGCCCGGACGCCGGTGACCCTGATAAAGGCTACTTCACTAATAAGCGGCCGTGGTGGCACCAGGCAATCGAAAAAGATGGCCTTTATCTGACCTCGCCGCAGGTCGATGCAACCGACAAAACCATTTCGTCAGTTTTGCAAATGACGTTGTATAACGACAATGGTGAATTCGTCGGTGTTGGTGGCGTCGATATTTTGATCACTACTATTGCTGAATTGGTTGATCAAATCGAGTACCAAGGGCAAGGCAAAGCGTTTCTCTTAAACGAACAACAGCAATTGGTTTACTTTCCGACCCAAGATATTGAGTTGGAGCTAAATACTCAGCTGGCCGATTTAGACGCGATTTATTCGGATGAGCAAGCGGCGACAACCCGTGGCTTTGATAAAGCGGCGGAAGCGATGTCCCGGCAGAGTGAGGGCGAAGGGTTAGAGCTAACCTGGAAGGACGACAATTATCAGTTATTTTATGTGCCAATTCACTCAGAAAACCCCGATATTGACTGGAAACTGGCTATTCTGGTGCCCAATCAGTTGGTTGAAGGCCCGATCGCAGAAGCCCGCTGGTTCTCCTTTGGCACCCTAATTGCGATTATTATTGCGTTAACAGTGATTACCTACGTTATTTCCTTAAAAATCTTTAAACCGGTGAAAGAAATCGCACGGGCAATGGAAAACGTGGCGCATGGTGACGGTGACCTCACCCGCCGCCTTAAGGTCGAATCGGACGATGAAGTTGGCGCAGTGGCACGTGAGTTTAATCGTTTTGTCGATCGAATTCAGGAATTGATAGCCCATGCTTACCAATCATCAGACAATGTGGACCAGGCGGTGCGTCGAGTCTCAGCGACGGTTTCGGACTTGAATAACGAAGTACTGGGCGAGCAGCAGAAAATTAAGCAAATTGGCAGTTCCGTGTCCGAGTTGAATCAAACCAGTGAGACCATCAATCAATACGCTCAGGACGCAACGGGTGCGGCAAATGAAATGGGTGAATCAATGCAGGTGGTGTCGCAGAATTCGACCAAAACCCAACAGGTGATTGGCGACGTTTCAAAGTCTATTACCAGCGCGACAGAGGCGGTAGTTAATCTAAATGAGGACGTGGCTGAGATCAGCACTGTGCTGGAAGTTATCACCAGTATCGCGGAACAAACCAATTTACTGGCACTAAACGCAGCCATTGAAGCCGCTCGTGCCGGTGAACAGGGCCGTGGCTTTGCCGTGGTTGCCGATGAAGTCAGAACGCTGGCTAACCGAACGCAACAGTCGACCGATCATATTCGTTCCACCGTAGAGAAGCTGCAAACGGGCGCAACTCAGGTTCGGGAAGCGATGCAGCGTACAGACTCGATGAGTAATCAGGGTGAGCAACAGGTCGAACTGGTGTTACAGGCAATCACTGAAATTAATGTAGCTGTGGACAGAATGAAACAGATGAATGAGTCAATCTCAGGCGCCAGTAGCGAGCAGCAATCGCTGACTAAGTCTATTTCTGAAAGCCTTGACTCGGTACACCTGCTAACCGAACAAATGGTGAGTCATTCAGGTTCAATGGAACAAGACTTCCACCGCCTGAATGACATATCTTCAGAGCTGAAAAGTACGGTTAAGCGCTTTAAAGTTTAGCCTGGGCTGCGCGCGTAGCGTGCAGCTTCTTATAGCTATCTAATAAGCGTAGGTGACGGTCCAGTCCTTCCAGCTTCATGTTGGTTGGGGTCAGCCCGTAAAATCGCACTGTTCCTGCTACAGAGCCAATGACAGCCTCAATAACATCCTCGCCGTACATACGTCCGAGGTTGTAGCGGTAATCAGCAAGATCCAGTTCATCGTCCAGAGTGATTTCCAGTACCGCTTCCACGGCTCGATAAAACAGCACGCGCTCTACCGTATTGTCGTTATACTGCAAGAACATCTCCAGATACTCCTGCGCATCTTCGTGGCGTTGCAGCGCTAAATAGATAAGTAGTTTTAGCTCGACGATGGTCAGCTGTCCCCAGACGGTATTCTCATCAAACTCGATACCGATCAGGGTGATAATATCCATGTAGTTATCCAGCTGACTGTCTTCGAGTCGTTCGACTAAATCTTCCAACTGTTCGTCAGTCAGCGCATGCAGATTAAGGATATCTTCACGGAACAGCAGCGCCATATTGGTGTTGTCCCAGACCAGGTCTTCCACCGGATAGACCTCGGAATAGCCAGGAACCAAAATACGACAAACCGGGGCGCCCAGGTCTTCATGTACTGCCACATAAGCTTGCTTACCCAACTCGTCTAAAATACCGAATAAGGTATCCGCTTCTTGTTGGTTACTGCCGGAGAAGTCCCACTCCACAAACTCTATGTCTGATTTACTGCTAAAGAAGCGCCAGGAAACGACACCGGAAGAGTCAATAAAGTGCTCAACAAAGTTATTGGGCTCAGTCACGGCCATTGAATTAAAAGTTGGCGCTGGCAGGTCATTCAGACCTTCAAAACTGCGACCTTGTAGTAACTCCGTCAGGCTTCGCTCCAACGCGACTTCAAAGCTCGGATGTGCGCCAAAAGAAGCAAAGACACCACCGGTTCTTGGGTTCATTAAAGTGACGCAGGCTACCGGGAATTGACCGCCCAATGATGCGTCTTTTACCAATACGGGATAACCTTGCTCTTCTAATGCTTTAATACCTTCAACAATGCTTGGGTATTTACTCAGTACTTCCTCAGGCACGTCGGGAAGAGTGATTTCTTCTTCAATAATTTGTTTTTTAACGGCTCGCTCGAATATTTCCGACAGGCACTGGACCTGAGCTTCGGGTAACGTATTGCCTGCGCTCATACCATTGCTCAGGTATAAGTTCTCAATCAGGTTAGACGGGAAATAAACCACTTCCCCGTCGCTGTGACGAACAAACGGCAGTGAGCAGATGCCTCTGTCTGCGCGCCCCGAGTTTGTGTCAATCAGATGAGAGCCACGCAATTCATTTTCCGGGTCATAAAACTCGCGACAGTAGGGGTCAAGAATCTCGTCCGGCAATTGGTCATCAGGACCTGGCTTGAACCAGCGTTCGTTGGGGTAATGAACGAACTCAGCATTAGCAATCTCCTCACCAAAATACTGATCGTTGTAAAAGAAATTACAACTTAAGCGCTCGATAAACTCGCCCAGCGCTGAACAGAGCGCACTTTCTTTAGTCGCACCTTTGCCGTTGGTAAAGCACATCGGTGAGGCAGCATCGCGTACATGCAGTGACCACACGTGGGGCACAATATTACGCCAGGAGGAGATCTCAATTTTCATCCCCAGATCCGCCAGAATTGCGGTCATGTTAGCAATGGTCTGCTCTAACGGCAGGTCCTTGCCTTCGATAAAAGTCTTACTGTCGGTATCCGGGTCAATGGTAAGCAATGCTTGAGCATCCTGGGTGATGCTTTCGACCGGCTCAATATCAAATTCCAGATCGTTTTGGATGACGCGTTTTACTGCGCAGCGCTCTGCCGCGCGAATAATTGCCTTACGGTCCTTGTCTGAAATATCGGCCGGTAACTCGACCTGAATTTTGAACAGCTGTTTATAGCGATCTTCGGGATCGACAATATTGTTCTGCGATACGCGAATATTGTCCGTTGGAATGTCGCGGGTCAGGCAGTAAAGCCGAATAAAATGGGCTGCGCACATAACCGATGAGGCTAGGAAGTAATCAAATGGGCCCGGTGCTGAACCGTCCCCTTTGTAACGTATAGGCTGATCCGAAATGACCGTGAAGTCGTCGAATTTTGCCTCTAGGCGCATATTGTCGAGAAAGTTTACATTGATTTCCATGAGCGGCTTACTGTTGGCTTTTGGCGGATAAAACGTGCGTTATTATCCCACACTTTGCCCTAGTGATCATTATCCGCGTAGCCACTACCAATAGCGCTAAAGGGTAAATTCAAACCAAGCTCAGGCAGCTGTAAACCAATCCAGGCTGGAAAGGTGTTGCTGTTTGGCCCCGGCAGTACTTCGTATTGGTCTGCCCAGGGATAACGGTCTGCGGCTTCTGCAATGCGAGGGATCAGTTGTGCCGCCTGATCACCGTTAATGGACAACAGTTTTTCTGGCCTTGCGCCATACCAATATCGATCAGGCGCATCAGTTTCATAGATCCGCAGCGCGGAGCGACCATTTTCAACGCCCCAGCCAACTACTTCGTAAACCGTGTACTGTTCCGCATTTTCTGGTTTTACCGCTAACCAGGTGTGTACCGCGAACCACCCACGCCAGCCAAATGCGTCGGATGCGTAGGCTTCTATGACCGCGGGTTTGTAATCGCTCGGATTGGGAGCGATACCAGCAGGCTCGCGTGAGGCCGAGCGCCAGTCCCCGGAGGAACAGGCGACTAAATTAACCGCCAGTAGGGCGGCAAACAGCAACCTCAGCATTAAACCACTCCTTGCTCAAGCATGGCGTCGGCCACTTTTCTAAAGCCGCCAATGTTGGCGCCTAAAACCAGGTTCGAGGGGTGATTAAACTCTTCGGCAGTGCGTTTGGAGTCGCGATAGATGTTTCGCATAATGCTCTGCAGCTTGCAATCTACCTCATCAAAACTCCAGCGCAGCATACTGGCATTTTGCGCCATCTCTAGCTGACTGGTGGCAACACCACCGGCGTTGGCAGCTTTACCCGGACCATACCCAACACCACTTTCAATAAATAAATCGACAGCCCCTTGAGTGGAAGGCATGTTGGCGCCCTCAACAATATAGCGACAGCCATTCTCCAATAGTGCTTGCGCGTCTTTATCAGTTAACTCGTTCTGCGTTGCACAAGGAAACGCAATATCACCTTCATAACGCCATACGCAGTGGCCATCGTCCGGGTATTTTTCGCGACGGGTATATTGGGCGTTGTCGTGTGTTTCAAGATACTCGCTTAAGCGGCCGTGGTTTTCTTCTTTAATGCGCTTTAATAAATCCAGGTCGATACCCTGTTCGTGATACAAGGTACCACTGGAGTCTGAGCACGTGACCGGTTTTGCGCCTAATTCATAGAGTTTCTCAATGGCATAAATAGCGACATTGCCAGAGCCCGATACCAGGCAGCGCTTGCCCTCGATATTCTCGTCATTGTCTTCTAGTAGGCATTGAGCAAAATACACCGCGCCATAGCCAGTGGCTTGTTTACGGACGTAAGAGCCACCCCAAAAGTGACCTTTACCGGTGAGTACGCCATCAAAGCGATTCACCAACCGCTTATATTGACCAAACATATAACCAATTTCACGAGAACCGACACCAATGTCGCCGGCCGGTACATCCGTATTAGGACCAATATGGCGATGTAGCTCGGTCATGAAGGACTGACAAAAACGCATAATTTCGGCGTCCGACTTACCTTTAGGATCAAAGTTGGCACCGCCTTTGCCGCCCCCAATTGGGAGTCCGGTTAGAGCGTTTTTAAAAATTTGCTCAAACCCTAAGAACTTAATAATGCCGGCGTTAACACTGGGGTGAAACCGTAAGCCACCTTTGTAGGGACCCAACGCAGAATTAAATTCAACGCGGTAGCCTTTATTGACCTGCACATTACCTTCGTCATCAACCCAGGGTACACGAAACATGATTTGTCGTTCGGGCTCGACCAGGCGTTCGATAATACCTTGTTTTTGATACTTTGGTCGTTCTTCGATAATAGGCTCTATCGACTCCAGCACGTCTTCCACCGCCTGGTAGAATTCGCTTTGCGCGGGACTGGTTTGCTTAAGCTTTTCGATAGTATCTTTAATAAACGCCATCTAGCTTCCCTATTTTGATGAATTACTTTTGCCCATAGTACTACTGTCGTCGAGCAAAAGTGGATTATTTAAAAAAGAACCGATAAGCTCCTATTATAGTCAACAAAAAAACTACAAAACTCTATGATTAAAAAGATTGTATTGTCTGCCCTCGGTATCGCTGTTGTTGCTGCTCTGGTTACTCCTACGTTCATCGGACAAAGTGCTGAACGCGACATAAAATCGCTGGTTGAAGCTATTGATAAACATCCGGTTTATGGCGCTGAACTTAAGTCATACCAGCGGAATTGGTTCACCTCACATGCGGTATTAGCCTTTACCTCTAAACTGCCGGAGGCTGAAGAAATCACGGGTGATAGAGCAACTACCTTGCACAGCGGTGAGGTCACACTGGATCTGCAGCATGGACCCGTACTAACCCGTTACGATGCGGGCTTAGGCACGCTCTCATGGCAGCTAACTGCTAATGACCAAAGTCTCCGTGATACCTTGACCGGGGATGCTGATAAACCGTTGTATCAGGCAATCGGTTCGGTGGGGTTAACCGGCCGGGGAGTATTCCGTGATGAGATTGCGGATGTAAGTTATCAAGATAAAACACAGAATTTCACTTTTCAGATTTCAGGATTGCAAGGGGAAGGTGCTTTTAGCAAGGAAGGGCTCCGTTATCAGGGAGCCAGCGAACAACTTACTTTTGGAATCGAAAACGAACCGGTACTGCTCAATAATGTTGCATTTACAACTGAGGTGAAGGGGACGCTTATTGATGCGCTTACTGGGGGGCTGGTAGAAAATGATAACCTGGTTACTGTCGAAAAGATTGGTAGCAATAGCGATGCTTTAATGGAGGGTATTAAGATAAGGGTGTTAACAGAGCTATCAGAAGATGGTGAAACTATGGGTGTTGACGTTGAGCAATCTATTGCCAGTGTAGAGGTATTATCCCAAGTTGTGAAAGATCTGAAGCTGAAGTTGTCAGTCGATCAAATCGATAGTGATTTTATTAAAGCGTATTATCAGTTTGGAGTTGCTACCAACGGGGAAACTCCCGAGTTTAGGCATGAGCAGATGGTGGCGTTATTTGAAAAGCACCTGGACCAACTGGTTGCTGCAAAACCTCAGCTTTCCATCACAGAACTGTCAGGTAAGTTACCTGACGGTGACTTTAATGGCAAAGCGAATGTCGTTCTTGATGAAATCGACACATTACCTTCAGACGGAGTATCGGCCGAATTTTTGCAGGATCATTTGTTAGGTGAAGGGGCTATTCAGGTCGATAAATCTTTAGTCGAGAGTATAGTGGGGCTGCAGTTACGTTCTGTGCTGGCGCGGCAGATGCCACACATGGATGTTGAGTCTGATCAGTTCAAGTCCAGAGTTGATCAGCAAGTGACGCAATTGATTAGCTTTTATTTACAAAATGGGTATCTGGTCGATAAAAACACTGAGTACGAAAGTATCCTTGAGTTTAGGGAAGGCGGCTTTCTGCTAAATGGCAATTCGATACCGCTGATCTAATGCAGGTCATCCGGTCTGGGCGCATAAACGTTAAGAGCCCAGACCTAAGGATGTTTGAATATCACTGACTTTACTGAGTAGTTTGGGCAGCTCGTAACAGAGATCAGTTAATGCGACTACCTCGGTGTCGATTGTTTCATTCAGCAGCTCCTCCACCATTACTCGCTTTATTTCTCTTGGAGCTAAGTTGATGTGTTTAGGGTCATCTGCTAAAAAAAAGCTCAGCTCATCAGCGACCATGATTGCAGAAAGTAACTGGCGGTTCTCATTGGATAAAGAGCGGCTCTCAAATACTTCTGGTGTGTGATGGTATTGCACGGCGATACTGATAAGCCTTGGCAGGTGAATTTTCTTGCAGGCGGTTAAACCGACTTCTGCATGAGTGTGGCCGGTCACTTGCTTTTCAACATCAACCAGTTCAACAGCCGTATGCCAGCCCCGGGCATCGGTCTTATCCAGGGCGTGTGGCGCAAGCTGTAACATCACAAACCGACCGATATCGTGCAGTAAACCGGCCATATACACTTGTTGGGGATCAACATGTTGTTGCTTTGCGTGCTCGGCTAAATAAGTCGCAAAGTGAGCTACTTGTAGCGAGTGTTGCCAAAGTTCACGGTGCTCAGCTTTGTGTGGCAAGAAAACCCGCGTAACGGAGCTGGTAAATAACAACTCAAATAAGCGTTTAGCGCCAACTCGTGACAATGCCGATTTAACGCTGGAAATACGAGCTGCCTGGTGCTGGGCAAAAGCAGCAGAGTTGGCATAACCGAGCAGGGCCGTTGCTAACGGCGGATCGGATTGAGCCAATTTTAACACCACGTCGTAGAAATCCTTACTATCAGGATCGTATTTCATTAACTCATAAACGACGACCGGCAGCATCGGCAGCTTTTCGACGCTTTTGCGGATGTCATTGATGTTAACGCCGTCAACATGGTTGTCATTATCTGTTGTCGTCATCTTGCTTTATTTGACCTTGTTGGGGTGCGACAAATTGTCACAGAAAAATATATAGAACTTTTTGTAATAAGCATATATCATAATGTCGGTTTTCCATTAAGGAGTCCGGTATGACACTCAATAAAACTGTTTTTAGTATTATCTTCGCATCAATCGTAGCAGCTTCTGGCGTTAGTTTCGCGTCTGAGCAGGGTTATCAAACTGCCGCCACTCAGTTGCAGCAGCGATTGGGTAAAGTGCTTATGACGACAATAAAAGAGCAGGGACATATTGCTGCTATAGACGTCTGTAATGAACAAGCGCCGGAGATCGCTAGCGCTGTTAGTGAAGAATTGAGTTTAAGTGTGGGCCGTACGGCACTTAAAGTACGTAATCCAGATAATAAACCGAATAATGCTCAGCAAGATGTGCTAAAAGAGTTTGAAGAACGCTGGCAGCAAAGCAAAGCGAGCGTGCCAACAGAAACCTACGTAAATGATGATGGTCATACCGTTTGGATGAAAGCAATTGTAATGCAGCCGCAATGCGCGGCCTGCCATGGCAATTCGATTGAACCTGAATTAAAGCAGGCAATCAGTGAGCGCTATCCGAACGACAAAGCCACCGGTTTTGATGTTGGAGATATTCGTGGTGCATTTGTTGTAACCTCAAAATAATTTGTTGTTTAACCAGGAGATCATGCCATGGAGCTTGACCCGCTATTACTATCGCGAATTCAATTCGCGTTCGTTGTTTCCTTCCACGCCATCTTCCCGGTATTTACTATCGGGCTGGCCTCCTATATCGCACTGATTTATGGCTTAGCGTTTAAAACCAACAATCCGAAGTGGGAACGGTTGGGTGCTTTTTGGACGCAGGTGTTTGCAGTTGTCTTCGGTATGGGGGTGGTATCGGGTATCGTTATGTCGTTCCAGTTTGGTACCAACTGGAGTAACTTCTCGCTGGCGACTGCTAACTTTCTGGGGCCCGTACTGAGCTACGAGGTGGTTACCGCATTTTTCCTGGAAGCTGCTTTCTTAGGCGTACTGCTGTTTGGTCGTGGCAAAGTGCCCAATGGCGTTCATTTCTTCGCAGCGTTAATGGTGTCTATTGGTACCTTTATTTCATCGTTCTGGATACTGTCCGCAAACAGCTGGATGCAGACTCCTGCGGGCGTCGAGATACGAGATGGTATCTATCATGTGGTGGACTGGTCAGCCGCTATTTTCAACGAATCTTTCTGGTATCGTTTTGCGCACATGGGGTTAGCGTCGTTTTTAACCGGTGGCTTTGTGGTTGCCGGGGTCAGTGCCTGGTTCCTGATTCAAAAACGGGATACTGAGCTGCATCGAAAGGCACTATCAATGACATTATGGTTACTGCTTTTTCTAACGCCTCTGCAAGTATTTATTGGTGATTTACATGGTCTGAACACCATGAAACACCAACCCACTAAAGTTGCTGCAATGGAGGGTAACTGGGATACCCAGGCGGGTGCGCCGCTGTTGTTATTTGCGATTCCGGATCAGGAAGAGCAAACCAACCACTTCGAAGTGGGCATCCCTAAACTAGCGAGCTTTATTCTAACCCACGACTGGGATGGCGTAGTGCCCGGCGTGAAGGAGAAGCCGCCTGAATTGCAGCCCAATGTACCGATTGTGTTTTGGTCGTTCAGAATTATGGTGGCAATGGGGCTACTGATGGTTGTGGTTGCGGTTGCCGGATTATTTTTACGCCGCAATCGAGCCTATATGCACAGTCGTTGGTATTTACAGACATTGCGATTAATGACGTTAAGCCCGTTTATTGCGGTGCTGGCTGGCTGGTTTGTTACTGAAGTAGGTCGAGCGCCTTACTTGGTTTATGGTCAAATGACTCATGCCGAGGGAGTTACTCCGTCACTTACCGGCGGTATGGCACTGTTTACATTGATTGGCTACTTCCTGGTTTATGCGTGTGTGTTTGCCGCGGGCGCCTACTACTTAACCCGCGTTATTCGCAGCGGTACCGAGGGCAGTGACTCGCATGAGGACGAAAAGCATAGAGCCAAACGTCCATTATCAGCCGCTGAAGCTAGCTTCGATTAAGGATAACGATCATGAGTGAACCAATTTTTGATTTAACCTATGTCTGGGCTGCAATTATTGCCTTTGGCGTCATTATGTACGTGTTAATGGACGGCTTTGACCTGGGTCAGGGCATTCTATTTATGTTCGCTCCCAGCGAGCACGACAGAGATATAATGATGAATTCGGTAGCGCCAGTATGGGACGGTAATGAAACCTGGCTGGTGCTCGGCGGCGCCGGCTTACTAGCAGCTTTTCCGTTGGTCTACAGTGTTATTCTACCGGCGCTGTATATTGGAGTGTTTTTACTGCTGGCTGGGCTTATCTTTCGGGGAGTCGCGTTTGAGTTTCGGTTTAAAGCACATTCTTCCAGATACTTGTGGAACTGGTCATTTGCAGTTGGCTCTACCGTTGCCTCCTTTGCGCAGGGAGCGGTAGTAGGCGCTTACATTCAGGGTTTCGAAACCGAAAATATGCGCTATGTAGGTGGTGCGCTTGACTGGTTGACGCCATTTACCGTACTAACTGGCCTGGGCCTGGTCGCAGGCTATGCGTTGCTTGGTGCAACCTGGCTGATTATGAAGTCAGAAGGTTCGACTCAAGAATGGGCTTACCGACTGGTTAAGCCACTGCTTGCGGTGGTATTGCTGATTTTTGCCATTATTAGTGTATGGACACCATTTGTTGATGAGTTTGTCGCAGAGCGTTGGTTTAGCGAGGCTTCACTGATCTGGCTGTTGCCGGTGCTGGGATTAGCCTGTGCCTACTGGATTTATAAATCGGTGAGTAACAAACGCGAAGGCAGCCCATTTGTGGCTACCATGGGTCTGTTTATCTTCACCTACTTAGGTTTGTTGGCCAGCAAATGGCCATATGTGGTTCCACCGAATTACACGCTGGCGGATGCCGCCTCGGCCCATGAATCACAGTTGTTCCTGTTGCTCGGCCTGTTGTTTGTTATCCCGATTGTGCTGGTGTATACCGCTTGGACTTATTGGGTATTCCGCGGTAAGGTCAAAGCGGATCAGGGTTATCATTAAGGCGCACTAAAATGGCTGCTGAATTTAAATCAGCGACGCGTTATTTAAGACAACTCGCGGCTCAGGTAAAACGCCCCATTCAGTGGGCGTTTTTGTTTGGGCTGGTTAAAACGTTTGCGGTTATTACGCAGCTTGGGTGTCTTGCCTTCATTGCCGAAGCTGTTCTGGTCGATGGTGAAAGTGTTCCCTCACTTGCCTTACCCTGGATGGCATTGTCTATTGCCAGTTTATTGCGAATTAGCGCCCCGTATTGGCAACAAAAATATCTGCAGCAAGCAACGTTGCAAGCCACCGAACATGCGCGCCGACAATTGCTGGCGCAGTGGCATCAGAAAACCATCAGTGGCAGTCCACCTACGGCGGCGGATGGGGCGTTGCAGTTAGAGCCTATCGAAGCCTTGAAAGGATACTTTAGTCGCTATCTGGTGCAGCAGTACTTAGTCGTTTTCTCCCCGCTAGTGATATTACTGACCTGTTTTTATATTAATCCGGTTGTGGGTGTATTGCTGTTATTTAGCGGGCCTATTATCCCGGTGTTTATGGCATTGGTTGGCATGGGCGCCGAGAGGTTAAGCCAAAAACACGCTGAGCAAACTCATGGGTTGAGCCGGGTGTTCACTGATAAGTTACGTAACTTATCTACGATTCGCTTGTTTGATGCCGGTGATGCCGCGTTACAGGACGTTGCTGTTGCTGGTGAAAACTACCGAAAAGCGACCATGTCTACGTTAAAGATCGCGTTCCTTTCTTCTGCGGTTCTGGAGTTTTTTGCCAGTGTTGCCATTGCCGGTGTGGCGCTTTACGTCGGTTTTGGTTTACTGGGTTACATTGACTGGCTGGGTGCCGATCAGCTGACCTTGTTTAGCGGGCTTTTTGTATTATTACTGGCGCCGGAATACTTTGCGCCATTACGGCAGTTTGCACAAAGCTACCACGATCGCGCTGCGGCGGTGGGGGCAGCGACATTGCTGGCAAGTCCCGATAGGGCGGCAACAGCAAAACAGGAACAACCTGTAGAACAGATACAGGGTGGATTAATTAGCTGGCATCACCTGTCCGCTAATATAGCGCCAATGGTCACTATAAGATATCCCGATGCGGTCATTGAAAAAGGTTCTTTAACGGTTATTGCCGGCCCTTCCGGAAGTGGCAAAACGACGTTGCTAAAAGTATTGCTGGGGCAGCAATCGTATGCCGGCGCATTGCAGCTACCAGAGCAGAATGCTGCGGTGGCAAAGATAGCGTATTTTCCTCAACAGCCGTTTTTAACGGCGGCGTCGATTAGAAGCAACGTAAACCAATACCAGCAGTATGATGATGCAGATATTATCCAGGTGTTTGGACAACTTAACCTGCATGCATTATTAAACCAGTTGCCAGAGGGACTCGATACCAAGCTGGGCGAGCGTGGTCTGGGGCTGTCGGGAGGTGAACGTCGTCGGGTTGCGTTGGCGCGATGTATATTATCGAACCGACCTTTTATTATTGCGGATGAGCCGACAGAGAATCTGGATGATGAGTCGGCTGAGGCGATCCGGGAGAATTTAAGATGGCTAACAGAGCAAGGTGTGACTGTTATCGTAGCCAGTCATGATCCGGCCCTGAACCAGCTTGCGGACCAGACAGTGAGTCTGGAGCAAACGGAGGTGGCTGGTGACTAGAACCGACTGGCGTTTGCTCAAGCCTTGGTTGAAACAACTCAATAGCTATCGCTTACAATTACTGCTTGGCGTTGCTTTAGCAGTGGTCACTGCATTGTTTGGTATTGGGTTGCTTTCGTTATCGGGTTGGTTCATTACGGCGGCTGCCCTTTATGTTGGATTTGATATTTATACGCCGGGAGCTGGCATTCGCTTTTTCGCGATTGGCCGTACCATAAGCCGGTATCTCGAACGCTTGTTAAATCATGACTTAGTGCTGAAACTACAGGCGCGCTGGCGGGTGGCGCTTTATCGCCTGTTGCAAACAACACCACTTGAAAAAAGCTTAAACTTTCGTATTTCAGACACGGTGCAGCAATTAACCCGCAATCTTGATGCAATGGATAACCTGTTAATTCGGCTGTTAATGCCGGTCATCGTTTTTACGCTGGCAACCGCGTTATTATTGATACTTTGGTCACTCTATAACCCCTGGTTGAGTCTGCTACTGCTGCTGGGTGGGTTATTGATTGCTGGCAGTTGCGGTTGGTTAGCCTATAAAAGCCGTTTGTTGGCGGTTAAATCGTTGGTTACCCAACAGCGGCTTCGCAGTCGCGCGATGAACTTTGCAGACTCGGCCGCCGAGCTAACCGCCTGGAGTAGTTTTAATCAGCAATCCGGCTTGCTATTAAATAACGCGCGTTCGCTGGAAAGTTTAGAAATTAAAGGTTGGCGATATCAGCAACGTGCGCAATGGTTAACGGAGCTCATTACTCAGTTGGTGTTACTGGCGGTATTTTTTGTGACATTAACTCAAATAGAGCAGCAGCACCTTGGCGCTGCCGAGGCGATTATGCTGGTGTTATCGGTACTAGCCTGGCAAGAACTCGCTGCAGAATTACCGGGCCAGTGGGTTAATTACGGCAAAACCCTGGCAGCCGCGCGGCAGTTACTGAATCCAGCGACAACAGGAACAGCACCATCACATCATGCAAAGCAGCAACGGCAATTAACCACACCAGTTATGGTTGAGTTGCAGGATATCAGCATTTGGCGCGAACAGCGGCTGCTATTGCAAAACCTTAGCGTGACTTTTGACGCCGGCAGAGTGCATTGGATTGAGGGGGCCTCGGGTAAGGGCAAAAGCACGTTGGCTGAAGTTTTAATGGGGATGTTACCAGCACAGCAATGGCGCGGGCAGGTAATCACACAGCCGCAAGTTGACTTGCCCCGGGTGACGGCATATCTGACGCAGGACACAGAAATTCTGGATGGCTCGATTAAGGAAAATTTAAACCCCGGGCGACAGCCGATCGCTGAACAGTGTTATTGGCAGGTATTACATTGTGTTAATTTAGCGGACAAAGTGCAGGCACTGCCTGCTGGCTTATCGACCTTAATTGGCCCCCGCGGCGTCCAGTTATCGGGCGGCCAGCTCCGCCGACTGGCGTTGGCCAGAGTGTTGTTGCAGGATAAGCCGGTTATCATTTTAGATGAGCCGTTTGCCGGTATTGAGCGTAGTTTGGTGAAACAAATATTGGAGCACATGGTCGCCGAATTTCCCGATAAAACCTGGATTATTATCAGTCACTTAAGCGTACAAGCGATCCAGCCAAAGATTCCGATTGGGGAGCGTCTGAAGTTATAATAAAAAGTGGCGACTGCCAGAGAAGTTGAGCAGTCACCACCGGTTGGGAACAAATGACTATTTTTGTTTCTCTTCAAAGTTACATGCGTCTTCCGCGGACGCGGGGTTAGACGGAGTAACTGAGTGGCTCGGAGCCGCTAACCATTCTTTGCCTTTTAGCATAACGTCCCAGTAAAGCCAGGGCAGCATTTTCTCTTTAAGCAGCCACGAGAGACGAGAAGGCTTGGTACCATTAACAAGCCAGGTGGGGAATGTTGGTAATAATTTACCGCCGTAGCCAAATTCCGCTAATACAATTTTGCCGCGCTCGACCGTCAGTGGGCAGGAGCCATAACCGTCATAGACCGCAATGGCGGGCTTGCCGGAAAGCACAGAAAGGACGTTTTCAGCGACGACTGGCGCCTGTTTACGCACCGCAGCGGCCGTCTTGGCATTAGGTGCGTTGGCAATGTCGCCAAGCGCAAAAATGTTGTGGTACTGAGTATGTTGCAAACTCTCCGGACTTACATCAACCCAGCCAGCCTCGTCTGCAAGAGGGCTTGTGGCAATAACCTCGGGAGCCTTTTGCGGTGGACAAACATGCAGCATGTCAAAGGGTTTGACTTCGGTTGTGGTGTTACCTTCAGCGTCGGTAACTTCAAAAGTAGCTCGTTGATTCGGACCATCGACAGCGGTTAGTTTGTTTTGGAACTGCAGTTTAATGCCGTATTTATCGACGTACTTCTGCAGTGCAGGAACGTACGCCTGCACGCCAAATAGTGCAGCCCCGGCGGTACAAAAACTGACGGAAATATTATCTAATAGTCCGTTTCTGTACCACTCGTCACAGGATAGGTACATCGCCTTTTGTGGAGCGCCTGCGCATTTAATCGGCATTGGCGGCTGAGTGAATATGGCCGTACCGGATTTTAACGATTGGACCAGTTCCCAGGTGTAGGGAGCCAAATCAAATCGGTAGTTAGATGTAACACCATTTTTACCGAGTGCTTCGCTAAGACCGGGTATTGCTTCCCAGTCGAGTTTCAAACCGGTAGCGACAATAAGAGCTTTGTAGCTAAGCCGTTGGCCATTTTCCAGGGTTATTTGTTGTTGCTCAGGCTCAAATTTATTGACTGCAGTTTGATACCAGGCGACCTGCTTTGGCATAACTGATGCCATTTTGCGTTCGGTTTGTGCCTGAGAGAACACGCCACCACCAACCAGGGTCCATCCCGGCTGATAGTAATGAGCTTGCTTAGGTTCAATGATCGCGATGTCCTGATCGGGCTGACGCTTAAGAATACTGGCGGCCGCCGCTTGTCCTGCGGCACCACCGCCGACGATAACAATGTTGTGAGTGGTAGCCGGAGTTTTTATGGACGCCTCCGCTAATGTCCAGAGGTTACGCGAGCGAGTACCTGAGCGACAGTATGCCAGTGCCGGCCCCTCCAATTGATCAACGATTGCTTTGAATTGCCGCACGTCAGCGTCGGTAATTTTGCCTGAAATTACCGGCAAGTGGATGAAGTTGAGACCGTTACGTTCAGCGGCTTGCCGAATAGCATCCGAGTTGACTTGGTCGTCGCTTTCATCGTCCGGGCGATTACAGATAATCGTAGTAAACCCCATTGAGGCGGCGACATTGACATCGTCGACGCTAATCTGTGGCGAGACGCTGAACTCTGGCGTTAGTTTTTGAATGTCCATCGTGACGGCTCCGATTAAAAAAGATTGAGAGGAATTTTAAGATAACTTTGCTGATTATCCTCTTCCGGAGGAAACTGCCCCGCGCGCATGTTAATTTGCACCGAGGGTAGGATTAAGCGCGGCATATCAAGTGTCGCATCCCGCTCAGCGCGCATTTTCACGAATTCGTCCTCAGTTGCATCGTTGCCCACGTGAATATTGTGCTGTTTTTCCTCGGCTACCGTAGTTTCGAAGGCATAATGGTCGCGATTCGGTGCTTTATAGTCATGACACATGAATAAGCGGGTGTCGTCAGGGAGCTCGAAGACCTTTTGAATCGACCGGTACAGTGTGCGTGCATCGCCACCCGGGAAGTCGCAGCGGGCGGTGCCAAAGTCGGGCATAAATAATGTGTCACCAACGAATGCTGCATTACCGATAACATAAGTTAAGCAAGCAGGCGTATGACCGGGGGTGTGCAGTACTTTTGCCTCTAACCCACCGATTGTAAATTGGTCACCGTCCGCAAATAGACGATCGAACTGACTGCCATCGCGGGCAAACTCTGTACCTGCGTTAAATGCTTTGCCAAAAGTCTCTTGCACGGTTTTGATATGCTCACCGATACCGAGTTTGGCCTGCGTTTTTTCTTGTAAGTAAGGGGCTGCTGACAAATGGTCAGCGTGAACGTGAGTTTCTAAAATCCAGTCCACCGTTAATTTATGCTGTTCAATAAAATCAATAATCGCCTGCGCTGATTGGTTAGCGGTGCGGCCAGCTGCGTAGTCGAAATCGAGAACCGAATCTATAATTGCGCAATGATTAGAGTCAGGATCCTGCACGACGTAACTGTATGTATTAGTTGGCTCATCAAAAAAGTGGTTAACCACCGGTTGTTGTTTAGTGTGCGACATATTCTCGGACCTCATATTATGCAATTACTTTATATATCTAAAAGAAATAAGTATATAACTTAGGATTAAGATACTCTGATCAAAAGCAATGTTCAAATAGTAATACGGTATAACTAATCGCTCTATTAGAACAAAACATATTATCGATAAAGTCGATTACAGTAATCGTTAGTCAGTAGGGCGACTTTACTTGTTAATCTAACTTTTTGTTATATGCTTATAACCAAGTTTATTTCGGAGGTGTGTATGACAAGTATTATTCGTAAAAGCCCATCGACAGGTAATCAATCGCCCGACGTTTGGGGAATCTATGAGCCGGACACAGGGTCGGTACAATACATTGTGGCAGATCCAGCGACTAAGAAAGCCGCACTCATCGACGTCGTCCAGAATTTCGATCCTCGCAGCGCCCGCACATCTTATGAGAGTGCGGACGAAATTCTGAAACTCGTTCAAGACAATCAACTTACCATTGAATGGGTATTAGATACCCACCCACATGCGGATCATTTAATGGCATCTCATTATTTGAAAACGCAAACAGGAGCGGCAAATGGGATTGGCGAGAAAACTCGAGAAATAGCCGCTCTTTGGGGGGATTACTACAATATTCCGGATGCATTTAGTCCCGATGAAGATTTTGACTACCTGTTTGCAGAAGGCGACAGCTTTAATATTGGTGAGTTGGAAGTGCAGGTTTGGTTATCACCGGGGCATACATTAGGCTCTATTACCTACATAGTAGGCGATGCTGCTTTTGTACACGATACTTTTATGTATCCGGATAGCGGTACGTCCCGTGCGGACTTCCCCGGCGGGTCGTCAAAAGAATTGTGGGATTCTTTGCAGCGTATCTTAAGCTTACCCGAAAAGACCCGTCTGTTTGTGGGACACGATTACGGTAAAGACGGGCGCGAACCACAGTGGGAAGCTACTGTCGCACAGCATAAGCAAAGCAATATTCATCTGTCAGGAAATGTGCACGAGTCGGACTATAGAAAAGTTCGGGATCAGCGTGACCAGACGTTAGCATTGCCGGACAGAATGTTACACGCTCTGCAAGTCAATTTGAGAGCAGGGCAATTACCACCGGCTGAGGATGACGGAGAGCATTACTTCAAAATTCCAGCGAATAAATTTTAAATTAAATTTTAGTTAAAACAAAAGAGGAAACTATTATGAGTTTACGCATTGGTACTATCGCACCAAATTTTAAAATTGAAACCACTAACGGCACTATCGACTTTCATGAGTGGGCGAAAGGTTCGTGGACGTTTTTCTTCAGCCACCCTGCTGACTACACGCCAGTTTGCACGACTGAAATGGGACGCACGGCTCAGTTAGCGCCTGAATTTGCAAAGCGGAACGTTAAGCCTCTAGGCCTGTCGACGGACACTGTCGAAGAGCATATGGGCTGGATCAAAGACGTCAACGAAACGCAGAATACGGTACTTGAGTTTCCGATTGTTGCGGACAAGGAGAAGAAAGTCTCTGAATTGTACGACATGATTCATCCTGATGAAGATAGTAACGCAGCGATTCGCTCGGTCTATATCATCGATCCGGACATGAAAATTCGTTTGACCATGACCTATCCAATGACTGTAGGCCGTAACTTCTCTGAAATTCTCCGTGTAATCGATGCACTTCAGACCACCGATAAAGATGAAGTGGCTTGTCCTGCCGATTGGCAGCCAGGTCAGTCAGTGATTATTCGCCCAAGCGTATCCGACGAAGATGCGAAGGTAAAATTCCCGCAAGGCTGGGAAACTCTGCGCCCATACCTGCGATTAACTGATCTGGATAAGTAACTCCTGACCGTCACATTGTGAATAAAAGGCCGTGCATGTAGCGCGGCCTTTTTTTATAGTGTAAAATAGAATAACGATATTCACTTAAGATATATGAGGTAACAGAATGCTGCTGGCAATAATTGGTGCTGTGATCATTGGATTGAGTCTGGGGCTGTTTGGCTCAGGTGGTTCGATTCTGACAGTGCCGGTGTTGATGTATTTGGTGGATATGCCAGCAGGAGAGTCAATTGCATCGTCACTGCTTATTGTTGCGGGCATCAGCTTATTTGGCTCGATAGCTTACATCAGACGCCAAACTGTCAGCTGGCGTCACTTTTGGGTGTTCGGTATTCCGGGAATGATAGGCACCTACGGTGGAGCTTGGTTCGGTACTTTAGTTGATAGTCGCTGGCAGCTCCTCACCTTTGCATTACTAATGATCGTTGCTGCATTTCTAATGTGGCGCAGCAAACCGCAACCGCCGGCTAAAGTCCCTTCCATTAATTATGGCAAGGTCATGTTAGAGGGCTTGATCGTAGGAGTGATAACCGGTTTCGTGGGTGTTGGTGGTGGGTTCTTGATTGTCCCGGCTCTGGTATTACTGGCGGGATTATCCATGCCCGTTGCTATTGGCACCAGTTTGTTAATTATCGTTATCAAGTCAATTGCAGGTTTCGTGAAATATTACGCGGTGATGTCGGCTGACGATGTGCAATTTAACTGGCTGGTCATCACGATCATGATTGCTGGTGGAGTGCTTGGCAGCGCGTTTGGTTCAAAGATTGGACGCAGCTTACCTAAAGAAAAACTGCAAAAAGGCTTTGCAGTTTTCCTGGTGCTAATGGGTGTTTTCGTGATTACTAAATCCGTTATTTAAAAGTCATCTTTACTGTGTCGCTCTCGCAACTGCAGACTCTCTTCACCCCAAGTTTTGTTGACTCGCTGACCGCGCTTTACTGCCGGTCGGTGAGACATTCGTTCGGCCCAGGCGACCACGTTTTTATAGGTGTGGGCTTGTAAAAACTCGGCGGCTTCATAGACCTCATTTCTGACTAATGCACCGTACCAAGGGAAAATGGCAATATCGGCAATAGTATACTGCTCGCCGGCAATATAAGGATGGTCCGCAAGTTGCTTATCCAGAACATCAAGCTGGCGCTTTATTTCCATGGTGTAGCGGTTAATAGGGTATTCATACTTTTCGGGTGCGTAAGCGTAGAAATGACCAAAGCCACCACCGAGCATGGGAGCACTTCCCATCTGCCAGAATAACCAGTTAAGGCATTCCGTCCGGGCTGCCGGTTGCTGAGGTATGAAAGCATCAAATTTTTCGGCCAGATAAAGTAGTATCGATCCGGACTCAAAAACACGGGTAGCAGGATCGGTTGTGGTGTCCAGCAGTGCTGGAATTTTAGAATTTGGATTTACCTCAACAAACCCACTGCTGAATTGATCACCTTCCATAATATCAATGAAAAAAGCGTCGTACTCCGCTTCATTGATACCTTTTTCCAGTAACTCTTCGAGCAGAATAGTTGCTTTTTGTCCATTTGGTGTCGCCACCGAATAAAGCTGTAGCGGGTGCTTGCCGATAGGCAACGCCTGGTCGTGAGTAGCGCCAGCTGTGGGACGGTTAATATTTGCAAATTTACCGCCATTCCCCGGCTCCCAATGCCATACCTTAGGTGGTTGGTAGTTATTATCTGCCATAGTCAAACTCTCCTATTTTGGGTGCTAGGTTACCGATTGCCTGGTTTGCCATTCAGTCGCCAGATGCTCGCCGTTGTCGAGCACGTCGCACAGCATATTTACTGCATCGTAAACATCGGTATGGCGATTGTATAAAGGCGCAAAACCAAACCGAATGTAACTTGGCGCTCGAAAATCGGCGATAACTCCCCGCTTTATTAGAGCCTGGCATAAACCATAAGCTTGCGGATGTTGATAACTAAGCTGACTGCCTCGTTGAGATGCGTCCGTCGGTGACAACAGCGTTAATTGCTCAGTTAATTGACGCTGCTCGATCAGTTGGTGGAACAGCGTTGTCAGTTGTATCGATTTAGTACGCACTTGTTGCAAATCCAGATCGGCAAACAGATCGAGCGCACTATCGACAGCGGCCATCGATATAATCGCTGGTGTTCCGGCAAGGTATTGTTTGATACCAGGATCGGGCGCGTAGTTAGGCTCGAAGTCAAATGGCGATTTATGTCCAAACCAACCGGCGATGGGTTGCTGTGCTTTGTTATGCCAGCGCTTATTCACATATAGAAATGCAGGTGCACCTGGACCGGCGTTAAGGTATTTATAGGTACAGCCAACCGCGAAGTCGACGTTCCATGCGTCCAGTTCAATGGGCATGACACCGGCGCTGTGAGCTAAATCAACAATAATTAGGGCGCCGTGTTGATGAGCCTTTTCTGTTAATGCTTTGATATCGAGCCGCTTACCACTGCGAAAATTAACTTCGGTGACCATAACCACCGCGACTTCATCGTTAATAGCCTCATGTAATTGTTCTTCAGCGACATCTTTAAAGCAGCAAGTGGTTGAGCCTATTTGTTGCTGCAGACCTTGAGCGATATAAAGGTCAGTCGGGAAGTTGTCGTGACTGGATAAAATATAGGGTCGTTGTTCGCTGCCGTTTAACTGACTGGCTACCGATAATAATTTAAATAAATTAACGGAAATAGAGTCACAGCAAATCACCTGCTCCTTTGCGGAGCCAATAACGGGCGCAATTTTTTCGCCAACTATTTGTGGCAGGTTAACCCATTGATGAGTGTTCCAGCTACCAATTAAGTCGTTGCCCCATTGCTCGTTTACAGTTTCTCTAACCCGCTGTTTAACCTGTTCGGGTAAGGCTCCTAGCGAGTTGCCGTCTAAATAGATGGTCTGTTCTGGTAATGCAAAGTGCTGTCGGTAGCCAGCTAGCGGATCGTGTTGATCAAGTTGTTCGGCATCAGTTCTGGTTATCATGGCGGACTTCTTTTAACTCGCGTAATAAGACTTGATAGCCTTCGCTTTGTGGGTGGATGAGATCAAAATGGCTCGCTCCATCAATGATGCGGACTGTTGCTGCCTCAATGACTGTAGCGTAACTCGGATCGACGAGCTTATCAGCGCTACCCTGTAATAACGAAATAGCTGGGTGATTGTGCTGCTCAGCAGGGTTTGCCTGAATGTATTGTTTCGGCTTTTCTGCCGGCATTCCGCCCATAAACGCAGGAGTGGCCTGCTGACAGCTATTATCGCCATGAGCATAGCGCTTAATGTCTGTAATAGCGGCCAGACCAATGACCTTATCAATAACATTGCGGAACTCAGCATCAGCGGCAAGCAGTAACGCCAGATGCCCACCGGCAGAATGGCCACTGACAACCACGGGGACATCAGGTCGCTCGGGCTGTTGCTCTAAAAACAACCGAAATGCCTGCTTGATATCGTTAAAACTGGTTGGCCAGCCGCCTCCGGAATCGCCCGTGCGGCGATATTCTGCAGAGTAAACAGAGTAGCCTTCGTTATTCAATGCGGTTGTCAGCGGATAGCTATGCTTGATGTCGTACTCAGATAACCAGCAGCCGCCGTGAATGAAAAAGACAGCTGGCTGGGTGCTTTTTCCCGGCCAAAAATGCAACGTCTGATATTGGCTTTCTCCATAAGACAAAACATTTTTCGGGGCGCGTTGTGGTTGCTCAACCACTTGGCTGAATGAGAAGCCGTTTTGCGTCTCAGGTAGGGCTGAGCCGCTTGCAAATAAAACGATGGCAGCTATAAAAACTAATATGAAACCTCTCATCAGGTTACAACTTTTGCTCAATGGCGTGTTTTAAATCTTTCCGCAGTCCGAGCATAAATACTATTTCGGCGACAACGAACAGCGGCCCAATAGCAAGCCCCATAATATCGTCGACAAAGGCGGGCTTTTTGCCTTCAAAATAATGTCCGACAAACTGGAACAGCCAGCCGACTATGAATAGTCCGATCCCCCAACTCAACCAGGCAGTAGTACTAAGCGCAGCGATATTCTGGCCTAAGCTTAAACACAGCCATAACAGCACGGTCATTAGCAAGCCGAGTTTTATATCCAGCCGGATATAAAATATTACCGCCACGAACACCACTAAATTAGCCGGAGTCAGCAACAGGTAGCCTATCGAAAATTCAGGGCGGCTGAGCAATGCCACCAAAGCAATAACAATCATTGGAATGCCAATTAAATGTGTCATCACATTACGGCGGTCGCGATGATAGTCGGCATATTGGGCTAAATGTTCGGTAATCGTTTTAGAGCGCATGATTTATTGCCATCAGTATTATTTAACTTAGCGGATAAGATTGCTATGCCACCGGTCTGGTGTCAACGGTAAACATCGGCTGCATTTTAGGTTAGGCTAGTGCTTTACGCTGTAATCCAAGGAGCTGCCAAGCTGTGCCGCACGATACCACCGCAATTAATAAACAACGTCAGGACTTAAGTCAGCATGATTCTGTCTGGCTATTCGGTTATGGGTCATTAATCTATAAGGTTGATTTTCCTTATTTGGAGTGTCAGCCCGCGTATATTAAAGGCTGGAGCCGGCGCTTTTGGCAAGGCTCACACGATCATCGCGGCACTCCGGAAAAGCCAGGGCGGGTCCTGACTTTAATAGAAACGCCGGAAGAAGTTTGTACCGGTATGGCGTATCGGGTTAGCCCGGATGTATTCGAGCACCTCGATCATAGAGAAAAGAACGGCTATCTGCGCTTTTTTACACCCATGACATTTAGCGATGGCGAACAGCAACAGGGGTTGGTCTATATCGCGACCGAGGATAATGCCGCTTTTATGGGGCCCGCGAGTGACGCTGAAATTGCGCAGCACATTGCCCAGTCCGAAGGACCGAGTGGCAAAAACTCAGAGTATCTTTTAAAGCTAGCTGAGGGGTTAGAGCAGTTGGGCGTTACTGATCCCCACGTGGAGGGTATTCGTCGGCACTTGCTGACCCTGCTTCCGGATGATCGGCTATAGAACCCACACATAAGCGGCAATCACCAGCGGCCGGGGCGGATGCCTCGACGTATCTCAATTTATGACGAGAATGGCCGCGGTTGCTGGATATTTGATATACCGTATCGCGCGATTCGTTGTTGCTGCTTTTGTCGGTCATAGTGTTCCGTTCTTATTGCTGACAATAGAGCGAATACAGAAGCTTTAAAATCTCTTCTGTTTTAGCGTCTGCTAGTTGATAGTGAATGTACTTACCAGCGCGTCGGGTTGTAACGAGTTGCTGCTGGCGCAAGCGGTTTAAATGTTGCGATAGCATTGGTTGATGCAGTTCCAGCCGTTGCTCAATTTCTCCCACAGAAAACTCGCCCTGACTCAGTAAACACAATATCAGCAGTCGGTCAGGGTGTGAAAGTAGTTGCATCACACGGGCGGCTTGAGCGGAAGAAGCCCTCATCACTTCAGGGTTCATACTATTGTCTTCTCTTTATTGGAATAATAATTATTAATGATAACAAACCATACACTAACTAGAATAGTTCATTAACTGGTTTTGCTGGATGAATAAGATTTCCCTGCCAACTCTGACAGCCGATTTCCGCTAATAGTTCGAACTGTGCCTCTGTCTCAATCCCCTCGGCTTGCACTTTAACACCAACTTCTGTTGCCAGTTTAACGATCGACTCAATCATGCGTCTGGTCTTGCCGTTAAGCGTGATCTCATCGACAAAACTGCGGTCAATTTTTATTTTATGAATAGGGTAGTCGTTTAGAAAACTGAGACTGGCAAAACCGGTACCAAAGTCATCAATAGTAATTTTAACACCGAGAGCTGCTACACGTTCAAGAATTCCGATAACACTAGATTCCGGTTCGTTTAATACCGATTCAGTAATTTCAATTTCCAGGATGTCGTTCAGTAGCGGATCGTCTGCGCACAACTGTTCCAGCTTTTCGATAAAGTTATAGCTGAGCTGCGAGGTCGACGCATTAATACAGACGCATTCAACTGAGTGATCCTGCGTACGCCAGCGCTTTATTTGTTGGACAACATTCTCCAATACCCAAACACCGATGGCATCTAAATGACCTGCCTTATCCGCATCCTGTAAAAATTCATTTGGACTCAGCAAACCGCGTTCCGGATGATTCCAGCGTAACAAGGCTTCGGCCCCGATAATTTCTTTATTAAAGTTAAGAATCGGTTGATAGAATAATTCGAGCTGACGCTTGTTAAGAGCCTCTGGAATATCAGCCTCAAGCTGTAGGTGTTGAATTGAGGCTTGTGCGATATCTTGCTGAAACAGCACCAATTCTTTTGCGTGGGTGTACTTGGCGTTATTCATTGCCGAGTTGGCCTGCGCTAATAAGCGTTCACCATCGTAGCCGTCCAACGGGTAAATACTAGCACCAGCACTGCAGGATAAGCTGAACTGAGCGTGGGTATCGATAATAAACTTGTGCTTAAAAACCTCGAGTATATTTTCGGTAATGGTTTGTACATCGATATACTCAGTAATATTATTGATCAGAATAACAAACTCATCGCCACCGGCCGCATACAGTTTATTGCCGAAGGGTAACGCTTCCTTCAGACGCTTGGCGATACGCTGAATGGTTTTGTCGCCAATATGATAACCGAAGGTGTCATTAATTCGGTGGAAATCATCGATATTAACCGATAATACCGCGGCAAGACGGTCGTCGGGTAATTGGTCGAGCAATGAATGAAAATCTTTACGCAGGCTGTTTAGGTTAGGTAGACCGGTAAGCTCATCAAAGAAAGCGACTTTGTATAAAGATTGTCTTTGCTGATTCAGTTCCGTTAAATCAGTTAAACAAGCAATCAACTGATCGTGATCGTCCCGACAGCGCTTTAAACTAAGGTAAGCAATAAACCGTGATTGATCCGGCCGCCGACCGACAACTTTAATACTGGTGTCGAGTGGAAATCTGGGTTGTTGCGGAGCATGGTCAGTTCGGGTTAAAAAGTCTTCCAGCTGCAAGCCTATTGCTTGTTCAGTGGTTAACCCGACGATTTCTGCGAAGGTGCTATCCAAAGTGACAATTTTATGGGCGTTATCAATATCCGCCAGACCTATTGTGACAGCTGCGTTTTTAACTTCCAGCCCATTGTCCTGAGCAAAATTAAAATCGCTGGAGATGTTAACCCAGGAGCCTTTAAGGCGGTTTCCGGAGGAATCGACTTGGCGGATCTCATCACGCACCCAGATGTAATGACCTTGTTTATGGCGAAATCGATATTCTTGCACAAACTCGGGCTCATCCACTGCTCGTAAGGCTTTTTTGACCACCGCGGCACGGTCGTCTGGATGTAAGTTGTTAAACCACCAGTTGGATATTGTAATTTCGTCTAAGCTGTAGCCTAAAATTTGTTCGGCATTTTTACTCGCCCAATGCACCCGGTAATTTTTGCCATTTTTACGCAGTTCGTAGTGTATGGTTGGGCTGTTCTCCAGGTAGTCATTCAGAAGATCCGTCGGCTTATTGTATTGCTTTATCCAAAAGCGAGAGTAGAAAAACAAAAAGATGACCGAAATGCCGATGACAACCCACGGCTGAATCGATTCAAGTGTTTGCACTGTTTCTTCCGGAAGCTGGAGAAATTGTGCAGTAATAAGTAGGGCTAGCTCCATTAGCACTAATAACAGTACATACAAAGCGACGCTGCGAACATCGGCTTTTTGATACCTGCGTTTGCGGCTTTTAGTGTCTATACTCATCGTATTCTTGCCCATGGGATATCATCTTTCGGTTGCGGTTTACTTAAAATTGATCCTTGCAGCTCTTCGCAACCAATCTGTTTTAACAGTAAGAGTTTGCTGCGATCATCTATTCCGGTAGCAATGGTTTTAAGGCCACGGGAACGTGCCATTTTAACCATAGAGGTCAAAGCCCGTTTTTTGTCACTGTTGGACGTTGCTTTTTTTACCAATTCTTCAGACAGCTTAACGGCATCGACGGGCAGTACAAACAACGACTGGATAGTTGCAGCACCGTCACCAAAATGGTCGGCAATTATATTGACACCAATACTACGTAATTTTTCCAGATAACGTTTTGATTTGTCCGATATCCGCATCAAAGACTTTTCTGAAACTTCCAGGCTAAAGTTACGGGGCGGGAACTTACTCTCATGCAGCTCGTGTGCAACAGCATTCAATACACTGGGTTCAATAACATCATTTAGGGTGATGTGAAGGGATACTCTTACAACAAAGTTGTTTTTGTGCCAGTCCTTGATGTCTTCAAATGCTTTTTTAACCATCCACGAAGTAAACTGCTGGGTTAGGTCGGCTTCCTCGATGAGCGGCCGGAACTCATCCGGGTCCATATCTCCGCGTTTGGGGTCAGTCCATTTTACGATACCCTCCAAAACCGAAAAGTAACCACTATTTGCATTTAATCTCGGTTGATAATAGAGCTTGATATCATTGCGTTCGAGGGCTTCTGTTAACTGCCGTGAGAAGCTGGCTTCTGCAATATTAGTCATCGCATCGTCCTGCTCTAAAAATGCGAAGTTTTGTTTCTTCTCGCGGGCTTCAAAAGCATGCTGTTGCGCTTGCTCGACTATTTGATCTTCTTGTTCTTTCAGGTTGCCTTTTTTAACCCGTAGTACTCCAGTTGCACTGTCAAGCTGGTAAGGAACACCATCGATAACGATGGGACGCTCTAATAAACTGTTAATTTTTTTCTCTAATTCTTTATGGGATTGCTTGGCGTCGGTGCTAACCCCGACTAACTCGTTCTGTGATGTCTGGCCGATGTGAGCTGAGTCACCGATGGCTTTACGTAACTTTTCCGCCAGTTGCCGCATTAATTTTTCGGTTCGCTCGGTACCTATTTGGTGTTGAATACGTTCCAGGTTCTGCAGCTTAAAATTAAATATGTCGACCAGATCGTCGGTATTACTGTCCTCGTCCTCGCCGATAGTGCGTAGCTGTTCTTTTAATGCTTCTATATTAGGTAACTCGGTACCGTGATAGGTATGCTTTGCTTTTTTCTCGAGTGCGACCAGTTCTCTAACAGAGTTGGTAATAAGTCCGGCAATAGTCGGCACTAAAGTCAGTATCAATAACCGAATCAACCAGCCAACTCCAATTTCGCTATCCGCAATTAACTCGCTGGAGAATGACAATGGACTGAGCGCCAAGCCGCAGACAAAACCACCTAATGCACCGATTCGCGGCCCAAGCAGCAAGCCGGAAAAAATAACGGTAGGTAAATCAGGTGCTCATAAACACTGGGGATGCCGCCGGTAACTTCTATAACCCTAACCATAGCGGCGATGAAGATCGCCAACAAAAAGCCAATAAACACCTGCTTTTCGGCGTTTAGCTTGGTAAAGTCAACTAGGCTTTCACGGCACCATGCCGCAAAGCTGTATGGATCGTCGGGCGCTGCCATAGGCTCCGCTTGTATTGATAAGTGTTGCTCTGTATTGTTTCAAGACTGTAAATAAAGTTGTCTGATGTCAAGCATTTAGCATAAAAAGATACCTTCTAAAGGAACATTAATGAAAGATAAACTAGAAACCCGCTCCTTTATCGTCATGTTGCTGGCCGTAAGTGTCGCTTTTGCGTTGGTTTTAAAACCCTTTTGGATGTCAATTTTTTGGGCCTGTGCGGTAGCCGTCATTTTCTATCCATTGCAACGCAAACTGCAGAGTTTGTTAGGGGATAAACCAAACCGGACGGCGTTACTGACCTTGTTAATTGCGGTCGTTATTGTGGTTATTCCAGTGCTCGGCATTGCCTACTCTTTTGTTCAGGAAGGAGTTTTGTTCTATCAGAAGGTTGACTCTGGAGAGATTAGGCCTGGACAATTTTTAGAAAGAATCGAAACGGCGTTCCCATTTATTCCAGAGTTGCTGGAGCGCTTCGGTGTTGAGACTGAAAACCTGCGTAGTAAGTTGTCGGAATTTGCGGTAACGGCAAGTCGCACGTTGGCGCAACAAGCTCTCGCGGTCGGACAAAACACCTTTGGTTTTGTTATTAGTGTCGCGTTAATGATCTATTTGACATTTTTCCTACTCAGGGACGGTCATTTGCTGGTCAACTTATTAGTGCGAGCTTTACCCCTGGGTGATCAAAGAGAAAGAGAATTATTTGGCAAGTTTGCCGAGGTTACCCGAGCCACAGTAAAAGGAAATATCGTGGTGGCGATAGTGCAAGGTGCCTTAGGCGGTATTATATTCGCCATTCTTGGCATACCCGGGGCGTTGCTTTGGGGTGTGGTAATGGCGTTTTTATCGTTAATCCCGGCTGTCGGCGCAGGTATTGTCTGGTTGCCGGTAGCCGTCTACTTGTTGGCAACAGGAAGCTTATGGCAAGGAACCACATTAATTATCTATGGCGCGGTTGTTATTGGCCTCGCGGATAATATCTTACGGCCGTTATTGGTAGGACGTGACACTAAGCTGCCGGATTATGTCGTGCTCTTTTCCACGCTGGGTGGGCTGGCGCTATTCGGGATTACTGGATTTGTGATAGGGCCGCTGGTGGCGGCCCTGTTTATGGCGTTTTGGGCTATCTTTATGCGCGAATTTAATGTTGATTGAATTACATAAAGGGGCGTTGATAACCACCTTCGATGCCCTCGCGCGACAAGACCCACTGCCATAGCTGAATGTCACGAGAGCGGAAAGCACCTGCACAAGACAGCAGGTAGTATTTCCACATGCGATAAAACTGGGCATCGAATTGCGACTTTAATTCTGGCCAGGCTTCGTCAAAATTGGCGAACCAGGCCATCAGCGTTTTATCGTAATCGGCACCAAAATTATGCAAGTCCTCGCAGACAAAACGTTCCTCAAGAGATTGACCAATCTGCGGAATAGAGGGAACTTCGCCATTTGGGAAAATATAACGGCTGATCCAAGGATCGGCAGCTGTGTCTGTGACATTTTTACCAATGGTATGTAACAAGAATAAGCCATTGTCATCCAGGCAGCGACGCGCCACATCCATATAGTCGTCGTAGTTTTTCTGACCGACATGCTCAAACATGCCCAAGCTAATTATCCGATCAAACTTCTCATCGAGCTCTCGATAGTCTTGCAGCCGAAACTCAACCGGAAGACCCTTACAACGCTCTTTGCCCATCGCGACTTGCTCTTTCGAGATGGTAACGCCGACACACTCTACATCGTAGTTCTCTGCAGCATATTGCATAAAGCTACCCCAGCCGCAGCCAATATCGAGTATCCGCATACCGGGTTTTAACCCGAGCTTTTGACAGCTCAGCTCTAATTTGTCGCGCTGTGCCTTGCCCAGGTCATCAGCGTCGCGCCAGTAGCCGCAGGTATAAACCATACGTTCATCAAGCATGCGCTGGTATAACTCATTACCAATATCATAATGGTGTTGCCCGACTTCCCAGGCCCGTTTACTGTCCTGTAAGTTAAACATCCGGGCTTTCAGGGAGTGAAAAATAAGCCGGGCCGGGTTCACTTCGTTTTGTATACCGGAACGCAACAATCGGTGGAAAAATTGATCCAGCGCAGGCGAATCCCAAAGGCCTGCCATATACGCCTCGCCAAGCCCTAGGTTACCTCGCGATAATGCCTGATCAAATACACTTTCATCATGAACTTGCATGTCCCAGGCACGATCTCCATTAAGGCGGATATCGGCTCGGGACAGCAACTCCTCTACATACGCTTTCGACGTTGCCATGAGTGCACCAATAGTTAGCAGTTATTATTATCCTAATAACCTAACAGGAAGCAGTTTTGTAGGCAATGTGCGTAAAATATATACTACCCTCCGGCACCGGAACCCCGGACAAACTCGGGATATGCCTCTACACCGCAATCAACCGCGTCTCCCCCCAGGTATTCCTGCTCTTTGGTGACGCGGATACCAATCACGACTTTGAGCAACCACCAGACGCTAAAACTGGTGGCGAACATCCAGCCAAAAATCACCGCCAAGCCTGTTAATTGGGTTAATACTGACGCATCGGGAACACTGATTGGCACAACCAACAAGCCAAAACATCCGCAAACACCATGCACGGATAAGGCACCAACAGGGTCATCAATTTTAATTCGGTCAATAGTTAATATCGACAACACCACTAACAATCCGGCACACAGACCAATAGTGGCAGCTAATAGGTGAGTTGGTGATGCCGGTTCTGCGGTAATTGCTACTAACCCGCCCAATGCACCGTTTAGGATCATGGTTAGGTCGGCTTTTTTCGACAATATTTTGGAGATAACTAGTGCTCCAATAGTACCGGCTGCAGCGGCGATATTGGTATTAACAAAGATATTAGCAATGGCTTCTGCGTCTTCCAAAGAGCTCAGTTTGAGCTGTGAGCCACCGTTAAATCCAAACCAGCCAAACCACAGAACAAAGGTACCTAAAGTAGCCAATGGCATATTGGCGCCAGGGATTGCCTGTGCTTTGCCGTTTTTATACTTTCCATCACGAGGTCCGAGTAGCAGCACTCCTGCGAGAGCGGCCGCTGCGCCGGCCAGGTGAACAATGCCTGAACCGGCAAAGTCGATAAAGCCCCAGTCACTCAAAAAGCCACCACCCCAACTCCATTGACCTTGAATTGGGTAAATAACGGCAGATAAAACCACGCTGAATAATAAGAAGCTAATTAATTTCATACGTTCAGCAACGGCACCAGAAACAATTGATAACGCAGTCGCTACAAAAACGCTTTGAAAGAAGAAGTCCGCTGCATCGGCGTAGTGATCAGCACCGCCGCTGCCATACATAAGGTAATAGCCGACCAACAGATAACAAAGGCAGGCGATAGCATACAACGCAATATTCTTAGTCAAAATTTCCGTCGTGTTTTTGCTGCGAACCAGACCCGCTTCTAACATTGCAAATCCGGCAGCCATCCACATAACCAGCGCCCCGGAGATCAGCAAATAAAAGGTATCTAATGCATACGCTAAAATAGTTTCGTCAGACATGTCGATGCTCCTTAAAGGGCTTGTTGGTTGGTTTCTCCGGTACGGATACGAACGCAGTGAGCAAGTTCCCAGACAAAGACCTTGCCATCGCCGATATTGCCGGTGTGGGCGTTGTCAGTAATCGTTTCCAATACTCTTTCGAGCAGGTCATCAGCAACGGCCAGCTCAATTCTAATTTTGGGTAAAAAGTCGACTTTATACTCGGCACCTCGATAGAGCTCGGTGTGACCTTTTTGTCGACCAAAGCCGCGTACTTCGGAAACGGTCATCCCGGCACAGCCTATTTCGGCCAGGGAACGCCGCACGTCATCAAGCTTGAAAGGTTTTATCAGAGCTATCACCATTTTCATTATTGTTACTCCTGTGAGGACACTGGTAATAGCTATAACAAGATGTGTGCCAACGAGTAACTATTTGAAATTACTTTAAAAATAATTTTTCCTCTGCGTTTTATAGGTTAATTTTGAGCGCTTATGGTGCAGCTGCACCTAATCAGTGCTTATAACTTATGCCGCGAAGTCAGTTGCACCTATTGCAGAGTGACGAGATACTAGGGAACGTAATTTTGTTAAACAGGGGAAGCCAATGATTACTGGGCAGAAGATGAGTGATCTGATAGGTCAGACCGATATGGTGCTTATTCCATCACTTTCGCAGTTAACCGGCTCAGAGATTTTTCTGAAGTGTGAGTTCCAAAATCCCGGCGGCTCCATCAAGGATCGTGCTGCAAAGCAACTGATCGAAGATGCTTTCGCACGTGGCGAGTTAAAACCTGGCATGACCGTAGTAGAGGGTACCGCAGGTAACACCGGCATCGGTCTTTCGTTAGTTGCTAAGTCTTATGGGTTAAAAATGTTGGCGGTTATGCCCAACGATCAGGCGCCGGAAAAAGAGCGGATGATTGCACTGCATGGTGGCGAACTAATGACGGTCGACCCGGTGCCTTTTAAAAACGACAATCACTTTTACCATACCGCCCGTCGCTATGCTGAGCAGCGCGATGACTGCTGGTGGGCGAATCAGTTTGAAAACACCAGTAATGCCCGGGCCCATTACCTACACACGGGACCGGAGATTTGGCAGCAAATGGGCGGCAAAATTGATACTTTTGTTTCTGTGGCGGGAACCGGAGGCACGATAGGCGGAGCCTCTAAATATTTTAAAGAGCAAGATCAAGCCATTGATGTCTGGCTAGTTGATCCTGATGGGTCAGGTATTTTTGAATTTTTAAAGAATGGTGAGTACGTTTCGCACGGTGGCTCGATGACTGAGGGCATTGGCATCATGCGTCTGGTTGATAATTTTAAACAGGCAAAAATTGATCATGCGGTTAATTTACCTGACCAGGATTTAGTCACTTTATCCCGGTACGTGCGTGAACATGACGGCATCGTATTGGGTAGTAGCTCGGCTCTGAATGTAGCCGGCGCGCTGGCGGCAGCTGTGAAAAAAGGACCCGGTCAACGGATTGTGACTTTTGCGTGTGATTTAGGCGAGCGCTCGGCGAGCAAGCTGTATAACGAGTCATACTTGAAAGGCAAAGAGTTGTCGCCAGAACCTGAGCCTATTGAACAACTGCTTGAAAGGTATCGTCAGTTGGGTGATAAAGTGATAAAAACGTCTTGGCGAGGCGATTAACGGAGATAACAGTATGCGGGTGTTAAAATGGACGCTGATGGCAGCAGGATTGTGCTGTTCATGGGCGGTTAGCGGGCAGAATTCAACGGCGGTGGAAAACCTAAAAGCGATCGAAGTACCCACCTTTATTGACGTTGCCCACCGTGGTGCATCGGGCTATTTGCCGGAACACACCCGTGCCAGCACGGTAATGGCACATGCGCTCGGTGTAGAATACATCGAGCAGGATGTCCAGCTCAGCCGGGATGGGGTGCCAGTCGTACTGCACGATATTTATTTAGATAATATTTCTAATGTCGCCGAGGTCTTCCCAAAGCGTCACCGGCCCGACGGCAAATACTATGTTGTCGATTTTACGCTGAACCACTTAAAACAGCTGACACTTACGCCGCGCAGGGGTGAAGACGGTGAGCTACGCTATCCCAAACGGTTCTCAGCACAAGCCGTTCCGTTTCGGGTACAAACCTTGGCTGAAACCTTAACGCTCATTAAGGAGCTGAACCGCGTGCGAGATACCGCAACAGGTGTTTATATCGAAGTGAAAGCACCACGCTGGTATCAACACCAGGACTACGACCCAACAGCCGCCGTGGTTAAAGTTATCGAACAACAGGGGTACAAAGACGGCGCGCTACCCACACCTATTTATCTGCAGTCTTTCGATCCTGAGACGCTACGGCGGTTAAAACGGGAGTTCCATATCGACTATCCGCTGGTGCAGTTGATCGCTGATAACAGCTGGAACGAGAGTGATGTTGATTATGACTCACTACGCACATACGCCGGAATGGAGTCGCTGTCGTCATACGCGGACAGTGTCGGGCTGTGGTTAACGCATGTGTTAGAGGGCGTAAAAGACGGAAAACCAAAGTGGGGCGAGGTGTTAGATAATGCGCAACGTTCAAATGTTGATGTGTTTGTTTACACTTTACGCGCTGACGACTTACCTGAGGGTGTTGAGTCGCATAAACAGTTACGCAGCTGGCTAAAAAGCGCCGGTGTTGTTGGCGCTTTTAGTGACTTCCCTGATAAAAAGTGAGGCGCATTTTAAAACCATCGGTGCCGTCATCGTAGTAGTCGGGTAAAACGTCGATGGTTTCAAAGTGATAAAGCTGGTAGAGCTTTATCGCGGTAATATTATCCGACTTTACCTCTAGTGTCAGGCCGCTAAGACGGCCTTTCTTTGCCTCTTTAATGATATCCTCGAGCAATGCCCTTGCAATCCCCCGGCCGCGGTGTTTGGCATCCACGGCAATCGAGTAAATGCGCCAGTAGCGGCTATTTTTTCGAGTTAGGGCAATAGTGTAAGCGATAACTTTGGCGCTTTCAGTCACCACCCAAAAATGTACCGATGGAGACTGGATCAGCCGCAGAAAATTACGGCGGCTAATCCGACTGTAATCAAAGGTTCTTTGTTCTAATTCGGTTAAATCATCAAGATCCCGTCGTTCGGCCAGGCGAACTTTTAACTTACTGCTCATCCAAACGACGTCCAAAGTCAGCCATAATTAAACGATAAAGTTCGTAACCTAAGTGTTGGTCTTCTACACCCCATTCGATTGACGGGTTGTCATTAATTTCGATGATCACAGGGCCCTGGTCGGTGACCTTAACATCAACCCCATACAGACCATCACCAATTAAGCGAGTCGCCTGCAGCGCAATTTTGACCACGTCTTTCGGCGCCTGATGTACACCAAGAGTGGTAAATGAACCACTTTTGTCTTTCGCTGACGATTCTTTATGGTTGTATATCTGCCAATGATTACGAGCCATAAAGTACTGGCAGGCATAGATTGGGCGGTTATTGAGTACCCCAATACGCCAGTCATAATCTGTTTTCAAAAATTCCTGCGCAAGCAATATGGTGGATTGTTTAAATAGCTGCTCGGCAACCGCTTTGAATTGCTCGGCATTATCGGCTTTTTCGACGCCGATAGAGAAAGAGCCATCAGGAATTTTCAACACCACCGGATAACCAAGCTGTTGGCCTAATTGGTGATAGTCGGTTGCGTTATCAGTGAACAATAACTCGCTTTTCGGCATGCCGACATTGTGTTTCTCCAGCAACTCTTTTAGAAACACTTTATTCGCGCACTTAACAATCGACTCGGGATGATCAATAACCACCAGGCCGTTAGCCTCTGCCTTTTTCGCAAAGTGATAGGTATAGTGGCTAATCCGCGTCGTTTCCCGGATAAAAAGAGCATCAAACTCCAGCAACCGATTAAAATCTTTGGCAGTAATTAGCTCTGCTTCTATATCGGCTTCTTTGGCGGCTTTGATAAATTGTTGCAGTGCTTTCTTATCGCTAGTCGGTATCGCTTCGTCCGGGTTATAAAGAATCGCTAAATCATAGCGAAACTCTTTTTTAGTCCGACCTTTTCGCCAAACTTTCTTATTAAACTGATCAAGCGCATTACCAAACACGGTTTGTTCTTTGTCGGTTAATTGATTAAGCGAACCCGCCGCTAACGAAGCAATAAACCAGCGGCCGTCCCAACGTAAGCTGACCCGAATAATAGGGCAGGGATAGCGTTCAAATAATTGGCGGGCAAACCCACTAAACTCATCAATGGAGCTTTGCCCAAAACAAATCACCAATTCCAGTGAGGAGTCGGTATAGTGATCTAGATAACGGCTTGATGGCTTATCTAATACATTGGTAAGCAACTGGTAATGCTTAAAATTATTCAAATCGTTAATGGTGGTAACCGACGGAAGTACTCTTTGTCCGCGGGCTTCGGCCAGCAGACTGACGTAGTAGCCGGTAGAAAGGTAACTTAAATCCTGGCACAAATTAACAATGTGATGACGGTGGCCATCGCTACCTGAACTTAAATAATCATTAGCAGTAACCAGAGTCTGGCTGGGGTAGTAAGGCTGCCAGGCCGCCATGTCGTTTACGACAACGTGCACATGCTGTTGCATAGAGAAAAAATGTCATTTGCGTGGGATACTTATCAGACACTATATTAGAAGTAGCAAGAAAGACAAGGAGCTTTATCTATGTTGACGCTATTGGCCAAGTTACTAAAGGCCCTGAATTCAGAAACCAGTCCCTGGGCTTTGGCCATGGCAATGGTGCTAGGAATGTTTTTAGGCTTAACGCCGTTATGGCGCGTGCACAACCTAATCATCTTATTGGCGGCATTAATTTTCCGCGTCAATTTAACACTGTTTTTATTATCCTTTGCCATTTTCTCCGGCATCGCATACTTGTTGGACCCGATGTTCCATGAATTTGGCCTGGTAATTTTGCAGGCACAGAGTTGGCAAGGCATTTATGAAGCGATGTACGCAACTGCCGTTGGTCGGGTTTCGCAGTTTTACCATACCCTGACGATGGGGAGCTTTGTGTTTAGCCTGATTATCAGCCCGGTTATTGCATTAGCCACATACTTTATTGTGGTCAACTATCGAAAACGAATTCAGAAAGCGCTAATGAAGTTCAAAATCGTGCAAATGGTAAAAGGTAGCCGTTTCTGGCAGTTGTACATGGATTTACGGGGGTAGTCATGAAGCGAAGCATAATACGTTGGCCAGGACTGGCAGCTTTTGGAATCATTATTGGTTTACTGGTTATCATCTCATGGCTGTTCTTAGATTCTATTTTAAAAGTCTCTATGGAATATGGCCTCGGCCGTCTAAATGGTGCGGAAGTTAATATCGAAAAAGTTGAGCATCGATGGTCGCCGCTGACTTTGACAGCCCATGGTGTGGAAGCCACTGATCCGGCAAAACCAACCCATAATCAGGTGCAACTTGCGCGATTAAGTGCAGACGTATCAGCCGCCCAGTTATTGCTTGGACGCATTCATATTGAGCAACTTGATGTACTTGGTGTTCGAGTGGATCAGGAGCGCAGCAGCGAGGGTGATGTTTATGTAATGCCCGATAAAGATGATGTTAAAAATTGGGCGTCAGCTAACTGGGATAAGTTAAAAGTCTCCTTACCGGATAAAGATGAAATGATAGCTCAGGTCGGATTACAAACCGATCAGGTATTGGAGCAGGCAGAAGAAAAAATTGAGCAACAGCGGCAACAGTTTGAACAAGCTAAAGACGGTCTGCCAGACAAGCAAAAGATAGCCGACTATCAACAACGCATTAAAGAGCTTACTGAGAGCGACGTAAAAGGTCTTGGTGATGTTGCTGCGCGTAAAGAAAAACTCGATGAATTAAAGCAGTCGATTCGCGAAGACAAGCAAGCCATTAAGCAGTTCCGTGAGCAACTGAGTGAGTCTGCTGACGTTGTTAAACAACAGATAGACCAGGTGAAACAGGCACCGGGCAACGATATTGACCGGATCCGCGACTTTTTTCAGCTAAATCAGTCTGGTCTGCAAAATATAACGGGACTGTTGTTGGGGGAAAAAGCCAAACAATGGAGTGAGTATTTACTGCTAGCTTATGAGCAGTTAGCGCCTATGTTAGCTCGCTCTTCTGATACTGAAACATTGGAAAAAGTCCGTGGTGCGGGTGAGAGTCTGTCATTTGCAGAAGAAGACGCGCCGCCGGAATTTTGGATAAAAAATGCGCGTACCGAGGTTATTGTTGCCGACAGCCAAGTTGATATTAACTGGCAAAACATAACTCATCAGCATAATTTACTGGGTCAACCAACCACTTATCAGGCAAGACTTGATAACAGCAAACTGTGGCAGGCATTTAATCTTAACGGTGAGCTTTCGCTATTGGCATCGGGTATTGATGCCAAACAACAATGGCAGTTAAAAGGCGCTAACTTAAATAGCTTAGGGCTGAGCAAAAGCGATGAGCTGACCGCTTCTATCGCGTCTGCACTGCTTGATAGCGATGGTACTGTGTTGGTGCGGGAAAACCAGTTAGACGGTGATGCGGTTATTCGTATGCTCGATCTAAAAATGGATGCGGCCGGTAGTAGTAAAATTACCGATGCCGTTGCAACGGCGTTAAAACAGCTGAATCGGTTGGACATCAATACCGACTTCTCTGGCAGTATCCTGAACCCGAAGCTTAGCCTTAATTCTGATCTTGACCAGCAGCTTGGCAAACTTTTAAGTCAAACGGCTATAGCCGAAGCGGAAGGTAAGCTAAGCGAAATAAAAGCTGATTTAATGAATAAAGTAGAGGGACAGCTTGGTCCGAAAACCGCGTTGCTTGAGAATATAAGCTCGTTAAATAGTGAGGCCGGGTCGTTCGATAACCAGCTTGAAGATTTATTAAAAGCGAAAATCGAAGATAGCCTTAAAGACAAATTAAAAGGCCGCCTATTCGGCGGCCTCTAATGCTTTGTTGGTTATTCCTGAGATAAGAATTGACTGAGCCGCTCAGCTTTTTGCTGAATTGAATAGATACCATCGAGGTGTCCCCAGGGACCGTCGATGGTTTCCAGTTGTACATCTTTATCCAAAGACTTTAACTGGTCTGCTGCGTTTTTGGCCAAGTATGGCATTAGCAGTAAATCGTTACTGGCCGGCAAGAAAAGACTTTTCGCTGAAATATTGTTAAGGCCTTCCTTCAGCGTTTCTTGATGACCGGCAACAAATAGCTGATTCGCACGTACTAAGTATAAAATATGATTCGCATCAGCTAACGGGGCACGCTCGCGACTGCTGCTGTAAAGCCACTCTGCTGCCGGTAATTGGTTATCGACAGATTCAAGTCCTGCTGCTGGCAGCGTTTCTTGAGAAGGGGCAGATTGATTAAAAATAGTTGGGTGCATCGCGCCATGAGTAATCAACGCTTGCGCCATGGTAACCCCATCCAGCGGTGCCTGACCGTCGTAATAGTCGCCTTTGTTCCAGTTAGGGTCCAGCTTTATGGCTTGCGCCCAGGACTCAAGTCCGGCAATTGTCCAGGCATCTAATGCAGCCGCACCAATCACTGAAACCATTCGCTCGACCCAGTCAGGGTAGCTAGCAGCCCATTCGATGGCTTGTAACGAGCCCATCGAGGCACCAATTACTGCATGTAACTTTGATATACCGAGCGACTCCAATACGGCTTTTTGAACATTGACGAAGTCGCGAATGGTAACGACCGGGAAGTCTAAGCCATAAGGTTCGCCCGTTGCCGGGTTAATGCTCGCCGGTCCGGTGGTGATTACTGAGGGTAGGTTGGGATAAGCATTGACCAGAGAATCCACACTAATTACATAATATTTATTAGTATCAATGGCTTTACCGGGGCCGATAATGGCATCCCAGTATCCGGCTTGCGGATCGTTTTCGGTGTACTTTCCGGCGGCGTGGCTGTTACCGGAAAAGAAATGAGTCACCAAAATAACGTTGTCTTTGGCTTCATTAAGTTCTCCGTAGGCCTCCCAGCCAACGGTGACTTCTTCGATAGATTCGCCGCCGTGGGTGGTGTAGTTTTCCAGTGTAAACGATTGTTTCTCGACAATCATTGGCTGTTGAGCGAGTGCAACAGAACTGGCAAAAGCCAGCAAAAGCCCGCTAAGGTTCTTCCATAACCGTGTCATTTTAATTCTCCTGTAGGTAATTTTGGTACTTGTCCCGCAATTGGTTCTTAACCAGCTTGCCAGTGCCTGTGTGCGGCAGTTCATCAACAAAGAGGATGTCATCGGGCATCCACCAACGGGCGATTTTGCCCGTTAAAAATTGCTTAATGCCTTCTTTATCCACTTTTTGGCCTTTGTTCAGAACCACAAATAATAGTGGCCTCTCGTCCCATTTAGGGTGTTTTACCCCAATAACGCAAGATTCATTGACTGCCGGGTGTTGGCTGGTGATATTTTCAATATCGAGCGAGCTGATCCATTCGCCACCGCTTTTAATCACATCTTTCTTACGATCAACCACCTTCATAAAGCCTTCAGCGTCGATCACCGCGATATCCCCGGTTGCCAACCAGCCGTCGGGAAAGCTGCTTAAATCATCGTTTTTAAAGTATTGAGAGGCAATCCAATGGCCTCTGACCTGCAGTTCGCCGCTGGTTTCGCCGTCGTGCGGTAGCGGCTTGTTGTCGGCGTCGACAATGCGGGCCTCAACCCCAAAAACGGGCCGACCCGCGGTGGTTTGTAGACGGTACTGTTGTTCTTTGGGCCGCGCTAAAATATCGGGTTGAGGAGGTGCCGAATGAACCAGCGGACCGGTTTCAGTCATGCCCCAGATTGGCTGCCAATAGATGTTGTAGGTCTCATCGTAAGTTTTGACCAATCCCAGCGGCGACGCTGCGCCACCGACACAAACTCGTTTAAGGCTCGGGACATCTAGGTTCTCTTCCGTTAAGTAGTTGTGCAGGGTTAGCCAGATAGTCGGCACCCCTAAACCAACGGTTACTTTTTCGCTACGTATCATTTCGGCCATCGCCTGACCGGAGGTGCCATCGCCGGTAAAGACCAGTTTGCAGCCAGCAATAGGTCCTGCGTAAGGTGCGCCCCAGGCGGCCACATGGTACATAGTCACCATCGGCATTAATACGGTGTCGCTGCGCAGATCTAGCATATCGGCACTAATTGTGGCCTGCGCGTGTAACACCATAGCCCGATGAGATGCTAGTACACCTTTCGGATTGCCAGTAGTGCCGGAGGTATAACACAGTAATGCTGCGCTGTTTTCTTCAACATCGGGCCATTGATACTCAGTCGGTTGAGTCGCCAACAATTCGTCATAGCAATGCAGGTTTTTTAACGAGGTGTCGGGCATGTGTTGGCGGTCGGTCATGACCACAAACCCTTTAACATTTGGCAGTTGATCCTGAATTTCTTCAAGCAAACCGACAAAGCTTAAATCGACAAATACCCAACCGCTTTCTGCGTGGTTAATGATATAGCTGACCTGGTCTGCAAATAACCTGGGGTTTACGGTATGCATAACCGCACCAATGCCACTGACCGCATAATATAATTCCATATGCCGGTAGGTGTTCCAGGCTAAACTTGCGACTCGCTCACCGGGTGCTACTCCTAGCTTGTCTAAGGCGTGAGCTAGCTGCGCCGAGCGTTGGTAGCACTCGGCATAGGTGTAACGGTGAATATCGCCCTCGAGTCGACGGGTGACAATTTCTTGTTTGGCATGACGCTGTGCAGCAAACTTCAACAAATCAATAATTTGCAAAGGTCGCTGCATCATGTTGCCGGAAATGGGAGAAACTAGCATGTCGTTATTCCTTACAGCATGAATAAACCAATGGCTACGGCAAGTCCCATTAACGGAACTACAACCGTTACCGCAGCAACCGCCCAGTAAGCAGCGCTATGGGTTTCGTTACAGATGGCCCGAATCGTAGTAACTACGTAGCCGTTATGTGGTAAGGAATCGAGCGCGCCTGAGGAAATCGAGACGATCCGGTGCAGTTGATCGGGGTTAACACCCGCTTGCATATAATGCGGACCCACTTCCGGAAGTGCGATAGCCTGACCACCCGATGCTGAACCGGTCAGCCCGGCAATGACACTGACGGCAACCGCAGCTCCTACCAAGGGGTTACCCGGTAGACTGGTCATAGCGGTAACGGCAGTATCAAACGCAGGGGTGATTTTGGCGATGCTACCAAAGCCAACCACAGCCGAGGTATTGCCGATAGCCACTAAGGCGCCGGTAGTTGCTTCTGAGATGGCCTGTTGTGGGCGATGAAAATGTTTAAAGTTAATAATTGCTATGGATAAAACACCACCCAGCAGTGCAATAATCAGTGCGTTTTGTGCATAACTGCTATGAAAACTAAACGATAGTCCCAGCACCACCAATAACGGGATTAAACTCGCAATGGGGTGAGGTAATTTTCTATCCAGTAACACCGGGTCGCCTTCCCGAGCTTCGAAACACTCGCCGTTGGCCAACGCTCGGTTGATGATTTTTCTTAACCACCAGTAACCGAAAGTCGCCATCAATACGGCAACCACCAGGCTCACTTCCCAGGCTGCGTAAGGTGAGGTTCCTAAATATTTTATTGGGATCCAGTTTTGAATCTCTGGCGAACCCGCCGAAGTCATGGTAAAAGTCACTGACCCAAACGCCAGCGCAGCTGGAATAAATCGGCGTGGCAAGTTAGCGTCTTTAAATAGTGACAGCGCCATTGGGTAAACGGAGAAGGCAACAACAAATACGCTGACGCCACCATAAGTTAAAATAGCGCAGGCAAGCACCACTGCTAATACCGCCTGTTTACGACCCAGCTTGTTAATAATCCAGCGTGCAACACTATCTGCGGCACCGGTATCTTCCATAAACTTACCGAACATGGAGCCGAGTAAGAACATGAAAAACCAGGCCGCAACAAAGCTGGCAAAGCCGTCCATGTAGGCGCTGACAAAATTAATGTCACCAGAAAACAGCGGTATGCCGCTACATAATGCAACGACTACAGCACACAAGGGTGCACTAATAAATAAATTCATACCCCTTAGGGTTAGAATGATCAGCAGTACCAGGCCGCCGATAAGTCCAATCATACTTAACATGAGTTACCTCGCAACGAGTCAATAGAAACAGCCATGCTCCGGTTCGTTGCATAAGCTGTATTGTGCGCTATCCGGTAAATTTGCCCCATAGTACTATGGTACAGATCACTTTTTTAACATTTTGCGCTAGCTTAGTAGTCAGCCATGACTCTGGACCGTTCAGAAGTAAAAACGGAACCGATAAAAAAGAACGACAACGACTTAATCGTCAGGGGAATAATAATGAATACACCCAATTTTAAACAATCTTTAGTGGCAGTGGCTGTAAGTACGATGTTGGCAAGCCCACTCGCATTAGCTCAAGAGCAAGAACAAGCGACAGAAGCTGAAGACGGAAAGCTGGAGCGGATAGAAGTAACAGCACGTCGCACGAGCGAAAGCTTGCAAGAAGTTCCGGTCGCGGTTTCTGCTTTCGGAGAGATGGAATTAGAACGTGACGGCATTGAAGACATTACCGAACTGCAGTACAAAATGCCGAATACCACGTTTCAGGTCAGCCGTGGTACCAACTCTACGCTAACGGCTTATATTCGCGGTGTCGGCCAGCAAGACCCTCTATGGGGCTTTGAACCGGGCGTTGGTATTTACATCGATGATGTTTATGTAGCCCGTCCACAAGGTGCTGTGCTGGAAGTTTTAGATGTGCAACGCGTCGAAGTTTTGCGCGGCCCGCAGGGCACGCTATATGGTAAAAATACCATTGGTGGTGCGATGAAATATGTAACTCGTGACCTTACAGGCTACGATGAATTTGAAATAAAAGGCACGGTTGGTTCGTACAATCAAGCAGACTTAAAAGTATCCGGGCAGACAGCGCTAGCGGATAATTTTTATGTCGGTGGTGCCTTTGCTACGTTAAACCGTGATGGATTTGGCGAGTTTGCGAATACCGGTGATGAAAACTATAACAAAGAGCTGATGACCGGCCGTCTGAACGCAAAATGGATAGTGAACAGAGATGTTAACGTTAAGTTTGCCGCGGACTGGACCGAAGATGATTCTAATGCTCGCGGTGGTCACCGCTTATTACCGTCATTATTAAGTGACGAGCCGCCTCAAGAAGACTTTTATGACGCTTACACGGCAATGCCAACCTGGAACGAAGTCGAGAACGAAGGCTACTCGATGACAATTGACTGGGCGATTAATAACGACTGGATGTTTAAGTCAGTAACCGCTTATCGTGAGGGTTCTACCAATACCAATATTGATTTTGATTCAACCGTTAATCCGGTACTACTGGTTCCTGCTATTTACGAAGACGATCAAACCACACAAGAATTCCAGTTTATGTATCGTGACGACCGACTGGACTTTGTTGGTGGCTTATACCTTTATGAAGGTCAGGCTTGTGGTGAATTTGGTACGGTGCTGGGTCTGTTATCGCTGTCAATCGATACTGGTGGCTGTGTCGACACCTCCAGTGAAGCGCTGTTCGGTCAGGCAACTTATCAGTTAGATGACAAGTGGTCGGTGACATTAGGTGGCCGCTATACCCGTGATGATAAAGAAGCTGACGTTTTCCGCTACACTTATGCTGGCGTAAAGTACCTGGATCGTGGCGACTATGACCAGCCCCCTATCGTGATTAACTCAGACTTTGATCAGCAAGCGGATTGGAGCAAGTTCTCTCCACACGCAAGTGTCAGCTACCAGGTTGCACCGGAACTGATGATGTACGGTAGTTACAGTAACGGCTTTAAGTCGGGCGGTGTTGATATGCGCGCCGATGTATCTTTAAACCCTGATGCGTCAAATCCGTACGACCCTGAGACCGTCGATACTTTCGAGTTTGGTGTTAAGAGTGAAATGTTAGACGGTCGTTTACGTTTGAACGCAGCGGCTTTCTTCTCTGATTACCAGGATATGCAGGTCACTGTTCAGCGAGCGATCGAAGGTGGCGGCGTTGCCTCGCAGGTTCTTAACGCAGCAGATTCAACCGTGCAGGGGCTGGAGTTTGAATCAACGTTTTCAGCGACATCCAGCTTAAGCTTTACCGGCTCATTAGGTTATATCGATGCCGAGTTTGATTCTGTTGAATTCTTTAACCCAGACCTGCAAGAAATCGAAGATGTGTCAGACTTATGGTCTTTCCAGAACACACCGAAATTAACTGCTAACTTAGGTTTTACTAAAGAGTTTGCATTAGAAAGTGGTTCGTTAGTGTGGTCGGGCAGTGTGGCCTATCGCGATGATATGCAAATGTTCGAGGTGCCTTCGCCACTCGACGAAGACGCATACAGCCTGACCAACACCAGCTTGGTTTGGTACTCGAACTCTGGTCAGTGGACGGTTGGCTTGCATGCCAAAAACGTACTTGACGAAGAATATCGTGTATCAGGTTACAACTTTGGTTCAACCTTCGGTGAGAATATTGTGACCGGTTATTATGGCGACCCACGTACTGTCGCTCTATCTGTCGGTTATCAATTCTAACTCCCTGTGATATCAGCGTCTAAGCTCTTTTTTAGTGGTAAAGAGCTTAGGTGCTGGTAATTTTCTTAAAAGTAGCTAGCATGGTCATTATTCAAGCATCAACCGATACCCGCTGTATGGCCAGAGCAATTATTGCTGACGATCACCCCCTGTTTCGGGCGGCAATGAAACAAGCCCTCGCCGAGACATTGAAATCCGACATTGTAGAAGTATCTAGTTTTCAACAGCTTGAACAGGCTCTTATTGAACAGCCTCAAATTGAGCTGGTGTTCCTTGATCTTTCGATGCCTGGCAATAGAGGACTAACCGGACTGTCTACATTGCGTAGTCAACACCCTGACATTTTAGTTGTGATTGTGTCCGCCACCGAAGATACCCGGGTGGTACGACAAGCAATGGCGCTAGGAGCCAGTGGTTATATCCCCAAATCGGTGCCTTTACCAGAATGGAATACCGCAGTGACCACGGTGCTCGCTGGGGATAATTGGTTGCCGGCTTCGATGCAGAATTTGACTGAAGAAACCGACCCCGAGATGTCAGCCTTTGCGAATAAGCTAGAGCAGTTAACACCGCAGCAGTTCAAGGTCTTACAGTGCATTGCGGATGGCTTGTTAAATAAGCAGATAGCTTACGAGCTTGGCGTTCAGGAAACAACGATTAAGCAGCACGCTTCGGCAATACTGCGTAAATTAAGTTGCGTTAATCGCACCCAGGCCGGGATCTTGTTCCGGCAAATGTTAGATACTTCTGAGTCGCTTGATTAAGCGTTTTAAGGCGCCACTTTTTAGCGGCTTTGGTATAAAGTGAGCGTTAACTTCTAAGGCTTGCTCTCGCAATATTTCATCGGGGTCAGCCGAGTTAATAATCGCTGTTGTTTGATGCCCCCACTGCGCTCTAAGTGCCTTCACCACATCAATTCCCGTTACATTATTATCCAGGTGATAGTCAGCAAAAATAAGATCGCACTGATTGATTTGCAGAGCCTCTGATAGATTACTGGCAGGGGAGACGGAAGCTCCCCATTGCTCTAAAAGTGATGCTGTAGCAGCTAATACCCGACTGTCGTTATCGATAACCAGTACCGAGCGTCCGGCTAACAGTTTTTCGTGCATTTCAGATTTGATCTCGTTAGTTTTCGGCAGCTCGACTTTTTGCCAGGATTCCACAGGCAAGGTGATCCCAAAAGCGGTACCCACGCCTTCTAATGATTTCAATTGCAATGGAATATCCATTAATCGGCAAATCCGCTCCACAATAGATAAGCCGAGTCCAAGACCGGGGTTGTCACCATCAGATTGTAACTGATGAAACTCTTTAAATATCTCTTCTTGCTTATGGACCGGGATACCCTGACCACTATCGATAATCCAAACGGTAACATGTTGCCCTTTGCGCCTAGTGCCGAGTATTATCCGGCCTTGCTGTGTATACCGCAGCGCATTGGATAATAAATTCTGGATGATACGGGTTAACAGCTTTCGATCGCTGTTAATCACAGCTGATGATGGGATATAGTCAAACTGCAATGCCTTTTCTGCAGCCATCGCCTGGTAGCGTTCGACCATTGGTTGTAACACACTATCTAACCGAAATGTCTGCCGGTCCGGGGTTAGGTTGCCAGCATCCAGCTTGGTCATGTCCAGTAACATCGTCAGCAGCTCTTCGGCGTGGTCGAGCGAACGGCGGATATTGAGCGCTAGCGGCAACTGCGCGGTCTCAACTTTTGCCTGCAACATTTCACAAAATAGGCTGGCAGCATTAAATGGCTGCATCAGGTCGTGGCTGACCGCAGCAAAAAAACGGGATTTACTAAGATGCGCTTTTTCTTCCGCCTGTTTGGCTAACAACAGCTGCTGGGTGCGTTCATCAACCCGTTGTTCCAATTCCTGATTAATTTGTTGCAACGCTTGTTGCGCTTTAACGCGCTCGGTAATGTCGCTATAGGTGGTGACGAAACCGCCGCCCGGCATCGGATTACCCTGTAACTCGATAATCAAATCGCCCTGAGCGCGTTGGTATTTATAGGCGCTGCCGGCGCGCAAATAATTTAACCGTTTCTCGATTTCAGCATCAACATTGTTGTTGCCTGAACGGCTTAATAAGCCGCGGTCTGCGTTATAACGGAGCAGCTCTGCGACTGGCATTCCGGCTCTGACTAGCCCATCGGGATATTCAAAGACCTCCAGATATCGGCGGTTCCAGGCAACCAGTCGCAAGTCCTGATCGATAACGCTGATGCCCTGCGGAATGTTTTCTACCGATGACTGCAGTAATTCCCGGTTAAACTGATAAAGCTTAGACGCCTCGGTGGCCCAATCGACGACTTTGGCAACAGGCAGCTCTTGTTGCTCAGAAATGGTGTCAAACAGTAACCGAGTGGCAGAGGTACCAACAATGCTGGATAACTCCCGTTCAACACGCATTAATGTGGGCGCAGGAACCAGTGTTTGTGGGTCCTGAAACAGCAAGTTAACCCCTAGTTTTTGTTGTAAGTCGGTCAGTTGCTGATGGTTGTAAAAACGCTCTAGTAAAGCGTGTAACCGCGCCCAGCTAAGACTTGGCTGACGGATAAAATCGTCACTGCCAATCGCCAGCCGTTCGTTTCTTTTGTTGGGAGAGACCAACGACACGACAATATAAATGAGCAGGTTAATGCCAAGGCTAATCAGCACACCATCGGCTACCTGAGTATCCGTCATTGGCTTGGAGGTGTTAAGAGCAGGTACCAGTAACAAAACGAACCAGACTACGGTTCCGTTAATCAGTCCGGATAGCACCGCCAGCTGGTTGCTGCGTTGCCATAACACGCTGCCAATGATTGATGGGCCTAGTTGCGACAGCAGCGCTAACGAAATGAGTCCGGAATTAACTAACGGCAAAGTATCAATCGTTAGTTGGTAATAGATGTATGCCATCAGCATCACCACAACAATGGTCATGCGGCGGATCAACAGAATCCTGGCAGGAGTAAACTGTAACTGTCTTAAGCGCTGGCGAGTCAACCTGAGCCACAGCGGCATAACCACATCGTTAGAAATCATGATGCTAAGTGCGAGCAGAGCGATGATAACCATGCTGGTCGCTGCTGCTAAACCACCAATGAAAGCCACCAGCGCAATATCAGGACGGTCGCTGGAAAGCGGAATAACCAGCATAAAAGTGTCGGTTGCGGCTTGGTCCGGGACAATAAGTAAAGCTGCCAGAGCGATTGGTAGGATAAAAAAGTTGATGGCGAATAAGTACAGCGGAAAGGCCCAACGCGCTACTTTTAACTCATCACTGTGGGTATTTTCGACATAACTCACATGGAATTGTCGTGGCAGGCAGAACATCGATAGTGCGCCGAGGAGAATATGCACCAGATACACGTAACTGCCATCGGCTGTGCCACTCAGGACATCGCGGGTAACAGGAGCATTATAACTGGTTTCTAATAGGTCGCTAAAACCATCGAACAGGCCGTAGGTCGCGAATAGGCCGACGATAATGAAAGCTGCTAGTTTGACCAACGATTCAAATGCGACAGCGTCCATTAAGCCGCTGTGTTGCTCAGCTAAACTCAACCGGCGGGTACCAAATAAAAAACCAAAGCCAATCATTACCAGCGCAACTAAAGCAGATAAGTCGAACAGCCAGAATGGGCTTTGATCAAAGCCGGTAACCGCTGAAAAGCTGGCTGTGACCGCTCGCAGCTGTAAAGAAATATATGGAATGACAGCAATCAGCGCGGTAAATGCGACTACCCCCGCGAGCAACGGTGATTTACCGTAGCGGGTTCCGATTAAGTCGGCGATAGAGGTAATATTTTGTCGTTTGCAATAGTTAAGGAGTTTTAGCTGTAAGGCGTGCAAAAACAAAAAGACCAGGATGGCGCCAATATAAGTTGGAGCAAATGCCCAGCCATAATAAGCCGACTGGGTGACGGTGCCGAAAAATGCCCAGGATGTGCAGTGAACGCCTTGAGCGAGGGCATAGCGATAAGGTTTTGCCGGTTGTGTTGATGCGCTGTCACCCCGATAAGCAATAAAAAACAGGACCAACAAATAAATGATGGCTGTTGCTAACGTAAGGCTGACGGATAGCATGCTTAATAGTGCTCAGGGTTATCGCGGAACACCGGTAATGACCATTGGTAACGAATAGCGCCCAACCGGATAATTAGCGTTGATAACATGCCTGCCACCAGCGCCACAACAGGATAAAATGGCACTAACAGGGTGTAAACAATGGCTCCGACGATGCAGGTAGTGGCGTAAAGCTCGCTTTTTAGCACCATGGGTACGTCGCGTGCCAAAACATCGCGGATCATGCCGCCGAAACAGGCCGATATAGTGCCCATAATAACGGCAATAAACGGAGAGAAATCAGCGGATAACGCCTTCTCTGCTCCCATCGTGGCAAAAAATGCTAACCCAATAGCATCTGCAACCTGCAATGTAGTCATTGGAATATAGGCTTTATAGCGCAACCAGATGATGGTAATCAGTGCCGAGCCAAGAATGGTATAGATGTAGGTTTGATCCTGGGTCCAGAAAACCGGTAGCCCAAGAATAAGGTCACGGATTGTGCCGCCGCCAATTGCTGTCGCCGAAGCCAATACGATAACTCCAAAACCATCCATGTGTTTGCGAAATGCCAGCAAGGTTCCTGCAACCGCGAATACCGCAACACCTGCCTGGTCAGCCCAGTAAAACAACACATCCATAAGTAACTCGCCTGTTTTGTGCGCCTAAATGCGATTAGTTTGTCATTATAAAAGATAGAATGGTAGTTGATTGCTCGACTATTTTGATTGGTTACTTTATCATCAGAATCGCACTTTGAGTTTCAAGTTGATGTAGTTGTGCTAAGGACTAGCGTAAAATGATGAATGTGGCAGACATGAAAACAAAACATGCTGGAGATGACATTGAAAGTCATACTCAGTATGTACCAACCTTGGTTATTGCCTTACACCCAGATATCTCACGGACTGGAGAAACCGCGCCGCTGCTTAGCTTGTTGCAGGACGGCCGTGACTACCTCAGCCGCAATCGCCCTGACTTTTCCAAAAATGGCCACGCCGGGCGCTCTTTATGCGAGCCGCGAATTAGTCGTTCACCTATTATTTTCCAACAAGACAGTCAGGATACCTTTCGTGTTCGGACCCACAGCACCAGTACAACCGTCGAAATAGCAGGCCGTGCGGTGCAAAGTGAGTACTTGCTAAGCCGCGCTGATATTGGTAGCGGAGTGGTGATGACCCTCAATAAAACCGTTGTCCTGCTGCTTAAACTATTACCGCTAGAAGACGTTAGAGTTCATAAAGAGAGCTTACTGAAAGGTATTAGTCCGGATATTAGAGCTCTTAATAGAAAACTTGAGAATGTCGCGCGGATGGATATTCCAGTAATGATCCGCGGTTTGGCGGGAGCCGGCAAAGAGCAAGCAGCTTATAAAATTCACTCCGACAGCGACCGGGCAGAAAAACCTTTTGTTAGCGTTAATCTGGCAGCGATTCACGATGTTGTTGCCGAAGAAGAGTTATTTGGCACCTTGCACCAACAAACTCAAAACCCTGGGTATTTTAGCCAAGCCGACGGTGGCACGTTGGTGCTTGAGGACTTAGAAGATGCTTCTGATCAGGTAATAGAACTGCTGTTTAGTGCCGTTAAAAATGGTTATTACCTGCCTTTAAACAGTGACGTGCCAAAGCCGATTAATTGCCGTCTTATATTGACCAGTGTTTATGACAGTTGTCCATGCTCAGTTGGCTCTCGTTTATGGCAGTTGACCAATGAACTGTCAGCATACCAGGTCTTTTTGCCGCCGCTGGCCGAGCGAGTTGAAGATTTAAGCCTGTTATTTATACATTTCGTCGAAGAGCAGTGGCACAGGCTGTATCCTGATACAGCGTTTAATCTAAAAATTCCAGCTGATCTGATGGGACAGCTGATGGGCTTTCACTGGCCCGGAAATGTTCGCCAATTGCGCAATGTTGCTCGACAAGTGGTTATTGATAGCCGTGAAACATCGGCACTGCAGCTCGATCCGCAGTTGTTGTCTATTTTAAAACCGCAGTCGCGGCAAAGAACCGAAAAAATTGCCACCAACGGTAACGGTCGCAAACCGAACAGTATTAGCCGCGAAGAATTATCCGAAGCATTACAAAAGAATCGCTTTGAGCTACAGGCAACGGCGCGCGAACTGGCTATTTCACGTGCTTCGGTTTATCAGTTGATTCAACGCTTTGAGGGTTTAAGTACGGCCCAGGATCTGGATGAAAAACAGCTCCGTGATTGCTACCAAAAATATCGTGGAGACACTGAGCAAATGATGTGGGAGCTGCAGGTTTCGCAAGTGGGTATGCGCCGACGTTTGAAAGCGTTGGGCTACGATATTTGAATCAGTATCTTTTATTGGTAAATTTTTGCTAGACTATCCCACCTTAAATACTTGTAATTCTTTTACCGTGTCCTCATGTAGGACAAGGTGACATAAAAACGTTCGAAAAAACTTAAATATAACTGGGGAATGTTATGAATTTCTTTATTAGTCCTGCGTACGCTCAAGACGGTGCAGCCTCGGGTGGCGGCATGGAGCTTATCTTCATGCTGGTCATGTTTGGTCTGATCTTTTACTTCCTGATTTATCGCCCACAAGCGAAACGTGTTAAGCAGCATAAAGAATTAGTTTCATCGCTAAGTAAAGGCGACGAGGTACTGACTCAAGGTGGTATGGTCGGTCGCATTACTAAAGTGAGTGATGACAAAGACTTTATCGTTATTGCTTTATCAGAAGAGATTGAGGTTACTGTACAGAAAGCAGCGGTAACCTCAGTTCTTCCAAAAGGCACTATGAAATCGCTGTAATAGCAGTAAAAACAAAGGTAGGCACGACGTGTTAAATAAATACCCGTTGTGGAAAAACTTGCTGGTTGTTTTCGTCATATTATTGGCAGCGCTGTACGCGCTGCCAAATATTTATGGCGAAGACCCGGCAGTGCAAATTTCCGCAGACCGACAAGCAACGATTGATACCAACACCCTTGACCGGGTTCGTAGCGTTTTGACGAGTGCTGATATCTCGCCAAAGTCTATTGCCTTAGAAGAGCAACAGATACTCATTCGATTAACCTCTGATGACCAACAGCTGAAGGCTCGGGAAACGCTTGTCGACAGCCTTGGCGATAATTACATCGTAGCTTTGAATTTAGCCCCGGCGACACCCGAGTGGCTAAAAAGTATTGGTGCAGAGCCAATGAAGCTTGGTCTCGACTTGCGTGGCGGCGTTCATTTCTTGATGGAAATCGATATGGACGAAGCGATACGTAAAATTGTCGATGGCATGAAAGATACCGTACGCAACGAATTACGCGAAGAGAGAATTCGTTACACGGCAGTTAATGCCGATGACGATGGCGTTACTGTTGAGCTACGTAACGACGAAGCTTATCAGGCGGCGGAAAGCTATCTGTCGGATCGCTATCAGGGTTATCAGTTGATTGAAGAACCTGAAGAGCGCACGCTGGTTCTGCAAATGACCGAAGAAAAGCTGGCAGAAACGCGTGATTATGCGGTATCACAAAACATCACTATCATGCGTAACCGAGTCAATGAATTGGGGGTGGCAGAACCGCTGATTCAACGGCAGGGGTCTAACCGCATTGTGGTTGAACTGCCGGGTGTTCAGGACACCGCGCGTGCGAAAGAAATTCTAGGAGCTACGGCAACGCTTGAGTTCCGTATGGTCGATACCGAGAACGATGTGCGTGATGCAATGAATGGCCGGGTTCCTTTTGGTAGCGAATTGTTGCCGATGCGAGATGGCCAGGATCAGCTTCTTAAAGAAGACGTGATCTTAACCGGTGATCATATTGTTAACGCCGGCGTCGGCTACGACGAGTATAATCGTCCACAGGTCAATATTACGCTGGACGGTGCCGGTGGTAATAAAATGTCGACGGCGACCAAAGATAACGTTGGTGATCCCATGGCGACCGTCTTTATCGAGTATAAGGCGACCGACGAACGGGATGAAGAAGGCAATCTGCAATTTACCAAGAACGCCGAAGTTATTAACGTTGCAACCATTCAGTCGCGCTTGGGCAGTAGCTTCCGTATTACCGGCGTTGGTGCACAAGAAGCGAAAAACTTAGCGCTATTATTGCGCGCAGGTGCTTTGATTGCACCGATTCAAATTGTTGAAGAGCGCACCGTTGGTCCAAGTCTTGGTCAACAAAATATCGACGCAGGTACTCAGGCAATTTTTTGGGGCTTCGTGTTAGTACTGGTGTTTATGGTCGCGTACTACAGAAAGTTTGGTTTGGTCGCAAACTCTGCTTTGGCGGCAAACTTAATCTTAATCATTGGTGTTATGTCGATGATTCCGGGCGCAACCTTAACCTTGCCAGGAATGGCCGGTATCGTGTTAACGGTCGGTATGGCAGTTGATGCCAATGTACTGATATTTGAACGAATACGCGAAGAGATAAAAGCTAAACGTAGTCCACAACAAGCGATACACCATGGCTACGACAGTGCATTATCGACCATCGCCGATGCTAACGTAACAACATTGATTGCGGCGTTAATTCTGTTCGCTATCGGTAATGGACCGATTAAAGGGTTCGCGATTACTCTGGCTATCGGGATTATTACTTCAATGTTTACAGCGATCATTGGTACCCGTGCCCTTGTGAATTCAGTCTGGGGCGGAAAACGCCTTAGCAAGTTATCTATTTAGGCGAAGTTATGCGTGAACTTATAAATACAGACGAACGAATTCCTTTTATGCGCTTTCGCGGCGTGTTTGCGATAATCAGTGGTTTGCTGATTGTGGCATCTATTATTTCGCTGTCCGTCAACAAACTTAATTTAGGTTTGGACTTTACCGGTGGCACGCTCATTGAAGTAGGCTTTCAACAGCCTGCCGATTTAGCGCAAGTGCGTAACGTATTGGGTGAGACCGGATTTGATGATGCGGTAGTGCAAAACTACGGTACTCAGCAAGATCTACTAATCCGTTTAGAGCCTCGTACCGACGTTAAAGCTGAGCAGTTAGGGACGACCATTCTGGAGTCTTTGCGAAGCAATATTGATCAGAATATTGAAATGCGCCGGATTGAGTTTGTTGGCCCTAATGTTGGCGACGAATTCATCGAGCAGGGTGGTCTGGCAATGCTGACCGCACTTATTTGTATTCTTATCTACGTTGCACTGCGGTTTGAATGGCGACTGGCTGTGGGCGCGGTAGCTGCGTTGGCGCACGATGTAACTATAACCCTGGGTCTATTTTCGATCTTAGGTTTTGAGTTTGACTTAACGGTGCTGGCTGCATTGCTGGCGGTTATCGGTTATTCAATAAACGATACCGTGGTGGTCTGTGACCGCATTCGGGAAACCTTCCGTAAGTTTGCTAAGTTAACACCTTTACAAACCGTAAACCGGGCGCTAACTGATACGTTAAGTCGTACTATCGTTACCTCATTAACAACTATTTTAGTATTATTAACGCTGTTTTTCTTGGGTGGTCCATTGATTCATGGGTTCTCTACAGCGTTATTGTTTGGTGTTGTTATTGGTACTTACTCGTCTATATTTGTTGCTAGCTCGGTCGCGATTTCGTTCGGTGTTAGCCGTGACGATTTAATGCCGACAGAAGTAGAAAAAGAGGGTGCGGATCAAGATCCGCTTTAAGCGTTAGAACGAACTACTTAAAGCTCTGGAGAAACTTATGCTCGCTGTATTATCACCGGCTAAAAACCTGGACTACGAAAGCGACACTCCGGCAATAAAGCCAACCCAGCCGCGCTTACTGGATGATGCGGCTGAGTTGGTGGAAGTGTGTCGGCAGTTAAGTCCGCAACAGTTAGGGTCATTAATGAAAATTAGTGATAAGTTGGCGGGTCTTAATGCAGCGCGTTTCAGCGAATGGTCGCAACCGTTTACCGAGCAGAATGCGCGACCAGCCATGTATGCCTTTAATGGCGACGTGTATGCTGGGTTAGATGCTTACAGTTTGTCCGCTGACCAGGTTCATTCAGCACAGCAGCAATTGCGTATTCTGTCGGGCCTTTATGGCTTACTAAAGCCGTTGGATTTGATGCAGCCCTACCGGTTAGAAATGGGCTCTAAGCTGGATAATCCGCGGGGTAAAAACCTGTACCAGTTCTGGGGTGACACCATAACTGAATTACTTAATCAGGACTTGCAAGAGCAAGGTAGTGACGTATTGGTTAACCTTGCGTCAAACGAGTACTTCTCGTCAGTCAACACAAAAAAATTAGCCGCAACAGTCGTTACTCCTGTTTTTAAAGACGAAAAGAACGGTCAATATAAAGTGATTAGTTTTTATGCCAAAAAGGCGCGTGGACTAATGGCTCGCTTTATGGTGAACCAAACGCCACGTTCTGTGTCTGACTTAAAACAGTTCGACTTAGCTGGCTATCAATTTAATGCAGCGGAATCTGATGAAAAGCAACTGGTTTTTCTTAGGTCCGAAGCTGCCCGTGGATAATTGATAACGCTCCCGTTTAAGTAACGCAGGAAGTGAATTATGACTGACGACAACATGAATCAACAAGGCGAACAGCAACGTAGCAGTTCGGCAACCTGGATTGCCGTAGGTATTATTGTACTGGTAATTATTGCGGCGCTTGTTTGGTGGTGGATTTCTGCGGGAGCAAACAATAAGAGTAAAACTCAAACAGAGCCGGCTCAGCCTGAACCGGTCACTCAAACTGTTGAATCTGATCAAGCGGAAGAGCCGACCGAAGAAGATAAACCCGCTCCTACACTCGAAGCAGAGCCTGTCCCGGAGCCCGAACCTGAACCAGAATCTGAGCCAGAGCCAGCGCCTGAATTACCCGAACTGGATAAAAGCACGCCCACGATTCTACAAACATTAGATACCAGCGGTATATCGATTCAGCCCTTGAAAAGCTCACAGTTGGTTCGTGACGCAGTGGTCATTATCGAGAACCTGCGTAATGGCACATTAGTGCGTGAGCGGACTGTCGTGCAACGTCCCGATGGTCGCTTTAGAGTGTTAGAAATCGACGGTGAGTTGTATATCGATGAACAGACTTATCAGCGCTACGATGCGTTAGTGGATTGGTTTGTCAGTCTCGAGGAACAAGCACTAGCCGAAAACTATGAATTGTTTAAGCCACTGATGAATGAAGCTTTTGCTGACATTGGTTATCCGGATTCCGATATCACCGATGCCGTTTACGAAGCTATAGACGTATTGTTAGACACACCAGTACCAGAATCGTTGGTACAGGTTAAAGACGATGAAGTTATGTACACATACGCAGATCCGGCTTATGAGTCTTTACCGCCAGCGCAAAAACAATTGCTGAGAATGGGACCGGACAATATTGAACGTATAAAAAGTAAATTACGAGAAATTAGAAAGGTCTTAAAAGCAAATCTATGAGTGAAAAAACGGTAGATACTATTCCGGCACATGTAAAAGGCGAGTTCCCAACCCGTGATGGACGATTCCTGAGATGGCTAGGCCGCGTCGGTTTACGTATGTTTGGTGGCTGGAAAATTGACGGTGAAATGCCTGACGTTAATAAGGCAATTTTACCGGTCGCACCACACACGTCCAATTGGGATTTCCCAGTGGGCGTTTTTGTGATGTTAGCGATGGGGTTAAAATTAAATTATCTGGGTAAAGCCAGTTTATTTCGGTTTCCACTAAAGGGCTTGATGACCAAGTTAGGTGGTATTCCAATTGATCGAAGCGCCCCCAATGGTGTTGTGGGTAAAATGGTTTCTGAGTTTAGCGACAGCGATGAACTGATTTTGGTGATTACGCCAGAGGGTACGCGCAAGAAAGTACAGGATTGGAAGAAGGGCTTTTTACATATGGCTAAGCAAGCCAATGTACCGATTATTCCAGTCGCTTTTGATTACGCGCGCAAGGCTATTGATATAGGTCCGGCGTTAATGATTACCGGCGAAATAGAAAAAGAGCTGGAGCGAGTGAAGTCATTTTTTGCACACGCTCAGGGTAAAAGAGCGGAGTTTAGTTAATGGCTACTGGGCTGCGCGGACTGCTTATTGTGCTCAGCTTAATAGCTGTTAAGTCGCCGCTGGCAGCCGATTTTTGGCAAAATGAGTGGATAGTTCCCGAGCGCACCGAGTCAAAAAGTCTGGTTATAAGACCGTTAGAAAAGTCAGATTCAGAGCGTTTATTTCATAGCTATATGGGCTCACAAGAATGGCTGTTCGAGCGTCTGGGTTGGAGCTGGCCATCAGAAAAAAGTTCTCTTGAACAGAACCATTCGATGGTCAAACTGCATTTAAAACAGCAGCAAAACAACGATGCATACACCTATATTGTGATTGATCGTGAGCGCGATATGATTATTGGTGCTGTTTATTTTGTGCCAGTGATAGAACAACGTGGCGAGTCAGGTATTATAAATTCAAAAAACTTCAACGCGGAAATTACTTGGTGGTTAACCCAACCTGCGGTTAACGACAGTTTGCATAATGATTTATTCGAGTTGCTTACCGGTTGGTTAAGAAGTAGCTGGCCATGGTCGCAAGTACTATTTCCGGTGGCTGAGTCGAACCAGCCGGCACAAGCGCTACTGGATAACAGCTCAGCGCGTTTAGTCGGTCGAAACCGAGATACTGAAGAGTTGTTTTACTCCTACACTTTGGCACGCAAATAAACCGCAAATTATTCCGAATTATGCTATTATTCGCGCCAGATAAAGTAGCGCATCTAGCGAATTGAAGAAAGGAAATCCTATGCAAGTTATAGAAGGCGGTATCGCCGCAACAGGCAAGAAGTTTGCCATCATTGTCGCCCGCTTTAATCACTTTGTTGTAGAAAGTTTGTTAGATGGCGCCGTGCAAACGTTGCAACAATACGGACAAGTCAACAAAGACGACATTACCGTGGTGAGAGTGCCAGGAGCTTATGAAATGCCGGTTACCGCAAAGAAGCTGGCAGCTTCCGGTCGCTATGACGCGATTATTGCAGTTGGTGCTGTAATTCGCGGGGGCACGCCTCATTTCGAATTTGTAGCTGGTGAATGTAACAGCGGCTTGGGCCGTGTAGCCAGTGAATTTGGTTTACCGGTTGCGTTTGGCGTGATTACTACAGATAGCCTTGAACAAGCCATTGAACGCAGCGGCTCCAAAGCCGGCAACAAGGGCTCTGAAGCAGCCTTAAGTGCGTTAGAAATGGTCAACGTACTAGATAAGCTGTAAGGAGTAAAAGATGAAACCTGCAGCACGCAGAAAAGCAAGGAAACTTGCCGTTCAGGCGGTTTACTCCTGGCAGTTAACGCAAAATACATTTACCGATATCGAAGCGCAATATCTTACCGATAATGACACCAGTAAAGTAGACGTGGATTACTTTTTGGAGTTGTTAAGAGGCGTGGGTAGCTATTACAAGAGCCTTGATGAAGCTATTGCGCCGTTTTTGGATCGGCCTATTAAAGAGCTGGACCCAGTCGAACTGGCAGTGTTAAGAATAGCCGCGTTCGAGCTTAAAGAACGACTAGATGTTCCCTACAAAGTGGCGATCAACGAAGCCATTGAGTTAGCTAAGTCGTTTGGCGCCGATGACAGTCACCGGTTCGTCAATGGTGTGCTTGATAAAGCCGTCGACACTTTGCGCCCCGTCCGCCAATAAACATAAAGCCAACGGTTAAGCCGTTGGCTAATATAGCCTCATGCTTAACGAATTTAGCCTCATCGAACAATATTTCCTGAACACTAAAAAGCAGCGCCCCGACTCCATTGTTGGTATTGGCGATGACGGTGCTGTGACGCGGGTGCAACCCAACCATGATTTGGTCACTGTTACCGATACTATGGTTAAGGGTGTTCACTTTGATGAGACGACGCCGCCACGCGCAATCGGGCATAAAATAGTTGCAGTAAACTTAAGTGACCTTGCAGCAATGGGGGCTGAGCCTTGCTGGATATCGTTGGCGTTAACTTTGCCGGATGCAGACGAAACATGGTTAAGTGAATTTGCAGCCGGGTTACATGAGATTTGTCAGTATTACGATTGCACCTTAATTGGTGGCGATACCACCCGCGGTCCGCTGACCGTGACGGTCACTGCGCAGGGGCAAGTCCCCGCCGGCGAAGCCATTACCCGTTCCGGTGCTAAGCCCGGCGACTGGCTTTACGTTAGTGGCCCGTTGGGCGATGCCGGGTTAGGACTGGATGTTACACAACAAGCAGATGTGGCAGTTGGACCGCATTTACAAGGGTTAGTGGAGCGTCTGCATTATCCGCACCCACGGGTTGCCTTAGGCCAAACCTTACGCAAGGTCGCCGGTGCATGTATTGATATCTCGGATGGCCTGCTAGCGGATCTACAACATGTGCTCTCCAGCTCCGGAGTTGCAGCCGATATCGAGCTGGACAAAATACCGTTGTCGCTGGCAATGACAGAAACCCTGGCGCAAGATGCTGCGTACCAAAAGGCGCTTACAGCCGGTGATGATTATGAGCTGTGCTTTACGGTTGAAGAACATAATCGTGGTCGACTGGAAACTCTCACCGCTCACTTAAAGAATAAGCCGATATGTATCGGACGAATTACCCAATTAAGAGAGCCGGCGATTCAGCTTAAATTGCATGGCGAAGCCTATGAGTTGCCGTTAGAGCAGCACGGGTATAATCACTTCAATAATTCCGGTACTGCTAAGGACTAAGCATGAAACGTTGGCCAGGTATTAATTTTTTTAATCCTCTACACTTTCTGGCGTTTGGTTTTGGCAGTGGCTTAGCACCGAAGGCTCCTGGCACCTTTGGCACACTCGCAGCGATACCTGTGGTGGCGTTATTAGCGTTGACGCCACTGTGGTTCTACCTGCTGTTTATCGTGTTAGGAACAGTCTTTGGTATATATTTATGCCGGCGCACCGCGGATAAGATCGGGGTTCATGATCACCCGGCGATTGTCTGGGATGAGATCATCGGTTATGCGATTGCGATGTTTGCGTTGCCGTTCGAGTGGCCTTATATCATTGCTGCGTTTTTACTGTTTCGCTTATTTGATATCAGTAAACCGGGGCCAATTGGCTGGCTTGATAAAAGACTGACGGGTGGCAGCGGAATTATGATGGATGACGTACTGGCAGGCGTTGTCAGTAACGTCATCATTCTGGGCGTATTACAGTTTATTTAAACGGGCTTTGATACGTTGCAGTAGACCATCGCTATCCAGTCCCAATTCTGTGCGAACTTCCTCCTGGCTGCCATGTTTAACGAACTGATTCGGCAGGCCAATGGTCAGTGTGTCGACATTTAGCTGTCGTTCCGCGAGAACTTCAAGTACAGCACTTCCTGCACCGCCTTGCACTGAGTTTTCTTCTATTGTTACCAGCAGTTCATGCGTTTCAGCTGCTTTGACGATAGCGTCGACATCCAGTGGTTTTATAAAGCGCATATCAATTAGCGTGGCATTAAGCTGTTCTGCAACCTGCCGGGATTCGGTTAATAAGGTACCAAAGCTCAGGACGGCGACTTTCTCGCCAGTTTGAATCAAACGTGATTCGCCAATTGGAATGCATTTATCAGATGCTCTTAATTCAAGCCCGGTGGCGGCTCCACGAGGATAGCGCACCGCGGCGGGCCCCTGGTATTGATAACCGGTTTGCAGCAGGTCACGACATTCCTGTTCGTCACTCGGTGCCATTACCACCATATTAGGAATGCAGCGTAAGTAGCTCAGATCAAACGCTCCTTGGTGAGTCGGCCCATCGGCCCCGACAATACCAGCCCGATCAATCGCAAACAGCACATCTAAATTCTGTAAGGCAACGTCATGTATTAACTGATCGTATGCGCGCTGCAAGAAGGTTGAGTAAATAGCAACGACGGGTTTTAAACCGGCGATGGCTAAGCCTGCCGCGTAAGTCACACTGTGTTGTTCGGCAATGGCCACATCAAAATATTGTTTGGGAAAGCGCTTAGAAAACTCCACCATTCCCGAACCTTCGCGCATTGCCGGTGTGATTGCCATCAAACTTGGGTCCTGACTGGCCTGGTCGCATAACCATTGGCCAAAAATATCCGAATAGGCTGGTATTCCCGGTGGCTTGACCGGCAGTTCGGATAGCGTGGGATCAAACTTAGGGACGCCATGATAGCCGATCGGATCTTTTTCCGCAGGCTGGTAGCCTTTGCCCTTTTGGGTTGCAATGTGCAGTAGTTGCGGGCCTTTTAAATCCCGCATATTCGTTAAAGTTTCAACCAGCTCGTCAATATCATGGCCATCGATAGGACCGATATAATTAAAGCCCAGCTCTTCAAAAATGGTACCGGGTGCCATCATGCCTTTCATGTGTTCTTCGGCGCGACTGGCAAGGTGTTGAATTTGTGGGAGCGGTTTCAGCAGCTTTTTCCCTTGCTCACGAATCGAGGTATACACCTTACCCGACAGTAATCTGGCAAAGTGTCGATTGAGTGCACCGACATTCTCTGAAATCGACATATCATTATCATTAAGAATGACCAGCATATTGGGTTTAATGTCACCGGCGTGGTTCATTGCTTCAAATACCATACCGGCGGTCATCGCCCCATCACCAATAATCGCCACGACTTTTTCTCGTAAACCGCGTCGTTCAGCCGCAACTGCCATGCCTAACCCGGCAGATATCGAGGTACTCGAGTGGCCGACTGACAACACATCATAAGGACTTTCATCGCGCCAGGGGAAGGGGTGAAGACCATCTTTCTGTCGTATGGAGTGCAGTTGGTTCTTACGACCCGTTAAAATTTTATGAGGATAGGCCTGATGGCCAACATCCCAGACTAACTTGTCTTCGGGCGTATTGTAGACGTAATGTAAGGCGACCGTTAGCTCGACAGTACCCAAGCCTGATGCCAGATGACCACTGCTTTTACTGACTGAACTTAATAAGAACTGTCTAACTTCGTCGCATACTTGTTTTAACTGCTTTGCTGGTACGCGGCGCAGATCTTTTGGCAGATCAATGCTGTCGAGAAGTGTTTTCATAGTACTCTTTTTGTCAGTGGTCCCGCGTTAGCAGGACGGTCGAGAAGTTTTCTAGCGATTCGGTATTGTACGGTATATCGGCGAGCGACTGTAGTGCTTGTTGGTGCAATGACAGCAGTTTTTGCCGTGCTCCGTCAAGCCCTAAAAGTTGAACATAGGTTGATTTCTTGGCTTGCAGATCGGAGCCTTGCGGTTTACCAAGAACTTCGGTGCTGGATATGACATCGAGAATATCATCCTGGATTTGAAAGGCTAATCCAAGACTTTCGGCAAAATCGCAAAATAGTGAGCGGTACTGCTGCGCTTGTTGAACCCCGCAAAGCACACCTAAATCCGCGCTGGCGGTAATTAGTGCACCGGTTTTGTGGCGATGCACCCGCTCCAGCTGAGCTTCGTTTAGCCGTTGTTCAGTGGCAGCCAGATCCAGTGATTGCCCGCCACACATGCCCATACCGCCGCTGGCTCGTGCTAATACCGAAACCATCTGCAACTGCCGTTGATGGGGTACTGAGCCAGCAAGCGGCGTACTTAGCAGGCTAAAAGCCAGCGACTGCAGTGCGTCACCGGCAAGTATTGCAGTGGCTTCGTCAAAAGCGCGGTGACAGGTCGGTTGACCGCGGCGCAGATCGTCATCGTCCATAGCCGGTAAGTCGTCGTGAATTAACGAGTAAGCATGTATGCACTCGACCGCACAGGCTGCATTTAAGGCGAGAGTATCATCAGCGCCGCATATATCTGCAATAGTCATGGTTAGATAAGGCCTTACTCGTTTACCACCGAGTAACACACCATAACGCATCGCGTCGGCTAATCGTTGTTCTGCACCGGCTTCGCTTAAATGCTGTTGTAACGCTTGATCAACTTGCTGGCGCACACTGGCCGTTATCTGCTGAATGGTCACTCATCGCCCTCTTGCGGTTGTAATTTTTGTTCACCATTCTGTTCTATCAAAAGTTTGACCTTATGCTCTGCCTGTTGCAGCTGGGCTTGACTAGTTCGCGACAGCGCGATTGCTTGTTCGAATTTCTGGAGCGACTGTTCTAACGGTAAATCGCCTTGCTCTAATTCGTTAACGAGCTGTTCCAGTTGTTGCAACGCTTGCTCAAAAGACAATTGCTGTTCGGGTTGTTCAGACATAAAGTTGCTCACCTAGGCTGTTAGTAACTGCCATTATCTAATAAAGATTTACCAATGTCAGCCGATGATAACCTAACTAGCAGCTAGAGTTTTACTGAATCGCTTGTCAGCGACGCCGCGATGTTTAAAAATGAACACTGCCGTATGTTCGGCTCGAGTCGAAACAAGACCATATTTATCCAGGGGGAAGCTGAGTGGATATCGCAACACTGATAGGAATAATAGGCGCTATCGGCTTTGTCGTCGGGGCTATCATAATGAGTGGGGACGTAACCCTGTTCATTAATGTGCAGTCTGTTTTCATTGTAGTTGGTGGCTCGCTATTCATCACGCTGGCTAATTTCCCATTGGGCCAATTTTTTGCCACGGGCCGAGTACTGGTAAAAGCGTTCTTTTTTAAAATAGAACATCCACAAGAATTAATAGACACGTCAGTAGAAATGGCCGACTCAGCCCGCAAAGGTGGGTTTTTAGCGCTGGAAGAAGCAGAAATCTCGAATCGCTTTTTCCGTAAAGGCATTGATATGCTGGTCGACGGTCACGATGCTGAAGTGGTTAAACAGACCTTGTCGAAAGATATCCAAATGAGTTTTTCCCGGCATGAGGAAGGTGCTCGGTTCTTTACTGTATTAGCAGATATCGCACCGGCGATGGGCATGATCGGTACACTCATTGGACTGGTCGGGATGCTCGCCAACATGGATGATCCTAAGGCGATTGGACCGGCAATGGCTGTTGCTCTACTAACTACCCTCTACGGCGCTTTTCTGGCTAACGTCATCGCTATCCCCATTAAAAACAAACTCATGCTGCGGGCTGAGCAAGAAAAATTGAATCAGCAACTGGTGCTGGATGCCATTTTAGGTATTCAGGATGGCCAGAACCCTCGTGTTATCGAAGGCATGTTGCGTAATTACCTGGCAGAATCTCAACGCGTAAGCGGGGATGAAGGGGAAGACTAAAAGTCATGGCGTCCACTACGGAAGAAAAAAAGGACTGTAAATGCCCACCTCCCGGTTTACCCGGCTGGATGGCAACATTCGCCGATCTGATGACATTGCTGATGGCGTTTTTCGTATTACTGTTGTCTTTTTCCGAGATGGACGTGCTTAAGTTTAAGCAAATTGCGGGTTCAATGAAGTTTGCTTTAGGGGTACAGAATAAAATTGAGGTCAAAGACATTCCTAAGGGAACCAGTGTCATAGCGCAAGAGTTCCGTCCCGGCCGCCCGGAGCCAACCCCAATCGAGACAATCCAACAGCAAACCGTTGAAATGACCCAGCAAATGCTTGAGTTCCAGGAAGGTGAATCCGACTTCGCCGGGGGAGAGCAAACAGAGCGTGGCGGTGAGCAAGCTGAGAGTGAAGAAGATCAAACAAACGCCGACTCAGAAGCTGATAGCGAAGCTCAAAGTGAAAAAACTAAGGAGCTACTCGAGCGTATTCAGCGTCAGCTACAGGAACAAATGCAGTCGGGGGTATTGGAAGTAGAGCAGTTTGGCCAGCAGATTTTAATCCGCATCCGCGAGCGCGGCTCATTCCCAGAGGGCTCTGCATTTATTCAACCGCAATTTAAACCCGTGTTGCGCGAAGTCGCTGAGGCATTAAAAGATATACCGGGAGAGATTACGGTTTCCGGACATACGGACAACCAGCAGCTGGTGTCTGAAATTTATACCTCGAAATGGGATCTGTCCTCAAAACGAGCGGTTGCGGTTGCGGAAGAGATGGTTCCGGTTGAAGGCTTCTCTGAGGATCGGCTGGTTACTATGGGATTTGCTGACACCAAACCGATTGCTCCGAACAACTCAGAAGAAAATCGAGCCCAAAACCGACGGGTTGATATTGCTATTATGCAAGGTAAAGCGAAAGAGTCAGATCCGGTTAACGTGGTCGATTAGGACCTCGGTCGCTGCTAGCCGGACTCCTTAAAACATCGTATAATGCTGCGTTTTAGCTGCCCGCTGGGCAGTGTTGATGTTGTTACGATGGTTCCCCTTATGAAGTTTGTTGTTCGCCTACACGCAGAAATCACAATTAAAAGCCGTTCGGTGCGCAAGCGCCACGGAAAAGTTCTGACCAATAATCTACGTAAAGTCTTGGCTCAGCCACAAGCAGACACTTTGGTGAAATGGCTTTGGGACCGTATCGAAGTCACGGCGGAACCGGCAACGGATGCAGATGACGAGCTGGTTCGTCGTCATATAACCGAAAGTTTGCAAAATACCCCGGGCATTTCTTGGTTTGCCGAAGTTGAAGAACGTTCGCTTAGCGATTTTGAAACTTTAGCTCAGTGGGTTGGTGATCGCTGGCTGCAAAGTATCGAACAACGTAGCTTTGTAGTTCGGGTAAAACGTAAGGGCCACCACGATTTTAATTCGCAGCAACTTGAACGCTATATCGGCGGCTATTTGCTCGAGCATAGCAACAACTCGAGCGTGAAACTTAAGCACGCCGATGTGGAAATTAAACTGCAGATTATCGAAAAGAATATACAGCTGGTTGGCAGACGGCAGGAAGGCCTGGGTGGATTTCCAATTCCGACTCAGGAAACGGTGGTCAGCCTGATGAGTGGTGGCTTTGATTCGAGTGTCGCCAGTTATGAGTTTATTCGCCGTGGCGCCCGCACTCATTTTTGTTTCTTTAACCTCGGCGGCGACGCGCACGAAGTCGCGGTGCGCCAGATTAGCCACTATCTATGGCAGCGGTTCAGTGCTTCTCACCCGATTAAGTTTGTCAGTGTCGACTTTGCGCCGGTGGTAGAGGATATTCTGAAGCATTGCGACAATGGCTTGATGGGGGTTGTACTTAAGCGGCAAATGTTGCGTGCTGCTGAACGGGTGGCCCGCTATTTAAAAGCACAGGCATTGGTGACCGGCGAAGCCACTGGTCAGGTGTCGAGTCAAACGTTATCTAACCTGAACGTGATTGACAGTGCTACTGATGCTTTGGTTTTAAGGCCATTGATCACCCGTGATAAGCAAGAGATTGTCGATATCGCGAAGAAGATTGGCACAGAACCTTTGGCCAAATCGATTCCAGAGTATTGTGGTGTTATCTCCAATAAACCAACCGTGCGGGCTATCCCGGAAGAAGTGGAGGCCCGGGAAAGTAAGTTGGATATGGAGTTGCTGAAGCAAGTCGTCAACGACGCTCAGGTGCTGACCATGACCGAAATCGGTGCTGCCGCCGAACAGCAAGCTAAGCTTGAACCAGAAGTTGCAACAGCTGACTTAAAACGGGTCATTGTCGACATTCGTAATAACGACGAAATTGAAGAAAAACCACTGCAGACTGATCTGGATGTACTGGAAATACCGTTTTTTAAATTACAGTCAGAATTTGTAAATTTAGATGCGGATAAACACTACCTGCTGTATTGTGCTCAAGGTGTTATGAGTAAGATGCAGGCCTTGCTGCTGCAAGAAGCAGGCTATCATAATGTCTCGGTGTATAGTGACCAGTAAGGGAATACCGTTTGAAACAAACACAGTTGTCAGTCGTAATTGCGCGAATCGTTTTTGTTAGTTTACTGATTGCAGTAACCTTAGCTTTTGTTTGGCAAGTACCGGCATCAAAAGCCAGCAGTATCCCATACGCCGATAAGTGGGTACATTTTGCGATTTTCTTTCTATTAAGTTTAACGCTGCATAAAGCCTTCGCCCTGAATGGACGAGTTTCCTTTCTATTACTGGGGATGTACGGTCTTCTTATTGAAGTGGTGCAAAATTATATCCCCGGTCGCGGTTCCGACTTATACGACTGGATTGCCGATAGTCTTGGCGTACTTGCTTACTTCGGGTTAGTGTATTTACTGCAACAACGCAAAAAAAAGCGCTGAATTAATCAGCGCTTTTTGTTCTTCTTAGGCTTCTTTTTAGCCGTCTTCTTCGGTCGTTTTTTCTCTGTTGACGGAAACTTATATTGCGGCCGCAAGTCATTGAAAACACGTCGCTCTAAGCGCTCTCCCGTATAGCGTTCGATACGACCTAGCAGTAGTGCATCGTGAGCCTCAACTAAAGAGATTGCAGTGCCTTTGGCACCGGCTCTCGCGGTGCGACCAATACGGTGCACATAAGTATCGGCCTGACGGGGTAAATCGTAGTTAACCACTACACTGACGGTATCGATATCAAGACCACGTGCAGCGACGTCAGTGGCGACCAGTACCGAACTTTTCGACTGCTTAAATTGTTCAATAATTCGTTGACGCTCAGACTGCGGTAGATCACCACGCAAATGCATTACCTGCTGGTCAAAATTAGCCTGTAAATACCCAGCTAGCTCAGCCACGCGTTCGCGGGTCTTCACGAACACGATTTGCCGGCCCGGGTGGTCTGCCAGAACTCTTAATAACAACTGTTGCTTGTGCTCGGCCGTATCCGCCTGATAAACGTATTGCAGAATTTTACCGCGTTCACGTTTAGGTGGCTTAACTTCAATGAGCTCAGGTTCGTTCAGTAAGCGTTTGGAGAAGTTCACAACGCCGGCACTTTCTAACGTTGCAGAGGATAAAATGCTCTGCTGGCGATGACGGGCGTGACGGGCGATCTCCTCAACCGTTTTCGTAAAGCCCATATCCAGCATGCGATCGGCTTCGTCAATGATTAACCACTCTACGCTTTCTAACTGGTACTGCTCGGCCTCGATTAAATCCATTAAACGACCGGGGGTGGCGATCAACAAGTCATGTGACTTTTCCAGCTGACTCAGTTGGGTACCATAATTAATACCGCCGGTAACGACCACGGAACTAAGTTCTGTCAGTGGACTAAACAGTTGTGCTTGTTGATGTATTTGCTCTGCTAGCTCGCGCGTTGGAGCTAACACCAAAATACGTGCGGGGCCAGGGCTTTGCCGTGGAAAATCCAGCAAATGCTGCAACGCTGGTAATAAAAACGCTAACGTTTTGCCGGTTCCGGTTGGCGCACTCAGCAACAGATCCTTGCCGTCCAGAGCCACAGGAATCGCCTGTTGTTGTACTTTTGCCGGTTTGTTTAACTGCTGCTCTTTAAGAGTGAATATTAAACTGTCGTCGAGTTCTAGCTGTTGCCAGTCAAGTGCCATAGGTATGCCTATTGTGAGAATTTTATCTGAGCAGTAATAAAGGGGTCTGCGTATTTTGTAGCATTTTTGTCGTGGTGCTGCCGATTAAAAAGCGTCGTATGCGTGAGTGGCCATACGCGCCCATAACGACTAAATCGATATTTTTTTCCCGCTGATAGGCATGCAACGTCGGTTCAATATCGCCGGGGCGAATTTCAAATCGAACATTATGACGGAACTCGCGCAGGTGATTGGCTGCCGCTTCTATCGACGCCTGAGCTTCGGGAGTATCGTTACCAACCATTAACAGGTCGATCGGCATGCCTTTAAAAATAGGGCTTTCAGCGAGCAGTTTAACCCCTTTTCTGGAAGTGTCGCTGCCATCAAACGCTAACATAACGCTAGTAGGGCGCTGGAACTCAGCTGGGGTCACAAGAATCGGTCGTTGCACGGTCCGAATAACCGTTTCTAACTGACTACCAATGTGCTTTGTGTCATTACTATCAACACCATGCAAACCCATCACCAACAAGCGTATGTCACTCTCGATATCCAGCAACGAGTTGGCCAGATCGCCATGGCGTTGGCGCAATAGAACCTCGCTCAACCCCTGCTGTTTGGAACGACGCTTGGCCGCTTCTAACATATTCTGACCATGTTTCAGGGCTAATTTATTGCGTTCTTCGTCGAGCTTAGCGAGCTGTGACAACAGGGTTTCCTGACTACCAAGGCCGATATTGCCGGTCATATCCGGTTGGCTCGGGTAGCGATTTTCATCCAGAACATGGAACAATGTTAGCGGCGTTTCTAACCGCAAAGCCGCCCAACTTGCGTAATCACAAACGGCGGTGGTCGACTTAGAACCATCGATGCAGGCTAATACGTGCTTCATTTTTGTCTATCCTCTGTTGCCGAGCCGAGTTTATCACGGCCCGGCAATCAGAGCTATTAAAGACCTAAAACCTTTTTCCCCTGAACAAAGTCAACATCGACAGGTATTCCCTCGTCACTAAGTCGATCCAGGTCGGCTTGTAATTGTTCATTAACCACCCCTAAACGAGCGACTAACTCACTAACTCCTTGATAGTCACCGTCGCCTTGTAGGGTCAAAATTTGTTCGGAAAGACTGTTCATTGCCTGGCGCATTTTGCCCATGCTGATGGCATACTGGCCCTCATCATTTCGGGTAAAGGCACCCTCGTTAGCAAAATAATTGAAACGGATCATGTTAGCTTTGCCATGCGCACTAGAGGCTCCAAACCGAACGGAACGAAAAATACTGGCCATAAAGGTGGTATAGTAGTCCTCTAATTCTCCGCTATTAATTTGTTCTTTTTCAAACAACTGAGTGATCATGTATAGGCCAAGAATGTCAGCCTTTCCTTCCTCCAGCGCTGAAGCGTGTTCTTTAAGTGCTGAGCGCACGGTTCCCTTATCGTTAACCGTATTTTTGATACCCAGCCCGTGAGCAACTTCATGAAACATGGTATTGGCAAAGAAGGCATCAAAGGTAATATTGTCCCGTTGCTCTGGCACGATCAGCTCTTCAGCAATAGGCCGCAGAATTTTGTCAAATTTTGCCTGCATGGCATTTTTTAGTTGTAACCGGCGGGTCCCTTTTTCCAATTGTACCTGTTCATCATTTGGCAGGTTAATCGCAATTGTTTTACTACCGGCATTAGAATGTCCGGCGTAATATATTGCGTCATAGGCGTTTAGTTGTGCATTAGATCCAGGTACTTCCGCTTTATATTTATCCTCAACCGGCAAACCGCGTTGTAACTCGGGTAAAAATTGCGCGTACTTGGCTAACCGCTCACTCCACGCTTTATCCTTAATAAGTACATAAGACTCAAACGCAGTTTTGTAACCAAATAGCTGATCTTCGTAGTTTTCGATGGGGCCAATCACAACATCAATATCGTTGTCGGTCATGTCCATCCAGGCAAGGTCCGACGGTTGGTACTCATTGCTTAAAAAGGCGTCTGCGCGCAATCTAAGGTAGTTAGCAAATGACTGGCTCTCGGCAAGGTCAGCTGCCTGTCGCAGAATATCGGCGGCTTCGGTAAGCTGTTGCTGATAGGCATCCGAGTAATTAACCGTCATTAGCTGGCCATTGTCGTCACGGCGGAGCAAGGTATAAAGACTCGTTTTATCAGCACTATCAAAGCGTTCGAACTCTTGCTTACTCATATCCGCCGGATAGAAATTAGCGCCTGCTGGCTTTTCGCTAAACTCCTTAACAAAGGGTTTATTAGCATCCAGCCGGTCCCATGGACCATAATTTATGTGGCCAAAATTAACCGCCGGCTCCGGTAATGCAGCTAAAAACTCTTGACGGTCGCGCGGGAACGCTTGTTTCCAGAACAGCTCATCCATAATTTTGGAGGCATCAATCAGTAATCCAACCATTTGTTTTTGATCGGCGGATAAGTGACTCAGATCGCTGGTCAGCTCATAGTCGGTGTAGATATCAAAACGATTTTCTGCGCCATCAACTAACTGGTAGGTTACCGAATGTTCGGATTCATCGGCCTGACTTGATGAAGAGCTATCAGTAGAGGTGTCGCCGTTATTATCGCTGCAGGCAGCGATAGCAAAAATCAGTGGGGCAAAAGTGAATAATTGTTTTAACATAAGGGTGCTTTTTTGGTTATAGTAGCGAATACAATAACCTATAAAATACTGCTAACCATAAGCAGGCGCAAGAGACAGTGACTATTAAAAGGATGCTTGCATGACCGCGCCGAACGCGCTTTACCTGTTAATTGATGATCGTTTAAAACGTGATGAGCTACAGCTGCCGGGGTTGCCAGAGACGGCGGAGCGAGTGCGTGATGCAACGCTGAACCCCAACTGTAATTTACAAGAATTGGCGCGCATTATTCAGCACGATACGGCGCTGTCGGCGCGACTTATCCGGTTAGCGAATAGCGCCTACTTAGGTAGCCGCAGTAAGGCCGAAAGCCTGATGCAGGCGTTAACCCGAATTGGCTTAAGGCGCATCAGGACGCTAGCTCTTGCAATGGCGGTGGAACAAGTGTTTTGGCCAAAAAATGATATTGTGAAACAGTTTGCCGACAGTTATATCAAAGCAACACGTGAAATCGCTGCGGCTGCAGTTGTTATTACCCGACATTTGCAGAATCGGGGGCTAGGTCATCGACTGCATCAGGATGTCGCGTTGCTTGCCGGAATGATTTCGCAAATTGGTTTAGCGCCAATTTTAAAGATGGCCGATGAGTTTGACGATAGCTTTGCCAATCCGTCCCTCATTAAGGGGACAATGTTCCAATTCGGAGGACAGCTTGGCGTAAATATGCTTAAGCATTGGGAATTTACCCCGAACCTAATTCGAGTGCCTTACTATTTTGGCTGTGGCCGGGTGAAGTTACTGGATGACGCAATAGTGGTTAACTACTGCGACATTGTGCATTTAGCCAGTTTGTTAACAAATAATACGCAACCCAACGAAAATGCCATGACCATTGCTGAATACGAGCAACGTGAAATCATCCCAACCAGTGGTTTCTGGCAGGATGAATCCACGCAGCAAGCTTACCGTGAAATACTGGATTTACTTAGCTAGAAGAATCGCTGCTAAAAGCCCGAATTAAATCGTCATACAGTTCTCCGACCTGCGCCGAGATGAGCATAAAGTCTGCGTCCAGCTTTTGATCAGGAGTAGGGTCAACTAAGTCGTCCTGTTGCTCCATCAACATATCTGTTGCTTTAACACGCTTTAGCGCCAGGTCAGTTTCCAACACAAATTCAATTTGTTCTTGCCAGATTAATCCCAACCGGGTGACCTGCTTACCGCCATCAACGTGGGCCTGAATATCGTCGCGAGTAAGGTCTTCATTTTTACATCGTAAGATGCCACCGTCTTGTTGCGGTGAGCGCAGTTCTGCTTCATCACCGAGTTCAAAAGCGCCAGGCAATGAATTGCCAACTAACCAGTCGGTCATAAACACTTCAGCGGCTTCGGCGGTGCCAACCGGCTGTACCGGTAATGAACCTAATGTCGAGCGTAACAACCCCAAAAAGTCTTCTGCCTTATTCGAGGCCGACTCATTAACAACGATGAGCTGTCGTTTTAAGTCGAGGTAACCCCAGCTTAAACGAAAACGACTGAATGCCTGAGGCAGTAATTGATGCACTAAATCTTCTTTTAGGGTTTGTTTTTCTTTGCGGTTAACAGGACGGCCTTCGGCGTCCTGGATTTGCCGGACTTTTTCATCCAATTCAGCGTTGATCACCGCTGCCGGTAGCACTTTTTCTTCGCGGCGGGCACAGATAAGGTGAGATTCGTTTAAGCGATGGCTCAGTACCTCACTGTCGGCACCAAAAGGAGAGTACCAGCCAAAGGTTGATTGCTCCTGCCGACCACAGGCGCGAAATAAATGCTCACTCAATTTGGCTTCAAAATCTTCAGGCAAACTAAATTCATCGCTAAAGCGATAGAAACGCAGGTTTCTAAACCACATAATTAGGGGTCTCTCTTGTTATTCGGAATACTAAGTTAGGATAATAACCGGGAATGAAAACTCGTAGGTTAAACCTTCTCCGGGTTTACTGCGAGCGTCAATGTCGCCTTGTAATGTCTGAGTGACTAGGTTTCGTACTATATGGGTACCTAAACCACTGCCGCCTTCATCACGTTTGGTGGTGAAGAAGGGGTCGAATAAACGATCTAGCTGTTGCTGACTAATGCCAACACCATCGTCGCGGTAAGTAATATGCAGTCGGTCCGACTCACCATCGTGACTAACTGCTATCGAAATCCACATATTACCGGCAGTGATGCCTTCGAAGCCGTGCAATAATGAATTCAGTATCAGGTTAGTAAAAATCTGTGAAATGGCGCCGGCCGGACAGCGGATATAAAGTTCCTGCGGGCAATCAACATGCACCTGATGCTTTGTCTTTTTAAGTTGAGGCTGGAGTGACTGAACCAAATCCTCAATATAGCGCTTAAGATTAATATCGCGGATCGCGTCAGAGGCTTGATCGACAGCTACTTGTTTAAAGCTACTGATTAATTCAGAGGCGCGCTGCAAATTACTGTCTAATAATGTCAGGCTTTCGCGGCCTTCACTGATGAATTTTCTCAGTTGTGCCTGAGTCAACTCCTTATTCTCTAGTGAGTTATCCAACTCATCAAGCTTCTCAATAAGAAAAGAGCTGGCGGTAACACTAATGCCGATGGGTGTATTGACGTCATGAGTAATGCCGGCAACCAAGCCTCCCAGCGACGCCATTTTTTCTGACTCAACCAGTTGTTGTTGAGTTTCCTTCAGGTGCTGAAGCGATGCCTCTAACCGCTGGTTAGATTGGCGCAGGGTGCTCTCCATAGTACGCCGCTGGCTGATTTCACGTTCCAGTTTCTCCTGCCGTAACTCCAGTTCGTTTTTGCGTTGCTCCAAGTCCAGCATTACCTGACTTAAGCGTGATGTTTTCCGAGCGACTTCCTGTTCGAGAATGGCGTTTTGTTCATCCAGCTGCCGGTTAGCTAACTTCAGTTTGTGCTGCGTGCGTTGTAGATCGTCCTGATATTCTTCGATGTTATCAATGAGCTGATTGTACGCCTGTTCAATCAGCACTAGCTCATTATTGTGTTGATCGTGTAAGCGTACCCGCGAAGCTTCTAAATTATCCAGTCGAAAGCTCCGGATCTGACGTGTTAAATCGTTAAGCGGCCGGTTCAGCATACGACTAAACGCCAGCGAAAACAGAATCAGCAGGAAGGTACTTTTTATAAAAGCATTACCGACAATAAATGCCAGGCTCAGTTTAATCCGATCAATAGCAATATCCCGGGTCGAGAATAAGGTCACATCACCGACGCGTGTCGAATGCCCGGAAAACTCGAAAATGAGTGTATCAAAGTAGCCAAAAATACCATTTTGCTCGGGCAGCATATAACCATCGGTAGCCTGCTCAGGCAGGTCTTCCACCGACAGGGTTTCGCCCAACTGGACGACAATATTGCCACCGTCGTCGCGGATCAATACACCGGCAATTGCGGGAATACTGATTAAGCCATCGGCAATAGTATCTATCTGTGGATTATTGAATTCCCACAACGAACGAGTTAAAGACCCGCTAAAAGTACTTTGTTGGTTCTGTAGTTCTGAGATCAGTGCGCGTTTGGTATCGAAATATTCAGCGCCTATCTGGATCGCGGTCACCATTAACGTCAACAAAAAGTAGACAGAAAGAACCCGGGTTAACAGCGATGTGGAGATACTTTTATTGGCCATAAGTACGCAGTAATTGCCAGCTAAGGTGCGTTAAAACTATAGATCTAAGCTAATTCATTCTTTGTCACAACGCAATAACAACCCTTGTCACAAACCTGACATAAAGCCGTCATTAAGCTGTCACGAAAAATCACTAAAGTTGCAGCATCTCTAATTTAGAGGACGTTAATTGTCCCTCCCAGACCAGAAGGTTCAAGTCATGAGGTTGTTAGCAACAGGTACCGCTTTAGCACTAGCATCGTGTTTATCATGGCCGGCTCAGGCACAAGAGAAAAGCCTGGATCCGGTTGTCGAAAATGCGGCAGAGATTAATCAGTCAGCCCGCCAGTCGCAACTGACTATCGATTCTATTTCTGAATCGATGCAAGAGCGATTGCAGCAATACAAACAAATTATGAAAGAGATCGACGGGCTGCAAGTATACACACAGCAGCTGCAGCAGCAAGTGGGCAATCAGCAACAGGAAATGACTGATCTTAACGATTCTATTGATCAGGTCAGCTTTGTTGAGCGCCAGGTTACGCCGCTAATGATGCGTATGATTGATTCGCTGGAGACTTTTACCGAGCTTGATGTTCCGTTTTTACAGCAGGAGCGTGAAAAACGGATTGCCGGCCTAAGGGAATTAATGGAACGCGCCAACGTGGATGTGTCGGAAAAATTCCGGCGGGTCATGGAAGCCTATCAAATTGAGGCAGATTACGGTCGCAATATCGAAGCCTACACCGCGGAGCACGATGTGAATGGGAAAGTACAAGATGTCACCTTCCTGCGCATTGGTCGTGTTGCTCTCATCTACAAAACCCGCGACGGCGAGCACTTAGGGTTATGGAATCAAGAAAAGCGGCAATGGCAGTCATTGGATAGCAGTCATCTGATTGCGATTGACCAGGCAATCAGTATTGCGCGCAAGCAAAAAGCACCCGATTTATTAATGTTGCCGTTACTGGCCAACAAAACAGCTGAATAAGGTAAAGGAGACTTTTATGTTTTTTCGTTCACTGAAACAACTGGCCGTCGCCTTTACTGTCACGGCGCTATTTAATTCTGCGGTGGCTGCCCCGGCGCCACAAGAACCGATTAATCTGGATGAGCTACTACAACAGCTGCAACAGGGACAGTTTTCTCAATCGGAAGATAATAAACAACGAGAGCAACGCTTTCGGCAACAAGAGCAGCAGCAAAAACAAATTCTTCGCGAGGCGATCAATAAACGCGATGAACTGGAACAGCTTGCCGCTGATCTGGAGACCGAATTCGAAAATAACGAAACCCAACTCGGTAATCTGGAAAACAGCCTGACCCAGAGCATGGGTTCACTAAAAGAATTGTTCGGTGTGTTGCAGCAAGTCACCAGTGACGCTTCTGGTAAATTTCAAAACTCGGTGATTTCTGCACAGTTCCCCGGTCGCGCAGAAGAGTTGGCTGAATTGGCTGAAAAAATGGGCAACTCGTCAAAAATGCCTTCGATCGATGAAATTGAAAGAGTTTGGTTCGCACTTCAGCGAGAAATGACGGAATCCGGAAAAATTGCCGAATTCACCACAGAAGTCACCGCAGCTGATGGTGATAAACAGGAGCAACAAGTTGTCCGGGTAGGAACCTTTAACCTGGTCGGCGACGGTAAGTACCTGGAGTACAGTGAAAGCACAGGTAATACGGCAGAGCTAGTGCGCCAGCCAGCCGGACGTTATTTAAGTTCTGCTGAGAGCATTCAGCAAGCTGATGGCGGAGTCGTGAGTTTTGGTCTGGACCCAACCGGTGGTTCAATTCTGGGTCTGCTGGTGCAGGCACCTAGCCTGAAAGAGCGTATCCAGCAGGGTGGCATCGTTGGTTACATCATTCTTGGTCTGGGCATCATCGGTCTGTTATTTGCGCTTGAGCGGTTTGTATCGCTAATGCTGATTGGTAACAAAGTTAAGCGCCAGTTGAAAAAAGAGCAGCCAAGTAATGACAACCCGCTGGGCCGCGTCATGTTAATCAAAGATAAATATCCGCAGGCAGATACGGAAACCCTGGAACTTAAGCTCAGCGAAGGGATCTTGCGTGAGGTGCCGAAAATAACGCGCAACCTGACGTTCATTAAGATTATTTCAGTAGTGGCACCGTTAATGGGTCTATTGGGTACCGTTACCGGCATGATTAATACGTTCCAGGCAATTACTCTGTTTGGCACCGGCGATCCGAAACTAATGGCTGGCGGCATCTCACAGGCACTGGTTACCACCGTGCTCGGCTTAGTTGTTGCTATTCCAATGACGTTGTTGTTCGCGATGTTGCATACACGCAGCAAAAACATGATCCACATCCTGCAGGAACAAGCGTCAGGCATTATTGCGGAGCGCTCCGAGCGAGGAGAATAACCATGTTATTTCTCATCGAATTTAGTCACGCAATACGTGACTTCATCGAATCCGGCGGGCAGGTCCTGCTGGTTATCGGGATTTTGATTTTTACCATGTGGCTGATGATTCTCGAGCGTATCTTTTACTTTTTGCGCGGTCATCGGGCACGGGTAAAAGAGACCTTGCAGCGCTGGCAGCAACGCAGCGATAAATCGTCTTGGCGTGCTGAGCAGATACGGCAGGCGATGATTTCTCGGGTCGCGCTGGGTCTTGGTGGCAATTTACCGGTCATTAAAGCTCTGGTAGCGCTGTGTCCCTTACTCGGTCTTATGGGCACGGTAACCGGTATGATCTCGGTGTTTGATGTGATGGCTATAACAGGTACCGGCAGTGCCCGCTCAATGGCATCCGGCGTTTCTAAGGCAACCATTCCGACGATGGCGGGAATGGTTGGAGCTCTCTCTGGAGTGTTTGCCGCTACCTGGCTACAACGCACTACGCGTCGCGAAAAAATGAAATTAGAAGATCGAATCTTATTGGAGCGTCATTAAAATGAAACAGCATTTTGCCAACTTAGTGGAAGAAGAAGAAAGCCAGATTGATATGACGCCAATGCTGGACGTCGTTTTTATCATGTTGATCTTCTTTATCGTTACTGCGTCTTTTGTGAAAGAATCCGGAATTGATGTTAATCGACCTGATGCCGCGACTGCGGTACAAAAAGACCGGGCTAATATCCTTGTTGCTATCAGTGAAGGCAATGAAGTCTGGATTAATAAACGTCAAATTGATATTCGCGCGGTACAGGCAAATATTGAACGTTTGTATGCCGAAAACCCACAAGGGTCAGTGGTCATTCAGGCCGATGAACAAGCCAATACTAAAACCCTGATTGAGGTCATGGACGCCGCTCGTTCGGCTGGTGTGTTTGACGTCTCAGTAGCTACCGACGAGCAGTAATATGCGATATCTAGCAGCCATTTTAGCCGCCGCCGTTGTCACTATTGGATTGTTTTATTTAATGCAATCACTCATCAGTAGTGGCGAAGGCGCTATGTCAGAACCGGCTCGGGGCAGCGTGCTGGACTTTGTCCGCACGCCTGAACAGGAACAGGTGCAGGAGAAAGAGCGTAAGCCCGAGCGCCCACCGGAACCCGAGCAACCACCAGAAGATCTACCGCAGCCGCAAATGGACTCTCAGGTCGATAGCGAGGGCGGCAGCAATTATGACTTTTCGGCCAATGTCGATACTGCAGCTGATATTGGCAACGGTGCCTCATTGCAATCCTCAGACGGGGAGTACCTGCCAATTGTAAAAGTACAGGCTACCTATCCACGTCGCGCTATGCAGCGGGGTATCGAGGGTTATGTCGTGGTCGAATTTACAGTAACCCCGCAGGGCTCGGTACGCGACCCGGTGGTTGTACAGGCAGAGCCTGAAGGTGTATTTGAACAGTCGGCGTTAGATGCTGTGCTTAAGTTTAAATACAAGCCCCGTGTCATTGATGGCGAGCCAGTAGCAGTCGAAGGTGTTCGTAATCGCATGACATTCGAAATGGATTAAAGAGGTACAGCCATGAAGACTTTACTAAAAGCAATGGCGTTAATGGGGGTTGTCGCTTGGTCGGTAGCGCAGCCGGTGCTGGCGCAGCAAACAGAGCGAGTCCCCGCCTTGCGAGAGAAAGTATACAGCCAGCTAGCGCGGGCCCAGACCGCTGCAGATGAACAAGGCAACGCCGAAGGTATTAAAATTCTAAAACAAGTAGCAGAGCGTGCTGACAGTATGAACAGCTACGAGCGAGCGATGCTGTGGAATTACTTTGGCTTTATGTATTACGACCAGGGTGAAACTGGGCAAGCCATTAATTACTTCGGCAAAGTCGTACAACAGGAGCCGATTCCAGAGTCGTTGAAAAAGAGCACGTTATTCAGCCTGGCCCAGTTGGCATTGAGTGATGGCCAGTATCAGCAGGCGCTCGACTATGTTGAGCAGTGGCAGGCGATGGCCAGTGACAAGGAATTGCCTAAGTCGTGGGTGCTGCAAGCCCAGGCCCTGTATCAAAGCGAAGACTATCAACAGGCGTTGACTGCTATTGAAAGGGCGATTGAACACACCACTGACAATAACGAGGTGCCGAAAGAAAATTGGTTGGTGTTAGCGCGGGCAATTTATTACGAGCTTAATCAAACCACCGGCGTAGCAGCGATGCTGGAGCAGTTGCTGATTAACTACAGTAAGCCCGAGTATTGGATTCAGCTCGCTGGCGTTTATGGGCAACTGGAGCAAACCGAAAAACAGCTGGCGGTACTAGAAGCAGCTCATCAGCAAGGCTTTATTAAAACGGCTGAGCAATGGCGTAATTTAGCGCAGGTTTATTATTTAAACGAACTGCCCTTTAAAGCAGCAGAGACCATTGAGCAGGGCCTCAGCAAAAATATACTGGCTGATAACTTAAGTAATCGTAAGTTTTATGCACAGAGTTTAATGCAGGCTAAAGAATACCAACAGGCGATTACGGCCTACCAACAAGCCGCAGAATTGGGTGACAGTGGCGAGATGTTGGCACAAGCGGCGCAGCTGGCAATTAATAACGACAAAAACGAGCAAGCACTGGAACTTGCGGACGAGGCACTGGCAGCCGAAGATCTTAAAAACCCCGGTAATATGTATCTGGTCAAAGGCATGGCGTACGTTAATCAGCAGCAGTTTGATGCAGCTCTGAAGCAATTTAAAACAGCAGCCGATTATGCTGGCGCTAAGACTGCGGCACAGCAGTGGTCACGTTACGCGGAATCGCAACTGGCTTATAAACGACAGCTTGCGGAGAATAAACTGAACTGACACAAAAGATTAATTTTTCTGTCACATTGTCATAAAGTTGTCATAAAACCGACATACATTAGACACAGGTCATTAACAAATCTGAAAAGATTCTTTAATTGTTCTATAATCGCTGCAAGATTTTAGCGTTGAACACTGTGTCAATTGTTTAGGAACGTTTTATGAAACAACTACTTGGATTAGCTTCTTTAGTCTTGTTGAGTTCTCTCCCTGTGCAGGCTCAGGAGTCGGATAAAGACGAGAATACTGCATTAACCGTTTACGGTCGTGCCAACGTGTCGTTTCAAAGCAATGACGAGGGCAATGGCTCTTATACGGACTTAGTCAGTAACTCGTCGCGCTTTGGTTTAAAGGGTTTTAACGCTCTTAACGACGACCTCGAAGTGTTTTATCACATTGAGTTCGGTATCGATTTGGCCGATTTCGATGAGGGCGACGACGCCATTAGCAATCGTAACCAGGTGGTTGGCTTGCGCGGCTCTTTTGGTGAAATCATGCTGGGCCGCTACGACACGTTCTTAAAGGACTCGCAGGGTAAAATTGATGAGTTTACCGATTACGAAGCCGACTTAAAAAGCTTGTTTCGTGGCGAGAACCGACCCGATAACACAGTGACGTATTACTCACCGTCATTTAATAATTTTAGTGTGGGCCTAACTTACATTGCATCTGGCGATGAAAGCGAAGATGACGGTGTTTCCTTTGGTCTGCATTATGGTGACGCTAAGCTGAAGAAGACCAAGTTCTATGCGGCATTGGCAATCGATCGCGATGTTGCCAACTATGATATCGAACAGTTTTCGGCTGCCACTAAGCTGGGTAACACCCGCATTGGTGCAGCGTTGCAACAATTCCAGCGTACCGATGGTTTATACGACTCCGATGGTTATCTAGTAAGCGCCGCGCATCCGTATAAAGACTGGGTGTTCAAAGCACAGTATCAAACTATCGATGATGGAGACGAGAGCGATTCGTCACTTTCAGTCGGTGCTGATTACTTCTTTAATGGCAAAACGCGAGTGTACACCTGGTACACGGGTCGCCAGTGCGATATCGCTTTCTATGAAAGTCGTGGCTGTGGCGCTTCACCGGGTGTTGAACAAGACTACTTAGCCGTTGGTATTCGTCACGACTTCTCATGGTAGGGCGTTACGGTAGCCCCTGACAGGGTTAGGGGCTACACTACAACTATCTCGAATCTTCTGGTTGTAGGAGTATCCAGGCAATGACCAACCTAGTTGTTCTGGCCATCTATTTGTTGATCGGTTTAATCATCAAGCGCGCCGGAAAATTTCCGGATAATACCGCGCAGGTTTTAAACCTCTACGTTATTTATGCCGCTTTGCCTGGCGTTATTTTTACCAAAGTCCCGTCGCTCGAGTTCTCTTCAGAACTACTGATTCCGGTCATTATTCCTTGGGTGTTGCTGGTTTTTAGTGCGCTTTTTGTCTACGTTGTCGGGCGTTTATTAAATTGGAGTCGCAGCGTTATTGGCGCCTTGCTGGTGTGCGTGCCGTTGGGAAACACCTCGTTTTTCGGTTTCCCAATGATAGAGGCGTTTTACGGCAGTGATGCCATCGTCTACGGCTTACTTTACGATCAGTTTGGTTCGTTTTTTGGGCTGGCTATCTACTCAACAATCATTATTGCGCTGTTTCGGGAACCCATAGAGGGTGAGCCCACACGGGCAAGTTTGTTGGGTATTATCAAGAAAATTATTGCGTTTCCACCGTTCATTGCATTGGTCATTGCGTTGCTGATTAAAGACTTTAGCTACCCTAAAGTGTTCTCAGTATTAGTTGAGTCACTGGCTGTAACTTTAGTGCCGGTAATTATGGTAGCGGTCGGTTTTCAACTGAAATTTAGATTACCCAAAGGCAGTAAAACGCCTTTATTTTTTGGTTTAACGACAAAACTGTTAGTTATGCCAATAGCCACCATTGGCTTATTATGGAGTTTTGGTTTCGACTCACAGTTGGTGCAAGTCACGGTGTTTGAGAGTGCGATGCCACCGATGATAACGGCCGGTGCCGTGGCTATTATGGCGGGGCTTGCGCCAAGCTTATCCGCCGCAATGGTAGGTTATGGAATCTTGGCTGCCTTTATTACCTTGCCGTTGTTTTACCAGCTTTTGCAGTGGCTCAGCTAAGTTTTGTCATAAAAGTGACTGAATTTAATAAAAGTGTCATATTAATTGGTAATAATCAGGGTATTCAAACATAGTAGGAATCCCTAAATGTCACGCAGAATTCTAATTGTTGAAGATGAAGCACCAATTCGCGAAATGTTGAGTTTCGTGATGGAGCAACATGGCTATCAGGCGGTAGAAGCCAAGGACTTTGACAGCGCAGTGAGTCGAATTACTGAACCTTATCCGGATATGGTGTTACTGGACTGGATGTTGCCCGGCGGTTCCGGTATTCAACTGGCGAAAAAACTTAAAAATGATGACTTCACCCGAAACATTCCTATCATTATGCTGACTGCCCGTGGCGAAGAGGAAGATAAAATCAAAGGGCTGGAAGTTGGCGCCGATGATTACATCACCAAACCGTTTTCACCGAAAGAGTTGATGGCTCGCATGCGGGCCGTGTTTCGCCGGGTTGCGCCAACAGTGCTGGATGAACCTTTAGATTTTGACGGACTGAAGCTGGATCCTGTATCGCACCGGATATCGGTCAATGAACATAGTGTTGATATGGGACCGACGGAATTTAAATTATTGCACTTTTTTATGACTCACCCCGAGCGAGTTTATAGTCGGGAACAGTTGCTTGATCATGTTTGGGGCACTAATGTTTATGTCGAAGATCGAACAGTCGATGTTCATATTAGACGGCTACGTAAAGCATTAACAGAACACGGTTTTGACCGCTTAATTCAAACTGTGCGAGGGGTTGGTTATCGTTTTTCTTTGCGTTAATCATATTGGCCGTAGCGTAAAGGAGACGTAGCGACCCATGGATCGTGACTATTCTAATTTATTGGCATTGCGTGGGTTGGTGCTGTATTTATTGCCTTTCATTATCGTTGGGTGGTTAATTGGTTACCTGTGGCCAGTACTTACGATTGCGCTAACCGGGCTAATGGTCTGGCATTATTACTATCAGCAAAAACTAACACGCTGGTTATGGAAAAGCCGCAACCTGCTGCCGCCAACGGCTCCTGGCTCCTGGGGTTATATTTACGACGGTATTTATCGCAATCAACGCCGCAGCCAAAGCCGTCGCCGCTCGCTGGCAAAATTATTACGTCGCTTTCGCGAAGCCTCAGAAGCGTTGCCCGACGCGGCTATCGTGTTTAGAAGCGACGGCTCGCTATTATGGAGCAACAAGCTCGCCCAATTTTATTTTGGTTTGCGCTGGCCAGAAGACGCCGGCATGCGGCTCTCCAACCTAATTCGCTATCCAGAGTTTTTCGCGTACTTAAACAATGGCGATTATAGTGAAGCCCTAACCATTCCATCTCCCATGCGCGAGTCGCTGGATATTGAAATTCGGGTGATGCCATACAGCGATGACCAGTTCCTGTTAGTGGCGCGTGATGTTACCCAAGGCAAACAGCTGGATAATATGCGTCGCGACTTTGTGGCTAATGTCTCGCATGAGTTAAAAACGCCGTTAACCGTGTTACAAGGTTACCTGGAAATGCTCACCGATGTTGAGAATGTGCCGCCGGCGATGGCCCAGCGGGCCGTCGACCAAATGCAGCAACAGAGTGATCGAATGAAAAACCTGGTTGATCAATTGTTGCAGCTGTCGCGGATGGAAACGCCAAGCCACGATGTGTTTGAACAAGTCGTTGATGTGCCGGCATTGATTGAAGAATTGAGACTGGAAGGCGAAAAACTGGCTAGCGATAAACAGCTCACCTTAACCGTCGATGTCGAACCTATTAAGGTTTATGGCAAGGGCGATCAACTGCGCAGTGCAATGCAAAACTTAATCACTAATGCGGTCCGCTATACAAATGCTGGCGGTCAGATTCGGATAACCTGGCGCGAAGTTAATAACGAAGTTGAGTTTAGCGTTGAAGACGATGGGCCCGGTATTGACAGTGATCATCTACCGCGGCTGACAGAGCGTTTTTATCGGGTCGATCCCGATCGTAATAGCGATAGTGGCGGAACCGGACTAGGCTTATCGATTGTTAAACAGGCACTGCAGCATCACAACAGCCATCTCGAAATTAACAGTAAACCGGGATTGGGTTCACGGTTTTGGTTCCGCTTGCCGTCCGGTTTGGTTGTCGATAACTAGCCAATCATAAAAATTTTAAAAAACTGTCATATTTGTCATCAAAGTGTCACATAACCAACCTAGACTATTTAGTATCAATAAAGTGAAGAGGTGAACGACATGTTCAAATCAGCCAAAATAGTTAGTAAATCATTATCAACTTTTGCCTTAGCTGGCGGACTCGCATTTAGTGGTGCTGTGGCAGCAAACACCGATGACCTTCCTGAATATGAAAAAGTGTCTGGCTTGTCTGGCAACCTATCTTCGGTAGGTTCCGACACATTGGCCAATATGATGACGTTCTGGAGCGAAGAATTTAAACGCATGTATCCTAGCGTAAACGTGCAAATCCAGGCGGCTGGTTCATCAACGGCGCCACCTGCGCTCACCGAGGGTACCTCCAGCTTCGGGCCAATGAGCCGGGCAATGAAATCGAAAGAAATTGAATCTTTTGAAAAGCGCCATGGTTATAAGCCTACCGCGGTTCGTGTGGCGATAGACGCGTTGGCGGTTTTCGTGCACAAAGACAATCCTATTGAAGGCATGTCAATTGCCGAAGTAGATGCGGTATTCTCGTCAACTCGCAAGTGTGGTGCTGATGAACAAGTTAACCGCTGGGGTGATTTGGATCTAACCGGATCTTGGGATAATCGCGACTTACAGCTTTATGGACGTAACTCGGTATCGGGCACTTACGGTTACTTTAAAGATGCGGCATTGTGTGGCGGTGACTTCCGTTCTAATGTCAATGAACAACCAGGCTCTGCGTCTGTGGTTCAGTCTGTTTCGACCTCGCTAAACGCAATTGGTTACTCAGGCATTGGTTATGTGACCTCAGGTGTTAAAACAGTACCTGTTGCCAGAGGCACTGGCGATGACTATATCGAAGCCAGTCGCGAAAATGCGTTGGCTGGTAAGTATCCGCTTGCCCGCTTCTTATATGTTTATGTGAATAAGCATCCGAACAAGCCAATGGGCGATGCCGAAGCTGAGTTCTTAAAGATGATTTTGTCCAAGCAAGGTCAGGACATCGTTAATAAAGACGGTTATATTGGCTTGCCAGAGGCAGTAGTAGAAGCAGAGCTGGAAAAATTAGGCTTAAGCCACTAATTGACCCGGCCATGAATAACCGGCGCACTCCAAGGAGTCGCCGGTTTTTGTATTTTTACAGTTTGGTGAAACAAAAATGACAGTCTTGTAACAATACTGTCATAAAAGTTCACTACAATTAGCGTCAGTTTCATTATTAAAGTTTGAGGTCACAATGGCATCACAATCTGCCCAGCAGTTATCTGCCAACCGGATGCGCCTAGTTAAAGACCATGCCGCACGCTACGGAGTTACTGCCGGTGGCATTATGGTTTTGGTTGCACTGCTTTTGATCTTTTTCTACCTACTGTATGTGGTTCAGCCTATTTTTGAGTCAGTCGACTTAAAAAAGGTGAACAGCTTTGAGTTGCCTGAACAAAGCAACGTCGAAGCTGTGGGTATGGAAGAACAGGCGGAAATTGGTTATCGCTTTTTACAGGATGGGGAACTCCAGTTTTTCTCGTTGATTGATAAAAATGAACGAAAAACTGGCGATATTTTGTTATCAGAAACCATCAAAACGGATGCCGAAATCACCAGTTTTGGTCGCTCCTTGCCGGTTAACTCGCAGTATGTCTATGGCATGAATGATGGCACCGCGGTTGTGGTACAGCCTAAATTTTTAGTGACCTTTCCGGATACAGCGGCAACCTCGAAGACCGATCGTGTTGAGCGGATCATCACCCCGCGCGTTGAATTTAAAAACGACGGCGAACCGCTATTGATCGATGAGCAGCAGCGGCCCTTGCAGCGACTGGCTTACGAGACAGACGGCGACGGTATGTTGTTTGCGTCGGTGGTCGAGCAGAACAAACTGCTAGTGACGCATTATGTCGCTGAAGAAAACTTTATGACCGGTGAAGTCAGCCTGACGCCCAACTACACGGAAATTCCGTTAAATAGTGGCATTGACGATATTGTCGTCACACCGGATTTACGCCAGGTGTTGGCGCGACGTGGTAATCGGGTACACGTATTTGATGTCTCCATTGACGGTGAAGTTAGCGAGCGGGAGTTATTGCCTGCACGCTCGCGTGAGCTGGGCAACGCGACTGGTATGTACTTATTAGCGGGCGCCTCGTCAATCTTATTAACCCACGACTCGGGCAAAGTGTCTCAGTGGTTCGAAGTGCCAGGTGATGACGGTCGTCAGTATCAGTACATTCGAAGCTTTGACGCTGGGTCTCCGGTCACTAATATCGAAGTGGAATACTATCGCCGGACTTTCTACACCTTGTCAGAAAATGGCGAAATGAACATTTTCCACACCACCGCAGAGGCCGATCTTTACCGGGGTAAACCCAGTGAAGCTGCTATTGAAGCGGTGATGGTCGATCCCCGGGCCAACTACTTACTGATGAAAACAGAGCAGGGTTATGGCATCTATGATGTCGATAATGAGCATCCTGAAGTCAGTTGGAGCGCGATCTGGCAGGAGGTTTGGTACGAAGGTTATCCCGAGCCTGATTACACCTGGCAGTCGACTGGTGGTTCGGATGACTTTGAATCAAAGTTTAGTCTGGTACCAATTTCATTCGGAACCATCAAAGCTGCAGCTTATGCCATGTTGTTTGCTGTTCCGATCGGGTTAGCGGCAGCGGTATACACGGCATACTTTATGTCGCCGTCGGTGCGCAAGTTCGTTAAGCCCACCGTAGAAATTATGGAAGCACTGCCAACAGTTATTCTTGGCTTCCTTGCTGGCTTGTGGCTGGCACCGTTAGCGGAGGCCTATCTACCCGGCTTTATCTCGGTGATCCTCTTAGTGCCACTAGCGATTATTGGAACGGCGGCGTTATGGACAACCTTGCCAACGCGTATTCGTAATAAAGTGAGTGATGGCAGAGCGTCATTACTGCTGATTCCAGTCGTGATGTTCACCGGTTGGTTGTCGTTTGAGTTGAGTCCATGGGTAGAGCAAATCCTGTTTGATGGTGATGCTCGTCGTTATCTGACCAATGAACTGGGGATAACATTTGACCAGCGCAACTCATTGGTGGTTGGTATTGCAATGGGCTTTGCCGTTATTCCAACGATTTTCTCGATTGCCGAAGATGCGGTATTCAGCGTGCCTAAGCATTTATCAAATGGCTCGCTGGCATTAGGCGCGACGCCTTGGCAGACACTTACTAAAGTTGTGTTGCTAACCGCGAGTCCGGGAATTTTCTCGGCAGTAATGATGGGGCTGGGGCGTGCCGTCGGCGAAACCATGATCGTATTGATGGCAACCGGTAACACGCCAATCATGGACTGGAACATTTTTGAAGGCATGCGCACCTTGTCAGCCAACATTGCGGTGGAAATGCCGGAGTCAGAAGTCGGTAGTTCGCACTATCGAATCCTGTTCCTGGCAGCATTTGTATTGTTTATTTTCACCTTCTTCTTTAACACGATTGCTGAATTTGTCCGCCAACGTTTGCGTGACAAATACAGCTCAATGTAATCCGGACTCGAGGTTTAACGATGAAAAAGTGGTTCAACACCGGAAAACCCTGGATTTGGTTAACCGCCGGCTCGGTTAGTATAAGCCTTATCGCGGTCATTGGGCTGGTGCTCATGATTGGTTGGCGTGGCCTGTCGTTCTTTTGGCCGTCAGCGATTCACCAAATGACCGTGCAGCAAGCTAACGGCGAAACTGCAGAACTTATTGGTGAAGTTTATGACTCGGAATCGGTTCCGACCACCCGTTTAAACGCCGAGACGATTAAACTGGGTAATATTGAGTCAGAAATGGTCACCCGTTATTTGATGAAAATCGGTAACCGTGAATACGTACCGCTAGATTTTACCTGGGTACTGGAATCGTTGATTGTTGAAGACAAGACCCCAGCAGACATGGCGGTTATAGAACGGACAAAAGACGGTAACTTTTACGGTAAAATCACGGCGATTACCGAACGAGGCGAAGTCATCGCACGGCATACGGATCACGATTTTCGCGAGGTGATGTTTGACCGGGTAGAGCAAGCGGTTGAGCTGAATAAGCAGGCGATGGACCTGCAGGAAGGCGAGATTAGTGCGATTAACTACCAACTGAGCCAATTGAATTTGCAGCGGCGCCGGTTAGAGTTAGAAAATGCGCTAACGGAAGAGGCAATTGCCGATCTGCAGAGCCAACGCGAGCAACTGCAGGCCGACTATCAGGTCTACGAAGAGCAGTTATTCGAGTTGCGTGAGCAAGCAAAAGATAACTCTCTGTTAGTCAAAGATTTCCGTGGTGAAGAAGTCACCGTACCTATGTATCGGGTACTGGATGTTAACTTTCCGAATGACATGGGGTTTTTTGCTAAGACCGGACATTTCTTCCAACAAATCGGCAAATTCGTCAGCGAAGACCCGCGTGAAGCGAATACTGAAGGCGGCGTATTCCCGGCCATCTTTGGTACTGTGTTTATGGTGCTGTTGATGTCCGTCATTGTAACGCCGTTTGGTGTTATTGCTGCGGTATATTTGCACGAGTATGCCGGTAAAAACTCGGTCACCAAGTTAATTCGCATCGCTGTGATCAACCTGGCCGGGGTGCCGTCCATTGTTTATGGCGTGTTTGGTTTAGGCTTCTTTGTTTATATGGTGGGTGGCAGCCTTGACCAGGTGTTTTACCCAGAGGCTCTGCCAAACCCTACCTTTGGTACACCGGGTGTGCTTTGGTCAGCGGTAACGCTGGCAATACTGACACTGCCGGTGGTTATTGTTTCGACCGAAGAAGGTCTTAGCCGTATTCCCAGCAGCTTGCGTGAAGGCTCGTTGTCGTTAGGTGCCACCAAATGGGAAACCATCTGGCGGATTATTATCCCGATGGCATCACCCGCGATTATGACCGGTTTGATTTTGGCGGTCGCTCGTGCAGCCGGTGAGGTAGCGCCATTAATGTTGGTCGGTGTGGTTAAGGCGGCACCAATGTTGCCGGTAGATGGTAACTTCCCGTACTTCCACTTGGATCGCAAGTTTATGCACCTTGGTTTCCACATATACGATGTTGGCTTTCAGAGCCCGAACGTCGAGGCGGCACGGCCGCTGGTTTACGCCACTTCGTTCTTGTTGATTACCGTCATCGTGGGTCTTAACCTCACGGCGATTGGGGTGCGTAACCATTTACGTGAAAAATATCGTTCGCTTGAACAGTAAGCATTGTTTGAATTGTCGAGAAGGTTTTAAATTATGATTTCGGTAAACCCGACTAAAAGTACGACAGAAAAACTGGATCTGGAAAACTTAAGCCCAGAGCAAACGGCGTTAAGCATTAAGAATCTCGACCTGTTCTACGGCCAGGATCAAGCGCTTTACGATGTTTCGATGCATGTGCCTAAGAACCGGGTCACTGCATTTATCGGTCCTTCAGGGTGTGGTAAGTCAACCCTGTTACGCTGTATTAACCGGATGAACGACTTGGTCGAGATCTGTAAGGTCAAAGGCGATATCGAACTGCACGGCAAAAACATTTACGACAAAGACGTTGATGTTGCTGCTCTGCGTCGTCGCATCGGTATGGTGTTTCAGCGTCCGAACCCGTTTCCTAAGTCAATCTATGAAAACGTGGTGTACGGCTTGCGTCTGCAAGGCGTCAAAGACCGCCGGGTATTAGACGAAGCAGTAGAAACATCGCTGCGTGGCGCGGCACTGTGGGATGAAGTGAAAGATCGCTTAAATGCCAGTGCTTTTAGTTTGTCCGGCGGTCAGCAGCAGCGTCTGGTTATTGCCCGTTCTATCGCAATTGAACCGGAGATCCTGCTACTGGATGAGCCAACCTCGGCGCTGGACCCAATTTCGACGTTGACCATTGAAGAGTTGATTACCGACCTTAAGAAAAAGTTTACCGTCGTTATTGTTACGCACAACATGCAGCAAGCAGCGCGGGTTTCGGATCAAACAGCGTTCTTATATATGGGTAAATTGATCGAATACGCCGATACCGATACGCTGTTTACTACCCCGTCTGAAAAGCAGACAGAAGATTATATTACTGGCCGTTACGGTTAAGGAGACAGTGATGGATAAGTTAAATATGGGCAAACACATCTCCGGCAAATTTAATGAAGAGCTGGAAGCTGTCCGTAACCGCGTACTCAGTATGGGCGGTCTGGTTGAACAACAAATTAGTGATGCGCTGGAAGCGATTCAAAAAGGCGATGTTGATTTAGCGGATAAAGTGCTAAGCAGTGACCATAAAATCAACAAGCTGGAAGTGCAAATTGACGAAGAATGCGTGCACATTATCGCCAAGCGTCAACCCGCTGCCAGTGACTTGCGCCTTGTTATTGCGATTATTAAAACCATTGCCGACCTGGAACGAATTGGCGATGAGGCTGAGCGTATTGCTAAGGTGGCCAAGGAGAGCTTTAACAAGGATCAGCAACAACTGCTGGTGAGCCTGGAAAACCTGGGGCAGCACATTTTGAGTATGTTGCGTAAAGTACTGGATGCGTTCGCGCGGATGGACCTGGAAGCAGCGTACGAAGTGCATCAGCAGGACGAACAGGCGGATCGTCAATACGAAGCTCTGACCCGTCAGCTAATGACCTATATGATGGAAGATTCCCGCTCAATTCCGAAAATCATGGATGTATTGTGGTCGGCGCGCTCATTGGAGCGTATGGGTGATCGTTGCCAAAACATCGCAGAATACATTATCTTTTTCGTGAAAGGTAAAGACGTGCGTCATGTCTCGCCAGAGAGCATGGAACGCACGGTTTTAGGTCGTAAAGATTAATCTAGACTTCGACTAAAATAACTGCCGGGCGCGGATGGTGCCCGGTATTTTTCTCATCCGCTGTAAAATTTCAGTGCCGTTATCGGTATCAATATCCATTACCACATAACCGACCGCATCATCAGTCTGCAGATATTGGCCAGCTACGTTAATCTGATATTCACTTAAAATACTGTTAATCGCATTCAGCATACCCGGTTGGTTTTTATGAATATGCAGTAAGCGGCGGGCAGTATCATGCGCTGGTAAACTGACCTCGGGAAAGTTTACTGCCGATAGGGTCGAGCCATTATCGGAGTAGCGCACCAGTTTCCCGGCCACTTCCACCCCGATGTTTTCCTGAGCTTCCATGGTAGAACCGCCAACATGGGGCGTTAGCAGACAATTGTCGATACCGCGTAGCGGCGATATAAACTCCTCATTATTGCCCTTCGGCTCTTCCGGGAATACGTCAATCGCCGCACCGGCCAGGTGATCGGATTTTAAGGCTGACGCCAATGCGTCGATATCCACCACTGTACCGCGCGAGGCGTTAATAAATAAGCTGTTTGGCTTCATGCGGCTAAACTGGCGTGGGCCCATCATCCAGCGAGTCTGTTCGGTTTCCGGAACGTGTAAGGTAACAATGTCAGATTCCGCTAATAAGTCATCCAGGGTATGGGCTGGTTGCGCATTGCCCATCGGTAGCTTGTCTTCAACATCGTAATAGCGCACCTGCATTCCCAGTTGCTCCGCAAGCACACTCAGCTGGCTACCGATGTGACCGTAACCGACGATGCCCAATACTTTGCCGCGCGCTTCAAAAGAATTTTTTGCTGACTTTAACCAGCCACCACGATGGGCCGAGGCGTTCTTAGCCGGAATACCGCGCAATAACATGATGATTTCTGCCAGCACCAGCTCTGCCACGCTGCGGGTGTTCGAGAAAGGCGCGTTGAACACCACCACGCCGTGCTTTTTGGCGGCGGACAGATCCACTTGATTGGTGCCGATACAGAAACAACCGACCGCGATGAGTTTGTCGGCAGCGGCAAATATTTTATCGGTCAGTTGCGAGCGAGAACGGATGCCAATAATGTGCACATCCTTTACTTTCTCAATAAGCTCGTCGTCGGAGAGCGAGCTGGGTAGAATTTCAAGGTTTGTATAGCCTTGACGCTCAAATAACTTGATGGCGCTTTGGTGAACGCCTTCCAATAACAAAACCTTTATTTTATCTTTTGACAGCGATTGCTTTACTGGGCTCATGGCAATTTTTCTTTTCGTTATTTTTAATCAAACTGGTGTTTTTGTACGCCATCGTCAGCGCCTAATAGGGCGATATTGGCACCGCGCCGGGCAAATAGACCATTGGTTACAACACCGACAATATTATTCAAGCTTTGTTCAAGCTCCATTGGCTTCATAATCTCAAGATTATGCACATCTAAAATCCAATTGCCGTTATCCGTGGTGACGCCCTGCCGCCACACGGGATCTCCGCCGAGTTTAACGATTTCGCGGGCGACGTAGGAACGCGCCATGGGAATTACTTCGACGGGTAACGGGAAGCTACCAAGTACGCCAACCAGTTTACTGTGGTCAGCAATGCAAACATACTTTTCGGCAACTGCGGCGATAATTTTTTCGCGAGTAAGAGCAGCACCGCCGCCTTTGATCATTTGTCCAAACTCGTTAATTTCGTCGGCACCGTCAATGTATACCGGGATAGGTCCGGCGCCATTTAAATCAAAAACTGGAATGCCGTGTTGTTTTAACCGCTCGGTAGATGCTTCAGAACTGGAAACAGCTCCTTCGATGTCATCTCTTTTAGCAGCTAATGCGTCAATAAAATAGTTAACGGTTGAGCCTGTACCGACACCGACAATGGTGCCATCTTCAACATATTCTAACGCCGCTTCCGCCGCTGCTTTCTTCATTACATCACTGTTTGACATGAGAGCTTCCCGAAAAATGAATTTGGTCCCTCAGTATAGGGTTTTTAACGCCAACTTGCATCGCTCATTTAGCCGCAATAATTAACAAAAACCCCAGTGTCTGGTTGGCGTAATGACTTGTGGGATAGGCACATCCCAGGGTTCTACCGGAATCTGCTCTACGTGTTGTTGATCAAAAGCCAGCCCAATCGGCTGCAGTTTTGGCAGCAGCCCTTTGCGCCATTGCACCAGGGTCCGGTCATAGTAGCCACCGCCCATCCCCAGTCGGTTACCGTGGTTATCAAAACCAACCAGCGGCATAAACAACCAGTCGATCTGCGCTAACGGAACTAACTGTTGGCAATTGAGCGCAGGCTCTGAAATTCCGTAGCGATTTTTTACCATCGGGGTATTCACATCGTAGCGTAAAAATAACAGATGCCCTGGCGAGAATGGATGCAATACCGGCAGCACTGTTTGCACGCCTTGCTGCCATAATTCAGTAATCGTCGGTTGTGTATTTAGCTCACCGCGGAAGCTTTTAAAAACGGCCGCGACTTTATCGCTCGGCTGACTTGGAGCAATGTAATTGCCAACACGCTCAGCTATCGCCTTCGCCGCGGCTATGCGGTTAGCCTCAGAAAGCTGTGTTCTGGTCTGCTGTAACTTGCGTCTAAGCTCGTCTCGGGTCATGCTTGGGCAATAAAATAATGATAAAGAATAATAACTAAGGATACCTGATGAAAACATTAAAGACGATGTTTGTCAGTTTGGCCGTGTTTGTTTTAACGGCCCAGGCTATGGCGATGCAAACTCCTCCTAAAGCACCAGAGCGGACTCAGGGCGATGGCCCCTACGAGCGGCTTATCTTACGCGGTGGAACGGTGATTACCGGTGAGGGTGCGCCGCCACAAGGCCCGGTGGATATTGTTATTGAAGACGGTCGGATTACGCAGATAGTCAGCGTTGGTAACCCCGGCGTACCGATTATTGAATCCCGCCGACCCAAAGCCGGGGATAACGACAAAGAGATGGATGTGTCCGGACATTATATCCTGCCGGGCTTTGTCGATATGCACGCTCATATCGGAGGCTCTGCCGAAGGTATTCCGGCTGAATACGTGATGAAGCTGTGGCTGGGCCACGGGATTACGACAATACGCGAACCGGGCAGTTTTAATGGCTTCGACTGGGTTCAATGGCATCAGCAACAAGCCGGAGAGAACGCCATCGCTGCACCTCGGATCGTTCCTTATGTGGGCTTTGGTCAAGGCTGGGACGAGCCCATTTACGGAACCGAACAAGCGCGCGAGTGGGTCCGCTATATAAAGCAGCAAGGCGCTGAAGGAATTAAGTTTTTCGGGGCTTCGCGCAAGGTCATGGAAGCGGCACTGGACGAGGCCAATAAGCAAGGGCTGGGCACTATGATGCACCATGCTCAACTGAATGTGATGTCGATGAACGCGCTCGATTCAGCACGACTCGGCTTAACCTCGATGGAACATTGGTACGGGTTACCCGAAGCACTGTTCGAAGACAAACGGATTCAGGACTATCCGGCGAATTATAATTACAACAATGAGCAACACCGTTTTGAGGAAGCCGGACGCCTATGGAAACAAGCGGCAGAGCCTGGCTCTGAGAAGTGGAACGCGGTTCGCGACGAGCTTATTGAACTTGATTTTACCATTAACCCGACACTGACTATCTACGAAGCCTCGCGCGATTTAATGCGCGAACGCCAGGCCATCTGGCACGACGAATACACTCTGCCACGGTTGTGGGAGTTCTTTGAGCCAAGCCGTTACGCGCATGGTTCCTATTGGTTTGACTGGACCACCGACAACGAGATTGCCTGGAAGAACAATTACCAGACCTGGATGCGTTTTTTAAAAGACTACCACGCCAATGGCGGACGCATTACGCTGGGTTCGGATGCCGGCTATATCTATAAAATTTATGGATTCGGCTATATTCGCGAAATGGAACTGCTGCGCGAAGCCGGATTGAATGCGTTGGAAGTGATTCATGCGGCGACTTTGGCGGGTGCCGAGGCACTGGATATGGATGATGAAATTGGCAGTATTGCACTGGGTAAAAAAGCCGACATGGTAATCGTTAAAGAGAACCCGCTGGCGAACTTTAAAGTGTTATACGGTACGGGTCATTTCAAACTCGATGATAGCAATCAGCCGATGCGCACTGACGGTGTTAAATACACGATTAAAGATGGGATTGTGTATGATTCGCAGCAATTGTTGCAGGACGTCAAAAACATCGTTGCAAAAGAAAAAGCATCACGTCAGTGATGCTTTTAAACGACTAAATAGGGTGGTTTCCCGGAGGCGCCGTTTACGGCGTTGGCCCTTGAACCCATTGGTCCAAGGCGGGGAGCAAGTGGGATCCGTCGTAGGCTTCCCGGTACATGCCGGGCTTGCTCATGACGGGCCAGTGGTCCCCTTTTCTAAAAGCATCGGCTCAGGGACATTCGCCTACTTTCGTACGCCCCAGGAAACCTCAAAAAGGTACTGTTAGTTATCGCTGTGAACCACGTTGAGAACGTTGCTCACTCATTGCTTGTTCTATGGTCGCTTGCAGTAATTGGATCTTTTCTTCTAACTTAGCGGTGCGAGCCGCCTGATCGTTTTGGTCCTGAATCCACTCGTGGCAAAGGTTTAGCGCTGTCATAACCGCAATCTGCTCGACATTGGTTAATTTCGTGCGCTCTTTGGTATCACGCAACCGTTCATCTAGCTTGTCTGCCGCGTGCTGTAATGCACCTTCCTGGCCTACCGGACAATTTACCCGATAGTTTCTGTCCAGTAATGTTATATCCATTGTACGACCAGCCATGAGGCGGACTCCCTGCTAATGAATCACTGTTAGCTAACTGACGTTATTATGGCACGAGCGGCCGCTGCTTGTCAGCTAGCGAATTACAAAGGCCAGTGTTAGGATGTAAACAAGAATTTTCAAGGACTTTTACAATGCCAACACGATTTAATTACGATCGACTCGCAGAGATGCTCGGACAATATGAGATGACGCCTTCAGCAGCCGAAGTGCAGGGCATGCTGACCGGACTGATTGCCTCAGGCACCGCAGCCGAGAGCGAAGAGCTGATGACGCTGATGACGGATCTGGCTTATGACGGTAATCCGTTGCCTACCGAGTTAAAGCACTTGTTGCAGCAACAAGCCGAAGAAGTGCAGGCGTCGCTGAGTGACCGCGATATGGGTTATCAACTATTGCTGCCGGAAGACAACGCGCCGTTGGCGGATCGGGTACAGGCGCTGGCCGGTTGGGTGCAGGCGTTCTTAGTCGGGTTTGGTGTCAACCAGGCAAATGTTGGTAACACCTCAGGCGATTTGCGCGAAGCGCTGGACGATATGATCGAAATTTCCAAGCTGGAATTTGATGTTGAAGAAGGTGACGATGCTGAGCGGGCGTACTTTGAAGTTGCTGAGTACCTGCGTATTTCGGCGATGATGTGCTTTACTGAACTCGGTCGTCACGAAGCATCTGCATCGGAAAATAATAAAACACTTCATTAATGGTTTAGGAACAGGGGAACAAAGCCCATGAAGCCGGTTATACCTCAGGATGAATTTTTACAACGCCGACAACGAGTACTTAAGCAACTGCCCGCTAACGTAGTTGCACTGGTTGCAGCGAGCCAAGAATTGACGCGCAGCAACGACACCGAGTATCCGTTTCGGCAAAATAGCTACTTTCATTATCTAACCGGTTTTAACGAGCCCGATGCGGTACTGCTGTTAAGCACGTTAACTGAACACAGCGGAACCACCCTGTTTTGTCAGGACAAAGATCCTGATGCGGAAGTCTGGCATGGGTTACGGCTGGGATATCACAACGCGCCCAATGCCTTAGGTATTGACCAGGCCCATCATATCGAACAGCTGGATGAACGGCTGCCAGAAATGCTTAACGGCGCTGAAAGTGTGTATTTGATTTTAGGTGAGACCGAAGAGCTGGAGCATCAGGTTCATCATGCCATGGCGTATTTGCGGGAAACCGAAAAGCGCGGCAACAAAGTCCCGCACCGGATTGACGACTTGCGGCCTCAGCTTGATCGCATGCGGCAGATTAAGTCAGAGCATGAGCTGAGTGTGATGCGGGAAGCAGCGAAAATTAGTTGCGGTGCCTTTCGGCGCATCATGAAGTTCGTCGAGCCCGGCGCTTACGAATATCAATTAGGTGCCGAGCTGCATCATGAATTTGCCATGAACGGGGCATTGTACCCCGCCTATGGCATGATTTGTGGCGGTGGTGCCAATGCTTGCGTACTGCACTACACCGATAACCGCGATCAATTACACGACGGTGAGCTGGTGCTGGTGGATGCCGGCGCCGAATACCAGGGTTATGCCGCTGATATAACTCGTACCTTCCCGGTTAATGGTAAGTTTACCGACGAACAAAAGCTATTATATGAACTGGTGTTAGAAGCTCAGCAGGCGGCCTTTAAAGAAATAAAGCCCGGCTCTGACCTAATCACGGCAACCAAAGCGGCAGCGCGCGTTATTAACGACGGGCTCACGAAACTTGAGATTTTAACCGGTGATGCGGACGAGAACTTTGAACAGCAGCGCTGGAAAAAATTCTTTATTCACGGGCTGGGTCACTGGCTTGGCCTGGATGTGCATGACGTAGGGCGTTATAAAGACGCCAATAACGAGTCGATAAAACTGGAGCCGGGCATGGTGATTACCGTGGAGCCTGGTATTTATATTTCTCGCGAGTCGGGTGCTGATGAGCGCTGGCGCGGGATTGGAATTCGCATAGAAGACGACCTGATTATTACCGAGAACGGTTTTGAAAACATGACCGAATCGGTCCCAAGAACGGTCGAAGAGATAGAAGCGTGGATGCAAAAGTCGTAATCGCCGGTGGCGGGCTGGTGGGTGCTTTAACAGCACTGATGCTCGCTAAACAACATCC
>JBNJEZ010000004.1:0-195488 GCA_051746345.1 Pseudomonadota bacterium
ATATTTTAGACGTCTAAATGTCTTGACGGCTTACATTCTGCACTGCTATGTTCAGTGAATAGAGTTTTGGAGGTGTTTATGGTTTTGCCGGTAGGTCGTTCATTTTATGTCACAACCGATTATGGTCGAGTAAAAGGCTTTCGCTATGCGGCGGATAATGGTCGGGCGGATGCTCCCGTTGTGGTGGTACAAGGTGGTATTAGCGGCACCGGGCAGCTGTGGCGACTGGACGGCAGTGGTTGGTGGCAATCGCTGTATGCTGCATTTGCTGAGACGGAAGATCTGCAAGTGATTAGTCTCGACTACTTAGGAGGACTCGGCGGCTCTACGACTCCGGAGCAGCCATTAACCGTTGAGCAACATGCCCTCGCCTACCTGCAGGCACTACAAAAGCTCGGCGTTGAGCGCATCCACGGCTGGGTTGGTGGTTCCTTTGGTGGCGTGTTAGGTCTACAAGCAGCAACACTTAACCAGCATCTCCCCATCGATAGACTCACAGTGATTGGTGCGGCCCATAAACCGTCCATTCAGTCATCCTTGTTGCGTTCGTTCCAGCAGTTGCTACTGCAAAATTGCGATTGCGAACAACAAGGGGTGGTGTTAGCACGCGCTTTAGCCATGCTGAGTTATCGCAACGCCGACGAGTTTGAACGCCGCTTTGAGCATCCGGATGACGCCCTGGAGTATTTGCTGGCACAAGGCGAACGATTATTACGCCGCCACGGCAAGCAGGCCAATAAGTTATTCACGCACTTAACGCCAATATTAAATGACTATCGCATTGACGTGCGACACATCAGTTGCCCGGTGCAGTTGGTAAGTTTTAGCTCGGACACCATTGCTCCGCCAGCACTGGTCAGTGAACTCGAAGCGCTGCTGCCCGACTGCGATAGTTATATCAGTATCGAAACACCGTTTGGCCATGACGGATTTATCAAGAACGTGGCCGATTATCAACCCTCATTAAGCCAATATCTTCCTCAACTTGCGGAGACCCATGTATGAAAGATGAGACGCTGGCCATTCATCACGGCTACCAAACCGACCCCACAACGAAAGCGGTCGCCACACCTATTTATCAATCGGTAGCATTTGAATTTGACGATGCGCAACACGGTGCTGACTTGTTTGACTTGTCAGTCCCCGGAAATATCTACTCGCGCATTATGAACCCCACCAATGACGTACTTGAGCAGCGCGTTGCAGAACTCGAGCATGGTGTGGCTGCGCTAGCGGTAGCGTCTGGAATGGCAGCCATTGAATACGCCATTATTACGCTTGCCTCGCAAGGCGACAATATCGTTACTACGCCTCAACTGTACGGCGGCACTTATACTTTATTCCGGCACATGTTGCCGTCGTTTGGTATCGAGGTTCGTTTTGCCGACAGCGACAAACCCGAAGATCTGGCACGTCTAATCGATGACAACACCAAAGCAGTGTACTGCGAAACGATTGGTAACCCAGCCGGAAATATTGCTGACTTAGAAGGGCTTGCACAGGTTGCCCATCAAGCCGGTGTGCCGCTAGTGGTGGATAATACGGTGGCAAGCCCGGTGCTTTGCAAACCGGTCGACTTTGGTGCCGACATTGTGGTTCATTCGTTGACCAAATACATTGGCGGACACGGTAACTCCGTTGGTGGACTTATTGTTGATTCTGGTCGTTTTGACTGGCTTAAACACAAACAGCGCTTTCCTCAATTCAGCAGCCCGGAGCCTGCCTATCATGGGGTCGTATACACTGAAGCGTTTGAGGCAGCGGCCTTTATCGCCCGAGTACGAACTGTCGCACTGCGCAACACCGGTGCAGCGTTATCACCGTTTAATGCGTTTTTACTACTACAAGGCTTAGAAACTTTATCGTTGCGATTAGAGCGGCATTGCCAGAACGCAGAAAAAGTGGTGGATTACTTACAACAGCACCCTCACGTAGAATGGGTTAACTTTGCCGGGCTGCCACAACACTCGGATTATCAGCGGGCTCAGCATTACTTAAAAGGCGGCATACCGGCATCGTTGCTTACTTTCGGTATTAAGGGTGGGTTTGAAGCGGGTGTTGCGTTTTACGACAAACTGAAACTATTTAAACGGCTGGTTAATATCGGTGACGCGAAGAGTCTGGCCTGCCACCCTGCATCGACGACCCATCGACAGTTAACCGTGGATGAACAAATTCAAGTGGGGGTTAAGCCCGAAGCCATCCGGCTGTGCGTGGGCATCGAGCATATTGACGATATTATCGCTGATTTGGAGCAGGCGCTGTAGCTTGCGTCTTTGACGCAAGCATATCGCAATGTCGCGTCAAGGACGCGACGTACGACGCGACACGTGCGACGCGACCTACTGGTCCTTCTTCATATGCACGTCCATTTGCGGGAATGGAATGCCGATGCCTTCTTCGTCTAAACGGTCTTTAATGCGCTCCAACAAATCCCAGCGAGTTGGCCAGTGATCTTCGGTTTTGGTCCAGGGGCGCACGTTAAAGTCGACTGACGAGCTGTTCAACGCAGTGACGGTTACCACTGGTGCGGGATCCTCCAGAATCCGTTCATCCTTTTCTAATTCTTCCATCAGCACTTTTTTGGTGTGCTGTAAGTTCGCTGAATAGCTAACACCAATGACCAAGTCTATGCGACGCAGCGGCTCTCGGTTATAGTTAACAATAGCGCTACCAATCACTTGCGAGTTCGGTACATACACCACTTTACGATCCGGGGTTTTTAAGATCGTCTGGAAAATATTAATTTCTTCCACGGTGCCGGCAGTGCCGCCACATTCGACGTATTCACCCGCCCGCAATGGCCGGAACATAATTAACAATACGCCTGACGCAATATTCGATAGCGAACCCTGCAAGGCCAGACCAATAGCTAAACCGGCCGCACCTAAAATCGCGATAAACGAAGTTGTCTGTACACCGACCTGGCTTAATGCGACCAACAGCGCGGTAATGAAAATAAGCGATTTAACTATCGCCGATAAGAAGCTAATGACAGCGCCGTCGACTTCTTTCTTCTGCATGCCTCTGCGCATCACGCCAGTAACGACCTTGGACGCAATACTGGATGCGATCAGGATGACGATCGCGATAATTACTTTGATACTGTATTCGATCAACATATCTTGGTTATTGTTGATCCAATCAATAATCGTCTGCATTGGAAGAGTTCCTTATTAAACAGAATGTTTTTTTAAAGACTACCTTAGCTTAAGTGAGGTTCGCAAGCTCAAAAGCTAAAGCGGTAGCGGCCCTGACTGTCAGCCTGCCCCAGGTAAGTGAACATTTCTGCCAACCCTTCGGGAGTACGCGGATTGGGCTGCACGGTACCTGAAATCGACACATCGTTACTGTCGATAGTGCCATTAAAGTTTAACCCCAGGCTGTTATTGCCTTCCATCGCCAGTTCTATTGCACCCTGCTCGGAACAGCCTAACTGAAGTGGAAACTCACCCAATGATAACCACTGGTTATTAACCAGCACTTCGATATTTTGTCCCTCGGCCGATCCCGCCAGTTGTTCACACCAACGCTGCTCTATGGGAAGCTGAAGCTGGTACTCATTCAGAGTCAATTGCCAGTTACCCCGGGTCTTTATTGGCATAGCGACATCGCTAAGCGCTAACACCGGTGCTAACTGTCCTTGCGCCTTGAGTCCATTAAGCTCTACGCCTGAAGCCGAATATATGAGCTCGCCTTCTCCGGCTATGGCATTTTCTAAGGCTGGCACATCAAGTTGCAGCGCGACACGGCCGGTTAGAAGCTGAGCTGGACTAAGCGACCAGCTGACATCGTAAAACCATTGTTGATTAATTTTTAACTGCCCGGCCGACCCCTTCCATAACGAGCCAGATACTTGATTAAGCGATATACCGGCGGGTAGTTGTACCCAATACAAAGCTCTAGCCGGCGCATACACAACCAATAATACCAGCGTAATTAGTATCCAAAATATCCAACGCTTCATAGGGCTTCCGTTACCAATAGTTGCCGTACTCGCACCTGTCCCGGATTGTCCAGTTTGGCGATATCGGCGGTTTCTACTTGCAGCTGAAAACGGCTCTCGAGCTGCGCAATGAGTTCTAAAACTTGTGTAAAGTCAGCGTCGTCAATACTGATCAGTACGCTATCCTGTTGCGGCTGCAGTCGGGCAATATCGAGTTCTAACGCGCGCGCAGCTGCATTTATTCGCTGACTGACAGATTCATCGTTAACCGTTTGCTGCGGAGCCTGGTCTTTTGCTGACTGATAGCGTGCCAATGTTTGTTGCACCCAACTGAGCTGTTGCTGTTGAGCCGTTACTCGTTGATTGGCTTGTTGAAAGGCATTAACACTGGGTTGCCAGATAACAAAATACAGTAACGCAATACCTAGAACTATGCTCAGTACCCGCAGTAGCCGTTGTTCACGCTCATTAAGAGCCTGCCAACGCTGCTGAGCTTGATGGTATAACGAGTGACTTTGTAGTCGCTGCTGTACTCGTTGCTGCAGCTGATTGATTACACTCACGATCGTTCCTCCAGGCTCACTGTTATAGTACCCGCAACTTGGGAGCCACGATTACTTAGGGTGCCCTGCTCAACCACTAAGCCAGAATCCTTAGCGCTTTGCTGAAATTTTTCCAGTTCGCCAAACGACTGCGCTATTGCATGTAAACGCAGTTCGCCACGCTGAAACTTGAGTAACTCCAGAGTTAACGAGGGCGCGCTACTGAATGCAGCGCCGAGCTGGTCAAGCGTCCGCAACATGGAAGCTTGCTGCCCCTGATTAAGGCCTAACTGATCGATTTGGCGTTGTAACTGCACGCGCAAATTTACCACTCGTTGCTGCTCTGGAAACTGTTGTTTGTATAACGCTAATGCCTGTTGCTGCATAGCGTCGGCCTGATTGTTTAAGCTAACCGCTCGCACCCAGTTGTAGCTGACCGCGACCACAAAACAACAAGCCGCTGCTACAGCCAACGGGCGCCAGTTTAAATTCAATGTTTTGCGCCGGGTCGCCGGTCTAAACTCTCGCTGCCGAATATCAAACCCGTCGGTACCCAGCGCCAAAGCTGTAACAGGCAGTTCAATATCGGCAGCTTCTGTTGTGACCGTTGGCTCTAGCCAGCCAAGTTCACCGTAATGAACCAACTTTTTGGGCGTTTCACGTTCTACCGCAGAAGCGCTGAGCACTTCACCAAACAAGTCATTTTCCAGGGTAAAGCCCTGCCAGTGACCGACTCTAACAATGGTATCGTTGCCCAGCGTTAAGCAATGCCATTCACCTTCTGCATAGGGCAATAAAAGGTAATCCGGAATCCATTCATCGGCTCGTATTTGTGCTTTATTTAAGACGGCTTGCCATTGCTGCATATGGCGGCGTTCTGTTACGACCACCGGCAATGGCTGCGACGATTTACCGGGTTTAGACCAAGCAAAGTGTAGCTTTTCAATATCGCTGGCGAGTTCTTCTTCCAGCGCGAATGGGATTACCTTGTCCAGGTGACGGCGCGCGCCGCTTGGCAGCGTCACATGCTGTAATACCGCGTCCTGCCCCGGAATAGCAACGGTTACAAAACAACGTTCAGCTTGAGCTGCTAATTGGTTAAGGTCGTCTAGCGACTCTAATTCACCACTCGCTATCGTCTCGTTTACTTCGGTGTTAACGATAAACCAGTGAATTTTTGGCTCTTGCATTGACGCGGGTAAACGGAGAATTAGCCGTTCCTGCATATTTAGTCTCCCATCGCTCGGTAGATTACTGTTGTATGTTTGCCGTCCAGTTGTAGTACCGAGCGCGCTTGTATTTCACTGTCTTTCCATTTCAAAAAAGCGGTTAGCTGGAAGAATTGACTGGTTACGGTCAATTCCGATAAACCGCCTTCAATTTCTGTTTTTAACGAACTAAGACTGCCCTCAGACAGAACCGTCGAAATATCTTCATAACCCTTCTCAGGACGCCCTCTCAGAACATCTTCAGCCGCTGATACAGACATGTTGCCCTGAGTTATTCCCACCAGCAGCTCTGCATTGTCCTGGTCAATAGTATTAATATTGATGGCTAGCTCTTTGCTGTGTGGTATCACACAAACTAATGGCCGTATTTTATCTACTATCTCAGCAGAAAAGCCTCTAATCAACCGCAACTCACTAATATCTAGTAGGCTGCTATTAGCCGTTTGATAGGGTAGCGGTAGCGACTCATAGTCGGCATCTTCGGCCCCTTGGGCTGATAATTTAAGGTCCGCATCAACAAAGTCGCTCAACGCGTGAGCCAGTCTTTGTGCCTCGTAATCATCGATATCCAGCGCAGCCATTAGCGCCGTAAATTGTTTTATGCGCAGCTCTTTTAAGCTGTCGTCCTGTTCACCACCGGCCAGACTGTTGGCGTTAAAACAACTGTGCAGATCTCTAACTTCTGCCGACAACTGTCCACCGCCGGCTAATTGGAACGGACCCGTTTCTGTTGCCCAGGCTTGCTTTAGGTGAGGAACCCCGTCGTTTGCATCGAGTTCACGGGTTAGTACTTCACTAAGGACCTCTTCTGCACTGAGCCACATCCAGTAGCTTTGCTCCGCCTGATATGCGCTGCTGCTACGACTTACATGGTTTTGTAATTGTGTTCCCAGCTGCACAGCAACCACAGATACAATAGCGACGACCAGCAACACTGTTATAAGAGCCGCACCGCGTTGTTGCTGTTGCTTAACTGTCATCATCAGAGCCTTTGCTTGAAGCGACGCCGCTGGTTAAAAACACCCGATACATTTCGCCGAAAACCCGGGAGTTAATTGTGACCTCTATCGCAGCCGGCATATCTCCGGTGGTTGACCAACTGGTATTCCAACCTTGCGCCACTCCGCTGTTATCATCCGCCTGACCCGCCTGCCGATAAAATCGAACCTGGAAACTCTCAACATCGGTAAGCAATGTCTGCACCTGAGGTTCGCCGGAAGTGTCGTTAACAAACGTAAAACTAAGTCGTTGTAGCTCGCCATCCCTGACTCGATAAACAATTGGCTGCAGTTCGCTGCGTGGCAATCGCAGTCCGGGATTATCAAAACCACTGCGGACAAAGGCTAATACCCCACTTTCCGAGTCAATATTATCGACGTCATTAGTCACATACTGATGTACAACCTCGTCCATATTGGGTCGAGTTGGTTTAGCAACTGCCTGCCTTAGATCCTGCTCCATTAATAGCCAGCTAAACTGTAACTGCTCAATTTTTTCAAACCGTTGTTCTGACTGTTTTTTAGTACTTAACACCTGGTCAAGAATAGAAAAACTGCCCAGTCCGAGCAACGCGAAAATTGCTATCGTGACAAGCACTTCTACCAGAGTAAAGCCGCGGTTAATCCTCATTGCGATGTTACCGACGATTCTGTTTCGCTAACTGGTTTACGCAAGTAACTGACTAATCGAATCGCTTCCCCTTCGTCCCCGGCTCGGCCAACGCTCACTGTTACCGCCACTACGTTGGGTGTCACTGTTTCGGTGACTTGCTGCTCCCAGCGCCAACGTTGGTCTCCCATCACCGCTTCACCAGACTTATTGTCACTGATCGGCCAGCTACGCTGTAACGCTAGTTCTGCTAAGCGGTTCGAAGCAACATACTGCGCATAGGTTTTATCCTGCAACGAGCTAAGCCCACTTATATGCCCACTTGCGGCTTGTAACGCAGCCACTGCAGCAAGTGCAAATATTGCCAAAGCAACCATCACTTCGATTAGAGTGAAACCAGATTGCAAGGGGCCTTTAAGCGCCATTGCCGTCCCCCTCAATCACATTGACCTGCCATGCCGTTTCAGTTTCTACTTGCACCGACCTAAGCCCGCCAATAACTCGAAACGTCAGTGAAAAATCAGCAATTTCTCCGCTTGGCAGAATCATTACCTGAGGCTGTTTTAATTCGTCTTCCGGCTCATCGGAATCGTCAGGCTCTGCTATCAGAAAATCGTCGTTTTGTTGCTCATTAGCTTGCACTGCGAAACCTAAATTGCGATTAAAATTCCAATCGAAGTTATCCAGCGATTGCGGCTTTAGCCCGCGTTGTCTGAGTGGCTGCCATTGTTGCTTCTGCCACTGTACAAATTCATAGCGACTGTTTTCCGAGTCTAACAACAACCCGACCGGCCGTTGTCTTAACATGGCATACTGTCGGGCAATATCTAATTGTAGCTTTAATCTGTTGGCTAGCTCGCGCGCCTGATTGTCATTGTCTTTGGACGAGGGTAAGGTCATTACCACAGCGCTGGCCATAATGGCGATGATAGCCATTACCAGTAATATTTCTATTAAGCTAAAACCACGCGCGCGTGCCATCATTTAATTATTGTCTTCTTCTCCAATCATCCAGCTACCAAAGTCATCATCCGTACCTGGTTGCCCATCTGGCCCTGGAGAAAAGATATCGACATCGCTGTATTCACCTGGATTCAGCAATAAGTAGTCATTGCCATAGGGGTCTTGTGGCAAGCGCCGAATGTACCCCCCCTGACGATAGTTGCGGGGTTGCGGATCCAGGTTAGGACGTTCAACCAGTGCTTCCAGGCCTTGTTCGGTGGTTGGATAAGCGGAGTTATCAAGATGATACTGTGCTAACGCGTTTTCTAACGCGACAATATCGGCAATGACTTTTTGCTCGTTAGCGCGCTGCTGATTACCCAAAACATTGGGTAGTACCATGGTCGCCAAAATACCAATGATGGCGATGACCACCATCACTTCGACCAGTGAAAAACCTTGTGATTTACCTTTCATAACTACAACCCTACGCTGTTATTTAACTGGAGTATTGGTTGGATAATTGCCAATACAATAAAGAACACAATGCCCGCCATAGTGACAATTAATGCAGGCTCGAAGACCTTTAAAGATACCTGCACTAAGCCTTCAAATTCGCGATCCTGGTTGTCCGCCGTGCGACGTAACATTTGTTCCAATTCACCGGACTTTTCGCCGGCTGCAATCATATGTAGCATCATCGGCGGAAATAAACCCGTTTGCTGCAACGCAGCTCTTAAGGAAGAACCTTCTTTTACATGTGTTGCGGCGGTTTCAATCGCTTCACGAATTGCAAGGTTACCAATCACTTTCGCCGTAATTTGCAACCCAGTTAGCAGTGGTACTGCGGACGACGTTAATATACTGAGTGTGCGTGCAAAGCGCGCGGTACTTACGCCTCGAATAATTTTACCCAGAAACGGTAAACGCAATAACATTAAATGATATCGGTATTTGTTTTTATCAACTCTGAGCCACTGCTTAAATATCACCATCGCTACTGCAAATATGACCAGCATCCAGAGACCATAGTTCTGCAAAAATTCAGAAATACTGAGCATCGCGGTGGTTGTCGGTGGCAACGACTGCCCCATCGTTGAAAAGTTCTCAACAATCTGTGGCACAATTGACACCAGTAAGAATATGACAATGCCTATTGCCACCAACGTTAACATCAGTGGATAAACTGAGGCCTGAGTTAATTGGCTACGCATATGTTGGCGCTGCTCGGTATAGTCGGCCAACTCGGTCAACACCTGATCCAGGTGACCCGACTTTTCGCCGGCCGCGACCATCGCCGTGTACAGGTTGTCGAATACATGGGGGTAATCGCGCATCGCTTCGGCAAGGCTATAACCCTCGACCACCTTACTGCGAACTGACATGACCAAGTTTTTTAAACGAGCTTTTTCTGTCTGATCGGCCACCGCCAACAGTGCTTGTTCAATTGGCAACGCCGAGCCGACCAGGGTTGATAGCTGTCGAGTCAATAATGCTAAGTCTTGTGCCTTTACTTTGCGTTTAAAGCTCCAGCGAGTGGTTTTTTGATTACTTTTTTCTTGCTGTGAAGCTATCTCTACCGATAACGGCATTAACCCCTGTTCGCGCAACTGCTGTCGAACTTGTCGTATCGTGTCTGCTTCCAGTACCCCACGCTTCTTTCGTCCATTGGCGGTGACTGCTTGATACTCAAAGGCTGCCACAATTACTCCTCGCGCGTTACGCGCACTACTTCTTCGAGTGTTGTTTTTCCTTTCAACACTTTATCTAAGCCGTCACGGCGAATGCCAGGGTGTGCTTTGCGCGCGTGCTTTTCTATGGCTTGTTCGCCGTGACCATTGTGGATAAGTTCGCGAACATGATCATCGACCACCAACAACTCGTGAATACCGGTACGCCCGCGATAGCCACTCTGGTTACAATGTTCACATCCGGCTGCCCGATATATAACACTTTCTTGATCCTCGGCAGCGAGTCCCAGTAACTGTTTTTCCTCGGCATCTGGATGTCTACTTTGCTTACAATGATGACATAAGGTTCGAACCAGTCGTTGCGATACCACCGCCAGCAGACTCGAGGATAATAAGAAGGATTCAACCCCCATATCTTCCAGCCGGGTAATAGCACCGGAGGCTGTATTAGTGTGTAACGTGGATAGTACTAAATGACCGGTCAACGAGGCCTGGACTGCAATCTGCGCAGTCTCGACGTCACGAATCTCACCAACCATCACGACATCCGGATCCTGTCGCAGAATCGCTCGTAATCCACGAGCAAAAGTCATATCGACCCTTGGGTTGACCTGAGTTTGGCCAATCCCATCAATGGCGTATTCGATGGGGTCTTCAACTGTGAGGATATTGCGGTCTTTCGAATTTATTTCGGTGAGCCCTGCATAAAGTGTTGTCGACTTACCAGACCCGGTAGGGCCGGTCACCAAAATAATGCCGTGCGGCTTGTGGATAAGTTGCTCAAAAATAGCGCGATTAGCGTCTGTCATCCCCAATTGTTCAAGGCTCAGCCGTGCGTTATTTTTATCTAATAAACGCAATACTACCCGCTCGCCATGGTTAGAGGGCATTGTTGAAACACGAACATCCACTGCCCGCCCGGCAATTAGCAAGGAAATACGCCCATCCTGAGGCACACGTTTTTCGGCAATGTCGAGCTGCGCCATAACTTTTATTCGAGAAATTAATAATGACGACAGTTTACGGTTTGGCTTTAAAACTTCCTGCAAGACGCCATCAATCCGAAACCGAATTAATAACTCTTTCTCAAAGGTCTCGATATGAATATCAGAAGCGCCTTCTTTGATTGCTTCACTGAGCATCGCGTTAATTAACTTGATGATTGGCGCATCATCTTCACTTTCAAGCAAGTCTTCTGTCTGCGGCAATTCGTCGGCCAATGAAAACAAATCTGACTCATTACCGATATCTTCCATCAGTTGTTTGGCTTCGGACGAATCGCGTTGATACGACTTAGCTAACAGACTTTCAAAGTCAGCAGGGCTGTGCTCTGTGAGAGTAAAGCCGCTACCGAGCTTACGCCGAACTTCGCGCAAACTGTTAAGTGAGACACCTTCTCTGACATGTAAGCTCGGGTATTCGCCCTGCTCCACAACAATGCCGTGGCGCTTGGCGAAACTAAACGGCAGTCGTTGAGTTGCTATCTCAGGTGTACTAGTCATCTTTAGATGACTCCTGCTGCGACTTTTTATCAGGTTGACGCTCGTCCATATATTCATCAAAGCTTGGTGGTAACGTCAATTCACCATCCCATTCCGGCATTACCGGAGTGTCTTTAGTTGGCATTAAATCAACGCCTCGAGCGCGTTCATCCAACTGTAAAGCGCGCATATAATTGTATTTCTGCTTACTAATTTGCCCTAACTTAGAACCGTCGCGAACGATTGTTGGCCGCAAAAATACCATCAAATTACGTTTCTGCGTTGACGTCGAGGTCGAACTGAACAGTTTACCCAGGAACGGAATATCGCCTAATAACGGAATTTTTTGTACCGACTCTTGAACGTCTTCGTCAATTAAACCACCAAGTACGATGGTTTCGCCATCATTGGCCATAACGGTAGTTTTTAATTCACGTTTGTTGACGATGATATCGACTGAAGTCGCACCACTTAAACTAGAGACCTCTTGTTCAATGGTCATCTGCACGGCGTCGCCTTCGTTAATCTGCGGAGTGACTTTTAACTTAATACCGACTTCCTGCCGGTCAACCGTTTGAAACGGGTTGTCGTTGTCACTGCCAACGGTTGAGCCAGTTATGGTTGGTACTTCCTGGCCCACCAGGAAACTGGCTTCTTCGTTATCGACAGTTACGATACTCGGTGTCGCCAAAATATTTGAGTTGGTGTCCTGAGATACCGCCTGTACGACAGCCGCCCAGTCATTCTCGATGGTACCAAACATCATACCGTTCACACTGCCTAATAAGTTAGCCAACAAACTGACGTCACCTGGCTGATCGGGGTTTTGAGTTTCCGCACCATTTTCAGAGATAACCGTCGAACCCTCTTTGGGTCGAGCCTGGTATGCCGCTGCCGCGAGACTGCCGATAGGCACATTGTTACCGTTGCTATATTGTACAAGACCACCGTCTTCGCTTATCCACTGAATACCAAAGTTAACGTTATCGCCTTCCATAATCTCGACGATGATTGCTTCGACCTGAACCTGGGCGCGGCGGATATCGAGGTCGCGGATTACATTTTCTAGCGACGCCAGCATATCCGGTTCCGCCGTAATCACCACGGTATTGGTTGATTCATGTGAACTGATGCTTACCGTATCGCCAGAGCTCGAACGCCGGCTTTGAGAACCTGAGCTAGCCTGCTGTTCCGTTTCTGCTTGTATTGAGCGACTGACATTTTCCAGTACATCAACCAGCTCTTCGGATTTTGCATATTTTAGATAAAAAACGCGAGTATTACCCTCCGTTTTTAAGTCTTGGTCGAGCTGTCGAATAAGCTTTTTAACACGTTCGCGGGCACGCGGTTCACCACTGATAACAACACTATTGCTGCGCTCATCAGCAACAATTTTCGGGATTAATAACTGTGGGGTACCGTCATTTGCTTTTTCAAAAATTGACTGAGCAATGCGCACCAGTTCATTGGCTGACGCGTACTCGAGCTTGACCATGTCGACGTCCTGATCACCTGCACGGTCGACACGCTCGATAATTTCAACCAGCCGGGAGATAGTTTCTGAACGGCCGGTCATCATAATCACATTAGACGGATCGTAGCTGACCACCATGCCACCACCCGTTTGGTCATTTAACTGACGTAACAGCGGAGCCAACTCGCGTACCGAGACATTTTCGACCGGCACCACGCGGGTTATCATGACATCACCCTGAGAAGCGGATTCTCCGGAAACAACCGGCAAAGGCGAATGCTGCGCGTCTTTATCGCGAATAACCTTGATCACCCCAGAATCCATTTCGATGGCTGCGAAGCCATAGACTTCGAGTACGTTTTGGAAAAACTGGTAGTACTGTTCGGTCGTCATCACATCGTAACTACGAACGTCAATCTTACCTCGAACATTGGGATCAATAATTATTGTGCGACCCAGGTTCCGGCCTACTACCTGAATAAATTCTGTGATGTCGGTATTTTTAAAGCTTGCGGCGTATTCTTCTGCTACAGCTTGCTGCTGTATCAACGGGATGGTTGTTAAACTTACCCCAAAGAGAGCGGACAAAAGCCACCGTCTTAACGAATTCTGCTTCACTGCCATGGTATTACCTATTGTTTTATTAGAGCTCAATGTCCAGCTCCATTTGTTCGTCATTGCGCAGGATCGTCACTGTTAATTGACGCGCGTCTTGGAGCAGCTGCCCTGCTTCCATCGCTTGTTGCATGTTGGTTAAATCTAAACCATTAATTGAGACAGCAATGTCTCCACTTTTAAAGCCGGCTTGATTAAACAATTCTGGTTGATTGCCCGGACGCAACCGATAGCCTTTAAGAGACCCATTCACCACAATGGGCGAGATCTCGACATAATCCAACATAGACTCTGGATTGGCCGTCATCTGTTCGCGAGCTTCGTTAACATTATCAGGGCTAAGTTCTGCTGCATCAGCAGCTGACCCATCGATTCTTAGTGATAAAGCCGGTCGGCTCTCACCAATATCTTCCAACTTAAGAACTTCTAACGAGCCCGAGTTATCCAAAATAACACGATCCGCGTATATTTCTTCGATAGTCACATTAGAATTTGCTAACTCATCGCCGACAATATAAGTTTGCTGTTGGCCGCGCTGTTCAATAATAGCGGCTGAGCGCAGTGGGTTGCTGCTTGCTGAAACGCCGGTTAATCTCACATTAAGCTTTGTCTCAGGGGCTGACTCGATTCGGTTACGAGTTTGCTGCTCTGCGGCTGTACCAAACAGGTTGTGAGACTTAATCTGGGTAAGGTTTACGCTGTTCTCGGCCCGGCCAGATACGTGATAAGCTGGTAATTCAAGCGTATCGGAATTATTACTAACGGGTGTTATCAACCACCAAATTATTTGCACCGCTAAAGCAGCCACCAGCAACCAGGCAACAGTGGTAGCAATATTAAGAGCGATAGAAATAAGTTGACTGTTCGCTACTGAGCGTATTTGAAGTTTTGACAATTCGCGCGCCACTTTTTTATTGTTTTAATAGAGTCTTGGGCCCACAGGCACTTTAACTTATCATACCCTAGGGTTCATTTTTCAACAATCCATTAACAGATATTTTATGATATTAGCATGACAACTTTATGACAACTTCTAACGCAGTAAGATTAGACAAATGGCTTTGGGCGGCACGCTTTTATAAGACGCGAGCGATTGCCCGGCAAATGATCCAGTCCGGTAAAGTACACTATGACGGGCAGCGGGCCAAGCCGGCAAAAATGGTGCAAGTGGGTGCGGTGCTTAAACTGCGTCAGGGTTTCGACAGCAAAGAAGTCGAAGTGCTGGCATTGAGCGAACAGCGGCGCGGTGCACCAGAAGCACAGCAGCTATACCGGGAAACCGATGCCAGTATCGAAAAGCGTGAAGAAAACGCCCAAGCGCGAAAGCTAAATGCAATGTATAATCCGCACCCTCAAGGGCGCCCGGATAAAAAGCAACGGCGTCAGCTGATTAGAATGAAAGATGGTGGAGAGTCATGACACAGCAGGCAGTTGAATACCCAACCGATCAATTGGTTCGCTATACCTTTGCTGACCAGGATGTGCGCGGTGAATTAGTGCAGTTGACCAGTAGTTACCAAAGTTTAATCCGTGGGCACCAGTACCCGCCGTTGGTGCAGCAGGCGTTGGGAGAAATGATGGCGGCGGTATCACTATTAACAGCGACGCTAAAATTCGAAGGGCATATAGCGGTTCAACTGCAGGGCGACGGTCCGTTAAATTTTATTGCAGTTAACGGCAACCACCATCAGCAATTGCGCGGTATTGCGAGAATCCGGGATGAGATTAAGTCGACCAATATTCGTGACATGATTGGCAAAGGTCAATTGGTTATCACGTTGGAGCCGGAGCAAGGTGAACGTTATCAGGGTGTGACCAGTGCCGATGCGGATTCTATCGCAGAAATGTTGGAAAATTACTTTATGCAGTCCGAGCAGCTTGCCACTAAGATTTGGCTTAACGCGGATGGTGAGCATGCGGCGGGTATGCTATTGCAGCGGATGCCGGCTTCCGGAAAGGATATGACCGGCTTTGAGCACTTAACCACGTTAACGGAAACCATCACTGAGCAGGAACTGTATACGTTGCCGGCCGAACAGCTGTTGCACCGTCTTTACCACGAAGAAACAGTTCACCTTTATCAGCCGCAGCCGGTGTCATTTGTCTGTGGCTGTTCCCGTGAGCGCACTCTGGAAGCGTTGGCCAGCGTACCCGTGGAGCAAATAAAAGAAATTTTAGAGCAAGACGGTGAAATTGTGATGACCTGCGATTACTGCCTAACCGAATACCACTTCGCTGAAGCCGACTTCTCGTAACGTTTATCTGTTGAACATCGTAAACACTAAACACTGAAACGCAGAGTACACAGAGAGCGCAGAGAAAAGACTTTATAATGGAAAACATCAATTTTTAGGTTTTGTGTTTACCCTTAATAAGGTTTTCTCTGTGTCCTCTGCGCGCTCTGCGTTTCGATGTTTTAAATGTTTTAAATGTCTAAGAGCATTACTTCTTTTTCTTAATAAACTTCATCAGGCGGCGGCGTTTGCGCTGCTGCGACAAGGTCAGCTGGTTTTTCTTGCCTTCGTACGGGTTAGTCGGTTCACGGAACTCTACTTTTATCGGTGTACCCATTACTCCCAATGCTTTACGGAAGTAATTGATTAAGTAGCGCTGATAGGAGCCAGGTAACTTGGTCACCTGATTACCGTGGATCACAATACGCGGAGGGTTGTAACCACCGGCGTGGGCGTATTTCAGTTTTACCCGACGGCCGCTGACTAATGGCGGTTGATGTTCTTCCTGTGCCATTTCCATAATTTTGGTCAGCTTGGCTGTACTTACCCGACGAGTGGCGCTGGCATAAGCTTCTTCGACACTCTCGAACAAATGTCCTACACCGGTACCGTGCAACGCTGAAATGAAGTGCAAGCGTGCGAAGTCGACAAACCCTAAACGTCGATCCAGCTCGCGTTTTATTTCTTCTTTATGGTCGTTGCTTAACCCATCCCACTTATTCACCGCTATCACAATTGAACGACCGGCGTTAAGGGCAAAGCCAATCAAGTTGAGGTCCTGATCGGTGATGGTTTCGCGTGCATCGATGATAACTAATACGACGTTAGCTTCTTCGATAGCCTGCAACGTTTTGACCACTGAGTATTTTTCAATGGATTCGTCGATACGTCCGCGACGACGCACACCGGCGGTATCAATCAGAATATACTCGCGCTCATCGCGCTGCATGGGGATATAAACCGAGTCTCGAGTGGTTCCAGGCAGGTCGTAAACAACAACCCGCTCTTCACCCAGAATACGGTTAGTTAGTGTTGACTTACCGACATTAGGGCGACCAACGATGGCCAACTTGAGCGGTAACGCATCGTAATCGATCTCGTCGTGGGCGAGGTCTTCAGAGACCTCTCCTTCCCCGACAATCACGTCTGGGTAGTCGTCGGCTAGAGGTTTAAAGCAGCTTTCCAGCAACTGTTCAACGCCACGCCCATGCGCCGCCGCGATACCGTATAAATTACCCAGCGCGATCGAATAGAAATCTGCCATGGCCGACTGCGAATCGATACCGTCGATTTTATTACAGACCATGTACACTTTCTTTTGCTGCTGTTGCTTGCGCAGATGTTCAGCGATTGCCTGATCACCAACGGTCACACCGTCGCGAGCATCAACTAAAAACAACACCACATCAGCTTCTTCAATGGCCTGCAGCGACTGCTTGGCCATGACTTCGTCGATACCCTCTTCGTCACCATGAATACCACCAGTGTCAACCACGATGAATTGATATCCATCGTAATTGGCCTGCCCGTATTTACGGTCTCGCGTCAGGCCAGGGAAGTCTGCTACCAGTGCATCACGGCTGCGGGTTAAACGGTTAAACAATGTGGACTTACCCACATTCGGGCGCCCGACTAGGGCGACGACTGGTAACATGCTAATTAATTTCCTGCGGTCAATTCAATAGCGACAATATCGCCATCACGAGTTTGAGTATAAAGGGTGTTGCCATCCACGACCGGCTGCGCGTAAATACCGTCGCCACCAATTTCGTAGCGTCCTTCAATATCGCCACTATCCGGATCAAGCCAGTGCAGATAACCTTCTAAATCACCCACAACAACGTGACCGTCGTGCCATACTGGGCCGGTCAACTGACGTCCGAACATTTGGTTATTACTCCAAAGCTCGATACCACCTTGCTGATTCAGTGCGTAGATATGGCTTTCGTGGTCGGTTAAATAAATGCGGCTGCCACGTACCAGTAGATTTTCGAAGGCGCTATAGTCGCGCTTCCAGCGAACTTCGCCGCTGCGTAATTCCAGTGCTGCCAGCTCGCCATTGTAGGCAATCATATAAATAACTGGGCCAGCTAATACTGGATTCGCGTCGATATCTGCCAGCGCTTCTAGTTCGGTTGAACCGCTAGGCTGACCGACCGGCTGGTTCCATGCCTGCTGCCCATTTTCGGCAATCAGTACCGTTGCAGAACCATTGCTATCACCGACCATGACACCACCATTTGCGATAGTAGGCGCTGATGAGCCTCGTAAGGTCAGCATCGGTGTTTGATATTCGTACAACCACTGCTCCTCACCGCTGGCCGCGTCAAAGCTAATAACTTTACCGCCGGTGGTGTGAACCACCACCCGGTTTTCGCCCACGGCCGGGTTAGAGTTAATCTCGTTGCCCACTTCCGTATGCCATACCAGTTCGCCAGTTTCAGCATCCAGCGCTACCAGGTCACCGTTTTCGGTGCCCAAGTAGATTTTATCATAAGAGGCTACCAGCCCTCCGGAAATGCGCGCCGAGAATGGGGCAGAAAAAATTCCACTGAACCAACTCTCTTCGCTCGCTTCATTGACATTAATTAGGTTGTGGAGATCTTTTGTCCAGATCTTTTTACCGTTACTCTTGTCCAATGCCTGAATACGTCCCTGCCGGTCGGCGGCAATAATTTTATCGCCATAGACCACCGGATTAAGGCGGGAAAAGTAGTCGCCGACGCCGTCACCAACACTGCGTTCCCACTTAACCTTGGCAGCAACGCTTTCATTGATTGGCTGTAGCGTCGCAATTTTTATTTCTTCGTCGTCATCACTAAAAATCGAGCACCCACTCAAGATAACGGTCATTAGACCTACAGTGAGTATCGATGCCGACTTTTTAAGCTGCTTAAATACCTGCATTATGATGTCGCCAGACTGTTGAGTTTAAGTTCCAGAGCCGGTGTTAACGCCTCTCCGTCGGCAGCCAGAGCTCGTTGGTAAGCTTCACGAGCCTGCTGATTATTGCCCTGAGCACCGTAAATATCACCTTCTAGCTCAGCCGCAGCGGCTTTGTAAGCGCTTGGCATTTCTGCCTGTACATTGGTTAAAGCAATATCATATTGTTGCTGAGCCAATAACACTCGCGCTAAGCGAATACGCGCTGCCGCCTTCAAATTGTTGTCTTCACTACCATCAACCACTTGTTGCAGCGCCGTAACTGCGGTTGCCAGATCGGCTTCGCCCGCCGCGTACTGAGCTAACTGTAATGAGGCCAGATGGGCGTACTGCGAACCTTGGTTATCGCTAATAAATTGTTGCGTATTAGCGATCGCATTTTCAGAACCTTGCTGCAACTGGTTTGCGACTTGCTGATAACCGGCAGAAGCTGCGTTTTGTGCACTAATTTGTGAACTATCGTAATAGCGCCAGCCAAAAAACAGACCAAAACCGATTACCGCGCCAGCAATGATGCCTTTGCCGTGTTCTGCCCAAAAGTCTTTAATTCGCTCAATTTGTTGTTCTTCTGTCTGATCCACAGGGTCACCTCTTACGCTTCTGTCAGTGGCCGCAAATATTCTATCAATTCTGCGTGTCCTAAGGTTTTTTGTTCAGCATCACTGCGTAACGGTTTTACCGTAACCTGCTGTTCTGCTAGCTCATTTTCACCGATAATCAGCGCCACTTCAGCACCGGATTTATCCGCTTTTTTAATCTGTTTTTTCATCGCCCCGCCACCACAGTGAACGACCAGCCGCAGTTCCGGCAGGGCATCTCTCAGCTGTTCGGCAATTGCCTGCGCTTTAAGTTCCGTTTGCTCACCTAATGGCATTAAGTAGGCATCAACCGCCCGCCGCGGCGATAATTTTTCTTGTTCTTGTAACAATAACACCAAACGTTCCATGCCCATCGCAAATCCGACGGCGGGCGTTGGTTTACCACCTAACTGTTCGACTAATCCGTCGTAACGGCCACCAGCACAGACTGTGCCCTGGGCACCCAAGGCAGTGGTTACCCACTCAAACACGGTCCGATTGTAATAATCAAGGCCACGGACTAAGCGCTCATTTAAGCTATAGTTGATACCGGCTTCTTGCAAGCGGGCACATAGCTGGTCAAAATGTTCGCGCGATTCGTCGTCCCAGTACTCAGACAATTTTGGAGCGTCCACTAGTAACGCCTGTGTAGCTGCGTCTTTGCTGTCTAATATCCGCAACGGATTGGTCTCTAATCGACGTTTACTGTCTTCGTCCAATTGTTCTTGATACTGCAGCAGGTAGTCATGCAGAGCGTCTCGGTAATTTGCCCGGGCCTGATTAGAGCCTAGTGAATTAAGCTGTAACTCAACCTGATCGGCAATACCAAAGGCTTTCCATAGGCGAGCTGACAACAAAATGACTTCGGCATCCGCATCCGCGCCTTCCAAACCAAAGGTTTCGATACCAAACTGGTGGAACTGGCGATAGCGACCTTTTTGCGGACGTTCATAACGAAACATCGGGCCCATATACCAAAGCCGTTGTATTTGATTATAGAGTAACCCGTGTTGGTTACCGGCCCGCACGCAACTGGCAGTTCCCTCTGGGCGCAACGTGACACTGTCACCGTTACGGTCATCGAAGGTGTACATTTCTTTCTCGACAATATCGGTAACTTCGCCAATAGAGCGCTTGAATAGTGCTGTGCTTTCCAGCACCGGCATACGGATTTCACTATAGCCGTAGCTGGCTGCTACTTGACGGATGACCGATTCGACTTGCTGCCAGGCCGGACTTTGGTCTGGTAACAGGTCGTTCATGCCTCGGATTGCCTGGATGGATTTTGCCACGGGTGGTACTTCCATTATCTGTTTGCTAGCTTACAAAATGAGCGCGTATTATAGGGACTTTACAAGCACGGGTAAAACGCGTTGCTAAATTTCTTTTACATCAATTTGATGTTTTTGCATAAATGCGACGCGTTCACGTATTTGTTGCTCTAACTGATCTACTAGATTTTTGTTATCCAGCCGCAGTTTTTGACGTTCGCCACCAATATAAAGGCCGCTTTTATTTTTTGCGCCAGCCAGGCCCACTTCGGCAATTAACGCTTCACCCGGACCATTAACGACACAACCAATTACGGACACATCCATTGGCACGGTAATATCTTCCAGTCGCTGCTCCAACTCATTAACGGTACTAATAACATCGAACTCTTGCCGGGAGCAGCTGGGGCAGGCAATAAAGTTAATCCCGCGGGCACGGATGCGAAGCGATTTGAGAATATCAAAGCCTACTTTAATTTCCTCAACCGGGTCGGCGGCCAGAGACACTCGTAACGTATCGCCAATACCTTCGGCTAACAACATCCCTAAACCGATTGACGATTTAACCGCACCGCTGCGCTTACCACCGGCTTCTGTGATACCTAAGTGCAACGGCTGTTCAATTTTGTCAGCTAGCAAGCGATAGGATTCTACGGCTAAAAAGACATCCGAAGCTTTAACACTCACCTTAAAATCATGAAAATCTAGTCTCTGCAGTATTTCAACATGACGCATTGCTGATTCAACCAGAGCTTCGGCGGTTGGCTCGCCATATTTTTCCTGCAAATCTTTTTCCAGTGAGCCACCATTAACCCCAATTCGAATCGGAATATTGTTGTCGCGCGCAGCATCTACTACGGCGCGAATACGATCTTCACGGCCAATGTTGCCCGGGTTAATACGCAAACAATCGGCGCCGTATTCAGCCACTTTTAAAGCGATGCGGTAGTCAAAATGGATATCGGTAACCAGCGGCACAGAGCTTTGCTGTTTAATCAGCTTGAACGCTTCTGCGGCGTCCATCGTCGGCACCGACACGCGCACAATGTCTGCTCCCGCTGCTGCCAGCTGCTCAATTTGAGCAACCGTTGCCACTACATCGGTGGTTTCTGTGTTAGTCATTGATTGCACAGCGATTGGCGCGCCATCACCAATTGGCACATCACCGACATAAATACGACGGGACGGTCTACGCTTAATCGGAGTGTCGTGCATCATAACGGGTACTTCCTACAACTTAATTACTTAAAGGAACGGTAAATCGAGCCACACGTGCTTGTCTGAAACTACTCAAATCGACGGCTTCACCCTGATAACTGATAGAAACCGCTTCTGGTTTGCAGACAGTAACTGAGAACGGCGCCTCGCCCGGCACTGGCATTTGGTAACCCTGGCCTTTAACACCGACAGCCTGAGTTTCGCCGGTTGCGTCATCGACTTTAACCCAGCATTCCTCGTTAAACTCAAAAACCAGTTGCGGGTCGGCTGCTGGCGATTGCTCAGCTACCGGCTCGTTAACTTCCGCTAACTCACTTTCTGTTTCCGCGGCATTCGTAACCGTTGTGGCTGATTCTTCTTCGCTGGTTTGCTGCTCGGGCTCACTGTCTTCAGCGACGGGTTCGTTAACCGACTCCAGAGTCGTATCCACTTGCTCAGTATCAGTCACCGTCATTGCCTGATCGGATTGCTCCGGTTGTTCAGATTGGTCAGATTGGTCAGATTGCGTTTCAGGATCGTTCGCCGATAAAGAGGTACTGGTATCACTACTGTCCACTTCGGACTCTAACAATGGCTCTACATCTTCTTCCGGTTGCTGCTGATTGCTGCTTTGCTCAGGGACAGGCTGCTCTACCGTGTTAGTTGATTGCGGTTCCTGTGTTTGTTGCGGCTGTTCCACCGCCCCCTGAACATCATCGCTCAATTGGTTAAAGCTTAAATCACTGTCTTGCCACCACCAGATTACCAAAGCAATAACGACCACGATCACCGCATAAGTGATTAACATCAGTCGGTTGTCGCTTTCCTGGTGCTTAACTCGCCTGGAAAAACTCTGCATGGCGGTCGTATCAGGCTCCTGAATTCCTAACTGGCGGTACGCAGCAAAAATTTTCTCATCATCTGCGTCCAGCAGTTTTGCGTAAGAACGAAGGTAACCTTTGATGAACGTTGGGGTGGAGAATGAGTCGTACTCATCGGCTTCGAGCAACTCGATAATTTGCAGACGCAAACGCAGGCGATCAGCAACTTCTCGCTGACTTAAGTTCTTCGCTTCCCTAGCTTCCTTTAAAAGATGACCGGGGCCTTTGACAGGTTCCTTCTGCTGTTGCGCGGTGGCTTCTTGATTGGTGTTATCTACCGCGTTTTCCTCAGTCTCGTTCGATTGGTTATCAGCAGTCATGTTAATTGGGTATTTCCCTGTTAGTTCGCTACCCCCGTTCGCCTTGGCTTAGCGATGGGAAAGACACTGTGCGCGGTTAGCTGCAACAGTCTGCTGGAAACGTTCTGCCTGATCAAACATAGCCAGCGCCTGTTGCGTATTACCGGACAAGCACAGCGCGATAGCGTAATTGTTATACAATGCGCCACTCTTAGGTTGCCATGATAACGCTTGTTGGTAAAGTAGCAACGCAGATTTGACGTTTTCTTTGCGTAAATACCACTGCCCAAGCGCTATTATAACGCTTTCAGCTCGCGGCGCATCGCTATAAGCCTTATCAAGATGAGTACGTGCCCGCTCTAATTGATCCCGCTTCATATATTCGACCGCCAGTTGCAACCGGCTTTCGCCGGCGTCGCTCAGTTGCGCACTTGGGGCACCGGCACAGCCAGCCACCAGCAGGCTCACTACTAAAAGCTTCTTCATTCAAACAATCCTTGTTCAAATAGAGTGCACCTGTGTTAGCGCACCGAGATTAGCTATTAAGCGCTCTTCACGCCTATTTCGTCGCCCCGCGCAGCCTGCTGGCGTTTTAGAATACGCTTAGTACGGTCGATAACGTCGCCAACCAACTGACCGCAGGCAGCATCAATGTCATCGCCGCGAGTTTTTCGAACCATGACGGTAAAGCCATATTCCATTAAAACCTTTGCAAAACGGTCAATCCGCGAGTTACTCGAACGACCATAGCCAGAGCCAGGGAACGGATTAAAGGGGATAAGATTAATTTTACTGGGAGTGTCTTTTAAGGTGCGCGCTAATGCATGCGCTTGATCGGTCGAGTCATTTACATGATCCAACATGACGTACTCGATGGTCACTTTGTGTTGCGCTTTTGACTGCTCAACATAACGTCGACTGGACGCGAGAAATTCTTCAATATTGTACTTTTTATTAATCGGTACAATTTCATTACGTAGCTCATCGTCCGGTGCATGTAGCGATATCGCTAACATAACGTCGATTTGCTCACGCAGTTTATCCAGGGCAGGAACTACGCCCGAGGTACTGACTGTGACCCGTCGTTTAGACAGACCAAAACCGTAATCATCCAGCATTAGCTGCATCGCCGGAACCACATTGTTGAGGTTGAGCAAAGGTTCACCCATGCCCATCATGACCACGTTGGTTACCGGTTTTATTCCTGTTTTGCCGTAAGCGCCAAGTAGCTGATTAACACGCCAAACCTGACCAATAATTTCAGCCACGTTCAGATTACGATTAAAGCCCTGCGCGCCGGTCGAACAAAACGTACATTCCAACGCACAACCTACCTGCGATGAAACACATAAGGTGGCGCGATCCCGCTCTGGGATCCAAACTGTCTCGACGTCTTGGCCGTCAAACAGTGTCATTACAAACTTAATAGTGCCATCAGAAGACTGTTGTTGTTCTCTAATTTCAGGCGCTCTAATTTCCGCAACCTGCTTCAACTTTTGACGCAACGCCTTGTTCAAATTAGTCATTTCGTCAAAGTCGTCGACACAAAAATGGTACAGCCATTTCATGACCTGGTCGGCACGAAATGGTTTCTCACCGATGTCGCTGAAAAACTCTTTAAGTCCCTCGCGGTTTAGGTTGAGAAGATTCACTTTTTTGTCGATGGTATTGGTCATAAAGATCCTGTGTTTAAAAAACAAAAGTCGCGTCAAAGACGCGACTTACCGTCTTTCGCTCTTTTAGCGTGTACGTGGGCAGATTTCTTCGTCGCTGAAGAAGTAAGCAATTTCACGTGCTGCTGATTCAACGGCATCGGAACCGTGGACTGCGTTTTCGTCAATAGTTTCAGCATAGTCTGCGCGCAGCGTTCCTGCCAGTGCTTCGGCTGGGTTAGTCGCACCCATGATTTCACGATTTTTTAATACCGCGTCTTCACCTTCCAACACTTGCACAACGATAGGGCCAGACGTCATAAACTCAACTAGCGCGCCAAAGAAAGGACGCTCTTTGTGTTCTGCGTAAAAACCTTCTGCTTGTTCTTTGCTCAGGTGCATCATTTTAGCTGCAACAATGCGAAGACCCGCGCTTTCGAAACGAGTATAGATAGCGCCAACTAAGTTTTTAGCAACTGCGTCGGGCTTGATGATTGATAAAGTGCGCTCTAAAGCCATTTTCTTACTCCAAAAAAGGTTTTAACCTGTGATTAAATTTTCCGCGCGAATTATACGGGATATTTGTTTAAAAATCGACTACCGATTGATTGTTTCCAACCGCTTTCTGAGTTAGGATGAATTTATTTTATAGCCATATAGACGTCCATTTGACGTAAGGAGTTGTAAACATGGCCCAGGCAACATTAGGCGGCGGTTGTTTTTGGTGTATCGAATCAGCCTTTTTACAAGTTAAAGGTATTGAAAAAGTACAGTCAGGATACACCGGCGGACAGACCGAAAATCCAACCTACAAGCTGGTCTGCACCGGCACCACCGGGCACGCGGAAGTCGCTCAGCTGACCTACAATCCGGAGGTGATTTCATACCGCCAAATCTTGGAAATTTTCTTTACACTGCATGACCCAACGCAGCTGAATCGTCAGGGCAATGATGTTGGTACTCAATACCGCAGTTCGATTTTCTATCATGACGAAGAGCAAAAGCGTGAGGCGGAGCAAGTGATAAAAGAGCTTGAAGACGACGATGCGTTCGCTGATCCGATAGTGACTGAAGTATCGCCATTAGAAACGTTTTGGCCAGCAGAGGATTACCACGAGAACTATTTTAACCGCAATCCTGAAAACCCTTACTGTCAGGCGGTTATCTCACCGAAACTGGCGAAGTTCCGCAAAACTTTTTCCAGTTTGCTGAAGTAGCTTACGCTCATAGTCGCGTCTAAGACGCGACTGATTTAAGCTTATTGTAAACCTGCACAATATGTTCTACGGCGTGAGTGACTTCAGCTTCGCTGGTTTGCCGACCAAAACTGAAACGCAGCGAGGCGTGAGCCAACTGGTCGTTAATACCAAGAGCTCTGAGCACGTGTGACGGCTCGACGCTGGCAGATGTGCAGGCTGAACCGGACGAGATAGCCAAATCTTTTAGTGACATTAATAGTACTTCGCCTTCAACCCCGGCAAAACGCAAGTTAACAATATGCGGGACTCGATACTGGTCACTGCCGTTTAGCTCAATACCTTCCGTTGCTAATAGTGGTTGTAAAAACTTAGCTCGTAGCTGCTCAAAGTACTCGATGTCTTGTTGCATTCTGTTGGCAGCCACTTCTGCGGCTTCGCCCAGCCCCACGATCTGGTGAGTAGCAAGAGTTCCGGAACGCATTCCACGCTCGTGCCCACCACCATGAATTTGTGCCTCAATGCGTACCCGTGGCTGCCGCCGAACATATAACGCACCAATCCCTTTAGGACCATACATTTTGTGCGCCGAAAGCGACAATAAATCGATCGGTAGGCGGCTGACATCAAGCGGTAACTTACCCACGCTTTGCGCCGCGTCAACGTGAAATAGCGTGTCATTATCACGGCATATTTGACCTATGCTCTCGATATCCTGTTGCACGCCAAGCTCGTTATTAACGTGCATAACACTCACCAAAACAGTGTCTGACCGCAGTGCCGAACGTAACTCATCCAAATCGATGCGGCCATCTTCACCAATTTCTAAATAGGTAACTTCATACCCTTCTTTGACCAATTGCGTCGCTGGATCCAGGACCGCTTTATGCTCGCTCTTGACGGTGACCAAATGTTTGCCTTTTTCTTTCAAAAAATGCGCGACACCTTTCAGCGCCAGGTTGTCAGATTCGGTTGCGCCAGAGGTAAAAACAATCTCACGCGCATCGGCGTGGATCAGATCGGCGACCTGGTTGCGGGCTATATCGACAGCTTCTTCGGCTTGCCAGCCATAACGATGGGAGCGCGAGGCTGGATTAGCAAACACGCCATCGCTAGTAAGAAATTGCATCATCTTATCGGCCACCTGCTTGTCGACCGGTGTGGTTGCCGCGTAATCCAGATAAATTGGCAATTTCACTGCGCAATGACTCCTTTATTTTTAATCGATAGTGCTAAATAACGTTAAGTTCTATTTTATCACGGGTCTGACGCTCGTTCATAAAGGCGACGTCTTTGCTTTCCATCAGTTCGGCCAAAGTAATGCCATTTAAAAATTCGACAATACGGTCGCTCAAGCCTTCCCATAGCGAATGGGTCAGGCAGCGCTCTCCACCCTGGCAATTGGCTTTACCCTGACAGCGAGTCGCATCTATCGACTCATCCACGGCATCAATAACCGCACCCACGGAAATTATTTTGGCGTTTTTACCCAGTTGATAGCCACCGCCAGGACCCCGAACGCTATGCACTAAACCGCGTTTGCGTAAGCGGGCAAATAGTTGCTCAAGGTAGGAAAGTGAGATTCCCTGCCGTTCTGAAATATCTGCCAGCGGTACTGGGCTATCTTTAGCAAACATAGCTACATCCAGCATAGCCGTTACTGCATACCGGCCTTTTGATGTCAGGCGCATGATCTAATCCTCTTGGCTTCGAGTATTCGCCAAGTTTACTTTCCTGACTAAATTAGTCAAGTATTAGCATTTCTTGTCAATCGAAGCGAGAATTCCGCGCAAAATATTAAGCTCGCTTTCCTCCGGACGAGCCCGATTGTACAAGCGCCGCAATTTGGTCATCACTTGCCCTGGGTGGCTTTTAACGATAAAGCCGGTGTTATAAAGCGTGGCTTCCAAATGCTGATAAAACCGTTCCAAGTCTTCAGCCCTTGGATAATCGGCAATATCCTGTTGCTGCTGGTAACGGGATTGTTTGGCTTCGGCTTCAAGGTGTTGCAGACGCAGTTCATAACACACCGTTTGCACTGCCATCGCCAAGTTCAGCGAACTGTAATCCGGGTTGGTCGGGATATGCAGATGATACTGGCTAAGTTGCAATTCTTCGTTGGTCAGGCCATTATTTTCACGACCGAACACGATCGCTACTTTGTGCTTAGGAGCCTCTGACAATACTTTTGCCGCAGCTTCGCGCGGACCTAACACAGGCCAGTCTAAGGTCCTGTTGCGAGCGCTGGTTGCCAACACCAACTGGCAGTCGCTGATAGCTTCTTGCAAAGTATCAACAGTATTGGCATTGGCCAGAATATCGGTTGCTCCGGCCGCTAGCGCAGAGGCGTGACTGTCTGGAGCCTGCACTGGGTCAACCAGGGTTAGTTGTTTTAAACCCATGGTCTTCATCGCTCTGGCTACAGAGCCTATGTTGCCGGTGTGTGAGGTATTTACGAGTACAATTTTAATAGTATCAAGCATGATATTTTGTCTGTTAGTTGACCGTCAGCTACTGAATAAAAGTTGTGCATGATAGCGCATTACTGGTATTATCCGCGACCGAAAAATCGTTCTTTGACAGCACAGGTAATTTGAATATGCATCCGATGTTAAACATTGCGGTGCGCGCAGCGCGTGCAGCCGGCAAAATTCTAGTCAAGCAGTTTGATCAAGGTGAACCGATCGACGCAGTCTCGAAAGGCCCTAATGATTGGGTATCAGAGATGGACAAGGCAGCCGAACAAGCGATCATTAGCACTATCCGTAAATCTTACCCGGACCATGGGATTATTGCGGAAGAGAGTGGTCAACAGCCAGGCTCGGATAATGATTTCCAATGGGTTATTGACCCACTGGATGGCACCACAAATTACCTGCGCGGTATTCCTCATTTTTGTATTTCTATTGCGTTGTTACACAAAGGTTCTGTGCAGCAAGGCGTCGTCTACGATCCTATTCGTGAAGAATTATATACCGCATCTCGCGGCGCCGGTGCGCAATTAAATGGCCGCCGTTTGCGGATTTCTCCGAAAGTTGAATTAAAAGACTCAATTCTGTCGACCGGCTTCCCATTTAAAGCCAAGCATAAGTTGCCGGAATACCAGCAAATGTTTAACAACCTATTTGAACATTGCGCGGACATGCGCCGTGCGGGCTCTGCTGCGTTAGACTTAGCCTATGTTGCAGCTAGCCGCCATGATGGTTTCTTCGAAATGGGATTAAAACCGTGGGATATGCTGGCCGGCGAATTATTAATTCGCGAAGCCGGAGGCATCATCTGCGACTTTAACGGTGGCCATAATTACGTGCAAACCGGTAACGTAGCAGCTGGCGCACCTAAAGTTCTGAAGCAAATGCTGCCATTGATGCGTCTGTAGCTTTTGTCACCAAGCGGTTTTTAAGCACTAAACCACAGAGAGCACAGAGGACACAGAGAAAACGTTGTTAAAGGTAAACAAAACCCAAAAACGGGTATCCATTTAACGTTTTTCTCTGCGCTCTCTGTGCTCTCTGCGTTTCAATGTTTAGTGTGTGACAAATAAGTAGCGTTTAATAGCGCGACTTACTGCAGATCGATTTCTTCTAAATCCAGGTCGTAGGAATAATCGATTTCTGCGAGTTCTTCCCGCAGTTGGTATTTTTCTTTAATTTGTTCTATCTCACGCCACTTGCGCTTGGCTGCGCGTCCCTTAGATGACTTTTCACTGACTTTCTGAAGCTCTTCTGAATGATCCATACTTGCCTCTCAGCTTTTATAATTATCAATTTAGCGCACATGAACCAATTGTCAGAAAAATGTTTCTATTAACAATTAATTCACAATCAACTTAATACCATAACCGCGATGAGATTAAAAGAATTTTGTTACCGCAATCGGCAAGCCGATGGGTACCTACGATCTGAATTTATTCCGCGATAACCCGAGATTTTATTTTTTGAACAGCCATTGGTTTTAAATGTACGAATGCCCGAGGCTACCGGAAACCCCCTTCAGATCTTGGGTAGCCTTCGGCTCGCCGAAGGGGCAGGAGGTCATCGGTTACCCCGATGGCCGGATCCGTCGCACCTGCATCCGTCATCCGCGATTCGGATAAAACGGCCCCTTTTCGGCATCCGAGATGCCAATAATATCGTTCCCATTGAACACCGCGGACGACGAATAGCGGCATTCCAATGCGGCCGCGGAGGAAAACGAATGGCCCCGCCCCATCGGCAAGCCGATGGCTACCCACGATCTGAACGATATTCGCGATGGCCCTGGGATTTTAATTATTGAACAACCATCGGTTTGAAATGCACGAATGCTCGAGGCTACCGAGAAGCCCTTCATATCGCAGGTAGCCTTCGGCTCGCCGAAGGGGCAGGAGGTCATCGGCCACCCCAATGGTCGGATCCGTCGCACCTCTCCCCGTCATCCTCGGTTCGCACAAAAAACCTCTATCCGTCACCGGTGATCCGCATAAAAGATCCCCCCATCGGCGACCGTGATATTGGTAATAAAACCTATAACCGCATCCCCAATACCATTAAGCGCCCCAATGAATCGGTTGCCGCCCTGCGCTTTGCAGATAGTCATTGGCTTTGCGGAAGTGGTGTGCATCGAAAAAACCGCGGTGGGCGGATAGCGGCGAGGGGTGTACCGTTTTTAGAATGCAATGTTTAGAGCCATCAATCAGCCCCGCTTTCTTCTGGGCGTGCGCTCCCCACAACATAAATACGATATGTTGATGCTTATCAGCTAGCTTTTGAATCACCGTATCCGTAAAGGTCTCCCAGCCCCATTTTGCGTGGCTATGCGCTTTGCTCTGCTCCACCGTCAGTACCGTATTCAGTAACAAAACACCTTGCTCTGCCCAACGCGTCAAATCACCGTTTTGCGGAGGCTGGCTATCCGGGTAATCAATCTGAATAGCTTTTAAAATATTGCGTAGCGACGGCGGCAGCTTAACACCCGGCTTGACCGAAAAACTAAGCCCATGGGCCTGCCCGGGGCCGTGGTAAGGATCCTGACCCAGAATTACGACTTTTACCTGCTCCGGGTCGACCAGCTTTAATGCATTAAACACATCCTCAGGCGCTGGATACACCGTTACCTGTTGCCGCGACTCTTCAACACGCTGCAGCAACTCAACAAAGTAACTTTTTTGTTTTTCTTCATGCAGCAAGGGCTTCCAAGTCATATTCTTTATTCCTTCTAGGTTTTAGACCGCGATAACCGTTATACTGGTTTTATGCATTACTACCAAATCGTACGATAAATCATGAGTTTGATAAATGAAGTACAAAACCTTTTTAATTAATTTAGACCGCTCGCAGGATCGCTTAAAAAAGGCAGCTGAACAATTACAGCAGGCAGGCATTGGGTTCGAACGCGTTCCGGCTGTTGACGGCAAGCAATTAGACCAACAGACCATTGATGACGCTTTTAATGCCCAGACGGCTAAGCGCCGATTTCCTTACGACTTAACGATCGGCGAAATCGGCTGCTATTTAAGCCACGTTAAGTGCTGGCAGAAGATTGTTGATGAGGGTTTAGATTACGCTGTTATTCTGGAAGACGATTTGCTGGTAAAAGACAATTTGTCCCAGGTAATTGCTAGTGTGCCAACTATTAAGCTCGACTGGGATTACTTGAAATTGGCGGCGCCGTTTAAGCAACGAGCCTATAAATCACTGCAGCGCTTAAGCAAGGACAACCAGCCGGTTGAGCTGGTCGAATATACCAAAAAATCACCCACCGGTACCGTCGCCCAGATTGTCAGCCGTAAAGGTGCAGAACGCTTACTGGCGATTCGACCGCCCTTTTTTCGGCCGGTTGATGTGGATCTGCAATGGCAGCATGAACTTGGCATCAAGGTCTTTGGCCTTGTACCCTACCCGATTGAGAACGCCGATTCGCCCAGCGAAATTCAAAAGCTTGCTAGCCGCAAGACGGTTAAAAAACGGCCGGGAATAAAGCTGAAAGAAATGATTCGATACCAACTAAAGATTTAATTATGGCTTATATTTTTAATAAACTGGTTGCCCAAAAACTTCCACGCAAACTCAGAGCGCAGCGGTTGCATGCCAGTTTTTTGCACCGCAAAGCATTGTTTGTACATATACCGAAAGCTGCAGGTAGTTCAGTTTGTCTGTCGTTATTTGGTCACCAAGTTGGCCACAAAAAAGTCTGTGACTACTATTTTGCTGACCGCAAAACCGTCCAATCGCTTTTTAAATTTACTTTTGTGCGTGACCCATTTACCCGCTTTCAGTCGAGCTTTCGTTTTTTAAAAAGTGGCAGCCCTTTTTTGTCCGATGAGAAGATGCATCAAAAACTGCAGTCGTTTGCGGATGTGAATGAGTTCTGCGAAGCATTTTTAAAGCAGCCAGATCAGTTCAAGAGCCCTCACTTTGTGCCACAGTACCGGTTTTTAAACTATACCGGGAGCGCTAAAGACAAACAGATTGCGGTCGATTTTGTCGGTAAGTTCGAGTCGTTATCGCAGGATTATAACTCTGTTTGCCGGCAACTGGGGGTGGCTAACCCGTTGCAAGAAGTTAACCAAACGGCCAGCCAACAATCACTGGATTTAAACCCGGCTAATAAAGAAGGGTTGAGGAATTACTACGACAGTGATTTTTACTTGTTCGGCTACAACTTATAAAAAAAGCCCAGTCTGAACAGGCTGGGCTTTTTTTGCGAACAACAAGCTATTCGTCTTTATATTTATCAAACCAATGTAAAATATAAGCGACCTTGTTCATCAGGTTACTTGGTCGCGCATAAATACCATGGCCAGAATCCTGAATACGCACCATTGATGTTTCAACCCCCGCAAGTTTTAGTGCCTGATAGTACTGTTCAGTCTCAGACATTGGCGTACGGTAGTCATTCTCACCCGTTAATAACATGGTTGGCGTCGTTACATTACCGACGTAACTGATCGGCGAGTACTTCATGTAATGTTCCATGTTTTCCCATGGCAGACCCGGGAACCAATACTGATAAAAGTAGTTGTACATGTCCGCGGTTAACACAAAGCTGTACCAGTTAATCACCGGCTTCGCGACCACAGCCGCTTTAAAGCGATCGGTATGACCGACAATCCAGGCGGTTAATACGCCGCCGCCACTACCGCCGGTAACAAACAGTTGGTCTTCATCGATAAAGCCTTTATCAATAACCGCATCGACACCGTCCATCAGATCGTCGTAATCATGGCTTGGGTAATTTTGGCTAATTTCATTAGCAAATTCGTCGCCATAACTAGTGCTACCTCGTGGGTTTGTATACAACACCACATAGCCAGCAGCGGCGAACAGCTGCACTTCCGCGGCAAACCGAGGGCCATAATTGGTATGCGGCCCGCCATGGATTTCAAGCATCAAAGGATATTCTTTGCTCGGATCAAAATTCGGTGGGTAAGCAACCCAGCCTTGTAAATCCAGCCCATCGACGCTCGATTTATAGTTAATCTCCTCGACCTTAGCCAGTTGCTTATGGCCAAGGGCATCCTCATTCAACTGTGTTACCTGATGTGTATCACCGCCGTCCCAGATACTTAACTCGGCAGGGCGCAGTGGGTTCGATAAGGTATAGAGGATTCGATCATTATCGGCCACTGAAAAGTCACCACCACCGTAAGGACGACTATAGGATAAGCCCCCCACCCGGTCGGTCAGGTTTTCCATGTCGCCATCTAAGTCGGTACGCGCCAAATAACCAAGCCCATGGTCGTCATAGCTAAAATAGATGCCATCACTGTCGCTATCCCACTCAAAACCGGTAACGCTACGGTCCAAATCAGCAGTCAGTAGCTTACTCTCGGAACCATCGGCGGCCATCACATAAAGCCGGGTTACCTGAAAGCTTTTACCGTTGTCATCATTGCCCAGGTAAGCAATATACTCGCCATCAGGAGATACTGCGGGTGAACGATCGGGCCCCTTGCGTTCGGTGACTTGCTTAATTTCACCGTTGTTCACAGATACCTGATACAACTCACTGTTGGTTGGTTGACGGAATGCGTCTTCACGGCGGTTAGCCGAGAACAAAATAGATTTACCATCAGCGCTCCAGTCTAGTTCGCCACCGTGGTTATAGTCCCCTTCCGTTAGCTGGCGTGGTGTTCCACCCTTAGTCGGCACTACGTATATGTGCTGGAAGCCATCGCGGGCATAACCACCACCATCATAGCGATAGTTATCTTTATCGATATACTTAGGTGATTCTGTCCAGTTAGCGCCCTCTGGCTTGCCAGGCAGCGATACAGGAGCAGGTTTGGCTTCAGGAGTGAACATAGAAAACGCTAGCTGCTGACCGTCCGGCGACCAGGACAAGCTTGATGGTGATTGTGTTAAATCGGTGATAGCTGCGTGTTCGCCACTATCTGCCCAGTAAATATGAATTTGCGGGCTGCCGGTGACTGTCGAAACAAAGGCCAGGCGTTTGCCATCGGGAGACCAGACCGGCTGGCTTTCATTGGCTTTATCACCGGTTAACGGCCGAATGTCGCCATCGGGTAAAATTGTCCATAAACGACCCACTTTACGGTCATTATTAATATCCATCGACTGGCGAACGAACACACTCCAGTCGCCACTTGGATGAATGGTCGGCGAGGACGCATACTCAAGCGTAAACACATCTTCGAGCTGCAAGTGCTGTTGATTGTCATCCGCTGACGCCGATGCAGACAGCAGAACTCCCGCCAACATTGATAAAGTATATTTCATGCTATGCCCTTTTATGACAATGGAGCCAAAACCTTGGTTAAACATTGCATCAGTTGTAGCCTTCTAGCTGCTTTTTAGCAAGGGATTAACACAAAATTTCGGTAGAACCACAAGCGATATCGATTACTGGTAGGCAGCCATTACTTGTTGTTCTGTGATGCTTCTATCTGCTGTATTTTTTGCCACAGCTCATCGGCTTCCTGACTGATCATAGAGCTACCCCGAATATCACCGTTGCGTTGCAGGTTCATCGACTTTTCCTGCAAACTTTGCAGCTCTTTTCTGAGTTTTTTGGTGGGATTTTTTTTAAATAAACCAAACATTTGATTATTCCATAAAGGTGTAGAGCTTTTAATTACGGAATATTTCGCGATTTAGATTCAAAAAAGGCCACGTTTTAGCGTGGCCTTTTTGTATTACTTACTACAGCAAAAATTAGAACGCGTACGAGAAGCTGACAGACGCGAAGTCGCGGTCCGTTGTTGCGTCGTAATCGCCGCCATCAAATTGCGTATAACCTAAACTCACTTTATAAGTCGACAGGTAGTTTGCCGTTAGGTTAAGACCTAACGACTTACGGTCTTCAATAAAGTTGCTGTTCGGTGAATAACCGTCAACATCGTGATTGAATTGGACCACTGGGGTCAGACTCCAGCCTTGCCATACGTTGCTATACTCAAATTGGAAGCGAGTACGATAACCCCATGAGTTTTCAGTAACGAAGCCTTCGCAGTTGCCGGCTGCCGCTGGACCCACTTCAGAAGGCAGCAAACACTTACCAAACAAAGGTAAACGCCCATAACGTTGCTCTTCCAGCCCTGGCATGTCATGCACCTGATTCATTGCCAATTCACCGACAAAGGTCATACGGTCAGAGCCCCAGAAACGATCCAGGAAGCGCACGAAACTGGCTTGCGCCTGACTGACGTCTAAGCGGTCGTAACCATTCGCTAAGCCACCCAGCTCGGTACTCTGGACACGGTCACCAAAAGTGCTTGGTACGTTAGGACGCAGGCCTGCTGTCAAAATTTCAGTGGTATTGATCTGTACTGGCGTATCTTTACGATAGCTGTACTCACCCGAAACAGACCACAACCCTAGGTTGGTACTAAAGCTTGCGCCATAGACTTCGGTATCTTCGGGATATTCAATAACCAAACGCGGACCGTCGTTCGGATAGCCGCCAGGTGTCGCGTAGGTATAATTTGGGTTCATCCGGTCTTCGTCTGACATGTACTGCTCTGGATCAACGGTCCAGTTATACGCCGAAATAATAGGTGTATTGTTGTGCAGGTTTAAGAAGTAAAAACCGAACTCAGTACCCAGATCCAGCGAGTAATAACGGAAGTTAACGCCCCACTGGCCACTGTCGGAAGCTTCTAACATCGGGTTACTGCCAATATAGGCACCCGCCATTACTGACTCACGGTCACTCAGGTAGCTATCAGGATCTCCCGGCACTAGTTGCGGGTTCAGTGTTACTTTGCCACAGCCTGGACCGCCGATGATATCAACACTTGAGAAATAGGTACCACAACCATCGAGTTTGGTGTTGTCCCATTCGTACTGATAAAAAGCTTCCATATTAATGTCGTCGGTTAAGCCCATATTCACGCTAACCATACCAACCGGCAACAAAGCTTCTTTAATTTCAGCGCCCGGACGTCGTGCCGCGTTCACATCAAGCGGGTTAATGTCATTGATGCCGTTAAAAACGAAGGTGCTTTCACCCCAGCTCAACACTTGGCGACCGACTCGCAAATTGGTTGGGATGTCACCCATATCGAAGTTTGCCCAGACAAAGGCGTCTAATAGTTCAGCGCCGCTTGCCTGCGAGTAGTCATCAAAAATCTCGTCGTTTAACGTGGTATTCGGGACATAATTATTACCCGGATGACCGTGTGCCATTTCTTCTTCTGAAACTACATAGTCGTACCAGTAGTTAAAGCGGATAAAGGCACCGTAATCGCCACCGTCAATGCTCAAGTCGTGGACACCCTTAAATACCGAGCTAACCAGATCCCCTTTGTCGAAGTTCAGGTTGCCGTCGTCACCGATACTAGAACCTGCCGTTCCACCATCGCGGTTACCCGGATGAATCAAGTGCATTGAAGGATCTTCCATGCGCCAGGCGGCACCATAGGACAAGATTGAATCGAATTTAATATCGAAGTCACCGACTTCAAAGTCTGCTGCCTGAGTTGGCAATGTAACAGCCAGCGCAATGGCCGACGCTAGAGGTAATTTTTTTAGCATAGTTGTTCTTCTTTTCATTGTGAGCCACCTACTATTTTTAACTTTTACGGCGGTTATGACTGAATCATGTCCGATGAGTTAAAAATATGCAAGTGTATCGGCGCGAAAAGTGAGGAAAATGACGCTGCCTTTTATCCGAGTTTTGATACAGGCAGCGTCTTAACAGGCAAGAGAAGTGCGATTACAGCTTTTGCTCTAATTCTGGCAGCACTTCAAATAAATCAGCGACTAAGCCATAGTCGGCAACCTGAAAGATAGGTGCTTCTTCGTCTTTGTTGATAGCAACGATGATTTTAGAGTCCTTCATGCCGGCTAAATGTTGGATAGCACCGCTGATACCGACAGCAATATAAAGCTGCGGAGCAACAATTTTACCGGTTTGTCCAACTTGCATGTCGTTCGGCACAAAGCCTGCATCAACCGCAGCTCGCGATGCGCCAACCGCAGCACCCAGCTTATCCGCGATATCTTCAAGCAGTTTGAAGTTTTCGCCGTTTTGCATGCCGCGCCCACCAGAAATCACGGTTTCAGCCGAGGTAAGGTCAGGCCGCTCGGATTCCGCCAGCTGTTCGCTAACAAACTCAGACTTATCGTTATCAATCACATTATCAATGCTTTCGACATCACCACTGCCACCCTCGGCTGCCACAGCATCGAATGCGGTCGCACGCACTGTGATGACTTTGATCGCATCTTCTGACTGCACCGTTGCAATGGCATTGCCTGCGTAAATCGGACGCTTAAAGGTATCGTCACTTTCAACCGAGATAATATCTGACACCTGGGCCACATCTAACAGAGCGGCTACGCGCGGCATAAAGTTTTTACCGGTTGTGGTAGCCGGCGCTAGCACATGGCTATAATCTTTACCCAACTCTGCAACCAAAGCACCAACATTTTCGGCCAACTGATGCTCATACACAGCATTGTCAGCTAATAATACTTTGCTGACACCGTTTGCTTTGGCCACATTTTCTGCAACCGTTGAACAACCCATACCGGCGACCAAAACGTGAATATCACCACCGATTTTCTGTGCTGCCGCCAAGGTCTTAAGCGTTGCCGGATCAACGGCGTTATTGTCGTGTTCTGCAACTACTAAAATGCTCATAGTACTTTGGCCTCGTTTTTCAATTTTTCGACAAGTTCATCGACGTCAGCCACTTTCACACCTGCACTGCGTTCTGCCGGTGTTTCAACTTTTAGTAACTTAACGCTGCGCTTAACTTCGACACCGAGATCGTCAGTGCTGATAGTTTCCAGTGGCTTACGCTTTGCCTTCATAATGTTTGGTAACGAGGCGTAGCGTGGCTCATTAAGACGCAAGTCGGTAGTAACGATGGCGGGCAGGTTAAGTTTAACCGTTTGCAGACCACCATCAACTTCACGCGTAACGTTAATAAAGCCATCGCCCACTTCTAGTTTTGACGCAAAAGTACCCTGCGGCATGCCAGTTAATGCACCCAGCATTTGGCCAGTTTGGTTGTTATCAGAGTCGATAGATTGTTTGCCCAGTATCACCATATCCGGGCCTTCTTTCTCAACCACACCTTCTAGAATTTTTGCCACTGAGAGAGAGTCCGGCATATCATCGGTTTCGACCTGAATAGCGCGGTCAGCGCCTAACGCCAACGCAGTACGCAGTTGTTCCTGAACTGCTTTAGGTCCAATTGATACCACTACAACCTCATCCGCTGTACCAGCTTCCTTTAGCCGTACCGCTTCTTCTACCGCGATTTCACAAAACGGATTAAGGGCCATTTTGACATTGGCCAAATCGACATCTGACTGATCTGGCTTAACGCGTACCTTGACGTTGTAGTCAATAACGCGCTTCACCGCGACAAGTATCTTCATGTTAACTTCCTTTTGTTGGAACTTTTGTAAAAGTTACTCTTGTGATTTGCTGTTAGATAGTCGTTATTATCCTTAACTAGCATCGATCTCACAAGTTATGCGACAATTTAGTTTATCGAATGTAAGGGAGAGTTTACGTTTTGAACTGGGAACAGCAATACCGCCGCTTGGTAAAACTATCACGTGAGCTCTCTCCATACCCGGACTCCGCTAGGGATGACGAGCACCTGGTCAGCGGTTGCGAAGCTAAGGTCTGGTTATACGTGGACAATTCTGATCCGGATGCGGTGGTGATTCGGTTTGATAGTGGATCGCGCATTATTAAAGGTCTGTTGGCGTTGATTCAACAACGCTTAGACGGTCAAGCCCGGCAAGCTGTCCAACAATTTGACATCGATGCTTTATTTCACGAAGAAGGCCTAGAAGGCCACCTAACCCCCTCACGCACAAACGGCCTCACTCAGGTAGCCCGCGAGCTTTCGCGGCGGGTTTGATTGACGGGGTGGCCGGATGGAGGTTTTTTATCCGCACCGAGGATGTCGGATAAAGGTGCGTCGGATCCGACCATCGGGGTTGCCGATGACCTCCTGCCCCTTCGGCGAGCCGAAGCTACCTACGATATGAAGGTGTTTCCCGGTAGCCGGGGGCGTCCGTGCATTTCAAACCGATGGCTGTTCAAAAACGGGATTCTGAGGAATCGCAGATGGCTGGTGGAGGTGCGATGGATCCGACCATCGGAGTTGCCGATGACCTCCTGCCCCTTCGGCGAGCCGAAGGCTACCGACGATATGAAGGGGTTTTCCGGTAGCCGGGGGCGTCCGTGCATTTCAAACCGATGGCTGTTCAAAAACGGGATTCTTAGGAATCGCAGATGGCTGGTGGAGGTGCGATGGATCCGACCATCTGGGTTGCCGATGACCTCCTGCCCCTTCGGCGAGCCGAAGGCTACCTACGATATGAAGGGGTTTCTTGGTAGCCGTTGGCATCGAGATTTTAACACCGATCTTGGTTCAAAAAGCCGCATCCCCAGCCATCCTGGATATCGTTCATATCGTGGGTAACCATCGGCTCGCCGATTGGGGGATGTACGGGACTTCCTTGATGTAAATTCAGATCGTGGGTAGCCATCGGCTTGCCGATGGGGCGGAGCCATTCGTGTTCCTCGGCGGCCGTATTGGAATGCCGCGATTCGCGTCCGCGATGCTGATTTTTATCGGGTATCACAACCGGCGTAAGATAACCGCGACGGCGTGCATGGCGAAGCTGCAGGTGACGGTCATGGCGGCGCCGAAGCCGCTGGAGCAGTTCATGGGCGCGCTGCCGCTGCCGGGCTTTTGCAGAGTAACTTCTCCGGCTTGCTCGCCACTGACGATGGGATAGCGCAGTTGCTCCTCGGAATATATGCAATCGACGCCCCATTTGCGCTTGGGGTTTTTAGAAAAACCGTAATTACGGCGCAAGTCTGAACGCACCTTGGCTAACAGCGGATCTTGTTTGGCTTTGGCCAGGTCGGAGACACGAATTTGGGTCGGATCGATTTGCCCGCCGGCGCCGCCGCAAACCACCACTCGTATTTTGCGGCGCTTACACCAGGCTACTAGCGCCGCCTTGGTTTTGACACTATCAATGGCATCGAGCACGGCATCCGCGCCGGTAAGGTATTGATCAAAATTATCCGCTAATAAAAAATCATCAATCACCGTTACCTGGCATTGAGGGTTGATCGCTTTAACACGTTCAGCTAACACTTCGGTTTTTAACTCCCCCACCGTATCGAAGGTAGCTGGCAACTGGCGGTTTATATTGCTAACACAGATATCGTCCAGATCAATGAGAGTAAGCTTTCCGACTCCGCTACGCGCCAATGCCTCAACTGCCCATGAGCCAACGCCGCCTAATCCGGCGACCACAATGTGGGTTTGGTTAAAGGCCGTTAATGCGGTCTTGCCGTAAACACGTTCAGTACCACCAAAAGCTTCTGCTGTTTTATCGCTCACGAACCTGCTCACTTACATCATAAAGAATTAAACATACTTGGTAGACCTCGCCACGGGTGTTATGCAACGGGATAACTGTCAGATTTTGATACATCCATTCGCTGTAACCGCTGACAGGGCGACTGTTGCGAAACCGGAACACATAAGGTCGTTGCTCCCAGGTAATAAATACACGAGCGTCGAGCTCCCAGACTCGCTCTACTTTCCGCTCCAGCCATGCCTGATCGACTTCAGGACACATTTTAAAGAGATTTTTATCGCGCACCTGACTGGGCCGGAGGCCGCTGTGGTTTTGCATAAATTCATTCCACATATTAATGCGGTAGTCCCTATCGAGCACTACAATGCCGACATCAATCGCGCCGAGGATACTCATTTTTGCGTGCAGTTCATCCATCTCGGTCATGTTAGTCCTCCTGCCCCGCCAGCCAATGTGCTAATTGCTGATCGAGCACCTTCACAGCGTCAGCCGGGAACAGCAGCAGTAAGTCAAAACCCACCTGATGTTGCTGCAGCTGATAACCAATTTCGATGGCCAGAATATTTTGCCAGCGCTGTTCCGACTCCTTCAATAGTTCGCTAACGGCTTTATGTTCACCTAACAACACCGGCTGTGAGGCGGTAAAATCTACATGCAGCTGTTGCCCTAAACCATTCAGACACGCCGAAGAGATAATAGAAGCAATATCCATTAGTGCTTCGATCCGTTGCTGTCGGACGGAGCCACTTAGCTGACCGCCTAATAGCTGGCAGACATCGTCGATCGAGGTGTCACTAAATAAGGTCAATGCTTCACCCAGAATACCACTACCTGCAAAGCCCTGACTAATAGCTGATACCCGTTCGGTATTGTCTATAGTTTGCAGCGCCATGTGCAATTCCGATGGAGCAATAAAATTGACATTCGGCACCGGCAATTCAATAAAAGTATCTAAGACCCGTGCCAAGTGGTCGCCGGCTTGACCCATCGCCACGTTACTAACTTCGCGATAAACATCCAGCGGGTTCTCCGGCTCGTCTTGCTGCTCGTCCACCAGTTGCAAATGACCGGAAGCTGGCTGGTACAGGCCGAATTGCTGTAACAACTGGCGCAGTTCGTCGCCACTCATCGGCTTTTTCACGAACGCCATAGCGCCCAACTGGGTAACGCGCGTATAAGCTTGAGGTTGAATATCGCCGGACACGACAATAACCAGACACTGAAGTTGCTGCTGCTGAATCGCTTCTAATGTTTGATAACCATCCATCACCGGCATATTTAGATCCAGAAACAACACGTCGGCATTGCCCGCCTTGACCCCTTCTAATGCCTGCTGCCCATGCTCAGCCTGGTATACCTGAGCGTCCCAATCCTTAGGCAGGGTTCTTAGTAATTGCTTGCGCGCCATCCCTGAGTCGTCGCAAATAGTGACTCGCAATGTCATAACTGTCTCTATACCGCAAACGGGTACTTAATCGGAGGATGGGACTGGTAATCGCTGACTGAAAAATCATCGCGGCTGACCCAGGTTTCGATGTCCTGTAACGATTTTATCGCTGGATTAATCGTTAACTTTGGCGCCGCGTATGGCTGCCGCTTAAGCTGCACGTCGCGCATCTGCGGCAACTGATTTTCATAAATATGGGCGTTAACAATTTTATGGTACGCCATGCCCGGCTTATGGCCAGTAATTTGCGCGACCAGCGCCAGCAACACGAAGCACTGTATTTGATTAAAATTAAGGCCTAGCGGCACATCGCAACTGCGCTGGTACGAGGTTAAATGGAGGGTATCGCCTAATAACGAAAAAGTGTGCGTGTGCATACAGGGACGCAAACACCCTAACTCAAATTCGCCAGGGTTATAAAAACTGATAATTTCGCCACGATCATCAATTCCTCGGGTTAAGTTATCGATCACTTTTTGCAGCTGGTCTAACTGACTACCATCGGGCTTTTGCCAAGAACGCCCCTGAACCCCGTAGACTCGTCCCATATCATCCTCGCCTTTACGGTGAGGGTTATTCAACCAGGCCTGGTTCTCGTTAGCATTGGCATTCCAGGTATTACAGCCTATCTCGCGAAACTGAGCGGCACTGTCGTAACCTCTTAAGTAGCCTAATAGCTCAGCTATCGCGGCTTTATAAAAGCTTTTACGGGTGGTTATTAAGGGAAATTCGTTATTGCCAACATCGTATTCCAAGTCAGCATTAATGACCGTTAAGCAATTAATCCCCGTACGTTCATTCTTAACCCATGTGCCTTGCTCAACAATTCGTTGGCAAAGTTCTAGATATTGGTTTTCAGGACGATTGATCATAACTGCTCAGCCTGCTTTTTTTTGCCCGCATTAACAATTAATGCAATGCCCAAAATAATCATTGGTATGGTCAACCACTGACCCATGGACATGCCCAATGATAATAGTCCGAGATGGGCATCGGGCTCGCGGAAAAACTCAACCACGAAACGTGCTACGCCGTAGCCAAGTAAGAATAAACCACTGACCGCACCGACCCCGCGCGGCTTTTTCTGGTACCACCACAATAAGCCAAACAGCAACAAACCCTCGAGTATGGCTTCGTACAGTTGTGACGGGTGACGCGGAACAGGGCCACCACTCGGGAACACGATTGCCCAGGGAACGTCCGTTGCGCGCCCCCAAAGTTCGCCATTGATAAAGTTACCAATACGGCCGAAAAATAACCCCATCGGTACCAACGGTGCGACAAAGTCGCTGACTTGCAGAAAGCTTCGCTGTTTGAAGCGGGCATAAAGATACATTGCACCAATAACACCGAGCAGGCCGCCATGGAATGACATACCGCCTTCGGTGATCATGAACAAATAAAGAGGATCCTGAATAAAGCGGTCAAACTGATAGAACAGCACGTAACCAAAGCGACCACCAATAATGACCCCTAAAAAACACCAAAACAGTAAGTCCGAAAATTGCTGTTTATCCCAGTGCTGACTGCGCTCCGCTTGACGGTTGCCCCACCAATAAGCAAACGCGAAGCCGGCCAAATAGGCGAGCCCATACCAACGGATAGCAAGTGGGCCAAAACTGATAATAATCGGGTCTATTGCTGGAAACTGCCAAAAATCCGTTGGGGGCACTGTTCTCTCCTACTTCATTAATAAGTTGATAGCGACCACCACTAAAAAAGCGGCAAAGAAGCGACGTAATAATTTTATCGGCAACCGATGCGCCAATTTTGCACCGACCGGGGCCAGTAGTACCGACGCCATTGATAAAGCAATCCAGGCCTGGACATTGATCAATCCTAAGGCATCGTCGCTGGCATTAGACACCCAGCCGCTGACAATAAACATGACTACCGAACTGCAGCCAATAACAAAACTGCCCAGCGATGAGATCGCTATCGCCTGATGCACTGGTAGCCTGACACGTTGTAAAAATGGCACGGTAAGCGCACCACCACCAATACCCACTAATCCTGACAAGGTGCCGATCGCGGTCGCTCCTACAGCCAGCAGCCGTTTTGACACCGTTGTTTTTGGCTCACCCTCCGGAACCGGCACCAGCATACGGACCGATAAGACCACTAGCACCACTGCAAAAATCATCTTCAGCCAGTCTGGGTTGACGACCGTGACCAGATAAGCACCGAACACAGCACCAACGGCCAATCCCGGCAGTACCCTAATTAACCAGAAGTTATCTAACAGTCCGGTACGAGCATGTGTTAATGCTGCCGATGCGGTGGTCATACAAATCGTCGCTAAGCTGGTTGCGATGGCGCTGGGGACCACCAGCTCTGGACTGACTCCTACAATTGGCAACAAGTATATCAGTAGCGGAACCACGACCAGACCGCCGCCGATGCCAAGCAATCCAGCGAGTAGTCCTGCCAGAGCGCCGCCGCCCAGGTACCAGAGCCAAAGGCCAAGTTCCATATTATTTACCTGCCCTTACAAAGCCACCAAGCCCCATACTTTCCATTTTATTCGAAATCATTTTCCGGATCTGGTCGGGATGTCGAGCTTGCAACGCTTTGGCCAACATAACCTGCAAAGTGCTCGAGCGCACGTTTCGTAAGATCCAGCGCACTCGGTCGATGTTGTAGCTGTTCATACTCAGCTGACGATAACCCATTGCCACCAGTAGCAAAGCGCCCCCCGGGTCGCCCGCCAACTCACCGCATACGCTGACCGGCTTGCCTAACTCTTCACAGCGCCGGGCAATTTCATCGAGACTGGCCAAGACTGCCGGATGGTAGGCGTCATACAAATTCGCCACACGCCGGTTATTGCGGTCAACGGCTAACAAATATTGCGTCAAATCATTAGAGCCGACCGAGAAAAAGTCGACTTTACTGGCCAATGCAGGCAACTGATAAATAATCGCCGGGACTTCTATCATCACGCCCAGCTGCGGCTGCACTAAATTAATGCCTACGGCACAGCCTTGTTCTTCGGCGACCTCAAAGTAGGCTTGTTTAATCAGTCGCGACGCTTCTTCGACTTCGCTAACACTGGTCACCATCGGCAACAAAATACGTAAATTACTGCGACCAATACTGGCGCGAAGCATGGCTCGTACTTGCACCAAAAATATTTCAGGATGATCCAAGGTCAGCCGAATGCCGCGCCAGCCTAGAAAAGGATTATCTTCTTGCAACGATAAATACGGTAGGGGCTTGTCACCGCCAACATCGAGCGTACGCATCACTACCGGCTTATCCGGAAACTGCTCCAGTACTTCGGTGTACATCTCAACCTGCTCATCTTCGGTTGGCAACTGATCGCGCATCATAAAAGGTATTTCAGAGCGATACAGACCAATGCCGTCTATGTTCAGTCCTTGTAAATAGGCCTGTTTCAGATCGAGCCCAAGGTTCAGGTGTAAGCTCACACGCTGCCTATCCTGAGTTTCAGCGGGCAAGTGCGCATGTTGGGAAACAACTTGCTTAAGTTCTTCTTCCTCTTCAGCCAGGTGTTGGTATTGCTCTCTGACCTGGGGCGGAGGATTTATGTATATTTCTCCGGTGTAGCCATCAACGATCAGCTGCTTTTCCGCAAAAAAGTGCAGTTCAATGTCATCCACACCCAGTACCGCAGGTATACCCATACTTCGGGCCATAATGGCTGCATGGGAGTTGCTCGAGCCGCGCAGCGAAATAATGCCGGCTATCTTTTCCTGAGGTAACTCGGCCAACATCGAAGCCGTCACTTCATCGGCTATTAAAATACCATCGTCGGGAAACTGCCGAGCTTTACGCTGTCTTTTTTGCAGGTGCAGCAGCACTCGCTGACCAATATCACGGACATCAGTGGCGCGTTCCCGCAAATATGAATCGTCCAGCGCTTCAAACTGATCAATAAACTGTTCAACCACATGCTTAAGTGCGGTTTGCGCCCGCCAACCATCATTAATCATCGACTCAACGGCATTACCAAGGCTGGCAGCGTCCAGCATTCCCTGATAAACATCGAATATCGCCAGAGTGTCATCCGGTACTTGTCCCAACATCCGTTCGGATAAATGCTTTAAGTCGGCGCGAGTCCGCGCAACGGCCTGCCGAAACTTACGCACTTCATGCTGTGGCTTTTCTGTGCGCTGTGGTGATACATCTTTAAGCGTGACCTCCGGTCGTGCGACATACGCATCACCAATGGCCACTCCCGGAGAACCGGGTAGTGCTTGCAAACTGTGAATCCAGGGGGAGTTTTCGTTGGCCAGGAGACCTTTAGAGCTAGCGTGCGCAATAACCACTGCCAGCTGAGCAGCCAATGTCACCACAAAGGCTTCTTCTTCGCGGGTAAAACTTCGAGCCTGACTTTGATGAACCACGATAATTCCCAGCACTTTACGCCGGTGAATAATCGGTGCCGCTAATAAACCACGGTACTCAGATTCGTTAGTTTCTGTCAGTTTCTTGTTGGCTGGGTGCTGACTGGCGTCAGCAATGTTTAGCGGTTCTTCTCGCTGTGCCGCCAACGAGATAATACCTTCACCAAAATCAACTCTGACTTGTTCACCCGGCGCGGCGCTCAGTCCATCGCTGGCGATCATGACAAACTGGTGGGTATCGTCATCGGCAATAAATACGCTGCAGCTATCGGTACCCAAAGCTTCCCGAACCTGACCCACCATCGCATGCAGCGCCAGCTTAAAGTCTGGCGACTTATTGACGGTTTCTACGATTCGCTGCAGTGTTATCAGCATAACTTAGCGTCTTCGTTTATTAGCACGGTTATGACGTGATGAGCGTCCGCCGCTGGAAAAAGGCATCGCGTGACTGACAAATTCTTTCATCACACGCCGATAGACATCGCGCTTAAATGACACCACCTGCCGCACGGGGTACCAGAAACTAACCCAGCGCCATCCGTCAAACTCCGGATGACCGGACTTTAATACGTCAACGTCTTCCTCACGGCACTTTAGCCGTAATAAAAACCACTTTTGCTTCTGACCAACACACATGGGCCGTTGTTCGCGTCGGATAAGCCGTTTTGGCAATCGGTAACGCAACCAGTGACGGCTGGTGTACAGAATTTCAACCTGTTCTGGCTTTAACCCGACTTCTTCCCAAAGTTCGCGGTACATCGCCTGTTCAGGAGTCTCGCCGTCATCAATTCCACCTTGTGGAAATTGCCAGCTGTGCTGGTTAATTCGACGAGCCCAAAATACCTGCCCATGCCCGTTACAGATGACGATTCCCACATTTGGCCGGAATCCTTCTGCATCTATCACTCGAGCATCCTCAATTATTCTCTGTTAGCATTGATTTTTCCATAAAGGCCCGCGTTGGGCAAACGATTTACGGTAAATATGACAATGGCCCTCTCTCGTCCTGACACCATTGATGAATTATTTGAGCGCGCCAGCGCTCTGGCTGGCCAGCGCTTTGCGGATCTGGCGGCAAACGCACAGCTGCCTATTCCCAGCGATTTGCGCCGTGATAAAGGCTGGGTAGGAATGTTACTCGAACACTACCTGGGAGCCACCGCGGGTTCAAAGCCGATTCAGGACTTTCCCGAACTGGGCGTTGAACTCAAAACCCTGCCTGTTGATGCAGCCGGTAAACCACTGGAAACTACCTTTGTCTGCGTTGCTCCGTTAACTCACCTTGATGGAGTAAACTGGGAGACCAGTAATGTGCGTAATAAACTACAATGTGTCTTATGGTTACCCATTGACGGCCGCCGCGAAATTCCGCTAGCCGATCGCGTGGTCGGTAGCGCTTTTATCTGGCAGCCTTCTGCCGAACAGCAGTTGCTACTGCAGAATGATTGGGAAGAACATATGGACCGGATAGCGCTGGGCCAGGTCGAGTCGATCAGTGCGCGCCAGGGCACGGCACTGCAAATAAGGCCTAAGGCGGCCGATGGTTCGGTCGTGACGGATGCTATCGGTCCTGATGGTCGCATAATAAAGGTACGACCGCGCGGCTTTTATTTGAAAAAAAGCTTTACTGAACAAATTATACAACAGGTGTTCAATGCAATTTAATGTTACTCCTTATGCCAAACGCAACGCTATTGGCTTTTGTGGCATCGGCTTATTGTCGTTAGTGCTGCTGATGTTCATCCATTTAGTCGTGGAACAGGTACCTGCTGGTATTTCAGTGATATTTGGCGCTACTGCTTTCATTTTTATGCTATTGGGTGTGGGTAAATTAATTGAGCCGCCCGTGTCGTTGGTCATCACGCCTGATAAGATTCGTTACTTGCATCGGCGTGGTAGTTGGGAAATCAGCTGGGACAATATTATTCGCTATGATGTACCCCGAATAAACCGCATCATGGATTTGGAAGATGCGCCTTTTCTGGGTTTTCGTTTGTATGATGTGGATGAAGTACTGAGTTCAATATCACCACGTCTGGCATCAGCCTTACTGTTTGAGCAACGTCAACTGCTCACTATGGCGTTGCGCCATGAACGGCCGGACCAAAACGACTATTCTCAGTATTTTGATATTCCCAATCAATACGTCAGTCCCTCAGGTACAGTTTATAAGGGTCTGATTGCATCTTTTGGCTTACGCATGGAACAAATGCGTGACCTGTTAGGTTATGACCTGTATGTCAGTGCAACTGCGTTGGATAGGGAAGTCTATGAGTTTAAGGCGCACCTACAGAAGTTGCAGGCCAGCCGCAATGAAGCGACTGACTCTACTCCGGACTAATCATACTGTGGAATCGTGAAAGCTTCTATCTGCGGTCGCTGAAAGTAGTATCCCTGCATTAGCTCAACGCCGCTGTCGCGCAGAAACTTATACTCGCTTTCAGTTTCTACGCCTTCAGCAATTAACATAATGCCCAGCTCTTTACTTAAGCCGTGCATGGCTCTGAACAAGGCCTGCTTGACCCGATCCTGATCAATATCGCGGACTAATTTAATATCCATTTTTAAAATATCAGGCTGAAAGTCAGCCAATAGATTAAGACCCGCATAACCTTCGCCGAAATCATCAATAGCGGTTAAAAAGCCGTGCTTGCGATATTCTTTAAAGATATCAACCAGGAAGTCACTGTCTTTCACCCGTTCGTGTTCCGTCACCTCGAAAATAATTCGCTCACGCGGAAAGCCCGTTTTACGAGCCGTCTTTAAGGTTTTCGATAAACAGGTTTCGGGATCGTAAATCGCATTCGGCATAAAGTTTATGCTGAGCATCGACGGCAGATTAATTGCCGATGCTGTCTCTATTGCCCGCATCCGACAGGTTTGATCAAAAGTGTATTTGTTGGCTTCAGTAACGCGCGATAGAACTTCACCAGCCCCTTCACCCTGGCCACCACGCACCAAGGCTTCGAACGCAAATACATCTTTATTTTTAACGTTCACAATAGGCTGAAAAGCCATTTTAATATCGAAACCCAACGGGGTTTCACAATCACATGATGGGCACGCCGCCATTACATTCCTCCTCGCTCGTGCTCAATTAATAAACACGATACCGTATAAAACGAACATTATACACACTGAAGATCAATTTAACGCTTTAGAAAAAATAGGATTGCGCTAATCTAAAAATAGTGGCATTAAGCGACTGGATTTTGTTTTTGCTGGAGATTTAGATGCAAACATTGGGATGGAAAGAATGGGGGTCACTCCCGCAGCTGGGTATCGAACGTATTCATATGAAAGTAGATACCGGCGCCAAGACCTCCTGCTTACACGCCTTTAAGTTAGAGCCTTTTGAACGCGATGGACAGCAATGGCTAAAAGTTTATATGCATCCCCATCAGGACTCGCTGTATGAGCACACATTTGAGGCTCCTGTCTACGAACAACGTGAAGTGACCGATTCCGGAGGACATACCGAGGTACGATATGTTATTCGTTCACAATTGAAACTCGGCAAGTTTGACCAAACCGTCGAATTAACGTTAACTAACCGGGATACCATGAAATTTAGGATGTTGCTTGGCCGACAGGCTATGCGTCATAACTTTATCGTTGATCCGGCAGCCGCCCATTTATTAGGAGAATAACCATGCGAATTGCCATTTTATCGCGCAACAGCAACCTGTATTCCACTCGCCGCCTGGTTGAAGCAGCCCATGAGCGCGGCCACGAGGTGGACGTGATGAATCCGCTGAGTTGCTACATGAACATTAATGCGCGGGAAAACTCAATTCACCGGCATGGTAAAGAATTACCTCACTACGATTGTGTTATTCCACGAATTGGCGCGTCGATTACTTTTTACGGTACGGCTGTATTACGTCAGTTCGAAATGATGGGCACCTACCCACTTAATGAATCGGTCGCAATCTCCCGCAGCCGCGACAAGCTGCGCTCTATGCAACTTCTTTCGCGCAAAGGTATTGGTTTGCCGATTACCGGTTTTGCTGACCAACCGAAGGATATCCCCGATCTGATCGATATGGTCGGGGGCGCGCCGTTGGTTATCAAATTGCTGGAAGGTACTCAAGGTATTGGGGTAGTGCTAGCAGAGACAGCCCAGGCAGCAGAGAGCGTCATTGAAGCGTTTATGGGCATGAAGTCGAATATTATGGTGCAGGAATATATTCGCGAAGCAGGCGGCGCTGACATCCGCTGCTTTGTCATTGGCGACAAAGTTATCGCCTCGATGAAACGCCAGGCCAAAGAAGGCGAGTTTCGTTCAAACCTACACCGTGGCGGTAGTGCAAGTCTGGTGAAACTTACCCCTGCCGAGCGCCAAACAGCAATAAAGGCTGCCAAAACAATGGGCTTAAACGTTGCCGGTGTTGACATTTTACGCTCCAATCACGGGCCGTTGGTGATGGAAGTCAATTCTTCACCTGGCCTGGAAGGCATCGAATCAGCCTCTGGCAAAGACGTGGCCGGACAAATTATTACCTTTTTGGAGAAAAACGCAAAAGCCCATAAAACACGCACTAAGGGTCAGGGTTAATGGCCCCGCGCGGTACTAGTCGCAAGCCAGTTACTGCTTTTGAACTGGCTGGCGAGCGAATCGAGCCTGGCTCACACCAGCATATTCTATTGCCCGCAGTACGGCTTTATAACGACGCCCCGTTGGATCTTCGCATTGATGTTTTCCACGGCACCCGGCCGGGTCCGGTTATGCTGTTGTGCGCGGCCATCCACGGTGATGAACTGAACGGTATTGAGGTATGTCGGCAAATTATCGACCAGACCGACGCGTTAAAACTGCATGGCACCTTAATTGTAGTACCGATCGTTAATTTATTTGGCTTTATTCAACAGTCCCGTTATTTACCGGATAGACGTGACCTTAACCGGTGTTTCCCCGGCTCTGAGCGCGGAGCCTTAGGTTCGCGCATGGCGTATTTATTCAGCGAGGAACTGGTCAAAAAATCCACTCACGTACTGGATCTTCATACCGGCGCTATTCATCGCAGTAACTTACCGCAAATTCGGGTTGATGTAGAGAACCAATCAGCCCTGGCGATGGCAAAGGCCTTTGGCTCGCCGGTTATTCTGCATTCAAAAGAACGAGATGGTTCCTTGCGCGCTTTTGCTAATGAGCTCGGTATTCCGTTGATTTTATACGAAGCGGGCGAAGCGCTGCGTTTTGACGAATCTTGTATTAACGCTGGTGTCACCGGTGTCCAAAACGTGATGAAATACTTAAAAATGCTGAAAGGACGACGTAAAGGCAAGCGTATTACACCGGTCATTGCCCGTCGCTCGACTTGGGTACGCGCAGAGAAAGATGGCCTAGTTCTACGCAAGGTTGAGTTAGGCCAAACCATTCAAAAAGGCCAGGTACTGGCCCACAGCGTTAGTCCTCATGCAAAAGGCGCGGACGTTATTAGTTCACCGGTACGAGGAATTATTATTGGTTGCAGTAATATTCCGGTGGCCAATGAGGGTGAAGCGCTGTTTAACGTCGCTCAATTTGAAAAAGAAGATATTTCCGAAGCTACCGAAGTAGTCGGTTCCTTTGCCGAAGAATTTGACAATAAATCCACGCAATGAGTAACTCCATCGATTTTAATCAGGGATTGCGCCATTGCGACAATCAATCCAGCATTTTTAGCGCTCTACTAGAGCAATTTCAACAGCAATATAAACAAGGGCTCAATACCCAATCAATGCTGGACGACTCGCAGTACGCACAATTACAGTTGCATACTTTAAAAGGCCTGGGGGCAACCATCGGTGCGCAACAACTGAGTGCAGGTGCACTGAATGCCTATCAACAGTGGTCTGTATTAGGCGCGGATGAGCGGCAAAAAAACCTGTTAACACTCGAAAGTCTGTTACAGCAAGTGATGCAACAAATTGATCTATATCTAAATAATAATTCATCGATAAAAAATTAACCACAGCCGGCTTATTTTTCGCTAAACTGAGCCGATATAACAATAACTATAAAACATTTAACAGGTGTTATGTCTGGTAAGCCGTCCGAAAACGTTCGCTTGCAGCGTGATGGGAACGATATTTATGTCTTTGTTCCGGCATCGAATAAATCCATCAAGCCAGAGCATTTAAAACAGGCCTTTCAGTTGTCTGAGTTTGCCAGTGCGCGCCTGCTGGACACTAATATTTTTGAAGCTGTTGCAAAGCATTTTTCTGAATGGCTGCAGCGGGAACAAGCCCCCGAAAAAAATTACAGCGAAGAAGTCGCACAGATTATCGACGCTGAATTGTCGATTGCTATAGACGATGACGATATGCAGGCAACCGCGGAAGTAACTACGCCTTATGGTGGCGAGCCTATCAGTCGCCCGCGATTACTGACCGAGCTGAAAGCCTGCGGAATATCCACCGGTATCCAGCGCAGCGGTATCGATCAGGTTTTAGAGCATTGCATTGAGGCACCTCCCGGCACCACCATCGAAGTTACTATTGCTCGCGGCCGCCATCCAAAGAACGGTAAGAATGCCCGCTTTGAACGATTAGTTGAGGATGCCAGACAACGAGTACTGAAGCCCCAGGAGCGCGCTGACGGTACCGTTGATATGCGCGACCTGGGCAAACAAATAACCGTTGATGAGGGTGATCCGCTTATGCGCCGCCTCCCGCCAGAAGGTGGCCGTGACGGTTTTACCGTTAAAGGTGAAAAACTACTGGCCGAAGCGGGGGATGACCAGGCGCTGGCCGAAGGACAAGGCTCACAGTTCAGTGAAGAGCAACCGGACCTGCTGATCGCGACTAAACGTGGTATGCCATGGTTTACCCACAACTCCGCGAACGTAGACGATGTTTTGACGTTAAAATCCGTTGACGTTTCTACCGGCCATGTCGACTTCAAAGGCTCGGTTATTGTTTCCGGGAGCGTTACCGAAGGCATGCGTGTCAGCGCTTCAGGCGATATTACAGTAGCGGGATATGTCGATTCCGCTGAACTGAAAGCAGGTGGCAATATCACCGTGCGAAAAGGCTGTATTGGTCATATTTCCAAAGAAGACGAACAGCTGGTTTTAGACAACGAAAACTTTATACCCACATTATCCAGCAAACTCTCCAGCGAAGGATCCATTTGGTGTGCCTATGCACAATATGCCTATCTGGAAAGCGGCACCGGACTAACGGTCGATAAACAGCTCACTCACTGCCATGTTATTACCTCCGGGCAGGCCGAAATTGGCGGTAATGATAAACAAGCCAGAGGTAAAATTATTGGTGGTACGTTTGAAACCTGTGCCCCGGTATTTGCCGGCCAGCTAGGCGCCCGTGCCGGCACCCGAACCCGCTTTTTGTTATCACCGCCGCCGGCAGACGAACAAACTTTAGATGCTCTGTCTAGCCTGACTGAAAGCTTTAAGTCGACGTTGAAAAAGCTAAAACGCTTGCAGCTTGGGTTAAAACGCTGCCAGGCGTTAGAAGATGAGAGTAAACGAAAACAGCACACCCAAACGCTGATTAAAGCGATTCGCGTAGAGCAAAACAAACTAAAAGTTTGCAAGGACGACATTGCGGTGATTAAAGCGAGCACCGACAATCACCCCACGCTTCGGATTATAGCTGGAAAAGAAGTGTTTCCGGGCGTTAAGTTTGTTTATAAGAATAAAAAACTGCAGATGAAAGAACGTCGTGGTGGTACACTGTTTATGCTTCAGGATCATCAATTAAGAATGGATATTTTACGCTAACCTATGCCTGCAGAAACGACTTCTCAGGCTGTCGCCAAACTACTCAAGCGGCAGCCACATCAGCCTTGGTTATTTGATCAGCAAGACGGCCATCCACTACTGGTGATTAATCCTGACGGACAGGCACTAACTGACCTGCCAGCTGCTGCCTGGTGTTTTCATGCAGGCCATGCCGAACACTGGCCGGTACATTACTGCCAGCCTGAACCTCCGGCTTTACAGAGTTATCAAGGCGTGCTGTTAATCGTTGCTAAAGAACAGCCACTTAACCAATACGTGTTACAGCAGTTACTATCGTTAGCACCTGGCCGCCCTATCTGGCTGGCCGGCGAAAAGCGTGCCGGTGTCGCATCTTTAGTAAAAAAGCTTCCAAAGGGTTACCAGACGGTACAAAAAGTTGCCTCAGGCAATCATTGTCAGCTTTATCAAACCAGTATCGTGGAGCCAACCACAGCGCCGCCACTAGATAGCTATTTGCACTCAGTAAATGTAGAGCTGCCTGATTGTAAACTGCAACTGCAAAGCCTACCCGGCGTATTCAGTCGTGAGCGGCTCGATCCCGGAACCGCACTACTGCTAAATACTATACCCGCTGAACTACCGGGACCAATTACTGACTTTGCCTGCGGTAACGGTGTAGTTGCGGCAGTTCTGCAACAACGCCAACAACCCCAGTTAACCTTAACCGATGTTAATCCCATGGCGATTGCTGCCGCGCAAATTAACTTAGCCGGCGCAAACTGTGCATTTTTGTTGAGTGATGGGCTGCCTGAAAACCTGCCCCCGCAGGGCTGCATCATCAGCAACCCGCCCTTCCATACCGGTTTACAGACAGACTACAGTATTGCTCGTCGGTTTATTCAAAACGCTTATGCTAAGTTGCAAAACAAAGGTCAGCTTTACATCGTAGCTAATCGTTTTTTACCTTGGCCTGACGCTATTCAACAAATATTTGGCAACTGCCAGACAATAGCTGATAACGGTAAATTTTGTGTTTACCATGCGCACCGCAAATAATCGAACGGCAGCATCATTTAACGGGTGCAGTTCGCTTAACCGTTTGATAACATATTGCTATAAATTAACGGACTGATTACGCCGATTTCCATGCAGACGATCTCCCTAAAACGCGGACTCATCGCAGTTGTTTTAATTGTAACAACGGCGGCGTTGGCTGTGGGCTTCAGCATTAACGTAATCAGTCAGGTATCGCAATACAAAAATTCAATGGTCGCGCGCGTTTCTTCCTATGCAAAAATCGTCGCCGGCAACGCCACCGAGAGTGTGGCACTAAACGACAACAATGATGAGTCGCAGCGGTTAGCCCCATTATCTCATAGTAAATTTGTGCAACATGTCCATATCTACCGGGTTGATCCTGGTAGCGGCGAATTGTCTTTCTTTTCCAGTTACAACAAAGAAGGCTTAGCGCCAATGCCGGCTAAGTTCTCTAAAATTGAACAGCTGACCACGCCAAACATAAAAGAAGCCTATATAGAGGTTTCTGAACCCATTATTTTAGATAACTCGGTGATTGGTTACGTTTATCTGCGCGGCGCTACCAGCGAAGTCCGTTTATTTATGTGGCGAGCCATCGCGATTGCCGTTGGTGTATTTCTAATAACCCTTATCGCTTGCTGGTTAATCACCCTGCAGTTGCGACAACGGATTAGTCGCCCCCTTGACCGCATTGTCGATATAGCCAGCCAAATTGCGCGCGACAAGAATTACACGTTACGAGTGCCAGACTCGACCATTGCTGAATTTAATGATCTGGCTCAGTCACTCAACATCATGCTCGAGCGGATTCAACATCAGATAACTCGACAGCAAAGGGCAGAACGCGAAGCAAGCCAGTTAAATGCGGAGTTAGAGCAACAAGTCACTCAGCGTACCAAAGCACTGCGTGAATCCAATCAGGAGTTACTGGCGACACTGGAGCAGTTGCACCAATATCAAGGACAGTTAGTCGAATCGGAGAAAATGGCTTCACTGGGTGATATGGTAGCGGGCATTGCACACGAAGTTAATACACCGATCGGACTGTCGGTAACCGCGTCGACGCTGTTACAGGACAAGCTTGCAGTGATGCAGGAGAAGTTCGATGAAAAACGTATCTCAACCAATGAGTTTGCCCGTTTTCTGGATGACTGCGGCGAGAATTTAGCGATAATCTACCGCAACCTGAACCGCGCTGCAGAATTGGTGACCAGCTTCAAGCAAGTGGCCGTTGACCAGTCTTCGGAAATCGATCGGACCATCGAAATTAGCACGTTTATGCACGATGTGCTGACTTCGGTAAAACCCAGACGTTTAGATAGCGAGAAGTTTCCAATTAAGGTTCATTGCCCGGAGCAGCTCTCAGTGACCACCAAACCGGGTCCGCTCAATCAAATCCTTATCAATTTAATTATAAATTCAATGATTCACGGGTTTGACGGCAAGGAGTCCGGTACCGTTGATATCAACTTTGAAGTGGTAGGAAGCGAACTAGAAATTACCTATCGTGATGATGGTAATGGTGTGCCCTTTGATATTCGCCGAAAAATATTTGACCCCTTTGTCACCACCAAGCGCGGTTCCGGTGGCAGCGGCTTAGGCTTGCATTTAGTCTATAACCTGGTGACTCAGGTACTGGGAGGAAATATACACTTTTTCAGCGAAGAGCAACACGGCGTGGAATTCATCGTTCGATTCCCGGTAACGGTCATTAAAACATCGGATAGATAACGAAAATCGATCGCATTTACTTGGCTTTCGCTTGAAAAATTTTGAACGAAAGTCATAATATGACGTCAACAACCTATAATTATTCGTCAGCGCTAGCAGGTTTTTACCAGGATAGACGCTAGCCCTACTATTTGCCAGGAATGCGGAACGCTATGAACGCCAGATTATTAATTGTGGAAGACGAGGTTGTCACCCGCCAAACGTTAACCCGCTTATTTCAACAAGAAGATTACGAAGTTTTTGACGCAGCTGATGGTCTGCAGATGGAAAACATTATGCGCCAGGAGCGCATCGACGTGGTCATCATGGATGTTAACCTACCCGGTAAAAATGGCCTGGAGCTAGCGGAGTCACTGCGCGAACGGGACAATATCGGTCTTATCTTTTTGACCGGACGCGATAGCGAAGATGACCGTTTGCTCGCGTTAGAGTTAGGGGCTGATGATTATCTAATCAAGCCTTACAACCCTAAAGAGCTGACTATTCGGGTACGCAATCTGTGTCGCCGCATAGAAGCGTCACGCAACAGTAGTCCGGTAGAAACAGACAGTGTGCAGTTCCATTTTCATGGCTGGCGCCTGAACAGCGATAGTCGCTGCCTATATTCACCTGAGAACCAAATGTTTCGGTTACCAAAAAGTGAATACCGGGCTTTAGAGCTATTCTTAAATAATGCGGGACGCATTTTAGATCGGGAAACTCTGGTTAAACGAATGCTTGATCGTGAATTGCGGCCGAACGACCGAACAGTCGATGTTGCCATTCGTCGTATTCGTCGCCATTTTGAGTCGCATCCAGAAACCCCTAACCTTATTACGACGATACACGGTGAAGGTTACCGGTTTATTGGTGAGGTCACTCAGGAAGCTCAGTGAGCTTCCTCGTCCAACCATTGTTGCAACTGCTGGCGGTGCGGGATTACTGAGTCTGCCCATTCAATAAGGAGCCGCTCTGCCTGCGGCCATTCCCAGCTCTCTTTTTCCAGCTGCTCCATTAACGCGGCCAACTTGGTCAAACCAACCGAGTTACAGGCCCCCTTTACTTTGTGCGCCTGGCTGCGCAATTGGTCCTCATTTTTTTGTTTTGCTGCGTCGTGTAATAACTTGGCGTAGCTTTGTATGATTTGATCAAAAGTTGTCAGCGTCGACTTTAGCCCCTCGTCACCTAAACTTTCACGGTACTGATTTAATAATTGCTTATCCAGAACTTCTTGCTGCGCCATTATTCCTGCTCCGTAAAATCCAAAATCTTATCGTGTGCGTAAACTCTGATTCAGTCAACCGATACTGATAATCGATTAATTCTGATTAAATTTTAGCTTCGGAAATGAAATCATCCATGCATCTACGATACAATAGCGGATTAGACAGTTATGCTTGATACTTTACAAACAGATCGGAGTTCTAAACGAATGCCTAATAGCATGCCCGACGTAGCTAACCAAAGCCAGGCGCAGACCGAAGGTACCCTGGACTGGGTTGGCATGAGCAATATTGAAGTGCCTCTAATGGTCGCCGCTTCTGATGCCGCTGAGCGGCCAGTTGCAGCTCATGTGGAGGCATTCGTTAATTTAAAAGACCCGAAGACCAAGGGCATTCATATGTCGCGTCTTTACTTGTTGCTGGATAAATTATCGACCGAAGGCGAACTTAGCCATGCGTCGCTAAAGCAACTGCTACGTGACTTTATTGAAAGCCATAGCGATATTAGCGATCAGGCATTTATAAAGTTTGATTTCGATTATCACTTGCGCCGCGAGTCTTTAATAAGCCGTAAAAAAGGCTGGAAAGCTTACCCGGTTACTCTAACCGGTCGCTATGATGCGGGTAAACTTTCACTAGAGCTGGCAGTAGACGTGCCTTATTCGTCCACCTGTCCCTGTTCAGCCGCGCTAGCCCGTCAGCTTATTCAGGAAGCCTTTGTGGATAAGTTCTCTGACCAAGAAGTTGTAGACAAGGCCACTATCCATGAATGGCTTGGCTCAACGGAAGGGATTGTGGCAACGCCGCATAGTCAGCGTTCAACCGCAGAAGTTAAGGTAAAGCTATCAGAAGAACTGGAAGAGTTCCCAATAGTGGCGCTTGTCGATGCCGTTGAAGCGGCTTTAAAAACTCCGGTTCAGGCCGCTGTCAAGCGAGAAGACGAGCAAGAATTTGCCCGCCTTAATGGACAAAATTTAATGTTCTGTGAGGACGCGTCACGCCGGCTGAAGCATCAGCTCAATCAAATGCCAATCTTTACAGACTTCTGGTTACGCGTTAACCATTATGAGTCTTTGCATGCACACGACGCTGTAGCAATCGCAACCAAAGGTATCGAAAGCGGTTACCGCTCGTAATAGCAGCAAATATTGGGCCCAGCAACCTAAACGGTACTGGGCCCTTTTTTATGGCATGGCCTTTGCATTTAATTTGATACGAAGTTTGATGTGTCAATTTTTTGCTGAGGTGAGTTATGGAATTCGTGCTTTTACTATTTGTTGTGGTGTTAATTGCCGTAGCGCTTATCGCCAGTCGCATGTCCGAAAATTACGTGCCCTACCCGTACAAACTAAAGGATATGAGTTTTTGTACGCCGCAGGAAGCACAGTTTATGACGTTGCTGGACAAAGCCGTCGGCAATGATTTCCGGATCTTCACCAAGGTACGTTTAAGCGACATAGTCACGGTTAAAAAGGGTGTCTCCGGCAGTGTTCAAAAAGACGCACAAAACAAGGCCAACCAACGGATCCTCGACTACGTGCTGTGCGATATCGACACCATGGAAATTAAAGGCGTTATCGAACTGGAGCCAGCCACCAGTAATTTGCAGCAGCAAAAACGTAACCTGTTCTTAAAAAATACGCTGGCCGCCGCCGGCCTTCCGTTCCTGCGCTTTAAAGCCAAGCCCGGTTATCGAGTTGCTGATTTGCACGACTACATTCATGGTAAAATCCGTCAGGCAGAACATATCCGCGCAGCGACGCCAACTACCTCTCACGATCAGGACAGCAAAGGTTCGCAACAGTCGTCGCCAGTTGCCGCGTAACTCAATCTTCGGCATTATGAGGCAATGAATGCGAATGACTGGTATGAATTTTTAACCTCCTCCTGGGTACTTGCCGCTCTGGCCTTGTTGCTGGAGCGCTGGATACCCTGGCCGGAACAATGGCATCCACTTGCCATTTTCCGATTATTTGCCAATTACCTACAATACAAAGTTAATAAGCCTGGTTATGCGACCAGTCAGCAGCGTGTCGCTGGCTGGCTAGCTTTAATCACTTTACTGGTCCTTAGTTTAGTCCCCACTGCTATCGTTATTTATGCCGCTGAGTTTTCACAAATTATTGGCGCATTAGTGTTGTTAGCTTGTTTACGACAATCGAACTACCTTAAAACTCTAGACAAGGTGCATAAACTCGCCACCAAACGGCAAAAGCGTGCCGCTCGCGCCTGGCTGGCCCGCATCGATTACCGCGATACTCATGAATTGAGTTTGCATGGGCTTGCAAAAAGTACGCTGGAATTACGTGCCCTGAGTATTCTTCATCATCGAATGGTGCCAATTAGCGCATGGCTAATCGGCGGTCCCATCTTGTGTCTCGGATTAAGGCTAATTATAGAATTAACCCAGCTATGGCCAACCGAGCAACCACGCTACCGGCAGTTTGGATTGGCGACACGGGCGGCTTATGCCATGACCGTTTCCTGGGTTACGGCTGTCATGGCGCTTTTAGCGTCGACTTTATGTGTGGTTAAGCGATGCCGCAAACGCCTGTCACTGCAAGCTTCTCAGGGGTGGCTCTGGACCACTGTCTGGTGGCTGGATTCACTCAGTCGTCTGCATAACCTATCACTCGGTGGACCGATTAAGATTCAGGGAATAAGAATTGCCCGGCAACGCTTCCCTGGCCGACCCGCCGAGGAAGTTTGGCAGTCGGCGACGAGCGCCATCATGGGCTGGCAATGGTTACCAACCTTCATCGTATTAATCGGTATTGTACTGTCGTACATTTATCGACCCTGAGATTCAGTTGGTATATAATATGCGCCTAATTAACAACCCCAATAAGCTATGAAAACCATTGACGTAATTGGTATTGGCAACGCGCTGGTAGATCAAGAGTTCGAAGTATCGGACGAGTTTCTGCAGCAGCATCAGTTAGAAAAGGGCATGATGGCCCTAATCGAAGAGCAAGACCAAAACAAATTAATCACCGAATTGAGTAAACTCGGTGACTTGAAAAAGCAATGCGGCGGCGGTTCGGCGGCCAACTCACTGGTAGCCTTTGCCCAATTCGGTGGCAATGCTTTTTATTGCTGTAAAGTGGCCGACGACGAAGCAGGCCAATTTTATCGGCAAGATCTAGAACAGGTTGGTATTCGTACTAACCTAGAGCAACAACAGCACCCCGGTACAACAGGCCGTTGTCTGGTGATGGTAACTCCTGATGCTGAGCGCACTATGCGGACGCATTTGGGCATTACCGCCGACTTATCTACGGATGAGCTGGATCGGGACGCTATTGCGGCTGCCGAATACCTCTATATTGAAGGGTATTTAATTACTTCGGAAATTGCCCGTGGCGCGATTGCTGAAGCAAAGCGCGTTGCTCGTGAAAATAATACCAAGTTGGTGATGACCTGTTCTGATCCGGCAATGGTCAAATATTTTCGCGATGGCATTGACCAAATACTTGACGGTGGTGTTGACCTGATGTTCTGCAATCGTGAAGAGGCAGAATTATTGACTGGCGAAGCTGATGCAGAAGCGGCGGCTAAAGCCTTGTTAAAAGTAGCTAATACGGTGGCGATTACATTAGGCAAAGACGGCGCATTAATCGTCGATAACGAACGTCAGGTTCATATACCCGGAGTAAAAGTTAAGGCCGTTGATACTAACGGAGCAGGCGACATGTTTGCCGGAGCGATGCTGTATGGGTTAACCCAGGGCATGTCGTTAGCAGATGCCGGTCATTTGGCCAGTCATGCTGCTGCTGAATTAGTTACTGAGTTTGGTGCACGTCTCGATAAAGAGCGCCAACAACAACTGATTAAACGCTTATTCAATCATTGAGAGAGCTATTATGAGTTTGAACGATCCAAAGCACACTGACTACAAAGTCGCGGACATCAGCTTAGCCGACTGGGGCCGCAAAGAAATTGCGATTGCTGAATCTGAAATGCCGGCATTAATGACTATTCGCCGCAAATATGCTGCTGAGAAGCCGCTGCAAGGGGCTCGCATTATTGGCTGTATCCACATGACGATTCAAACGGCGGTTCTTATTGAAACACTGTTAGAACTTGGTGCGGAAGTACGCTGGTCATCGTGCAATATTTTCTCAACGCAAGACCACGCCGCAGCAGCTATGGCCGCCGCCGGTGTTCCAGTTTTTGCCTGGAAAGGTGAAACTGAAGAAGAATATGAATGGTGCCTGGAGCAAACTTGCCATAAAGACGGTAAGCCTTGGGACGCTAATATGATTTTGGATGACGGCGGTGATTTAACCCTAATGATCCACGATAAGTTTCCACAAATGCTGGAAAAAATTCATGGTATCACTGAGGAAACGACAACCGGTGTTCATCGACTGCTGGATATGCTGGAAAAAGGCACATTGCGGGTTCCTGCAATCAACGTTAACGACGCTGTTACTAAATCTAAGAATGACAACAAATACGGTTGTCGCCATTCGTTAAACGATGCAATCAAGCGTTCTACTGACCATTTGATGTCCGGCAAAAAAGCACTCGTCATTGGTTATGGTGATGTTGGCAAGGGTTCCGCCGCCAGCTTACGCCAGGAAGGTATGATTGTTAAAGTGTCAGAGGTTGACCCAATTTGCGCAATGCAAGCCTGTATGGACGGATTTGAAGTTGTGTCTCCGTACATTGGTGGCGTTAACGATGGCAGCGGCAGCACAATTGATAAAGCGCTATTAGAAAATACCGACCTACTAGTAACCACTACCGGTAACATGGATGTCTGTGACCGCCACATGCTGGCAGCGATTAAGTCGACAGCGGTTGTCTGCAACATCGGTCACTTTGATAACGAAATTGATACTAAGTTTATGCGCGACAACTGGCGCTGGGAAGAGATTAAGCCTCAGGTGCATAAAATTTACCGTTCGGACGACGATAAAGACTATATCTTATTGTTGGCCGAAGGCCGCCTGGTAAACCTAGGTAACGCAACCGGTCACCCAAGTCGTATCATGGATGGCTCTTTCGCGAATCAGGTACTGGCTCAACTGCACCTATTCGGACAAAAGTTTGCTGATATGAGTGTGGAGCAGCAAAAGGAATACTTGCGCGTTGAAGTATTACCTAAGCAGCTGGATGAAGAAGTTGCCCGTTACATGGTGCAAGGCTTTGGTGGCGTTATTACCAAGCTCACTTCTGAACAAGCTGACTATATCCATGTTGACGTAGAAGGCCCCTTCAAAACTGACGAGTATCGCTACTAATGGTAGGCAATAACATCGTCTATCGCGAAATAACGGCTGCCGATTCGGCGGCCGTTATTGATTTAGCAAACAGCGTTCATGGTGACAACTACCTGAATGGCGACTCGCTGGCGGCGTTGCTAGAAGGCGGTACTGTTGGTGATACAAAGCTTAACTTCTTGGCCGAGAAAGAAGGTGAAGTAGTCGGCGTACGTTTGACGTTAGCGCCCGGCAACTGGTCTATCGACGAGGCATGCACACCAGAGGAATGGCCGGTTGAACCTGAGCATATTTGTTATTTTAAGTGCGCCGCAGTAGCAGAAAGTGCCCGTGGCTTGGGTATTGGCAAACAACTTTTGCAAAAAAGTATCAGTGCCGCAGAAAGCCTGGGCTGTCGCGCTGGACTTGCTCATATTTGGCTGCAAAGCCCGGCAAACAGTGCTTATGAATATTTCTCTCGCTGTGGTGGCGTGTTGGTAAACCGCCATCCGGATCGCTGGCTCCAAGCCTCTCTTGAAGATGGCTACTACTGCCCCGTCTGCGATGGTAACTGTCGTTGTGACGCCGGCGAAATGATTCTGATGTTTGATGCTTAAGTGCTATGTATGACCCACTTAGCGATAAACATTTGTCGCCGGCTCAGGAGACCGTAGACAGTTATTGGGAAAAACACACAAAAGTTCGTTGGCCAGCCACAACATCGTTGCCAGAACACTCTGATGTGTTAATCATCGGTGCCGGCTATACAGGACTGAATGCAGCAACAACCCTGGCTGAGGATTATCAACAGCAGGTCACCGTTATTGATGCTAACCGGATCGCCTGGGGCTGCTCCAGTCGGAATGCTGGCTTTGTTATGAAAACTACGGGCCGCCTTGGGCTGTCACAATGGGCCGAGCGGCTTGGTCATAAAACCGCAAACGCCATAGCCGACGAACACCAGACAGCTATAGAGCTAGTCCAGCAACGTATCAACCGATGTCCTGACCAGTGCGATGTGCAGCGCGGCGGCTACATTAAACTAGCGCATCGGACAAAAGCGATCGAGCCCTTACACCAACAATATCAAGCTCTTAAACAGTTTAACCAGCCAGTGTCGTGGTTATCCGCCGAGCAAATCAGTGAGCAGCTTAACAGTCGACATGCGCAAGCCGGACTCAAATTTGATGACTGCTTTAGCGTTAATCCATTAAAATTAGCTGCCGTCACTGCCCAACAAACGGCTGAAGCTGGCGTAGACCTGGTCGAAAACTGCAGTGCTCTATCGATAAAACGACTCGCTGATGGCTGGCAAGTGGAGACCTCTGAGGGGCCTGTGAGCTGCAGTAAATTATTAATCTGTACCAATGCTTATACGGCCAACAAATTAGTTCCCGCATTAACAGGCCGCTCTCTTCCCGCACTCTCCAGTATTATTACCACGCCACCGCTAACCGAACAGCAGCTGTCGGATACGGGACTAACACCGGCACAATCCTATATGGATACGCGCGTACTAAAGTATTATTTCCGTCTACTCCCGGACAATCGAGTACTTATGGGCGGACGAGGAGCAATCCGCGGTAAGCAGGCAAACCACCCCATATACGCAAAGCAGCTATTAAAGGCGCTCAAGCAATCATTCCCCGGCTTGTCTACGATTGACCAATGGCAACACTTTTGGAGTGGCTGGATTAGTGTTTCTTTAGACGACTATCCGCGAGTCGGCGCCATCGGTGATAATTTGTATGCGGCTATGGGATATTGCGGAGCTGGTGTCAGTTTTAGTAGCTTGGCAGGCAAACGCTTAGCGCAGGCAGCCATGGGAAATGAGTTACCGCGGCTGCCATATTACCAAAGCCCGTTAAAACGCTTTCCGATGGCGTCAATGCGTCGTGTTGGTCAGTGGGCATATTATCATTATGCCCGTTTGACCGAATAAAAACGGCTTAGCGAGCTGCTCGTGTTTAAAGACCGAAAACCGTTTTTTCGCTGTTCAGCATGCGGCTAATAAACAATGCTAATAAGTAAGCAAACACCAACGTTGTTACCGCACTAATTCCGATTCCCAGCCAGTTAACCGCTTCGCCACGAATCAGTGATAAAAATGCCTGATGCTGACCAGTAAGCGGTAAGTAATACAAAATTGGTGTTTTTAAACGGGCAAATTCAACACCAAAAGATGCGGCCATTGGAATGATCAATAAAAAGCTTATGTATGTCTGCGCCTCTTTGAAATTTTTCGCTCTAAACGATACAAACAACTGCAACGTCGTCGCCAGCAACGCCAACGGTATCAGTAACACGAACATCAACAAAATCATAGAGGTTGAGAAGTCGACGCTCATACCGATTTCCTGCAATGGTACGAACTGAAAAATTACCGGTATTAAAATAAGCGACAAAGCCGCTCCAAATATCGCAAAGCTGGCTGCCGCCAATGTTTTCCCCCAGACAATTGATTGAGTACTTAGCGGTTGCGATAATAATAGCTCTAAGGAGTTGCGCTCTCTTTCACCGGCGCTGATATCAATAGCCACGTTCATTCCTGACCAGAAAACTGAAAGCAAAATAAACACCAACACGCTCCCCATGATCAGTGCCGCTTTTGAACCTCGTGTGGCGACGTCCTGTTTACTTAGGTTAATGGGCTGCACCACCCGCGGATCTAGACCTCGAAGCAGTAAACGATAGTTAGTGATCTTAGCCGCATAAGCTTGAACTGCTCGTTCTACTCGTTTAATTTCAGTTTGTTGTTTTTGCGCTGACCAATCTGCTCTTAGGATAACAGTGACTGGTTCCGCGGACTTCAGCTGCTGGTCCCAGCTTCCCGGAATCGTTAGGGTAATCGGACTTGTGGTATCAGGCCATGGCTCTTGCCGCTCAACAACACCTTGGTTTTTTAAATGTTCCACTAACTGCGGTGCGTGTTGTTTGCCATCAATGGTAATTTCAACATCAGACGGGTCCGTCAGTTGATTGATTAAAAAGAAAAACGCAACGGCCATTAACATGGGTCCAAAAAATGCGTAAGACATTGCCGCCAGCACCGAACGCTTATCGCGGAGCGCATCACGAAATTCCTTTCGCCAAATGGTTACTATCTTGCTCATTACGCTGCAATCCCCTCGTCGCTACCTATTATTTTGACAAACGCTTCTTCCAACGCTGTCTCGCCGGTCATCTCGCATAACTCTTCGGGGGTCCCCTCGGCAGCGACTTTACCATTGGCCATAACGACAACGCGATCACATAGCGCTGCTACTTCTTGCATGACATGACTCGAGAACAAGATACAGGTGCCCTGCTGTCGCTGTTCGCGCAGTATATCCCGCAAAATACGGGTGCTCATGACATCCAGTCCGCGACTGGGTTCGTCTAAAATAAGATGCTTAGGATCGTGTACTAACGCCTGCGCTAACGCGACTTTCATGCGCTGTCCTTGTGAAAAGCCAGCCGAGCGGCGGTCGCTTAAAGACTGCATGTCGAGCTGCTCAATAACGTTAGTCACTCGTTGCTCAAGGTGATCGCCAGATAGGTTATGCAGTTGCGCGAAATAAGTCAGCTGTTCGCGTACCGTCAGTCGTTCATATAAACCAAACTTATCGGGGAAAATACCAATTTGACGACGGGCATTAATTGGATCCCGATTGGCATCAATCTGATTAATTAATGCCTCCCCTTGTTGTGCCTGTAAAAGCCCGTAGATAATCCTTAAACAGGTTGTTTTACCCGCTCCGTTAGGCCCCAACAAACCGGTGATTTTACCGTCAGGCGCAGAAAAGGTGAGTTCATCAAGCGCCTGAATATCCTTAAATGATTTACTGAGCTGTTTGACTTCAATCACGGTTATAACCCCTCGCCGTTGACGTTCACCACGAACGGCTGTGGTATCCGATCTTCTAAACACTCAGCATTGAGTTGTTGCACAGTACCTTGCTCAATAAAATCGGCAATGAGGGTATTGGCACAGGTATGACTGGCAATGGTATGGCTTGCATGCTCAGCCACAATATGGCGGCTATTTGGCAGAGTTCTCGCCGCAATATCGCCCCAGCGCGGCGGAGTCACTGGATCCTCAGTTCCCGATAACAACAGTACCGGTTTTTCCGATTCTACCGGTTCATCCCAGCCCTCGGCGACTGGCTTGGATTGCCAGCCGGCACAAAGCGCCTGAAAGGCTTCACCGGTTCGACCGCCAATAAAATCATTATCAGCGTCTTGTTGGAATAATGAATCAGTGGCTCTTGGTAAATCTTCACTGCACACCACGGATAACATTAAACCGAGATAAATTGAATTTTGCGCAGCAATGGTAGTTCCGCCCATCAGACCTAAAATGGGTTTGAAATTATCTTTTGCCGCCGAGCTAATCGCATAAGGTAACAGTTGCCGAGTCATTGGACTGTATAAAGCCATGCGGATAATCGAACTAAAACGCCCGGGTGTTAAACGGATCGTTAACGGCTGCTCGGACAACGGATCGGTGGTATCTAAAATTACTTGCTCATTGTCGAGACGACTCATAACCTTCTGGTAGTCATCACCGAGCGTAGCAAACGCCTCCTTGCAGGCCACCTGTTGTTGGCAATCTTCTAATAACTGATCAAACGCCAAGCTGCCATGCAACCCAAACGGACCAATAACAACTTGGGGCGGCGCAACCGCGTCCAAAGTGGCTGTGCGAACCGAATCAGGATAAAGTTGTAGATACTTTAATGCCGCGCGCGAGCCATAAGAGCCGCCGTACAAATTAAATTGCTCGACGCCGAGCTCTTTGCGAACCCGTTCAAAATCCCGAATGCTGTTATGGGTTGAATACTGCAAAGTGTCGGTGTCAGAAAATTTCGCCAAGCACTGACGCGCAGTTTCGGTTAGATCCTGTTCTTCATCAGACTGAATGAGCTCATCTGCGTGCGATATATCGCATTCCAACGGGTTACTTTTACCCGCTCCACGTTGGTCGATAAGCACAATATCTCGTTGCTTGCGAACAGCATCAAAAATGCGTGAAATCATTGGCGCCAGCTCGGTCGCTGCCTGTCCGGGTCCACCCGCTAAAATTAATAGCGGATCGGGTTTAGCGCCTTCACTAATAGCCGGTAAGATAGCGTAGTGGATCTTTATCTGCTTAGCGTCCGGTTGTTGATAGTTTTCCGGAACCGGTACATAACCACAAATGAGTTGTTCCTGGACGCCATCAATAAAACAACTGTCAGAAGACGGTTCCGTTAAATTACTTGGCGTAGCCTTGGCTACCAACGACAACAACAATGTCATTGGTAAAATGAGAGTGAAGCTCCAGCTAGTTCGCATTTTCTTTCCCTGTCGAGATGCTGCTATTTGGTTATGTTACCCAGCCTGACTCATATAGCAAAGAAGTTATGCGGATTAATTGTTAACAAATATGAAAAAGGCTTCCTGCAGGAAGCCTTTTTTCATTATGAATAACGTTTCACGGCTAGTTACAGGCCGGCACGCTCTTTAATTGCGCTTGCAATTTCGGAGTCGCCGTGGCCGTTAGATTGTGCCCACTCATAATCACCTGATGCTTTCAGATCATCAACTGACAGGCGACCAACCATAAACGTACCAACATCTGTTGAGCCATTGCTCATTGCGAACTGCAACAGGCTTTGCCCATTACACTGGATACCGGAATATACGTCGCGGATACGAACACGCGAGTCACGAAGTTTCTTACGCATACGCATGGTGTCATCCCCTTGCACATAGGTGCATAGGCTTAACGCCAACTCATTTGCTTCTGCGCTTTTCGAAAATGTTATTCCAGTCGCTGCAACTGCCGCAATCAGCGAGCCTAATAATAGTGCTTTCATTAATGTGACCTCTATCACTCATCAACTGCTCAAAATTTCATCAGAATGATACTACGATTTGACGCTGTCATCAATGCCCTGTTTAATGCTAACCCTATGATATATTAACAAATTATTAACTTACCTTTTCGAGAATAAGGGTAGTGTAGGCGGGTTGTTCAGCACTCTGAGGGGCAACTTCTTGCCGCTCAACTTCAGTCCAATCAGCGAGTTGTATGTAGTCTGGGAAATAAGTATCACCTGCAACATCCAATTCGATTTTAGTAACATAAAGCCGGTTTGCGTAAGGCAAAAAAGTTTCATAAATTTTTCCGCCACCAATAACCATGACCTCTTCTACTGGCCCTGCAGCCGCTAATGCTTGCTTAACTCCAGACACCCAGATCACTTGATTATCATGGCTTTCAGCCGGTTGGGACTGACTGGATAAAACGATATTCTTACGACCCGGTAATGGCCGCCCAAGGGATTCAAAGGTCTTTCGACCCATAACAATTGGCTTACCTAAGGTAATTTTTTTGAAATACTTTAATTCACTGGGGATATGCCAAGGCATCTTATTATCTTTCCCAATGACCCAGTTGTTAGCCATCGCGGCGACAAGTGAAATTTTCATTTAACTACCCCAGACTTCGGCTGCAGAAGAAAGCTTGCGTCAGGGACGCAAGCTACCGTTCGTAAACGACTTCTACATCGTAGTCGTCGTCATCGAAATCATCATCGTCATCATCATCTTCCGCCTGTTCCATAGCTTCTTCATGATAACTGTCCCATTTAAAGTCGACTGGATCTGCCTCGGTTGCCCTTTCCGCTTCCTCGTGCGGCGACGGCATTGTCTCGATAAACGCCATTACGTCGCGACATAATTTATCGGTATCACGACCTTCCAGTGCTGCGATTTGGTAAACTGGGCCGTCCCAATCTAGCTCCTTGACCAGCGCGTCTACAAGTTCCTGCCGCTCTTCCTCAAGCACCAAATCGATTTTATTGATAACCAACCAGCGTGGTTTATCAGCCAACTTAGGGCTATATTTTTCCAACTCATCAATAATAATTCGTGCTTGTTCAGCAGGATCAGTCTCATCGTAAGGAGCCAAATCCACCAAGTGCAACAACAGCCGGCACCGTTCCAGGTGTTTTAAGAACTGGATACCAAGCCCGGCTCCTTCTGCCGCTCCTTCAATCAAACCTGGTATATCGGCGATAACAAAGCTCTGGTGAGCTGCCGGACGCACTACGCCGAGATTTGGTACTAAGGTCGTAAATGGGTAGTCAGCAACTTTGGGTTTGGCTGCTGAAACCGACCGAATAAACGTCGACTTACCGGCATTTGGCATACCCAATAAACCAACATCAGCGAGCAGCATTAGCTCCAGCTTTAACTGTCTAATTTCGCCCGGGGTACCATCTGTTTTTTTCCGCGGCGCACGGTTAACACTGCTTTTAAAACGGGTATTACCTAACCCGTGAAAACCGCCTTTAGCCACAATCAGCCGCTGCCCGTGTTTGGTTAAGTCACCCAACACTTCGCCGGTATCCTGGTCCATTGCGCGTGTTCCCGGAGGAACATACAAGGTTATATCTTCGCCGCGTTTACCGGTACAGTTTTTCCCCATACCATTTTGCCCACGCTGGGCACGGTGAAAACGCTCAAACCGGTAGTCGATTAGAGTATTTAGATTTTCATCCGCTTCTAAATAAACGTCACCACCATCGCCACCATCACCCCCGTCAGGACCACCTTTGGGAATATACTTTTCGCGGCGGAAGCTGATGGTTCCATTACCGCCATCACCCGCTTCGACGCGAATCTCTGCTTCATCGACAAATTTCATTGATTACTTACTTTGGTTAAATGCTTTGTATAAAATTCTAGCACATATGAAAAAGCCCCGCCGAGTTGGCAGGGCTTCTATAATCCGACGCTTAGTTTAGAAAGCGACAGTTGACCGCTATCTATTAGTCAGAAACAACACTAATATATTTACGGTTTCTGCTGCCTTTTGTTTCAAAAGACACTTTGCCTTCACTTGTCGCGAACAACGTGTGATCTTTGCCCATACCGACGTTGCTGCCAGCATGAAACTTAGTACCACGCTGACGAACCAGAATGTTGCCTGCTAAAACAGACTCACCGCCGAAGCGCTTAACACCAAGACGTTTACTCTCTGAATCGCGACCGTTTTTAGTAGAACCACCAGCCTTTTTATGTGCCATGTCGTTACTCCTTAATTAGCTGTTGATACCAGTGATCTTCACTTCTGTGAACCACTGACGGTGACCTTGTTGAGTACGAGAATGCTTACGACGACGGAACTTGACGATTTTTACTTTATCGCCACGACCGTGATCGACAATCTCTGCCTTCACTTTGCCACCTGATACGAACGGAGCACCGATTTTTACATCGCTGCCGTCTGAAACCATCAAAACCTGGTCGAATTCAACTACGTCTCCGGTAGCTGCTTCCAGTTTTTCCAGGCGGACGATTTGGCCTTCAGTCACACGGTGCTGCTTACCGCCACTTTGGAATACTGCGTACATAGTAATCTCCACAACCCTTATGGGCATCCGAATTTAAATCAGGCCGCGAATTGTACGCAAAAGCTAAAATGAACGCAAGCAGTTATTTCGGCTATTTGCCCGCGTGGCAAGGTAAATAGCCTTACACACTTTCAGTGTTAAGCGAAAGTGTGTACTATGTCGGCTCCGTTAAATTTTGTAAAAACAGATAGCTATGATGGATATGCAGTCCATTAATGCGTTAGCCAAGCAGGACATGCTGGGTGTTAATGCGCTAATTGGTGAACAACTGACGTCGGATGTGGCGTTAATTAATCAGCTTGGGCTTTATATCGTTAATAGTGGCGGTAAACGTTTACGCCCTTTATTAACGGTTATCGCGGCCCGCGCTCTGGGTTACGACGGTAAAGACCACCAAAAGCTGGCGGCTATTATTGAATTCATACACACCGCCACTCTGCTACATGATGATGTCGTCGATGAATCAGAGCTACGCCGCGGCCGCAAAACAGCGAATGCTGTGTTTGGTAACGAAGCCTCTGTGTTAGTGGGCGACTTTCTATATACTCGTGCGTTCCAAATGATGGTGCAGCTGGATTCGCTGGAAATACTAAGTATTTTAGCTGATGCCACCAACATTATTGCCGAAGGTGAGGTTTTGCAGTTAATGAACTGCAATGAGCCCGATACCTCCGAAGCTCAATATTTTGATGTAATTTACGGTAAAACCGCCAAGCTATTCGAGGCTGCAACCCAACTCTCCGGAATTCTGACCCAACAACCGCCTGCAATTACTGCATCGATGGCCGATTATGGTCGCTATCTTGGCACGGCCTTTCAGCTGGTCGACGATTTGCTGGACTATACGGCGGACACAGAGACTATGGGAAAAAATGCCGGCGACGACTTAGCTGAGGGTAAACCCACGTTACCGCTGCTGTATGCGATGTGGAATGGTAATGAGACAGAACAACAGTTGATTCGAAGAGCTATCGAAAATGGTGACGGTCGTGAGCACTTACAAACCGTGCTTACAGCAATGGAGCGAACTGGCGCCCTAACTTACACTCGAGATAAGGCTTTAGAAGCGGCTCAACAGGCAAAAAATGCGTTAGCCGATATTCCAGAATCTGATTACAAACAAGCGTTGCTATCGTTGGCCGAACTTTCGGTTAATCGAATTAATTAGCGGTGTGGGGCTCCGCCGGTTTAGGCCTTCGGCGGTTTAGGCGCTTCCCGCGTTAAACCCTCTCGCCGAGGGCAGAGAGCTACACCATGGGTGGAAAAGGCGAGATATTTTCGCACCCATAGTGTTAATTCAAATCGTAGGTACCCTTCGGCTTGCCGAAGGTCGTTAAATAATCGGCAAAGCCGATTATTTAACGAATTCCACACCCTTCTGGATATCGCCTTTCAATCCGTCCAGCATGTCATCCATGCATTTCTTCTCGAATGCACTGATTTCACCATAAGACAGAACTTCTTCTGCACCATTTTTGCCAAGACGTACTGGCTGCGCGAAGAAGGTCGCGTGATCGCCAGGTCCTTCGACATAAGTGCACTCGATAGTGTCCTGACCTTGCAGTCCTTTAACCAATGATAAGCAGAAGCGTGCCGCTGCCTGACCCATTGATAAAGTTGCTGATCCACCACCCGCTTTCGCTTCGACAACTTCGGTGCCAGCGTTTTGAATACGGTGTGTTAAGTCTTTAATTTCTTGTTCGGTAAACTCAACATTCTCTACCTGAGACAATAATGGCAGGATAGTTGTACCACTGTGGCCACCAATAACCGGTACATTCACGTTCTCAGGATTTAAGCCGCGCAATTCAGCAACGAATGCTTCTGAACGGATAACGTCCAGTGTTGTTACACCAAACAAACGACGCTTGTCATAACAGCCATTGTTCTGCAGAACTTGTTTAGCAATTGGAACGGTTGTGTTTACTGGGTTAGTGATAACCCCAACACACGCGTTTGGACAGTTGTCAGCAACACCCTGAACCAGGTTTTTAACGATACCAGCGTTCATGTTAAACAAGTCAGAACGGTCCATCCCCGGTTTGCGCGGGACGCCTGCTGGAATCAAAACAATATCGCTGCCAACCAGTGCTGAGGCTAAATCGTCTTTGCCGAAGCCCTGAACTTTAACATCGGTAGGGATGTGGCTTAAATCAACAGCGACTCCTGGTACCACTGGTGCTACGTCGTATAAAGATAACTCAGAACCGGCTGGTAATTGAGTTTTTAGAAGTAATGACAATGCCTGGCCGATACCACCGGCCGCACCTAATACGGCTACTTTCATCTCAGACTCCATTTGACTGTTTGATAAGGTACTGCATAAAGATAGAATAGTTATGCAATATTTGGCGCAAAACTGTACTCTAATAGGGTAAAAATTACAAATTTAAACAATTGCTCGGGAAACTCGTTAACCATGACTCAAGAGAAACTGCTCGACGCTTTTAAAGCGTTACTTAAAGAAGAACGCTACGGCTCTCAAACCGAAATTGTAAACACCCTGAAAGCTCAGGGATTTAATAATGTCAGTCAGTCAAAGGTTTCGCGCATGCTTAGCAAACACGGTGCCGTGCGAACCCGCAATGCCAAACAAGAAATGGTCTACTGCCTTCCTTCCGAGATTAGCGTACCCTCTGCAAAAGCGCCATTAAACCAACTTGTATTGGATATTCAGCATAATGATGTCATGGTCATCATTCGCACCAGCCCCGGCGCTGCTCAGCTAATCGCGCGATTACTGGATTCCGTTGGCAAAAAGGAAGGTGTGTTAGGCACCATTGCGGGTGACGACACTATTTTTATTGCGCCACTAAAAGTCTCTGAAATTGACTTTACCTTAAATAAGGTTAAAGAGTTATTCGCCACTCATTCAGTGGTGTCTGAACCCTGATCATGTTCTGACTGTGATGGATAGCGATGCTGGTTTAAAAAATCCGGCGACGGTACAAAAAAGCTGGCATTGGTCACTGCTTGCGTATAATCCAGCAATGGATCGTAGTTGCCCTGTTCATCCTCGTAGTAGCGCTGCTTTAACCAGTCGATCACTGCTTTCGGCTGTTGGCTAAAGTAAAGTGCTAGCAACCCTTGTTCGCGTAGGTCTCCCCACGGCATGTTTTGCCGCAGCAATGGAATGGGCTGCTCATCGTCGCTTATCAAACGAGTCTTACTGGCGTGAGTAACACCTTCTATTTCAGCTTCGGGAAGTCGCTCGCCGGTAACTTTATCACGACCCATTATTTGCTGCTGCTTATCACCGCCTAAATGATCCCAATGACGTAAATCATGCCGAAATTTCTGTAACAGCAGATAGCTGCCTCCGGCAAATTCCTGATCCTGCTCTTTATCTAGCAGCGCTACCGCTCGTTTACGCAACCCCTTCGGGTTGTCCGGAGCGTCGATAAAGCCGGTTAAATCACGTCCGTCGAGGTAACGAAAAGTACGGAGCTGATCGACCACCTCAATATCATAGCCAAGCCACTCTACCAGTGTCCGGCCAGCCAGGTAATTCGCATCGAATCGATCCGAACGAATTTGCAGCAGCAAATCAAAAGGTTGTCGAGGCGCCTCTCGGTCGGCTTGCTGAAGTTCGGGGAAGCGATGCAAATAGACAGGCTTAGTCTCAGGATAAATGACATCCCAATAGTCGGCCCCAATAGCAACAAAGCCATTCAACATAGATTCCGAAAAACGGTCATCTAATTCGGTAATGATAGTTGGAATACGCGCTAACTTGCGCCGCATCGAATCGACATCGTCAGTCATTACATTACAGAATAAGGTTAACCCGTGCAGATTAGGTTCGGCGCAAACGCCTGATTGTGCTTTAAGCAAACTGTTTCCCCGTTATTTTTATAGTATCTGCGACATCTTGTGCGGTTTTTCAGTTCTTTTACATTGCCGTTCACTGCAGGCATTATAGAATGCCTGTACGTACCACTGCTTCGCAAGGAAAATTTATGCGTAAAACGATTATCGCTTTAGCGGTTATGTCACTGGCCGCTTGTGCCACTCAACCGAATAATAATTCTACTGGTCAAACAACTAACAATAACGCGGTAACGGCTAGCTCACAATCGGAGCAGTTTCATCAGTTAGCCGATAGCATCTGGAAGACGTTGTCCGAGTCTGATGATACGGCTCTGGATGACATGTCGCCGGAGGCGCTTGAACAGCGCTACCAGCGAGACAGTCAGTGGCTTGAAAAGCTAAACGCTATCGCCGTAGAACAACTGTCCAAGCAAGATCGTATTAATCACGCAATGATTCATTATGTGGTTAAAAACAAAGTCGATAACTACCGGTTTAAAGCCCATTTGATGCCGCTAACAGCCGAAGGGTCATTTCACAGCCGGCTTGCTTTTATGCCAAGCTACACGAGCTTTGCAGAAGAACAGGACTATCGTGATTACGTCGCCAAACTAAGTACCGTTAACCGTTACATGGAACAGCAAGTTAACTGGTTAAGAGAAGCTATCGAGCAAGGTTACACCCAACCTAAAGAGGCGATGGCCGGGTTTGAAGAAAGTATCCTTGCTTATATTGTTCAGGATGCCGAAGACAGCGTCTTCTTTGACCCCTTTGAGCGCCAGCCAAAATTTGTTGACGACGACAGCTGGCAGGAGTTGACGGAGCAAGCTAAGCAAATCATCGATGAGCAAATAATGCCTGCTTACGACAACTACTTTAGCTTTATGGTTGGTGAGTACTTACCAAACTCGCGCGATTCTGTTGGCGCTTCTGCCCTGCCGAACGGCGACGCATTTTACAAAAACCGCATTGAGCATTACACCACGACCGACTTAACCGCCTCCGAGATCCATCAGATTGGACGAGAGGAAGTTGCGCGTATCCGTGCCGAAATGCTCGAAGTTATCGAGGAATCTGGGTTTGACGGTAACTTTGATGAATTTGTTGAGTTTTTAAGAACCGACGAACAATTCTATCCGGAGACTGCCGAAGAGCTACTGAAAGAAGCGGCTTATATTTCCAAAAAAATGGATGGTAAGTTACCTGGCTTATTTAAGACTCTGCCCCGTAAGCCATACGGCGTAGCTCCGGTGCCTGCCGAAATTGCACCTAAATACACCACCGGCCGTTACAGTGGTTCGAACCGTGACGACCGCGCTGGCTTTTATTGGGTTAATACGTACGCCCTCGATCGTCGCCCACTGTATCAAATGGAAGCACTCACTCTGCACGAAGCCGTACCGGGCCATCATTTACAAAATGCATTGGCGGGCGAAATGGAAAATGTTCCTGAATATCGACAGCAGACCTATATTTCTGCGTTTGGTGAAGGATGGGGACTGTACTCGGAATACCTCGGTATCGAAGCAGGTTTCTACCAAGACCCTTACAGTGACTTTGGGCGGCTAAGTTATGAAATGTGGCGGGCAGCTCGATTGGTTGTTGATACCGGCATGCATGCGATGGGCTGGAGCCGGCAGCGAGGCATAGACTTTATGGCTGATAATACCGCGCTGTCCTTGCACAACGTAACCACCGAAATTGATCGTTACATCACTTGGCCGGGACAAGCGTTGTCCTATAAATTAGGCGAGTTAACCATAAAACGGTTACGTACTGATGCCGAAGAAGAATTAGGTAACGACTTCGATATCCGCGAATTCCACGATGCTATTCTAGAAAACGGCAGTGTGCCGCTTGATATTTTAGAAGCTCATATTGACGACTGGATTGCGGAACAACAATAACGGCCTAGCGAAACCAGTAACGTGCATGCAGCACGTTACTGGCCATTCACCCCATTTATTATCCGAATACCTCAATGCCATGGGCATTTGCCCGCAAAAACCGTATAATGCGCGCCACTAGTGAACCGCCATCATTCGATGCAAGCAAATAAGAGGTATTACGAGTGCTTAATGAATATCGCCAGCACGTCGAAGAACGTGCCGCAGAGGGAATCCCTCCAAAACCACTAACCGCCGAACAAGTCGCAGACTTAATTGAATTGCTAAAAAACCCGCCGGCCGGCGAAGAACAGTTTTTAGTTGAACTGCTTTCTGAACGCGTACCACCGGGTGTTGATGAAGCAGCCTATGTTAAAGCGGGCTTTTTGAGTGCGTTGGTAAAAGGTGAAATCAACAGCCCTGTTATTAGCAAACAAGACGCGGTGAAGTTACTGGGTAACATGCACGGTGGCTATAACATAGTGACACTGGTTGAGTTGCTTGACGATCAAGAGCTTGCCGAACTTGCTGCCGAACAGTTAAAGCACACTATACTAATGTTTGACGCCTTCCATGACGTGGAAGAAAAAATGAAAGCCGGCAATAAACTGGCGAAAGAAGTCGTCCAGTCGTGGGCCGACGCTGAATGGTTCACCAGCCGTGACAAATTAGCCGACAGCATTAAAGCGACCGTGTTTAAAGTGACTGGCGAGACCAATACCGATGACTTATCACCAGCACCTGATGCCTGGTCACGGCCTGACATTCCACTGCATGCTAAAGCTATGTATAAAATGCCACGCGAAGGTATCACCGACGCTGGTAAGCAGATTGATGAATTAAAAGAGAAAGGCTACCCGGTTGCTTTTGTCGGCGACGTGGTCGGTACCGGCTCTTCTCGTAAATCAGCCACCAACTCCGTGTTATGGAACATTGGTGAAGATATGCCAGGTACGCCTAACAAGCGCGCCGGTGGTATCTGTATTGGCGGTAAAGTTGCACCGATCTTTTTTAATACCATGAAAGACGCCGGCGCCTTAGTATTTGAGGCGGATGTCGATAAAATCGCAATGGGCGATATCATTACGATTTACCCTTACCAGGGAAAAATCGAAAATGAAGCGGGCGAAGTCGTGGCTGAATACGACTACGCATCGCGGGTGATCCTGGACGAAGTTCGTGCCGGCGGTCGGATCAACTTGATTATCGGTCGTGGTTTAACCAGTAAAGCTCGTGAATCGCTCGGTTTAGGTCACAGCGATTTGTTCCTGACTCCAGAACAACCTGAAGACAGCGATAAAGGCTACAGCCTGGCGCAAAAACTGGTCGGTAAAGCCTGTGGCATGGAAGGTGTTCGCCCAGGTACCTACGTAGAGCCGAAAATGACGACCGTGGGTTCTCAGGATACCACCGGCCCAATGACTCGTGACGAGTTAAAAGACCTGGCCTGCCTTGGCTTTAACTCCGATTTAGTGATGCAGTCTTTCTGTCACACCTCTGCTTATCCAAAACCGGTCGATGTCGAAACACAGCACACCTTGCCTGACTTTATTATGAACCGCGGTGGTGTTTCGTTACGTCCTAACGACGGGATCATCCACAGCTGGTTGAACCGTATGCTGTTACCCGACACTGTCGGTACCGGCGGTGACTCACACACGCGTTTCCCACTGGGTATCTCGTTCCCGGCTGGCTCTGGCTTGGTCGCCTTTGCGGCGGCAACCGGCGTCATGCCGTTAGATATGCCGGAATCAGTATTGGTTCGTTTTAAAGGTAAAATGCAGCCGGGTATTACCCTGCGTGACCTGGTTCATGCTATCCCTGCATTCGCTATCAAAGAAGGTCTGTTGACCGTTGAAAAGCGTGGTAAGAAAAACGCATTTTCTGGCCGTATTCTGGAAATCGAAGGACTTGAACACTTAACCGTAGAGCAGGCTTTCGAACTTTCTGATGCGTCAGCAGAACGCTCTGCTGCCGGTTGTACGATTAATCTGTCAGAAGAGTCAGTGGCTGAGTACTTACGCTCGAACATTACTATGCTGCGTTGGATGATCAACGAAGGTTATGGTGACGCGCGTACACTTGAGCGCCGTGCTCGTAAGATGGAAGACTGGTTAGAAAACCCAGAACTTACCCGTGCTGATAAAGATGCCGAGTATACCGAAGTTATCGAAATTGACCTGGACGAGATTAAAGAGCCGATCGTCTGTTGCCCGAACGACCCTGATGACGCTAAGTTCTTAAGCGAAGTTGCGGGTGATAAAGTGGATGAGGTGTTCATTGGTTCTTGTATGACTAATATTGGTCACTTCCGTGCTGCCGGTAAGCTGCTGGAGAAGAACTCTGATCCGCTGAACACACGTTTATGGATTGCGCCGCCAACTAAAATGGATAAAGCGCAATTAGAAACCGAAGGTTACTACGATATCTATGAGCGTAACGGTGTGCGTACCGAAATGCCGGGTTGTTCACTTTGCATGGGTAACCAGGCGCGTGTTGAACCAAATTCAACCGTACTCTCAACCTCGACTCGTAACTTCCCGAATCGTTTAGGCGACGGCGCTAACGTTTACCTGACCTCAGCCGAACTGGCGGCGGTCGGTGCAATTATCGGTCGTCTGCCGACTCCAGAAGAATATATGGAGTACGCTCAAGACATCAACGCAATGGCGGGCGAAGTTTATAAGTATCTAAACTTTGACCAGATGGATGCCTTCCGCAGCGCCGAAAAAGCCGCTAAGGAAAATATCATTCCAACCATTAACGTAGCGTAGCCTGTGCCCTGGGCACACTAGCTAAAAAAGCGCCTACGGGCGCTTTTTTTTATGTCCGCTGTTTGGTTAAAACACTTAAACGCTCAACACTGAAACACAGAGAGCGCAGAGGACACAGAGAAAACATGACTAAAGGTAAACACAAAACCTAAAAATTGATGTTTTCCATTATAAAGTCTTTCTCTGCGCTTTCTGTGCTCTCTGCGTTTCAATGTTTAATACCTAATGCCTGCTGTTTTACCCGCGACGATGTCGCAAATAGAACACGGCGGGGATTAGTAGCATTGATACCAGCGGTGCCAGAATCATGCCGCCAACCATTGGCGCTGCAATGCGCTGCATCACTTCATTACCGATACCACTGCCTAACATAATAGGTAGTAAACCAATAATGATCGTTGCAACCGTCATTGCCTTTGGCCTGACTCGCAATAACGCGCCCTCTTCAATCGCTTCGACCAGCTGCTGCTTGTCTTCACCAACACTCTTCCAGGCATTATTTAGGTAAAGTAGCATGACCACACCAAATTCAGCAGCTACGCCCGCTAAGGCAATCATACCCACAACAACCGCCAGTGACAGATTATAATCCAGCCAGAATAGTAGCCATAAGCTCCCGGTTAATGCTAACGGTAGGGTAGCGATAACCAACAGCGCCTGACTCATTGAACGAAAGGTCAAATACAACAGAATAACAATCAACGCTAACGTTAACGGTATGATTTCTTGCAAATCACTTTCTACCTGTTGCATAGCTTCGTACTGCCCTGTCCAGCTCCAGTTGTAGCCGGTTGGCAACTCCATCTCCGACAGTGTTGGAGAAACCTGCTCAATATAATTAGCAACACTCACACCGGCAACCGGCTCGATAAAAATCCAGCTACTGGGCCGGGCATTTTCACTTTTCAGCACCGCTGGTCCCTGCGTCAACTCAACTGAGGCAACATCAGACAAGGTAAGCCATTTACCACTGTCACTGCGTATTGGCAGTTCTTTCAGTTTACCCAAGTGCTCACGATCCTCGCGTGGGTAACGCAGGTTAATCGGAAAGCGTTCATTCCCCTGTACCGAAGTAGCAATATTACTGCCACCAATAGCCGTTGTAATGTGTTGCTGAATATCCGCCTGGCTTAATCCAAAGCGCGCTGCGGCCCGCAGATTTGGTGTTATTTCTATATAACGCCCAGCTGCGGCTCGCTCAGCAATTACAGAGCCGGTTGCCTCGTGTTTCCCCAGTCTGCTCTCGATGCGCGTCGCCAGCTGCTGTAACTGCTGAGTGTCAGCACCACTGACCTTTATCGCCAGTGGCGTTTTAACCCCTGTCGCAAGCATCTCAATACGAGTACGAATCGGCATAACCCAGGCATTTGTGACCCCCGGAACCTGAACTTGTTGCTCCAGCTCGGCAATAACATCATCGACCGTTTTTCCTTCTGGCCATTCCGACTCCGGAGTTAGAGTAATGCTGGTCTCGATCATGGTTAAGGGGGCCGGATCGGTGGCCGTATCGGCCCGCCCAACTTTACCAAAGACGCGCTCGACTTGCGGGTGTTCCGCAATGAGAGCGTCCGTTTGCTGCAGTAAGTCTGATGCTTCGTTGACACTGATACCGGGCAACGTCGTCGGCATATACATTAAGTCGCCTTCGTACAATGGCGGCATCAACTCAGTATCCAACTTTTGTAACGGATACCAGGCGCTGGCAGTTAATCCGATAGCAAGCACAATGATAAGTTTTGGCCAGCTCAAGGTAAAATTGAGCAGCGGTCGGTAAAGCCAGATCAGAAACGCAGTCAGAGGATTTTTGTTCTCGGCAGGTATCATGCCCCGCACCAGCAGACCCATTAGCACTGGGATAAGCGTAATTGCTAAAATAGCAGCAGCACCCATGGCCAGTGTTTTGGTGTAAGCTAGCGGCTCAAACAAGCGCCCTTGCTGGCCTTGCAATGCAAACACAGGAATAAAACTGACCGTTATCACTAATAACGAGAAAAATAGCGACGGCCCCACTTCGCTACAGGCATCGGTAATAATACGCCAACGCTGTGCCCCTTTTACGGCCTCACCAGACTGCTGTTGGTGTTTGTATAAATGTCGATGCGCATTCTCTATCATAACAATTGCTGCATCGACTAACGCACCTATGGCAATCGCAATACCGCCCAGACTCATAATGTTGGCACTAATACCGAGCCCATTCATAATCCAGATAGCGGATAACACCGATAGCGGTAAACTGATGACCGCAACCAACGCGGAACGTGCGTGCCAAAGGAACAGCACACAGACTATCGCCACTAGCGCCATTTCTTCCATTAACTTACTGGTTAAGTTATCTACTGACGCTTCAATCAACTGCGATCGATCGTAGGTCGTCACAATTTCTACGCCTTCCGGCAAGCCTTGCTGCAATTGCTCGAGTTTGCTTTTAACCCGCTCGATGGTTTGCAGCGCATTGGCTCCATAACGCATAACGATAATACCGCCAACAACTTCGCCTTGACCGTCAAGTTCAGCCACGCCACGACGAACCTGCGGACCAACCCGCACCGTCGCAACATCCTCAAGCAACACAACTCCATCTTGCTGTGAACGATTGGCAGCACTGCTCGCCAATACCGGCAATTCCCTTAAGTCGTCGATTGACTGCAGGTAGCCAAGTCCCCTGACCATATATTCAGCTTCTGCCATTTCCAAGATGGAGCCGCCGACCTCGGCGTTTGCCTGCTCTATAGTCGTCTCTATATCATCAAGCGTTAACTGATATTGGCGTAGCTTAGCGGGATCAATAACCACCTGATAGGTCTCAACCATACCTCCGACTCGTGCCACTTCAGCAACACCATCAACGCTTTGTAATTCTTGCTGCAAAAACCAATTTTGCAAACGCGTTAATTCGCCAAGATTTTTTTGACCCGAGTTGTCCACCAACGCGTACTGGAAAATCCAACCGACTCCTGTCGCGTCTGGCCCCAGACTTGGCTGTACTTGCTCAGGAAGCTGGCTTTGAGCCTGATCCAGGTATTCGATGACGCGGCTGCGAGCCCAGTATGGGTCAGTTCCTTCTTCGAAAATGACGTAAACGTAGGAGTCACCAAAAAACGAAAAACCACGCACTGATTCCGTTTTAGGAACCGACAACATCACACTGGATAGTGGATAAGTGACCTGTTCTTCAACCACCGCGGGAGCTTGCCCCGGGTAGTTGGTCTTGATAATAACCTGAACATCGGATAGATCAGGAATCGCGTCCAATTTAGTGCGTTGCAATGATTGCCAAGCCAAAAACGTCAATGCGGCAAACAATACAATCACTAATAAAGGATTACGTAATGACGCTTGAATGATTCGCGCTAACATTAGTGACTCCCGTGATCATGGGTGCTCATTTCAGGCTGTTCGTCTGCGTTTGGTTGCAGCCCTTGTAACGACGCTTCGGAGTCAAGTAAGAACTGGCCATTGGTCACTACCTGCTCGCCAGCACTTAAACCGCTTTTTACTTCTATTTCGTCACCGACTCGTAGGCCTATTTTTATTTCGCGTACCGCAAATTCCTGCTCACCGGTCTGCACAACGACGCGATTGTTTTGCGCCGTCTGGATCAAGCTTGCTACAGGAATGGCCAGCGCATCTTCAATCTCGCCAAGCTCAACATGCGCTGTCGCCCATAAGCCCTCTCTTAATCGATTTATCGAGTCGCTAACGGGAACCCTTGCGGTTAAGGTCTGGGTTTGCTCATCCATTTTTGGATAAATATAGTCAATACGATTCATCCAGTGGCCATCGACTTGGTCCGAGCTGATATGCGCCATTTGTCCCACTTTCACTTGGTCGGCATAGCGTACCGGGATATCCAGCATGAACCACAATCCTTGATCGCCACTAATCGTCATTAGTTCCTGGCCTGGATTAACATACATTCCTTGTTGAATGTTGAGGTTGGTCAAATAACCTGCTTTTGGTGCGTAATAGTCAACTTCATACTGGGCTTGCTGACTCTGTTCAAGCTGTTCAATTTGCTGTTCAGTCATCCCCAGCAGTTGCAGCCGCTGTCGACCGCGGCGCTTAAATGACTGTTGGCTTTGTTGATCGCCGACTTCCGTCAACGAATCCAGTAGCTGTAGATAGTCATCTTGCGCAACGACTAAATCAGGCGCATAGACCCGGTATAGTTTCTCGCCCTTTTCTACCCATTGACCTTCGATATCAGCATACAACTCTTCAACCCACCCTTCGGCACGCGAGTGCACATGATACTGGGCAGACTGCTGCCAATTAACCTGTGCCTGAGCGGATAACTGTGGCTTTAAGGTCTTGCGTTGTACCTGCGCCGTTGTCACCCGAATTGCCTGCTGTTGCTGCTGGTTAACCGTAAAATCAGGTGATGGCGCTCCTTCAGAGCTTACCCCTTTACTGGGCTCTTTTTTAACCAGATCCATACCACAGATGGTGCAGGTTCCAGGCTCGTCTCTGACAATTTGGCTGTGCATCGGACAAACATACTGAGTCTGCTCGTCAGCCGGTTCGGTTGAGTGCTGATGTTCACTATGATCCTGCAGTGCCTGCACGGGTTGAACAAAAGCGACAGCTAATAGCAGCATCACTACTAAATAGATATAGAATTTCATGGATAGATCCACCTTTTACTTAAAAACCAGGGCGCCTATTCAGGCATTTAATCGGTTAAGCAATTAGTGGTTTAGGAGGACGAATTAAGCGCTCGCTGCGCTTTAACAGAGTCGCTAAGGGTTTACTCGTTAATGATTCGGTTGCTTGAAACAACCAGGGGGAGAGCTTATTCACTAAGCCAATTTGGCCAGCACAGTGTTGTTCACAATGTTGGCAAAATGAGCTTTCCTGCTCACAGGGTGTCGCTTCATGCTGACTTTGTTGCTCATCACAGCACTCATGAGCGGCAACAGAACTAACGGTATCTGACATCGGCATAGCGTGCGCTGTTGGCAGGGAGAAGCTCCCCGCCAACAACGTTACTATAAGTGTCAGAATTACCGTTAGTGCTTTCATGCCAATCAGTATAGCAAAACCATTACCAAATGGTCACACGATTTTCAGGCGCTACATAAAGTTCGTCGCCTTCGGTAACGTCAAACGCTTCATAAAAGGCCGGAACGTTAACCACGGTTCCGTTAACACGATACTCGGCGGGCGAATGCGGATCGCTCATTACCTGTTCGCGGATTGCATCTTCGCGATATTTACCGCGCCAGACCTGTGCCCAGCCGATAAACACACGTTGTTCGCCGGTAAAGCCATCAATCTTAGGTGATGATTCTCCGTTCAATGACTTCATATAGGCTTCATAAGCAATGGTTAAGCCGGCAAGATCACCAATGTTTTCGCCCAGAGTTAAATCGCCATTGATGTTTAAACCTTCGATCGGTTCATAAGCACTGAATTGCTCCGACAACTGTTGACCGCGTTTATCGAATGCTTCGCGATCCGCTTCGGTCCACCAGCTTTCAAGGTTGCCTTCGCCGTCATACTTAGAGCCCTGGTCGTCAAACCCGTGACCCATTTCATGACCAATTACAGCGCCAATACCGCCATAGTTGACCGCCATTTCCGCGTCCATATCAAAGAACGGAGGCTGTAAAATGCCCGCCGGGAATACGATCTCGTTGCGCACTGGGCTGTAATAAGCGTTAACCGTCTGCGGCGTCATGCCCCAGTCTTCTTCATCGACTGGCCCGCCAATTTTAGCGATCTCTTCCTGATAGTTGAATTCAGCATAGGCTTTATAGTTGCCAACCAGGTCTGTCGCCGAAATTTGTAAATCGCTGTAGTCACGCCACTCGCTGGGGTAACCCACTTTCGGATCGAATTTCGCCAACTTATCCAACGCTTTTTCTTTGGTTTCGTCGGTCATCCATTCGAGGTTTTCGATCGACTCCGCATAGGCTTTGCGCAGGTTTTTGATCAATGATTCCATTTTAGTTTTGGCTTCTGGCGGGAAGTATTCTTTAACATAGACTTTGCCTAATACTTCGCCCAGAATACTGTCTGTCGCATCAACGCCGCGTTTCCAACGAGGTTCCTGTTCCGGCGTACCACGCAACGTTTTTCCATAAAATGCAAAGCGCCGCTCAGCAAAATCTTCACTTAAAATAGACGCAGCATCGTTAACCATACGGAAGCTCATGTAGTCCTTCCAACTCTGTAGGTCAACATCGCTAAACATCTCACCGAATTCTTCGAAATAGGAAGGTTGGCGAATCACCATTTCCTCAACCTTACCGAGATCAGCTGCACTGACCCAACTGGCGAAGTCGAATTCACCCAATAATTCAGCCACTTCGTCCGCTGACTTTTTATTATAAGTTTTATCGGCGTTACGGCTTTCGACACGAGACCATTGAACTTCAGCAAGTTTGGTTTCTAACTCAAGGATTCGTTCAGCAGCTGCTTCAGCGTCCTCTACACCAGCCATTCCCAGAACATCGGCGGCATATTCTGTATAAGCTTCACGAAACTCTTCAAACTTCTCATCGTCTTTCAGATAATAGTCCCGGTCTGGAAGGCCTAAACCTGATTGCGATACATACATTGCATTGGTTTGTGGGTCTTTCGCGTCAGGATAGACATAAAATGCAAACGGCATAGAAACACTTTGACGAGTCATTCGCGCCATGTGTTCAGCAACTGCCGAATGGCTGTCCAGTGCTGCAATCGCATCCAAGTCGCTGGCAATTGGCTTAGCGCCAAGTTCGTTTAAAGTCTCCACATCCATGTAGGCGTTAAAGAAATCGCCCACTTTACGTTCACTAGTGCCGGCTTCAGGCTTTGACGCTGCGGCTTTTTCGATAATGTCGCGCAGACGTTTTTGATTTTGCTGACGCAAGTCGTAGAAAGAGCCGATCGATGATCTGTCCGATGGAATTTCGGTGCGGTCAATCCAGGCTCCGTTTACGTGCTGATACAGATCATCCTGTGGCTTTGCGCTGTGGTCAAAGTTTTCCAGCATAACGCCTGACGGCAACTGCTGTTGCTGTTCTTCCGAACTTGCTTGTTGATTAGATTCATTCTGCGATTGTTGCGGTGAACAGGCAGTTAAGGCTAGCGCCATAGAAACACTGGCCGCTACTGTAGCTAATTTTAATTTCATCGTTTTTACCTTTATAGTTCTAGTCGTGTTTTAACGGTTTGTCGGTAAACAAATAGTCTTTAAGTTCATCATCAAACTTAGGATCTTTGCGGCGGATCCACTCGAGCATCATCGCCGCGTGCTCTTTTTCTTCGTCTCTATTATGGATAAGGACAGCTTTTAGATCGTCGTCTTTGCACACGTCGATACGCTGGTTATACCAATCGACAGCCTCGAGTTCTTCCATCAATGAAATAATAGCCCGATGCATATCGCGCGTTTCATCCGACAGAAGTTCATACGGTTCATGGTATCCCTCGTTTGCCATAGAGAACTCCTTAGTTTGCAATTTAGTTAACTTGTTAAAATTATCGCATTGTTAAGCAACACGCAAAGAAAAACGGCTGTATTCGCGATGAACACAGCCGTTTTAATGATGATTTACTTGTAAAGAAACAGTAACGATTAATTACTTTTTCTTTTTCGCCTTTGGATTTGGCATATCAGTAATCGAACCTTCATGAACTTCTGCCGCTAAACCAACCGACTCATGCAAGGTTGGGTGAGCATGCACAGTCAATGCGATATCTTCAGCATCACAGCCCATTTCGATAGCCAGGCAAACTTCACCAAGCAGCTCGCCGGCGTTACTACCGCACATAGAGCCGCCGATAATACGGTTGTTTTTGTCAAAGATTAGCTTAGTCATACCCTGCTGCGCGTTTGATGCAATAGCGCGACCGGATGCTGACCATGGGAACGTTACCGCATCGTATTCGATGCCCTGCTCTTTTGCTTCTTTTTCGGTTACACCTGCCCAAGCTACTTCAGGATTGGTGTACATAATTGAAGGAATCACTTTCGGTTCAAAGAAGTGCTTCTTACCAGAAATGACTTCTGCGGCGACATGGCCCTCGTGCACACCTTTATGCGCCAGCATTGGTTGTCCGACAATGTCACCAATCGCAAAAATGTGGTCAACGTTGGTACGCATTTGGCTGTCAACATTAATGAAGCCACGATCGTCAACCTTAACACCAGCCTTGTCAGCATCAATTTTATCACCGTTTGGCGCGCGGCCAACAGCAACCAGCACAACGTCGTACTTAACCGGTTTCTCAGGCGCATTTTTGCCTTCAAAGGTTACATAAATGCCGTCTTTCTTTGCTTCGACGTTAGTTGCTTTAGTGCTCAACATAACTTTTTCGAAGCGACCTTTAACCTGTTTGTTAAAGCTCTTAATGATGTCTGCGTCTGCTGGTGGCACCAGCTGGTCTGTCATTTCGACCACGTCGACTTTAGAACCCAACGAGCTATAGACCTGCCCCATTTCCAAGGCAATAATACCACCGCCTAACAGCAGCATTTTCTTTGGAATTTCTTTAAGTTCTAGCGCATCCGTAGAGTCCCACACACGGTCGTCGTCATGTGGAATAAACGGCAACTTGATTGCTTGTGAGCCAGCGGCGATGATCGCGTTATCAAATTCGACTTCGCTGTCACCGTCATCACCTTCTACTTTAATGGTGTTGCTGCCAGTGAATTTGCCGTAACCATTGACGACTTTCACTTTGCGCATTTTCGACATCTGGTTAAGACCACCGGTTAACTGGCCAACCACTTTTTCTTTGTGTTTGCGCAGCTTATCCAGATCGATTTTTGGCTCTCCGAATTCAATTCCTTCGGCCGCTAAATGCTGAGCTTCTTCGATATGTTTGGTCATGTGCAATAGTGCTTTTGACGGGATGCAGCCTACATTAAGGCAGACACCGCCCAAGGTGCTGTAACGTTCAATCAAAACAACGTCAAGACCCAAGTCAGCCGCACGAAAGGCTGCTGAATAGCCGCCTGGGCCTGAACCTAACACTACTACCTGTGTTTTAATTTTGTCGCTCATGTTAACCCCTTTTTTGTCCCAGCCAGTTGAGCCACCGGCTGCGGTCAGTCAACGCTAATAGTGGCGCTATTGTAGCGCGAATTGTTTGGTATTTCCTGCCCAAATTGGTGCTTAAAGCACCAATTTTCTAATGTCACCCAGTACCCGGCTTAGGTACGCGGTAAAGCGTGCTGCTTCGGCACCATCAATTACTCGGTGATCATAGGACAGCGACAGCGGTAGAGTCAGCCTTGGCTCGAACTCTTTACCATTCCACTTAGGCTTCATCTCGTTACGAGAAACACCTAAGATGGCCACATCCGGCGCATTCACAATCGGCGTAAATGCGGTGCCGCCAATACCCCCTAAACTGGAAATAGAGAAGCACCCGCCTTGCATATCAGCCGCTTTAAGTTTGCCGTCTCTCGCCTTAGAGCTTATTTCAACCAGCTCTTCCGATAATTCATAAATGCCTTTTTTATCAACATCACGGATAACCGGAACAACAAGACCATTCGGCGTATCTACTGCAATCCCGATATGTACATATTTTTTCATGTACAGTGACTCGCCAGACTCGGACAACGACGAGTTAAAGGTTGGGAATTCACGCAGCGCTTTGGCACATGCCTTCATAATGAATACTAGCGGCGTAATTTTAAAGCCCAGCTCTTGTTTCTTGGCAACTTCGTTCTCTGATTTACGGAAGTTTTCAAGTTCGGTGATATCAGCTTCGTCGAACTGAGTAACATGCGGAATAGTCACCCAGTTACGATGTAAGTTAGGTCCTGACTTACGCTGAATTCGCGACAATTTCACTTCTTCAACGTCGCCAAACTTACTAAAGTCGACTTTAGGGGCGTCGATAACTTGCAATCCACCACCGCCTTGTCCGGTAGATCCGGCAACCGCTTTTGGCCGTGACAGTTCATACTTAACGTAATCCTGCACGTCTTCTTTCAGGATACGGCCTTTGGGACCATTGCCTTTAACTTCTGACAAATCGACGCCAAATTCGCGGGCTACACGACGTACCGCGGGTGATGCATGAATCGCATGTTTGTCTTTGCGCTCAGTCGGATGATCCGGAACCGGCGGCTGCCGCTCACCACGGGCTTTGCTCGACGACGATTCGTCGCTGTCACCTTTTTGCGCTGACTTATCGCCTTCGCCTTTAGGCTCGCTTTTGTCGGTATCCTTTTTGCTTTCCGTGCTTTCCTTGCTCTCTTTGGCTTCTTCAGAGTCATCCGCTGAACCTGAGTCGCCTGCCACTTTAAGTTTGGCGATGACAGAACCCTGCGAAACTTTATCGCCCTCTTTGACCAACATTTCGACAATTTCACCGTCATCTGGACACGGCACATCCATAGTCGCTTTGTCAGTTTCTAATGTGATGAGACCGTCTTCTTTAGCGACCGAATCTCCTTTCGACACCAGTACTTCAATAATTTCGACGTCTTCTTCATCACCAATGTCCGGTACTTCGACATCCATCACTTTTGACTCACCGGAGCCTGATGACTTAGACGGTTTAGCGGATTTGCCTTCATCCGCATCGTCTTTGTCGTCTTTTGTGTCTTCTTCTGATTCTGCTTTTTCAGATTCTTCAGAGGTTTCTTGCTTAGAAGCCTCTGTGTCCTCAGCGGAGTCATCGTCGGAATCCTCATCATCGGAGTCATCTGACTCGCCGGCGGCTTCGATTACCGCCAGCACGTCACCTTCACTGATGGTGTCGCCTTCTTTCACCTTTAACTCGACAATTTTGCCGCCGGATGAAGCCGGGATGTCCATCGACGCTTTGTCACTTTCGACCGTGACCACACCATCTTCTTGCTCAATGGTGTCACCTTCACTGACCAAAATTTCTATGACTTCGACTTCTTCACCGCCCACGTCCGGGACTTTGAGTTCGATTGTATCGGCCATCTCAGTACTCCTTATGCGTTACGTGGGTTAAGTTTTTCAACATCGATATCAAAGTCTTTGATCGCTTTCGCCACCACTTTCTTATCGATGTCACCGGCATCCGCCAGCTCTTTTAGCGCGGCAACCACGATATACTGCGGGTTTACCTCAAAGTGCTTACGCAAATTAGCGCGGCTGTCTGAACGACCAAAGCCGTCAGTACCAAGCACTCGATAGGAGGTTGGTACCCAAGCCCGAACCTGATCAGCGTATAGTTTCATATAATCCGTCGCTGCCACAGCAGGGCCTTTCGCTTTTTTCATTGCTTTGGTGATATAAGCTTCTTTCGGATCTTTTTCCGGATTCAGCATGTTGTGGCGATCCGTATCAAGGCCATCACGGGCTAACTCGTTAAAGGAAGTAACACTGTACACGGTTGAATTAACGTCATAATCAGTCGCCAAAATATTTGCAGCTTCACGCACCTGCTCTAAAATGGTGCCGCTACCGAGCAACTGGACATCGGCTTTCGCTTTCTTCTTAGCCTTAACGTTGTCGAGCACGTAGATGCCTTTAAGGATGCCTTCTTCAACACCTTCAGGCATTTCTGGCTGATGGTAATTCTCATTCATCACCGTCAGGTAATAAAACACATTTTCCTGGTCGCCAAACATACGTTTAAGACCATCGTGCACGATGACCGCAATCTCGTAACCATAAGTTGGATCGTAGCTAATGCAGTTAGGCACAGTTCCAAAATGAACCAGGCTGTGTCCATCCTGATGCTGCAAACCTTCGCCATTAAGCGTAGTTCGTCCTGCAGTACCACCAATCAGGAAGCCTCGGGTCTGACTGTCACCGGCTGCCCAGACTAAGTCACCAACGCGCTGGAAGCCGAACATCGAATAATAAATGTAGAACGGAATCATCGGTTCGTTATTCAACGAATAACTGGTGCCAGCGGCTACCCATGAGGCCATGGCGCCTAGCTCGTTGATGCCTTCCTGAATAACCTGGCCTTTTTTATCTTCGCGATAATAGGCGACCTGATCGGCATCCTGAGGGGTATATTTTTGTCCATGGTGGGTATAAATACCGACCTGACGGAACAAGCCTTCCATACCAAAGGTACGGGCTTCATCGGGAATAATCGGCACTATCCGTTTACCAATCTTCTTATCTTTTAATAATGCCGTCAGCACTCTTACAAACGCCATGGTGGAGGAAATTTCACGATCGCCAGAACCTTTCAATACCGCATCAAACGCTTTTAATGCTGGCAGTTCAAGCTCCACGTCGCTCTCTTTCCGACGTACTGGCATGTAACCACACAACGAGTCACGACGTTCTTTCATATACTTCATTTCGTCGCTTTCATCGTCGAACTTGTAATACGGCAGGTCTTCAAGCTCTTCGTCTTTAAATGGAATATTAAAGCGGTCACGCAAATGCTTGATTGCATCCATGTCCATTTTCTTAACCTGGTGAGCAATATTTTTACCCTCACCGGCTGAGCCCATACCGTAACCTTTAACGGTTTTAGCCAGGATCACCTGTGGCCGGCCTTCGGTATTCGCGGCTTTGTGATAGGCGGAATATACCTTTACTGGATCGTGACCGCCACGGTTGAGACGCCAAATATCTTCATCGGACAGGTTCGCTACCATCTCTTCGGTTTCTGGGTATTTTCCAAAGAAGTTTTCGCGGGTGTATTTGCCACCTTTGGCTTTAAAGTTCTGATAGTCACCATCAACGGTTTCTTCCATCAACTGGCGCAATTTGCCTTCGGTATCCCGGTATAGCAGTGGATCCCAGTAGCGACCCCAAATGACTTTAATCACTTCCCAACCAGCGCCACGGAAGGTGCCTTCCAGCTCCTGAATGATTTTACCATTACCACGAACCGGGCCGTCTAAGCGCTGTAAGTTACAGTTAATCACGAAAGTCAGGTTATCTAGCTCTTCGCGAGACGCCAGACTGATGGCGCCTAAGCTTTCCGGCTCGTCGGTTTCACCGTCACCCAAGAAGCAATATACGCGTTGATTCGAGCAATCTTTGATGCCACGGTCGGTTAAATACTTAAGGAACCGTGCCAGATAAATTGCCTGTATTGGACCTAAGCCCATGGAGACGGTTGGGAATTGCCAGAAATCCGGCATCAAATTCGGGTGCGGGTATGAAGGCAACCCTTTACCTTCCACTTCCTGACGGAAGTTGTTTAACTGTTCTTCGGTTAAACGTCCTTCGATAAACGCCCGACCATAAATACCCGGTGAAGCGTGTCCTTGAATAAACAAAAAGTCGCCGCCGTCTTTTTCGTTAGGCGCCCGGAAAAAGTGATTAAAGCCAACGTCATACAGCATCGCCGATGACGCGAAACTAGCAATATGACCACCAAGTTCTTCGCCTTTTTGTGAAGCTCGTAACACCATCATTACCGCGTTCCAACGGATCGCTGAACGTATCCGCGATTCCATGGTTTGATTGCCCGGCATGGTCGGCTCTTGACTGGCCGGAATCGTATTTAAATAAGAAGTGGTCGGGCGATACGGCAAATAAGCACCATTTCGGCGTGCTTTATCGATTAACTGTTCCAACAAGAAATGGGCGCGATCGGGACCCTCGGCGTCCAAAACCCCTTCCAGAGCGTCAAGCCACTCGTGGGTTTCTTGCTGGTCAACATCTTTGTTCAGTTCTTCACTCATAACTATTCCTTACCCTTAAATTATTCAGGAACGACGCAGCGACCGTTGAATACGTGATTGCTCTTTTGTCATTTCCAACAACGCCTGTTCAATATAGGACAAATGTTGGTGACACGCATCCCGCGCTTGCTCCGGCTTTCCGTTAACAATAGCCTTTGCTATTTGTGAACGGTGTTGATTCAACTGCTCTAAAACCCCGGGGTTTTGAGCCAGAATGTGTAAATTTTGTTTGATGTTTTCAGCCAATAGCTCTTGCATTCCCATCACTACATGCAGCAAAACTACATTATGAGAGGCTTCCGCAATTCGCAGATAGAAGTTCACCAGCGCATCGACTTGCTGGTCGATATCATCTGATTGGGTTTCCATTATGCTATTGATACTAATTTTTATCCGATCCAGATCGGCTTCGGTGCCACGAAGCGCCGCATAAAATGACGATATACCTTCTAACGCATGACGAAACTCCAGTAAGTCAAATTGTGACTCTGGATGCTTTGCCAGCAGTTCAAATAACGGCGTGGTTATTTTGTCATTCAAACTATCGGTAATGTAAGTGCCGCCGCCTTGACGCCGATCAACTAAACCCTTCGCTTCCAGCTTTTGTATAGCTTCTCGCAAAGACGGACGAGACACTTGAAAACGTTGCGACAAATCACGTTCAGAAGGAAGTTTTTGCCCTGCAGAGAAGCGGCCATCGACAATCATCGCTTCTATTTCGGCGACAATTTGATCGGATATTTTGGCCACTTTGATTTGCTGAATCGGCATTAAAACCCTCGGTTTAACGATAACAAGATGCTTTAGGTAAATTGGTCTGACCAAAGCGTGCGGTTATTTTAAAGTAAATTAGCAAACAACCCAAATTTTTCTACGCTGGTAGGACCTTTATCCGATCCTGAAGTTAGTGCAGCCCGCCCCATATGGTCAGTACTGCGATGACACAGAGCCAGGCTATTTGCTGACGCTTCATGAGTTCTAGCTGTTTGGTGACAGCGTCGGTTTTGTCGTCCGGATGATGGGGTAAATCCTCCGCTTTATCAGTGAGCTGCGCTAAGACTCTGTGATTGGCCGAGGTAAAGTCTCCTAGTGACTGCAACCAGGTAGGCAATGCCTGCGAAAAATTTCCCACCAACATCAACCCTAAGCCTGTTAGTCGCACCGGAATAAAATCAATCGCCCAGCGCAAACGAGACAACGGCAAATTATTAAAGGTTTCACGATATTGGGAGTCAGCTAACCGAATGGAAGCGTACGCCAACGCACCAAACACACCGAAGGCGACATAAAAAAAGATGACAGCGACGTAATGTTGATAGTTTAGCCAGCTAACCGTGTCCTCAATCGCTGTCTCTTGATCGTGGCCAGCAAGTTGCTGCAGTGATTGCTTGTGTTGCTCTAAGTCCTCTTCATCACCCTTATTAGCGGCTTTTAAATAACATTTATAGGCCTGCCGTGCAGGCTGACAGCTGACACTAATAAGTAAGGCGATGATGCCGCATATAAAGGTAACCAACAGGTGATCGAGCCAACTGACCAACAAGCCTGCCAGGATTGCCGGGGTCAATAGCCAGAGCAACTGTATCAACGGGTGCTCTAACTTACTTCTATGGCTGGACGAGTGTAATTTTTCCTGACTCCACTGCACCCAGCGTGAGAGGTAAAAATCCATGTGCCAGAATGCCGGCAGCTGAACGACTCGTTCTATGCTCAGAGCTACTAACAGAGCAATGAGAATCATAATCTCTCCCTTAACTAACCTTGGTTAGCTGGTTGTAGGCTTGTTACAAGCTGGCCAGATAATGTGACCACTTAAAGCCAGTACCTGGATCGGTTTTTCGACCTCTTGCGATATGTTCATGCCCGACGATACGCTGCCGAGTCAATTTCGGATACTCCGCCAGCAAAGCCCGGCTCACAGCAACCAACTGCTGATATTGTTGCTGGGTATACTCGCTGTTGTCGGTACCTTCTAATTCTATGCCGATACTATAGTCGTTACAACGTCTGCGCCCACAGTAGCTTGAGACGCCCGCATGCCAGGCTCGCTGATTAAAAGGTACGTACTGCTCAAGCTGCCCGTCACGGCGAATCACCAGGTGGGCAGAGACACGTAAACCAGCCAGCGGTTCAAAACCACTACCCGCTGTCGTATCTAACGTGCCTTTAAACAGCTGCTCAACGTATGGAGTGCCAAATTCGCCTTCCGGCAAACTGATGCAATGAATAACCAATAAGTTAATATCTGCAGCATCTGGCCGCGCGTCGTAATGAGGCGACGCCACAAAGCGTGCATCAGTTAAACAATGGTTTTTAATACTATGTCTTTTCACCGCTCACACAAACAGGTAAAGTTTGCCCCCTAGTATCGTCATTGCTCTGACAAAGGTAAAGCTTTCATGGAACCGGTTTTGTCTCTTTCACAACAAGAACTTATTTCACTAAAGCAGCAAGTTTCGCTAGCACTGGAAGAAGACTTGTCCGCTATTGATGCCAATCTTGACATAACGGCTCAATTGATTGACCCACAAAGCCATAGCGAGGCGACTATCATAACCCGTGAGCCTATGACCGTTTGCGGGGTGGCATGGGTTAATGAGGTATTTGAACAGCTGGATCCATCAATGACTATCGACTGGCAGGTAAGCGATGGTCAGGTGGTGGAAGCCAACCATATATTATGCCGCCTGTCAGGCTCCAGCCGTTCGCTATTAACCGGTGAACGTACCGCGCTTAACTTTTTACAGACACTGTCGGCTACAGCAACAGTAACCGCTCTTTATACACAAAAATTAGCCGGTTCCAACACGCGTCTGCTGGATACTCGCAAGACCCTGCCCGGCTTGCGGCTGGCTCAAAAATATGCAGTCAGATGTGGCGGCGGGACTAACCATCGTATCGGTTTATACGATGCTTATCTTATTAAAGAAAATCACATTGCTGCTTGCGGAGGTATTCGCCAGGCCGTTGAACGTGCACGCCAGCTGAACCCTGGAAAGCCAGTCGAAGTTGAGGTGGAGAGCCTTGATGAGTTTGGACAAGCGTTACAGGCACAAGCGGACATTGTTATGCTGGACAACTTTTCTTTGGCTGACATTAATCAGGCTGTCACACAAAACCAGCAGTCAACACGCCCAGCCCAGCTTGAAGTATCAGGCAATATAACAGACGAACGGTTGCACGAACTGAAAACCACTGGCGTCGATTTTATTTCTTCCGGCGCGTTAACCAAACATGTGACCGCTATTGACCTGTCGATGCGTATTAGCTAATCACTGACATGTTTTTAAAATTGCTGACTCGGTAACGAGCGTCCATAGTTGCGGTTTTTGCGTGAGAGGCCGCTATGTTCGTTACCCACTTGTTACGCCGAGTCGCAGCAGGCTTTAGTTTAATTGAGCTTATGGTAGTGGTTGCTATTATGGCGATCCTATCCTCACTGGCGATACCTGCTTACCAGCAATACAGTCAGCGTGCCAAAGTAACCAGTGCTCTGCGCCATGCACAACCAATGCAGCTTGCGATTGCGTTGTGCTGGCAGGTGGAAGGGAGTTTAGCGCGCTGCAACCAGCCCGGCAGTAACGGTTTACCCAATATAGCGAACCCGCTCCCGGCGGAACTTGATCAATTTTTACTCGACGACAACGCCAGCCTGACCCTTGAACTTACCGAAGTAGAAGCCGATTCCGGCCCATTGCAGGTACAGCTCACGCCAGTCCTGCAACAAGGTATGTTGAATTGGCAACTAAGCTGCTCTGACTATACGGGCGGTCGTACGGTTGTTTCTGGTTGCCTGTCGCAGCTCACGCGCTGAACGCTAATGACATTGCCAGTGCAATATATTGGGCAGTGCCGCAACCTGCCTCGCAACGGACACCCCCTGGAAAGCCAGTTAGCGGCTGCCCTAAATATTGCCGAACAGTCAGTCTGCATACTCCGCCACAGCGACGAAATGACACTGTTGGCCATACCCGACATGCCTCGATTAACACAAAGTACCATCAGTTTTTTCTGGCAGCAGATCAGTAACAGTCCGTTGTATTTTTTGATTTTAGAGTCTCTGCCCTCAACACCTCTGGCAGCCTCCATCGAAAACGTGAACCATTGGTTGCAACAATTATTAGACTACAGTCTCCAGCAACAGGCATCGGATATTCACCTGGAGCCTCAACAATCAGGCTGGCGTATCCGCTTGCGTATCGCCGGGCAATTGATTACGGCGGTTCAGTTAAATATCGAGCATGGTAAGCAACTATCTGCGCGCATCAAAGTATTAGCAGATCTAGATATCACTGAACACTTTCAGCCACAGGATGGTCGGTTCTCTGCAGTACTAAAAGGCCAGCATTCGCGCGATTTTCGGGTTAGTTGCTGCCCAGTCATTAATGGCGAGAAAATTGTTATTCGCTGTTTAGGCACACTGACCAGACTGCCCTCGCTCTCACAGCTTAGTTTCAGTAGCCAGCAGCTGCTCTGTATTGAACAAGCCCTAAAACAATCGCAAGGGCTTATTTTAGTCACTGGCCCTACCGGTAGCGGCAAGACCTCGACCTTATATTCGATTCTGCAACGGCTGAACCATCGGGAGTTAAATATTTGCACCGTTGAAGACCCGGTTGAAATTCGCTTTGACGGGATTAACCAGGTACCGGTGAACCCGCGTCGGCAATTGACCTTCGCCAGTATCCTGAAAACTCTTTTACGACAAGACCCTGACGTATTGCTAGTCGGCGAAATTCGGGATGGCGAGACAGCGCGTGTTGCACTGCAAGCAGCACAAACCGGTCATTTGGTGTTGGCGACATTGCATACCAATAGTGCTATCGACAGTATTATTCGGCTGCGCGCGTTGGGTTTGCCCGAAGATGAAATTTTTAGTGCATTATCTTTACTGATGAGCCAACGACTGCTCAGACGACTTTGCCGCACGTGCAGCGGAGTCGGCTGTCAATTATGTGACCATGGTTACCTGGGACAACTGGCTGTTTTTGAAGTTATTCCCTGCCTTAACCACGAACATAACGAGACACTGACTGCGGCAAATTTAACAGACTACCTGCAGGCTCGACAGTTACCCACGCTCTACCAACACGCGCTGCAACAAGTACAGGCGGGCAATACCTCCCGGGCTCAGGCAGGGCGATTAAGCGATGATTAAAGTTATCAGGGCAAGTGGTTTCTCCTACAAGCAACAAAAATTACTGATAGACGCCTTACAGCAACTATCAGTATTGTTAAAAAGTGGCTTATCACTAAGTGCTGCACTGGCTATTGCCAAATCCCAATACCGACAACCACAAGTGCTCGGCTGTTTAACGGCAATGCATCAAGCGATTGAACACGGACAAAGCATGAGTTCTGGTTTGCGCCAATTACCGCTGAAACTGCCTAAAGGCTTAACCGGCTATCTGGATTTAGCCGAACAAAGTGGGCGACTGCCCGAAGTTCTGGATAATTTGTCCACTGAGTTTTTTCAATCTGACCAGCAGCGGAAGCAGCTACGAAAAGCCTTACAGTACCCCTTAATTGTGTTGTTCGTTGCCATCGTTGTCAGCGCTTTATTGTTAATTTGGGTACTGCCTCAATTCACCGCATTGTTTGTGAATACCCAACTGCCAGCACTGACTCGCTATTTACTGGCGGCTTCTGATTGGTTGCAGCACTATGGCTTATTGGTGTTAGTCGCCAGCACCGGGGTTATCACCGCTATTATTGCCGTTAAAGCACATCTACCAAAACTGTGGCAGCGGCTCCTGCTTAAGCTTCCTATCATCGGTAAGCTGTTGGAATTATCCCGGTTGCAACAAATATTCTTACGATTGAGTTTAACATTAGCCTCTGGTATGCCGGCTCTGAGCGCCATTGAACAGGTCAAGCAATCGAGTTATTGCTATTTAACCCAACAACAGCTGGCGTTGTTGCAACACTCAATTATTAATGGCGAAGGTTGGTGCCAGGGGTTTGAACAGCTAGGTATCAATCACCCCTTAATAGCTGCGTACCTAAAAACCGGCGAACAAAGCGGCTTAATGAGTGACATGATGAAAAACCTGGCGAATCACTTAGAGGCTCAGTTAAGAGCCCGCTCGGAACAATTAACAAGCCTTGCAGAGCCCTTGCTGATGCTGCTTTTAGGGGGCATTATAGGGCTATTACTATTAGCTATGTATTTGCCCATTTTCAGCATGGGTCAGCACATTACTTAGGACTTTTTCATGGATCTGATATATCAAGCCGGAAGCTGGCCCGCTGCCTTTGTTGGACTGTTGTTAGGGGCGGCGATTGGTAGCTTTTTAAATGTGGTTATCGTGCGTTTGCCAGAGCAATTACAAAGGCAATGGCAACGCGAATGCGCCGAGCTAAACGGTCAGCCGGCTAATCAGCTCGATCGCTTTGATCTCGCATACCCAAGTTCTCACTGCCCGCAATGTAAAACCTCTATTGCCTGGTATGACAATATTCCGTTGGTAAGCTACCTAGTATTAACCGGCCGCTGCCGCCATTGCCGTCAGCCAATTGCGAAACTTTACTGGTTTATCGAGCTACTGATGACCCTTATTTTGGGCTACGCAGGCTGGAGCCTGGGTCTCGGTTTAGTATTCGTGGTGGTGGCAACTGCCGTCAGCCTGTTAGTCTGTATGACAGTGATCGACACACAACATAAACTATTACCTGACCAGCTTACTTACAGCTTGTTATGGCTCGGTTTGTTGTGGTCGCTTAGCCCTGATGCTGCGGTAACACCCGCAGCGGCAATTGTTGGTGCAGCTGTTGGCTATCTAAGTTTATGGACGGTGTTTTGGGCGTTTAAATTGATTACTGGAAAAGACGGCTTAGGTTATGGCGATTTTAAATTACTCGCCGCTATCGGCGCCTTTACCGGCGCGACCTTGTTACCGGTTACCATTTTAGCGAGCTCGCTGGTTGGTGTTATCGTGGGGCTCATTGCTTTGGCTAAAAAAGGGCGCTCCGAACCTATTCCGTTTGGCCCGTTTTTAATCGGCGGCGGACTTATCAGTTTCTTTTACGGCGAGGCGCTGCTGCACAGTTATTGGCGTTGGTTAGGGATGTAAAGCAATGACCGCTTACGTAATTGGATTAACCGGTGGTATCGGCAGCGGCAAGTCTGCCGCTTCTGATTTTCTCGCTACCAAGGGCATTGACATTATTGATGCCGATATCGTTGCGCGCGACGTTGTGGCGCCAGGCAGTGAATGCTTGATCGCGATTCAGCAACACTTTGGTGATGATGTTGTGATGCCCGACGGTGGTCTCGACCGTAAAGCTTTGCGCAATATTGTGTTTTCCGATGAACAACAAAAGCAATGGCTTAATCAATTACTGCATCCGGCAATTCGCACGCGTATCTTGCAGCAACTGGAAGCCAGCCGCTCTGCTTATGTGGTGTTGGCCGCCCCGCTACTTTTGGAGAATGGTTTAGACCAGTATTGCGATCGCGTGCTGGTGATTGATATCCCCGAATCACTACAAGTAGCAAGAACCGTAAAGCGAGATAACACTGATCAACAACAGGTTGAAGCCATCATGGCGTCCCAGCTCAGCCGGCCAGAACGTTTGCAAAAGGCCGACGATGTGGTCGTTAATGACGGCGATCTTGAGCATCTGCACCAGCAATTAAAACAACTTGATAAGAACTATCGATTGGCGGCGAATCGCTCCGGTTAAATTGTCTCTTCCATTGCACCTAAACCACATTCCGTTATCATATCGGTTAACCAATGAATATTGAGAGTTTGGATGTCCAGCGTAAGTCAATCCGTTATTTACGAGTATCCGCTGCAGGAGCGTTTTCGCACCTACCTGCGGCTAGAGCATAGCTTTAAGCAACTGCAGTCAACTTTGGCTATCGCAGAGGATCAGTCGCACGATTGGCAGCAAACTATAGAGCCCCGTTACGAAGCTTTTTTTAATGCGCTGTTTGCTTGCCAGGAACTCGTCGAACGCAGTGATATTCGGGCTGAGCTAAGTAAAGATTTGGAACAACAGCGGTTAGCAATGAAGCAGTGGGAAAAGCATCCACAAATCGATCAAACCGCGTTGCAAGGTGCTCTGCGTAGCATTGTACATGCCAGTGAAAGCTTACAGCAACTGCCCGCAGAGTTGCGGCAGCTAAAAGCCGACCGGTTTTTGGCCAGTATTCGAACTCGGCTGGCTCAGCCCGGCATTAGCGGTTTGTTTGAGTTGCCGCAATTGCAGCTTTGGTTAAACCAACCGGCCAATGATGCTATGCATCAGTGTCAGCAGTGGTACCAGTCGCTGCAGCCATTGGCAACGGCGATTGAACTGCAACTTGAACTGACCCGACAGCAAAGTGAGTTTACCAGCACTACCGCCAAAAATGGTTTCTGGCAGGAAAGCTGCGAGCCACTGGCTATGCTCAGAATAAAAGTGCCCGCTACGGCCGGCTGTTATCCAGTGGTTAGCGGCCACAGACAGCGCTTTACCATTCGCTTTATGCAACTTCCGACCGACGACAGTGAGCAGACAGATGCCTGCAGCGAAGATTTGAGCGTTGCCATAGCCCGCTGCCAGCTGTTGTAATTATTTATCTGATTAACCGACAAGAAGAAGGCCTTACCCATGTCGATTACTGTATCTTGCCCGACCTGCCAAACCGAAGTGGAATGGTCTGAACACTCTCCAAACCGACCTTTCTGCAGTGAGCGCTGTAAGCTTATTGACTTAGGGGAGTGGGCGAACGAAGAAAAATCAATCCCGGGTGAACCTGCTGTCGTACCCGAGCAGGACCCCGTTAATGATGACCATTACGGTCAAAGCTAGTAGTTATTTAAGGTATCCATCAGACGTTCAACGATAGGCTGGTTTGCGTCAGGAAACTGAAACGCATCCAGCTGCGCAATGTCGGCCCAAAGCCATTGCTGACCTTCTAATTGCTTAACCTGTCCTGAGTATTTTAATACCCACCAGACATCCAGCAGTACACGTTTGTCTTTATATTGGTGCTCGACCACTGTCAACGGTGCACTGTCTAGCACTTCAATGTTGCACTCTTCTTTCAGTTCTCGCGTTAGCGCCTGTTGTACCGTTTCGCCGGGCTCTACTTTACCGCCAGGAAACTCCCACTTGCCTCCTTGATGTTGCTCAGGAAGCCGCTGCGCAATAAAAATCTCGCCTTTCTCGTTTTCTATAACCCCAACCGCGACATGCACGGTTGGGGTTTTACTGTCTACGTCGTTCATTGTCTATATTCTGTTAAAGTTTGCCATGGCAATGTTTGTATTTCTTGCCTGATCCACAAGGGCAAGGTTCGTTACGTCCAACTTTCGGGCCTCGTTGCGCAGGCTGCTGCTGAGTCGCCGCATCATTGTCTGACGATTGTTGCTGAGTAGCACTTGCTTGCTCATGCTTGAATTCACGTGGCGCACTGTCCGCTGCTTTACGCTGTTCATCAACGGCATCCACATCTTCCGGTGCACGAACTTTAACGCGACTTAGAATAGTAACAACATCCAGCTTCAAGTTTTCCAGCATTTCACTGAATAATTCAAAGGCTTCGCGCTTGTATTCTTGCTTCGGATTTTTCTGTGCATAACCGCGCAAATGGATACCCTGACGCAAGTGATCCATGGCAGCCAAGTGCTCTTTCCAGTGCTGGTCCAGGCTTTGCAGCATTATCGACTTTTCGAAACGGCGCAAAACTTCAACACCTACCATTTGCTCTTTGTCAGCGTATGCACTAACCAGCGATTCCAGCACTCTTTCACGCAAGACTTCTTCGTGGAAGTGATCGTCTTCATCCAACCACTGCTGTAACGGCAGTTCAATATCAAAATCGGCTTTTAAGCGTTCTTCCAGCGCAGGTAAATCCCAAAGTTCAGCCAGTGACTGTGGCGGCACATATTCGCTAATGACGGCATTGACGACATCTTCACGAATCACTTGAATAGTTTCTGAAATATCGCCTTCATCCAACAATTCATTGCGCTGCTCGTACACAACCCGACGTTGATCGTTGGCAACATCATCGTATTCCAACAATTGTTTACGAATATCAAAGTTCCGTCCTTCGACTTTTCGCTGTGCATTTTCAATGGCTCGGGTTACCCAAGGGTGTTCAATCGCTTCACCCTCTTTCATGCCCAGACGCTTCATCATCGAAGCCATCCGGTCAGAGGCGAAAATACGCATCAACGGATCTTCTAACGACAAGTAGAAGCGCGAGGAGCCTGGATCACCCTGACGACCTGAGCGACCGCGAAGTTGGTTATCGATACGACGTGATTCATGCCGTTCGGTTCCGATAATATGCAAACCACCAGCTTCGATAACCTGATCGTGCAGCTGCTGCCACTCTTGCTTTATCTTATCGATTTTTTCATTATCCGGGTTCTCAAGTTTTTCAACTTCGGACATCCAGCTACCACCTAACACAATATCGGTACCACGACCGGCCATATTAGTAGCGATGGTGACAGTGCCCGGTCGGCCTGCTTCGGCGATAATATCCGCCTCGTGGGAGTGGAATTTTGCGTTCAGTACCGCATGCGGGATCTTTTTCTTTTTCAACAGCCGTGACAACAGCTCCGAGTTTTCAATCGATACGGTCCCCACCAGCGTTGGGCGGCCTTTTTTCCGACACTCTTCAATGTCCTCGGCAATGGCTTCGTATTTCTCTTGAGTGGTCAAGTAGATAAGATCCGGACGATCATCGCGAACCATTGGCTTGTTGGTTGGAATAACAACGGTTTCCAGGCCATAAATCGATTGGAATTCGAACGCTTCGGTATCTGCAGTACCGGTCATGCCCGCCAATTTATCGTATAGCCGGAAATAATTCTGGAAGGTAATAGAGGCCAGCGTCTGGTTCTCATTTTGAATATCTACGCCTTCTTTAGCCTCAACCGCCTGGTGCAAACCCTCTGACCAGCGCCGGCCTTCCATGGTACGGCCGGTATGCTCATCGACGATAACAATCTTGCCGTCTTTGACAATATAATCGACATCTTTCTGAAACAGGTGATGGGCGCGCAACGCGGCATTAATATGGTGCAACAGCGTAATGTTACCAGCCGAATACAACGAGTCGTCGTCTTCAAGCATGCCGCGCTCTTTCAATAACGCTTCTATATGCTCTTGTCCGTGTTCGGTTAAGTGCAACTGCTTGGCTTTTTCATCAATGGTGAAGTCACCGTCGCCTTTTTCTTCTTCAGTGTCTTCTTTTTCCTGACGGGTAAGCAGCGGCACCAGTTCGTTCATCTTGATATACATCTCTGAGCTGTCTTCCGCGGGCCCTGAGATAATTAACGGTGTACGCGCTTCATCGATCAAAATCGAGTCAACCTCATCCACCAACGCATAATACAAATCGCGCTGTACACGGTCTTCTGGTGCAAACGCCATATTATCGCGCAAGTAATCGAAGCCAAACTCATTATTGGTACCGTAAGTAATATCCGCCTGGTAAGCCGCTTTCTTGTCTTGTGCAGCCATTCCCGGGATATTAAACGCAACGGTCATCCCTAAAAATTCAAACAACGGCTGGTTAAATTCAGCATCTCGTTTTGCCAAATAATCATTCACCGTAATAATGTGAACACCTTTACCAGCCAGTGCATTCAAATAAGCAGGCAGGGTTGCGGTTAAAGTTTTACCTTCACCAGTTTTCATCTCAGCGATGCGATTTTCGTCAAGCACCATGCCGCCAACCAACTGCACGTCAAAGTGTCGCATTTCGAACACCCGGCGACTCGCCTCACGTACCGTGGCGAAGGCTTCAACCAACAGATTCTCAAGCGTTTCACCTGATTCCAGGCGCTTACGGAACTCCGCGGTTTTGTCCTTTAGCTCGGCATCGGATAATGCTTCGAACTCCGGTTCAAGTTGATTAATTTGATGAGCTTTCTTGTGCAGCGCTTTCAGAATACGCTCGTTGCGACTACCAAATACTTTTCGAAACAAACTGCCTAGCATGAGAAAGGAATTTCCTGTTTTACAATATGAACAACAAAGGCGACGCGTCTTAATTTGACGTCGCTCACGTGTTAAAGCGATTTATTAATCATCTAACTTTCGATAAACAAACTGGTTTGGGTCAATCTGCTGGCCGTTTCTTAACACCTCGTAATGCACGTGAGGCCCCGTTGAACGTCCGGTATTGCCCATCTTAGCAATATGTTCTCCACGAGTAACCACGTCACCAACCTCGACCAAGATATGATCATTATGCCCGTAGCGGGTCTTTAATCCACCACCGTGATCAATTTCGATCAATTCGCCATAGCCCCAACGTTCTCCGGCCCAGGTAACAACCCCAGCGCCAGTAGCAACAACTTTTACGTCTTCTGCATAGCTCGCAAAGTCCAGCCCTTTATGCATTGCCGGCGTCCCATTAAATGGATCTTTGCGCACGCCATACTGCGACGACAGCCACCCATCTGAAATCGGGCGGCCTGCAATGTAGCTGGCATTACTGACATTGTGATTCATCATCACCGATTCAAGTAGCGATAGCTGTTTTTGTTTGTCCGAAATATGCCCTAGCAACCGATCAATTTCGCCTAACACATCACTACCTGAAGCTTTTGGCAACTCAGCGGCTGTTGCTTCTGGTCCGCCGAGCGGAATGTCTGGATTAAAATCAAATTCGCCATTGGTCAAATTAGCTTTTTCGGCCAAACGCTCGCCTAACGCATCCAAACGACGTACCTGTGCTCTTAGTTCACCAAGATACACCGTCATGGCACCCAGCTTTTTCTCGGTCTGTTGCCGGATTTCCGCTACCGCCGACTCTTGCATTGCCAGATTACGCTGCTCACCACTTATTTTCTGTTGCGCCAGCTTCGGGTCAATGCCCTGGTACTCCCAAGGCGACCAGGCCGCAAGTGCAACCACACTGGCCAGGCCTAAATAAGAGAAGAACCGACGCCGGGTAAGACTAAAATGAAAACGTATTTTTGAGCCTCGGTAAAAGACTGATAAACTCATGTAATCTCTCTTTTATGGGTCGTTTAAGCGGCTAGCCGATAATGAATAATAAACCCAAAACACCAAAACAATGGATGCGAACTCGGGTTCAACCTCAAACACAAACTTTGCAACACTATGCACAGTTTGCCGCTCAACTAAAACAATGGCAACTGTTGTTTCAACGAGTCGCAGGGCGACCCCTTGCTGACCATTGCCAATTGCTCAACGTCCGCGATAAAAAGCTTATTGTAAAAGCCGACGCAGCCACCTGGGCGACGCAGCTTAAGCTAAAACAAAACGCCATTATAACGCATTTCCAACAAGATGCGATGATTGCGATTAATCAGTTAGAAGTAACTATCAAGCCACCGTCGGACAAAGACGCTTATGCACCGACTCAGCAATTGTCACGTCGAGAGCGAATACTTAAGTTAGCGGAAGGTAGCGAAGAGCCGTTGCGGTCAGAACTATTAAAACTAGCGGAGAAAATGTGGTAACCCGCGAATGATTCGCGGGTTATTCAATGGTATGACAATTCTATCAAGCCAGACTTGGAGCCCAATAAGTAATCGGTGATTTTGCTTGCTCGTCCTCGAAAGTGACGAACTCCCACGCGTGCTGTTGCTGCAACAATTCTTGCAGTAGGTGATTGTTCAACGCATGGCCCGACTTAAAGGCGCGTAAATGTCCCAGAATACTGTGGCCGCACATGTATAAATCGCCAATCGCATCGAGCATTTTATGTTTAACAAACTCGTCGTCATACCGCAGACCATCAGTATTTAGTACTCGGAACTCATCTAGCACAACGGCATTATCAAAACTACCGCCTAACGCAAGATTGTTCTTCCGCAAATACTCAATGTCTTTCATAAAGCCAAAGGTGCGCGCGCGGCTTATTTCTTTAATAAAGCCGTTGCTGCTAAAGTCGATCGAAAACTGCTGGCCGGTTTCGGCAATCGCCGGATGATCGAAGTCGATAGCAAAATCAATACGGAAACCATCATGGGGTAGCAGTTCCGCCCATTTGCCATCTTCTTCTTCCACTCGAATTGGCGACTTAATGCGAATAAACTTTTTCGCCGCTGACTGTTGTTCAAGGCCCGCACTCTGTAGCAGGTAGATAAAAGGGTGCGAGCTCCCGTCCATAATCGGAATCTCATGCGAGTCTACTTCGATAATACAGTTATCAACACCAACGCCCGCTAAGGCCGCGAGCAAGTGCTCAACCGTAGATACACGAACATCCTGTTCGTTAATCAGACACGTACACAGCTGTGTATCCCGCACCCAATCGGCGCGCGCAGGGATATCTACAACCGGGTCGAGATCGACACGGCGAAATATTAACCCAGTGTTCGCCGGCGCAGGGCGTAACGTCAAATTGACTTTGTTACCCTTGTGCAGACCAACCCCTGTGGTTGAAATCGCTTGTTTCAGTGTCCGTTGTCTTATCATCTGTTTAACTCACCTAATCAACATTCGTCAGCGTTGACGTCAACGCGGCCGCATATTATACGACATTTGTCATGGTGCAAGCAAATTCTGCCTGTTTTTTCACCATTAATCGACTTGCTTACGCAAAAATGCTGGAATATCCAGGTAATCCAGTTCTTTTTCCTGTTGGTTTTTAGCCGCGGGCTTACGCGCAGGCTCCGCCTGAGTGTCCGCCTGTGCTTCTTCGACTTCCTCATAACGAGGCGCAGCAGCACTGCGATCCAAATCAGCTCGGTAACTTGGTTGCGAGTCGCGCTTATTACCTTGCGCATTATTAACCAAGGAAATATCTGGCTTGCGTTCAGCGCCAATACCCGTCGCAACTACAGTTACTCGTAGTTCATCAGACATTTCGGTATCGATAACAGTTCCGACAATCACTGTGGCATTGTCTGAGGCGAAGGCCTTAACGGTATTACCCACTGTTTCGAACTCATCAATGCTCATGTCCATGCCAGCAGTAACGTTTACCAGTACGCCGCGCGCTCCGGATAGATCAATATCCTCTAACAGCGGACTATTAATCGCCATTTCTGCTGCTTCCTGAGCACGATCTTCGCCACTGGCAACACCAGTACCCATCATCGCTGTACCCATTTCTTTCATCACCGCGCGAACGTCAGCAAAATCGACGTTGATCAGGCCAGGCCGGGTAATTAATTCAGCGATACCTTGCACTGCACCTAACAATACGTTGTTTGCTGCGCTAAAGGCATCCAGCAGTGAGGTTCCCTTTCCCATGACTTTTAGTAGCTTTTCGTTTGGAATAGTGATTAGCGAGTCAACGCTTTGCGCTAACGCATTAATTCCTTCATCGGCTACAGCCATACGTTTTTTGCCTTCGAAAGGAAACGGCTTGGTGACTACCGCCACGGTCAAAATACCCAACTCTTTCGCTAATTCAGCAACCACTGGCGCAGCGCCGGTTCCGGTGCCACCGCCCATACCCGCAGCAATAAACACCATATCTGCGCCTTGCAGTTGTTGTTTTATGTTTTCGCGGTCTTCTTCCGCCGACTGTCGACCTATTTCCGGGTTGGCTCCAGCACCCAAACCTTTGGTGATATCGCTTCCCAGTTGAATGGTGACATCAGCTGTATGATTGCGCAGAGCCTGTGCGTCGGTGTTGGCTGCAATAAACTGCACACCTTCGATCGACTCTTTTACCATGTGTTGCACAGCGTTACCGCCGCCGCCACCAACACCAATGACTTTTATGACGGCTTCGCTTTCGTAATTGTCCATCAGTTCAAACATAATATTTCTCCCTACCTGCTTTTCTTATTGTGCTACCCCAGCGTTAAAACTCACCTTTAAACCAGCTTTGCATTTTTTGCCAAAGCCCGATCACGTCAGTTTTGTTGCTTTCTTTTTGCACTGCCGTCGTACTCTCCTGTCCATACCGTAACAGGCCGACCGCAGTCGCATAAACCGGATCCTCTACATAATCTCTTAAGCCTTTCACATTGAGCGGCTTACCGACGCGCACTGGCATCTGAAAAATTTCTTCGGCAAATTCAACGCAACCCTGCATTTTTGCACTACCGCCGGTAATTACCACGCCCGCCGCAATCTGCTCGTCCAAACCGCTTTGCTGAATTTCGTCCCGAACCAGCTCAAATAATTCCTGGTATCTGGGTTCAACCACTTCTGCCAGAGTGTGTCGGGACATCATTCTGGCCGGCCGACCGCCGACCGATGGCACTTCAATGGTATCTTCCATACTCACCAGTTGCCGCAAAGCACAGGCATGTTGTGTCTTTATCTGCTCGGCGTGATTCGTCGGTGTTCTGAAAATTTTTGCAATATCACTTGTTACTTGATTACCAGCGGCTGGAATCACTGCTGTGTGTCGCAATACACCGCCCGCGTATAGGCAAATATCGATGGTACCGCCGCCCATATCGACTAATGCGACACCTAAGTCTTTCTCATCGTCGGTCAATACCGAAATGCTTGAAGCGAGCGCGGAGAATATCAGTTTATCGACCTGTAGTCCGCAACGTTCGACGGCTTTAGTGATATTCTTTGCCATATCGTTAGCACAAGTAATAATGTGCACTTTGGATTCCATTCTGACACCCGACATACCGATCGGGCTGCGAATACTTTCTTGCGAATCGATGACATATTCTTGTGGCAGCACATGTAAAATGCGTCGCTCTTTAGCGATCGGCACTGACCGCGCAGCATGAATCACACTATCCACGTCGTCCTGCGTCACTTCCGCCTCGTTAATCGGCACCATGCCGCTCTCGTTCTGGCAGGATATATGGCGCCCTGAGATATTTAAAAACACTGAGGCCACCCGGCAGTCGGCCATTAGTTCAGCTTCATCAACGGCCCGTTGTACCGATTGCACGACCAGGTTGAGGTCATTTACGCCGCCTTTATCCATCCCCCGGGCAGTGGTTACACCAACACCTACCACACTAATTTCATCGTCCGGTAATAGTTCTCCAATCAGCGCAGTCACCTTGCTGGTACCGATATCAAGCCCTACTACCATTTGTCGTTCTGTTGCTTTCGACATACCTAATTAGCTCTCTTTTTCATTGGGTTCGCGCCAGCTCACTGCCGCTCCGGTGTCGTAACGTAAATCCACACTGTCAATAACTTGTTGTTCACTGTTTTTATGCTTTTTAACCTGCGGTAATACATCGATAAACCGCTTAATTCGCTCTAACGTTGCCTCTCGACCCAGCTTAAGTTCAATACCGTTTGCCAGCACCGCGCTTACTGCAAACCGTTGAGTTAAGCGCATCGCTTTAACTTTAAAACCATTCACCTGTAGCATTTGCTGCAAGTTATTAAACTGTTCCAGCGTTGTCTCAACCGCATCTTCCGGCCCAAAAAGGTAGGGTAACGGCTGTTCCAGCTGCTGTTCATCAATCGATGCCTTGAACACCGTTCCTTCGGCCGTCACCAATCGGTCGTTGTTCCAATAAGCCAATGGCTTTCGTTCCGTCACATGCACCGCCAACCGATCCGGCCATACTTTACGCAACGACACTTTTTCTACCCAGGACAGTTGCTCTACCCGTTGCCTGAGTTGGTTTACATCTGCAGTAAAAAAGCTGCCCATCTCTGTTGCCGTTAGCGCCTGCCGAATCTCTTCCTCACTCAACTGCGATAACTGGCCCTGCACATTAAGTCGCGCCAACGGTACTTGTTGTTCATCTTTCAGTACTTCTACTAACTGCATAATACCTATTAAAAAACCAAGCACGGTTATCACACAGGTCAACAGTCCAAACCAAAAATTCCAGCGTTTTAGCGGCTGCCGTCTCGCCTGGGCATTCATTACGACTCCAACGTCTGCGCCAGTATTTTTTCAACCAAGGCTGCAAAACTGTCGCCGTTCGCTCGGGCTGCCATCGGCACCAAGCTTTTTTCAGTCATTCCCGGCACCGCATTTGCTTCTAATAAGTACCAGCTACCCTCTTCATCCCGCATTGCATCGATTCTACCCCAGTCGGTGCAACCAAGCGCCTTAAAAGCTTGTAATGCCAGTTGCTTTAAGGTCGTCTCATCCGCTTCTGATAACCCCGAAGGACAGTGATATTCAGTGTCCTGGGCTTGGTACTTGGCTGAAAAATCATAAAATTCATGTGTTGTCTGCAAGCGAATCACCGGTAATGCCTGTTCAGCGAGCAAACCGACCGTATACTCCTGGCCAACAATCCAGCGCTCAATCAGCACTTGCTGATCGTAATTAAACGCCATTTCCAAAGCCGCGGTTAACTGCTCCACGCTATTGGCAACACTCATTCCTATTGATGAACCCTCATTCGCCGGCTTGACGATTACTCTGCCGCCTAGCCTGCGCAGAATGTCAACACTGTCGATGCTTGCAATCTGCTGCGGCTCAACGCTCACGCTTTCCGCAAGCGGCAATCCTAGCGCTTGCCATATTTGCTTAGTTCGCACTTTATCCATCGCCAGCGCACAGCCCAAAATTCCGCTGCCGGTATAAGGTATTTGTAACGTTTGCAATGCACCTTGAATGCTACCGTCTTCGCCGCCGCGTCCATGTAGCGCAATAAATACGCGATCGTACTGCTCGTTCAGCAACTGCTGCAGTGGCTGCTGCGCAGGATCAAACGCCGACGCATCAATTCCTAACCCACGCAGCGCAGCTAGCACGGCGTTACCCGATTTCAGAGACACTTCTCGCTCTGCCGAGTGGCCTCCCATCATGACTGCGACTTTTCCATAGGCTGCCTGACTCATTTCGACTCCTCGCGTTGCAAGACATCAAACGCCAGACGTTTTGCTAATGCCCCAATATCGCCGGCACCCTGCGTTAACAATAAATCATTCGGCAGCAACACATCGCCAATAACCTCTACCAGTTCATCCGGAGAACTGACATAAACAGGATCAACCTGGCCACGTTGTCGAATCGACCGGCTTAATGAACGGCTATCGGCTCCGCTGACCGGTGTCTCGCCAGCGCCGTAAACTTCTAACAACAGCAACGTGTCGAGCTGTGACAGCACATTGACAAAATCTTCGTATAAATCCCGGGTGCGTGAATACCGGTGCGGCTGAAATGCCATCACCAGACGTTTATCCGGCCACCCTTCGCGCGCCGCTTTTATAGTTGCTTCCACTTCTGACGGGTGGTGTCCATAGTCATCAACTAACATGACTTGACCCGCTTTTTTCTGAGCTTCAGACCACTGGACAGGAGTAAACTGGCCATAATGCTGAAACCGTCGCCCGATCCCTGCAAACTTATTAAGTGCTGCCTGTACTGCCTCGTCTGACAAGCCTTCATCTGTAGCCACGGCGACCGCAGCCAAAGCATTCAAGACATTGTGCCGACCTGGCAGATTAAGCATCACCTCGAGCGGTTCACGCCCTTCGCGTAATACTTTAAAATGGCTTTGCCCGGCATTTTGGTAATAATCAACAGCTCGAATGTCAGCCTCTTCGTTAAACCCGTAGGTTATTGCCTGCCTGCCGATGCGTGGTATTAAATCCGCCACCACCGGGTCATCGGTGCACATCACCGCCAGGCCATAAAATGGCAAGTTATGAAGAAACTCCACATAGGTATCCAGCAATTTATTAAAATCACCTTCGTAAGTATCCATATGGTCAGCTTCGATATTAGTCACTACGGCGACCATCGGCTGCAGATGTAAAAATGACGCATCACTCTCATCAGCTTCCGCAATTAAGTATTTACTATTACCAAGCCGCGCGTTCGACCCGGCCGAGTTTAACAATCCGCCAATAACGAAAGTGGGATCCAGTTCGGCTTCCGCAAACACACTGGCCAACAACGACGTGGTCGTCGTTTTGCCGTGTGTTCCGGCTACCGCTACGCCATGTCGAAAACGCATTAATTCGGCTAGCATTTCGGCTCGGCGAACCACCGGCAAACGCAGCTCCTGTGCGGCAACTAACTCAACGTTGTCGGCTTTGATGGCGCTCGATACCACCACCACACTGGCTTGTTCGATATTATTACCACGGTGACCAAATACCACTTGCGCACCCAGCTGAGACAGCCGATCAGTGTTGGCATTAGCAGCAATATCGGAGCCAGAAATACTGTAACCCTGATTCAACAACACCTCAGCAATACCGGCCATACCGGCACCACCAATACCAATAAAGTGAATACGCTTAACCCGACGCATCTCGGGCACGTTCACTATGGTAAAAGGCTGTTCGCTGTTTGCTGTTGTTTGTGTCATTTTATTTCACCCACTACGCTGCCTTCTGCGGAACAGCATTAATACATATCTGCGTCACTTTGTTGGTCGCCTCAGGACGACCACACTGACGCGCGAAGCGCGCCATTTTCCACAGTTGTTCAGGCTCTTGCAATAGACTTTGCAACTGCTTTGCAAGTCTCTCTGCCGACAGTTCCGTCTGGGGCATTAAGACAGCTCCACCGGCCGTTACCATTGCACTGGCATTAGCAGTTTGATGATCATCAACTGCATGCGGTAACGGCACAAAAATAGCCGGCTTTCCGAGTACCGCCAATTCTGAAACCGTTAGCGCGCCCGCCCGACAGATTACCAGGTCAGCTTGTTGGTATGCCGCTCCCATTTGTTCAATAAACTCGACCACCTCAACCTGGTGCTGACGGCATCCCCGGTAGGCATTTTCAACCTGTTGTCGATTACCGTCACCAGCCTGGTGAGTCACCCTTACTGCTTGGTCTACCTGCGCCAGGGCGGCTGGCACGGTGTCATTCAACACCTTAGCGCCAAGACTTCCTCCGACGACTAATAAGTTAAATAAGCGTTCTGTTTTCGCATGTTGCTGATGCTCTGAAGCCAGTTTTAAAACCTCTTTGCGCAATGGATTGCCGGTAAGCTGAGCTTTTTTGATCGGCTTTTTAGCTAAAGGCAGTCCCAACATCACGATATTCGCAAACGAAGCTAATAAGCGTGTAGTCAACCCTGGTACGGCATTTTGTTCATGTACCAGTAGCGGCACTTTTTTCAATCTTGCGGCAAGACCCAGCGGCGCGCATACATAACCGCCAAAAGTGATGACAACGTCTGGTTTAACTTTTAACAAAAGCTGGCTACATTGACTTACCGCTTGAGTCAAAACCCACGGAGCTTTAAGTAAACGGGCCAATCCATGCCCCCGCACCCCTGTCATCGTTATCTTATGCAGTTCAATGCCCGCAGCCGGAACGACCCGAGACTCTAGCCGCCCCTCCTCAGTACCAAGCCAGGCGACTTGCCAGCCTTGTTCCATTAACCGTTCCGCGACAGCTAAAGCGGGAAAAACATGGCCGCCAGTGCCGGCAGCAGCAATTAGTGCTGTTGGCATTATTCGGCCCCCCCTCTTGGAGTGACTTTACGCCCGCTCATACGACGCTCGTGATCGATTCTTAACAACAGTCCAACTGCAAGTGAGGACACCACAATACTAGTACCACCGTAACTAACCAGCGGCAGCGTAAGTCCTTTGGTCGGCAGCGCTCCGGAAGCTACACCGATATTCACGAATGCCTGAATACTAAACCAAACGCCAATGCCGTAGGCGAGATAGCCACCATAGCGGTGATTTACCTGCAAACAACGCCGGCCGATAATCAGCGCTCGGGTGACCAGCATCAGAACTAGCGCGATAACGGCAACCACACCCACAAAGCCCAATTCTTCTGCAACTACTGACATAATAAAGTCAGTGTGAGCTTCTGGCAGGTACTGCAGTTTCTGTATACTGTTGCCTAACCCAAGCCCGCTAAACTGTCCCTGTCCGAAGGCGATAAGTGACTGCATTAATTGATAACCCGAGCCAAAGGGATCTTTTTCTGGCTCCATAAAGGTCAACATACGTTGCATTCGATAGGGCTCAACGATGATCAGCAGAATTAGCGCCAGCACGCAGGTAAGAAATACCATAAAGAACTGCCACAGCTTGGCGCCGGCTAAAAATAACATTGCGATAGTTGTGGCTGACATCACCGCAACCGTTCCGAAGTCTGGCTGCATCAACAACAACACAGCGGCAATAAACAGCAGTACCATTGGCTTAATAAAGCCCTTGGTCGCTTCGCGCAACTCATCCTCGCGGCGCGCTAAGTAACTTGCCATATAAACGTAGAAAAACAGCTTCGCCAACTCCGCGACCTGGACTGTTATGGGTCCAACCTTTATCCAGCGTTGGGCGCCGTTTACCGAATGCCCAACCACCAATACCGCCAACAGTAATGCGAGACCTAACAGTAATAGCTTACCACTATGCTGTTGCCACTTTTCGGTTGGCACCGCCAGCGTTGCCAGCATGACGAGCAATCCAGCCACCAAATAAACGGTATGCCGGGCGGCAAAGTGGAACGGGTTACCCGTGAGCTTTTCTGCGGTTGGCAGCGAAGCCGAGGTCACCATGATAAAACCGAATGCCATCAACGCGATAACCAGAGTCAACAACACCCGGTCGTAGAGACTATTGGAGAAGCCCGGCCATAACCAATCAAATACTTTTTTAGCGGGTGACAAGTTGCCGTTTTGTTGGATCCCCAGGTCCAGCTGTTGCTCATGCGCTTTGGTCATAAAGCGCCTCCACAGCGTGACTAAAACACTGTCCACGATGCTCAAAGTTATCAAACTGGTCAAAGCTGGCACAGGCCGGCGATAGCAGCACCATGTCACCCGGTTCTGTCAGGCTTGCAGCAAGTTTGACCGCTTCGGCTAAGCTGGCTAATTGACGTGAACCGTTAAACTGTTGGCCGATTAAAGGCCCATCTTGTCCTATTGTCAGCAACACATCGACTTGTTTTAACGCGCGACCGAGCAAATCAAAATCAGCATCTTTGCCGACGCCTCCGGCAATCAGCAATAATCGGCCATTAACCACTGGCCGCATACCATTGACTGCGGCTTCGGTGGCGCCGATATTTGTCGCTTTCGAATCATTGACCCACTTAACCCCATCACGCTCAGTGATAAGCTGACAGCGATGCGGTAGACCGGTGAAGCCGGTAATGCGCCGCGCACCTTCTGCTACCGATACTCCCAGCCCTTCAGCCAATGCTAGCGCTGCCTGCACATTAAGCAGGTTGTGTAACCCTTGCACCGCCAATTGGTGAGCACCTATTAGCAGTTTGTTATTAAAAGTTATCCAGGTTTCGTGTTCATGCTGTTTTAGCCCAAAGCCTGTTTTGCTATAGGAACTGCCGAAAGTTACTGAAGCGCCACACTCGGCCGGCCAGTAATCAGGTTGCTCCCGATTGAGCACCAGCTTCTGCGCATGCTTATAAATGTTTTGTTTAGCCGCTGCATACTCTGCAACGCTGTCGTATCGATCCAGATGATCCGGGCTTACATTCAGCACTGTGGCCGCTACCGGGCTCAATGATTGCAGCGTCTCTAACTGAAAACTTGAAAGCTCCAATACGTAAGCATCTGCGGTTTCGGCGATCGCGTCGAGTACCGGCAAGCCAATATTGCCGGCTGCCAGTGCATTGATGTTGTTCTGTTGGGCAATATGTTCGACCATGCGCGTTACTGTGGACTTACCGTTCGAACCGGTGATTGCGACTACCGGCTTATTCACATGCTGGGCAAATAATTCAATATCGCCAATTATGGTAACGCCGGCTTGTTTGGCTAGTTCGATGGTTTCAGCTCTAGGATCGATGCCGGGACTAATGATCAACACATCCGCGGCCAGGGTATCTTCTAACAACCATTCCCGGCAATGCACATGGTTAGCACCAATTAACTCTTCAGCCTCGGCAGCCCCAGCTGCTTGCGGGCGCGAGTCAATAGCGCTAACAATCAGCTTGCCCGAAGCCATTCGAGAATCAAACTGGCGACATAAAAAACGCACAGCAGACAGTCCGGACTTGCCTAAGCCCAGTACCGTTACATGCTCTACATTTTGCCAGTCAATTGCTGCCATAGTTACAATTTCCGTTGCTTATCGAAGTTTTAAAGTCGCCAGGCCGATCAAGACAAAAATGAGCGACAAGATCCAGAACCGAACAATGACCCGAGGTTCGGGCCAGCCCTTTAACTCGTAGTGGTGGTGAATAGGCGCCATGCGAAAAATTCGTTTACCGCGTAGTTTATAAGATCCCACCTGCAGCATTACCGATACCGTCTCCATGACAAACACGCCGCCCATAATAAACAGCACCAGCTCCTGCCGAACTAAAATGGCAATAACACCCAAGGTGGCCCCCAATGACAGGGAACCGACATCGCCCATGAACACCATTGCTGGGTATGTGTTAAACCAGAGAAAGCCGAGGCCTGCACCGACAATCGCGGCACATACAACCAGCAACTCACCGGACAGAGGCAAATGCGGTATTTGCAAATAGTCGGCAAAATTAATATTCCCCGAAGCGTATGCAAATACACCCAGTGCACCCGCAACCATAATGGTTGGCATTATCGCCAGACCATCCAGCCCATCGGTTAAATTGACCGCATTGCTGGTGCCAACAATCACGAAATAACCCAACAATAAATACATCATTCCCAGCTGCGGCATCACCTCTTTAAAGAACGGCACTAATAACGCCGTTTCAATTGGCATGCTGCTGGTCCAATAAAGATAAATGACAGCCACAGACGCTATCACCGACTGCCAAAAATATTTCCACTTGGCGATCAGTCCTTTCGGGTCTTTGCGAATTACCTTGCGATAGTCATCGACGAAGCCAATCAGCCCAAACCCAGTAACAACAAACAGCACCACCCAAACATAACGGTTACTGAGATCTGCCCATAACAACGATGAGCTAACAATAGCGACCAGAATTAACACGCCGCCCATGGTTGGTGTACCGGTCTTGCTCAAATGACTTTCCGGGCCATCATCGCGAACCGTTTGCCCAATCTGCAAACGTTGTAGCCGCGCGATCATCCAGGGGCCGAGCCACAATGATAAAATTAATGCACTGAGTACACTTAAAATGGCGCGTAACGTAAGATATGAAAATACGTTAAAGGCGCTTTCAAATTGTGTCAGATACTCAGCCAGCCAAACTAACATGCGTGTCTATCCTCCCGCTGTGCCGGTTGCATATGCTCTTTTAGTGCATTGACCACTCGCTCCATATGAGCCGAGCGAGAGCCCTTAACCAACACTGTGACCGGTTGTTGTTGCTGGTGTTGCGTAATAATCTGTAAAACTTCATCAACGACGTTCTGTAACGATGAAAAATGCTTGCCGCCACGGCCGTTAAATACTTCACTGGCACTTTGGCTCAGTACCCCTAAGGTAAACAAATTATCGATGTCTTGCTCTAACGCATAAGCGCCAATTTCTTCGTGATAAGCCCGTGCATCGGCCCCTAATTCTCCCATATCGCCGAGTACCATTATCCGGTAACCATGATATCCGGATAGCAGTTCAAGCGCCGCTTTGGTTGACGCAACGCTGGCGTTATAGGTGTCATCAATAAGACGTACGCTGTCATTAAGCTTAAAGGTTGTCAGCCGTCCGGCGACGGGATGCAGTAACTGCAGTCCGCTAACAATATCTGCCATACTAATACCAAGCTCGTAGGCTGCGCTGCTCGCTGCTAGTGCATTCAACACATTGTGCTTGCCGGTCAGCTGCAAAGCCACATCGGCTTGTTGACCAAATAAGTGCAGGCAAAAACGGGCTTTGCCGTCCTCATCAAGCTCTACTTTACTGGCGTAAACATCGGCGCTGTTGTCCATACCGAAGGTTTGTAACCGCTTACCCTCGCGATTACGTTGCCAACAAGGCAGAAACTCCGAGTGCACCGTGGTAATCGCAAGTCCCTCGTCTGATAAGCCCCTAAAAATCTCGGTTTTTGCCCGGGCAACCCCCTGCAGCGAACCAAACCCTTCAACATGAGCTGCACTGACATTATTAAGTACTGCCACGTCCGGTTTTGTCAGCGCCGTGGTATAAGCTATTTCGCCAGGGTGATTTGCGCCTAACTCAATGACTGCATATTGATGTTGTCGCGTTAGTCGTAATAGCGTTAACGGAACCCCAATATCGTTATTAAAGTTACCTTGGGTCGCCAGCACCTGGTGCTGCTGAGACAGTATCGAGGCCAACATCTCTTTAACCGTCGTTTTCCCATTACTACCGGTAATAGCGACTGTTTTAGGCGCTACTTCAGCTTTCACCGCAGCACCAAGCTGGCCCAGCGCGTAACGTGTGTCTTCGACCACTAATTGAGGGATGTCAGTCGCCACCTGGTGACTACAGATCACGGCCCTGGCACCCTGTTCGCAGGCTTTGTCAATAAAGTCGTGAGCATCAAAGTTATGCCCTCGCAGGGCGATAAACAAAGCATCCTTTAAGTTATCCCGCGTGTCTGTGCTGACTTTATTAATCATTACAGCCGAGGCATCGTTTGTGCCGACTACTTTTGCCCCAAGCTGATCTGCTATCCACTGCAAGCTAACCGTAATCATTTGCAATCTCCCCGCAGCCATTCGGCTACTATTGCGCGCTCATTGTAATCGACCTGTTCGGTTCCAATCACTTGATAGTCTTCATGACCTTTTCCGGCCAGCAATACAACATCTTCTTTGGCAGCTCTGCCAATGGTATCCAGCACGGCTTCACGACGTCCCTGGATGACCCGTGTATCTGCTTTGTTAACGGTGCCGGTCAAAATATCCGCGATTATTTGTTGGGCAGGTTCCGTGCGAGGATTATCGTCGGTTACTACAACATTGTCGGCGTATTCTGCGGCCACTTGCCCCATTTGAGGACGTTTACCCCGATCGCGGTCGCCGCCGCAACCAAAAACGCACCATAACTTGCCCTCACAATGCTTCCTTAAAGCCACTAGGACTTGCTGCAAGGCATCTGGAGTGTGGGCATAGTCGACTACAATCAGCGCCGACTGAGAATTTTGAAATGCCTCCATCCGACCCGGCACCGGTTGCAAACTGGCACAAGCTTCAGCCAGCTTCGGTAACGAGTAACCCTCGCTCAACAGAATCCCAATCGAGGTCAATAAGTTGTATACATTAAATTGACCAAGTAGCGTTGATTTTACTCTAGCCCGTTGTTCCGGTGCTGAGTCCGAAGCACGGTAACAGACATCGAGCACAGTCCCGTCGGCATGGTACTCAATCGCCTGAGCAGTTAGCGATGGCGACCGGATCTGGTTAGACAGGCCTGTCGCTAACGCTTGTGGATAGTCGTCCAGCCACTGTTTTAATAGTGCATCGTCCGCATTAATCACCCGCTGGGTCGGCGCGAAATCGACAAACAACCGGTGCTTAGCAGCCACATAGTTGTCCATAGTGCCGTGGTAATCCAGATGGTCACGGCTAATATTTGTCGCTGCTACGACACTAAATTCAAGGGCTTCAACACGGCGTTGAATCAGCGCATGAGACGATACTTCCATGGCCACGAGCTGAGCACCTTCCGCCACCAAAGTAGACAATCTTTGTTGCACCGTAACAGCATCTGGAGTGGTATGTTTTTCCGGCAGCAACCTGCCGATTAGACCACTACCCGTGGTACCAATGACGGCCGCCTCATCGCCTAATATCTTCGCCAGTTGCGCAGTAATATGGGTTACTGAGGTTTTACCATTGGTCCCGGTTACGCCAATCAATTTCGTGCGGCTGGCCGGGTGCTCGAAGAAGCCCCCAGCAATAAGCGATAACTGCTCCTTTAACGCCGGCATTGTTATTACCGGAATGCCTGCTTTAAATTCGACAGAAACCGAATCAGCTTCTGCCAGAATCGCACTAGCACCACTTTCGATAGCGTCATCAATATAATGGCGACCATCGGTTAGGTAACCAGGAACAGCAACAAACAAGTCACCATTTGCAACCTGACGGCTATCTAATTTTATGCCGGTAATGTTCACTTCTGGCAGTGGTTTATGCACCATATTTACAATCTGCGTTAGCAACATATCAATGCCCCCCTACACCAGCGGCTTTCATTGGCTCATTGGCCAAGTTGTCGGGGGTAACATTCAGCAACCGCATAGTTTGTCCAACGATAGAGGAAAATACCGGCGCGGCTGCCGTTCCACCGTAATAGTCATCGGTGCCGGGTTCGTTGATAGTGACCACCACTACTACCTCTGGGTTTGACGCCGGAGCCATCCCTGCAAATAACGCAACATATTCGTCACCATAACCACCTGTGGCTGATGTTTTCCGCGTTGTACCGGTTTTGCCAGCAACACGATAACCTGGTACTTGCGCCTCTTTTGCGGTCCCCGATTCAACCACCCGTTCCATCATCCGCATTACTGCGCGGGTGTTGTCCGGACTAAACACTTGTTCGGCGGGTAATGGTGATTCCTGTCGGAAGATGGTGAGAGGTCGCAGCATACCGCCACTGGCAATAGCGGTATAGGCTCGGGCTAACTGTAAAGTCGTTACTGACAAGCCATAACCGTAAGACAAGGTTGCAAGTTCAAAATCCGACCAGCGCCGGCGGTCGCCAAACAAACCGACGGTCTCGCCCAATAACGACACGCCAGTATCGCTACCAAAACCAACGTCAAAATAGCTCTGAAGCAGGTCATCGACACCCAGTTCCAGCGCAATCGTTGTTACACCTACGTTAGATGACTTTTCAAGTACCCCGCCAAGGGTTAACTCACCATAATCACGCGGGTCACTGACCCGACGTCCGCCCAGGCGCATCCAGCCGGGGCTGGTATCTATGGTATCACCGGCTTTATGCAGGCCATTTTCTAACGCACTTAGCACCACCAGCGGTTTAACCGTCGAGCCGGGTTCATAGCTATCAGTAATCGCTCGGTTGCGCATTCTAAAGCCTTGCAGATCCGAGCGATTGTTAGGGTTGAAGGACGGGCTATTGACCATTGCCAGAACTTCCCCGGTGTCAACGTCGATAACAACAGCACTACCCGAGGTTGCCTGATTATAGCGCACGGCTTTTTTCAACTCAGTGTAGGCGGTTGCCTGAATACGTTGATCAATACTCAGGGTTAGTTTTTTAGGTTGTTGAGCATCAGTCTGGCTGATTTCTTCAATAACCCGCCCTTCCGCATCCTTGCGATAAACTCGTTGACCGGGAGTACCGGTCAAATGTTCGTCATAAAGTAATTCAATGCCTTCTTGTCCCTGACCATCAATATTAGTAATGCCCAGTAAATGCGCACTGATTTCACCCGTTGGGTAGTAGCGCCGTGATTCGGTTTTTAAGTAAACGCCAGGTATTTTAAGCTGGCGGACATAATCCGCTTCGCTGGGTGTTACTTTACGTTGTAAGTAGACAAAGCGACGCTCCGGATCAGACACTTTTGCAACCAGTTCATCACGGTTCATACGGAAAGTTTCGGCCAGGGCTTGCCAGCGCCGATTATCACTCAGCGCATTATTCTCAGCGATACGCTGAGGATCTGCCCAGACAGTTTCTACCGGAACGCTTAAGGCTAATTCGCGGCCGTTGCGATCGACAATCATACCGCGCTGCACACTCAAACTTGATGAGCGCAGTGAGCGCATATCACCCTGCGCAGAGTAAATGTCAGGGCTGATCATTTGTATATAAGCGGCGCGCGCAATCAATACGCTGAAGACCGTAAACAGCAGAGTTACCGCTAGATAAAAACGCCACTGGGTACCTACTGCTGGGGCATTTCTGCGGTTACGTTTTACATTTTGCTTGCGTTGCGGTTTTACTGCCATGGCACTAACACCTCACGCTCGCTGGAAACCTCGACCATGTCGAGTTGTTGAGCCGCTATGCGCTCGACTCTGCTATGTTCCGTTAATGAATTCTGTTCGATCACCAGATGGCGCCATTCGCGATCAAGCAAATCCCGATCCGATAACAACTGATCTCGTTCTGCAGTCAGCTGCCGATTTTGATGAGCGATATAAATAACCGTTAATGCTGTGCCGACCACTAACAAGGTGAGCAGCATCACCCACTTGTACCGCCGCAAGTCCTGTAACAGCATAATCGGCAAGGCTGGATAACGTTGCTTAGTCATACGCTAACCTCCTTGCGATTCTGAGTACTGAGCTGCGCGCTCGCGGATTTTCTTTAATTTCTGCCGGCGAGGGCTTAATTGCTTTTCCTTCGAGCGCCAGCGTTCGATCTTTATTAAGTTCTGCTTCGGTCACCGGTAACCCGGCCGGAACTTGCTTACCCTGACTTTGCGCCCGCATAAACCGTTTCACAATGCGGTCTTCCAGGCTGTGAAAACTAATCACCACCAGCCGTCCATCTTCTTTTAAGGCGTTGAGTGACGCCGCCAGCGCGGTTTCAATCTGTTCTAACTCACGGTTGACGTGAATTCTGATCGCCTGAAAACTGCGAGTCGCCGGGTGCTTATGCTTGTCTTTTTGAGGGCTTACACGACCTATCAGGTCAGCCAGTTGCTTAGTTCTGGTAAATGGGGTTTCGTCCCGATCAGCAACTACGGCACGCGCGATCCTGCGGGCAAAACGTTCTTCACCATAAACTTTCAACACATAAACAATGTCGTCGAAACTCGCGGTATTAATCCACTCAGCCGCTGTTTCTCCGCGGCTACTGTCCATGCGCATGTCCAGTGGCCCGTCACGCATGAAACTAAAACCTCGCTCAGCATCGTCCAATTGTGGGGAGGACACGCCGAGATCGAATAAAATACCAGTTACCTGGTGCTCTAACTGATGTTCCTCAATCACTTGCTGTAACTGAGAAAAAGGGGTGTGAATAATAGAGAATCTGGGATCATCGATAGCAGCAGCTGCTTTTATCGCTGCAGGATCCTGGTCGAGTGCAATCACCCGCCCGTTAATGCTTAATTGCTGCAACAACGCACGGCTGTGGCCACCACGTCCAAAGGTGGCGTCAATATAGGTGCCGTCGGGATCAATCGCTAACGCTGCAATAGATTCTTTCAGTAGCACCGAAACGTGTTGCGGTGTCGTTGTTGTCATTATAATGAGAAGTCTTCTAAGCGTTCATTAAGGGTAAAGTCACCTTCACGCTCAACATCCATATCTTGCGTAATTTGGTCATGCCAAGCGGCTTCGTCCCAAATTTCGAATTTATTCAGCTGCCCGACCAACATCAGTTTTTTCTCTAAACCTGCGTGCTGGCGTAATGGCCCTGAAATTAAAAGACGACCGTTTTTGTCCATGTCACAGTCGTCAGCGTGGCCGAGCAAAAGTCGCTGCAAGCGGCGTTCTGCTGGATTCATGCTGGATAGTTGGGTCAGTTTTTTCTCGATGATTTGCCATTCCGGGAGCGGATACAACAATAGGCACGGCTGCTTGATATCGATGGTACAAACCATCTTACCCTCGCAGTCGATCGACAGCGCATGGCGGTGTTTAGCGGGTATCGCTAACCGGCCCTTACTGTCTAAATTAATTGTTGTTGCCCCTCGAAACATGATCCTCACCTGATCATTTTGATCCACTATTATCCACAAATCCCCACAATCATACAGTCTAGGTAGTTAAGTTTCCCACTGTCAAGATAAAAACCTTATTGATTCGGGGTTTTTCGTTTCGTTTACAATCAATACAGGCCAAGTGGCTGAAGCCAAAAGACATTTATTTTTCTATGGCGAGCTCGTTTTTTGTGCAATACTCGCAGTAATCGTCGTATCGCAGGGTTTCGTTAGGAGGTAATCAGCGGATGAAGCGTCAATGGGGCGCGGTTATGGTGACGCTGGCCATTTTAACCCTTACCGTCATTTGGGTTGCCGAAAGTTACCACACGCGCGAGATCGAATCTCAAAAGCGGCTTGCAGTGGGGGAATTGAGTACTCTACGCGCTGAGCTGGACGGACAAATAACCTCATCGCTGGTTGTGATCAAAGCCTTTCAGGCAGAAATTGCGCTACGCCCAGACTTAACCAACGACAATTTCAACCGCTTAGCAGCAACTCTGGTTAATGATCCTCTACCATTACGGCACATCGCATTAGCGCCCGACTTAGTTGTGCAGTTCGTATACCCACTGGCTAACAACGAGACAGTACTCGGATTTGACTACCGCTCCAGTCCTGAACAACTGCACACGGTAGAAAAGGCAATTAATGAGGATTCTATCGTTGTTACCGGTCCGGTCGAATTGGTTCAGGGCGGCAACGCGTTAATCGCCAGAGCCGCAATTAAAACCAAACAGGATGAATTGTGGGGGATGGTTGCAGCAGTCATCGATATCGAAAAGCTGCTGACTAATGTCAATTTTTACGACCATGCTCAATATCATTTTGCATTAAGAAGTCATGAACCTGACCAATCCATGCCACAACATATAGCAGGCTCCGAGGAAATCTGGCAACAAAACCCAGTATCTATGACGATGTCTGTGCCGGGATACCATTGGCAACTTGCCGCTGTAAATCATAGCGATGTATGGGCAACCCGTGGGATCATTTATGCGCTGATATTAGTCGGTGGTTTTGCTATTACCGCATTAATTGCTGCCTTCATGGTGTCGCTAATACGTGCCCAAAGAAGGCTGCGTGAGGCAATGTCAGTCATCAATCACCAGGCGCGCTATGATATGGTGACTCAACTGCCTAACAGGACCTCGTTTATTGCTCATCTACAAAGTTTAGTTACGCGCGACCCGGCATTCGCAGTGCTGTTTATTGACCTGGACCATTTTAAAGAAGTTAACGATACCCTAGGCCATGATATTGGCGACGAACTACTGCAAGCTGTGGCAAGACGATTAAGGGAGGACCTAAGAGGCTCCGACTTTATTGCCCGGTTAGGCGGTGATGAATTTGTTATCGTGCTGCATGATGTAAAAGATACCGATGAAATCCAAAAAATAGCCGCAGACCTTAATCAGACCTTAAGCGAAGTATTTCGATTGCACCAACACCATGTTCAAATCTCCGCCAGTATTGGTATCGCAGTCTATCCAGAAGATGGCTCTGATGCAGATGCGCTGCTAAAACACGCTGACCTAGCAATGTATGCAGCTAAATCATCGGGTCGGCGCACCTATCACTTTTTCAACCAAGAGCTGCGGTTACAAACAGAACATCGCAAGGCGCTCAAGGTTGAGTTGCAAAAAGCCATCGATAACCGACAATTTGAGGTTCATTACCAACCGATTATTAATCTCAAGACGTTGCGAGTAGAGAAGTGTGAGGCACTAATCCGCTGGCAACGTGATGGTCAATGGATAAGTCCGGATGAGTTTATTCCAGTTGCAGAAAAAAGTGGCTTGATCGAGCCTATTGGAGAACTCGTTTTTAACCAGGTATGCAACGACTGGCTCTGGTTTAAACAACAAGGCATTGAGCTGACACTGGCAATTAATCGCAGCGAGCAAGAGTTACATGATATGCAACAGGCCATTGCCTGGATTGCACATCTGAAACATTTAGGTATCCCACCGCAAAAAATTATTTTTGAAATCACTGAGTCACTGCTGATGAGCGGTAAGCAGCGACAAATTGAAGTCATCAATTACTTGCGCGAACACGGTGTAAAAATTGCGCTGGATGATTTCGGCACTGGCTATTCCAGTATCAGCTACTTACAGAAATATTCGGTCGACTTAATTAAGATTGATCGTCAGTTTTTGCAAAAGGCGCCCGACGATCAAGTGCAGGTGGCGCTCATCAGCGCGTTATTAAAAGTCGCACAAGCGCTGGGAATTAGCACTGTTGCCGAAGGCGTAGAGACTCGGCAGCAAATGCAACTACTGGAGCATGCCTGTTGCGATTTTAGTCAGGGCTATTTTATCAGTCACCCGTTGCCAGCAGAGCAACTGATGGAGTTTATAAGAGGATGGGAAGCCCGCCGATAAGCCGGGTTCTGTCGAGGACAATCATTCATCTAGCGACTAGGTCACCCTAGCCTTCATGCAGTCTACCCGGGTTCAACGCGGGCCGCGCCATAGAACCCCTATTTGACCTTGCTCCGGGTGGAGTTTACCGTGCCACGAACTGTTGCCAGCCGCGCGGTGCGCTCTTACCGCACCCTTTCACCCTTACCTGTACCGCAAGCGGCCATCGGCGGTTTACTCTCTGTTGCACTGGTCGTCGGTTTTCACCGCCCAGGTGTTACCTGGCACCCTGCCCTATGGAGCCCGGACTTTCCTCCCCTTGCTTAACCAAGTTAAACAAGCAGCGATTGTCTGACAGGCTTCCCAAGTGCGCATCATACGTTGTGTCGTAATACAGCACAATCACTTATTGAGGTTTTTCAAACCCCATTGGTACAGGCTATTTTTTCGTGCATCAAACAGCGTCGCACAAATTGCTGCGGCTCGTTTTAACGGCAGTTCTTCAGACAGCAGTTTTAACGCCTTTTGCACTGGCATAGGAATGTCTTCGGCGTTGCTTGCTACCGGTTTATGGCCACTGACTATTAACACCATTTCGCCGCGCTGTTGATTCGGGTCTGCTTGTAACTTGGCCAATAACTCGCTGGCCGTACCGTGTAAATAGGTCTCAAACTGCTTGGTAAGCTCTCTCGCCAGCACCAGCGGGCGACCGCTGTCAAAGTCACTGTCGATATCTGCCAGCGTATGCAATATTCGATGAGGCGACTCATAAAACACCAATGTTCTTTGCTCTTGACTAAGCTCCCGCAATTGCTTTTTTCTTTGCTGCGGTTTAGCCGCCAAAAATCCCTCAAAGGTGAAGCGGTCAGTAGCTACGCCAGCGCCGCTCAGCGCTGTTGTAATAGCACAAGCGCCGGGTAATGCAACAACCTTTACCCCCCGCTGACGGCACTCCCGCACAATAAGGTAGCCCGGGTCACTGATTAACGGTGTTCCTGCATCACTGATCAAAGCCAGCGACTGCCCCTGCTCTAATTGTTGCACTATTGTCTGTAGCTGCTGACTCTCGTTGTGTTCGTGCAGCGCAAACATTTTGGTTTTTACCCCTAAATGTTGCATTAAAGGTCGGCTGTGGCGGGTGTCCTCGGCTGCGATAACATCAACTTGTTGTAGTATTTCGATAGCGCGCTCAGAGATATCCGCAAGATTGCCGATGGGTGTCGGAACAATATAAAGCACACCTGTACTTTGCGCTTCTTTTACAGTCATTGAGGCAGACATAAAGACCTTTGTTTGTTTCAATCTATGATGGCCTTATAGTATCATTGCGATTAACATTATGCGGAATTTTTGACAGGACACGAACTTGTGAGAAGCCATTTTACCAATTCAGTTAAAGGCTTAGCAGTGGCTCTTCTCAGCGCCATCGTGTTAACCCAATGCAGTTCGGTTGAAAAGCCAACAGATGACACCGAAGTCAAACAGCCGATTGAGCCCATTAGCGAGCAATCTGAAAGTGTTCGCTCCGCCGAGCAGTGGCTACAACAAGCGGCATCCGCCGAAACGTCGAACAAGCAGCAGCGAGCGCTTATCGGTGCCGCACTAGCTTTTCAGCAACAGCAGCAATGGCAACAAAGTGCCGCCGTTATTGGCGCAATAGAAGCCGCCGCAGACGTAACCTCCATTGCAGCGCAGAATTTAGCTCTGTTTCAGTTAGCGAAGGCTCACTGGTATTTTAATCAACAACAGTGGCAGCAAGCGATAAACACTATAGAGCCCTCATTAAAACGGCTTAACAACAGAGAGCAACGCTTGCAGGCGTTGATTCTGGTGGCAGACAGCTATGCGCGGCTGGGTGAGTACTGGCAAGCATCCTTATCACAAATAGAAGCAGAGCAGTTCAATCGACAAGCCAAGGCTGCTGACAGTGCGGAGGCCATTTGGCGGTATCTGCGCCAGGTTTCCAGTCAACAGCTCCCGGAACGGCGTCCGCTGACAACAGACACCGCTGGCTGGTGGCGGGTAGCATCTTTATTCCAGCAATATCAACGTCAGCCCGAGCAGCTAGCAAAGCAGTTCCAACAGTGGTTATCGAATTATCCCGATCATCATGCCAAGCACGTAGTCGAGCAATGGCTTGCAGGAGACTGGCAGGCGCCAGATAACATTATTGCATTGCTCCCCTTAAGCGGACGCTATGCACCACAGGGTACAGCAGTTCGTGACGGCCTAATTGCGGCAGCGGCAGAATCCACGTTGACTATTCAGTTTATCGACACCAATCGGTATGACGTGGAGCAACAACGCGAACAAGCCTTGCAAGCAAATGCCACACATATTATTGGTCCATTGCTAAAGCAACACGTGCAGGCGTGGCTACAGGAGCCTCTGGTAGGCCCCTACCATTTATTTTTAAACGAAGCCGAAATGCCGGAGTCTGGTATTATTAACCAACGCTACCTGCAGTTTGCTTTAGCCCCGGAGGACGAAGCTCGTCAGGCCGCAGCAAGAATTAATGATAAGACACAACGCGCACCACTGTTGTTTTCTGTCGCTAATAAATCTGGCCAGCGTCTGGTTAACAGCTTCCAGCAACGCTGGCAGCAAGAAGATAATCCAACGGTCGAAGTTGGCTGGTATAACGAACAAAGTGATATGCAAGGCATTGTTGAAGAGCGACTAGGCATTAGTGCCAGTAAAGAACGTATTCGCCAAGTTAAAATAGCAGCCGGCAAAATCATCGTTGACGAACAAGAACGTAGTCGTGCGGATATTGATGCGGTTTACCTACCCGGGAACCTCGAACAAGTTCGCCTACTCAAGCCCTTTATCGATGTAAATTTGTCACCCTTCGCACCGCCCTTAACAGTATTCGCCAGCTCTGCGGTTCATGAGCGCTCAAATATGTCTGGTGATGCCGATTTGTCTGGGGTCGAGTTTTCTGAGAGCCCGGCAATTATTGGACAACACAGCAAAAGCAATTACGTCAAAGATTGGCTACAGGCGCGTTCAAACACACGCCTATCGGACGCTCGATTATTTAACATGGGCTACGACAGTGTTTACCTTTTACAACAAGCGGCATTGCTGAATTTTGTTCCAGGGGTTAGCTGGTCAGGCTTTAACGGACAATTATCTGTGTCATTTAACCGCGTTCAACGCGAGTTGAATTGGGCTATATTTAGGGACAACAAAGTTCAGCCTATTGAGTGATACGGAATGTCAAAGAAAGCGAAAGGTAATCGCGCGGAGCAACATGCCGCTCAATACCTAGAGCAACATGGACTAAAAGTCGTCGAGCGTAATTTTCGCATTGACGGCGGTGAAATCGATATCATTGCCCGCTCAGCTGACTGGTGGGTGTTTTTAGAAGTTAAGTATCGAAGCGACGAAGATTTTGCGCCAGCATTGGAGCAAATTACTGCAGCGCAATGCCGACGTGTTCGATTTGCAGCACGGTGTTATCTGCTTCAGCATGGGCTCGACGAACATAAGCTGCAGTTGCGTTTTGATGTGATTGCGATTACCGGTTCTAATAATACAGTCTACTGGCTGAAGGATGCTTTTTAATAATGCAAACCGAACACATAAAAACACTTTTTACGGAGAGTATTCAAACTCAAATTTCTGCCGTAGAAAGTCTGTCAGAGATCATTGAAGGCGCGGCCGATATGCTGGTTTCCAGCCTACTAAATGGGCAGCGGGTATTTAGTCTAGGCAACCACTCCGCTAAATGGGTTAGTTTACACTTCGCCGAAATCATGAATATCGGCATGAAGCTAGAACGCCCGGCATTTCCCGTTGTCGCATTAAGTGACTACAGCCATCAGCAGGTATCATCATTAGGACAAAGCAATGACGTGCTATTGGTTGTCGCATCGGCACAGGGCGAAGATAGTGATTTGATAGAGACTATGGAAGCTGCTTTGAGCCGCGAAATGATCATTATTGCTCTGACTGGCCAAAATAATGAATTGGTATCCGGCCTACTCGGCGCTGACGATATTGAAATTCAAATTCCATCACCGACAGCCGCGCGGGTACTAGAACATCAGCTACTGATATCCAACTGCTTATGTGAGCGTGTTGAACAAACAATCTTTCCGCAGGAGCATGATTAGCATGACCTATTTATGGCAGAAAACCCGAGTAATAGCGATTGCCCTAGTCGCGTTGTTTGCTCTGAACGGCTGTGCCGTGGTAGCAACCGGAGCAGCTGCTGTTGGCATCAGTTCGGTAACCGATCCCAGAACTATCGGCAGTCAGATTGATGATCAAACGATAGAGATGAAGGCCAACGCCAAACTCGGCAATGATGATCAACTGCACGATTATCGACTGCGCGTGGTAAGTTACGATCAAAAGGTGCTGCTATTCGGTCAGGTACCGGATAAAGAGATGCGTCAACGCGCTGAGGATGTAATTTCCGACACCAATGGCATTGACCGAATTTTCAACCAAGTAAGAATTAGTTCTCAGGCAGGTTTATCGACCCAAGCCAATGATAGCTGGATCACCAGCCAGGTTAAACTGAAGCTGGCTTCAGATAAATCAGTCAAGGCCACCGATGTAAAAGTCGTCACCGAGAACGGCGAAGTCTTTTTATTGGGTATTGTTGGCTCAGATCAGGCCGACAGGGCGGTTGAGATAGCACGCAATGTGAAAGGAGTGAATCGTGTTATTAAAGCATTTTCGGCTCCACGTTAATGGAGCCGAAAACGACTTATTTGATCACTTTTAAGTTAGGCCGCTTTTTGGTCTGAGTGCTCTTCTCAGTTGCCTCAGCCTGATCGGTTTGGTCCTCGTCAGGCAGGCTGTCTAGTTGCGGCTCTGCTTCAAACATGGCACCTGCGCCATTTTCACGTGCAAACAATGCCAATGCCGCCGTCATCGGTACGATAACGTCCATCGGTTGGCCACCAAAACGGGCATTGAACCGAATTTCATGGTCCAATAACTGCAAACCAGCTACAGCCGTTGGTGAGATATTTAGTGTAATTTGACCGTCTTTAACGAACTGTTGTGGTACTTGGGTACCTACGATAGTGGCATCGGCCACTAGATGAGGTGTCAACTGGTTATCAACTATCCAGTCATATAACGCCCTTAATAAATAAGGGCGTTTGGGGGTCATTTCCGTTATTTCCATCTGCGCCTCCCGAGCGGTTAGCGTGCCAGTTCTTTCTCTGCTTCAGTTAAGGATTCCTGGAATGTCTTGCGTTCAAACACTCGTATCATATACGCTTTTACATCCTTAGCACCTTGCCCTTCAATCTCAATACCATACGCCGGCAAACGCCACAGTAATGGTGCAAGGTAGCAGTCGACAAGACTAAATTCTTCGCTCATAAAGTAAGGTGTATCGGCAAAAATCGGAGCTAATGACAAGATACCTTCTTGCAGTTCTTGCCGGGCACTTTTATTGCCTTCAGCAATTTTATCCGCTAACGCATACCAATCACGTTCAATACGATGCATCATTAAGCGGCTGGTGCCGCGTGCAACGGGATAAACTGGCATCAGTGGAGGGTGCGGAAAACGTTCATCCAGGTATTCCATAATGATGTGTGCATCATATAGAACCAGTTCACGGTCAACTAAGGTTGGTGTTGCGTCTGGATAAGGATTTAGCTGAATTAGATCTTCTGGGCGCTCGTCACGCTCAACATAACTAATTTCAACACTAACGCCCTTTTCCGCTAACACTAAGCGTACCTGATGACTTTTCAAATCATCCCGACCGGAATATAAGGTCATCACCGAACGTTTATTTGCTGCAACAGCCATTTATTTCTCCAGATAATATCAACAGTAAAAGGGTGGCAAGCCACCCTTTTACTGAACTAAAGGTTACTGAGGTAGAATGTAAAGAGCCCCTAATCAATTATTTAAGGTCTCTCCAGAACTCTTTCTTCAGTAGCCAAGCTAAAATTGTAAATACCAACAAGAAGCCAAACGCAAACCAACCCATGCGTTTCTGCTCCAATAGCATTGGCTCACCCATGTAGACTAAAAACGCGGTCAAATCGAGCATTGCTTGATCATATTCGCTTTCGGTCATACGGCCGGAACCATCCGACTTAATGCCGACATAAACCTCTTTCATTTCGCCATCAATGCGGCGTTCTTCATAGGTCTTTTCTGGCATCCCCTGTAGTTCTTCCAAAACGTGCGGCATACCGACATTTGGAAAAACAGTGTTGTTAACACCGAAGGGACGACTATCGTCTTTATAGAAAGCACGTAGATAAGTATATATCCAGTCCGCACCACGCACTCGCGCAACGTTGGTTAAGTCTGGCGGACTTGTACCGAACCAGTTGCCCGCTGAGTCAGCTGACATATTGATGGTAATAAGATCACCGGGCTTCTCACCGGTGAACTGTAAATGCTTCTGACCCAACTCTTCAGGAATTTCCAAATCGTTAAACATACGGTTGTAACGAGCATATTCTAACGAATGGCACCCTGAACAATAGTTCATGTACAGTTGTGCACCGCGCTGCAATGAAGCTTTATCGTGTAAATCCACATCCGCTTCGTCTAACGGTACAGTTGGCCCCGCCGCAAAAGCAAGCGACGGGATCAAAGTGATAAGAGCGATTAACAGTTTTTTCATTATGATGTCAGCCTCTCTGGTACCTGTTTCGTTGTTTCCCGTCGACTATAGAAGAACAGGAAGACGAAGAATGCGAAATACAAGAATGTAAAGATCTGCGCAAACAGAGTTGCCAACGCTGTCGCCGGTTGAGTACCTAAATAGCCCAGTACAATAAAGCTGATCACAAAATTGATTAGGTTCAGCTTGTGCAATACTGTGCGGTACCGTATCGAGCGTACCTTACCACGGTCTATCCAAGGTAATAGTGCCAACATGACAATAGCGGCAAACATTAGAATAACACCAAACAACTTATCAGGTACCGCCCGCAAGATTGCATAGAACGGTGTGAAGTACCAAACCGGTGCAATATGTTCCGGTGTTTTCAACGGATCAGCCGGCTGGAAGTTTGGTGGTTCCAGGAAGAATCCGCCCATTTCCGGGTTAAAGAAAATGACGTAACAGAAGAAGAACAAGAAAACGCCGATACCGAATAAATCCTTAACAATGTAGTAAGGGAAGAACGGTATTGCATCAACGATGTCGTACTTCTTAGTAAAGCGTTCATGGAACTTAAACTTGGGTTTTTCTTCGTCCGGCACAGAACCTTTCGGCTTTTTAATCGATACGCCATCAGGATTGTTTGAGCCGACTTCGTGTAGCGCAATAATATGCAGGAACACTAGGATGACCAGAACCAATGGCAACGCAATAACGTGCAATGCAAAGAATCGGTTCAGTGTTGCACCGGAAATAACGTAGTCACCACGAATCCAAAGCGTTAAGTCATCGCCGATGACCGGAATCGCTCCAAACAGGGAGATAATAACCTGCGCCCCCCAGTAGGACATTTGTCCCCATGGCAGCAGATAGCCCATAAAGGCTTCAGCCATTAACACCAGGAAGATAAACATACCGAACAGCCAGAGCAATTCTCTCGGCTTCTGGTAGGAGCCATACATCATGCCACGGAACATGTGTAGATAAACCACCACGAAAAACGCCGAGGCCCCGGTGGAGTGCATATATCGCAGCAGCCAGCCATATTCGACATCCCGCATAATGAACTCAACCGACGCAAACGCTCCATCAGCGCTTGGAACGTAGTTCATAGTCAGCCAAATACCAGTCAAAATCTGGTTCACTAATACCAGCGTGGCAAGCACACCAAAGAGATACCAAAAGTTAAAGTTTTTAGGCGCCGGGTACTGAGCAAGGTGGATATTCCACGTCTTGGTCATTGGGATGCGTTCGTCCATCCACTGTACGAATTTATTAGCCATTATGCTTGCCCCTTCTCTTCGCCAACCAAAATGGTTTTGTCATCTACATAGTAGTGAGGCGGAACCACCAGGTTAAGTGGTGCAGGAACACCTTGGAAAACTCGGCCGGCAATATCGAACTTTGAACCATGACATGGACAGAAGAAGCCGGATTCAATACCTTCCGCATGGTCGCCCATACCGGCCGGCAAGTAGGTTGGTGAGCAGCCTAAGTGTGTACAAATTCCCACCGCAACAAAGAAGTCTTCTTTGATTGAACGATGTTTGTTTTGTGCATATTCAGGTTGCTGTGGCTCTTCTGAGTTTGGATCGCGAAGTTCTTCTTCAATCTGAGCCAACTCGTCTAACATTTCTGGTGTGCGACGCACAATCCAGACCGGTTTACCACGCCATTTAACACGGACCATCTGACCCGGTTCGGCTTTCGCGATATTCACTTCGACCGGCGCACCGGCGTTTTTTGCTCTGGCACTAGGATTCCAGGAAGCGATGAATGGAACGGCAACTGCCACCGCTCCTGCACCACCAACGACCCCAGTTGCGACCGTCAAAAAACGACGGCGGCCTTTATCTACAGGCGCATTGCTCATCCATTTACTCTCCAGTTTTGGACGCTTCGCGATACATCGCCGCGAAGTCGGGAATTAGCTGCTGCGTTATCCGCCATACGGATTACAAAAAATACCTAAGAATGATAAAGAAAACCCACAAAATTTACAAGACAAAAGGCTTGGGTAGCAGCGAAAAGGCATGGCTCGAGCGGCTGGTGATTGACACTCCTTATGCAAGAGACGCCCGCAAGTACCTCCCTGTAGGGCTTGACTGGCGCCATCCTTGGCGCCAGACACTCTTGCATAAGGAGCTGCTCAATCACTTTTCAGCGCTCCCCGCCATACCTTTTCGCGGTGGGATAAAAGCTCTTTCAGAAAGCGAACTAAAGTAAGCCAGTAACGGCGGAAGCGCTTGTTGTAATGCTATCCTGCCAGTTCGGGGGTGTTGGAGGCCATGGATGGCCGGAAACAAGCCTACAGGGATGTACTTGTGGCGTCCCCCGACTGGCAGGGTAGCGTTACAGCAAAAAGTCTCCGTTGTTGATGGCTTACTTTAGTTCGCTTTCTCGAATAGATTATCTACCCTCTTAGCCACGTCTCAAAACCAGACACAAAAAAACCCGGCCGGAGCCGGGTTTTTGAACCACAATCTGTTGAAACGTCGAATTAACGCTTCGAGAACTGTGGACGTTTGCGCGCTTTGTGCAAACCAATTTTCTTACGCTCAACCTGACGAGCATCACGAGTAACGTAACCTTCTTTACGAAGAGGACCACGAAACGCTTCGTCGTACTGCATTAGTGCACGAGTAATACCGTGACGGATTGCACCCGCCTGACCCGTAGTACCGCCACCACTAACAGTGATGTAAAGGTCGAACTTCTCAGTCATTTCGACAAGCTCTAACGGTTGACGAACAACCATTTGAGCCGTTTCACGACCAAAATATTCATCCAATGCACGGTTGTTGATTTGGATGTTGCCGCTACCCGGACGCAAGAATACGCGAGCCGTTGAGTTTTTGCGGCGACCAGTACCGTAGTATTGATTATCTGCCATAATAGTCTTGCTCCGTTATATATCCAGTTGTTTCGGCTGTTGAGCAACATGGTTGTGCTCAGTGCCTGCGTACACTTTCAGTTTACGGAACATGGCACGGCCTAGTGGTCCACGAGGCAACATACCTTTAACCGCTTTCTGAATTACCATTTCAGGCTTCTTAGCAATCAGCTTTTCAAAGCTGATTGATTTGATACCACCCGGAAATCCAGTGTGCGAGTAGTACATCTTATCCTGAGCTTTGTTACCTGACACGGCAACTTTCTCTGCATTAACAACCACGATATAATCGCCGGTATCAACGTGTGGAGTATACTCAGGCTTGTGCTTGCCGCGTAAGCGACGCGCAATTTCAGTAGCCAAACGACCTAAAGTTTTACCTTCTGCGTCCACTACATACCAGTCGCGTTTTACCGTTTCTGGTTTTGCTACAAATGTTTTCATTTTAAAAACCTAAATCAAAAAGTTCACGGACAGTAATTCCGGGCTTCCCCGCGAATCACAACAATAAATAATGAAGAAAATCATTAGTTTATCTGCTGCAACCGCTGAATCGATAAATTCAACTCAACGGACTGTAACGTGGGCTGCGCGGATTATAAGAAAAATGGCACTAAAGATCACGCATTTTTTTGCATAAATTTCATTCTACGCTTTATGTTCACTCGCCAGATACTCTTGGCTTTGCATTTCTTGTAAGCGGCTTACACAACGTCTAAATTCAAAACTTAACTGCCCGTCATCGTAAAGCTTCTCAATCGGTACTGCGGCAGACATAATTAACTTAACGTGGCGCTCATAAAATTCATCCACTAAAGCGATAAAACGACGTGCCGTGTCGTCGTTGTTGCGGCCCATCTGCACAACATTACTGATCAGTACCGCATGATATAAACGACTAATTTCCATATAGTCATTTTGCGAGCGCGCTGTCTGACAAATAGCGTTGAAATCAAAAAACACAACATCGTCACTCTCGGCTCTGACCTCAATATCGCGTCCCAGAATTTCTATCGTTGTAGCTTCGTAACGGTCTTTATTTTCAGGCGCTAACTGCTGGAAGTATTGCCATAAATTGGCGTCGGCCTCCTCGTCGAGCGGCGCATGAAAAATTTCCGCTTTACTCAATGTTCGTAACCGATAATCAACACCGCTATCGACATTAATCACTCGGCAATGTTGTTTTATTAACTTTATCGCAGGAATGAATCGCTCTCGTTGTAAGCCATTTTTATACAAATCATCCGGAACAATATTAGAGGTGGCCACCAGCACAACATCATAGGCAAACAGGTGCTCAAATAATTTCCCCAATAACATTGCATCGGTTATGTCCTGCACAAAAAACTCATCAAAACAGATAACTCGGGTCTGATCGGCGATTCTCCGTGCAATTATCGGCAATGGATCCGACTGGTTTTGCAACGATTTGAGTTCTTCGTGAACACGATGCATAAAACGATGGAAGTGCACTCGCCATTTTTTCTCCAACGGCAAGCTGTCAAAAAAAGCATCGACTAAATAAGTTTTCCCACGACCGACGCCTCCCCAGAAATAAAGCCCTTTAGGCGGCACCGGCTTGGCCGCAAACCATTGTTTCCAGAACGGTCGTCCTAGCTCTTTTTTCCAGGTGATCAGTTGCTGGTAAAGTTGCTCCAGCTGTTCTACCGCGTGAGCCTGCGCCTGATCATAAGTAAACCCAGATTGATTAAGATCCTGCTGGTATCGTTGTTTGGGACTTAAGCCTTGGTTAGACACTACCACTTCACCTCAGATCCTATTATCCTATTAGTGACGGTTAGTTTATCATGTACCATCTTTTCAGCAATCGAGAGCGTGACTGAGCTCACCTCGCAGGAGTATATAATGAGTTGGATTATTGGAGTGCTGTTGGTCATTGTCGGTGCCATTATCGGCTTTTTCGTCGCCCGGTTTTGGCTAAGTTCGGGTTCGTCGGGTGAGCTGGAGAACCAAGTAGAACAAAGCCAGAAACAACTGGCCGACTACCAACGCGAAGTTGCCGAACATTTTGCCACTGCCAATGCCCTGGTTGAACAGCTTGCGGATACCCAGAGTAAACTGCAGAACTACCTGAATCAAAGCAGTGAACTGCTGCAACAGCATGGCGTTCAAAACGACTTACCGTTTTTCTCTGAGGACACCATGCGACAGCTACGTGTGGCTAACACAGTCAACAAAGACTATCGCTCCGGACAGCAAACTGATACTGCCGAACAGGCTCCGCGCGACTATACTGAAAAACGCAGTGGCCTATTCCAGCAGAGTGACGAAAGCCCGGCGAAACCGGATGACGAAAAAACATCTTGAAACATTTTGTCAATGAACTCATATAAGGAGTCAGCAGTCTGAACCCTCAGTTGTAATAAGCATCTGTACTCTGGAGTAATTAGCACTATGAAAAAACTGTTGACTCTTTTTACTGCTTTGTTTGTTTGTTCTGTTATTACCACCGCGCCGGCCAACGCCAGCATTCCATTTTTTGGAGATAGCGACGAAACACCTACATTGGCGCCAATGCTGGAAGAAGTGACGCCGGCAGTCGTCAATATTTCTGTTAAGGGTAAACGGGAAGTGCGGCAACGCATGCCCGATGCGTTACGTTTTTTCTTCGGCCCTAACGCGCCCCGCGAGCAAGTTCGTGAACGTCCTTTTCAGGGGCTCGGTTCGGGTGTCATTATCGATGCCGAAAAGGGCTATGTAGTCACAAATAATCATGTCATCGATGACGCGACAGAGATTTTAGTCACCCTAAAAGATGGCCGTGAATTTGATGCGGAAGTTATAGGTACCGACGAACGTTCTGATATTGCCTTAATTAAAATTAAAAGCGGCGAAAATCTAACTGCCATTGAGCTAGGCAAATCATCAGACTTGCGTGTTGGCGACTTTGTCGTTGCTATTGGCAATCCATTTGGCCTTGGTCAAACCGTTACTTCTGGTATTGTCAGTGCGCTGGGTCGCAGTGGTCTGGGCATTGAAGAGCTCGAAAATTTCATTCAAACTGATGCTGCCATCAATAGCGGTAACTCGGGCGGCGCTCTGGTGACATTGGACGGCAAGCTGGTGGGTATTAATACCGCAATATTAGGTCCTAACGGAGGTAATATCGGTATTGGCTTTGCAATCCCTTCAGATATGATGAATAACCTGGTACTGCAGTTAAAAGAGTTCGGTGAAGTACGCCGCGGTGTGCTTGGTATCCGCGGTCACGATCTCACTCATGATATTGCCAAGGCGCTTAATATTGACGCGAGCAACGGCGCTTTTGTGGCCGAATCAATTCCAGGTGGCTCTGCGGACGAAGCAGGCATCAAATCCGGTGATGTCATATTATCGGTGAATGGTTCAACGATTGCTTCATTTTCCGAGCTCAGAGCTCTGGTTAGCAGCATGGGACAAGATAAAACCATTACACTTGGTGTGGTACGTGACGGCGAGCAACTTGAGATTGATGTGGTACTAGGTTCGCAGGATGTAGAAGTCACTGCCGAATCCATTCACCCCGCGCTGCAAGGTGCAACACTCGCTGTTTCAAACAACCCTGCGGGAATTGAAATTACCGAAGTTGACGATAACTCACCGGCAGCGCGTGTCGGGCTAGAAGCAGGCGACATTATCCGTGGTGTTAATCGTAATCCGGTAACCTCAATAGCAGACTTGCGCGCTATCATTGAAGATGCTTCTGGGGTGGTTGCTTTAAACTTACAACGCGACGGCAGCTCACTTTATTTAGTATTGCGTAATGCAGGATAAATAAGCACGAGTTCAATTAGTTACAAATAGGTGGCTTCAGTGATAAGCTGATGTCACCTTTTTTAACGGAATAATAATATGAGTTCACCACAAGCTATCCTACGATTTATTATCCAGTCAGTGGGCTTGGGGTTAGTGGTTGCCGCTGTTGTTATTATCGTTTTACCTTTTATCAATTCGGAGCCAAGTAGTGGACTCGATAACTCAAGTTCTGGTGTCCTCTCCTTTAATCAAGCCGTTAACCGAGCAGCTCCCGCGGTCGTCAATATATACAGTTTAGGCGAAATAGAAGGTTCCTATTATCAGCCACGGGCTGCGCGTGTCTGGCGCCTAGGTTCTGGTGTGATCATGAATAACCGGGGCTACATTCTAACCGCACAACATGTCGTGGATAATGTTGATCAAATTGAAATTGCACTGCAGGATGGCAGACGCTACGCCGCACAATTAATTGGCAGCGACTACTATACCGATCTCGCCGTTTTAAAAATTGAAGCAGACAATCTGCCGGTTATCTCAACACCGTCGGATCAGCCAGTACGGGTTGGTGATATCGTGCTTGCTATTGGAAATCCCTATAATATCGGTCAAACCATCACTCAGGGCATCATCAGTGCCACCGGTGGCAGAGTTGGCGTTAGCCGGAGCTCCTATTCCGATTTAATACAAATGGACGCGGTGATTAATCAGGGCGCATCGGGCGGGGCTTTAGTTAACACTGCCGGACAGTTAGTGGGTATTAACAACGCTCGCTTTAACAGCGCTTTTGGTGACGGCGCTGAAGGCATTTACTTCGCAGTCCCGTATAGCACCGCCAGCGATATTATGGATACTTTAATTACTGAAGGTAAAGTGGTTCGCGGCTGGATCGGTATTAGTGTCAATGGTAATTACACCGAACAAACGCCACAGTCAGGCATACAAGTTACCGCCGTTGATCCAGACAGCCCTGCCGAACAAGCAGGAATAAAACCCAACGATATTATCACCCGAATCGGCGAATCACCGGTAAGCTCAGCATCTGAAGGTATGCGCCAAGTGGTTAACAGCGAGCCTGGCTCATCGTTAAAAGTTGAGTTTTATCGCGACGGCGAACGGATGGAAGTGACCGTGCAGACTGCCGAGCCGCCCCCGGTTTAAGGGCTAACTCGGGTGATATCTGCGCCTAATTGAGTCAACTTAGTCTCTATAGACTCATAACCACGATCAATATGATAAATACGTTCGATCAGCGATTGTCCTTGGGCAACTAGAGCCGCAATAACTAACGACGCCGACGCCCGTAAATCAGTACACATGACCTCTGCTCCGGTTAACTTTTCCACGCCATTAGTAATCGCAGTGTTGCCCTCAAGTTCAACTTGAGCCCCCATCCGGCGAAGCTCAGGGATATGCATAAAACGGTTTTCAAATATTGTTTCACGGATCCAGCCACTACCCTCGGCAAGGCAATTAAGTGCACAAAACTGCGCCTGCATGTCAGTCGGAAATGCCGGATGCGGCGCAGTGATTATTGTCACTGGCTTAGGCCGTTGAGTGGCCCGTACCCGAATCCAATCCTCACCGACATCAATTTTCGCGCCCGCTTCACACAGCTTCTTTAACACTGCATCAAGGCATTTGGGATCAGTATTCAAACATGTAATATCGCCTTTGGTAGCAAGACCCGCAACCAAAAAGGTACCGGTTTCTATGCGATCCGGCATTACCGCATAACGACCACCCTTAAGTTTTTCGACACCATAAATTTCGATAGTATCGGTTCCGGCACCACGAATATCGGCACCTAGGGTATTTAAAAAGTTGGCAAGGTCGATAACCTCCGGCTCACGCGCGGCGTTTTCAATAATTGACCGGCCTTCGGCAAGTGCCGCCGCCGTCATCAAATTCTCGGTGCCGGTTACACTGACCGTATCCATTAATATATGAGCGCCTTGCAGCCGGCCATCTACCTGAGCTTTTATATAACCATTCTCAACCGCTATGGTTGCTCCCATACGCCGCAGGCCTTCAATGTGCAGGTTTACTGGTCGAGCACCAATCGCACAACCGCCCGGCAGGGACACTTCAGCTTTGCCAGTTCGGGCAAGCAGTGGCCCTAATGCCAATATTGAAGCGCGCATGGTTTTTACCAGCTCATAGGGAGCTGTCGTGCAGCTTAGCGATGCCGGCGAAATCGTCACTTCACCATTGGTGAGTCCAGAATGCTCAATACCCAGTGTCTGCAACAGCTTTAAGCTGGTCGACACATCCTGTAATTGGGGCACGTTGGTGATGGTAATAGGTTCGCTGCCCGCCACCGACGCCAATAAAATAGGTAGAGCAGCATTCTTAGCACCAGAGATAGTGACCTCACCTTGCAGTTTTTGGCCACCATTAATAACAAATTTATCCATCAACTACGCTCGACCTTATGGCATCATTAATTTTTTATCACGATCCCAAGCTTCGGGCGTGTAGGTTTTTATAGATACCGCATGGATAGAACCATCAGCGATGTAAGGCTTTAGTGGACTGTAGACTAACTGCTGCCTTTTTACGCGGCTAAGGGGAGTAAATACATCTCCGACTGCAATGATGTTTACATTTGCACCGTCGACTTTAGCGTGCACTTCAGCTGCACCAATTTCTGTTTTTAATAGCTGTTCGAGCTGTTCTGCGTCCATCTTGATTACCCTTTTTATGACATCAGGCGTTAATAAGACGCTAGCTTAACGAAAGCACGCCCTCAACGCCACTGACTGCAGCAATTTGTTTTAATTGTTGGTTCGCGCCCAAACAGTTAAGTGTTTGAGTTTTGCCGGCTTTCACTATTTCCAGCAGCAACGCAACGCCGGCTGTGTCGACTGACTCAACCTCAGAAACATCCACTGTGGTCACTTTCTGAGTAAGAACTTCGCGCTGCCAGCGCCGCCAGATAGCCGGTATCGATGAACGAGTTAACGCTCCCTGTAACCGCAAAACACCGTCTTGTTGCAACTCAAAGTCTATGTTGCTCTCGCTCATCGCTATTCTTCCTTATGCCGGAACATCCACTTCGTCATCCATGGAAATGGGTTCCTGAGCTTTTTCGTTTAATAGCTCTACCGTTTTATCAATGCCTCGTGAACGAATAATAGCAGCAATTTCGCTTTGCTTGCTCGACAGCAAACTAACACCTTCGACCACTAAATCATAAGCCTTCCAAGTCTCACTGCTATTGTCATAGCGAACCCGAAAATCTAACCGAATCGCGGGACGACCGCTTTCTACAACCCGAGTTTCGACGACAACGGCTCGTTCGTCTTTATCCGCTTTTTTCGGATTAACAAACTCGACTTCGTGTTTGGTTTCGTCATATTGTGTAAAAGCTCGGGCATAAGTGGCAACAATATAATCTGTAAAAGCTTTGTAAAAGGCTTGCCGTTGCTCACTTTTAGTGTCTTTAAAGTAGCGCCCCAGCACTTTTTTCGATGCATAGATATTGTCTACATAAGGCATCAGCTCTTCTTTCACTATAGTTTTTAAGTGATTTGGATCCTCATCGATTTGGTCGCGCTCGGTTTCGATCCGATTAAACGTTTTTTCCGCAACCTGTTCCAGTAAGCGGTATGGGTTATCGTTCTTTATCAATTCCGCTGAGGCAGAAAAGCTCAACAACACCGCACTCATCAATCCTAACAACCAAACTCTCATCGTTAACTCCTTAGCACTTAATCATTACCCTGACTAAACAGGAACTGTCCAATCAGTTGCTCTAACACTAACGCCGACTTGGTGTCTGAGATCGAATCGCCGTCTTCTAACATGCCCACGGTATCGTCAATGAAACCGGGCTGAAGCCCCAAATATTGTTCGCCCAAGAGTCCCGAAGTCAGTACTGACAGAGTACTTGTCTCAGAAAACTGATCGTATTCAGCGCTAATTTTCATTTCTACCTTCGGCTCGTAATATTCTCCTGACAGAGAAATATTACTGACACGCCCAACAACAACACCGCCAACTTTTACCGGCGAGCGTTCTTTTAAACTGCCAATATTGTCGAATTTGGCATACAAGGTATAGGTTTCGCCAGAGGTTGCGGTATTACCGCTAGCCGCGCGTAACGCAATAAACGAGAGGGCGAGAACGCCCAGTACCACAAAAATTCCGACCCAAATCTGTGTTTTACGTGATTCCATGGTTATTTACCCACCAAACATCAATGCTGTAAGAATAAAATCTAAACCTAAAATAGTTAACGATGCTGTCACCACCGTCGAGGTTGTCGCTGAACTAATACCGGCCGATGTCGGTGTCGCTGTATACCCCTTATATAGGGCGATCCAGGTCACTACAAAGGCAAAAACAATCGACTTAATAATGCCGTTTAATAAATCGTCATACCAATCTACCGACGACTGCATAACCGACCAAAACGCACCTTCGTCGACGCCGAGCCAACCGGAGCCGACTAAATACCCTCCGTAAATACCGACGGCGGAAAAAATCAACGCCAATATCGGCATACTGAAAAAGCCAGCCCAAAACCTTGGTGCTACTACCCGCCGTAATGGATCAACTGCCATCATTTCCAGGCTGGAGAGTTGCTCAGTCGCTCTCATTAAGCCGATTTCCGCAGTTAATGCGGACCCCGCCCGACCCGCGAATAATAAACCAGTAACCACCGGACCCAGTTCTCGTAGCAACGATAATGCCACCATCGGACCCAGACTTTGCTCGGCACCATAGTCGACCAGGATGGTATAACCCTGAAGACCCAAAACCATGCCGATAAATAAACCGCTGACAATAATAATCAGCAGTGATAACACACCCAGCACATAAAGCTGGTGTACGAATAAAGGAAATGATTTTTTCGGCGTCGGCTTACCAATAATTGCGCCCGTTAACATCGCCAGGGCATAACCAATACCGGCAACATTGTCGATAACGTCCGCACCAACTTTACGTAGCCATTCAATCATTGACGACCTCCCAGCAAATCTTCTGCAAAGTCATCATTCGAATAATGGAAAGCAACCGGCCCGTCAGCCTCTCCATGCAGGAATTGTTTAACAATCGCGGTGTCGTCTTTTAACAATTGCTTCGGCTCACCCTCAGCTACCACCCGCTTATCAGCAATAATATAAGCGTAGTCGGCAATACTCAGGACTTCGTCAACATCGTGCGTAACCACAATCGAAGTCAGTCCGAGGGAATCATTCAGTGACTTAATCATTTTAACGATAACACCCATCGAAATGGGGTCCTGACCAGCAAACGGTTCGTCGTACATAATCAGTTCAGGATCCAGCGCAATGGCACGCGCTAAAGCGGCGCGTCGGGCCATACCGCCCGATAGTTCCGCTGGCATTAGACTACGTGCACCACGCAATCCAACCGCTTCTAGTTTCATAATGACAATGCTACGAATAAGGGACTCTGTTAACTGAGTATGTTCCCGCAGCGGAAATGCAACGTTGTCGAACACGCTCATATCGGTAAACAAAGCACCGCTTTGAAATAACATGCTCATTTTTTTACGCAGTTCATACAGCGGTTTGCGGGCTAAAGCCGGAACTTCGACGCCTGCTACTTTGATGCTGCCAGAAGAAGGTTTTAGCTGCCCACCTATTAACTTTAGCAGCGTTGTCTTACCAATGCCGCTGGGGCCCATAACGGCGACCACTTTACCTTTTGGCACGGTTAAACTAAGTCCCTCGTAGATAGACCTAGTGCCATGGGCAAAATGGATATCGTTCAGTTCAACAAAATTGCTCACTATCATTCCTGCATTGACTGTGTAACCAACAAGCTTAGCGTAGTTTAATGGCTACGCGCTAAATCTCGAACCGTAAAAATGTTGCAAAACGTATCAGTTAATCGAATCAACCATTGTCATCAATCGTTGCGCAAACTGTTCCCGATCAGCCTGACAGTGCGAACACAACTGCAGCTGTTCAAATAATCTGGCCCCATGCACCGAGAAGAAAAGAAGTTGCGCGAGCTCTGGGTCGTTAGAATCTTGTCTAATCGACTCAAAAGTTTCTTTTACATGCCTTTGCAAAGGCTCCAACAGCTCTGGGTTATTAGCCGCTACCGCTAACATACCACTGCTGAGCTGCGCACATTCAGCACCACTGTTTAACGAAGCTAACAAAATACTCTTTAACTCACGGTGTGGATCATCGACCAACTGCTGTCGAAATTGTTCACGAAGTTGATCAAATTGAATCACCATTCGTTGCAACATGGCAGCCAACAGGCTGTCTTTATTTTCAAAGTGATAAAGCAATCCGCCTTTACTAATACCAGTACGCTGGCACAAGGCGTCAAAAGTTAAATGTGCAGCCCCCTGCTCGGCGACAAGCTGTTCTGCCGCGTCAATAATTGTATCTCTGTTACTCGGGCGACCGACCATAATGATTCTTCTAATTGCTCAGTTTATAAACCGTCTAGTTGGTATAGTAATTAAGACTCGAGAAAAATGCAAGATTCTGTTGCCTTTCACGGTAGGCATTTAGGCTCTTAATGGCGTATCATTGACGTAGAAAAACAACGTCTGGAACGAATGGATGAAGCAAATCACACACGACTTTACCGCCTTAGGTAACGAAGTTCTCAATATTGAACGTCAAGCCATTGATGGCTTGTATCAGTATATTGATGAACAGTTTAATCGGGCCTGTCAGGCCATGTTTGATTGCAATGGCCGGGTCATCGTCATCGGTATGGGCAAGTCAGGTCATATTGGAGGTAAAATAGCTGCCACGCTAGCTTCCACCGGTACCCCCGCATTCTTCGTGCATCCCGGTGAGGCCAGCCATGGCGATCTGGGTATGGTTACCGCAAATGATGTGGTTATCGGTATTTCAAACAGCGGAGAAACAGCTGAGATCCTGAATATTTTACCAGTCATCAAGCGGCTGGGAATAACCTTAATTGCCATGACCGGCAATGCTGAGTCGACTCTGGCGAAGCTGGCCGATATTCATGTCTCCATTCACGTAGAACAAGAGGCGTGCCCACTAGGCCTCGCCCCTACCGCTTCTACCACGGCAACACTGGTTATGGGTGACGCGCTAGCGGTTGCTTTGCTTAAAGCTCGCGGCTTTACCGCAGACGACTTTGCCCTGTCTCATCCTGGCGGATCGCTCGGCAAACGTCTGTTGTTAAGACTTGAAGATATTATGCATACCGGTGAGCGAGTGCCTTCACTGTCCGAGAACGCGCTGATTAGCGAGGCGTTACTGGAGGTGTCCAGAAAAGGTCTCGGCATGACCGCCATTGTTGACGAAAAAGGCCGCCTGGCAGGGATTTTTACCGACGGTGACCTGCGCCGAATTCTGGATAACCGAATTGACGTTCACACAACTCGCATCAATGAAGTAATGACACGTTCATGCGTAACCGCATCTGCTGATATGTTAGCAGCGCAGGCGCTTAAACTAATGCAAGACCGCAAAATCAACGGTTTGATTATTGTTGATCCTGAAGGGCGCCCGGTGGGAGCCATGAACATGCACGATTTACTGCAATCAGGGGTGGTCTAATGGATATGATCAATACCTGGTATGGTGATATTAACCGTGACCTGCTGCAACGATTTAGCAAAATTGAATTACTGATTCTGGATGTCGACGGCGTGTTCTCCGATGGCCGTATCTACCTCGGAGACAATGGTGAAGAATTAAAAGCGTTCCATACACGCGATGGATTTGGTTTAAAAGCACTGGCTAATGCTGGATTCGAACTGGCCGTTATCACCGGTCGACAATCCAATATCGTGCAGCACCGGATGCAGCACCTTAATGTAAAACACATCTTTCAGGGGCAGTCGGACAAAACCATTGCCTATCAGCAGTTGCTCACCAAACTGAACCTGGAAGACTCGCAAGTGGCTTATGTTGGTGACGATATTCCCGATCTTGAACTGATTAAACAATGTGGTTTAGGTATCGCTGTACATGACGCACATCCAGCCGTACAGCAAGGAGCAGATTATGTCACTGGCAAACCTGGTGGGTTTGGCGCTGTTCGCGAAGTCTGTGATTTAATTCTACTTGCACACGGTCGCTTGCATCAAGCAGAAGGTATTAGCCTGTGAATTGGCGCATTGGCTTTATCCTGCTGATATTGTTTAGTGCCGGTATCCTATTGGTTTGGCGACCTTTTACCGACACTAATGAGACTGCAGATAATCGCCGCTCGCAGATTATGAAGCCCGACTTTACCGCACAAGGCCTGCAAACTCGCTTATTTGAGTCAGCGGGAGAACTTGCGCACCAATTAAATGCCGAAGAGATGGCACATTATCTACAAATCGGGTTAACTGAACTTACTCGACCGGTGTACTCTGTATTTACCAAAAAAGATGAAGCCACCTGGAAGATTAGTGCTGAACAAGGCACTTTTTATGATGATCAGACTCTAATACTAGAGCGCAATGTTGAAATAGTCTCATTGCAACCCGATACTTCTATAGAGCGGGTCATTACCGAGTATTTGGTCATTGATATGGCCGCAGAGACCATGCGAACGGACTACCCCGTCACCATGTTTGGTCCACAATTAACTGTACAGGGTGATGGCATGAAAGCCGACCTTTACGCCGAAAAGATGGAGTTAAACAGACATGTTAAAACCGTATTTGATCCTCGTTAGTAGCTTACTATTGCTGTTGAGCAGCGAGGTCAGTGCACAAGGCGAGGCGGACTTTTCTAAATCCATTGAAGTAACTGCCGGTCATGAAGAATTAGACATTAAAAACAATCGGTTATTGCTCACTGATAACGTCATTGTTAAACAAGGCACGTTGCAAATTAAAGCAGACCAGCTTGAAGCAATTCGCGGGCAAGAAGGCGAAGAGGCAGATACCTTTATTGCTCAGGGGCAGCCAGCGACTTATCAACAACAGTTAGAAGATGGCTCGATGATTCGCGCTCAAGCAGACCGGATTACCTATTTTCAAACTCGCCAACGGCTGGAGTTGACCGGCAATGCTGAAATAGCTCAGGGCTCGAGCCGTTCCAGTGGCCAAATAATTACTTATGACTTGGCAGAACAGAAAGTCTCTGCCAGCGGCGAAGGCTCAGAAAGCAATCGGGTCACAACAATATTTAAACCCCGCGAAAAATCAGAGTCAGATAACGACACTAATAATGAGGGTGGTAATTAAGTTTATGTCTACCTTATCGGTCAGTCACTTGGCAAAAAGCTATAAGCGCCGTCAAGTCGTTAAAGATGTCAGTCTGGACGTCAGCCAGGGACAGGTCATTGGCTTACTGGGCCCAAACGGAGCCGGTAAGACCACCACCTTTTATATGATTGTCGGCTTGGTCAACAGCGATAAGGGACAAATTTATCTGGATGATACTGACTTAACGCTTTTACCCATGCATGAGCGCGCCCGCCGCGGCATTGGATACTTACCGCAAGAATCATCTATTTTCAGAAAGCTGACGGTACGCGACAACTTAATGGCCATCCTTGAAACACGGAAGACGCTAAGTACAGTCGATCGTGAGGAAAAAGTCGACGCGCTACTGGAAGAGTTTAATATTGGTCATATCGCTAATAGTTTAGGTATGAGTCTGTCTGGCGGCGAAAGGCGGCGCGTCGAAATAGCCCGTGCATTGGCCGCCGACCCAACGTTTATCTTATTGGATGAACCATTTGCAGGTGTCGATCCTATTTCAGTACTGGACATCAAAAAAATTATCGAACATTTGAAGAATCGCGGCATCGGGGTACTTATTACCGACCATAACGTTCGCGAAACACTTTCAGTGTGTGAACACGCCTACATTGTCAGTCATGGTCAGTTAATTGCGAGTGGCGATGCTGAAAGTATACTATCCAATCAACAAGTCAAAGACGTTTACCTCGGTGAGCAGTTCACACTTTAGTGACAATAGCGTGATACCGAGAGAGGGATAAATGAGACAAAGCCTTCAACTAAAAATTGGTCAGCAACTAACGATGACCCCTCAATTGCAACAGGCGATTCGCCTGCTGCAGCTATCGTCTCTGGATTTGCAAACAGAAATTCAAGAAGCGCTAGATAGCAATCCCTTATTAGAAGTTGATGCAGAAAGTAATGAGCCTGAAGCCGATCGCGACAGCCATACTCAGCAGCGTGATGATAGTCACCAGGAAACCTCCGATGTTCTGAAAAACGAGCAGTTGCCTGATGAGTTACCGGTCGATAGCAGTTGGGATGATACTTACACCTCATCGACTCCAACTCAGGGCTCATCTGCATCTAAAAGTTTTGACGGAGAACTTGATGTTTATCAGGGAGAAACTAGCGAGTCATTGCATGACCATCTAATCTGGCAAATGCAACTGTCGCACTTTTCTGACGAAGACGCAGCAATTGCCGAAATCATCATAGAATCGATCAATGATAATGGCTACCTGACGACCCCTATCGACGAAATTATCGAATCCCTCGATAACCCCGACATCGGTGAAGAAGAAGTTTGCATGGTGCTAAAGCGTATCCAGCATTTTGACCCGGTCGGCGTCGGCGCACGGTCAGTTAGCGAATGTTTATCCATACAGCTGCAACAATTAGTTAGCGATAACCCATTAAAACAAGTTGCTTTAGAGCTCATCGAGCAACATATGGAGCTATTAGGCAGTCGTGATTATCGCAGTATAATGCGCAAAATGCGGCTCTCAGAAGCCGATTTGAAAGCTGTAATGCAGCTGATTCAGCAACTGCACCCTCATCCTGGCGAACAAGTTGCCGAAAAACCGGTCGAGTACGTAATCCCCGATGTCTCGGTCGTGAAAAAACAAGGCCGTTGGGTGGTCGAATTAAACCCCGACAGCGTACCTAAATTAAAGGTTAATGAAGAATATGCCGCACTAAGCAAAGCGGCCAAGTCAGAAGCTGACAGTCAGTACATAAAGTCGCATACGCAAGAGGCCCGTTGGTTTATCAAAAGTTTAGAGAGTCGCAATGATACGTTATTAAAGGTGGCCAATTGTATCGTGCAACGGCAACAAGGCTTTTTTGAGCATGGTGAAGAAGCGATGAAGCCAATGGTCTTAAATGACGTTGCTGAGGCTGTGGATATGCATGAAAGTACAATTTCACGGGTAACGACACAGAAATATTTGCACAGCCCACGAGGAGTGTTCGAGCTTAAATACTTTTTCTCTAGTCATGTTAATACGGAAACAGGAGGTGAGTGTTCAAGCACTGCTATTCGTGCTTTAATTAAGAAGTTGGTGGCGGCTGAAAACCGTGCAAAACCGCTAAGTGATAGCAAAATAGCTGAACTCATTGCGGAGCAAGGAATCAAAGTAGCTAGACGAACAATTGCGAAGTATCGAGAGTCGTTAAACATCTCGTCCTCGAGTCAACGTAAGAGTTTGCTTTAATTGTGTACGACAAAAGAAGGAAGACGTTATGCAAATTAATTTGACCGGTCATCACATCGATATTACCGACGCGTTGCGTGATTATGTAGACACAAAGTTCGCTAAATTAGAGCGACATTTTGACCACATCAATAACGTTCACGTCATCCTTAAGGTTGAAAAAACCGCCCAAATTGCAGAGGCCAACCTACATGTAAACGGCGGAGAACTTTTCGCTGATGCCGAGCATACCGACATGTACGCAGCTATCGACGGCCTGATCAACAAGCTTGACCGTCAAGTCATTAAACACAAAGAAAAGATGAAAAAGCATTAACCATGCAACTTGCTGACCTATTAAGCCCTGACTGCACCAAATGTGCAGTCGAGGGCGCTAGTAAAAAACGTCTGTTAGAGACGATAAGCCAAATTGCCGCACCAAAGCTGGTTGGCATAACCCGCCATGACATTTTCGAGAGCTTGTTAAACCGTGAGCGATTAGGCAGTACCGGTATTGGGTTAGGCATTGCTATCCCACATGGTCGCCTGGCCAATGCCAGCCAGCCTGTGGCGGTGTTAATAACATTAGACGAACCGATTGAGTTTGACGCCATTGATAACCAGCCTGTCGATATTATTTTTGCTCTTTTGGTGCCTGAATCAGAGCATGAGAATCATTTACAGACACTTGCTACAGTTGCCCGACGAATGAATGACAAAGTTTGTACCCGCGCGTTACGACACGCCGATAGCGATCAGGACCTATATACCATTTTCGTTAACGAAGACGATGATGGCTCATGCAGTTAATCGTTGTTAGTGGCCGCTCCGGCTCCGGTAAAACCATAGCCCTAAGAGTACTCGAGGATCTGGGCTACTACTGCGTCGACAATTTACCGATCGCAATGTTGCCAACCTTAGTTCATGCCGTCATGGCTCAGTACGATCGCATTGCCATTAGCATTGACGTTCGTAACTTACCCGAAAATTCAGAAGAACTGCTTGAATCGCTGGACTTCTTACCGTCTGACGTTGAGCCGCAAATTCTTTTTATTGACGCAGATGACCAAACGTTATTACAGCGGTTTGGTGAAACCCGTCGGTTGCACCCGCTTTCTCAAAAGGAATTGCCGTTAACCGACGCATTGCAACTTGAGCACAAGTTGCTTGAACCTATCATGGGCAGAGCCACCTGGCGAATCGACAGCAGTCACTTGTCCCTGCACCAGCTTAGCGAGCAAGTCACAGAGCGTGTATTAGGACGTGCTGAGAAAAAACTGATCATTGTTTTTCAATCCTTTGGTTTTAAATACGGCCTACCAAAAGACGCCGACTTCGTGTTTGATGCACGAATTTTGCCAAACCCACACTGGCAACCGGAGCTTAAACTGCTAAGCGGCCTCGACGAAGACGTACAACACTACTTTAGACAGCAACCTTTGGTGGCAAAATACATTCACCAAATGGATAATTTTTTAGCGACTTGGTTACCCCATTTTCAGCGCAGTAACCGCAGCTATTTAACCATCGCGACCGGTTGCACAGGTGGACAGCATCGGTCCGTTTACATCACCGAGCAACTTGCAGAGCGCTTCAAACAAACGGACATCAAAGTTCAGATTCGACACCGAGAGATGTCAAAGTAACTAATATGCATTGTAAAACACTGATTATTCGTAATAAACTTGGACTGCACGCACGTGCGGCCACTAAGCTTGCTCAACTAACCCAGCAATTTGATGCAACAATTACGGTTGAGCAAGATGGACAAAAGGTGGATGCCGCCAGTGTTATGTGCTTGATGTTGCTCGCCAGTCAGCAGGGAAAAGAAGTCAACGTATGTGCTGAAGGTGAAGATGCCGAACAGGCACTTGCGGCAGTAACGGAACTGTTTGAACAACGGTTTGAGGAAGGCGAATAGGCAATGGTAGCTGAACTGTCCGACAAAGAGTACGCGATGCAGCGTATACAAGAGGTTAATACCGCCTTGTCGGACGGTATGTATGTCGCTGCGCGACGCATGCTGCACAACATGCCGGCCTGTGATATTGCGCTACTGCTTGAGTCTTCACCCCCGAAAAGCCGTGCAATTGTCTGGAAACTCGTCGATGTTGATGAGCACGGCGAAATTCTTGAAGAGCTCTCCGAAGAAGTTCAAAAGTCGATTATTCGTCAGATGGCGCCCGAAAAGCTCGCGGCTGCTACCGAAGGTATGGATACCGACGATTTGGCGTATGTATTACGTGGCCTGCCCGATCAAGTTTATCAGGAAGTCTTAAAGTCGATGGACGAGCGCGACAGAGAGCGCGCAGAGACCGCTTTATCCTATAACGAAGACTCCGCCGGCGGTATCATGAATACCGACACCATTACGGTGCGGGCCGATGTGACCGTCGATGTTGTGCTACGCTACCTGCGTCTAAAAGGCGAATTACCCGAGGCAACGGACATGCTTTATGTTGCCGATCGATACGATAAGCTAATCGGTGAAATCGCGTTATCGCGTCTGGTCACGGTCGACCCCAGTCGCCTTGTCAGCGATATCATGTCCAGCGACGTGGTCAGTATCCCGGTTGATATGGAAGAAACCGAAGTCGCCAAACTGTTTGAGCGCTTTGATTGGGTGTCAGCCCCGGTTGTCGATGCTGACCAACAGTTGGTTGGCCGTATTACCATCGATGACGTGGTCGATATTATTCGGGAAGAAGCCCAGCACTCGATGTTGAGCATGGCCGGTCTGGAAGACGACGAAGATACCTTTGCCCCAGTATTAAAAAGTACCCGCCGACGCACTATTTGGCTTGCCGTTAACTTAGTGACAGCGTTATTGGCAGCCATGGTCAGCTCTTTGTTTGAAGATATTCTGGCGCAAATGGCGGTACTCGCTATCCTCAATACTATCGTTCCCAGTATGGGGGGGATCGCAGGCAGTCAGACATTAACTCTGGTTATACGAGGCATGGCATTAGGCCACATTGGTACCAGCAACTCCAAATGGTTAATTGGTAAAGAGCTGGCTATCGGTGCACTTAACGGCATTATTTGGTCAATATTGATTGCCGCTGTGGTGGCATTGTGGATGCAGAGTTGGCTAGTCGGTGGAATTATTGCCTTCGCCATGATGGCAAACCTGCTTGCCGCCGCTCTCGCCGGCGTCACGGTTCCTATGGTATTAAAGAAATACAATATCGATCCGGCACTGGCGGGCGGTGTGATTCTAACGACGGTTACCGATGTTGTCGGTATATTCGCCTTCCTTGGCACCGCTACTTTACTGTTATCTGCGTAACTACTAACGCCTGTTAAACACCGGCTATGCGTAACTCATCAAGTAGCACTGAGCCAGTATGCAATGCATGACGGGCGTCAATATCACCGCCAATTTCGACAATATTTCGCAACATATCTTTTAAGTTGCCAGCAATCGTTATTTCCTCAACAGGATATTGGATTTGACCATTTTCAACCCAGAATCCGGCCGCTCCGCGAGAATAATCACCATTAACCAGATTCACGCCCTGACCCATGAGTTCGGTGACCAACAGCCCCGTGCCCATTTGCTGGCATAATTCAGCAAGCGACTTATCGCTGTGGTTTAACCGCCAGTTATGGATCCCGCCAGCATGACCAGTCGGTTGACGTCCTAGTTTTCTGGCGGCATAGCTGGTTAAGAGGTAGGTTTGCAACTCACCGTTTTTGACAATATCCTGCTGCCGGGTCGGTAAGCCTTCATTATCAAATGGGCTACTCGCCAAACCACCGACAATATGAGGATTTTCGTTAATCGTGAGCCAGTCCGGTAATATCTGCTGTCCCAGCGCATCTAATAAAAAGCTCGACTTACGATAAAGGTTGCCGCCACTAATCGCGCTGACCAGGTGGCCGAATAAACTGCCTGCTACGTCGGCACGAAAGATAACTGGTACCTTAGCCGTATCTATTTTACGGGCTCCCAGGCGGGACAATGTTTCATCTGCGGCTTGCTCAGCAACTTTTTCGGCTGCGACCAGCTCATCTACTTTGCGCGCAACGGTATAACTCATATCCCGCTGCATCTTGCCGTCCTGCTCTGCGATTAAGACACAGCTTAAGTCATGACGGGACTGCAAATAGCCACCCAGGAAACCGTGACTGTTGCCATAAACTTTGAATCCGGTGTGTGAACCGTAGTGCGCTCCATCCGAGTTTATAATTCGCCGGTCCAACTGCAGTGCATGCCGTTCGCAGCGTAATGCTTGGGCAATGGCATAATCCGCACTTTGGTCGCCAGGGTGGCACAAATCGAGTTCTGGATAATTTGCCGCTATCAAATCTTTGTCGGCAAGACCATTATAGGGGTCAGCTGAAGTATGCTTGGCAATTTCGCAGGCTTTATTGACCGCTGCTCTAATTGCTTCTGGCGATAAGTCGGTGGTAGAAGCCGAACCTTTACAATGATCGCGATAAACACTAATCCCTAGAGCACCATCCTGATTGAATTCAACCGTTTCTACTTCGCCCATACGGGTGCCCACAGAAATACCAGAGCTTTTACTTATCGAGCATTCAGCTTCAGAAACGCCAATTTCATCCGCTATCGCCAAGGCCTGGCTCACAGCTCCCTTTACCTGTTCAAGTTGTTGCTCTAAATCTATCTTTTCTACTTTCAAAAAGTACTCCTTAAATCGCTACCGACTGCATAACGAAAACTGCTAAACTTGTCTTTAATCGCAATTTAAACTGGTGCAGCAACAATTATGGCAAAGAATAAAAACACATCACCCGTCGACGAGCCCTTTATTAGCAAGTCCCAAGCTAAACGGGAGATGGATGCCTTGCAAGTTACTGGACTCGAACTGGTCAAGCTAACTGACAATCAGCTAAAAACCATACCTCTGGATGACGAATTACACGATGCCATCCTATTAGCTCGGCGCATCCAGAACAAACACGAAGGCTTCCGCCGGCAAATGCAATTTATTGGCAAGCTGATGCGCCAGCGTGACGTACAACCAATTACCGAAGCTCTTGACCAGTTAAAAGGCAATCACCGTAAAACCACCGCTTATTTTCATTCTATTGAGCAATGGCGAGACCGTATTCTGAGCCAGGGTGAAGAAGCTATTCAGGAGCTGTGCGAGTCGCAACCGACTGCTGATCCTCAGCAACTTCGCCATTACTGCCACGAACATCAGCAGCAACTGCAGCACAATAAGCCACCAATGGCATCACGCCAACTATTTGTCTACTTACGTCAACTAATGAGCAGCCAGTAAGCTGCTCAATCGCTACTCGGTGCCACCCACCGTCATTGCGTCCAGCTTGAGTGTTGGCTGACCAACACCTACCGGCAAACTTTGCCCGTCTTTGCCACAAACGCCGACCCCCTCATCCAGGGCCAAATCATTACCAACCATCGATACTTGTGCCATCGCCTCGGGGCCATTACCAATCAATGTCGCACCTTTCAGCGGTGCGGTGATTTTGCCGTCTTCAATAAGGTATGCTTCGGAGGCTGAAAAAACGAATTGTCCGGAGGTAATATCTACTTGCCCACCGGCAAATTGAGGCGCATAGATGCCACGTTTTACACTTGCAATAATATCCTCTGGCTGGTGTTCGCCAGGCAACATGTAAGTGTTTGTCATACGCGGCATCGGCAAATGTGCGTAGCTCTCGCGGCGGCCGTTACCGGTTACCGGCATATTCATCAGCCGAGCGTTCATTTTATCCTGCATGTAACCTTTCAGTATGCCCTTTTCAATAAGAACATTATAACCGCTGTTGGTGCCTTCATCGTCGATGCTCATTGAGCCACGCCTATCGGCAAGGGTTCCGTCGTCGACAATGGTGCACAACTCGGACGCAACTTTTTGACCAATTTTTCCAGCATAGGCGGACGACCCTTTGCGGTTAAAGTCACCTTCTAATCCATGCCCTACGGCTTCGTGCAACAATACACCGGGCCAACCGGCTCCTAAAACCACTGGCATGGTTCCAGCGGGGGCAGGAATTGCTTCTAAATTAACCAACGCCTGGCGAACGGCTTCTTCTGCGAATTTTTGCCAGCGGGGCTGACCTTCCTGTAGCACGAAATAATCATAACCAACTCGCGCTCCTCCGCCAGCGCTACCGCGCTCGCGTCTGCCATCCTGTTCAGCTATAACACTGCAGTTTAACCGCACTAATGGCCGTTTGTCGGTTGCCAAGGTGCCGTCTGTCGCTGCTACCGTAACATCATCATAGCTACCTGCCAGACTAACAACCACCTGCGAGACTCTGGGGTCCTGAGCGCGTGCGTGTGCGTCAACCTGCTTCAGCAGACTGATCTTGTCCGCTTCGGACATCGAGGTTAAAGGATTAAGAGCCTGATAACGACTATTTACGGCTTGGCTCTTTAACGCCTGCACCGACTTGCTTTGCCCTTGTTGAGCTATCCCTCGCGCAGCTTGGCAAGTGCGTGTCAACGCTTGTTCGGTAATCTCATCGGCATAAGCAAAACCAGTTTTCTCACCATGCACAGCGCGCACACCCATACCCGTTTCAATATGGTAAGCGCCGTCTTTAATAATGCCGTCTTCCAGCACCCACGACTCATTGACGCTATTTTGTAGATAAATATCTGCAAAATCGATATCCCCGGTATACAGCTTCTCAAGCGCCGTTTGCAATTTACTAGCGCCTATACCCCACTGTTCAAGCCAGGTTAGTGATTGGTTACTACTATTTAACATGAAACCTCTTTTACTGCGTCAGCGATACCGCTAAGCGACTTTGCTTTGCCACCGGCATTTGCTGGCGGATCTGTTTTACCTTGGCTGGATCAAATTCAGCCGAAATAACACCTTCACCGGTCGCTTTTTCTGCTTGTATTTGACCCCAGGGATCAGCAATTAATGAGTGCCCGTAGGTCCTGCGACCATTTTCGTGTTCACCAAATTGTGCCGGCGCTACCATATAAACTTGCTGTTCGATTGCCCTGGCTTTTACCAACGTATGCCAGTGAGCCTCGCCGGTAACTTGAGTAAAGGCAGTTGGCAGCACAATGATATCGGCACCGGCTTCTCGTAACGCTTTAAACAACTCGGGAAAACGAACATCATAACATACCGCCATACCAACCACAGCAAAGCCACAGTCGACAGTGACAACCTGCTCACCCGGTCGAGTCCACTTTGATTCACGGTATTGCTTGGTATTGTCAGCAACATCCACATCAAACAAATGAATTTTGTCATACCTGGCCAACTGCTTACCGTCGGGACCAAAGCAGATACTGGCAGCAGCAAACCGTTCGCCAGCATAAATAGGCAGTGTCCCGCCAATCAGGTACACATTGTATTTACGGGCTAGCTCCGATAAACGTTGCTGCACCGGCCCATCACCGTATGGCTCCGCCATCGCTAATTGAGCCCGATCGCCAGCGCCAAAGCAGCTAAAGGCTTCTGGTAATACAACCAATTGTGGCCGCCCCTCAGGTATGGCTTTAAGCTGCTGCTCCACGCTCTGCAGGTTTTTTTCGGGAGACTGGCGACTACTAAGTTGAATTGCCGTTAGTTGTGTCTTCATCATTTGCATCCTCCTGTCCTTCGTCGACATCCGGGATATCGACTGGACGGCTATCGCGTTCAACCTCGGTAACTTCTGGTTGGCCAATAGTACCTGACACCTTGTAGCGCAACTGAGAAATGACCTCAGCATCTTGCAGTACCTTATCAATCAATAAGGCCGCCAGTCCACTGGGAGGATTTACCATCCAGGCCAGGATAACAGGTAAACTTGAGGTTACCTTGGGGGCATAGGTTAGTTCGTAATCAAGCGTTTCATCCACTAAATTAGTGGTGCCAACAATTTCCATGTTGCCAGCAGAGCCCAGCAATTTGGTATCCTCGGTGGTAGCCACACCATCAGCCAACTGCACACTACCGGTTAAGTCTGTGTAAAACATTCCTTGCGAGAAAATATCGCGAAAGTCTAAGGTTAGCTTGCGCAAAATGCCGTCCAGGCTAAGTAACGAAAACAGCCGTGCTCCACCATCGCTGACCTCAGCAAGATATCCCTGGCCAAAGTCCCATTGCAGGGAACCACCCAGCGTATTCACATCAAATTGATGAGGGTGTCCGTTCCAATGTAGCCCAAAATCTATAGCCGCGCTGCTGTCTCTGATGGCAGTTTCCAGGCCATATTGACGCAGTAAGTCTCCAATATCATCACTATTTAATGAACCGCTGAACTGACTATAAGGCGCACCCTCGGTCACCAACCAGTAACCCGAGGTTGCCAGTTCTGAGTTATTACTTTGAGCGGTTAGCTGATCCAGTTGAATCCCACCATCAATTGGCGTTAGTGATGCCTCTACATCAACAAAACTCTTATCATCCAACTTGCAGGTTTTGCAGCTCAGATTAATCGCAGGAATTCGAGTCACCCACTGCCATTTTGTCTCAGTATCACGCAAATTGTTTTTCGCGGATAAGTCGAGATCGGAAGAGAGTTGAATAAAGTCGGCATCCACCTGGATCGGTTGTTCTATGAAGTTGTCGGGAATCTCAACTTCTACCGCTAAGTCATTGGCATAAACTCGACCGTTCCAGCCTCCTGACTCCGGAACTACAGATACTTCAGCCTCTTCGAATTGCTGTCCAGCCCAATTTAATTCTGGTGTTGTAACAAAAATTGCGTCCGGCAGTGTTGCCGCTGGTGATTCGGTTGTCGACTGTTGAGCCTGCACATCTTGTTGTAGAAAATAAATTAGGTCATACCATTCGGCAACATTGATATAGGGCACATGACCAGAAATCAGAAAATTGTTTGCTGCCGGTGACTGCAACGGCTGTTGCTCTGTTGGTGGCTCACCAATCAATAAATTCGCTTGTTGCCAGCCCGGTTCTCCCGCTCGCCAGCGACTTTGCCAGTGCAAACGTTCATCAACCGCTAACTCCATTGCCAACTGATCGTTATCTCCCTCAATATCCAAATTTAACTGCCAGTTTTCGCCGAAGTCCTTGGCCAGTGGCACAGGCAAGTTCGATTCCAGCCCTGTTAAGTCGTATTGAGACTGCCAGTTGGCCTCAATGTCATCAGCAAACCGCAATTTGAGTTCGCCGCTACCGTTAACGGCACCATAAAAATACCTTTGCCAACCTTGCATCGGCAGTTCGTTCAATAAAGGTTCTAGCTGCCAGTCAATTGCGGTTTCAACCGATAGTAAGTAATCACCATCCTGCGTCTCACCCAGCACCTTGGTAGTAATTGGCTGGCCGTACCAGCTTAAGCTGAGATCCTCTGTTACGACCTTGTCATTATCGATACGTAGCCGTCCTGCTGAGACATTAAACGACTGATCCAACGCGGCAATATAGATATCTTGTCCGTCAAGCGCTGCGTCGACGGTTACGCCGACGTTTCTTGAATTATCAAGTGGAATATCAAGAGTAAAATCGCCGACCACAGTATTTTGTGGTTGCACTTGTCGTAGTGTTTCAGACACCGACGTTAGGGGTGACGAATCAAATACCGACTGCAATTGGTCGGGCTCTGCAGTCACTCGACTGGAGACTTGCAACCCTCGTTGGGCATCGGTTAAGTCCGGAATTTGAGCATTCACCTGTTTGATGTCTGCTCCTTTTATCGCGCCTGCGTCAGTATGCATAGACAAACTGTGCTGATAGAAATCGAGCCGCAGCGGCGTCTTCGTTAAAGCAGGCCAGTTTGCCTGAAATTGGTAATCAAGCGGTTCGAAATCAACCCGCGCATTAAATACACCATCCATCGACGGGCCCGGAAATTGATTAGCAGGGCCACGCCATAGAACTTCCAAGCCACGAACCTGACCGTCCTGCAACGCGCCTGTTAAGTAGTTCTTCAGGCCAGAGCCCATTAGTTCAGGCAATAACTGCCGCGCCGTTGACACATCGAACGGACCATCGCTATAACTGTGCAAGGCTATTGCTAATGGCTTATCTTGTTCACCGCGAAGCTCACCATTAACGGTTAGCAACAAGTCGTTAAAAGTTACTTGACCGTCAGCAAGCTGCGCCCGCCAGGATTCAGCATTGACCTGCCAGCTTCCGCTAAAATCGACTGCTTCTGCTTTCCAGGCTTGGCTGGCCGATAACGCGGGACTGCTTAAACTAAGACTGTCGGCATTAACACGCCACCAGCCACCATTCTTATCACCGGCTGCGGTAACGCTTATTGGTGACCATGAAGGCTGCGAGCCACTTCCCGCACTTTGTAAGTCATCCGTCGCCACTAACCAGCGCCATTGTTGCGGGGAGCTATCAAGCCGAACATCTACATTTGCCTCGGTTTCGGCACGCTGCTGTCGGTTAACTGCGGTTGCTAGTCCCGGTTCAACCAGACTTAATATTGGGAGGAAATCATGGAGCGGCACATTATCGCTACTTAGAATGTGTTCATTGCCAGAGCTCTGCCACGCGACCAGCGGTAATTGCAGTGTCTGCTGATTAAGCTCTGCAGTGATTGGTTGAACATTGAGCAACCACCCGTTCTGTCTGGGTTCAACGGATACTTTACCCTCTGGAATATGAACGGACAGAGGGCGGCCGTCAATTTCTGCAGTTATGCGGTTGTCCCGTAACTGCAAATAGCCCTCAGCAATTTCGCCATCCACCAAACTGAGCCAGCTGGTAAAGTTTACATTAGACTCCTGGATATCAATGTTGCCAGCCAATTGCTCGAGCCAGGGGCTGATGTCGACTTGCCGGGAGTCGACATAGAATTGCCCGTCGATTGTCGATAACTCATTACCCTCTAACTTTACGATAAAGTCGAGGCTATTACGGGTAAAGTCCCGCACCCTGAACTTACCCACCCCTTGATGGCTGGCCCCCTGATTAGCCCAGGACAAGCGTTCGATAATCACTGACCGCTTATTGCCTGCCAAATTAACAACGTTCAGTTCACTTTCGGTCAGAGAAAAGCGCTCTAGTTGTTGTAAAAACAGATTTTCGAGGGTCTGCAGGTTAACCGTATTGCCGTCTTGCTGTTCAAATTTGCGTAGGTCGATATCAATCTTGGCGTCATTTAAAATAAATTCCTGCGCAATAAACTGACGCTGCAGTATTGATTGCCAAAAATCAAGGACCACTGATATTTGCTCAACATCGACTTGAACTGGTGAGTTCGGTTGCTCTATCAAGCGAATATTGGAAACATCAACGGCCGGCCCCTGACGGTGCCATGACATCGCTAACTGCTCAATCGCTATCGGCTGTTGCAGCCGCTGTTCTATTTGCTGCTCAAGCTGAGCAGAGACGTCTGGAATGTGAGGCAGCGCATACCGTAGTGCGCTCATTAGCACTGCAGCCAGCACCAATAAGATCGCTACTATTAGCCATAATTTATTAATTAACCACAGCAAGCTTCGAGCCATCGTCACTACATCATCACCACATCAAATTGCTCTTGGTTATAGAGCGGTTCGGTTTGTATGGTTATTTGACGCGAAACAAACAGCTCAAGTTCAGCCAAGGCGTGAGATTCTTCATTTAACAGAGCATCACTGACTGCTGCGGATGCATAAACGACAAACTTATCAGCATCATAGGCTTTGTGGACCCGGACAATTTCGCGCATGATTTCATAGCATACAGTCTCCACTGTCTTCATTGAGCCACGACCGCGGCACACCGGACACTCACCACATAAAACATGCTCCAGACTCTCGCGCGTGCGTTTGCGTGTCATTTCGATGAGCCCGAGACTGGTAAAACCATTGATTGAGGTTTTTGCTCTGTCTTTAGCCAGTGCCTGCTCCAGATTATGCAAAACCCGACGCTTATGCTCTTCGTTTTGCATATCGATAAAGTCGATAATGATGATACCGCCCAAGTTTCTCAAGCGCAGCTGTCGGGCTATTGCCTGGGTGGCTTCGACATTGGTATTAAAGATGGTTTCCTCTAAATTTCGATGACCAACGAATGCTCCGGTATTAATGTCGATAGTTGTCATGGCTTCGGTTTGATCAATAATCAACGAGCCTCCGGATTTAAGTTCAACTCGCCTATCCAACGCACGCTGAATTTCGTTTTCGATATCAAATAAGTCGAAAATAGGACGTTCACCGGTATAGTATTCCATTACATCGGTTAGCTCAGGAATGAAGTCTTTGGTAAAAACCTGCAGCTGCTCTAATGTTGTACGAGAGTCCACCCGAATTCGTTCGATCTCCTCGCCAACAAAGTCGCGTAAGACCCGACAACACAAATTTAAATCTTCGTATAACACGCCCGTTTTACGCTGGCTCTTTTTACGTTTTTTTATCTGCTGCCATAATCGCGTTAGAAACTCAGCATCACCTTTTAACGACTGTTCTTCCGCCCCCTCAGCCGCCGTTCTCACAATGAAGTGACCGTCCTCGGTGCTCAGCTCCTCCGCCAGTTTGCGCAAGCGATCACGTTCGTCGCCATCATCGATGCGTTGCGAAACGCCGACATGGCAACTTTGTGGCATAAATACCAGATACCGGGAAGGGAGTGTTATGTCGGTTGTTAAACGAGCGCCTTTGGTGCCTAATGGGTCTTTAACCACTTGCACCATGATGTGTTGTCCCTGGTGCACAAGCGAGGTTATATTCTGCTCTGGTCGCTCATCCCTTTCGATGGTATCGCCGTCGATTCTAGTGACAATATCTGAAGCGTGCAAAAAAGCCGCTTTGTCTAAACCAATATCAATAAATGCCGCCTGCATTCCCGGCAGCACCCGCGATACCTTGCCCATATAGATATTGCCAACCAGACCACGCTTAACTTGCCGTTCAATATGAACTTCCTGCAAGATGCCGTTTTCAACCAATACCACCCGGCTTTCCGTCGGGGTCACGTTCATCAGTACTTCAACACCCATCGTGACTCCTTAGTTCATTTTCAATCCAGGTTAACAATCGTTCGGTTTCATACAGCGGCAGCCCCACTACTCCAGTGTAGCTACCGTTAATCGCTTTTACGAACCGCGCAGCTTGGCCCTGAATAGCATAACCACCTGCTTTGTCGACTGGCTCGCCCGTAGCCCAGTAGGCTTCTGCTTCAGCCAGACTAACCTCTCCGAAGTAAATCTCTGTAACCACTTCGACTACCGCTTGTTGCAATATTTGATGGCCACTACCAGCAACTAAGGCAACCGAAGTGCGCACTATGTGTTGCTGACCAGACAGCTGCATCATCATGGTCAAAAAATGGTCTTTATCGTTGGGCTTTTCCAACACACTGCCGTTATAGTCGATCAAGGTATCGGAGCCGATGACAATGGATAGTTCGGTCTGCTTGCCGACGACAGCAATTGCTTTATCCAACGCAAGCCGCTGAACATAATCAGAAGCTGACTCACCCGTTTGCCGCTGTTCTTCGATGGCAGAGGGCTGACAGCTAAACTCAGTTCTAAGTTGTGATAATAACTGACGCCTTCTGGGGGAAGCAGAGGCCAGCACCAACTCCATCAATTGACTCCAAACCGACGCCGAATCTTACGCAATAAGGGGAATAACCACAGCCAAAACAGAGCGGATGTCAGCGCAGGCCAAAAATAGCTCGCGGTAAATTCAGCATCGTGAATGAATACATTCGCCTGAAACACCAACATCCGTTTTAATAATATAAGAAAAGCGATTAATATCGCCTGCTGCGGTAACGAAAAGTTTCGGATTCGCTGAAAGTGACGCGCTGCAAAATAAGTAACTACGATCATGCCTAACGCATGAACACCCAATACCGAACCCAATAAAATATCGCTCAACACACCAAGCACTAGTGCTGTGCCAATATTTACCCGATGCGGCAGCGCAAGCACCCAATACAGTAGCACCAACGTGACCCAGTCAGGTCGAAAAATATCAAATGAACCAGGCATCGGCATTACCATCAGCACCAACGCAACCAGATAGCTGAGAATTAGCGTAAATGTTCCCTGCTTAACCATCTGGCTGGTCCTCATAAATCGGTTGCTGCTGATCATCATTCTGCCATAACAACAACACGTTTCTTACCCGATCTAGCGCCGAAACCGGATCCGCCTGAACTTGAGCAAATGGGAGTGATTCATCACGATTAATTTTACGGATTGTTGCGACTGGGTAGCCTTCAGGGTAAACACCACCTAAGCCTGAGGAAACCAGTAAGTCACCTTCTTTTAATTCAGTACTATGGGGCACAAACATCAGTTGTAAACGACCAATTTCGCCGGTTCCCTGCGCTAATACGCGAATATCGTTACGCGCTGAACGCAGCGGGATAGCGTGACTTTGATCAGAAATTAATAAGATCCGCGCTGTATTGCTACCAACATCCTGAATCTGGCCTATAATGCCGCGATTATCCAATACGGCCTGGCCTTCGTAAACACCACTAAGCGTACCTTTGTTAATAACCAGTTGCTGGCTAAATGGCTCTGAAGCTACCGCTATAACTTCGGCTACCATTCGCCGGTTAGGTACCCGTTGCTCTGAACCAAGCAGTTCCCGTAAGCGTTTATTCTCGTTGGCCAGCAGTCTAAACTGTTGCAGTTGACCTTGTTGCTCAAGCAACTGTTGCCTTAGCTGCTCATTTTCTTTCGCCAGCTGCTCTTGGGTCTTGATGCTATCGGAAAAGCTATCCAAAATTTGCTCGGGGAGAATGGCAAGGTATTGTACCGGAGTCACCAGGGAATTTAGAAACAAGCGAACCGGTTGCATGGCTTGTAACCGGTGATCAATAAACATCAACAGAAACGAACAGGCTAGTGCGAGCACTAGCCTGGACAAAAGTGACGGACCTCTGACAAATAACGTTTTCATCGTTGCGCTAGGTCACCCTGATGGATCATAGTCGATGGATTTCCGTAACTTATTACCTAACGGGCTACTCGTAACTAAACAAGTCGCCGCCGTGCATATCGATCATTTCAAGCGCTTTACCGCCGCCACGAGCAACACAAGTCAAAGGATCATCAGCGATAATAACCGGGATTCCGGTTTCTTCCATCAACAATCGGTCGAGATCCTTTAGTAATGCACCACCGCCGGTGAGGACCATGCCTCGCTCTGAAATGTCAGACGCGAGTTCTGGGGGAGACTGCTCAAGCGCAACCATTACCGCACTAACAATTCCCATTAGTGGCTCCTGCAGAGCCTCTAAGATTTCGTTGCTGTTTAACGTGAATGACCGCGGTACACCTTCGGCCAAATTGCGACCGCGAACTTCAATTTCTTTAAGTTCTTCACCGGGGAAAGCCGAACCGATTTCGTGCTTAATACGTTCTGCCGTAGCATCACCAATTAGCGCACCAAAGTTACGACGCACATAATTAATGATCGCTTCGTCAAACTTATCACCACCAATACGCACCGATGATGAGTATACGACGCCGTTTAACGAGATAATCGCCACTTCGGTAGTACCACCACCAATATCTACCACCATTGAGCCAGTTGCCTCAGACACCGGTAGGCCAGCACCAATTGCTGCCGCCATTGGCTCATCGATGAGATAGACCTCACGTGCTCCGGCACCCAGTGCCGATTCACGGATAGCCCGACGTTCAACCTGGGTAGAACCGCAAGGAACACAGACTAAAACACGCGGGCTGGGTCTAAAATAATGGCTGTCATGTACTTGCTTAATGAAGAACTGAAGCATTTTTTCGCAGACGTAAAAGTCTGCAATAACACCGTCTTTCATTGGGCGAATAGCTTTGATGTTGCCCGGCGTACGCCCAAGCATCTGCTTCGCTGCGGCACCAACTGCGGCAATCGCTTTGGGGCCCCCAGAGCGCTCTTGACGAATCGCAACTACTGAAGGCTCATTTAGTACAATACCTTCATCTTTTACATAGATGAGGGTGTTAGCGGTACCTAAATCGATCGATAAATCGTTAGAAAAAAGGCCGCGAATTTTCTTAAACATGAAGCGGTAAATCCCTACTTAAAAGCTAAAAACTGCATGATAGCGCAAGTCAGCGCTTACTGCGCTCGTATTACACGAAAACCAATATAATTAGAACTGAAATCTTCCGGAAGTTCCATTCGTGTGGAAACCCGGGCTAAACTGGGTGCAAAATTCCAGGCTCCGCCGCGAACAACAAAACCATTATCAGACTGTGTCCATTCCCAGGCATTACCCACAGTGTCAAATAATCCCCACGGATTACGCTGAAAGCTACCGACCGGGGCCGTGCTCACATTTGACCACTCGGAGCCACAATTGCGGCAATTGGCTTTACCAAATCCAACATCGTTACCCCACCAGAAATCTGACTCGGTGCCAGCACGGGCTACATACTCCCACTGTGCTTCACTCGGTAACGAATATTTATAGCCGCTTTTTTCAGTTAACCATGCAGCGTATGCCTTAGCGTCATTCGCGCTAACGCAAACAACCGGTGAATCTTCAGACTGGCTGAATCCAGGGTTGCGCCAGTTCATACTATCGTCAAATTTAGGCGTACCACTTTCTAATGTCGCGCAGCTACCATCTTTTTCAGCTTCGGTCACATAGGCTGTATCGTTGATGAACTCGCGAAAGCTTGCCACTGTGATCTCAGTGTCGGAGACACCAAAGGGGCGTTCAATATTTTTGGTGGTTACCGGGCGTTCGTTCGGCAGTCCGTTACCCACCAAGTCGCCCATTTTAAACTTTCCGGAAGGGACAACGACAAGCTCTGGCCCGCGTACATCGCGATAAAGGATGTCCTGAATTTTTTCACCGCGGGTAAACGAATATTCCGACTTTTCTAGCTCCGCACGGATTGATTGTGCATCCTTTAACTTGATAACGTCATTGTAGGTGCTGTAGCCATACTTAACCACTTCAATTTCGTGCTCACCACCTGGCAGCATAACTTCGACAGGGGTTGAGCCATAGCTCACCCCATCGATCATAACTTCGTCATCGTAAACGTTTGAGCGAATCGTCAGTGGGTGCATAACCGAACTATCTACCGCCTGTTCGTCAGTTTTCCCGTTATTAGCCGTTTTTTTTACCGCGCAATACCGAGTATCGATATCTAACAGAGTACAGGCTTGTGATTGAGGTAACTGGCCACGTAACTCAACACCCATTTTTACGCCATAATTACCCTGACCACTGAAACCATCACTAACGGTCTTAGAGCCCAGTATCTGAACATTCGGGCTGACCCGGTCAAGATTGTCACGTGCCAGCTCCGGCTCTGACAAGTCGGCTAAAGTCTGCTCTAAATATTGCTTAGACGCTTTTTGTTTTGCCATCAACTTGCCGCGCGTTTCACACTGACTCAGCGTTTCTTCGCGGTCGCACACGATCGACTGACTAATTTCTAGCTCACCAGAACGATTAAATTCGCTCTGTAAGCGTTCAACCCGGGCAACGTTGCGCTGATCTTTTAAGGTTTCTATTTCATTGATCAGACTGTGCTTACTGACACGGGCCTCTTGGACTTCGCGGCTCTTGGCACTGACTAGCTGCACCTGAGTTTTAATGTCTTCTTTATTTTGCTGGTGCGCCATAACAGCTTCTTTATAGGCTTCCTGAGCACCGGCAATGTCGATCGAGGGATCGTCAACCAACTGTTGATAGCGGTTGTTCATTTCTTCAAGTGCTGCTTGCCGCTGCTGCTCGAGCTCTTTATTACGCTCACGCAGAGACTGTAGCTGCTCTCTTACTTGTTGCTCTTCTCGCTGCAAGGTCGCGACAGTGTCAGAAAAATTTTCATAGTCTGTCTGTAACGTCGCAATTTGGTTTGATATTTCTTCGACAGACATTTGAGCCGTATCAGACTCCTGCTGAGCCAATGCCGTCGAGGCGAATGTCAAAGTAGAGGCCATTACTAGGGCCAGTCGAGCCAATCGCATCATGTTCCCATTCCAAGCTTGAAAATAACTCAGCGGCTAGTAGCTATTGCTGTTCCCGCGCTATTGTTATTGTAGTTTTATTGAACGTTCGTCAACGTCGCGCATTTGTAATTACACTGCTTTATGCTATGTCCTTGTCAACCAAAGCGCAAGAGGCAATATTGGATATTGACGACAAAATGAAGTATCGCGTTTTACCAACCTACTTCTTGCCAGTAGATTTGACGGTCATTCCCCTGATATATACCAAATGTGCCTTCGGCTTTGGGATTGTCATCGAAATCGCCGTTGTTATCATTGTCTACTTTTAAGAAATCGGGAACATCTAGTTCGAAAATGAATTGCTGGATACCAACTACTGCATTTGTTGAGTTCTCTATCCACGCTAATTGCTCTGCGATAGGCACTGAGTCATCGAATAATTTCCCATCACTGAGAAGTTGCTCGGTTCCTGCCTGAGCCTGAAGTTCAGCATCATAACCTGAAATAATAGCGACTTGAGAGTCGTCAAAAGCGGTACATACATCCTGCTCAAAGGCAACAAACTCGGTTCCGTTCCAATATTCAGCCTGTCCTTTTATTGACAAAGGATCTGAAGGAGGGCCAAATAAGTTTTGCAATTGCATCCGTCCATAAACCAAGTTTAATCCTGAGCTGTTCAACGCATAATAGCTGCGTGGTGCACCATTGCTATTTAACGCGGCTCCTGAAGTATCGATTAGCGAGTAATAGTTGCCATTCTCTGCGTCGTTATACTGAACACCTAACTGGTATTCTGCATAGGGTCCCTCAGGTGAACCAACCATCCGCTCGTAACGAACCTCAGGAATACCGACAAACGTCCCTATACCATCCGTCCAACTTAATTCGGTATTAATGGGCTCCAATTGTGACGATGAAGGCAATAGCGTACTTGATGAGTCCTCGTTAAAGGGATAAAACTCAAGCTCAGCATTGGTTTTGACATAGGGTAAGCCGTCGTCGTAGTTTACCGTTACCGCCCCTGCAGCATTAACGGCTGACACTTGTGTGCTACCATCTAACGGTTGCAATTGGCCAATATAGAAGTAATCTTCATCAAATTCACAACTTGAAGCAAATCCCGACGTACTAATTTCAAATCGATCCGGAATGTAACGTCCCGGACTATGGGTTCGCGTTGGCGTGTTCACCGGCGGGTGGACTCCCGCAAGATAATCACCTGATTCTATTTCGGCAACAAATTGTGGTTCACCAACCTCTGAATAAACAATCGAATTTGACGAGGTTGTTCCATTTACCGGATCGTCGAAATTCTCCTCGCCAGATATATTCCCGGCTATTTCGTCGGCTTCAGTCACACTAACTGTATTACTCAACTCTAACCGCTCAGTCACCAGCTCATTTCCGAAGTTTGGTGTAACGGCTCCGTCTGAATTTAGAGCCGTTAAATTTACCGCTATCTCCTTACCCGCTCGGGCGATGATATCGCCACTAAAGGTTTCATTGGGGTTAGAGCTGGTAACACCAATTGCCGCGGGTTCCCAAACGAACGATTCACTGCTGCCCTCAAGTACTTTTCCATTGGGCAGCGTAGCGCGAGCAGACAACCTGACTTCTCCAACGTCGCCGTAGTCGATCGCAAGAGCTTCGCCGCCACCGGAGAACTGCACCGGTACACTAACAAAGCCTTCGTTCGCCGGAAGCGTCGCCGAACCTGCATCACTGGAAGCTGACATCGTTGCTTGTGGGTAAGTAGATAGGTCACTAATACAACTATTAGGATTTATACATTGTCGGCGCATATCGATAGTGTCTACTTGCGCTATAGCCGACTGACATTGCAATGTACTGTTATTTAGTTCGACCGTATGCAAATATAAATCATTGTAGGCAGTACCGGCTGTTTGTTTAGGAATATCAGTTGAGGTCAAGTTTGGTCCATCGGTGAACAAAAATCCGGTATCGCTAAAAGTAATTTCACAATCGGTAGTTTCTGTTCCATCTACAAAGCAGCGACTGGAATTCTCGGCCGACGGAGCCGCTGAATCTATCGCGACTTGATATGTACCCGCCGAGTATTTTTGCAGCTGAACCGTTGCGCTGCCAGAGAAGTTAACCGGATTTTCACTCCAGTCGTCAGCTGCAGACGATAAACTCAAGTCCACACTGCTATTTTGACTCGATGTTGAGGTACAGTCGCTATCCTCACAGGCCCTGACCGTAATGTCAGCACCCGTGCATGTTAAAGCAGACGAATCAAACTCCAGTCGGTAATAGTTGATACCATTAAGATTTAGGTCAGCTTTCTCTGCACATACCTGAATATCATCGAACTCATGAATGTTTGTAGAGCCTCCGGTTGCCCCCGTAAAACTTACTTTAAAGTTCTCCGGCACATAAGGCTGTTGCCCATATTGGGTATCGTAAATATCAAATGGTGCAATAATTTCCTGATATCCACTACCGTCGTTAATATCTCGCTCGACGCTGACAATAGATTCACCGGCTACTCGAGAGTCTATACGTATTCGGTAGCTATGGCCCGGACCTGGAGTATTCGCGTTTGTATCGACGCCTGGAGTCAACAGACCTGAGTCCGTTAAGTAAGCGTAATCAGTCTGTTCAGCTCCCCGTAAAACGATGCGATTTGGGCGGAGTCCACCGCCGCCTGCTCCGCCTACGCGTCCCTCCGTGGCTCGCGAAAAATTACCGAATTCATCAAAACCAATGCCGAGCCAGCCGCCATTAAACCCAGCATCACCATTGTTCCTTTGGGCATAGCCCAATGAACCACCGAAACTTCCGGGGATAGCATCTTCCGTAGCATCTGAAAATACAACAGCAATGCCATCAGCCCCTGAACCACCATATGCGTAGAGTTTAAACTCAAGTTCGACTAGGTTGTCTTCGGCCGGAAAGGTTCCATTTAACGTGATTGAAGTTGATTGGTTTGTTGTGTTTTCGGTCAGCCGAGCTCGCCCGTCAACTATTTGTGGCGTAAAACTTCCGGAAACGGTAGTTCTGCTCCACTGTTGACCAAAAATTGTCTCGTCGTCCAAATCGGAATTATAGCATTGAGTTTCTGGGCCTCCACAAACAGTTGTTTGCTGCTGCAACTGTTGTATCTCTGCTTGTGTTAAAGCTTCGCCGAAAACGGAGAACTCATCAATGTAGCCTTGATAATAACGACCTCCAAAATTTTGATCAGCCCCTAATTGTAATGGTTTATCATTCTGTCTCAGACCACCTGAAAACGAAGCACTTCCGGCAACACTTCCATTTATAAAAATGGTTTGATCACCATCTCTGTAACTTACGGCAACGTAACTCCATTGATTCAGTGGCACAGTACCTGAACTATCAAAGGACTGCGTTGCCCCACTAGAGTTATTCCACCACCAATTTATTGTCCCGTCTGTTCTTAGATGAACCTCGTAATTTTCATCCTTGGAAAACAAAGTCATCAAACCGGTGTTTGGGTACTCTGTAGGTTTTACCCACAGGCCAATCGTAAATTCATTATTAAAGTCCAGTAGCGCTTGATCGGCTATTTCGACATACTGCTGCTGATTACGCTCAAAATATCCGTAACCACAAGTACCAAAACCACTGCCGTCTGTTGGAATCGCAGAGTCGGTCCCGGCGGGTTGGTAGGTAACGCCTCCAAAGGTCTGTCCATTGAGATCATTACCTGAACTGTCCAAAACTTCGTTGGCGCTCCCATCCCAGGGTCCTGAGTTTAATCGCCAATTCAGTACCGGTTCAGGAGGACCGGGTGGCTCTGCAGCACAAAACTGGCCACCATCAAGTGGCTCTTCAGGAGTTTGGTAATTAATCTCAGGATCAAATGGCAGGCCTGAATTTTGCGCATTGGAAGCGCCTCCAACACTGACTGCCCCATTTATGATAGTTCTGCTGTTGGCAGCATTTGCGTGTGAATAATTAAAATCACCCTGTACATATACAAAACCATTTATTCTGACGTCAGCTTGTAGAGTTAGATTTCCGGTCACGATAAAAATCAGCTCGTTTGGATTACCTCCAGTATTAAGCCGTCGACCTGACTGAATCGTTAAATTTCCATCAATATAGACACGAGAAGTCTGGCCATCAGTTTGATAATTTTCGCCAACATTACCGAAATTACCGACCCGTAAATAATCCGTCGGCTGTAATTGTTCCGTTAGAGTGTTTTCACCAGCTCTGTCCGGTAACTGAATAGGTTGCGGCTGAGCGTTTCCTGAGGGGTCAAAAGATGAAGGCCAGACGACGGTGCACTGGGGTAACTGTGAGCCCGCGCCACAAGGACGTGTTCGAGTGAACATTGACGTTACATCATTTTCAGTGTAAACGCCGGTAGCAACTGTTACTTCATCCAATTCTCCGACAAGCCCGTTAGCTTGAAACTGTTGAGCTCCGACATATAAATTAGGTGAGCCGCCTATGGCATTTAGTTTTCGCTGATCATTAAACGAAGTGGTCGCGACTACTGAGCCGTCAATGTATAAAGTTAACTCGCGGTCATCATAGTTGTACGTTGCTGCCAGATGACGCCATTCACCATCAAAAAGTTGGGGTTCACCATCGGTCTGATCTCCAAACTCTACAGTTTGGATATTGCCGTTATCGGTTCGTATTTCAAAATTAATACTCCCTCTTGCCGTGCTTCGATATACTTCGAAGCGTCCTTGGTTCCCCGTTGTTGGACCTTCACCTAACACAAGCAGAGTTTGGTAGGCCTCGTTATTGTTCGGGTTCTGCCGTGCGGCATCCCCTTTAAACCAAAAAGAAAGGCTAATGGAGTCTTCGTTAGCAAGCGCCGTTAAATCAGGAAACTCTGCGTAATTTGTTCCATCAAAGGTACCGTACCGGCAAGTTCCGGTAGTTCCTTCGATCGCAGATAAAAAACCATTTGTATCGGCGTTATTCCGGGCTAGACCGTCGTTGTCATTACCACTGGAGTCAATCACCTCATTCTGTATACCATCCCAGACGCTCTCATCAAAGTGCCAGTCACCGACTGTTTCAGCAGGTGGGTCCTGCTGTGCAAAGACGCCAGCTGAAACGAAACAAAGTAAAGTTAAAAACAAATATCTCATTCCACCGTCCTAGCTTCGATAGCAACCTTTCGCGTTGTAACGGTGTTACCCGCTTCGCAGGTGCCCCTCGACTCAAGTCGGTAGTGAGTATCACCACCGGTATAGGTAAACGAATTGCATACTACTTCTGAGCGGCATTGAGCAAGCCCTCCGTTACTGTAAGTTACGGTGCCACTATTTACAGCCGAGCAATCAGCAATATCACTGCCTAATGGAAACAATTCAACCATCCCGAGTTGTAAACCACTTTGAGCAGCCATAAACGCGCGGTTTCCGAACACTTCAACTACCGTTGAGTCTGAGCTGGTGCTGACTAAACGAGTGAGTACGCTAACCAAGAGACCAAGCACCACAATAACGAAAATCGCGACCACTAGCGCGCTGCCTTGCTGGTTTTTGTGTTCAGCTATACTTTTAGGGCGCATTAGGAATGTGAACCTCTTGATTAAAAAACAACCGCTCTGCTGCTGCCGTTTCGTACTCTAAAAATATATATATCACGTTATTGCGCAATAACGTCGCATTTTCAACTTCGAACGGCGGCTGGCTCCCCTCAGCGGTTAGGTTAATAATGCGTTCGCCGATGGCGACATTGTCAGAAGATGATGGCGTTTGGTTCCATCCGTAGTCACTATACCTGCGGATAATACCCGCGGTATCCACGCAAAAGCTCACTGGAGAGCGACCGACATAAAGACGCTGCCGAGGCGACTGTTCCGCGAAATAATGATTTGATTCAAGAGTTATTGTTGTTTGTTGACCGGTCCGGCTTTGATTAGTGTCGACTAGTGCCCAGCGACGCTCACCGGCGACATCCGCGTTATAAACGTAATTAGGCTGTGTTGCATAAATAAATAAGCGGTCGTTATTGGGGGCTTGAGCGTTAATTTGACTCCAACCTGTCGACATTGTGACAAATTCTAGTGTTGCTGCAGCAGAGTTATTAAAAGGGGCGTTATAGTATGTGCCAGCCACTTTGATGGGTACAAATTCGAGGCATTCGCTACCGTCGGCTAAAGACCTGACGCGCGCACTGTTAGGAACCGAATTGCGCAACTCGCGGGTAATTCGTTCAATGGTAAACCGACTTTGATCGAGCAGTTTAAGCCGCTCAGCTCCGGTAACGTACATTTCAGAACCTAAGCCAACGAAACGAAAAGTAAATATCGAGACGATTGCCAACAAAACAATCACGACGACGAGTTCGATTAACGTAAAGCCTTTCATCACCAATTACCCCGCACCCCGGAAAATTCAATACGCTGGCTTTGTGGCGTTACAATTACTATATCAATTTGTTTGGCTTCATTCGGTACAGTTTCACTGACACGAATCTCCGCTGTAAAGCCTTTATAATAATCGGCGTCGATAGCGTCACCAAATATATTATCCAGGCCGGTTTGATTGATACCGAGGCAATTGAAATCATCGACGTCATCAAAGTCCGCCCGGGTTTCCGAGCCATCGGTATCAGGCAGCGGATTCCCCGGGCCGTCACACGTTGTCTCCGGCACCGTGCAGGCTCCGGCTCCTTCACTACAGCGGACGCTTGCCGTGTTCACTTCGTCATACTTGCGAGCCATGATTTCATTCATGAGGCTTTGGCCCAGTTCAGCTGCCCGAACCTGCTGCCAGGGGTCTACGGTTTGGCGGAACAATGGACCCATTCCAGAGGTGACCACTCCGATAACGATGGCGATAACAACGATGCCAATAATAATTTCGATGAGAGTAAAGCCGCGTGTTTTATTCATTGGGCTTTAGCTTAGTAACGTGAGAGAAGAATGAAAAGCGTTAACTGTCGGCATAGCGACTCCAGCATTCTGTTAGGCAACTACATTTTCAGCAATCATAAATGTAGCCTTCTTTATTAATGCACAGTGAAGCACTGGCACCACCCGGCTCATTAAAAGTTAGCTGACATTGACTGGTACAATCAAGGTTTTGAGGCTTCCCCAGAGGACCGAACTCAACAGCAAAAGGCAAAGAAGGAGTACTAACTACTGTCAGAGTGTTATCAGTATAACTCAACAGCCTATCGTTACTGTCAGCAGCGCCGGACGGCAATGTATAAGCCGTTGAACCACAGATTTGCTCCGGACGACCCAGTGTCGCTGAGGTAACGTAAGCGGCTTTGCAGCCATCTGTCGTTCTTTGCATCGCTGACAACTGAATATTGCGCAGCACGCTTTTAGCGCGCTCGCGCAATACCACACTATCAATGCCGTCAGTGCCAATAAATAAAGGTGCTGCACTGACGGACAATATACCCACCACTACCAGGACTATAATCAGTTCTACTAGGGTGAAGGCTTTCATTGGTATTATTTAACAATCATCTAAATCAACAGTTATAACCGGCGGTGTGTTAGAGTCATCCGCATCTGCATAAGTAACCACGCAGGCAGTCCCAGCAACCGAACCTGGATTCGAAAAATCATATCCAGTTATATCAAAATCGCTCAGGCTTATAGCTATAACACCTTCACCGGGTTCATCCACACCAGCTGATTCACCCGATGTACCAACGTCAGTCGTCCAATCTCCACTATCAAGGTCTGCCGCATTCACTATTCCATCCGCGGATGCTGCGGGGTAACCATTCACTAAGGCTACGCCGCTAGTCGAATTAGCTGCTGTGACGCTTGGATCTAACTGACCGTCAATGGATGCTCTGCCATACACTGTTTGTGCTGCACCTTGCAGTGAGCCCTTGAGTCCTTTCATTGAGGAGGTTCGGGCATCACTAGAGAAGTCGATAAACTGTGGCGCAGCGGTAACTGCTAATATGCCTAAAACCACGATCACAATAATCAACTCTATTAATGTAAAACCTTTATTCGTTTTCATTTCTCAGTCCTTGCAAATTATCGCTAGATAACAAATATACTCACAAATTAGCAAGTAGGCTCAACCACTATTTCCGGTGGATTGTTCTTATTTTGTGCTTCTTCGTATTCAACCTGGCAATTATCACCAGTTGCTAAGGTCACGTCTGAACCCGTATCGACATTTGCGGCTGGAGCTATATAAATAGAATCACCGTCTTCTGTATAGACCCAGTCTTCGCCATCATAACCTGTTGCGGTAGTACCGTCCCATGCACTCAAGCCTGCGGCCTTGATAATTCCATCAACATCGGCAGTTGGATAGCCAGAGACAACTGTTACATCATTACTGAGTGTTCCAACCGTAGGAGTCAGTTCGCCCTCTATAGCCGCCAGACCGTATGTTGTTTGAGAAGCTCCCTGTAATGCCCCCTTCAATCCTTTGACAGAGCTTGTCCGCGCATCACTCGAAAAATCAATAAACTGCGGTGCTGCAGTCACTGCCAAAATCCCCAGTACGACGATCACGATGATCAGTTCGATTAAGGTAAAACCTTTTTGGTTGCGCATAATGGTACTCTCTCTATGTTTTACTATTTAAATAAACGTTTGATACATTTTATCAGTTATTGTTGTTACTGAATACGGTTACGCCGCCATTTCTTGGGTTATAGACAAAGGCGTTGCCGGTTGTCTGATAATCAGTCCCAGTTGGGGCAGTGTTTAAGTTCTTGATGGTATTGGCCAAGAAATAGACACACAATTGGTTGTCCATTGTCGGCTCAGGATTGGCTACTGCATGGGTGTAATAGCGGTTTTCACCCAGCGTGGTAAAGTCATCGGTTATGGTCGGTGACCCCTGCAAAATTCCCTGCATCAAGCTCATACAGTCAGCACTGGTTAAGTTTTCATCGTTAATGGAGTCATCGCCGCGGGCGGTTACTGGATAGCCTGTGTTGCCGTCCACATAGATGGGTAACGAATCTAGCTCCACTTGCGCGCCAGCACCATCAGTACCATTGCCTCTTGGGCGACCGCGGAGTTCCCACTCACCCCGAGCGATGCCGACAGCACTGGCAAAGCCTCCTGCCACACCTTCTATAGCAGAATCTTCAGCATCTGCGGTTACATCGGTAAAGCGCGGTAACGCGGAAGCCGCCAATAGCCCCAAAATTACCACCACGATAATTAATTCTATAATGGTAAAACCGTACTGTTGCTTAACCGCTTTCATGACTCGCGTCCTTTATTACATATAATCATAGTTTATAACGTTAGCTTTACATTTGATAGTGATTACGCTTGGTTTTTGATCAATTTATTTGACCTGTTTCACTGTTATAAAACAACGTAAACATTTGCTCGTCTGAATCTTCATTGAGTCGATACGAACAACCCTGTGGTTGTTCCGAAATAACCGGCTTATAACGACCACCGGCCAACATCTGCCATAATTGCCGACAACCATTTTTAACGCTTGGCCAGCCGTTCCGGTTCATAACCACTTCAGCTTTTGAATCACGGGTCATTAACCAAACGGTGGACGTTCTACCGCGCCGCAACCATTCGGTTTTGGTCAATAGTAGATTCTCATTAAATCGCTTTAGCAAAACCTCGCGCTCGGCCTGCTGCCATCCCCAACCGTCGCCAATAAAGCCTTTCTGCAGCATCATCATTATCAGCAAGCCGATAGCAATCACCACCAAAACGGTTTGTAGCCACCGCGTTAAATTGCTTTGCGCTCTATCTTCCGCTGTCATCTTCCGCTCTGCTTGCTAACCGCCCTGGTAAGCACTCATCATATCCCACATAGGGGTGAATATACCGAGGGCTAATATCAACACCATAACCGCTACGACGGCTATCATGGCCGGCTCGATACGTGCGGTTAAGGTTTTAAGGTCGTAGTCTGTTTCGCGTTCGTAATATTCTGCGACTTCTCTTAATAAGCTATCAATACGGCCCGTTTCTTCACCCACCACAATCATTTGCATAACCAATGGGGTAAATAACTGAGACTGCCGCGCCGCGCGGGACAAGTTTTCCCCGCGCTCAATAGACCGGCGTATATCAAGAATCTTTTTTTCCATCCAGGCATTATCCACCGCTTCGGCGACTAGCGATAACGCCTGAGTCAGCGGTACACCCGCGCCCAGCATCACCGAAAAACTGCGTGAAAACCGCGCCAGCATCGAACGCTCCAGAATGCTGCCAATAATTGGGACCTTCAGCTTAAGGCTGTCCCACAACAACCTTCCGTTTTTGGTCGCTTTGTAATAGCGAAGACCAAAAAAACTGGCAGTCATGGCAATAATCATTAGCGGCCAGTAATTGACAAAGAAATCAGAGGTTCCTAATAGCGCTCGAGTGGCCCAGGGTAACTCAACGTTAAACCGACTGAACATATCGGCGAATGTCGGGATCACAAATATGTTTAATACGAACAGCGCAATGACCAAGGCTATCAATACAAAGCTCGGGTAACGAGTCGCCGCTTTAATTCGCTTACGGGTGTCCTGCTCTTTCTCAAGATATAGCGCGAGTTGCTCGAAAGATTCTTCCAGCTGCCCGGTATTTTCGCCGACGTGAACGATAGCGATGACCAGCTTTGGAAATACTTTTTTATGCAAGGCCAGTCCGGCAGATAATGTTCGGCCCCGCTCAAGCTGGCTATGCACGTCTCTTAACGCCCGTTTCATTCTTTTGTTTTGCGTGCTGTCCGATAAACCCTCAATAGCACGCAAAATAGGAATGCCGGCATTGGTCAACGAGTACATTTGTCGACAAAAAATGATCAACTGATCGAGATCGACTTGTGGTTCCAGCGCATCCTGTATTGTTTGTATCAATGAGGCAATACTCACCGGCGCGCTGCTACTCTTGATGTTACTCGGCTTGCTAGATTTAGCACTACCGGCCGCGTTAACCTGAACCGGTATCAAACCACGGCTCATCAGATTACTGGCTGCCGCACGAGAATCATTAGCTTCGACATCGCCTGTTTGTAAATTGCCGTTTTTATCGCGCGCCTGATAACGAAACCGCATACTAAGATTCCTCCGACAACGAATCGGCGTCATTTTCTAAGTCAGCTTTGGCAGGAGTGATGTTGTCTTCCACACTTTCCGCCAAAAATAACACCTCTTCGACGCTGGTTATTCCTTGTTGTGCGTAGTCCAGCGCCACCAACGCCATTGACCTGAAGCCCGGTGACTCATTGGCTGCCTCGGCAAACCTCTGAGTGTCGTTCATGCGCAGCGCGTCCATCATCGGCCGGCTCATTTCCAGCAGCTCGAAAACACCAATCCGGCCTTTATAACCGGTATGGTTACAGGACTGACAACCTTTACCCATTTTAAACGAATGGTTTGAACTGTCCTTTTTCAAATGTTCCAGCAAAGCCGCCTGATCGTCTTCCAGCGGTTTCTCCTCGGCACATTTATCGCAGACGCGCCTTACCAGGCGCTGAGCAAGAACCCCACGCAAAGCGGCCGCAACCAAGTATGAAGGCGCTCCCATGTCGATCAGTCGCATAGCGCTGGTAATCGCATCGTTGGTATGCAGGGTTGATAACACTAAGTGACCGGTTATCGCGCCGCGCAAGCCTATCTCGACAGTTTCATGATCACGCATCTCACCAACCATGATGATATCGGGATCCTGACGCAGGGTAGTCCGCAACACCCGGGCGAAATCGAGACCGATTTTATTGTTGGTTTGTACCTGAGAGATCCTTGGTAGTCGGTACTCGACCGGATCCTCAACAGTGATCACTTTTTTCTTTTCGGTATTGAGTTCGCTCAACGCACCGTACAGAGTCGTTGTCTTACCTGAGCCGGTAGGACCTGTAACCAATAACATTCCGTGGGGGCGGCCAATTAACGCGCGGACCCGCTTTAACAGAGGCGCCGGCATACCGGTTTGTTCCAGTGATAAAATACCGCTGGTCTGGTCCAGTAAACGCATAACGCAAGACTCGCCGTGCTGCACCGGCATCGTCGAGACACGGACATCAATGCTGTGGTTTTTCACTTTAATGTTAAAGCGCCCGTCTTGCGGTAAACGACGCTCTGAAATATCCATGCCCGACATCAACTTTAGGCGCAATACCAGCGCATTGGCGATGTTGGTCTCATCCAGAATATTTTCCTGCAACATACCGTCTATACGCTGACGAATGCGCAGCATGTTCTCGTCAGGCTCAATGTGGATGTCTGATGCCCGTACTTGTACGGCGTCTTCGAACAGCGACTGCAACAGTTTGGCTACGGTTGCGTCTTCGCCCTCTTCATCCAGACTTAAAGTACCAAGCTCAAATTCTGAGGTTTCTTCGTACTCATCCTGCAGCTGGCTGGCAAAGGTCTCTATCTCTTTCGTACGCCGGTATAAAGCATCAAACGCTTGCAGCAACTCGGACTCTGAAACGACCGCAAACTCAAGCTTTCTTGGCGCTAACCGTTGAGTGATAGCGTCAACTGCAGCCAAGTCAGCGGGATCGCTCATCGCCACCAGCGCCGAAGAGTCATCCGCTTCAATAACCAAGGCCCGGTGTCGGCGTGCCTGTACCTCTGGCAGTAACTTAAAGGTTTGTGGCGGAATTTGCCGGTCGCTAATCGACAACAGCGGTAACTTTAATTGCTGCGACAAGAATTCAAGCAGTTTTGATTCGGTAATGTAGTCCAGATCAATTAATGTTGCGCCAAGCTTACGGCCCGTTTCCTTTTGCTTTTTTAAGGCATTTTCTAACTGCTGCTCACTAATGACCTGCTCCTGAACCAACAGATCACCAAGACGCATTTTAAGGCGTGGGCGTTTCATGCTGGCTCCTTAACTGTTGGATCTGCTGAGCAATAAATTCTAGTGTGGCCTTATTACTGATCAATTGCGCCGCACGCTCAAATTGTTGCAATGCTGCTTGCGGATCCGTTTCTCTCAATGCCAGACCAAGACCCAGACGCCAGCGGCCTTTGTCGGGCTCTACCTCGACTAATGCCCGGTAGCTGCTGCGCATCAGTTCCGTGTCATTCAGTTTCTGCCCCAACTCTGCCATGAACTGGTAATACTGCTTAAACTCATTCGGATCCGGTTGCCGTTGCAATAACAGCTGTTTCGCCGAACCTGCTTCGCCCGTTTTTTCAAGCATGCTGGCCGCTAATAGGCGCAGTGAATGGGCATTAGGGAAGGCTTCCAGTCCATCGCGCAAAATGGACAAGCCCTTATTGAGTTGCCCCCGGCCATACTCAAGAGCGGCCCATTCTTTCCGCGCTTCATGCAAGTCTGGCTGGGCGTCAAGAGCATCGTTGAAGTAATCCGAAGCATCACTAAATAAACCCCTCGACTGTGCATCACGGGCTTTTCTTAGTGCTCTCTCTGCTATCTCTGCAGCACTCAGATTAACGCTTCTTTTGGTAAACGACCCTTTACTATTTTCATTCGCACTATCTTGTTCCTTAGTAGCCTCAGGCTCAGCTAGCTCAACTTTTACCAGGTCTGCTTCTTTTAACCGGGCGATAGCGGCTGTATCGATTTGCTCTGGCAGCTCAAGTGCCTGTGATGAGTCTTCCTCAGCGGGCTGTTGAAAGTTTGACGGCTGTTGTTGCGTCGTCGCCAGCGGCTGCGGATTAACCGATTGTTCCGCTACTGACTTAGGTTCTAAGCTATTTTCGGGGACGCGGGAGCTATCGCTGGTATTCTCGCTACCCAACCATGTTTCGCCACCCATATAGATAATGGCCAACACAACAATACTGAACAGCAGCAGTACTAGTAACTTAGTACCAATAGGTGATCTCCGGAGGGGCGCTACCGCCGATCCCTGAGAGTCATTCATACCAGGTTGTTGATGGCGCTTATCGAGATCTTTCAGCACTTTATTGATAATGCTCATGAGCTTAGCCCTAAGCTCTGAAGAATATTACTGACCGGCACTTGCGTATAATGCAGAGTTGCTATACCAATAGTAACGACAAGTATGATAACGACCAGCCATACCGCCAAGCGGAAGTTCCGCGGCTTGTAAACAACATCTTCGGTGTCCTCGGCAGCAAGCTTGAGATCCTTAGAGATTAACTGATGACGCCCTTCACCATAGGCCAGTAGCAGCATTTTGTGGCACAACATGTTGACCAGCCGCGGTATGCCACGACTGGATTGGTAAACAGAATTAACCACTGAACTGGAAAAAATTGGCGCCCCCTTATAACCTGCAACTTTCATCCTGTGGCCAATATATTGTGCCGTTTCATCAGCGTTCATCGCTGTCAGCCGGTGGGAGAAACTAATCCGCTGACGCAACTGTCGAAACCGGTGTTGTTGCAAACGTTCGTCGAGTTCAGGCTGACCAATCAAAACAATATGAATAAGCTTGCGCGATTCAGTTTCCATATTAGAGAGCAGTCTTACTGCTTCCAGGCTATCCTCTGGTAGAGCTTGCGCCTCGTCTATCAATAAAACCACGGACTTACCTGACTGATTAATATCAACCAGCCGTTGCTGCAGAACCCGTGCCAATTGATGCTCTGTTTCTATAGTCTGAGTATCAACTTCCAATTCGTGAGCAATAGCGCGTCTAAGTTCTTCAGGGTTCAGATAAGAGTCAGGGACATAGGCAGTTCGAAAGTAGTCCGGAATCTCGTCCAGTAAACGCCGACATAATAACGTTTTGCCGGTGCCTACTTCGCCGGTTACCTTAATAAAGCCTTCACCTGTATTTAACGCGGTCAGTACCACTTTCACCGCTTGCGCATGGCTGTCTAACTCGCAATAAAATTGCGTGTTAGGCGTTATGGTAAACGGCAGTTGTCTTAATCCATAGTGATACAAATACATAAGCAACGGCTAACCAACTATTAACGGTTTAACTCAGGGAACCAGGTTTCTAGCAGTTCCCGCGAACGTTCAAGTTCCTGTTGCCAGGTATCCACACCGATTACGGTCGGCTTAATCAAAATCACCAGTTCTTTTTTCTGAGCACTATTACTTCTATTTTTGAATAGATTACCAATCAACGGTATATCCCCAAATAAGGGAACCTGTTGAATATCCTCACTGGTTGAGGTCTGCATCAACCCGCCGAGCACAACGATTTCACCATTTCGAGCCCTTACTATGGTATCCGACTCACGAATATTGCTGCGAGCAAGCGGCAACCTGAGCGTTTCATCACCAATCTGAATGACTTTCTCTTGTTCTGCAGTTTCGACAACTGACGGGTGCACGTGCAGAGTGACCACACCATCGTCGCTTATTTGCGGGGTAACATCGAGAGAAATACCTGAGAAAAAAGGTGTTAGTTCAACATCTGAACTGGTTAGCGCATCATTGATACCAGAACTATTGGTTTGCGACTGCACATCTGTCACATAGTATTCGTCTTCACCAATTTTTATCACCGCTTTTTGATTATTGGAGGCACTCACTCTTGGGTTAGACAGCACCTGCACGCTGCCCTGAGTTTGCAGCAAGTCTAAAAAGCCTGAAAAGTTATTATCCTGGAATCGTAAACCAAAAACGCCGTCACTTGATGCCGCATTTAAATCACCCGGTACAGAGCCATTAAAGCTAACATCAAAACCGGACGACATTTGATCGAGTTCACTCCAGCGAATACCCTGCTGGAACTCGTCACCCAGAGTGACCTCGATAATGCGCGCCTCCAAAATTACCTGCCGTTGCAGTCGGGTTTGTATGGTCGACAGAAACTCACCCACGGCGCGTAACTTTGACGGTTGTGCGGTGACACTAACAATACCTGCCTGTGGTGATAGGACAACACTGCCTGAGCTACCAACCACCTTTTCCAGCATTGACTCAAGCGAGCCCCATAGATCAGTTTCTGACTGAGTGCTAATGCTGGCGCCATTTCCCTGCTGGTTATTATTTTGGAAACTACTTCCACCCTGGCTGCTCCCACTACCACCTAAAAGTCCCGGGTTATTAAAGCTGCCGGAGCTGCTACTCATATTGGAGGAGTTCCCAAGGTTTCCACCTTGATCACGTTCCTGGCTTACGCCGCCGCTGCTAATCTGAGTTTGAGACATGCCAAAGCGTTTTAATGATAAGTAATCCAGGGAAAACGTCTTAGTCCTGACCCCCATCGGAAATACCTGAATCATCCGGTTGTTTCGCTTTATTTCATAACCATAAGTATCTTCAATAACTTCAAGCGTTTCACCAATAGTGACATCCTTGAGATCAACCGAAATAGTACCCTTTACATCCGGGTGAACAATAATGTTGTAAGGCGTATCCACCGTTAAGCTATAAAAGAAGTCGCGTGCCTCGACATCGTCTGCCTGTAATACGAAACGAGGCTCATCCAGGACACTATCCTCGCCACGTTGCTCAGACGGCTCCGTCAAAAAGGCGAGCACCTCATCGGGGATTTCATCGTTGCTTTTGGTATTCTTACTGGTTTGCTCTTTGTCTGCCGACTGGTTACTTTCCAATGCATCATAGGGTTCTGATGGATTATGAGTCGGTTGATACGCACAGCCTGCTACCACACTCAACATACCTATACTAAGAAGCCATTTCATGAGCCGCCTCCATTAATTGCTGAGCGTTGTTTTATTCTTGTCCCAAACATTGTTAGCTCTAGTTCTTGCTGAGCATTTTGCAGCCGGACGCGTTGACTCTCAATAGCTGTAATTCGATAGTTACCCACTTTGTCTCCTAGTTGATAACGTTGCCCATCGATAATGGCGTAGCTACTGTTACCGAACGAAATAATTTGCGTCAATGTCAGCTGACTTTGCTGTGTTGTTCTGTTTTCACTCGCCGAAGGGCTCCAGCCGTATGGTCTCGTCGGATCACTGGCCTTAGCTGCAACAGAGATTGCGATCAGCATTAAGGCAATCAATAATTTGTAGTAGCTAGCCACCAATGATCTCCTTATCAACACTTAATAACTGCCAAGCCAAATCTACCTGCGCTTGCGGATACTGGGTCACTCTGTAACTGAACTTATACCACTGCACGTCTGGATGCCGTTCGCGTAATTGACGGAAAAACTGCTGCAGCTCAGTGAAATTTCCTTGATAAGAGGCACTAACCCGGTGTCGGTATAAATTCACCGTTTCTTCTGTGGTAATCGCTTCAGGAGAACTGGACTCCAGACTAACAAGAGCTATACCGTCAGGGTAATCTAACGTATTTTCTATAAACTTTCGCCTCGCAGATTTATCAAGCAACGTGTAGCTATCTGTTTTTTCTTTCAATGACGCTAATCGTGTTTGCTTTCGCTTGATCTCTTCCAGTAACGGCTTATCAACATTAATCGTTAGTTGCTGCTGCAATTGTTCTGATGCTCGGTCTAACTGTTCAATTTGTTGTTCAGAAGCGTTTATTGTTTGCTCGTCCTTACGCATTTGCTCCAGTTGCGGGAGCACACCATAGCTTATCAAGGGCAAAGTGACTAAAATCCAAACTGCGGCAGCGATGAGTACTCTGCGTTCTCTTGGCAATTCACTAAATTTTTCGCTGGCCTGCTGCCACATATCTCGCCATTGACGCATTATTGACTGTCCTCGCGCTCGGAGCTCTCAGACGCCATTTCCGACGTATCCTGATTGGTCAGACTAAAAATCTGCTCGCCTTTATCATTCCTATCCAGATCGACAACGGCAAAGCGACTACGTGATAAAAGTTCTGTCTGCTCAAACCGCTTCATCCAACGTGGCAACAAGTTTGCCTTTATCGCTCTGCCGGTTAATGACACGCCTTCCGATGTCATCGAAAACTCTGTTAACCACAAACCTTCAAGATTTGTGTCCGAAAGCTCTTCCATCAACTGATCAGGTGTATTGGTTTGACGCTGCTGTTGCTGTGCTAACTTGGTATTTAACTGACGTTGAGCAGTGATTTCTTTGTTCAGTTGCTCGGTCTGTTCGACAAGTTGCTGGCTTGGCTCGCGTTGCTCTAGCTGTTGCTGTTGTTGCTGTTGTTTTTGCTGAGCCTGACTTACTTGCTGTTTAGCGCGTTCAAGTTGCTGTTTAACTTTGTCACTTTGCCACCCAACATAAGTTGAGACGCTGACAGCAATAACTAATAGCACGATTGCAGCAGTAATTAGCCGCGTTAAGGTCAGTGTGTGAACAATTGGCTTTAACTCGTCGCGTAGCAGGTTGACTGTTTGTTTCATTCACCGCCCCCATTAGATGAGTCAGGTGATTTATCCGGTAATGCTGCAGCCAACGCTTCAATGTCACTAAAGTCGCCTTCGCCAAGCTCGTTCATCCAGGACTGGTATGAAAAAGCTTCTACCTCCACTGCTAATAAATCTTGCAACGCTGCCTTTACAGCATCCATTTGTGGGTGCTTAATAGCAAGCTGTATTTGTTTCACCGGAGCTTGTCGCAGCTGGCTTTCAAAATAATCCATTGACCGTTGCAGCTCAGTAGCCATCGGCTCCATTGCGCCTAGCTCGATTTCCTCTTTACTGTATCCGTCAATCGATTTAAGACCGCGAAGGCCGCGAGAAAAACATAACTGCCCCTGATGATATATTTGAGCCATGTAACCGCCGTTTTGAACCGGGTACAAACAAAGCACCGCTGCCGCTGATGGCTCGTGCAACTTTTTAAGCTGCAATTCAGCAACAGAAATTAGCACTAAATGCCAGTCGGCATTCATTATGGCATGCACCCAGTCCGCTAATTCAGTCTTGTTAGCGACCACCGCAACCACTTTATTTTGGCCTGATGCCTGATAAGGAAGCTCATAGTAGTCTGTGATCATGTCTTCTGGTGGCAGTTCCACCAATTCGCCCAGTTGGAAAGCGAGACTTGAAGCGATATCTTGCTCAGGGAGCTCGGGTCGATCGATAGCTACCGCCTGGTAACGACTATAACCCAGCACAAGTTCTGTTGCGCAGTTTTTCAGCTCAAGTTTGTGGTAGCGTTTCTGGCACTGCTCAATGGTTGCAGGAATGTTTTCGGTTATAAGGTCAAAAGTATCGTTAACGACAACTTCGGGATGGTGATGTTTTGTATGCCGCAACACTAAAAGTCGCAGCTGCTGTTCACCCAAGTGTAATATTATCCGGTATTCACCAGAACGCGTCTGAGACGCTCCGAAGCGCACGGTACTTCCTTTTTCTCATAATAGTTATAGGATTCAAATGCTAACACGTTTTATAACATAAAGAAAACAAGAATGTATGGCCATGGCCCCCTAAAAACGGAACTGACTAACAGCCCGCCCAAGCTTGCCAGCCAATGTTTGTAACTGGTGAGCGGTGGAGCTGGTGTGCTCTGTGGCTTCCTGATTTTGGTCGGCCATCGCAGAGAAGCGTTCTACGTTGCGAGCGACCTCGTCACTGGCGGCATTTTGCTCGCCAAGTGCATTACTAATGTCCTGTACAACCTGCAACACTCGGTCGAAGCTTTCTCGAATTTCATTAATCGCCTGCCCCGTCATCGAGGCGAGCTCAACACCCTCTTCTACTTCCTGTACGCCATGCTGCATTTGCTTAACACTTGCCTGGGTACCGGTCTGAATCTTCGCCACCATGGTCTCAATTTCGTCGGTTGATTCACTAGTTCGTTGTGCCAGGTGGCGAACTTCATCGGCAACGACCGAAAATCCACGTCCTTGTTCACCGGCCCGGGCCGCTTCGATAGCGGCATTCAGCGCCAGTAAATTGGTTTGGTCTGCGATAGACTTAATCACATTAACAATGGAAGTGATCTGCTCAGATTGTTTATCCAGCTCAACTAATTGCCCGGACGCTTGCTGGACCGCGTCGCTAATTCGGTTCATGGCAGCCACCATTTGTTCCATAATAGCGGCGCTCTCTTCAGCATTTTTACCTGACTGTTCTGAGATCTGTTTGGCTTCGGCCGCGTTGTCGGCCACGTGATTAATACTAACGCTGAGCTCCTGCACGGAGGTGGCGATGGTATTTGACGCTTTGGACTGCTCGTCGGAAGAGGCCGATAACTGTTCAGCTGTACTTGCAACCGATTGGCTGGCTGAATCCAGCTCGCCAGAGGCGGATTTAATCTCTCCCATCATATTGCGCAACTGCGTCTGCATCGTTGCCATCGCCGACAACAGCTCAGCAATCTCATCTCCGCCATCATCGTCTATCTGGCTATTCAGGTTGCCATCGGCAATAGCCGTCGCCACTCGCATTGCATCGTTAATTCGGGTTTCCAGCTGGCGTTTGAATAAAAGCGCTGAGACAACAGCCACCGCTGCAACCAACAGTCCTCCAATAACAACCACTAAACGAACAACATTGGCTGCGGCGTCTGCGGCGTCGGTCCGTTCAACCAAAAGTTGCTCTTCTGTCGCCGTAAACTCGTTCATCAGGCTACGTAATTGTTCCATACTCTGCTCACCGCGCCCTTGCTTTACAATGTAGGCTGCTTGATCAAGGCCCATAGCTCCAGTTCCATATTGGGTACGGATTTCAATCGGCGGCTCAACAGCATCAGTTAACCATTGCTGATAAACCTCTTCGACTTTAGCAAGTCGTTGCTGCTGTTGTGGGTTATCTGAGGTCAGCTGGCGTAAGGACTTCAGATTACGCTCTACGCCCTCTTTCCCCTCTATATATGGCTGCTTGGCGTTATCTTCACCGCTGAGCACGAAGCTGAGGTAACCACTTTCGATGCTTAAAAAATGCTTAACAACGTCTTCAGCTTCACTAATGACAGTGAAGGTATGCTCTGCCCGCGCTGTGGTATCAACCATATTCGATACACTTACCATTACCGTCGCTATAAGCCCGGCAAGAACCACTACGATAACGCCAAAGGCGATGACCAGTTTGTGTATCAGCTTCATACGGTTGTTCCCATTTACTCGGTGCTCACTTGTCTAATGATGTAATTATCGGCCTAGTGCAAAGTTTCTACAGTCTTTTTAGCCGTGTTCTGCAATTTGCCATTGCAGTGACTGCCCTGCGTAATAGGGCACAATTGCACCATCTGCGGTATCCAATGATGCTGGCAAGCTCCAGGATTTACGAATTAAAGTAACGGTTTGTTGATTTCTCTCAAAGCCGTAAAAAACTGCACCATGAACAGAGGCAAAGTTTTCTAGCTTGTCTAGCTCTTGGTGCTGGTCAAAAAACTCTGCATAAAGTTCCAGTGCTGCCGGAGCGGAGTAGCAACCAGCGCAGCCACACGCGGTTTCTTTATTGGCTTTTACGTGAGGGGCCGAATCGGTCCCCAGAAAGAACTTAGCGCTGCCCGATAAGGCGGCTTGCTGCAGCCGCAGCTGATGTTCACGGCGTTTTAAAATCGGTAGGCAATAATTGTGGGGTTTGACGCCGCCAACCAATAAATCATTGCGGTTCATCAACAAATGTTGCGGCGTTATCGTCGCTGCAACATTGTCATTAGCCCCGTTGACAAAGTCGACCGCGTCGCCGGTAGTGATGTGCTCTAACACCAAACGTAACTGCGGAAACTTAGTGGTAATGGGTAGTAAGTGACGCTCAATAAACACTTTTTCCCGGTCGAAAATATCAATATCTGCATCGGTTACTTCACCATGAACCAGCAGTGGCACTTGCTGCTCTTGCATGACCTCCAGCACAGGCGCAAGCGCTTCGACCGACTTAATACCCGCAGCAGAATTAGTTGTGGCTCCGGAAGGGTATAGTTTAAACCCAATAATGTGTGGGTGTTGCGCTGCTTTTTTGACCTCACTTTCAGAAGTGTCGGCGGTTAAATAAAGCGCCATCAGCGGCTCAAAAGTTAATGCGTCAGGTAGTGCCTCGATAATCCGCTGTCGGTAAGCTAAAGCCATATCCACGGTGGTTACCGGCGGCACAAGATTGGGCATAACCACAGTCCGGTTAAAAGTTTGTGCCGAGGCAGGCACTGTGGTTTCCAGTAATTTGCCATCACGAAGATGTAAGTGCCAGTCGTCTGGGCGGGTTATCGTCAACTGCTGCATGAGGTCGCCTTTTTTATCGAACGAAAAACTAAAACGGTTGTTTAAATTATAAGCTTTGCCAGCCTGCGCTGTCTAACGAATTCCCATAGCCTGCTTCCAGTGTTTGCGGCAACATGATACATATCTATCGTTACCACCTATTGCTATTTGTTGACCCATAGTAACTGCGTTACCCTGTTTATCGACCCGTAACGACATGGTCGCTTTGCGTCCACAGTGACAAATGGTCTTCATTTCCACCAGTTTATCGGCAACCGCTAATAACACGGCGCTGCCCGGAAAAGCGTTGCCAAAGGCATCGGTTCTAATGCCATAACACATCACTGGAATATTATGCTGATCCGCCAAAGTCGATAGTTGCCAAACCTGTTGCTCGGTTAAAAATTGTGCTTCGTCGATCAACAAACAATCAATAGCGCCTCGTTGGTGATGGGACAGAACTTTCTCTGTCAGGTCACAATCACTACTAAACTGGGTTGCAGCCCGCTTAATACCCAGTCGCGACGCGATATTGCCATTACCGGCACGGTCATCAATTGCCGGTGTCATTAACATCACTCGCTGTTTGCGTTCCTCATAGTTATGAGCAACTTGCAGCAACGAAGTGCTTTTTCCGGCATTCATTGCCGAGTAAGTGAAATATAAAGAGGCCATATTTTTTTCGTTATCGTTATTATTATTGAACGGTGAATTATGTCATCATAATTAAAAGCAAATCTTACCGAGGAGCCACCAATATGCAATACCCTGCCGAATTTATTAAAGCCATTCCCAAAGCCGACTTGCATCTGCACTTAGACGGCAGCCTGCGCGCCAGCAGTCTGGTTGATATGGCAAAGCGCACCGATGTGGAGCTACCCAGCTACACCGAGGAGGGGCTCTTCGATCAGGTTTTTAAGTCTCACTACAATAACCTGGGTGAGTATTTAAATGGTTTTCAATACACTTGTGCAGTACTACGTGACCTTGAAAACCTGGAGCAAGCAGCCTACGAATTAGCCATCGACAACCAGCAGGAAGGTGTCACCTATATCGAAGTAAGGTTTGCTCCTCAGTTATTAATGAATCCAGCTACAGGCGTTACCTTCGACACTATCATGCATGTGGTTAACGATGGTTTGAGTCGCGCTAAAAGTGAATATAATCAGCAGACCGAAGTGCAGCAGGGAGAGAAACCTCCGTTTGATTACGGCATCATTAATTGCGCAATGCGTATGTTTGGTAAAAAAGGCTTCTCACCTTACTACACACAGTTATTCCAGCAGCTCCGCGACTTTGAACCGATGCAGGTTATCCGTACTGCGGCGATGGAATTGGTTCGTGCCAGTGTCAGAATGCGTGATGAAGAGAGCATTCCAATTGTTGGTCTCGATATTGCTGGGCAGGAGATCGGGTACCCGGCAAGCCAGTTTAAAGATATCTATGAGTACGCACACGAGAACTTTTTGCTAAAAACCGTGCACGCCGGCGAAGCTTATGGTGCCGAGAGTATTTTTGAAGCATTGACTCAGTGTCATGCGGATCGCCTGGGGCATGGTTACTCGTTATTTTCGCCAGAGATGACCGAAGATCCCAACATCAAAGATCCTAAAGCTTACGGTGAAAAGCTCGCTTCCTATATCGCCGACCAGCGGATTGCGGTGGAGGTGTGCTTAACCAGTAATCTGCAGACCAATCCGGCGATTGGTGATATTAAAAACCACAACTTCAGACATATGCTGGACCATCGTCTGGCAACGGTTATTTGTACTGATAACAGGCTAGTCTCACGCACTACCGTTAGCAATGAATACCAGCTTGCGGTGGATAATTTTGATATCCCATTGCACCGTTTAAAAGATATGGTGGCTTACAGCTTTAAGAAGAATTTTTACCCAGGCTCGTACACTGAAAAACGTGATTACACCAAACAGAATCTGGCGTACTTCGATAAGATGGTGAGTAAATTCGGGTTGACCGAATAACTTAATTTATGGATGCTCGCCAGGTTGCCATATCAACTGGGCGGGCATAGTGGTAGCCCTGCATAATAATCGCGCTGTCGGCACTGTAAAGAAAATCGGCTTGTTGCTGTGTTTCTACACCTTCAGCAACAATCCGCATGCTCATATGGTTAGCCACCGAGATGATTGTCTCAATAACCCCGTTCTTAACTCGTGGATCGAACATAGCGTCAATAAAACTCTTATCAATTTTTAACTCATGAACCGGCAGTCGACTGAGATACGCAAGCGACGAGTAACCGGTACCAAAATCATCAATCGCGAACTGTACACCTTGATTGGTTAAACGGTCCATTTTTGCCACTACATTCGACACATCATCAATTAACACGCCTTCCGTTACTTCAAGCACCAGTGATCTGTGTTCAATCCCTGTTTCTTTGATCAGCGCGTCAATCCAGTCTTCAAAGTCTAATTTGCGGAAGTGACGCGGACTGATATTAACCGAAATAGTAAACCGTCGATCCTGCTGCTGCAGTTCTGCCAATAATTCACAGACTTGAGTTAACACCCAGCGGTCTATGGAAACAATCAAATCGGACTGTTCAGCGATTGGAATAAACTGCGCGGGTGAAATCATTCCTTGTTGCGGATGTTGCCAACGAATTAACGCTTCGGCACTCACTATCTCGCCGGAATGTAAACACTGCGACTGCAGGTGTAACCTTAGTTCTCGGTTGCTGAGCGCTTGCCGCAGTTGCTTCTCCATTTCAAATTGCTGTCGGACTTCTCGACTAAATTTGCTGTGATAAAAACGGAAACTATTACCCCCCTGCTGCTTTGCTTTGTGCATAGCTGTCTCAGCTGAGCGAATCAGTTTTTCAGACGCTGTTTTCTCGTCACCACCGATTTTTTCGTCCGGGTAGATAGCACAACCAATGCTCACAGAGATTTTCACTTCTTCATTCATAACTAAGAAAGGAGTTTCAGTAGTGCTTAGCAATAAGTTCGCTATTGCTTCCGCTTTTTGTTTTGCGTGATATCGCTGAGTACAGTTTTCCGGCAACAGCACCGCAAAAGCATCAGCACCTAAATGTGCCAAAGTATGCTCCCGGCCTTTTAGCTCCTGATTTAAGCGCTCGGCAAAACCTTTTATTAACTCACTACCGAACTCATAGCCGCGGGCGTCGTTAATATGCTGCAAGCGATCCATATCGATTAATAGCAAAGCACCGTAGCGGTCATCTTCGCTCCCGGTCAATATTTGTTGCATCAACTCCGATAAATGAAAACGGTTGGGTAGCGAGGTAAGCGGTTCATAATAAGCCAGGAAATGCAGCTTTTCCTCATCCGCTTTACGTTCCGTTATATCCTCTTCCACACCGATAAAATGAGTGATTTTACCATCGTTATTCAGAACTGGTGTTATGGTCGCCCAAACCACATAGTTACTGCCGTCTTTGCGTTTATTAAGCAACTCTCCGCGCCAGGTATTTCCTGACTTTAAGCGACTCCAGAGTTGGTCATAGGTCGCCTTCATCGTTGAACCGGACTGTAGTATTCTCGGATTCTGACCAATTAACTCAGCACGGCTATAACCGGTCACCTCAGTAAACGCCTTATTGACATATTCAATCGCACCCTCAATGGACGTAATCAAAACACATTCATTACTTTGTTCTATCGCAGTATTGAGTTTCTGCAGATCTTTAAAATAGGTAGAGCGATCGCGGGCAATAGCTTCTATAGCTCGGGCCATCTTACCAAGCTCATCATTATCTTTTAGTGGAATATCAAACTCATCGGACGCTTCTTTTAGTTTTTCGACCCCCTGCTGCAAACGTTGTAACGGAAGCGTTAGTTTACGATGCAGATAAAGTTTAAGCATTGAGGCTAGAGCTAACACCAATATCAGCTCGACTATCAAGGTACCCAAGCGTTGGTGTGCTATCGCAAAAAGGCTT
>JBNJEZ010000005.1:0-150079 GCA_051746345.1 Pseudomonadota bacterium
TACATTAAACTCGGTATCCGTACGAACACCGGCAAATTGCGCGGCGCGGTCAATGTGTGGATTGACTCCCCATGTCTCGTAATCGTGAAAGTAGAAGGTCGGCTGATCATTTTTTTGTTGTGGGTAAGAAGAGCCCTGCATCCGTTATCCTACGCTGCGTTGGTTATTAAATTATTATGATGACCGCGAAACAATCAACAATTAATCACTATACCACGAGCCTGAATTATTACACCCGTTGATAATCAGTGATCACTAAGTCGTAAGCTTTTTCTAATTTTTCGGCAACATTACGACCATCTTCGTGGCGAATAGCCAGTTCTGCATGCGGTAATATGCGGTCCGCAAGCCGTTTAGCAATAGCGTCTTCTAATTGCTGTTTTGAAGCTGACGCAGAATCCGTCGGAATCTCAAGTGTCATCTCGTCGTTTGAACCAATATGTTGGTAGTTAACTCGATAAGTTGGCATAAAGCCTCCATCAGTCGCATTGCGATTTGTTGCGTTATCCCCTCTAATAAGACTAGTCGTAAAAAAACAAAATAACGAACAGGGGATTATATGAAAAAACATTTGCTTACCTCATTACTGGCTGTCGCTGTATTTGGATCGACAGCGACAATGGCTGACGATCATAGTAATGATATTGCGATCGCTATTCATGGTGGCGCCGGGACTATCACTAAAGCCAACTTAACCGAGCAGCAGGAACAAGCTTATCGCGACAAGTTAAATGAAGCGTTACAAGCCGGCTATGATCTGCTGGATAAAGGTGCCAGTAGTACAGATGCGGTAATTGCCGCAATTCAGGTGATGGAAGCATCGCCGTTATTTAACTCCGGCATCGGTGCCGTTTATACCTGGGACGGAGAACATGAGTTAGACGCATCACTGATGGAAGGTAAAAATGGCAACGCCGGGGCCGTTGCCGGGGTAAAAACTGTGAAGAGCCCGATTGAGCTGGCGCGCGAAGTGATGGAGCAATCGGTGCATGTGATGCTAAGCGGCGAGGGTGCGGCGCAGTTTGCGCAACAGCAGGGATTAGAGATGGTAGATAACAGTTATTTTAATACCGACCGTCGCTATCAACAGCTATTGCGTGCAAAAGAACAGATAAAACAAAGCGAGCAGCCGGAGCAGCAAGCCTGGGAATACCTTGATTTAGATTACAAATATGGCACCGTTGGCGCGGTTGCCGTGGATAAAGATGGTTTATTAAGCGCTGGAACCTCAACCGGCGGCATGACCGCTAAACGTTATGGTAGAATTGGCGATTCGCCAATAGTAGGTGCCGGCACCTGGGCTGATAACGAAAGTTGTGCAGTATCTGCCACCGGTCATGGGGAATATTTTATTCGCTATCATGTGGCCGCCGATATTTGCTCGCGAGTAAAATATAAAGGCTTATCAGTCGCTGAAGCTGGCGATGAAGTCATTCATAGTGTGCTAGAACAGGCGGGCGGTACTGGCGGTGTCATTATTATCGATGCCGACGGTAACATTGCTATGCCATTTAATACTGAGGGCATGTACCGCGGTTACATTAAAGGTGACGGCAGCCGCGAAATCTCTATCTATAACGATAAAAATTAAGTCGGGAGTTTATGGATCCACAAGCGCTGATTCAGCAGTATCAGGCCGAGCTTGAACAATGTACGTTACAACAGGCCGCGCAATTGCGCGGTCGTTTGCGTGGGCTACGGAAAGTTAAAAAAGTGGAGCGACAACAACAGATTCTGCAGCAAATAAAGCAGGATTTGGAAGACGCTCAACTCAGCTACCTCGCCAGAGCGGAACAGCGCTTTGTTATCGAGTATCCCGAACAACTTCCGGTCGCACAGCAACGAGAGCAAATAAAACAAGCAATAGAAAAACATCAGGTGGTGGTGGTGGCCGGCGAAACCGGCTCTGGTAAAACCACTCAGTTGCCTAAAATGTTGTTAGAGATGGGTTATGGTCGGCGCGGTACTATCGGCCATACTCAACCGAGGCGTCTAGCCGCGCGAAGTGTAGCAGCTCGGATCGCCGAAGAACTTAAAGACAGTCAACAAAAACAAGTTGGCTATAAAATTCGCTTTCAGGATAAAACCGCCGAAACCACAGCTATTAAGCTGATGACCGATGGTATGTTGCTGTCGGAGCTACAGAATGACCCCTTATTGTTGCAGTACGATGCAATTATTATCGATGAGGCGCATGAACGCAGTCTAAACATCGACTTTTTACTGGGGGTCCTGCACCAGTTGTTGCCAAAGCGCCGCGACTTAAAGATCATTATTACTTCAGCGACTATCGAAACTGAGCGTTTTTCCAGCCATTTTAATGATGCGCCAGTATTAACCGTAAGTGGCCGAACCTACCCAGTCGATGTTCGCTACCGGCCGCCCACTGATGGCAAGGCCTCAGAGACCGATGTGTTACAGGGGTTGTTAGACGCGGTGCAGGAACTTCAGGCTGAGGGCCCTGGAGATATCCTGGTATTTGCCAGTGGTGAACGTGAGATAAGGGATTACGCGGAAGCCATTAATGATCTGCAGTTGCGAGATACAGAAGTATTACCGTTATACGCGCGATTGTCCTCACATGAACAAAATCGGGTATTTCAAGCGCATTCCAACCGACGCGTTGTTATTGCGACCAACGTCGCGGAAACCTCACTGACAGTTCCTGGTATTCGTTATGTGATCGACCCGGGCACAGTGCGTATTAGCCGCTATTCGTATCGAACTAAAGTTCAGCGGCTACCAATTGAATCGATTTCGCAAGCCAGCGCTAATCAACGTAAAGGACGCTGTGGACGTATTGGACCAGGTATTTGTATCCGTTTATACAGCGAAGAAGATTTTATCGCTCGTCCGGAATACACCGATCCGGAAATATTAAGAACCAATCTGGCTGCTGTGATTTTACAAATGTCGGCATTACGATTAGGCGATATCCGGGAATTCCCTTTTGTCCAAAAGCCGGATGAACGGTTTGTTAAAGATGGCCTAAACTTACTGGAAGAAATTCACGCGATTGAAGCCGGTCGTAAACAGCATCAACCCAAGTTGACCGAAATTGGCCGGCAGTTATCAAAGTTACCGCTGGATCCTCGTTTAGCACGGATGGTGTTGGCTGGGCAGCAATACGGCTGTGTTCGTGAAATGTTGGTTATAACGGCAGCGTTGAGCATTCAGGACCCACGCGAACGGCCGCATGAAGCGAAACAAAAAGCAGACCAATGGCATCAGCGCTTTGAGGATAAAACGTCGGATTTTAATGCCTACCTGAACCTCTGGAATTATCTGGCCGAGAAGCAGAAGTCTCTGACCGGCAACCAGTTCCGGAAACAGTTGGCGCGAGAGTTTCTGCATTTTATGCGTATTCGTGAATGGCAGGATATTTATACTCAAAGCCGGCAGGCTATTCGCGAAATGGGGCTGCGAATTAATGAAGAGCCAGCCACTTTCGAGCAAATTCATCGAGCTGTCATCAGTGGCTTGATTTCTCAGGTTGGCATAAAAGATCAAAAGCATGAATACCAAGGAACCCGGCAAACTCGGTTTCATATTTTCCCGGGCTCTCACCTGTTTGGAAAGCCACCGAAATGGGTAGTCAGCGCTGAATTGGTTGAAACCTCCAAATTATTCGCGCGGGTAAACGCGGCGGTCGAACCAGAATGGATTGAGCAAGCGGCAAGCCACTTGGTAAAACATCAGTATTTAGAGCCGCACTACGAGGCCAAACAAGGCAGCGTTGTCGCTGATCAGCAAGTTACTTTATTAGGACTTATTCTGGTTGGCAGGCGGCGAGTACAGTACGGCCCGGTGGCACCGGTAAAAGCCCGTGAATTATTTATTCGGGAAGCGTTAGTACAAGGCCAAATTAAACGGCAACTCCCGTTTATTAAGCACAATCTGGAGTTAATCGAGAGTGTGCAGGAGCTGGAAGCTAAATCGCGGCGGCGTGACATTCTGGTTGACGAGCAAGAGTTATTCGACGCTTACGATCGCTCCATTCCAGACGGAATTTTTACCGAGAAACTGTTAGCGGGCTGGTGGCATAAAGCCAGCAAGAAACAGCCAAAATTGTTGTTTTTTGAGCGCGATGATCTGATTGGTGGCGACACCTCGCACATTACCGAACAGGAATACCCAGAGTTCTGGCGTCAGGGAAACCTGCGTTTACCACTCACTTATAACTTTGAACCTAACGCCGAAGACGATGGCGTTAGCGTTAATATCCAGTTAGCTATCCTCAATCAGGTTACCGAAGAAGGGTTTGACTGGCATATTCCGGCTCTACGTGAAGACCGTATCGCCGCATTGATAAAGTCGCTACCTAAGCCGATACGGCGTAATTTTGTTCCGGCGCCAAACTACGCTGGCGCCGTGGTGGCCGATATTGAGCCAATGGAGGGTAGCCTTAAGGATGCGATGAGTGACAAGTTACGCCGTATGAGTGGTGTTAGAGTCGAGCCAGAGCAATGGAATGAAGAAGCGGTGCCGCTGCATCTACGCATGAACTTTAAGGTTTTTGACGGCAAAAAATTGATCCGGGAAGGGCGCGACTTACGGCAACTGAAAGACCAGCTTGCCGGTCGGGTGCAAAAGCGGCTGGATAAGTCGGCAGGAGACGATGTTAAGCGTAGCGACGTTGAAGACTGGGACTTTGAGCAATTGCCGAAAGTTGTGAGTGAAAAGCAGCATGGTTTTGAAATTAAAGCGTACCCAGCATTAGCACCCATCGAGGGTAAGCTGTCGATACAAATGTACGACAGCCTGGAAGAAGCGCAACAGCAACATCAACTGGGTGTGCGTGAGCTGTTGCTTAAACAAGTACCGTCGCCGGTTAAATATTTGCAGCAGTCACTTTCTAACAAAGCGAAGCTGTCGATGTATTTTAACCCCTGGGGCAAGGTTGATGTACTAATAAAAGACTGCATCGCTGCGGCCGTTGATGAAATTGTTCAGGAAAATATTGAACAAGGGCGAGATATTCGTGATCAACAGAGCTTCCTGAATGTAAAAGAACAGGTTAGAGCCGAGCTAAATCCACGGGTCGAAAAAATCGCCGGCTTGGTCGAACGCTGTTTATTGTTAAATCAAAAAATCCGCAAACAGCTAAAAGGAAAAATCCCACTGGATCAGATTCAGTCGCGGGGAGACGTCCAGAAGCAACTGGATGAATTAGTCTTTAAAGGTTTTGTTAGTCAGTTAGGGGCGTTGCGATTGGTTGATGTGGAACGCTATTTAATGGCACTACAGAAGCGGCTGGAAAAATTGCCGGTGGATCCGAATAAGGACCGGTTACTGACGATAAACCTGGATAGTCTGGAGCAAGACTACAAAAAACTACTGAAAAAATATCCGAAGGTGGTACCCGAAGCGGTGCAAGAGATTTATTGGATGTTACAGGAGCTGCGAGTATCGTTCTTCGCGCAAACACTTGGTACTGAATACCCGGTATCCGAAAAGCGTGTCCGCAATGCGATGTCTGAACTTTAAAACAAAAAACCGATGGCGACCACGATACTATTCAAATCGCGAGTCGTCATCGGTTTCGATGGTTGAGCGGTAGTGATTATGCCGCGTACAAGCCCAGGTGTTCTTTTGCATAAGCTTCAAACTCGGTGAAGCCACCAACGTGAGTTTCGTCGACGAAAATTTGAGGTACGGTGTGAACCGGTGCGCCGACTGTTTTTTCTAAGTCTGCTTTGGTAATCCCTTCGGCCTGGATATCCACGTAACGGTAGTCAAAGTCATCGCGATCAGCTTTTAACTGGTCTGCTACGTCTTTGGCGCGGACACAAAACGGACAGCCTGGACGGCCAAAAATCACGGTGAACATAGTAAATCCTCTTTACTGCTAAATATAATTGAATGAAGTCTCTAAAACTGGTTCGTATTATCCATTTTTTTTGTTGGTTTAACAATGAATCGAAACGATAGGGGTTATCGATATTGTGAATACAGTCTTTGTAGCATTAATGATCAATTTCAAGGTCTGATTCTGGTACACAACAGCAAGGCAATATGTCGCCTTTACGAATGTATGCCAGAGGATCGGTTAAATAGCGCACGCTACCACTTTTTAAGGTTGACCGGCAAGCACCGCAAAAACCGCTTTTGCAATGGTAGTTAACCTCTAATTTATGGGCTTCGAGTGCTTCTAATAAAGTACCTTCAGAAGCGTCAACGGCAAGCTCATGCTCGCCGTTGACTATTACCTTAAATACCGACTGGGTCATTTGCGTTACAGATCAAAATCGCCCAAATCTGACGCGTCGACACTACTATCGATTTGGCCAACTAAGTAGGAACTTATTTCTGCTTCTTGCGGAGCAACCTGTACATTATCCGAAACCAGATATTTGTTCATCCATGGCAGAGGGTTGGAACGCTGCTCAGGGAAGGGGGCATCAAACCCGATGGCTTGCATTCTTAAATTGGCGATGTACTCGACGTATTGGCAGAGCATGCTTTCATTCAGACCAATCATCGAGCCATCTTTAAATAAGTAATGGGCCCACTGTTTTTCCTGCTTAACCGCGGTCATGAAAATCTCGTAAGCATCATCACGAAGCTCTTCAGCGATTTCATTCATTTCCGGATCATCTTCGCCATATTGCCATAAGTTAATCATATGCTGCGTCGATGTTAGGTGAACGTTTTCGTCGCGGGCGATTAAGCGGATAATTTTTGCATTGCCTTCCATTAACTCACGTTCGGCGAACGCGAAAGTACAGGCAAAGCTTACATAAAATCGAATGGCTTCTAACGCGTTAACTGAGTTAATGCATAGAAACAATCTTTTCTTAAGCTCACGCATGGTGACGTTGTAGGTTTTACCGTCCACTTCTACTTCGCCTTCGCCATGGGTTTGCCATAACTGAGTATAAAAGATTAGGTTGTCATAGTACTGCGAGATATCGTTGGCCCGCATTTTTATTTGTTCGTTAATGACAATGTCTTCAAATACTTCACTAGGATCGCTAAATAGATTGCGCAGAATGTGCGTATATGAGCGAGAGTGAATGGTTTCGAAAAATGACCAGGTTTCAATCCAGGTCTCTAATTCTGGCAGAGAAACAATTGGCAGTAGTGCGATATTCGGACTACGCCCCTGGATTGAATCAAGCAATGTTTGATATTTTAAATTGGAGATAAAAACATGCTTTTCACTTTTCGTTAGCTTATTAAAGTCTACTCGATCGCGACTGACGTCGACTTCTTCGGGACGCCAGAAGAAACTGATTTGTTTTTCGATCAGTTTTTCAAAAATACTGTGTTTTTGCTGATCATAGCGCGCCACGTTGACTGAGTTACCAAAATACATTGGTTCATTCAGCGGGTTTATTTGCGCTTGATTAAACGTTGAATAAGACACTCGGTAAACTCCCTTGTTTAAATCTTACAGGCACCGCCAGCGCAATCATCATCGTCTTCGATAATAACTTCTGCCGGGCTTTGTGCTTGTGGCTTATTCGCTTGACGCCGGTTTTCACCGATGTCCGCCTGATTATCTGCCGCACCATCACGGGTATTATGGTAATACAGCGTTTTTACGCCCATCTTATAGGCAGTCAGTAAGTCCTGAAGCAATTGCTTCATTGGCACTTTACCGCCTTCAAACTTAGCGGGATCGTAGTTGGTATTAGCAGAGATTGTTTGGTCGACAAACTTTTGCATAATACCGACCAGCTGCAGATAACCTTTATTGTCCGGAATTTGCCACAGCAGCTCGTACTTATCTTTAAGATTCTCGTAATCCGGTACCACTTGCTTGGTGACGCCGTCTTTTGACGCCTTCACACTAACAAACCCGCGTGGCGGCTCAATACCGTTGGTGGCGTTAGATATTTGTGACGACGTTTCTGAAGGCATTAACGCTGACAGTGTCGAATTGCGCATACCATACTGTTGGATATCTTTACGCAATTGCTCCCAGTCAAGATGCAGGGGTTCGCTACAAAATGCATCCAGATCTTTTTTATAGGTATCTGTTGGCATAATGCCCTGCGAGTAAGTTGTTTCGTTAAACTTAGGACACTGGCCTTTTTCTTTGGCCAGGTTCATCGATGCTTTCATTAAATAGAACTGTATTGCTTCGAATGTCTGATGAACCAATGAATTGGCTGAGCCGTCCGAGTACTTCACACCGTGCTTAGCCAAATAATAGGCAAAGTTAATAACCCCAATTCCCAGGGTACGACGGTTCATGGTGGCATTGTAAGCAGCCGGAACCGGATACTCCTGATAATCAAGTAAGCTGTCCAGTGCTCGTACGGCAAGCTCCGCAAGTTCCTCAAAATCTTCCAGTTTCTCGATTTGACCCAAGTTAAAGGCTGATAGGGTACATAGCGCTATCTCGCCTTCCTCGTCATTAACATGACTCAGTGGTTTGGTGGGCAGCGCTATTTCTAAACAAAGGTTACTTTGCCGGATAGGGGCAACCTTAGAGTCGAACGGGCTGTGGGTGTTGCAGTGGTCGACGTTTTGTACGTAGATGCGGCCTGTGCTGGCACGTTCTTGCATAAACAGACCAAACAGTTCGATCGCCTTAATGCGCTTTTTGCGAATGCTTTCGTCTTGCTCATACTGCACGTATAACCGCTCGAACTCATCCTGATCTTCGAAGAACGCGTCATAAAGGCCAGGTACGTCCGACGGACTGAACAGGGTAATGTAACCATCTTTAACCAAACGCTGATACATGGTCCGGTTAAACTGCACACCATAATCGAGGTGACGAACACGGTTTTCTTCGACCCCGCGGTTATTTTTCAACACCAGTAGATTTTCGACTTCTAAGTGCCAAAGCGGATAGAAAAGGGTGGCTGCACCACCACGGACACCGCCTTGAGAGCAACTTTTAACCGCTGTTTGAAAATATTTATAAAATGGAATGCAGCCGGTATGAAAGGCTTCACCGTTACGAATTGGGCTACCAAGCGCCCTGATACGGCCGGCATTAATACCGATACCAGCACGCTGAGATACGTATTTTACGATGGCACTGGCTGTGGCATTAATGGAATCTAAGCTATCACCTGTTTCTATCAGAACGCAGGAAGAAAATTGGCGTGTCGGAGTGCGGACACCTGACATAATTGGCGTTGGCAGGGACAACTTAAAGGTCGACACCGCGTCATAAAAACGCTTGATATAATCCATCCGCGTAGCTTTCGGGTAGTTGCCAAATAAGCACGCAGCGACCAGCATATATAAGAACTGAGCGCTTTCATAAATGTCACCGGTAACTCGATTTTGTACTAAGTACTTATTTTCTAACTGTTTAACCGCGGCATATGAAAAGTTCATATCGCGCCAGTGATCAATAATTTCATCCATTTGATCAAACTCTTGCTCACTAAAGTCATCTAGCAAGTGTTCATCATAACGGTGCTCAGCGACCATCTTTTTCACGTGGTCGTACAAGCGTGGCGGTTCAAACTTTCCATAAGCGCGCTTGCGTAAATGGAAAATTGCTAACCGTGCTGCCATATATTGATAATCCGGAGCTTCTTCGGATATCAAATCTGCTGCTGCTTTAATGATCGTTTCATGAATATCTTCGGTTTTAATACCGTCATAAAACTGAATATGAGATTTAATTTCAACCTGAGAGGCTGACACATTATTTAGGCCTTCAGCAGCCCACATAATGACTCGATGAATTTTATCAAGGTTGAGGGGTTCACGTTGACCACTGCGTTTCGTAACGAATAATTGATCGTTCATTTTAGCGCCGACTCTTATCTATTTGTTATATTGGTGTGGCCACAAGATATTGTGTAAAAAACCTTCTAATTAAGAAATGAACACAATATCTAGGGGTCTTTGATTTACCAGTATGCTAGAAGTATCGTCGCCAGTGATCAAGTCAAATTAGATGAAAAATCTAAGAAATAGCGGTTGCAAATTTGCTGGATTTGACGCAACGCTTTAGCGGCTTGCGTTTGCGATTGACGGACCGCTATATAATATTTTTGTCTTTTATTTTTTATTTTTAGTATTACTCATTCTATGGCGCAGGAGTCGCGGTTTAAATCATCAATAGAGAGTATCTTTAATAACTCCAGGGGGTGTTCAATCGTATAGTCCGCACCCCAACGCTGTGGCTGGTCCTGGTCACTGATATAGCCGTAACCGGCAAGCACGGTTACCATACCTGCGTTTCTACCTGCTTCTATATCACGTTCTGCGTCGCCCACATAGACACAACTGTCGACAGCAACTCCCAATTGTTTTGCCGCATACAGTAATGGTTCAGGATGCGGCTTAGAAACGGTCAGGGTATCACCTGAAACGACCACTTTAATGGCGTGCAAGTCATTAAAATAAGGGAGTAGCCGGGCAGTGAGTAGCTTTGGTTTATTAGTTACTATCGCAACTTCGACGGTGGCTTCTTTGAGCGCTTGCAGTAACTCGGCAACGCCTTTAAAAGGTTGGGTAGCATGCGCAATATTGTCGTTGTAGTAGCTTAAGAACTTTTCCCTTAGCTGCTTTGCTTCTGCACTATCAGCGATCGACATTTGCTCAGCAAAGGCCAGGTTGAGCAATCCACGGGAGCCGTGAGAGGCTATTGGCGTATAGGTTTCCGCGCTGATTTCAGGCTGTTGATACTGACGGCAGAGATAATTAAGAGCCGCGCCTAAATCGGGTGCTGTATCCAATAGCGTTCCATCAAGGTCAAACAGCACTGCCTTCACCGGCTTATTGTCGATAGCGTTCATAATAACGATAACCTTAATACTTTTTCAGGCTGACAATATAATTAACATCGACATCATGTGGGTGCAGATGGAAACCTTTGAGCGGATGATAAACAATGCCGTTCATTGTTTCTGCTTGTAAACCCACATTGTCCGCCATAGCCAGTAGCTCTGACGGCTTAATAAACCGTTGGTGGTCATGGGTTCCTTTGGGTACCCAGCGCAATACATGCTCTGCTGCAACAATGCCGAGTAACCAGGACTTGGCATTTCGGTTCAGCGTGGAAAAGAAAACCTGACCGCCGGGGCGCACCATTTTGGCACAAGCGCGCACAATCGATTCTGGGTCTGGTACATGCTCGAGCATTTCCAAACAAGTCACCACATCAAATTGGCCACTATGTTGCTCGGCGAAATTTTCTGCAGCTATGCACTCATAGCTAACATTAAGCTGGCTCTCCAGTGCATGTAACCGTGCAACCTCTAACGACTGCTCGGCTAAGTCGATACCTTTTACCTTAGCGCCTCGCTCAGCCAGCCCCTCTGTTAGCAGACCTCCGCCGCAGCCGACGTCAACCACCTGCTTACCGAATAAGCCCGCAACTTGTTGCTCGATAAAGTCCAGCCGCAACGGGTTAATTTTATGCAGTGGCTTAAACTCGCCATCGGGATCCCACCAGCGTGATGCTAATGCCGAAAACTTTTCTATTTCAGTGGGATCAACATTGTTATTGCTCGAAAATTGTTCGTTTTTGCTCATAGCTTTTACTCAAAAGAGGTTGGCGTCTTCGCGTCAACTTAAGGCTGATAATGGCCGATAGCATACCGCAGCCAGCGATTGTTAAAAAGAGGGTGCGAGATGCTGTTGGTATGGGTACAATGTCTAGATCATTATAAAAACGAACTAGCGGATCTTTTAGGGACAGAAATATGAGCGATCTTGCCAGAGAAGTGTCACCCGTCAACATTGAGGATGAACTGAAAAGTTCTTACCTTGATTACGCTATGAGCGTTATCGTTGGCCGGGCATTACCTGATGTACGCGACGGCTTAAAACCGGTTCATCGACGCGTATTATTTGCGATGAACGAATTACGGAACGACTTTAACAAGCCTTACAAAAAATCGGCTCGTGTAGTCGGTGATGTTATTGGTAAGTATCACCCTCACGGTGATTCAGCAGTTTACGACACAATTGTACGGATGGCGCAGCCATTTTCCTTGCGCTACACCTTGGTCGATGGTCAGGGTAACTTCGGTTCGGTTGATGGTGACTCCGCAGCAGCTATGCGTTACACCGAAATCCGGATGGAGAAAATTGCTCATCAACTGTTAGCCGATCTCGATAAAGAAACTGTCGATTTCGTTGACAACTACGATGGCACAGAACGCATTCCCGATGTGTTACCAACCCGGATTCCTAACTTATTGGTAAACGGTTCTTCCGGTATCGCAGTTGGTATGGCGACCAATATTCCACCTCACAACTTAATTGAAGTGGTTGATGGAACGCTGGCATTGATTGAAAACCCGGACATTACCATCGATGAATTAATGGAATACATCCCGGGGCCGGACTTTCCGACGGCAGCGAGTATTTCCGGTCGTTCCGGTATCGTTGAAGCTTACAAAACTGGCCGTGGCCGAATTCACCTGCGGGCAACTGCTGAAATTGAAGTGGATGAAAAAAGCGGGCGCGAAAGCATTATCGTCACGGAAATTCCGTACCAGGTCAACAAAGCTCGCCTGATCGAAAAAATTGCTGAGCTGGTTAAAGAGAAACGACTAGAAGGTATCAGCGGCCTGCGTGATGAGTCTGATAAAGACGGCATGCGTATTGTTATAGAAATCCGCCGCGGTGATGTCGCTGAAGTCGTACTGAACCACCTTTATGCGAACACTCAAATGCAGGTAGTGTTTGGTATTAACATGGTGGCACTGGATAAGGGCCAACCTCGTTTATTTAACCTCTACGATATGCTGAACGCTTTCGTGCGTCACCGGCGTGAAGTGGTTACTCGTCGCTCGGTGTACGAGCTGCGTAAAGCTCGAGAACGCGCGCATACCTTAGAGGGTTTGGCGATTGCGTTGGCCAATATCGATGAAGTGATCGAGTTAATTCGAAGCTCGCCAACGCCGGCAGAAGCAAAAGCAGGTTTAACTTCTCGCAGCTGGAAGCTAGGTGGCGTGAGCGCCATGCTAGAAGCAACTGGTGTTGACGCTGCGCGTCCTGATCACTTACCGGAAGAATACGGTATTCGCGACGGCCATTACTACCTGACCGAAGAACAGGCGCAAGCGATTCTGGACCTCCGACTACATAAGTTAACCGGTCTCGAACACGAAAAAATCCTGGAAGAATACAAAGGAATTTTGGACCAGATTGCTGAATTACTGAAAATTTTACGTTCAACCGAACGCTTAATGGAAGTCATTCATGACGAACTGGTTGAAGTGCGTGACAACTTTGGTGACAAGCGTCTGACAGAGATTACGGCCGCTGCGCACGATATCAGCATGGAAGATTTGATTAACGAAGAAGATGTTGTGTTAACCCTGTCACACGAAGGCTACGTGAAGTACCAGCCGTTAACAGAGTACGAAGCACAAAAACGGGGTGGTAAAGGTAAAGCCGCAACTAAGATGAAAGATGAAGATTTCGTCGAGCGTTTATGGGTGGCGAATACTCACGACACTATCCTTTGTTTCTCAACCCACGGCCGCATTTACTGGATGAAAGTGTACCAGTTACCGCTGGCTAGCAGAGCATCGCGTGGTAAACCGATTGTTAATCTATTGCCACTGGAAGCCAATGAACGGATCACAGCAATACTGCCAACGCGTGACTACCCCGACGATAAGTTTGTCATTATGGCAACCAAAAACGGTACGGTGAAAAAGACACCATTGGCTGCTTATTCACGCCCACGTAATGGTGGCATCATTGCTCTCAATTTAAATGACGGTGACGAGTTGATCGGTGTTGATATTACCGACGGCCAGCAAGAAATCATGCTGTTCTCTGATGCCGGTAAAGTGGTGCGCTTTAAAGAAGACCAGGTGCGTTCGATGGGACGTACGGCTACGGGCGTTCGCGGTATTCGTATGGCGCCAGGTCAACAGATGGTATCGCTTATTGTGCCGCGTGAATACGAAGATCAGGAAGCGGCAATATTGACCGTTACTGAAAACGGCTTTGGTAAACGCACACCGGTCGGCGAGTATCCAACTAAGAGTCGAGCCACCAAAGGCGTTGTCTCAATCAAAGTCAGTGAACGTAACGGCCCTGTGGTTGGCGCAATGGAAGTTATCGACGGTAACGAAATCATGCTAATCAGCAATAAGGGTACGTTGGTGCGGACTCGTGTCCATGAAGTCTCTGTAGTCGGTCGTAATACGCAGGGCGTTCGCCTGATTAGAACCGCGGACGACGAGAAGGTTGTTGGTCTGCAGCGTATCGACGAAATGGAAGAAGAAGATGAAGTGATCGACGCAGAAGCGACCGAAACTACTGACACTGAAGAAAAAGCGGAAGGCAATAACGATGAGTGATCTGTTCAATTTTTCTGCCGGGCCGGCCATGCTTCCAAAGGAAGTTATGCAGCAGGCGCGGGAAGAACTGTTGAATTGGAATAATACCGGTGTCTCGGTGATGGAATTTTCTCACCGTGACCCGGCATACGTAAAAATGGCGCGTCAGGCCGAGCAGGACTTACGTGAGTTGTTGAATATCACGGATGATTACGAAGTCTTGTTTCTGCAAGGTGGTGGTCGTGGTCAGTTTTCTGCGGTACCACAAAATATTGCAGCAAAAACGGCCACAGTTGATTACCTGGATACAGGCATCTGGTCGGGATATGCAATTCGTGAAGCGGCAAAGTACGTTAGTAAGGTCAATGTTGCCGGCGGCTGCGTAGAAACAGGCAAAGGCAAGGCTATTGCTCCGCAAGATCAATGGCAGTTGTCTGATAATGCGAGCTATTTTCACTATTGCACAAACGAAACCGTTGATGGTATTGCCTTGCATACACCGCCTGAGGGAATTAAAGCCCCGTTAGTGGCTGATATGTCGTCCAATATTTTGGCTGAACCCTTGGATGTCAGTAAATTCGGCATTATTTATGCGGGGGCACAGAAAAATATTGGGCCTTCAGGATTTGCTATTGCTATCGTGAAAAAGGATTTACTAGGCGAGCCACAACCAGAGCTTAGTTCAATTATGGATTATCAGCTGCAGGCAAAAGACGGCTCTATGTACAACACGCCGAATACCTTTGCCTGGTATCTGTCAGGCTTGGTCTTTCAATGGTTAAAGCGGCAGGGCGGGCTTGTTGGTATCGGTGAACGCAATCAGCAAAAGGCGCAGCTGCTTTACGATTACGTCGATCAATCCGAGTTTTATCGCAATGAGGTACATCCCGACTATCGTTCAATAATGAATGTCCCGTTTCAATTAGCGGACGCTAGTTTAGACCAAAAGTTTCTACAGGAAGCGGCTGCGGCTGGCTTGATTGGTTTAAAGGGCCACCGGTTTGTCGGTGGTATGCGGGCAAGCCTCTATAACGCTATGCCAGTAGCGGGCGTTAAAACCCTGATAGATTTTATGGATCAGTTTCAGCGCAAACTATAACAACAAAAATTCGTATAAAAACAATAAAGAATAGGTAGTGACTATGGCAGCTTTTGATGCGACAGCAGCGGCAAATTCCGGGGTTAAAAAACTACAACCTTATCAAGCCGGAAAACCAATGGACGAATTACAACGCGAACTGGGCTTATCGCATGTGATTAAGCTTGCTTCCAACGAAAACCCTTTGGGTTTGAGTGAGAAAGTTAGGACTGCATTACAGGCAGAGCTGAGTAATTTAATTCGTTATCCTGATGCCAATGGTTTTTACCTAAAAAGTAAACTGGCTGAATTGCATCGAGTTGAACCTCAACAGATTACTCTGGGTAATGGCTCTAACGATGTATTAGAGATTCTCGCTCGCACTTTTGTCAGTGCCGCAGAAGAAGTTATATTTTCCCAGCACGCGTTCGTTGTTTACCCGTTAGTCACTCAGGCAATTGGTGCGAAAGGGGTGGCGGTTCCCGCAAAAGATTATGGTCACGATCTGGAGGCAATGGCCGCAGCCGTTACCGACAAAACGAAAATGATTTTTGTGGCGAATCCTAATAACCCAACCGGTACTTTCTTAACTACCGAACAGATAAAAGATTTCTTAGATAAAGTGCCCTCGCATGTGATTGTTGTGCTGGATGAAGCTTATTACGAATACGTACCTGAACCCGAACGCGCACCCTCAATTGACTGGTTGCAGCAGTTTCCTAATTTAGTGGTTTCACGCACCTTTTCCAAAGCCTACGGCTTGGCAGGCCTTCGCGCAGGCTACGCGGTTAGTAGTACAGAAATTGCTGACCTAATGAATCGCATTCGTCAGCCGTTTAACGTTAATGCGTTATCGTTGAAGGCAGCAGAGGTGGTACTGGATGACCATGATTATCTGCAGCAGGCGGTTCAGGTTAATCAGCAGGGAATGGAACAATTAGTCGAATTTTGCCAGCAGCAAGGTTACAACTATATTCCATCTTACGGAAACTTTTTAACCATAGAGTTTGGCCCGAAAGCAATGGATATTTATGAAAAGCTGCTGCACGAAGGGGTTATTGTGCGACCTGTCGGTGGCTACCAATTACCCAATCATTTACGCGTTAGTATTGGCTTAAAAGAAGAAAACCAGGCATTTATTGACGCAATGTTGAAAATCGGGTCGTAGAGAGAAAATTAGTGAATCGCCGTGTAGAAAGCCTTACTCTTGATTCTCGTCCGTCCTGCATTGGTGATGTCACTTTACCAGGCTCTAAAAGTATAGCCAATAGAGCGCTGTTGCTCGCAGCAATTAGCCCACAGCCAGTCATTTTACACAACTTGCTGCGCAGTGATGACACTGCACGCATGTTAGAAGCTCTGGTCGCACTGGGTGTTAAGGTTATTGAGCAGGACTCTACGACGCTGCAAGTGTTTGGCTGCGGCGGTGTCTGGAAAGCCAATCCCGAACGACTGTTATTGGGTAATGCAGGAACTGCAATGCGGCCTTTAATAGCTGTACTCTCTGCAACGCTGACTGAACAGTCAATAATTTTGGACGGCGACCAGCGGATGCGCGAGCGCCCGGTAAAGGACCTGGTCGATAGCCTGCAGCAACAGCAGGCAAATATCCGCTACCTTGAACAGACAGGCTATCCGCCATTGAGTATTAAGTCCGGATTGCAAGCCGGTGACTTTGCTATCGATGGCAGTGTCTCCAGCCAGTTTATCAGCGCATTACTAATGGCTTTACCGTTACTAAGCAGCGATTCTACGTTAACGCTAACCGGCAATATCGTGTCGCGGCCCTATATTGATCTCACTCTGGCAATGTTAGCCGAGTTTGGGGTGACCATAAATCCCGCATCGACCAACAAATTCCTTATTCCCGGCAGTCAACAGTTGCGGCCGCCGCAACATTACTATGTCGAGGGTGATGCCAGCGGAGCCAGCTATTGGATGGCAGCCGCAGCTATAAGCGGTGGACCAGTCACCATTCATGGAGTTGGGCAAGACTCGATACAAGGTGACGTAGCTTTCGCTGAGGTGATACAGGCGATGGGGGCGAAAGTAGAGTTTCAACAAAACGCCATTAAGGTGGTTTGTGATAGTCCATTACAAGGTATCGATTTCGATGGTAATCAAATTCCCGACGCCGCTATGACTTTAGCCCCGCTGGCGTTGTTTGCAAAAGGCCGAACCACCATTCGCAACGTGGCCAATTGGCGAGTTAAAGAAACCGATCGGTTGCGTGCATTAGCCACCGAGTTAAGGAAAACGGGTGCCAAGGTAGAAGAGGGTGAAGATTTTCTAGTTATTGAACCGCCGCTGCAATGGCAGCATGCAGTTGTTGATACCTACGATGATCACCGGATTGCCATGTGTATGGCACTGGCTGCTTTTTCTCCGGTTGGGGTAACCATAAAGGATCCCCAATGTTGTGCTAAAACTTATCCGCAATTCTTTACCGAGTTTGGCCGGCTTTGTAATTGTTAATAAAGGTTTGTTGGTAAAGGGTGCAAAAAAATACCAAATGCGTATAATTGCGTCGCTAATAACTGCGATAGGCAGGGCAAATAGAGGATTTTATGGCAACGCAAATACCGGTTATCACGATCGATGGCCCCAGTGGCTCTGGTAAAGGAACCGTTAGCCGCCTTTTAGCAGAGAAGCTAGATTGGCACTTGCTTGACAGCGGTGCGATTTATCGAGTTTTAGCTTTAGCTGCTCTGCACCATGACTTTACCGTTGATGATGAAGAGAGTCTGGCAGCGCTGGCCTCCGACCTGGATGTAAAGTTCGAAGCCGATAAAGAAGAGGCATTAACTCATATTATCCTTGAGGGTGAAGATGTGACTTTGACCATCCGCACCGAAAAGGTCGGTAATATGGCCTCGAAAATCGCCGCGCTTCCGCGAGTACGCGAAGCATTGCTAAGACGCCAACGTGCTTTTAAAGAGTTACCCGGATTGGTAGCTGATGGTCGTGACATGGGCACGGTCGTATTTACCGATGCAGATGCAAAAGTATTTTTAACAGCATCTGCCGAAGAAAGGGCAGAGCGTCGCTACAAGCAATTGCTAGAGAAAGGCTTTGATGCTAATATTGATCAATTAATAACCGAAATTAAAGAGCGCGACGATCGTGACACCAGTCGCCCTGTAGCGCCATTAAAACCTGCTGACGACGCGTTATATGTAGACTCAACTAAGTTGAGCGTTGAGCAGGTACTGGAACAAATACTGACGTTTGCGCACAGCAAACTGTCACAAGACTAGCTAACTCGCGAGCAATTAGGCTTAGTGAGTTATTTAGGTGTCTGCCGTAAGGAAACACGCAGACTTTATTCATAACCCCGCTGTACAGGAAGTTCAGTGGACGTCATCTAAAAGCGAAGTTATTTAATATGTCAGAAAATTTTGCACAGCTGTTTGAAGAAAGCCTGAAGGAAGTCGAAACTCGCCCGGGCTCCATCGTAAAAGGTACAATCGTTGCCATCGAAAAAGATCTTGTATTGGTAGACGCAGGCCTTAAATCTGAAAGTGCTATCCCAGCCGAACAATTCCGTAATGCTGAAGGTGAACTAGAAATCAGTGTTGGCGATCAAGTCGACGTTGCACTAGATGCAGTAGAAGATGGTTTCGGTGAAACGATTCTTTCACGCGAAAAAGCGAAGCGCTACGAAGCTTGGCTGCAGCTGGAAAAAGCATACGAAGACAACGCAACTGTTACCGGTATTATTTCTGGTAAGGTTAAAGGTGGCTTTACCGTTGATCTTGGCGGCGTTCGCGCATTCTTGCCAGGCTCATTGGTTGACGTACGTCCAGTACGTGAAACTGCTCACCTGGAAAATAAAGATCTTGAATTTAAAGTTATCAAGCTTGATCAGAAACGCAACAACGTTGTGGTTTCTCGCCGTGCTGTTATCGAGAAAGAGAACAGTGCAGAGCGTGAAGAGCTGCTTGAAAACCTGCAAGAAGGTCAGGAAGTACAAGGTATCGTTAAGAACTTGACTGACTACGGTGCATTCGTTGATCTTGGTGGTGTTGACGGCTTGTTACACATCACCGATATGGCTTGGAAACGCGTTAAGCACCCAAGCGAAATCGTTAACGTTGGCGATGAAATTACTGTCAAAGTACTTAAGTTCGACCGTGAGCGTACGCGCGTATCACTGGGTCTTAAGCAACTGGGTGAAGATCCATGGGCAGATATCGCAAACCGTTATCCAGAAGGTACCCGCCTGACCGGTCGTGTTACGAACTTGACTGATTATGGCTGTTTCGTAGAAATCGAAGAAGGCGTTGAAGGCCTGGTACACGTGTCTGAGATGGACTGGACAAACAAGAACGTTCACCCATCTAAAGTGGTTAACCTGGACGACTCTGTTGAAGTTATGGTGCTTGAAATTGACGAAGAACGTCGTCGTATCTCACTTGGCCTGAAACAGTGTAAGCCTAACCCTTGGGAAGAGTTCGCTAAGAACCACAACAAGGGCGAGCAAGTTAGCGGCAAGATTAAGTCAATCACAGACTTCGGTATCTTCATCGGTCTAGATGGCGGTATTGACGGTTTGGTTCACTTGTCAGACATCAGCTGGAACGCGACTGGCGAAGAAGCTGTACGTGATTACAAGAAAGGCGAAGAAGTAACTGCCGTAGTCATGCAAGTTGACGCTGAGCGTGAGCGTATCTCTTTAGGCATTAAGCAGCTTGAAGAAGACCCGTTCAACAACTACTTAGCAGCGAACAAAAAAGGTTCTCTTGTTACTGGTACCATCAGCGAAGTTGACGCTAAGGGTGCTAAAGTAGAACTGGCTGATAGTGTTGAAGGTTATGTACGCGCTGCCGATATTTCTCGTGACCGCGTAGAAGACGCTTCAACTGTGCTGAATGTTGGCGATACCATTGAAGCTCGCTTCATGGGCGTTGACCGCAAAAATCGTACTCTGAGCTTGTCTATCCGTGCGAAAGACGAAGTAGAAGAGAAAGAAGCGGTTGAGCAGGTTAACAAACAGCAAGACAGCGCAGGCATGAACAGCGCAATGGCTGAAGCCTTTAAAGCAGCGAAAAACGACGACTAATTTGGTGTAAACACCCAACGACCGGGAGGAGTAGTAATGACGAAATCGGAGTTAATTGAACGATTAGCACTGAGGTATCAAGACTTATCTCCTGCGGTCGTTGAGTCTGCTGTCAAAGACATCCTTGAGCAAATGGTGCAAAACCTTGCTCATGGTAAACGAATTGAGATTCGTGGGTTTGGCAGCTTTTCTCTGCACTATCGGGCTCCTCGGATTGGACGAAATCCAAAGACCGGTGAAAAAGTAGAACTAAATGGCAAGTATGTTCCTCACTTTAAAGCTGGTAAAGAGTTAAGAGAACGGGTAGATAATTTAACGTGATCTTTGCGCTCGATTGATAAAAACGGCATGCTATAATGGCATGCCGTTTTTTTATGGCTGCACCAATATTCGATAAGCGCAGGTAAGGACACGCATGTTAAAAAAACTACTGTTTATCATTCCGGTTTTGTTGATTTTCTTTATCGCGCTCGCTTTTGGTGCGCAAAACGCAAGTTTAGTTACCGTTAACTTTTTGATTTTAGAAAGTGAGTTGTCGGTAGCAGCCGTCGCCGGCATATTTTTAGGCATTGGCTTTATAATAGCGCTCGCTTTTTATATCCTGTCGCTGCTTAAATGGAAGCTGCGTTATCGCCGTCTGCTGAAGAAGTTTCACGCAAGTGGGAAGTTGTCGAAAAATGTAGAGCATCATCAGGACCAACATTAAATGCTTGAGCTGCTGTTTCTATTATTGCCTGTTGCCGCCGCCTATGGATGGTTCATGGGTAGAAATAGCGTGCGCAGTGAAGAACGTAAAGAACAACAGCGTTTCTCCAAACAGTATGCAACAGGTCTCAACTTACTGTTGTCCGATCAGCCTGATAAAGCTGTAGATTTATTTGTCGAGTTGCTGGATGTGGATAGCGATACGCTAGAAACTCATTGGACACTCGGTAAATTATTTCGCCGCCGCGGTGAAGTTGAACGAGCCATAAAAATCCATCAAAACCTTACCTCGCGTCCAAATATTGCTGAGAATGACCGACTCACCGCAATGTACGAATTGGGAAAAGATTATCTCGCCGCCGGCATTTATGACCGTGCTGAACAAATGTTTTCTGGGCTGCAGCAGCATAAGGTGTTTCGCGAGAAAAGTCGCAAAAATTTACTTGAGTTATTTCAGGCTACCCATGAATGGGATAAAGCGATAAAGGTTGCGCTTAGATTAACCAAGGATGACCGCAGTGTCGAAGCTGTAGTAGCACAGTTATTTTGCGAACTAGCAGATAATGAACAACAGACCGAATCGGCGATTAAGCACTACAAAAAAGCACTCAAACATGACCCCCGCTGTGCCAGGGCCAGTATTTCGCTCGGCCAACTATATACCCGCCAAGGCCAGCAACGGGTAGCGAACAATTACTACGAAAAAGTTTTAAATCAGGATAAAAGCTTTGTCTGTGAAGTACTGAAGCCGCTTGAGCAATCTTATCGCGAACAAGGCGATATGTTGCCTTACATTGAGTTTTTGCAGCACTGCGTAGAACAAGACGCAGGGACCAGTGCTACTATTGCGTTATCAGAGTATATTTTTCAAACGCAAGGTGGAGAGGCTGCAGAGCGGTTTATTCGGAGCAGCATGGAAACACACCCGACGATGCGTGGTTTTCATCAGTTAATGGACTTTCATATTAGAGCCGCTGATGTTGGTAATGCTCGAGAAAGCTTAAAAATTTTACAGACAATGGTCGCTGAACATATTAGTCAACGCCCTAAATACAGCTGTCGGCATTGCGGCTTTGCGGGACATACTTTGTATTGGCAATGTCCAAGTTGTAAGAGCTGGAGCACAACAAAACCTATCATAGGATTAGATGGTGAATAGCGTTATGAAACTTCCTCGAATTTATGTTGCCCTTGATTACCACAATAGAATTCAGGCAGACGCCATGGTAGCGCAGCTAGACCCTCAACGGGTGGGCTTAAAAGTCGGTAAAGAGTTGTTTACCACAGAAGGCCCCGACTGGGTTGCTGAACAAGTGGAACGTGGCTTTTCAGTATTTCTTGATTTGAAGTTCCACGATATTCCCAATACTGTCGCTAAGGCGGTAGCTGCAGCCGCCCGATTGAACGTAGATATTGTTAATGTGCATGCCAGTGGTGGTTTAAAAATGATGCAGGCCGCCAAACAAGCACTCGCGGACTTTGAAACGCCGCCATTATTAATAGCCGTGACGGTTCTAACTTCTATGGATGAAACCGATCTACAAGCAATTGGTATTGACCGCTCCGTCGAACAGCAAGTTTTAAAACTGGCACAATTGGCAAAACAAGCAGGATTAGACGGAGTCGTGTGCTCAGCGCAAGAAGCAGAAATGCTGCATCAACGGCTTGGTAATGAGTTTAAGCTGGTGACACCGGGTATACGCCCGGCAAATGCGCAATCTGATGATCAGAAACGTACCCTAACGCCCAGAGAAGCCCTCGAAAAAGGTGTGGACTACATGGTTATTGGCCGGCCAATAACACAGTCAGAGAATCCGCATCAGACGGTTTTGCAGTTATTAGATGAAATGGGCAACGCTTAATTCTTATAGACCAGTAATCAATCGCTGCTTTTGCGGTTGATTGCTGGCACTTTAGTACCCCTTCACTATAGTAGGTATGCTGCATTGTGCAGTGATATATAAGGATATCTACTATGTTACGGAAAACATTTCTTGCATTGTCAACTGGCGCACTGCTAGTTGGCGCTATGTCAGCGTCGGCGTCGCCGTTAAATCTGAACTACTCAATGGCGGCTCCTTTACCGACTCTGGAGCAAAACCAGACGGCTGAGCAAGCCGCGCCACTGCTTAATATTAATACGGCCACGGTCCAACAGCTGGCTGCTGTAATGGTTGGAGTTGGTGCGAAACGGGCGGAACAAATTATCGCTTTGCGGGAACAGTTAGGCGGATTTACTGAGTTTGAACAGTTGCTTGACGTAAAAGGTATCGGATTAAAAACGTTAGAAAAAAACCAGTCGTTAATTCGACTCGATTAATTATTATTACTAATAAGAAAAAGCCCCAATCAATTTAATGATTGGGGCTTTTTACGTCGTTATTGTCAACTATCAGCTATGAGCATTTTGCCATGTCAGCATTTGCCTGCGAAGTTGATGAGTTGATTGAGGCGACACGCTCATCTTTGGTAAAGGCTATACGCGCTGCAGCAGTTGCAACCGGAAACGGAGAAAAGTCGCTTTGACGTTCTGCCGCTGTTGCTTTAGTCATCTCTGCGAAAGCTTTATAACGTGCGTTAGCAGGGTAAATAGGCTGACTACTATCCGCGAGTTTGTCGCTTTCTTGCTTATCGCGCTTGCGCTTTTGACCCGCTGCACGTAAGTGACGCGGTGAACGACGAGAACGATTGCGCTCCTGCTTTTGTTCCGCCTCGGGCTCAGCTGGAGTTTCTGCAGCAGCTTCGGGCTTAGTCTCAGGTTCAGCATCAGCCTTAGTCGGAGCTTCTGCTACGGACTCTGGCTTAGGCTCAGATTCAGGTTCAGCTGGGACTTCGGGGGCTGCTTCTGCCTTAGTTTCAGGCTCAGGCGTTACTGCTTCGCCAGACTCTGGTTTAGCTTCTTGTTTAGGTTCTGGCTTCGGCTCTGGCTTCGGCTGAGGTGTTACCGCGGGCTCTGACTCAGGTTCCTGATTTTGTTGCTGTTCCGCCTGCACAATCTCAGCAGCAGCCTGAAGCCGAGGGTCACGAACTTTTGACGCTATTTTTTCCTGGCTTGGCTGACGTTGTGTCTGTTCTACTGGCTGCTCCGTTGTTGGCGTTGCCGTTGATTCTTTGGCCTCAGGCTGCGGTTGTTCATTAGTAGAGGCTGATTGCTGGTCGCCTTTCACCCGCACTGAACGTTCCAGAGGCTTCTGCTGACGACGTTTCTTCGGCGCTTGCTGAGTGGTTTCTGCAGGCGCTTTATCTTTGTTCACAGCTTCGTTTTGTACATTATTATCGGTTGCTGCTTCAGCCTGAGTTGTTTGCTCAGTTTCCTGCTTCCGGCCCTGCGAACGATTACGACCGCGTCCACGACGATTATTACGACGATTATTGGACGAACGGTTATCTTGACGTTCATCCTGTCGTTTATTATCAGCGCCTTCTTGCTGCTGCACCGGCGCTTCTGATTCCTCAGTTTTCGGTTTACGATTATCGGTATTGCGGTTGCGATTGCGAGTGTTACCGCTACCGCCACGATTATTGCGCCCACGGCGCTGCTGATTATTACCCGAGCGACGGTTGTTTGCACGTTGGCGGCGTTGTTGCTCAGCGGAAGACTCTTTTTCTTCACTGTCGCTGGCAAATAAATCAGAGAACCACTTGCTTAATCGACTCAACAACGACGGACTCGCTTTTGTAACAGTCGGGGTAGCAGTCGCTGCAGCTGCCGGCGGCGGTGTGGTTGGTGCTTGTAAACCTTTTAAGGCAGGCTCTTCGATTTGCTGGCGATCTTTAGTTAATGTGATCGCCACGCTTTCATCTTTTTCTTGCTTTTGCACTAATTGGAAACTTGCCGCCTCAGGAACTTCATCATCACGAATACGGATAACTTCAAAGTGTGGCGTGTCCAGGTGGTGATTTGGAATAATTACCGCTTTTACATTATGGCGCTCTTCGATTTTATTAACCGCGGAGCGTTTTTCATTAAGCAAATAGGTAGCTACCGGAACGGGCACCTGAGCCTGAACCTGAACCGTATTATCTTTAATCGCCTCTTCTTCGATTAAACGCATAATCGACAGAGCTAAAGACTCACTAGAGCGAATGGTTCCCTGACCGTCGCAACGAGGGCAAACACTGTTTGCTGATTCGCCAAGAGAAGGACGTAAACGCTGGCGTGACATTTCCAGCAAACCAAACCGCGAGATACGAGCGACCTGGATGCGAGCACGGTCATGAGCAAGACTATCGCGCAAGCGGTTTTCAACGTCACGTTGGTGGCGTGCCGGTGTCATATCGATAAAGTCAATAACAACCAGCCCACCAAGATCTCGTAAGCGAAGCTGGCGGGCAATCTCTTCCGCCGCCTCAAGGTTGGTTTGCAATGCAGTCTCTTCTATGTCGCCACCTTTGGTAGCGCGTGAAGAGTTAATATCGATAGAGGTCAGGGCTTCAGTCGGATCAATAACGATAGAACCGCCAGACGGGAGTCTAACTTCACGTTGGAAAGCAGACTCAATCTGACTTTCAATTTGGTAGTGGCTGAATAGCGGCACATCGCCATCATACAACTTAACGCGATTTAGAAAGTCCGGGCGAATTTGCTGAATGTGTGTCCGTACCTGCTCATAGACTTTCTTACTGTCGATTAGCACTTCACCAATGTCACGGCGTAAATAGTCGCGCAGAGCGCGGAAAATAACATTGCTTTCTTGATGAATCAGAAACGGAGCAGGGCGGCCACTGGCGGCCTCACTGATCGCAGTCCAGTGATGTAAAAGAACATTGAGGTCCCACTCTAATTCTTCTTTGGACTTGCCAACACCCGCAGTACGGACAATAAGACCCATTTCGTTTGGTACATTCAAGTCGCTTAATGCTTCCTTCAGGGCCGAGCGCTCATCCCCCTCGATACGACGTGAGATTCCGCCAGCGCGTGGATTGTTCGGCATCAGCACCAGATAGCTGCCAGCTAACGAAATAAAGGTGGTTAGTGCAGCGCCTTTTTGGCCGCGCTCTTCTTTATCTATCTGAACAATAACTTCCTGGCCTTCAGAAACCACATCCTTGATATTCGGGCGGCCTTTAAAGGTATAGCCTTCGGGGAAGTATGTTTTTGCGATTTCTTTAAGAGGCAGGAAACCATGGCGGTCAGCGCCATAGTCGACAAAGGCAGCTTCTAAGCTGGGCTCAATTCGAGTGATTTTTCCTTTGTAAATATTTGCTTTTTTTTGTTCGTGTCCTGGGCTTTCTATGTCCAGGTCGTATAAGCGCTGGCCGTCGACCAGGGCTACACGCAATTCTTCTAATTGCGTGGCATTAATTAGCATTCTTTTCATTACTGTGACTCAATTTTTATTAGGCCACAGCATGACACGCTGTTCAGCAGCGCTATTGCACTATCGTTAAATTGTTGTCTGCAGTCCGCGATTTGTACAATCAGCGTCTGCGTTACCCGTCATCGAACGTGTAACAAAAATTGGTTTGACTGTGCGTATAACAAAGCGGCTAGGCTAGTTGTTACGTGTCATACTGTCGCGATTAACCATAATCAGCAACTGAAAATAACATTTTGCTTTGGCTTACTAACTCCGTGCATTCGACATCTCGGTGGTCAAGTCGTTCATCGTTAAAAACAAACTTATACCGTATGCCGACGTGGAGAGGGCGCAAAACGCTTTCAATTGCGCGAACACAAATTTTTTCTGTCTCTGTTCCTGTCGGGCGGCTATTTATTTAGCGCGTTTTATACCTTTATGTCCCGGACAGGATATATTTTGACACTTCATTATTTCATATTTTTACCAACTAATACAAGCAACAATTTCGCTGCATGTTGCCTGGCTTAGTGATAAAATGGCACGATGAAAATGATTCAAACAAAAGTGACACTGCATCAAGTCGGCGACGAAGAGCAGGGGCAAAGGATTGATAACTTCCTAATGGCCCGGCTTAAGGGTGTGCCTAAGTCTTTGGTCTACCGTATTGTTCGGAAAGGTGAGGTTCGGGCAAATAAAAAACGGATTAAGCCAGACTATAAGTTAAAGCTTGGCGACGAAATTCGTATTCCTCCGGTAAAGATTTCCGAACGTCCTGAATTACCTTCGGCAAAGTTGGAACAAGTGCAGGCGTTAGCAGCGGCAATAATTTATGAAGATGACGCGTTGCTTGTGGTTAATAAGCCGGCAGGACTGGCTGTGCATGGAGGTTCGGGGTTGAAGTTCGGTGTTATCGAAGCGCTGAGAGCGTTGCGACCGGACGAAAAAAACCTGGAATTAGCACATCGTTTGGACCGTGACACAAGTGGTCTATTAATGGTGGCCAAAAAACGCTCTGTGCTAAAAGCGCTACACCAGCAGCTCCGTGAAAAAACCATGACTAAACAATACCTTGCATTAGTGCGAGGTCAGTGGCAGAAAACTTGCCGTAATGTCGAAGCGCCGTTGCTGAAGAACACACTTCAGTCTGGTGAGCGCATGGTAAAAGTCGACGCCGAAGGGAAAGCATCACACACACGCTTTCGAATTCAGCAGCGCTACCAGCAAGCAACTTTGGTAGAAGCCTCGCCGGTGACCGGTCGGACCCATCAGATTAGGGTGCACGCATTACACGCAGGCCACCCAATTGCCGGTGACCCAAAATATGGCGACGAAGAGTTTGACCAGCAGCTTAAAAAACTGGGATTAGAGCGTTTATTCCTGCATGCCTGGAAACTAAAGTTGATTCACCCAAAAACCGAACAAGACGTATATTTTGAAGCACCTTTAGAGCCATCGCTGGAAAAACTGTTAACTCAACTTAAGGCGATTTAAACCATGACCTCACCTCAGCTTGTTATCTTTGACTGGGATGGAACCTTAATGGACTCCATAGGTCGGATCGTGTCGTCAATGCAGGCCACAGCCAGTTTTTTAAAACTTAAAGTGCCGACGGATAACGCGGTTAAAGATATTATTGGCTTAAGTCTTGAGCCTGCAATAGAGCAATTGTTTGGCGTGTTGCCTGAGCCGCAGCATCAGTTGTTTTTAGAACGCTACCGTGACGAATATATCGAACTCAATACCACGCCGACACCGTTGTTCAGTGACGCGTTAGTAACTATAGAACGGTTGAGAATAGAACAGCATTATTTAGCCGTGGCAACCGGTAAAGCGCGACGCGGGCTGGATCGGGTATGGGGCGAATTGGGAGTTGCCGATCTTTTTCATGGCTCCCGCTGTGCCGACGAAACTAAAGGTAAACCCGATCCGGAAATGCTCTACCAATTAATGTCCGAATTAGGTTTTAGCCCGCAGCAAACGCTTATGGTAGGCGATTCAATTCATGATATGCGGATGGCAAAATCGGCTGGCGTTAGAGCTATCGGTGTTACTTTTGGGGTTCATAACGAGTCCTTGTTACGTCAGGCGGGTGCCGATGATGTCATTCAACAGTTACAACAGCTTCCGGATCGAATAAAAGGGTCATTATGTCGCAACGAAATCTCGTACTAGCTTCTTCATCACCTTATCGCCGCGCTATTCTGGATACCTTAAACTTAACTTATAGCGTATGTAAGCCAGATATTGATGAGACCCAGTTAGCGCAAGAGAAAGCGACCGAATTGGTGGTGCGACTTGCCGAAGAGAAGGCTAAAGCTGTGGCAGCGCGTGAAAGTTGCTATCATACTGCACTTATTATTGGCTCGGACCAGGTCGCCGTTTGTGATGAACAAATTTTAGGAAAGCCGCATACTGAGGATAATGCCGTTCGCCAGTTACAGCAATTTGTCGGCAAAACGGTAACCTTTTATACCGGGCTTGCTTTGTACGATGCGGAACATCAGTCAGCGGACACCGTTTGTGTTCCTTTTTATGTTAGCTTTCGGGATGATTTGACTCGTGCTGAGCTGCAACGTTATGTAGAATTAGAGCAGCCGTTGAATTGTGCCGGTAGCTTTAAAAGTGAAGGACTGGGAATCAGTTTATTTAAATCGTTGCACGGCGATGATCCCAATACGTTGATCGGATTGCCCAGTATTGAGCTATTAAAGATGTTGCGAAAACATGGAATAAACCCGCTGGCAAGCGACATTTAGCTTGCTTACACACTATTGATAAGGTAGACTGCGCCCGCTATGCAAAAGGTAAGAATTCCGGTAACGGCGGATCCCGTTAAAAGTGCGAATAAAAAGCAAACATTTGACGGGGTAGTGCCGGCCAGTACATTAAGCCGTTTTCAAGGGTTGCTGGCAGAAGTCAGTGAGAAAGATCCCGAAGTTAATGTTGAGTTTGGGATTGACGAGCAGGGTGTGAATTACTTTTCAGGTGTTGCATCAACATCGGTTAAGTTAACATGCCAACGCTGTAACGAACCTTTTGCGGTTGATATCACTGCGCGTTTTGCGTATGCTCCTGTTTCTGCTAAGCAGGACGCAGAGGAATTGCCCGACCGCTACGAAGCAATCGAGGCTAATGAATTTGGTGAAATTAACCTGCACGGATTAATCGAAGACGAATTAATTCTGGCGATGCCTTTGGTTGCTAGACATGAACCGAAAAATTGCCGGGTTGATCGCGACAATATGAGCTGGGGTGAAATAGAAGAGCCTTCGAAAGAATCTTCTGACAACCCGTTTTCTGTGTTGCAAGAATTAAAGCGTAAATAACTTAGGAGATAGCGTAAATGGCTGTTCAAAAAAGTAAGAAAAGTCGTTCAAGACGCGACATGCGTCGTTCACACGATGCAATAAGCGGCCCTACACTGTCGGTTGACTCTACCTCTGGTGAGACTCATCGTCGCCACCATGTAACAGCTGATGGTTACTACAAAGGTCGTAAGGTCGTTAACAGTTAATTATCAGGCGATGCCTGAAATTAAGTTAGCGATTGATGCAATGGGGGGCGATAATGGCCCCTCTATTGTTATTGAAGCAATCACAGAGTGCTTAAGACACCCTGACTCTCCCCAATTTTTGATTGTCGGCCAAGACGACATATTGCAACCGCTGTTGCAACACTATCAAATTGATCAACACCCTCAAGTTAAATTAGTCCATGCCGAGCAAGTCGTTGAAATGACCGATAAGCCAGGTCAGGCTCTGCGTGCTAAACAGAATTCCTCCATGAGCGTGGCATTACAGCTGCTTGCTAAAGGTGAAGCTGATGCTGTGGTTAGTGGTGGCAATACGGGTGCCTTGATGACCAAAGCTTACTTTCAGCTTAAAACATTACCGGGAGTTCTCCGTCCCGCATTAATGGCAGCCATACCAAACCAACAAGGCGGCCGTTCCTATTTACTTGATCTTGGTGCTAATGCCAGCTGTGATTCTGAAACGCTGTTTCAGTTCGGAGTTATGGGAAGTGTCGCCGCGCAAACTGTCGAACACATTAGCAGTCCTCGGATAGCTCTATTAAATATGGGCGAAGAGGAAATTAAAGGAAACGATGTGGTTAAAAATGCAGCGAGCCGTTTAAGCGCTTCTGAGCATGTTAACTACACTGGCTTTGTTGAAGGTAACCACCTCTTTAGCGGAAAGGCAGACGTGATTGTTTGCGACGGATTTGTTGGAAATATTGCGTTAAAGAGCTGCGAAGGACTCGCCACACTCATTTTTGAACAGCTTAAATCAGCCTTAATGTCGCACTGGATGTACCGCTGGTTCTTTCGATTCTTACAAAAGCGTACTGAAAAGTCCTGGGATCGATTGAAGCCCGACCACTATAACGGTGCAAGTCTGATAGGATTGCGCGGTGTGGTTATCAAAAGTCATGGTAGCGCCAATGCAAAAGCATTTGCCAGTGCTATTCGACAAGCGATAACTGAAGCACAAGAGCAGCTACCTGAGCGAATAAAAGATCGGGTAGAGTCAGTCCTGTTAGAACAACAGTAAGCATTGCTATGAGCTATTCCAAAATCGTTGGTACCGGTCATTTTTTACCGGAACAACGACTTACAAATATTGAACTTTCCCAACGTGTCGATACGTCTGACGAGTGGATTACAGAGCGTACCGGCATCAGAGAACGTCGCATTGCTGATGATCAGCAAAGTGCAGCTACCTTAGGTTTCGAGGCCGCACTAGAAGCGCTTAAAGCAGCCAACTTATCCGCGTCGTCCGTGGATATGATCGTGGTTGCGACAACTTCTGCAGAACATGCTTTCCCAAGTGCCGCCTGCGAAATTCAAGAAATGTTAGGCGTCAGCTCGATTCCTGCGTTCGATGTCGGTGCTGCCTGCTCGGGATTTATTTATGCATTGAGCATTGCCGATCAATTTATCCGTAGTGGCCAACATCAACGTATTCTGGTAATTGGTACTGATGTTCTGGCGCGCTTATGTGACCCGGATGACCGTAATACCATCGTCTTATTTGGCGATGGAGCGGGTGCGGTAGTGCTAGAAGCTGCCGACCAGGCGGGAATAATATCCACTCATTTATACAGCGCCGGCGAGTACGGTCATTTGCTAGGCGCTAAGCAGCCGGTGCGCACAGCTCGTGGATTAACTGCCGAGGGTACTCCGGAAAGTAGCTGGATGTATATGAAAGGTAATGAAGTATTCCGGGTTGCAGTCGCCAAACTGAGTGATTTGGTCACGAAAACGCTTGCGGCTAATAATATGAGTGCAGAGCAACTTGATTGGTTGATTCCACACCAGGCAAATTTGCGCATTATTAAAGCAACTGCGAAAAAATTAAAGATGCCGATGGAACAAGTGGTCGTTACACTAGACCAAACAGGTAACACCTCCGCAGCTTCCGTACCTATTGCTCTTGACTGGGCGGTGAAGGATGGTCGGATAAAGCGTGGACAAACACTATTGTTAGAAGCTTTTGGCGGTGGTTTTGCCTGGGGCTCAGCACTGGTTAAGTATTAAGAGGATAAGATGACACAAACTGCATTATTGTTTCCAGGACAGGGCTCACAATCTGTGGGGATGTTGGCAGACCTGGCAAAAGATTTTGAACAAATAGAACAGACGTTTTCAGAGGCTAGCTCGGTACTCGGGTATGATCTATGGGCACTAGTGCAAAACGGCCCCGAGTCTGAATTAAATGATACACGTAAAACTCAGCCAGCATTGTTGAGCGCTAGTGTAGCGCTCTATCGAGCGGCGATAGCTAACGGCTTACCGCAACCAGCAGCAATGGCGGGGCACAGTTTGGGCGAATACTCCGCGTTGGTTTGCGCCGGTTGTATTGAGTTTAGCGACGCCGTTAGACTGGTGGCGTTACGAGCAGAAGCGATGCAAAATGCGGTTGCTCCAGGAGCAGGTGCTATGGCTGCAGTAATTGGGCTTGATGATGATAAAATAGCTGAAATCTGCCAGCAACAAGCCGCAGGTGAGGTTGTAACTCCGGTTAACTATAATTCGCCAGGCCAGGTAGTCATAGCTGGACACAAAGATGCCGTTGCCCGTGCCGCAGAGGCATTGAAGGAGGCTGGGGCTAAGCGCGTATTGCCGTTACCGGTGAGCGTACCGTCACACTGTGAATTAATGAAACCAGCCGCCGAGCAGTTGAAGGCAGCACTTGGCTCGGTAACATTCAATTTACCGAATGTGGCTGTGGTAAATAATGTGGATGTCAGTGCTAATGATGATCCAGAAGCGATTAAGGACGGTTTAGTGCGACAGCTATATTATCCTGTGCGCTGGACTGAAACTATTGAGAAACTGGCTGAAATGGGTATTGAACAGGCGTATGAAGTAGGTCCTGGAAAAGTTTTAACGGGTCTCAATAAACGCATCACAAAAAGCTTTAGCTGCTCGGCGTTGAATAGCGCCGAGGCATTTAACAGTTTATAAAAAAGAGGAACCATTATGCAGTCACTAACCGATAAAGTTGCATTGGTCACCGGTGCAAGCCGTGGCATTGGCCGGGCTATTGCAGAATCGCTTGTTGCTCAAGGGGCCTTTGTTGTTGGTACAGCGACGTCAGAGGAAGGCGCTCAGTCAATTTCCGCCTATCTTGCTGATAAAGGGCAGGGCCTGGCACTTAACGTTAACGATAGCGAAGCCATGGCTGCGTCATTGAAAGAACTTGAGAAAGCGCATGGCTCTATTGATATTCTGGTAAATAACGCTGGTATTACCCGAGATAATTTGATGATGCGCATGAAAGACGACGAATGGGACGCCGTGATTAACACCAATTTGTCCGCTGTATTCCGCGTCTGCAAAACAGTTATTCGTGGCATGATGAAACGTCGTCAGGGACGAATTATTAATATTAGCTCGGTAGTCGGAACCACGGGTAATCCAGGTCAGGTTAACTATTGTGCGGCCAAAGCAGGGTTAGTTGGGTTTAGTAAGTCGTTAGCCAAAGAAGTTGCCGGCCGCGGTATTACCGTTAACTGTGTTGCACCAGGCTTTATTGATACGGATATGACCAAGTCGCTGACTGATGAACAAAAACAAACAATTTTTAGTGGCATTCCAGCCGAACGTCTGGGCAAGCCAGAAGAAGTGGCTGCTGCTGTTAGCTTTTTAGCATCGCCCGGAGCCGCCTATATTACCGGTGAAACCATTCATGTGAATGGCGGAATGGCGATGGTTTAGGCCCATACTGGGCATTTTTTAACGGGTTATTGAAAAGTCAGGGGTACGACCTCTTCACTTTTAACCAATTTTTACTTTATTATTGAGGCTGGGTTCACTACACTACAGCCAATTTTCACACTCGTGACGACTATTGAAGGATTTAACTATCATGAGCAACATCGAAGAACGCGTAAAGAAAATCATCGTTGAGCAGTTGGGCGTTAAAGAAGAAGAAGTGAAACCAGAAGCTTCTTTTGAAAACGACCTGGGTGCTGATTCACTGGACACGGTTGAATTAGTTATGGCGCTGGAAGAAGAATTTGAAACTGAAATTCCAGACGAAGAAGCAGAGAAGATCAAAACAGTTCAATCGGCTATCGATTACGTGTCTTCACACTCTGACGACTAATCGACGCTTTTCTCATAAAGAGAAACAGCAATTAAAAAGGCGGTCCATTGGGCTGCCTTTTTTGTGTCAGCGATAGATGTCAACCAAGTACTGGGTAAACGGTAACGAACAGGCAGACGGCCTTGATCGCGGTCTGCAGTTTGGTGATGGGCACTTTACCACGGTTAGAGTGAACCAGGGTAAGCCCCTGTGGTGGCAATACCATCTCAAGCGTTTAACTGAAGCCAGTAAGCAGCTGTTGTTACCAACACTCGACATAGATCGAGTAGAGCAATATATTCAGCAAGCCGTGGCGGCTGATGAGAGTTGCGCCATAAAAATTATAGTCACGCGTGGGACTGGCGGACGTGGCTATGCAGCTCCCAACGCCACGAGTCCTTCTATTTATCTGATTAAGTCGCCACTACCGAGGATAGAAACACCTCTGGTAAATGTTGTAACCGCGCAAATTCGGCTCGGTCAACAGCCACTACTGGCTGGCTTAAAAACGTTAAATAGGCTAGAGCAGGTTTTGTTGGCGTCGGAACGACAGCAACGCAGTGTTGATGACCTTTTGGTGCTCGATCAACAAAATAATATTGTCGAAGCCTGTCAAGGCAATCTTTTTTGGCGGACAAGTAAAGGCTGGTTCACGCCCAAGCTGGCTAATTGTGGTGTCGACGGTGTTGCACGACAAGTCATTTTAACCCATCAATGGTTAGGGCCGGTTATTGAAGGTGAATTCACGATGGCTAATATTGAAACAGCTGAAACTGTGTTTGTCTGTAATTCATTGCGGGGAGCCGTGCCAATTCAACGATTAAATGGTAAGGTTTTAAACACCTCATTGCCGTTAGAATTAGATGCTTTAATTGAATGAAAAAACTTGTCGCTCTGTTCCTCGTCCTGCTTGTTGCTGCCATTGTCGCTTACACGTTAGCAATAAATTATTTGCAGTCGCCCTTAACTGAGGCTGATGATCAACTACCGTCCGCTGACTTTTTACTGGAAGTTAACCGAGGAGATAGCGCGCGCGGTATCGTCGCGAAAATAAGTGAAAAACTGCAACGTCCTTACCCGCAACTGGATTACAGGTTAAGCCAGCTAGTCATTGGAATAGACACGATTAAAGCAGGTGTTTATCAGATTGACCCGCAGCAGAATTGGTTCGACCTCTGGCAAATGCTTGGCGAAGGTGACGAAAAGTTGTTTTCTGTGACTCTGGTTGAAGGGCAAACACTGCAACAGTGGCTACTGAAGTTACAGCAACAACCCTATTTAACTAATACGATCGAACCTACAGCAGCGCCGTCTGTTTCGGAGCAGCTTAGTTCTCTTTCGGGCTATCCGAGTGCAGAGGGGCTTTTCCTGCCAGAAACCTACAGTTATAGTGCCTATACCACCGATGTTGAGCTGCTCACCCGGGCACACCAGGATTTACAACGTAAGTTGTCAGAGATTTGGGAGCAACGGAGTTCCGAATGTCCAGTGTCGAGCCCCTATGAACTGCTGATTTTAGCCTCTATCATCGAAAAAGAAACGGGGTTAGATGGAGAACGCGACCTCGTTGCAAGTGTATTCGCAAACAGGCTTAATATCGGTATGCGTCTGCAGTCAGACCCCACAACTATCTACGGAGTTAATAACTTCGATGGTAATCTGACTCGCGCTCATTTAAGAGAAAAAACGGCTTATAATACTTATCGTATTGATGGTTTACCGCCAACTCCCATTGCTATGGTGTCGGAAGCCTCTTTGCGTGCCGCCGCACATCCGGCTGAATCAGATTATTTTTATTTCGTCGCTGACAAAAAGGGCAGCCACGTATTTTCGAAGACACTGGACGAACACCGTAAAGCGGTTAGAAAGTATCAGTTAAACCAATAAGCAATCTGTAGTTCAGGGAGCAGAATGAACGGTAAATTTGTTGTTATTGAAGGTCTTGAGGGGGCAGGCAAAAGCTCAGCTATTGCCAGTGTGGTAAGTCACCTGCAAGCCAAGGGTATACGATCTGAGACGGTCCGTGAGCCCGGTGGCACACCGTTAGCTGAAGCCCTGCGGGACTTGGTAAAGCGACAATGGGAAGAACAACTAAGTCCACAAACGGAACTGCTGCTAATGTACGCTAGCCGGGTACAGCTGGTCGATAACGTTATTAAGCCGACTCTGGCTAAAGGCCGGTGGGTGATTGGTGACCGTCATGACTTGTCATCACAGGCTTATCAGGGGGCGGGACGACAGTTAGGACAGCAAACACTAGCACAATTAAAAAAGATAACCTTAGGAGCCTTTAATCCGGACTTAACGCTTTATCTGGATATTGATGCGAAAGTTGGGTTAGAACGGGCAAAGGGCAGGGGTGAATTGGATCGTATTGAGCAAGAAGATATTGCTTTTTTCGAGCGAACCCGCAAACGGTACCTTGAGATAGCTGCCGGCGACCCTAGTATTGTGGTCATCGATGCAGCACAGCCGATGCAACGCGTGCATCAAGATATCTTGCGCGCAATAGAGGAGAGCCTGTTTTAATGAGTTTTCCGTGGTTGCGCGAACCCTGGCTGCGCATCGTCAAGAGCGCTAAACAGCGTGGTCTATCACACGCTTATTATATGCGTCATGCACCTGACCGAGGTAGTGAACAGTTTCTTCTGACCCTGGCCAATTATTTGCTGTGTCAACAGCCAACCAATAGTGCCTGTGGTAAATGTAAATCATGCTTGCTCTTCAAAGCCGGTAATCATCCAGATTACTGGCCAGTTGATGGCACTGATGCCAGTAGCATTGGTATTGACCAGATGCGACAGATTCAACAAAAGCTCACCCAGACAGCGAATCAGGGTGGCGCTCGCGTTGTTGTGCTCAGACCGGCAGAGAAGCTGACCGAACAGGCGGCCAATGCAATTTTAAAAGTATTGGAAGAGCCACCGGAAGAAATGTTCTGGCTGCTCGCTGTTGAACAACCCGAACATCTATTACCCACGTTACGCAGTCGGATGCAATGGATAAACCTCAATTTGCCCGGTGTAGCTAGTAACTCCGAGCAGGACGAACAAGCAGCAAGTTTGTTACGCACTGTAATGGGTAATGCGCTACCTCCAGTCATGAAGAAAAAGGAAGAGGGCCTTGAGTGGTTAAATATTAGCGAAAAATTACTGCTCGATGTGGCAAAATCACAACATCATATCGCTTCTCAAAAATACAACTATCCTGCTCTGGCAGAACAATATCGACAACTACATCAGCAACGCAGAATTTCTATGCAGATGCTCAATCAAGCTGTTGCAGATAGCCGACAACTACGTCAGAAATACCAGCATTCCAAAGGCCTAAACTTGCCGCTATTGTTAAGCTTTTATTGGCAACAGTGGGCTATTCATGTGTTCGACAGCAACACCGGTTCTGGTTTTTAGAGATGCAAACGAGCTTGCAGAAAGTGTTTTAAATCGTTTTGAGCAATTAATTTTGGTTATTCCCTGGACCGCTGAGTCTGCAGTGCCAGTACTAGATAGTCGCTTGTTATTGTCTGTGTCGCTGCCCGACCAACATCTGGCACAACTCACATCGGTTAAAGTTCAGTGTATTGTTACTCCACCAAACAATCGCCAAAAGAGTTGGCTCGGCGTTAGTTTTATTGATGAACACCAGTGCGATATTGAACAGCGAATTAACAGCCTGACTGACGATAAACAACAACATTATGGTAGACTACTCGGTAAAATTGTCGCTTAGTAATCCGGCATAGGAGTTAGAATGTTTGTCGATTCTCATTGTCACCTGGATAAGATCGATCCCAAAAAAATTGGCATAGAATTGCCACAGATTGTTGAAAATGCCCGAGCCCGGCAGGTTCAACACATGTTGTGTGTCTGTGTCACGCTCGAAGATTTTGAACCAATGCGAACCGCCGTTGCCGCGTTTAACGATGTATCGGTGTCCTGTGGTGTGCACCCTTTGTATGTTAATGATAGTGAGACGCCGGTTGCAGATGTCGCTAATAAACTTAGACAGCTGGCTGCACAACAACAGGTGGTAGCTATTGGTGAAACCGGACTGGACTATTTTTATCAACCAGAAACGAAAAAGCTGCAGCAGGATAACTTCTCAGCGCACATAGAAGTAGCGCAAGAGATCAATAAGCCGCTTATTATTCATACTCGCGACGCCAGAGATGACACGTTGGGCCTGTTAAAGGAAGGCCTCGCTGAGCAGGCGGGCGGCGTATTACATTGCTTCACCGAATCTTTGGAGATGGCAAAACGAGCAATAGACGAATTGGGTTTTTACATTTCAATTTCCGGAATTGCTTCTTTTAATAATGCGAGAGAATTGCGTGAGGTTATTAAGGCGTTACCACTTGAGCACTTGTTGATTGAAACCGACAGTCCTTGGCTGGCTCCGGTACCAAATCGTGGCAAACAAAACCAGCCGGCCTATGTTGTCGATGTCGCTAAATGTGTTGCTGATGTGAAAGGAATCAGCCTGAATGAGGTGGCAAAGACCACTACTGCTAACTTTTATAAGCTGTTTAAAACAGTTGCATAAGGTTGGTAGAAGCTGTGCATAACTTGTGTAAAACCAGAAAAATTTTCTTATCTCTCAAATAATTAAAAAAAATGAGAAAAAAATTTACTATTTTTTGAAATATTAGCTAGACTAAAAAATACACAACGAGTTAGCGCACGGCTCATCCCATGAGCCATTCCCCTATACCCGGAACAATTTGGATTGGTTCCGGGTTTTTTTTATCTCACCCGATCAAAAACAGCTGTCATTGCGTAGCAATCAGTATCTAAAAAAACAACCAGGAGGGTAGTTATGAGTACGACTGTTGAGCGTAACGAACGTCCCGATTATGACCCGGAAATTCAAGCAATCGCCGATTATGTATTAGATTACACCATTGACTCTGATGAAGCCTGGGATACCGCAAGACATTGCTTAGTCGATACAATAGGTTGTGGGCTATTAGCATTAAGGTTCCCTGAATGCACCAAGCACCTTGGTCCATTGGTACCCGGTACCATAGTACCTAACGGAGCACGAGTGCCCGGCACCTCCAGTACGCTGGATCCGGTAAAAGCCGCATGGGATATAGGCTGTATTGTGCGCTGGTTAGATTTTAATGATACCTGGCTAGCAGCAGAATGGGGACATCCATCGGATAATCTGGGCGCGATTTTAGCGCTAACCGACTATATTTCACAGCAACGAGTAGCAAAAGGACTCGAACCGCTGACGATGCAAACGGTTTTGGAAGCAATGGTCAAAGCCCACGAGATTCAGGGCAACCTGGCAATAAAGAACAGTTTCAATCGAGTTGGCCTGGATCATGTCGTGTTGGTCAAAGTCGCATCTACGGCCGTTGCTACTTGGCTTTGGGGTGGAAACCGAGAGCAGGTTATGTCAGCAGTATCGCATGCCTGGGTCGATGGTCAATCCTTGCGTACCTACCGGCACGCGCCAAATGCCGGTTCGCGTAAATCCTGGGCAGCAGGCGATGCGACTTCCAGAGCCGTGCGCTTAGCCGATATTGCGATACGCGGAGAGATGGGTATTCCAGGAGCACTGAGTGCACCTCAGTGGGGCTTCTACGATGTTTTATTCAGTAAGACGAATAAGGATCAAAAGCTGAAACCAGATGACCAGCGACAATTTAGCTTCGAGCGAGATTATGGCAGTTATGTTATGGAAAATATCTTGTTTAAGCTGTCGTTCCCCGCTGAGTTTCATGCCCAGACAGCCTGTGAAGCGGCGGTCAAATTGCATCCGGAAGTGAAAGATAAACTTGAGCAAATTGAGCGAATAGAAATAACGACTCATGAGTCGGCCATTCGTATTATTTCTAAAGAAGGTAAGTTGGCTAACCCAGCTGACCGCGATCACTGCTTGCAGTATATGGTTGCAGTTCCGCTAATGTTGGGACAGCTGACGGCTGATCATTACGAAGATGAGTTTCATAAAAGTCATCCAGAAATTGATCAGTTACGCGAGAAGATGTTTATCACTGAGGAGCCTCGATACAGTGAGGAGTACCATCAGGCGGACAAGCGTTCGATCGCTAATGCGGTCCAGGTTTTCTTTAATGACGGCAGCCACACAGACAAAGTGGAAGTGGAATACCCAATTGGCCATAGACGTCGTCGCGAAGAGGGTATTGAAGTGCTTGAGCAGAAGTTCAAACGCAACCTGGAAACTCGCTTTCCGGCACAGCAAGTTGCGAAAATCATGGCGCTTTATCAGGCCCCTGAACGCTTAAAGCAACTGCCTGTGCATGAATTCATGAACTTATTTGTCATTTAAATGGCAGGGTCATCCCTGCCATATCACTAAAATAATCAACACTGGGCAAACAAACTTCACATACCAGGGCCAAATTTTCCAGAACCACGAGTTCTGGATGTTTGGCGAACCTTTTTGCAGCGCTTTTAATAGATGGTTTTGCCGTAAAACCCAAGTCAGCATTAAACCAAACACCAGTGCCATGATTGGCTGCATATAAACAGTACTTATTGTGATCACCAGCGCAAACAAGCTTTCAAAATTATAAATAATAATGGAAGACAAAGCCGTTACCACAAAAGCAATAATCCAAACGCCAATATTACGCTCGCAATTTGCTTCTTCACGCAGCGCGTTCACCGGTGCCTCTAGCATCGATATAGATGACGTAATCGCCGCTATAACCATTAATAAGAAAAAGCCGATCGCAACAAAAGGACCCGCGCTTCCCAGCGTATCAAACATGGCGGGAAGTACTGCAAAAACTAGTGTATCAGCAGAGAGTAGGGAGCCATCATCACCATAAATAGTTACCCCATTATTTTGGGCGACGAACATCGCTGGTAAAATTAGCAAGCCGGCTAAAAATGCCACTGATGTGTCAATACCTGCGACCCAGGCTGCGGTTTTTGGAATATTCTCTTTATCCGATAAATAGGCACCATAGGTCATCATCACGCAAACGCCCAATGACAGCGAAAAGAATGCCTGTCCCATCGCTCGAATGATCAGAGTGGGCTCCGTAATCGCCGAAAAATCGGGGATTAGGTACATTTTCAGTCCCTGCAAAGCCCCATCAAGGGTCAAAATGTAAACGGCCATACCGATTAATAATACAAACAACAATGGCATTAGCCGACGCGACCAGCGCTCTATACCGTCATTGACACCGGACCGGACCACATAAATTGTCACCAGCATAAAGACCAACATAGTGGCCAGGTTGCGACTGGTAGAAAAGGTCAATAACCAGTCAGCCGTTTGTACCTGACCCAGAAGCTGCATGAGTGGTGCCAGCATATAAGCGATCAACCAGCCGGAAACTATTGCATAAAAACTAAGAATAAGACTTAGAACAATAAGACTGACGATACCACTTAAAGCACCAAAACGACGCCAGCCCGTTTTTTCAGAAAGATTGCGCAGAGCTTCTATGGGATTTTGCCGGCGTAGCTGTCCGATGGTGACTTCGGCCACCAACATTGGGTAAGCCAGTAGTGCAATCATAATCAGATAGACCAGCAAAAATGCGCCGCCACCATTACTGGCAGCTTGAGTAGGGAAGCCCCAAATATTACCAACGCCAACAGCTGAGCCGGCGGCGGCCAGAATAAACCCAAGTCGAGTTGCAAAAGCCGGAGATTTTTTATCCATATAATCGTCTTATTATTATTGTTGTATTTGGGCCTGTTAGGCTTCCAGTGTTAACTCACCGCGGAGGTTATCGATAACTCGTTCGGCAATTACTTCTGCGGTTAAGTTTTGTGATAGCAAATAGTGTAACTTCGTTAAAGCGGCTTCGATGGTCATATCAGACCCGGAAACAATGCCTAATTCAGCCAGCGCATTGCCGGTTGCATAGCCGCCCATATTAACGCGCCCGCGGAAGCACTGCGTACAATTAACAATAGTTATGCCTTGTTCAATACCTCGCTGAAAGCTTGCTAACAGTGCTTTATCTTGAGGCGCGTTACCGACCCCATAACTTTGTACAACCATGGCTTTTACGGGTTGACGAAGCATATTATCCACCAGTTCCGCCGAGATTCCAGGGTACAGCATAACTACCCCTATCGGTTGGGGCGTCATCTCGATAACTTTAAGCCTATTATTTTTAACTTCTTTCAATTTGCCAGCATTAACCGATATTTGGATCCCGGCCTCCAGCAGAGAGGGGTAATTGGGCGAGGAAAAGGCATTAAAGCCGTTAGCATCTGCTTTAGTCGAACGGTTACCACGAAACAGCGTGTTATTAAAAAACAGGCCCACTTCGTGTATCGGATAGTTAGCGGCGATGTACAAGGCGTTCAACAAGTTGGTTTGACCATCACTGCGCAATGCTGACAAGGGTATTTGCGAGCCGGTCACGATAACCGGTTTGGCAAGGTTCTGTAACATGAATGACAGCGCCGACGCGGTATAGGCCATAGTGTCGGTGCCATGCAGAATAACAAACCCATCGAACTCGTGGTAATGGGACTCAATATCTCTGGCTATGGTTACCCAGTCTGAAGGCGACATATCAGAAGAGTCCATTAGTGGGGAGTACTCTTTGATAATAAATTCGGGCATTTCTTCCCGGTAGAATTCCGGCATTTGCTCAACGCACCGACTCAGGTGTCCCGATACCGGAACATAACCCTGAGCCGATTTTTGCATACCAATAGTACCACCCGTGTAGGCGACATATATACGCTTACGTTCTGTTGCCATAATTATTGCCGTTAACCACTGGTTACTGTTGACCTTAGTTTATCGCGGTTGAGGGCAGAGTGCACAGTACGAGTATATATTTTTTGGATCGTTAAAGTTCTGTAGCGATTGCGTTTCGCGCAATACACTATTAAAGCTGCTCATCAGCCAATGCTCTGGCTTGTTACTTCCTGCCCAGCTGGCAACCCCACTCAGCGCTGAATCGCCCAGCATTTCAGCAATAAATTGTTGGCGCGCGTCAAGACTCTGCTGAATTGTTTTTACTTCATAGTCTTCAATTTCCGCGGCTTTCGCTGCTGCACTGATAGCATCGTCATAACCACCCAGATAATCAACCAGACCGCGTTGCTGGGCCTGAGTGCCGGTCCAGATACGACCTTGAGCTACTTCATTAACTTGCTCTTTAGTCATACCACGGGCATTACTAACCACTTCCAGGAAATAGTCGTAAAAGCTCTCAGTTGAACGTTGCAAAACTTCCCGTTGCGCATCGCTGATGCCTTCCAGAGCATTCAGTGAAGGTAGTTCGGTCGTGCTGTATGACTCACTATTTATGCCAATTGCCTGCATGCTATCTTCAGCAGTGATCAATAAACCGAAGACACCAATAGACCCTGTAATTGTGGTGGGGGCGGCCCAAATTTGATCGGCATCAGCTGCTATCCAGTAACCACCTGAGGCGGCCACTGTGCTCATTGATGCTATTACTGGAATGTCTTGTTTCTTCGCTTCTAAAATTTCCTGGCGAATAATTTCTGACGCAAAGCCACTACCACCGGGACTATCTATTCTTAGGACGATGGCTTTAGTGTTCTCATCTTCACGTGCTTTGCGGATAAGTTCTGCTGTGCTATCACCGCCAATCATTCCGGCTTGACGGCTGCCATTGACAATTTGTCCGCGAGCCACAACAACCGCTATCTGATTGAATTCCTTATTTGGCAATGCAGGTTGATCAGATTGATCGCGTTCGCGTAAATAATCAACAAGCGCTACGTGTCTGTATGTTTCTTTGTCCTCATCATAACCGGCTAAATTAATAAGCTCGTTACGAACTTCGGAGCGCGTTTTCAAGGCATCAACCAAACCACCTTGCAAAGCCATCTCTGCCATATTGCCATCAACTTCATTAAAGGCAGCCAAATAAGGTTCTAGCTCACCGCTGGCAACAGCAGGAGTTAAGTCTCTTTGGTTAAGCACATCGCGTTTAAAAGTTTGCCATAACTCGTCGTATAAAAACGCGTTAGCTTCGCGCGCTTGCTCGGACATGCTATCTCGAGTGAACGGTTCAACCGCCGACTTGTATTGACCGGCTTTAAACACATGCGGCTTTAGTTTTAGCTTTTCGAGTAATCCTTTAAAGTACAACTGACCATAATCGAAACCATCAAAGGCAACCGCCCCAAGCGGGTTCAAATACACCGAATCAGCATGAGCTGCAACATAGTACTGATGCTGTGAGTAGGCGTCAGCGGCGGCAATAATTGGCTTGTTGGTGGTTTGAAAATCAACCAGAGCTTTAGCAAAGGTTTGTAACTTATTAATACCACTTGGATAAAGTCCAGATAAATCCAGATAGATAGCACCGATGCGGTCGTCTGCTTTGGCTCTGTCGATAGCGTCAACGACATCACTTAACAGCACTTCCGGAATTTGATCGTTAGAGCCCATGGCCTCATTCAGAAACTTGTCGACAGGGTCGACGTAGGTTTCTTCTTCGACCAATATCCCTGTTGGATTAAGTACTAACAGACCGTTTTCCGGAATTTCTACGGGCTCTTCTTCTTGCAGTAAGACAGCAATAAAGCCTATCAACAGCACAAAAAAGATAATATTCAGCAGAATTACGCGAATACCATTGATAAAACGCCATAAATACCGGAACATTGTGCCTACAAACCGCATAAAATCTCGCTTCTTCTCGTATATTATGCGTTAGCTTATACAATCCATTAATAAGAAACCATAGTAATTATGTAACTAAGCGTGACAAATTTGTATCTTCCAGAGGGTAAACATGGACGCGATTGAATTATTGACGACACGTTCTTCAATGCCGAGATTAACCGAGCCGGCGCCAACCGCAGAGCAATTAGATTTAATACGACGGGCGGCTATTCGGGTACCCGATCATATGAATTTATCGCCGTATCGATTTATTGAGTTCATGGGCAGCGATCGACAGTTGTTAGCTGACGTATACCAGCAAGCGGCGCGGCTTAACGATTTTGGCAATGAACGTATAGAGCAAGCAGGGCAGATCCCATTTCGGGCACCGCTGATCATCGCCAGCTGTTTAAGTTATGTCGACAACGAAAAGGTTCCCCGTTATGAACAACTGGCAACCGTTGCTTGCGCAACAATGGCAATGCAACAAGCATGTTTTGCTCAAGGTTTGGGCGCCATTTGGCGTACCGGGTGGTTAGCCGAAGACGATTACGTGCGGGAACAACTAGGCTGTCACAGCGACGATGAAATTGTTGGCTTCTTATACATTGGAACACCTGCGGTGCCAACGCCGATAAAGCCTGAAAAGGAAACCAATAGCTTTTTTAAACAAGCAAAAGACATGCTGATGTTTTAACGTTAGTGGGATAAAAAAGCCGACACAATGTCGGCTTTCCAAGGTCTTTTTAAAACTGAGCCGATTTTGGCGCTCGTGGGAAGGGAATCACATCTCTAATGTTTTGTACGCCGGTCACATAAGCAACCAGTCGTTCAAAACCCAGACCGAATCCGGCGTGAGGGACAGTGCCATAACGCCGCAAATCGCGATAAAAGCCGTATTCTTCCGCAGGTAAGTTCATTTCCTCAATGCGTTTATCGAGAATATCTAATCGCTCTTCGCGCGCACTACCGCCAATAATCTCACCAATACCTGGTGCTAAAACGTCCATTGCAGCAACGGTCTTACCATCTTCATTCTGGCGCATATAAAACGCTTTAATATCGCGCGGATAGTTTTTCAGAATAACCGGTGCGCCGACATGCTCTTCAGCCAAATAACGCTCGTGCTCAGACTGTAAGTCAACTCCCCATTCGACGGCGTACTCAAACTTCTTGCCGCAGTTTTGGAGAATCTCAATTGCGTCCGTGTAGTCCATATGCACGAAATCAGTATTGACCATCTTTTCGATACGCTCAATTGCGTCGGGATTGATGCGTTGCTGGAAAAACGCCATATCGTCCGGACGCTCTTCTAACACAGCTTTGAAGACATACTTCAGCATGTCTTCGGCCAGGTAGGCAATGTCATCTAAGCTGGCAAAAGCAAGCTCTGGTTCAACCATCCAAAATTCGGATAGATGGCGGCTGGTGTTCGAGTTTTCTGCCCGGAAAGTCGGGCCGAAAGTATAAACTTTGCTTAACGAACAGGCGTAAGATTCAACGTTCAGCTGACCGGATACCGTTAAGAATGCCTCTTTACCGAAAAAGTCCTGGCTGTAGTCAACCTCACCTTGTTCAGTTTTTGGCACGTTTAACATATCCAGCGTCGAGACGCGGAACATTTCGCCAGCACCTTCGCAATCCGAGGTGGTAATAATCGGTGTGCTGACCCACAAATATCCGTTTTCATCGAAGAAACGGTGAATCGCTTGCGACAGCGTATTGCGCACACGCATTACTGCGCCGGTCACATTGGTGCGAGGGCGAAGGTGGGCGTATTCGCGCAAGTACTCCATACTATGACGTTTAGGAGCCATCGGGTAAGTATCAGGATCATCAACCCAACCATAAACTTTGACGCCTGTCGCCTGCAGCTCAAAGGATTGGCCTTTACCCTGTGATTCTACAACCACCCCGGTAATTGCCACCGAGCAGCCAGTCGTCAGCTTTAATACTTCTGACTGATAATTAGGCAGCTCTGCGGGGACAACAGCCTGGATTGCATCAAAACACGAGCCATCGTGTATATTAATAAATGAGATGCCAGCTTTTGAGTCACGGCGGGTCCGCACCCAGCCACGCACGGTCACGGTGTCATCAACCGCTACTTTGCCTGCCAAAACATCAACTACAGAAGCGTACGACATGAGTTTCTGATCTCCGAAATGCAAATTTTGTGATAAAGGTTGCTATGTTACCTCGGTTTGACGCAGACTCAAGAGTTAGAGACGTTTTAATGGATTTTTAACATGAGAGTCGGATCAGTTCAGGAACTAAAACAACTGTCTTTTTGGAGTCGAGTACTCGGTTGGTTGTCGATAATCGGCTGGATTATCTTTATTGCAGCGCTGGTTGTCTATCATTACGCCCGGCCCGAGCAGGACACCTTACTAACAGAAATATTTGGTATTTCTATACGCGATTATTGGCACATTACGCTAGGCGACTTATTTATCGTTTTGTTAATGTTTGGTTTGCTCATCAGCTTAATCGCTTTCACTATAAATTTGGTGCTATTTAGCCAGAACCGGCAACATTTGTGGCTTAATAACCTGATTTTAATATTTACTTGTATTGGCGGCCTGGCTTTGTACTTTTTTACTGTTTGAGCGAGCAGACATAATCGGTCATAGCCATTGTCAGCTGTTTTAACTGGTCAGTCGAAATAGTATAGGGTGGCATTATATATAGCAGTCGACCGAATGGCCTAATCCATACGCCATGCTCTATAAATTTTTTCTGCGCTGCTGCCACATCTATTGGTTGGTTCATTTCCAGCACGCCGATGGCACCTAATACGCGAACGTCTTTAACTGCTTGATGTTCTGCCAGCGGCAGTAACTGTTGCTGAAGGTGTTGTTCGATAATAGCCACTTGTTGTTGCCAGTTACCCTCACTGATCATCGTTAATGACTCGGCAGCGACTGCGCACGCCAGAGGATTCCCCATAAAAGTTGGCCCATGCATGAGTGCGCCACCACTATTTGTATGGCTGACGGTTTCAGCGACATGCTGATTAGTGATAGTGGCTGCCAGAGTCATATAACCGCTGGTCAACGCCTTACCAACACACATAATATCGGCGCTAACATCGGCATGCTCACAAGCAAATAACTTACCGGTACGGCCGAACCCTGTGGCGATTTCGTCGACAATGAGTAGCACCTCGTAATGGTCGCAAAGCGTTCTCAGCTGTTTAAGATAATTAGGATGGTACATGCGCATGCCGCCGGCACCTTGTACGATCGGCTCGACGATGACAGCCGCCAGTTGCTGATGATAGCGTTCAAACCATTGTTGTAGCTCGGACTCTTGCTCCGGTTGCCAATCATCCCAAAAACTTAACTTTGGCTTTTCGGCAAATAACTGGTTACGTAAAGCGTGCTTAAACAAGTGGTGCATGCCATTAACCGGATCGCAGACTGACATCGCAGCGAAGGTATCGCCATGGTAACCACCACGTACGGTTAATAACTGATTTTTATCGGGCCGCTGCCGGGATACCCAGTATTGCAGCGACATTTTTATTGCCACTTCGACACTCACTGAACCAGAATCTGCGATGAACACGCGATCCATGCCAGCCGGGGTCAACTGCGTTAACTGTTGTACCATGGTCACCGCTGGCTGGTGAGTCAGTCCGCCAAACATGACGTGTGACATACGATCGATTTGTTGGTGAGCAGCCTGATTCAGGCGTGAATTATTGTACCCATGGATAGCAGCCCACCAGGATGACATCCCGTCGACTAGCCGTTCACCACTGGATAACTTTAGTTCGCAGCCTGCAGCAGACTCGACGTGATAACAGGGTAGCGGGTCGATCATCGACGTATAAGGGTGCCAAATGTGCTGTTGATCAAATTGCAGTTGTTGTTGCCAGTCGTTATTTACCATTGACTATATTTCAACCAGTTGTAAAGTTAAGAAAGTGATTTTTGATTGACAGTGTAACGTTCAGGCATACCCTAGTCGAGAATTAACCGCACAAACAAAGAGGCATTAGGCAGGCATGGCATCAATAAGAAACGATTGGACGGTAACTGAAGTCAGTGACTTACTGCAGCGTCCGCTAAACGATTTGATTTTTGAAGCGCAGACCATTCATCGCCAGTATTTTAATCCTAATCAAGTACAGGTCAGCACACTATTATCGATAAAAACCGGAGCCTGCCCGGAAGACTGTAAGTATTGCCCGCAAAGCGCGCACTACCATACGGGTCTCGATCGCGAGCGGTTAATGGAAGTGGAAAAGGTATTAGCCGAAGCCAATGCAGCGAAAGAGAAGGGCGCTAGTCGGTTTTGCATGGGCGCCGCCTGGCGTAATCCGAAAGATCGCGATATGCCATACCTAATTGAGATGATAAAAGGCGTCAAAGAGCTAGGTTTAGAAACCTGTATGACGCTTGGCATGCTATCCGATACACAGGCGAAATTGTTACAGCAGTCAGGGCTTGATTACTACAATCACAACCTGGATACGTCACCGGAATTTTATGGTGATGTTATTACAACTCGTACTTATCAAGATCGCTTACAGACACTTAAAAACGTGCGCGATTCTGGCATGAAAGTGTGTGCCGGTGGCATTGTTGGTATGGGAGAGTCGATAGCGGATCGGGCATCATTATTGGTGCAGTTGGCTAATCTGCCGAAGCATCCGGAAAGCGTTCCGATTAATATGTTAGTTAAAGTTGCCGGCACGCCATTTGAGAATATTGATGACTTGGACCCGATTGAATTTGTGCGGACCCTGGCTGTCGCCCGTATTCTTATGCCGCAATCCCATGTGCGGTTGTCAGCTGGACGTGAAGACATGAGTGATGAAATGCAATCGCTGTGTTTCTTAGCCGGCGCCAACTCTATTTTTTATGGTGAAAAACTACTGACCACAGCAAACCCTCAAGCGGATGCCGATTTACGGTTGTTTCAGCGACTGGGGATCGAACCTGAGCCTCATCATGGCTATGATGATGACCTCCACGAAGCAGTCATCAGCGACGCAGTGCAGGAGCAGCAACAACCGGTACGCTACTACGATGCCTCTTGACGAATTACGTGGTTCGTCGCGTTACCGTGTTCGTCAAGCTCGCCAGCCAGCGACTATTGCAAAACAGTTTGCTAGTAATGATTACTTATCGCTAAGCCAGCATCGGCGGCTCATTAAGGCCGCCAAAGATGCGCTTGAGCAGTGGGGAACAGGTAGTTCAGGTTCTCCCTTGTTGAGTGGCTACACCGCGCAACACAGGTTGCTTGAAGAAGAGTTAGCAGACTGGCTGCAAGTTGATAGTGCGTTATTGTTCAGCAGTGGTTTCGCTGCGAATCATGGTGTAATAACGACGCTGATAGAGCCGGCTAAAAAAATACACTGCGACCGGCTTTGTCATGCCTCGATTTTGGAGGGCGTTAAGCACAGTCAGCGAAGATTCAAGCGGTTTCCGCATAATCAGCCCGAAACAATTAAGGCAACCGCCGATGATTGGTTAATTACTGAGGGAACCTTCAGTATGGATGGGGACTACGCTGCACAGCAGGCTTTAACTCAGCAAGTGGAACAGCAAAAATTAAGCTTAATGCTGGATGATGCACATGGACTTGGCGTCTGGGGCGAGCAGGGCCGAGCAAGCTTTGGTGAACTAAAGGACCAGGTACGCGTGTTGACCGGAACCTTTGGCAAAGCATTTGGCGTTGCTGGTGCGTTTGCCGCGGGAACAACCGACGACATGGATAGACTGGTACAGTTTTGCCGGGAATACATTTACTCGACCGCATTCCCGCCGGCTCAAGCCGCTGCGATCCATGCTGCACTGGACATCATACGATCCTCAGAGGGCCAGCAAAGGCGTCAGCAGCTGGCCGAGAACATACAGCTGTTTAAAGCGCTCAGTAGGGAACGTGGGTTAGCTACTATCGAGTCCGAATCACCCATTCAAGTCTGGATTGTTAATGATGACCAGCGCGCTTTAATACTTACCGAGCAGCTTAAAAGTCTGGGCTTCATGGTTAGCGCAGTACGTCCACCGACCGTCCCCGAAGGAACGGCAAGGTTGCGTTTTAGCCTTCAGGCAGACCATTCGCCGGAGGATATTAAGCAACTATTTTTGGCGATTGATCAGTGTCGGGATAGAGCGATTAATGAGTGAGTTAAGTTATCACCAACAAGTGTCACGTCATTTTTCTCGTGCCGCAGCTCACTATCAGCAGCACCACGAGATTCAACAGTATTTTGGTCAGTTGCTGCTAAGCCGTAAACAGCTTACTTGTCGGCGATTGCTTGATGTAGGCTGTGGTCCTGCAGCAATGTACCCGGCATTAACAGAGCAATGTACAGACTATATCGGGCTGGATTTATCACCGGCAATGCTGCAACAGGCTGCGCGAATAGCGCCTCATGGCCAGTGGCTGCAAGGTGCTGCCGAGAACTTGCCACTACCAGCACAGAGCATCGATTTCTATTTCGCAAACCTGTCATTGCAATGGTCTGAGTCGTTACAGCTGAGTCTGCAGGAAATGCAACGGGTGCTAAGCGATGAGGGAGAAGCCGCGTTTAACCTGCCAATTGCCGGCAGTTTTCATGAGCTTCAGGAAAGTTTCCGGCAGTTAGATGAGGAACCCCACACTCAATCATTTTTTAGCATGGAACAGCTTAATGGCGTGATCGAGGCCAGTGGTTTGCGAGGCTACCAATACCATATTAAAGAGCATCAACAATGGTTTCCCGATTTAAAATCATTATTGCGCAGTATTAAAGGCGTGGGTGCTAACTACGTAAAACGTGAGCAGGGTGGAGGTCTATTATCTCCCCGTCGCTTTAATCAGGTTATCGATGCTTATGAGTGCTACCGGACTGATAAAGGACTTCCTTTAACCTGGCGTGTGGCCTCAGTTCATCTACTAAAACAAGTTAACCTTTAGTTTATTAAAAGTGATTTAAAGTAAATATGAAGCAATATTTCATTACTGGAACAGACACCGATAGCGGAAAGACTGTAGCAGCAAAAGCTGTTCTGGATAGTTTAAAAAAGCGCGACTTCAAAACACTGGCGATGAAGCCCGTGGCTTCAGGCTGTCACCAGCATAAGCAGCAATGGCGAAACATCGACGCAGAAACATTGCGTGAGGCTATGACGCTAGACTGCGACTACTCATTGACTAATCCGTATGCGTTTGCGCCTGCGATTGCGCCTCATATTGCAGCCGCTGAGGCGAATGTTGAAATTAGCGTTGAAGTGCTCAAGCAAGCCCACCAGCAGTTGCTTGGCATGAATCCAGATGCGCTCGTTATAGAAGGCGCTGGAGGTTGGAAATTACCGCTCTCCCACACACTTATGATGCCGGAATTTGTCGCAACAATAGATGCGCAGGTTATTTTGGTGGTGGGACTTAAGCTGGGGTGTCTAAATCATGCGCTGTTGTCGGCACAAGCTATTTTGGCCGACGGGCTCTCTATAGCGGGCTGGATAGCGGTTAATACACAGCCACAACCAATGCCTTATTTAGCACAAAACCTAGAAACTTTAAGGCGTTCCTTGCCGGGCCCATGTATCGGGGAGCTGCCATACCTTCCTGATTGGCAGCAACAAGATTTGAGCCGCTATATAAAAATATAAGCGGTACTTGGAAAGATCGTTATCCGACCCAATATAAAAAGGCGACGACGATATTTTGTGAAACGAGGCCAGTATGCAACGTATTGCTTTATTCCTAGCCACCAACTTAGCCATTTTATTGGTGGTCAGCTTTGTTTATAACATCATCAGTAGTGCCACCGGTTATAGTCTGGGCAATACTGGCGGTTTACTTTTATTCTGTGCATTATTCGGTTTTGGCGGGGCCTTTGTATCGCTCTGGATATCGCGTTGGATGGCCTTAAGAGCAACTGGTGCAAAGGTCATAGAAAGACCGACCAACGCCAGCGAAAAATGGTTATTGGAAACGGTTAAGCGGCAGGCACAACAGGCCGGCTTGCCGATGCCACAGGTAGCTATATATTCATCTCCGGCACCCAATGCGTTCGCAACAGGACGGAGCAAGAACAAATCATTAGTAGCGGTGAGCACCGGGTTAATGAATACCTTGAATGAAGCAGAGGTTGAAGCCGTTCTTGCCCATGAAATTAGTCATATCGCCAACGGTGATATGGTAACGATGACTTTGATTCAGGGTATAGTGAATACCTTTGTGATGTTCTTCGCCCGCTTGATTGCCTCGGCCATAAATAACGCTACGCGCGGTAATAATCAGCAGGGCGGACTGGGTACGTTTGCGTATTTTGGTATTGTCATGGCGTTAGAGGTGGTGTTTGGCCTGTTTGCCAGCATTATTGTTATGTGGTTCTCTCGGCAGCGCGAATTCCGGGCAGACGCAGGCTCTGCAGGCTTAGTTGGCGCAGAGAAAATGATTGCCGCTCTAGAGCGATTAAAGCGCGGCCAGGAATCAAAATTAGAGGGCTCGATGCTGGCTTTCGGGATTAATGGTAAACGCAGTGGTCTGAGCAAGCTATTCATGAGCCATCCGCCATTGGATGAACGGATCCATGCATTGCAAAATCGATTTAGCCGATAACTGATAAAATTCACCGGGATAGCGTTGCTTTTAGGCGTTATCCCCGTTAGATTTGATGATTCCTAATCACCCTAGACTGGATACGCAGTTATGAGCCAGTGGAACGCCCACAGTTGGCGTGAAAAGCCAATAAAACAACAACCTAACTACGCTGATCCACAGCAACTTAAACAGGTTGAACAAGAACTGAGTCAATTTCCACCGCTGGTATTTGCGGAAGAAATCCGAGCGCTACGTTCGCAATTAACCGACGTTTGCCAAGGCAACGGTTTTTTGCTTCAAGGGGGCGATTGCGCTGAATCTTTCAGTGACTTCAATGCACCTAAAATTCGCGATACCTTTAAAGTCATCTTGCAAATGGCCATTGTGATGACCTTTGCAGGTTCTTGTCCAGTGACCAAAGTTGCGCGGATGGCGGGGCAATATGCAAAACCGCGCTCCAGCGATTTAGAAACCATTGATGGCGTGAACTTACCCAGTTATCGCGGTGATATTATTAACGGCATGGCGTTTACTGAGGCTGACCGGCAACCCGATCCGCAGCGAATGCTTAAGGCTTATCATCACTCAGCAGCAACCCTAAACTTGTTGCGCGCATTCGCGCAAGGTGGCTTGGCGAACCTGCATAAAGTACATAAGTGGAATCTCGGCTTTCTGGCAGCAAACCCATTAAAAGAACGTTATCAACAAATGGCTGAACAAATTCAGTCAGCACTGCAGTTTATGGAAGTTTTGGGTATTAATGCAGACAATAATGCAACCTTGCATGAGACTCAGCTGTTTACCTCCCATGAAGCGCTGTTGTTGCCGTACGAGCAGGCATTAACGCGCACCGATACGCTAACGGGGCTGCCTTACGACTGTTCGGCACACATGATTTGGATTGGCGAGCGGACCCGTCAGCTGGACCACGCCCATGTGGAGTTTATGCGCGGCATCCATAACCCCATAGGCGTAAAAGTAGGGCCAACAATGCCTGCTGATGAACTTATTCAGTTACTGGATGTTTTAAATCCTGATAACGAGGCGGGAAGGATTACCCTAATTACTCGCATGGGTGCTGACAACCTAGCCGGCAAGCTACCAGAACTTGCCCGCCGAGTTAAAGCAGAGGGCCGGCACGTGGTTTGGTCGAGCGACCCGATGCACGGTAATACCACCAAAGCTGATAATGGCCTGAAAACTCGTAACTTTGATGCGATTCACAAGGAATTGCGTCAATTCTTTGCGGTGCATCAGGCAGAGGGCACATACGCTGGTGGCATACACCTGGAAATGACCGGCGAGGATGTCACTGAATGTACCGGCGGTGCTTATCAAATTAGTGAGTCGGATTTATCCAGCCGTTATCGGACGCAGTGCGATCCAAGACTTAACGCCGACCAGGTGTTAGAATTGGCGTTTTTGGTGGCCGAGTCATTGCGCGCAGCTCGCAATGGTCACGGCTAGATGTCACTTATAAGTAGTAAAAGGATTCAGTTTTCATGTCTTTGCAAGTAGAGCAGTTGTTTGAGCGGTTGTGGCAGGATTATATTTCACGTACCCCGTCTGCACCTAAAGTACATCAAGTACTGGGTAAAGGGCACGAGATCGTTAATGATCATGTAGCGTTTCGTACCTTTGATGTCGCTCCTGTGCGTTTAGAAGCTCTGGCACAACATTTTTTGGCATTAGGTTACAAGGAAGGTGGTGATTACCACTTCGAAGCGAAAAAACTTCGTGCAAAGCACTTTGAACATGAAGATCCGAGCTTGCCTAAAGTTTTCATCAGCGAATTGATGACCGAAGAATTTAGTGATTCTTTACAGCAAAAAGTTAAGGCAATGGTCGAGCAAGTTGACCCGGCTTTAGTTGATAAAGATGAGTTTTTGTACTCCGGTACCCATTGGTCGGTCAGCCACGCGGATTATCTGGAACTGCTTGAAGAAAGTGAGTATGCAGCCTGGATGTCAGCTTTTGGCTTCTGCGCCAATCACTTCACTGTTAGCGTAAATCAATTACCCGGTTATGACTCACTAGAGCAGGTTAATGAAGCCTTGAAGCAAGAAGGCTTTCGACTAAATACCTCAGGTGGCGAGATTAAAGGTTCTCCGGAGGTATGTCTGGAGCAGTCTTCAACGATGGCCGATCGGCATCCGGTTGCCTTTAGCGATCAAACGGTCGAAATTCCATCTTGCTTTTATGAGTTCGCGAAACGTTATAAAACTGAAGATGGTAAGCTGTATAGTGGCTTTGTCGCTGCTTCTGCGGATAAAATTTTCGAAAGCACTAACGCTAGCTAACCATTCTTTGATTGAAGCATCTGCAGTGAGCGTCAGTAACGACGCCGCTGCAGATTTGTTTTAGCGAGTATTTTGGCGGCGATCTCTTCCACTGAAAAATGCGTTGAGTTAATAAACGGCACAGCCTCTTTCCGATAAAGCTTTTCAACTTCCCTTAATTCAAACTGACACTGCTGCATGGATGCATATCGGCTACCTTGTCGGCGTTGGCTGCGAATTTCGTGCAGTCGCTGTGGGTCTAAGGTCAAACCAAACAATTTATGACGCTGTAACTTTAACTCTTTAGGCAAATCCAGATGTTCAAAATCATCATCGTCGGTAATTGGGTAATTGGCTGCTTTAATACCATATTGCAACGCTAAGTAGAGGCTGGTTGGAGTTTTCCCGGTTCGGGACACACCCACCAAAATAATATCAGCTTGATCCAGTTGATTCAGTTTTTTTCCATCATCGTTATCTAATGCGTAATTAATAGCATCAACACGGAAATTGTAATTTTTATGAACGCCATGGGTACGATGAGTTTTCGGTTCCGCTTGTACCCCAATCTGCTGAGCTACTGAGCCCACAAATTGGTCCAAAAAGTCATAAGAAATACCACCACAATTAACCACTTTTTGTTTTAGTTTTTCGTTGACGAAAGTATGAAATATTAATGGCGGTTCTCCATCCTTCTCAAACGCCTGGTTAATTTGCCGGCACACTTGCTCGGCTTTATCTTCACTATCGATAAAAGGCAGGGTTGTGTGCTGAAATTCGACCGGAAACATGGACAACAGTGCATGTCCAAAAGCTTCCGCGGTGAGGGCTGTTCCGTCGGAAACATAAAACGCTGTACGCATAGTTTACGCTTTTAATTTTTTTAATCTGTAGACAGATATTAACTTGTTCGACTGCAAAGTGTAAAATATCCAGCACTTTCACCTCCATCGACAAAATTTTGAGGACAGTGACGTGCAAGAATACGTATTGTGGTATCAACAGCTTGGCATGAATGACGTGAACCGGGTAGGCGGAAAAAACGCCTCTCTGGGCGAAATGATCAGCAACCTGGCTGGAGCTGGCGTAGAAGTGCCTGGTGGCTTTGCCACTACCGCTGATGCGTACAATCAGTTTCTTGAGCAAAGTGGGTTAAACGACCGTATCCATGAATTGCTCGATCAACTGGATGTCGACGATGTCAGAGCGCTGACCGCGGCTGGCCAAAAGATACGCCAGTGGATCATCGATACGCCGTTCCAACCGGAATTTGAGCAGGCAATTAAGTCTGCGTTTTCGCAACTCAGCGAAGATAATGATGAGTTCAGCTTTGCGGTACGCAGCTCGGCGACGGCTGAGGATATGCCGGATGCCTCATTCGCCGGACAGCAAGAGACCTTCCTGAACGTGCGTGGTCTGGATGCCGTGATGGAAGCTATTAAGCACGTATTTGCCTCACTATTTAACGATCGAGCTATTTCGTACCGGGTTCACCAGGGCTACGATCATCGTGGTGTTGCGTTGTCAGCCGGAGTACAACGAATGGTGCGCAGTGACATCGCTTCTTCTGGTGTTATGTTTACCATTGACACTGAGTCAGGATTTGATGACGTGGTGTTTGTTACGTCCTCGTTCGGGCTGGGCGAAATGGTTGTACAGGGCGCCGTAAACCCAGATGAGTTTTACGTTCATAAACCAACACTGGCTGCTAAGCGACCTGCTGTTTTGCGCCGTAACCTGGGCAGCAAACAAATACAGATGATTTTTTCCGAAGATCGGGCGCATGGTAAACAAACCCTGATAGAAGATGTTAATGCCTCAAAAGCTCTGTCTTTCTCAGTAACTGACGAGGAAGTCGAGGAGCTGGCTAAGCAAGCTGTTATTATTGAGCAGCATTATGGTCGGCCAATGGATATCGAATGGGCCAAAGACGGTATTGATGGCAAGTTATATATTGTTCAGGCGCGCCCAGAAACTGTACGTTCAAACCAAAAAGGTCAAGCAATAGAACGCTTTGCATTGAAAGATAAAAGCGAAGTTGTCTGCGAAGGTCGGGCAATTGGTCAGCGTATTGGCGCTGGCGTTGCGAAAGTACTTAACGATATCAGTGAAATGGACAAAGTACAGCCCGGCGATGTGTTAGTGACCGATATGACCGACCCAGACTGGGAACCGGTGATGAAACGCGCTGCAGCGATTGTCACTAATCGTGGGGGTAGAACCTGTCACGCTGCTATCATTGCGCGTGAACTAGGTATCCCTGCGGTGGTTGGCTGTGGTAACGCCGACGAATTGATTAGTAATGGGCGTAAAGTCACCGTGTCCTGTGCAGAGGGTGACACTGGCTACATATACGATGGCGAACTCGAATTTGATGTTACTTCCACAGCTGTTGATAAAATGCCTGATTTACCGATGAAAGTTATGATGAACGTCGGCAATCCGGATCGCGCATTTGATTTCGCCAGCTTGCCACATGCCGGTATTGGTTTAGCTCGACTTGAGTTTATTATCAACCGAATGATCGGTGTTCACCCTAAGGCGTTATTGAATTTCGATGAGCAGAGCGACGAATTACAAGCGACTATCCGCGGTATGATGGCTGGCTACTCCAGTCCACGCGAGTACTATGTGACTAAGCTTACCGAGGGCATTGCCACTTTGGGAGCTGCTTTTTCGCCAGAGCGTGTCATCGTGCGGATGTCAGACTTTAAATCGAATGAATACGCCAACCTAATTGGCGGCAGTCAGTACGAACCGGACGAAGAAAATCCAATGTTGGGCTTCCGCGGAGCGTCACGTTATATATCTGAAGAATTCAGAGATTGCTTCGCACTGGAGTGTGAAGCCATTAAACGGGTACGCAATGACATGGGACTGACCAATGTCGAAATTATGATCCCATTCGTACGTACTCTCGAAGAAGGCCGTAAAGTTATAGAACTACTGGCAGAGCAGGGGCTCAAACAGGGCGAAAACGGGCTTCGTGTTATCATGATGTGTGAGCTACCATCGAACGCGCTGTTAGCTGATGAGTTCCTTGATATATTCGATGGCTTCTCAATTGGCTCTAACGATTTGACCCAGCTAACACTCGGCCTGGACCGTGATTCAGGCGTAATCGCTCATTTATTCGATGAGCGTAACGAAGCTGTTAAGAAAATGCTGGCAATGGCAATTCAGACGGCGAAAAAGCGCGGTAAGTATGTTGGCATTTGTGGTCAGGGTCCTTCCGATCACCCGGATTTTGCGGCCTGGCTGGTTGAGCATGGTATCGACTCAGTATCGTTGAATCCAGATACAGTGGTCGAAACCTGGATGTATCTGGCAAAAAATCTGTAAAGCATTGTACTAATACCTAAAAAGGAAAACGTAAGCGATATGACACATCTCCCTAAACTGGTTGCTGAAAGCGGTCTTCCTGAAGAATACCGCGACTTCTTAAAAGAATTATCCAGCACAAGCTTTTCGGGAGATGTCGATGTTACTTACGGTGGCCGTTTGATTGCTGCCACGGACAACAGTGTTTACCAACAACTTCCTCAAGGGGTTATTTACCCTCGCACGACCAACGATTTACAGCAGCTGCTAAAACTGGCTGCTGAGCCTGCCTACCAAACGGTTCAGTTTTCCCCTCGGGGTGGCGGAACCGGCACTAACGGTCAGTCGTTAACACCGGGACTGGTGGTCGATATGAGTCGTCACATGAACCGCGTGCTAGAAGTAAATGTTGAGCAAGGCTGGGTCAGAGTTCAGGGCGGAGTAATTAAAGATCAGCTGAATGATGCGCTAAAACCTCATGGCTATTTTTTCTCACCCGATCTGTCTACCAGTAACCGCGCCACATTGGGTGGTATGATCAATACAGATGCATCAGGGCAGGGATCGCTGGTATATGGCAAAACCAGTGACCACATACTGGGTTTGTCGACTGTTTTAGTCGGTGGCGAAACCATGGACAGTCGACCTGTCTCGCTACAACAAGCTCAGGAAATCAGCCAGCAAGAGGGTGTGGTAGGACGGTTATACCGGCAGGCACTTGATAGTTGTATCGGTTACCGCGAGCAAATAGAGCAGAAATTCCCTGCGCTGAACCGGTTTCTTACCGGTTACGACCTCAAAAATACCTATGATCCCGAACATAACACACTGGATGTATCACGCTTAATAGCCGGTTCAGAGGGAACGTTAGGGTTTGTGGCCGAAGCCCGGCTGAATATTACGCCGATCCCTAAATACCGTACGTTGGTTAACGTAAAGTACAGTGACTTTCAGGCTGCCTTGAATAATGCACCTTTCTTAGTGGAAGCGCAGGCTACTTCAGTCGAAACCATCGACAGCAAAGTTTTGAATTTAGCCCGCCAGGATATTATTTGGCATTCGGTAAAGCCGCTGATGACCGATGTTGAAGGCCACACCATGAATGGCATTAACATGGTTGAATTCGCCAACATTGACGCCGGTGAAAATAGGCAAAAGGTTAAACAGCTATGCCAACGTCTGGATAAGCTGATTAAAAGCAAAGATAACCAAGGTGTGATCGGTTATCAAATTTGTGATGACCTGGAAAGTATTCAGAAAATTTACGCGATGCGTAAAAAATCGGTGGGCTTGCTTGGTGCAACTAAGGGCCGCCGAAAACCAGTAGCTTTCGCTGAAGATACCGCGGTTCCTCCCAATAAACTGGCTGATTTTATTATAGAGTTCAGACAGTTATTAGACGATGCCGGACTCGACTATGGAATGTTCGGCCACGCTGATGCGGGGGTCTTGCATGTGCGTCCAGCACTCGATTTAACCGAACCTAAAGACGAAACATTACTGCGGGAAATTAGCGATAAAGTGGCCGCCCTAACAGCGAAGTATGGGGGCCTAATGTGGGGCGAGCACGGCAAAGGGTATCGCTCAGAGTATGCGCCAGAATTTTTTGGAGAGCAGCTATTTACCGAGCTACGCAAGCTAAAAACCGCCGTTGATCCGTTTAACCAATTAAACCCTGGTAAAATATGCACGCCGCTTAATGGTGAGCACCAATTGGTCTCGGTCGATGCGACTAAACGCGGCTATTACGATCGCCAGATTCCCGTTGAAACTCGCGATAGTTATCGTAATGCAATGGATTGTAACGGTAACGGCTTGTGTTTTAATTACGATACCAAAGCAGTGATGTGCCCGAGCTTTAAGGTAAGCGGTGATCGCCGGCTTTCGCCGAAAGGTCGTTCCTCACTTATGCGGGAGTGGTTGAGGCTTAATTCAAATGCAGGTTTTGATGCAAGTCATTCTCCGCGCCAACGAGCTTCTATGTTACGTCGTTGGGTAAACCACTGGCGCAGCAAGAATGACTTTAGTCACGAAGTAAAACAATCCATGGATAAGTGCCTTGCTTGCAAAGCCTGCACGAATCAATGTCCGGTCAGTGTCGACGTTCCAACCTTCCGTGCAAGGTTTTTAGAGCACTATTACAGCCGCTATTCGCGTCCCCTTAAAGATTGGCTGGTAAAAAATATAGAAACCTCGGCACCGCTGGGGGCTAAGCTGCCCAGATTAACTAATCTAGTCACTAATAACCGGTTGTCTCAGGCTGTTCTAAGCAGCGTGGTCGGCTATGTCGATACGCCTCAGTTCTCCACACCAAGCCTGGATTCTCGTTGGCGCCGTCAAGGTTTTGATATCTTAGATACCGAGCAAATACTGGCAACCGATCCGCAGCAGCGGGAGTATTGGGTGGTCATCGTACAGGACCCGTTTACCAGCTTTTATGAGGCTGAAGTGGTCGAAGCTTTTGCCGCCTTGGTTAAACGGCTTGGGTATACGCCCGTTTTATTACCCTTTAAAGGCCACGGAAAAGCGCAACACGTAAAAGGTTATCTGGCTGACTTTCAACAGACTGCGGAACGAGTCGCTGAACAATTGCTACCGTTGTGTGAAAACGGCATTGAATTAGTCGGCGTGGACACCTCAACCGCATTAGTTTTTCGCGACGAATATCAACAAGCTCTAGGTGAAAAAGCAGGGGCTCTTTCGGTAAAAACTGTGGCTGAATGGTTTGAAGGTAAGCCACTCTCACCGATGGCAGAGACGTCGAGTCGTAGTTATGGCTTGTTGATGCATTGCACAGAGCAGAGCTTTATTCCTGAGTCGGCTAGACACTGGCAACAGCTGTTTGCTTCTTTTGGGTTAAAGCTGGATGTGGTTAATGTTGGTTGTTGTGGGATGGCGGGCACTTTTGGTCATGAACGAGAGAACCAGCAAGAGAGCCGGGCGCTTTACCAGATGGGCTGGAAACAAGCGATTGACGCCTATGGCAGTAGTGGCATTGTGGCGACCGGTTTTTCATGTCGCTCGCAAATCAAGCGGTTGGAAGAAAAGCGGGTGAGACACCCGCTTGAAGTCATTTTAAGTTGTTTTGACTAAGTCTTATTTGGCGTTAGCGATAATCTCGCGCGCCATTTGGTCAGCCAATTCGCCGGTCGGGCGGTCTTCATCTTTAGCCCGGGCAAATAACTTATCTAATGTGTTATAGATATCGCGCACACGTTTTTCAGTCTCTTCCAACGACATATTAGTCGCCTCCGAACAGACGTGGATAACGCCGCCAGCATTGATGACGTAATCGGGGGCATACAGTATCCCCATGTCCTTAACCACTTTATCGTGTTGAGGGGTTGCCAGCTGATTGTTCGCGCTACCGGCAATGATCTTGCACTTCAACTGCTTTAAGGTGTCATCGTTAATGGTCGCACCTAATGCACATGGCGCATAAACATCTGCATCAACTGAGTAGATTTCGTCCAGACCAACAACGGTTGCTCCGAATTCGTTCTTCGCGCGCTCTAATGCTTCCTCATTGATGTCACTGACTATCAACTCAGCGCCGTCGTCGTGACAATACTTCGCAAAGCCATAGCCGACAGAGCCCAGGCCCTGAATCGCGATTTTAACACCGTTAAGATCATCACTTCCTAAGCGGTGCTTTGCTGCTGCTTTAAGACCCAAATAGGTACCTAAAGCCGTATGTGGTGACGGGTCACCCGCTTTATCGGCAGTACCTGCAACGTGCTGAGTCTCCTGTGCGACAATGTCAATGTCACTGGTGCGAATATTAACGTCTTCCGCGGTTATATATTTGCCGCCAAGAGAGTTAATAAAACGACCGTAAGCACGGAACAACTTGTCACTCTTGATGGTCTTTGCATCACCAATAATAACGGCTTTACCGCCGCCCAAAGGCAAGCCTGCCATAGCACTTTTATAGGTCATTCCGCGGGATAAACGAAGCACATCCGTTAATGCCTCGGATGATGAGCCGTAATTCCACAGGCGAGTACCGCCAAGGCTTGGACCGAGAGTCGTATCGTGTACAGCAATAATGGCTTTTAGGCCAGATTCTTCGTCGTGACAAAATACCACTTCGTCATGGTGATCAAATTCAGGATGCTCAAATAGAGACATGAATTTCCTTCCTTATTGGTTCTAGAAATTGCGCGCACATTACCATCATGGCAGGGGCTGCGCTACTTTAAGGATTAAATAAAACTATCGATTCAAACAGCTGTTTAGCAACTCTAGTTTACAGTTAACGTAAACTGCTAATCACTCTCCAAAAAAAGCTGAAACGTGCCTTGGTTAAGTAATTCTGACATCAACTCGCGCGTTTTATCCGAGTTAACGTAAGCCTCTAATTCGACTGCCGGGACTTCTTGCTGGGTTTTGGCCAGTGCATGTGCCAGCGACCGGGTTTGTTCCGTAATCGGGTAACATTCGCCATTAGCGTAAAAGGCATTATGCGGCTCACTATAAAGCCAGCGAGCGCCGGGTGTTCTGCCGACCAGAGCGTTTGGTTGCAACAGCAGATCATTCACTTGCTCGGCTGCATAAGGTAATTCCGGTTCGACTAACGCGCGTTTACTTTGCGACATGACCCGCAATAAAAGGTCATCAATTACCGAACTGTTGAGCGACTCGGTTAATAGCTGCTTGCAGTGAGTTAACTCTAGCTCAGTAACTTGATAGCTCGACGGCTGTTGGCTTAAATCGGGATCCTGATAACGCGTCGTTAGTTGTTCAGTTTGTAGCGCTTGATCAGCGACTTGCATTAGCCACTCAGCCTGCGAGGGTGCACGAAAACCAACTGAATAGTTTACCGACGGTTCCAAAGCGACACCGTCATGGGGGCAGCCAGCAGGGATATAAAGTACATCTCCGGGCTCTAAAACTTCATCTATCACGGCTTCAAAAGGCTCTTTAACTAAGGTCAGGTCGTCGCACGGCTGATAACTAGTCATTTGTTGACGTGAGCCTACTTTCCAGCGGCGTCGGCCAGCCCCCTGGATAATAAAAACATCATATTGATCCAGGTGTGGACCAACACCACCGCCTTCACATGAAAAGCTGACCATAACGTCGTCAATGCGCCATTCTGGCAGAAAATCAAAGGCTGTGAGTAACTCGCCAACCTGTGGCAGCCATTCGTTCACAGACTGAACTAACAAGGTCCAGTCAGCTTCACCAAATTGCTCGTAGTCGGTAAACGGCCCGTGCTGTACCAACCAACCCTCATTCTGCTTCTCCGCGATAGAATGTTGAACAACACGCGCATCAACGCCTTCTTCCATCGCTAATCCGGCAAGGATCTCTGGTTCAATCAAATCGTCAAATTGGGCAAACCCTTGACGAAATAAGCAGGGCTGCTGTTGCCACTGCTTCTTCAGGAATTGTTGTCGTTGAAATACGTCAGTATTAAGCTTCACGATAATTCATCCACAAATTCTTCAGCGCGGCCAATATAAGTTGCCGGTGACAATGCTTTCATTTCATCTTTAGCGGCCTGAGGTACGTCCAGCTTATCAATAAAACTTGCCAGATCGGCTGGGGTAATACGCTTACCGCGGGTCAATTCTTTTAATTTTTCATAGGGCTTTTCAACCCCATAACGACGCATAACGGTTTGTACAGGCTCAGCCAGTAACTCCCAGTTAGAGTCCAGCTCCTTGGCTAACACTGCTTCATTAACTTCCAGCTTACTCAAGCCTTTCAAGCTGGCATGATAAGCGATAACAGCATGTGCAACACCGACGCCTAAGTTACGTAATACGGTAGAGTCGGTTAGGTCTCGCTGCCAACGTGAAATCGGTAATTTTTGCGCCAAATGCGTCATTACGGCATTAGCAATGCCCAGGTTACCCTCGGAGTTTTCAAAATCTATCGGGTTTACTTTGTGCGGCATAGTCGAAGAGCCCACTTCGCCAGCGACGGTTTTTTGCTTAAAGTGGTTGAGGGCGATATAGCCCCAAACGTCACGATCAAAGTCAGTCAGTACCGTGTTGAATCGTGCCACCGCATCAAAGAATTCTGCGATATAATCGTGTGGTTCAATCTGCGTGGTATAGGCATTCCATTCTAAGCCCAGACTGCTGACAAATTGCTCCGAAAGCCCATGCCAGTCAACATTAGGGTAGGCCGCTAAGTGCGCATTATAGTTGCCGACGGCACCATTAATTTTGCCCATTACGCGAACCATTTTGAGCTGATCCAATTGGCGTTGTAACCGCACCGCGACGTTGGCAAACTCTTTACCCATAGTAGTCGGAGTAGCAGGCTGTCCATGAGTTCGAGCCATCATAGCAACGGATTTATATTCTTTAGCTTTGCTTTTTACCAGATCGACCAATTGCTGCATTACTGGAACTAACACTTGATCGCGAGCGGTAGTTATCATTAATCCATGGGAGAGGTTGTTGATGTCTTCCGAAGTGCAGGCAAAATGAATAAACTCAGATACTTTCGCCAGCTCAGGATGGCCAGCAACTTTTTCTTTCAATAGATATTCGACGGCTTTTACATCGTGGTTGGTAGTGCTTTCAATTTCTTTAACTCGTTCCGCATCGGCCACACCGAAATTTTCTACAATATCATCAAGTACCGCGTTAGCTTCCTGGCTCAAGCTGGGAACTTCTTGAATCGCCTGCTCTTGTGCTAATCGTTGCAGCCAGCGAACTTCGACGATGACACGAAATTTAATTAGGCCATACTCACTAAAAATTGGGCGTAACGCTTCTACTTTATTGGCATAACGCCCGTCGACCGGCGACAGGGCAGTGAGGGTTGAAAATGGCAGCATAATGTCGTTCTCCAGGTAAAAAGCTTAACGTTTAAGATTAAATTAAGTGTAATTCTTCAAGCACTAAGCAGCGCGAGATAATTGTTGGGCCGTATCCAGCATTCGTTTGCGCGACAGCAAAAAGTGTCTGCGTTTACCGCCGACTTGTTGCCACAATACCGCACTGCGCACTCCAGCCAGCAACAAAGCACGAATGTGGTATTGGTTGGCATCGGTTTTTAAATAAGTCGGGTTACCATTAATCCGAATAGGCTGCCCCAGTGGGCTGATCAGTTCACGATAGATACCTGCCAGACTTTGTAATATGCGATAGCGCTCAAAACCAAACTCATTGTACTGCCGGTTAACTTGCTCAAGCCGTTTAGCAAGCTGATTCATACTTTCATCTTTGGACAGCAAACGGCGGGACAAGTGGATCATCCCAACCATATAACGAGTTAGTTCCAAATCTTTTTGCTGACTATTCCCCATTTGCTGGATTAGCGTTTTTAACCCCGGCCGGATGGCTTCTACCGACCCGTATACGTCCAGTGTTGAGTCAGGTTGTAAATTTAGCACACTGTTAACCAGCGTATCGGTTACGGTGTCATGCAGCACTTGCCCGGAACGAGCAAGTTGCTGTACTGCGGCTGCACTGAGCGCCATGCCTGACAGCGCTAATACTCTTTGCTGCCAGTCGTTCATAGCTTAACCTCAAAATCAGTGAGCCGACGTTCGATAATACCACCACCGAGGCACACCTCGTCCAAATAGAATACCGCTGACTGACCAGGGGTTACTGCCGCAACCGGCTCATCAAACAGCACTTTTACTTGACCATCGGCTAAGGGTTCAAGCCGGCAGGCGATATCTTGTTGCCGGTAACGCGTCTTTACCACGCATTTAAAACTGGTTAACGGCTGTTTGCGATCCACCCAATGCAGCTGACCTGCAATTAACCCATTAGCGTATAAGCGCGGGTGATCTTTGCCTTGAGCTACTAGCAAAACGTTACGCTCAACATCCTTATCCACCACATACCAAGGATCGTCGGAAGCTTCCGCTAAACCGCCGATATGAAGCCCTTTTCGTTGACCAATGGTGTGATACATTAAGCCTTCATGTTGCCCCAGCACTTCGCCATCGACGGATTCGATATCGCCAGGTTGCGCCGGTAAATATTGTTGTAAGAAGTCTTTAAATTTACGTTCACCAATAAAGCAAATTCCGGTTGAATCCTTTTTACCCGCCGTAACCAAGCCTTGCTGCTCGGCTATTCGGCGTACTTCTGGCTTTTCCAGCTCACCGACCGGAAACAGAGTTTGAGCAATATGTTCGTGGCTCAGCGTGTAGAGAAAATAGCTTTGGTCTTTATTGGTATCGATACCACGCAATAACTGCCACTGTTTGCCGTCATAAGCACGCCGGACGTAGTGACCGGTAGCAATATAATCGGCACCCAAAGCTTCTGCAGCAAACTCCAGAAAGGCTTTAAATTTGATTTCTTTATTACACATGATATCGGGATTAGGCGTACGGCCAGCTTTGTATTCTTGTAGAAAGTGCTCGAACACGTTATCCCAATACTCGGCCGCGAAATTAACCGTGTGCAGCTCTATTCCCAGTGTCTCGCACACCTTCTCTGCGTCAGCTAGATCTTCTGCGGCAGCACAATATTCGTCGGAGTCGTCTTCTTCCCAATTCTTCATGAACAAGCCTTCGACGATGTATCCTTGCTGTTTTAACAGATAAGCGGAAACGGACGAATCGACACCGCCGGACATACCGACAATGACTTTTTTGCTGGCTGGGCTGGGGACACTGTCTGTCATCGGTTACTTGCTACCTTTATCATCAACCTAATAATTGGCGCGTATTCTACCACACCGGCGGCTCTTCACGCCATTCTCCGGGTTGCAAAGTGGCTAATTTATAAGGACCCACCTGGGCCCGAATTAACCGTAGAGTCGGTAACCCAACGTGTGCTGTCATACGGCGTACCTGCCGGTTTTTTCCCTCACGAATACGGATGCACAACCAGCTATCAGGAACAGATTGACGCTCTCGTACAGGAGGATTACGTGGCCATAGGTTATTAGGCTCAGGCATGGCAAATACCTCAGCCGGACGAGTCATGCCGTCTTTAAGTTCAACGCCACTGCACAATTGCTTAAGCTGGTCTTCGCTAGGTTCGCCTTCCACCTGAACCCAATAAGTCTTCCAGACTTTATACTTAGGATTAGCTAGCCGTGCTTGATAGACGCCATCGTTGGTCAACAGCATTAACCCTTCACTGTCCTTATCAAGGCGTCCTGCGGGGTAGACTTCATTGTGCGGAATCCAGTCCTTTAAAGTCGCATCGTCAGGTTCCCCGGAAAATTGAGAAAGCACCCCGTAAGGTTTATTAAATACCACTAGTTTGGGGTTGGCAGGGCGCGGTCGTGACGCGCGTTTTTTTATCGGCCGTTTCATCAATTGTTCCTTTTCATTGTTATCAAGGGCTAAGATCCTCTACTATATAGCGCGAGTGTTTCAAGCCTAACAGGTATTCATGCAAGCAAATAACGAAAATCAACAAACAGTGGTCATTGGTGGTAACTTAAATGATGCGGTTAATGGCCAATACACGCTCAGCCTAAGTGATGCGTTTAAGCAGACGTTCGAGCTGACGAAAAAACATTGGGTTCCTATTTTTCTGGGCTTTTTAGCCTTTATGGGAATACTCATTATTGTATCTTTTATTACAGTAAGTGTACTACCAGCCGCCTGGCTGGAAGAGTTCTCGAACCCAGATCAGCCAATGTCGAAGCAGGCGGTACTGGCGCTTTCGCTATTTGGTGCCGCCGTTGGTGCGCCATTTTGGGGGGGCTTGTTACTAATGGGGATACGGCACAGTGTCGACATTCCGACCAAAGCCGTTGATATATTTAATGGTTTTAGTAAAGCCGGACCGCTAATTCTGACATTGGTCATCACCAGCTTAATTACTCAGTCAAGTATCCTGCTGTTATCCGAACTGCATTCGGTAGCTGGTATCTTAGCGCAAGTTTACTTGACCACAGTGTTTGTTTTTTCTTTGCCGCTGGTGGCCGAGCGAGGAATTACACCGCTTAACGCTATCTTCTATTCTATTCGGATTATTAACTACAAGTTGCCCGCGTTTGTAACTTTAATGCTGATAATCACTGGCCTGATTATACTGAGCTTGCTGATGTTTGGTATTCCATTAGTATACATCATACCGCTGATCTTTAATTTAGTCGGTGTCGTTTACAAGGATATAGTCGGGGTAACCGTTAATCTTGATCAGGAACATCCCAAAGACGATGACAACAAGCCCTGGACGGCGTAGGAGATTCGAAGAATGCGTGTATTATTTATTGTATTGTTTATTGCGGTTAGTCTCGCTTTCCTTATTGTGCCTTTTACTGTGGATTTCAAACCCGCCGAGCCAGCCGTCGTTGAGGTAGAAGGCCTGCCTCCAATTCCTAAAGTAGGGGTTTACGACGAGCTACCGGACTTTTCAGAAATTACCAATTCGCGTGAAAAAAAATCCGAGTTTTTTGCCTATCTGTTGCCGCTGATTGAAGCTGAAAATCTGCGTTTATTGCATACCCGTGCAAAAGTTTTAGAGATTGAAGAAAGGGCTGAGCAGAACATGCTTAATGATGCCGATAGGCAACAACTTGCACAGCTGATTAAGCACTATGAAGTAGACCCTAGCCTTGACAACGAACAGGTATTCGACGTTTTAAAGCGTCGTATCGACATCGTCCCGGAAATGATGGTACTGGTTCAGGCGGCGAATGAATCAGCCTGGGGGACCTCCCGGTTTGCGCGGCAGGGGTTAAACTTATTCGGCCAATGGTGCTTCCGTGAAGGCTGCGGTATCGTTCCCGGTCAGCGCCCGGAAGGTCAAATTTACGAGGTAGCAAAATTTGACTCAGTTAACCAGTCAATCCGTAGCTACATGCGTAACATCAATACCCACCCACCATATGCTGACTTAAGGCTGCTGCGTGAACAAAAGCGTTTACGTGAGCAGGAACTAAAAGCAGTAGAGCTGGTTGAAGGGCTTGGTAGTTACTCTGAACGCGGTGATGAATACATCGAAGAGTTACAAGCTATGATCCGGGTTAACCGCCCGATAGTGCAGGCGGTTAAAGAGCAGTTGGATGAAACGCAAGCAGCCAACTAAGCAATCTGGGTAATTTTAATCGCTTTAGAAGGGTCGCTGGTCGGCCCTTTTTTTGTATCTTCGGCAGGCAACGGAGGGACATCAAAAGCCCAATCACCATTGTCGTCAGCTTCACCGGTCGCAATCACCGATTTAAAATCGAACAAACTGGCATCAGCCAGATGTGACGGCGTCACATTTTGCATGGCAGTAAAGATGCTCTCAATCCGCCCCGGAGACTGCTTATCCCATTGGTTGAGCATCGCTTTTATTTGCTTGCGTTGCAGGTTTTCCTGGGAGCCACACAAATTACAGGGAATAATTGGAAATTGCTGCGCCTCGGCATAAAGCGCAATATCTTTCTCACGACAAAAAGCCAACGGACGAATAACGACATGCTCGCCATTGTCGCTGACCAGCTTAGGTGGCATTGATTTTAACTTTCCGCCATGAAACAGATTCAGGAACATGGTTTCGATCATATCATCGCGATGATGACCCAAGGCGATTTTAGTCGCACCTAAACGCTTTGCTGTCTTATACAAAATACCACGGCGTAGCCGTGAACACAGAGAGCAGGTAGTTTTTCCTTCAGGAATCTTATCTTTAACAATGCTGTAGGTGTCTTCTTCGACAATCTGATAATCCACACCAAGCTGTTGTAGATACTCGGGTAATACATGTTCGGGAAAGCCCGGCTGTTTTTGGTCCAGATTAACCGCAACCAGCTGAAACTTAATCGGTGCGACCCGCTGTAAGTAAAGTAGGGTATCTAACAGCGTATAACTGTCCTTACCACCCGACAGACAGACCATTATTTTGTCGCCGCTTTCGATCATGCCAAATTTTTCGATGGCCTTACCGGTCTCGCGACGGATACGCTTTTGTAGCTTATTAAAATTGTAATCTTTTTCTGCTGTTACTGCCGTCATAGCACCATACCCGTTAACTCAACATACCCACATCTGTGGAGCCAGCGATTATACCCGAGTCATCGCAGTGGGCAAAATGCGATTTTGCAGCTTAAGTTAGGCCAGAGGACTAACAAAGTCTTCTGGCTTCAGTGCTAACACATCGCAATTCAAACGCTCGAGAACATGTTCTGCTGTGTTACCTAATAACGCAGCAGTCAGGCCAGTGCGACCAATGGTACCAATCACCACCAACTCAGCGTCCAGTTTTTCAGAGAAGTCAGGAATAACCTGTTCGGGTAGCCCCTGTGCGACATGCTGCTGCTTTATTGGGATATCGAAACGCCGTCCCAGCTCGCGCATTTTATTTTGGTGATGGTTTTGTAGCTCTTCGGTGTATTGGGTAACATCAAATTCAGGGATCTCAACAGCCACGTTGACCGGAGCCCCAGGATACGCATTCACTAAATGAACACTTGCTTTAAGCACCTTACTCATGGTCTCCGCATGTTCGATAATACGAACATTAAGCTTGTCATGGTGAGCTTCGTCGGAGCCACTATGCACCGCAGCAATAATTTGGCCATGCTGTGGCCAGGCATGTTCTTTGACTAATAACACGGCACAGGGTGCTTTCCTCAACAAGTGCCAATCGGTTGGAGTAAACAACAAATTCTGAATACTGGACGTAACCTGTGTGCCCTTAACAATTAAATCGTGCTGATGTTTTATCGCCGTTTCAATAATCGCTTCAAAAGGGCGGTTATGCCATACCACTTCCAGGTCGATTCTTACGTCAACAGTGTCATAATCGGCCAATAAGTCGGTTAACCAGGCTTTGCGATCGGCTATTAAATTAGCGCGCATAGTGTCACGCTCTTCGCTCGAGAGCATGGTGGTCATTTCGTAAGAAAAATCATATATCGATAAGAAGAGTGTTAGCCGGGCATCGCTTAAGCGCGCCATGTGCAAGGCTCTGTTAATGGCTTTATGTTGTTCGTCGGCGGGATCAACAACTACTAAAACGTGTCGAAAAGCGTCCATATTTATACCCTTTGTTTATGCCGTTAGTCCTGATAATAAGGTTAGCTCAGTTACGCGCCAGTGCCTAATTAAAATAGTGACGAACTAAGGTGAGGGCGGTCCACAGGCTGTAAATAATCAATAACACGCCAATCGCAGTTCTGAAGCCCTGTGCTTGCAGGATCGCGCGCATAGAATGGCTGAAGTAACCGGCGCCAATCATCGCGGGAAAAGTACCGATAGCAAAAGCCGCCATAATTAGCCCTCCGCCGGCGGCACTGCCACTAATTGCCGCGTAACTTAAGGCGCTATAGACCAGACCGCAGGGTAGCCAACCCCATACGGCTCCAGCCAATAGAACCGCAGCCCGGCTGGCTACTGTTGAGTTTTGCTGTTGGTTAGGAGCCAGTCGTTTTATCTGTTGCCAAACTGGTTTCGCTGCCTGCTCAAGTTTAGTTAAAACCGGCCACCAGCCGGTAAAGTAAAGACCTAATGCCAGCAGAAAAACCACCGCCAACCAGCGTAATACTTTTGTTGTATGCGGAGAGTCGGGGGCAATCAAGGCTATGGCCCCACCGACAATGGCACCTAAAATAATGTACGACAACATCCGGCCAAGGTTGTACAGCACAATATTCGAGAGACGATTTTGCACCCCAATGGCGCTGGCTATACCGCCACACATGGCCAGACAGTGGCCGGCACCGGCCAGTCCCATAATAAATGCAGTGAGAACATCAGCGTTATTTGTCATCGTTACCGTTGTTGTCCTTTTTATCCTTTTTATTCACCTGCTCTTCGTCATCATCCAACAGGATTCTCATTCCTTCACGTTCAATGTCTTCGAACTGATTAGATTTAACCGCCCAAAAAAATACAATAACGGCAATAATGACGAAAATAATGGCAACAGGAATTAGGGCATAAATAACACTCATTCGCGATATAACCTCAGCGAGTTGGCAATGACCAACAATGAACTTAGCGACATACCTAAAGCTGCCGCCCAGGGAGCAATAAACCCAAACGCGGCAACCGGCAGTATCGCGGTATTGTATAGCACTGCCCAAGTAAAGTTCTGACGCATAATAACATGTGATTGGCGGGCACTTCGAATAACCTCGCCGACACTGGTCAGTTGTTCGGATAAAATAACGACGTCAGCGGCGGTTTTTGCAAGATCAGAGGCATTCGCAAAAGTCATCGATAAATGCGATTGTGCTAAAACCGGCCCATCATTAAGCCCGTCTCCGACCATCCATACGATATGTCCGTTTGCTTGCAGGCTTTTAATTAATGCCAACTTTTGTTCAGGCTTTTGCTCGCTATAAGCTTCTTCTATAGCCATTTTCTCAGCCATATCCTGAACCCGTGACCGACTATCACCACTAACAAGAATGGTCCGTATTCCTTGTGCCTGAAGCTGTTCTATCGTTTGTTTGGCATCGCTGCGAATATCATCTTCTATTCTAAACTGCGCTAATATTTGATGTTGGTTAGCCAATACCACAGTGTAGGTGTCGTCTAATTCAGTATCCGGGTGCCACTCCCGGATAAAAGCCGGGCTGCCGATACGATACTGTTCATTATCCGCAGCTTTAACCTCTAAGCCTGAGCCGGGAGTATTATGAACCTGGGCTGCAAACTTATGAGGCTTCAATGTCAGTTGTTTTAACGGCACTGCCAGAGGATGCTCGGAAAAAGCCTCAAGGCCTGCGGCAAGACGATTGATTTCTTCGCTATCAATATAGTCTTTGCGCTGCGTTATTTTAAACTTACCCTCGGTCAGAGTGCCGGTTTTATCAAAACAGACAACATCAAGATTCTTAACCGACTCCAGCACTTGTGAACCTTTTAACAAAATACCTCGTCGATTAAGTCGGTGAATAGTTCCGGTTATAGCGGTCGGTGCAGCCAATGACAGCGCACAGGGACAAGTTGCTACCAACACTGCCAGGGTTACCCACAGTGCGTGTTCAGGTTCAATCCACCACCAACTGAAGAAGGTGATAGTTGCGATAACTAAGATGCTACTAACAAAGTAGGTAGCCACACGGTCTATAACCTGTTGTACCTTAGGTTTGTCTGCTAACGCCGAATCTTGCATCGCTACAATCCCGGCTAACACGGTCTGTTGAGCGGCGGCGGTTACTTTTAGCCGAATAGCTGACTGTTGGTTGATACTGCCAGCCACTAACAACTGTCCTTGTTGTTTAAAATTAGGTACGCTTTCACCACTCAGTAAGCTTTCATCAACCCAGGCTGAATCAGACAGTAACTCACCATCTGCGGCGATTGTATCTCCGGGATTAACAACAATGACGTCACCAACCTTTAACTGTTTAACAGCGACTGATTCAGCCCCGTCAGCGGTCTCCCGTGTTGCTAACTGAGGCATTAAAGTTAGTCGGTTAGTGGCGAATCTGAGGGCTTTTTCTTTTGCCAAAAGTTCCAGATAACGGCCAGATAACAAGAAAAATGTGAACATTGAAATAGATTCAAAGTAAACTTCTCCAGCGCCTTTAAAAACCGCATATAAACTGGCGCTGTAAGCACCTAACAGAGCGATACTGACCGGCACATCCATATTCAGAGTACGGGCCTGTAAGGCACGCATAGCTCCCATGTAAAATGGCTGGGCGCTGTATAAAATAACTGGAGTGGCAAACAGCAAACTAACTACCCAGATATATTGTCTGGTTTCATCGGTAAGATCGCTGACAACCCCAAAATAAAGGGCAAAAGCCAACATCATAACTTGCATTGTGGCTAGGCCGGCGAGACCAAGGCGGCGGATAAAACCTTTCCGTTGACGGCTAAATTGCTGCTCTTGTTGGTTCGCCTGAAAAGGCAGTGCGTTATAACCAATCGCGGCCAAGCGTTTAATCATGTCACTGATAGCCACTTGTTCAGGGTGCCAGGTTACCTGCAAGCGTTGGCTGGATAAATTGACGACCGCGCGTTCGACCCCCGGGGTTGCTTGCAACTCTCGCTCAATAAGCCAGGCACAGGCAGAACAGGTCAGATTTGATACGGTCAGCGCTGCTTGCTGCAGATCGCCATTTAATTCGCGCACAAACTCTTTTTGGACGTCTGGATGATCGTATACATCCAAATCTTTAAGCTCTTCCGGTAATATGGGTGTCTGTTGAGGCTTATCAGGATCCCGGTGTTTGTAAAAGGCACTCAGGCCGTGCTCAATAATTGTTTCAGCAACCGCCTGGCAACCGGCACAACATACCGGCTGCTTTTGCTGTTTATAACTAACTGTTAAATCGACTCCTTTGGGAATCGGCTGTAAACAATGAAAGCAGGTAGCTTGAATCGTTTTCGTGGTCATTGTTAAACACCATAGAGTAGGGGTTCAACAAGTGTCCACTCTGTTGTTGGTAAACGATATTTTTGGCTTACTTTCCACTGCCGATCATAAGGTTCAATCGTCACTGTCCATTTACTATCGATATTGGCAGGGATATCGGCTCGATAAATGCCGTCGCCAGCGACAGTAACACGGCGGCTAAAGTCTCTGTCTGCATCTGCTGCATGAACAAAGTTAACGGTTAACGCACTCAGTTGTTCAGGTTCGCCAGAATGATAGCGAAGGGCTAGCTTGCCGTCAGCCGCTTTAAATTGAAAGCTGATGTTCAAATCCTGAGCTCGCTGCACATTGGCAATCACTGCGTTTATTGTTTTTCCGCGTTTGTAATAATCATCGACGACCATGGAAAAATTGCCTTGCGTAACCGCAAGGTAAATGATGATCGCACATACAATCATTACCACAACCGGGACCGAAATTAGAAACCAAGGCCAAAACTGCTTATACCAGGGCTTCACCATAATTGTTTACCTCATGTAAAAAACCCCGCCGTAGCGGGGTTTTGATTTTCAACGCTAGTTAATCGTTGGAAAGACTATAAATATAAGCCGAAACCACGTGGATTTTATCCTCACCGAGAATATCTTTCCAAGCTGGCATGACGCCGTTGCGACCGTAATGTAAAGTTTCTTCGATCTTACTGATTGAGCCGCCATACAACCAAACGTTATCCGTTAAGTTAGGTGCGCCCAACTGTTGGTTGCCTTTACCGTCCTGGCCGTGGCAAGCGGCACAAACGGCGTAATTTTGTTTGCCTGCCTCTTTCAGCTTAGGATCAACATCACGGCCGCTCATGCTTGCGACGTAGGTAGCTAGTTCAGTGATTTCTTTATCAGAGAACTGCTCACCAAAGGCAGGCATGTTGCCCTGACGTCCGTTCAATAAACTATGTTTAATGTCCTCTGGCGCTCCACCATATAACCAAGCGTCGTCGGTTAAGTTAGGGAAACCAGGGCCACCCATCGCATTTGAGCCGTGGCATTGAGCGCAGTTTTGCAGATACAGGCGCTGGCCAACATCAAGCGCATCTTCGTTTTTTGCAAGCTCAGGAATCGATTGCTCAGCAAAGGCTTCGAAGATGGGCCCGTATTTTTCTTCGGCACTGCGTACTGCCCGATCATATTCTACAATAAGACCTTGCTCTTGTGCCTGCTCCATTGCCTGACGTGACTCTTCCAGCGACTGCACGTCCTGGTTAGAACTCTTCCAGCCTAATAGCCCCTGGAAGTTACCCAAGCCCGGATATAGCGCCAGGTATAAGAAGCCCCAAACAAAGCAGGCCCAGAACAAATAGGTCCACCATTTTGGCAACGGGTTATTAATTTCAATAATCCCATCGAATTCGTGGTCCATTTCTTGACCTTCTTCGATATGGGTGTAGTTTTTCATGTTCCAACGTAGTAACCAAATTAGAACGATTAAGGTTCCTAGCGTTAAAACGATTATCCATGCACTCCAGAAGCTACTCATCTTTCTTCGACTCCGGTTTGTCGCTATCCTTTACTGATGAGGCATCCTCTTCTTCAAATATTGAGTGAGCTGCTTCATCAAATTGTTTTTTTGCGCGTCGGCTAAAGAACGACAATAAAACGATGGCCAAAAACAAGACCAGTATTATGATCGTCCAAATGCCATGCCATTCACCAAATCCCATTACTTATCAGCCTGTGATAGTGCGGTACCAAGTGACTGCAGATAAGCGATCAAGGCTTCCATTTCTGTCTTGCCCTGAACAGCTTCCCGAGCGCCAGCTATATCCTCTTCGGTATAAGGAACGCCCAGTTGCTTCATTACCTGCATCTTCTTCGCTGTATCTTCACCGGTTAATTCATTCTCATCTAACCATGGAAACGCCGGCATATTAGATTCAGGAACCACGTTACGCGGATTCATTAAGTGAACGTGGTGCCATTCGTCGCTGTAACGACCACCGACACGAGCAAGGTCAGGACCGGTACGCTTAGAACCCCATAAAAATGGGAATTCCCAGACGTGTTCGCCAGCTAATGAATAATGACCATAGCGTTCAGTTTCGGCGCGGAAAGGCCGGATCATTTGACTATGGCATTGAACACAGCCTTCACGCATGTAGATATCGCGTCCTTCAAGTTCCAAGGCAGTGTATGGTTCTAAACCATCAATAGGCTCCTGAACCTGACTTTGGAACAAAAGTGGTGTGATTTGTACGATACCACCAATAGATACCGCCAAAATCATTAGCACAGACAACCAGCCTAGGTGCTTTTCAACAAATTCGTGTTTAATGCGACTCATTGCTAACTCCCTTAGGCTGTTTGAACGATGTTACCGGCAGCCGTTTCGCGGCGACCTGCTTGGATAGTTTTGTAGCAGTTGTAGGCCATTAACAACATACCAACAACAATGAAAACACCACCAACAAAACGTCCAGCCCAGAATGGGTAAGAAGCCTGCACACTCTCTACAAAGCTGTAGGTGAGGGTGCCGTCTGCGTTAGTCGCGCGCCACATAAGGCCTTGCATAACGCCTGAAATCCACATTGATACGATGTAGAACACCACACCAATCGTATGTAACCAGAAGTGCATATTCACCAGTTTAATGCTGTGAAGCTCTTTTTGGTTAAACAAACGCGGTACCAGGTAATACATAGAGCCGATGGTAATCATCGCAACCCAGCCTAAGGCGCCTGAGTGCACGTGACCAACAGTCCAGTCGGTATAATGCGACAGTGCGTTTACTGATTTTATCGCCATCATCGGACCTTCGAAGGTCGACATTCCGTAGAACGATAGAGAAACGATCAGGAAGCGTAGAATTGGATCGGTACGCAGTTTATGCCAAGCACCAGACAGCGTCATGATACCGTTGATCATTCCGCCCCAAGAAGGCACAAACAAAATGACGGACATCACCATACCCAGTGACTGAGTCCAGTCTGGTAGGGCAGTGTAGTGCAAGTGGTGCGGGCCTGCCCAGATATACAGTGAGATAAGAGCCCAGAAATGCACAACCGATAAGCGATAGGAATAAACTGGACGCTCAGCTTGTTTGGGTACGAAATAATACATCATCCCCAAAAAGCCAGCCGTCAGCAAGAAACCAACCGCATTGTGACCGTACCACCACTGAATCATGGCATCTACGGCGCCAGAGTACATTGAATAGGACTTAGTGAACGATACTGGAACCGCCATGCTATTAACAATATGTAGCATCGCGATAACAACAATAAAGGCACCATAAAACCAGTTTGCTACGTAAATGTGCGAGGTTTTACGAATTGCCAGCGTACCAAAGAACACAATCGCGTATGCAATCCAGGTAACCGCAATCAAAATATCGATCGGCCACTCCAGTTCTGCGTACTCTTTAGTACTGGTAAAACCTAAAGGTAAGGTAATTACGGCTGAAACAATAACTGCTTGCCAGCCCCAGAAGGTAAAACTCGCCAACTTGTTCGAAAACAAAGGTGTCCGACAGGTTTTTTGCACCACGTAATATGAGGTTGCAAATAAAGCGCTGGTACCAAATGCAAAAATAACCGCATTAGTGTGCAACGGGCGTAGACGGGAGTAGGTTAGCCAAGGCGTATTAAAGTTTAATTCCGGCCACACTAGCTGTGCCGCAATTAATACTCCCAATGCCATGCCGATGATACCCCAAATAATAGTCATAACGGTAAATTGCCGTACGACCTTCATATTATATTCGATCGGTTGTTGTGGAATTGTTTGACTCATCTTTTTATTCCGCGGTGATTGAGTTCAGGAAAAGGGTGACTTTTACCCGCTTAACTAAAAGCCAGCATCCTTGTAAAAGTACTCCAATTTTACACCCTTAAATAATAAAGGTACAGAGGGGATGATACTAATATCCCCATAATAATAAAGGCTATTCTGTCTTGAACCGTGAAACCAATTGACTTAAATCAACACTATTCTTGTTTAACTGCTGGCTAACTTGAGCAACTTGTTGATTTGCTGACTGATTGTCATTAGAAAGGTCGCTGATACCGGTAATATTTTCACTTAAGTCCCGGGTAACACGAGATTGTTCGTCAGTAGCTGATGCGATTTGCACGTTCATTGAAGAAATACTAGCCACAGCTTCCTGAATTTGTCCGATCGCTTGTTCAGCTTTTAGGGCGCCTTCATTAGTTGTTTTGGAACGATCTCCAACCGCTGAAATAATATGGGTGACATCTTTTATTGCGCCTTGAATACTGTCGACGATGGTCGAAATTTCATCGGTGGATTGTTGTGTTCTCGTCGCTAACGTTCTGACTTCGTCGGCAACTACGGCAAATCCACGACCGGCTTCACCAGCTCGTGCCGCTTCAATAGCGGCATTTAGTGCCAACAAGTTAGTTTGCTCGGCGATCGCAACAATCACACCGAGGATATTGCCAATTTTATCGGAACCATCTTGCAACAGCCGAGCCTGGTCTCCGGCTTTTTGTAATTCACCAGTAAGAGCTTCGATGTTATTTACTGCTTCCCGAACAATGACCGCTGAGTGGCCGGATTCCTCGTCAGCCGTGTTAGCCGATTGTGCTGCCGCGCGCGCGTGTTCGGCGACTTCACTGGCAGAGGACGACATCTCGTTAATGGCTGCGGCTACAGATTCGGTCTGAGCTTTTAATTCATCGCTCTGAGCGCTGCTTTGGTTACTTAACTCTGACAGTTTCTCTGCAGCCTGTGCCTCTTCGCCAGCACTTACCTGAACGTTGTGCACCAATTGTTGGATTTTACTGACAAAGTCATTAAAAGATGCCGCCAATAACGAGAGCTCATCAGAGCCTGATGAGTTCAACCGACGGGTCAAATCGCCTTCACCCTGAGCAATATCAACCATCGCTGCATTAATATGTTTGAGTGGGCGGGTAATGCTGCGAATGATAAGTACAAACAACAGCAACAGAGGAACCGAAAGAAATACCGCTAATCCTGCGAGCTTCATAAACTCCTGCCACAGCATGGAAGCGATGTTATCGGTGTACTGGCCTGTTCCCATAATCAAATTCCACGGCTCAAACACCCGAATGCGACTTATTTTGGGGACCAAATTACTGCTATCACTACCTTTCTGCCAAATATACTCAACAGTTCCACGATCCGAAGAGCGCGCCTTAGTCACCATTTGTTGGAACAGGCGGGTGCCTTCGGGGTCTTCATAATCAAGTACGTTTTTTCCAATCAACGACTCAGTAAAAGGGTGCTGCACCATGACACCTTTCTGGTTCAAGGTGAAAATATATTCACTGCCTTCGTAGCGAATTTTATTGAGGCGGGCAAATGCTTGCTCCCGCGCTTGCTGCTCAGATAAGTCGCCTTGCTGGTATTGCTGGTGATAATGCTCAACAATAGTGTGGGCCGAGTCGAGTACCGCGTCGAGTTTACGTTTTTCTTCGTCGACCAGTAATCCATTTAGAATGAACATCATGAACGCGACCATCAGCGCCGTGCCAAATGCTGCGATGCCCAGTAATGCCACCAGGCGCTGAGTAATTGTAAAACGCTGAATAAAGCCCATATTGATCCCTTTAACTTTTCACGATGACCCTTAATCTACACAAGATTCCTCTTAAACAAAGTAGACCAGAGTCAAAGTTAATGCATAATCCTTATATCGACCAATATGAGCTGTACTTCAGTGCTGAATTTTTTTCTCCCTTCGTTTTAATGCAAGCACCGATAGAGCGGGTAGTGTTACCACTGTTACTATAGCTGCACCTATCAGACCGAACATGACGATAATACCGACACCACGGTATAACTCGGTGCCTTCGCCAGGTATAAACACCAGCGGCGCAATACCGCAAAGCGTTGTCAGCGTTGTTATAGCTATAGGTCTGACTCTCGACAACAAACCTTCTTTTACCGCTTTGATCAGTTCGTAGCCATGTTCATCTCTCAAGTATACCGCTCGTTCAATGACCAGTATGGGGTTGTTAATTACGGTTCCCATCAAAATGAGGAAACCGAGCATGGTGATCATATCGAACGGTTGATTAAACGGCTTAAGACCAATTAACGGCATTAATTCACCAACCCCATTCATCAGTGCAAGACCCAGAATACCGGCACTAATACCCATCGGTATGGTCAGCATAATCAATAGCGGATAACCCCAGTTAGCAAATATAGCCACCATTAATAAATAGACAATGGCGATAGATAGCACATAGTTTTGACCAAGCGCCGCCTGAGTTTCTGCGAGTTGATCGGCAGCGCCCGACAGCTCGGTGGTAATGTCCTGATCGATGGCACCTTGTTCACGTAAATAGCCAATGACATCGTCACGTACAATATTAACACCGTTTTCTAATGCCACTGATTCGGGAGGAATGATGTTTAACGTGACCGTACGGCGGCTATTAACACGCCGCACAGTACTGGTATCCACTGTTTCTTTTACCTCTGCTAAAGCCGATAGCGGAATCGGGTTACCATTGATTTGATAAACCGGCATTTCTTCCAGCGACTGCGGGCTTACCTCAGTCCCATCCTCGCTATAAAGATACATATCGATTTTGTCATCACCCTGAAAATACTCACCAACAAAAGCACCATCAGTTAGTGCAGCAATGGTGTAACCAAAACTGTCTGAACCAATACCGACCTCACGCAAACGCGACCAGTCTGGTTTTATTTCCAGCAGTGGCTGCTGCAACGTCAGTGAGTTAGGCGACGTTTGAATTCTGGGCTGTTCAAAAACACTTTCCGCGCGGTTAAAAATGGCACGCGCAGCCTGATAGACTGAAGCCAGCTCGGTGCCACCCACATCGACATTAATGCTGCGAGTACCACCGTCATTGCTGCTTATTATTGAACCTTTAGTTGCAAAGGCCCGCATTCCCGGGTATCGCTGATAGACCTCTGTAATCCGTTCCATCAGTTCATCAATTCTGTCTGGATTGCGAGTCTCAGCAATAATTCGGATATTCGTCGGTGACACGCTGTAACTAGCCGTTTGTAAAGCTGGAATGATAAGCCCTTGCTCAGTCTCAATCTGATTCTCTTCGGTGGTTAAAGCAGGATCAAATATCGCTCTAATTTCATCGCCTATCGCTGACATTGTCTGTAAGTTATAACCGGGTGGGGCGCTCATGGTTGCAAAGGTTTTCGCCTCCTCGCCTTCAGGCAAGTATTCCGCGGGCGGGGTCAATAGCCACCAAATACCCACAACAATAATAAAGGTCCCGGACACTGTGGTAATTTGACGCTTTTTAGTCGCCAATGTTTTATCGGCCAGCGAACTTACTGCATTGGTAAGACGGTCAGTTACCTTGGTTTTGGCATGCGCCGGAAAATACGCTGACAATAGAGGCACCAGGGTAACTGCGACAAACATTGAGGCAATGATCGCGGAAGAAATCGCAATAGCGATATCGGAATAGAGTTGTCCGGCTTCCTGGACAATAAACAAGATCGGTAAAAATACCATTACCGTTGTTAAAGTCGAGGTAAGGACCGCGGTCCAAACTCGTTGGACGCCTGCAATAGCAGCCTTTCTAGGAGATAGCCCTTTTTGTCGCTCCAGCTCAATGCTTTCTAGTACAACAATGGTGTTATCCAGTGTCATACCAATTGCAAAAGCAATACCAGCTAACGAAATAACATTGATAGTACGGTCCAGTAATAGCAGCCCAATAAAGCCTGCCAGTGTACATATTGGGATGCCGACTACGGCAATAAGAGTAGCGCGGGTTGAGCGCATCAAGCCATACATGACCAACGTTGCAAACAGCGCACCCAAAGCAATATTAAACAGTACGTTTTGTATCGAAGCCTCGACATAGCGCACATCATCCGAGTTCAACACTATTTCCATCCCTGCGGGCCGCAGCAACTCCTCGTTTATTTGCTCTACCTCATCCAGCATGGCGTATTTAATGTCTATAACATTAGAGCCCATTTCTCGTTTAACTTGCAGGCTTAAAACTTGTTGGCCCTTAAACCAGGATTCATTGTTTAACTCGAAATGATTAAGCTCTATCTGCGCCACGTCATCCAGCCTGACTACCTGATCGCCTTCGCGTTTTATCAATGTCGTCCGCATTTCCTCAAGGCTATCAAACCGACCAACGGTTCTGATCAAATAGCGACGCTTATCCTGCTCCAGTTCACCAGCTGAGGTATCGGTATTACGGATTCTTAATGCTTGCTCTACGTCATTAACGGTAAGCCCGTAACTCAACAGCGCATTTTTATCGAGTTTAATTCTCACCTGTCGCTGGGCACCGCCACTGACATCGACTTGTGAAACGCCACTGACTGACGACATGCGTGGCCGCACATTGTCCTCAATGTAATCGCGCATTCGTACCATATCGATATTTTTAGGATTACCGGGCAGGGGACCTACCCGAAAGTACATAAACGCATTACTGGAAAAAGAAGCTGAAAATATTCTTGGCTGGTCAACGTTGTCTGGGTAATTAGGTACCTGACTTAATGCATTGTTAACTAGGATTAACGTTTCCGTCACATCAATTCCGAACGGAAAGTCCAGTTCTATGGAAGCTTGGCCATTACTGGCTGAACTTTCCATACGCTGTAGGTTGGGTACTGTACGTAAGTATTCTTCCTGCTCTACCAATATCTCTTTTTCGATATCCTGAGGTGTTGCCCCAGGCCAGGTAGTCTGTACGGATATCGTGCGCACCTCCAGATCCGGTATCATTTGTATCGGGATTTTAAGTGCCGCAGAAACTCCCAACAGACACAGAATTAGCACTGCAACAATAGTGACGTGCTTATGTCGAATCAGTGCTTCAATCATAAGCATTAGACTCCTCAGTCTGGACCTTGTCACCGTCCGTTAACGCCTCGTTGCCGCGGACGACTACTTGTTTTTCACCGCTCAGACCATCAACAATTTCAACCCAGCCATTAAAGCGCTGGCCAAGCGTTACCCAACGCTCCTTTGCGAGGCTGTTGCCGTCTTCTTCGACGACTTCCCAGACCGAGGTGCGGCCGTCGCTATAACGGATGACCGCATCCTGAGGAACGGTTGGTGCTGGTTGTTCGCTGGTCATTGTTAGTATCACATTAACCGACGAACCTACTAACAAATTACTTTCTGGCGCAGGTTTAATCCGCACCCTAAAGCTGCGCTCATTACCACTGGCAAAAGCGGAAATTTTATCGATTTCCGCGGCCACATTGCGATCGCCATTGGTTGATACGGAGACCTGTGTCTCCGGTGTTATTCGTGAAAAGTAGCGCTGTGCGACAAAAGCATCGATATAAACGGCTTTAAGGTCGACTAACTGAAACGCCTGTTGGCTTTCAGTTACCCATTGTCCGGGATCAATATTCCGATCGGTGACTAAGCCACTAAAGGGAGCCACTAATTGGTGGTAGCCACGATCAACTTCCAGCTCATTGATACGCGCTTTAACCTCGGCCAACGCAGACTCTGCGACCTGCACGTCTGCCCGAGCACGGCGTAGTTCACTTTGCGCGACAAAATCCGTTTTGGCGAGACTTTGTAATTCGTCGAGTTGCTGTCGTTCGTCGTCGAGCGTGGCAGTCGCCGATTGCTGCTGGGCATTAAGCGACTCTAGGGTCGCATCCACCTGACGTTGATCCAGTTCGGCCAGCGCTTCACCTTTTTTTACCGTGTCACCGACATCAACTAAGTAACGTTCGACTCGACCAGCAATGCCGAAACTTAAATAACTATTGCTGAGGGATGCAACTGAAGCGGGAAGTGTCAGTTGCTGCTGCACCGGCTGCTCTTTGACCGATACCACGGCCACTCGGGTTTGTGCTTGAACGTTAGGTATCGTAAGAAAGGCTGTCAGCCACAGCACAAGGGAACTGGACAAAAAAGAAGTTTTCATAAGTGCTCTTGGTTTTTATTCGTTTAGAACACTTACGTCAGTTTCCGGGTGACAGATTAATCCATCGCCCGGAAAGGTTAGATACTTATGCTAACGCGGCAATATCGGCTGCTGCTTTGGCTAAACCTTCTGCGCGTGGCTCATCACCCATGTTTAAGCCTTCTGCGCGAACTACTTCGACATCAGTGATGCCAATAAAGGCCAATACTGTTCTCAGATAAGACTCTTGGTGATCTAGTGCGACGCCATCACCGGACGAGTAAATACCACCGCGACCAGAGGCAATATAGGCTTTCTTACCAGTTAATAAGCCTTCTGGGCCTGATTCTGTATAACGAAAGGTAATTCCCGCTTGCAACACTCGGTCAAACCAGGTTTTAAGCTGGGTTGGAATGGTAAAATTATACATTGGTGCGCCTATAACCAGAACATCCGCTTGCTTAAGCTCGTTAATTAGCTCATTAATCAACGGTTTATCTTCAGCTAATAATTCCTCTGCTTGTAAATGAGGGATTTCTTGAGTCACCAGGTCTCGATGTGTAACGGTCGCGTCTGTTGCTTGCGTTAACTTACGTACGATATCGGCACTTAGTTGACGACTTACCGATTGCTCCACAAAAACCCCGGAATCTAAATGTAAAATATTCATATTCACCTCCTATAAACTAGATAGGCTTAGCTTACGTGTTCCGCAATTTAATAAAAGACGCTAAAATGGGACGTAACGTTCCAAAAATAGAACCCTAAAATGCCAATACCGGACATCGCTAACTACTACTTATTTGCCCGAACCATAAAGGCTGGCAGCATTAATGCCGCATCCCGGGAGCTCGAATTGCCTAAATCGACCATTAGCCGCCGACTTTCACAGTTGGAAGAAGAGCAGGGCGTACGTCTAATGCACCGTGGCCGCACGGGGTTAAAGTTAACGGATGTTGGTGACGCATTTTTAGTTCATTGCGATTCTTTGGTGGAGGCATCGGAACTCGCACAACAAGTTACTCAGCGGCTGCTTGATAAACCAAGAGGCCGGGTCAACTTAAGTGCCCCGTATGCCATCAGTCAAAGCCTGCTAGTACAAATATTGCCGGAATTCATGACTTTGTACCCAGAAGTGCAACTGAATCTTATGGTAACCAACAGGCCGGTTAGTCTGGTCGAAGAAAATATCGATTTAGCTCTCCGTGTCCGTACCCATATTGAAGACTCAAGTTTAATCGCGCGTCCAATCAGTCAGGCGCCGTCTACGCTGTATGTCGCTCCTGAATTCGCTCGTGAGATGACCATTGAAACTCCTCAGGATCTCCTGACGTTGCCGAATCTAAGCCTGCATTATACGAGTGGCAGGTACCGCTACCAGTTAACGCATAAAACGACCGGCGAGCAACAAAACGTTAGCTTCCAACCTCGGTTAATAACCGACGACATGATTGTTTTAAGAGAAGCCGCTATCGCCGGACAAGGTGTAGTAGCACTGCCTAATTACTTATGTCAGCAAGCCGTCAACGAGGGCCAGTTAGAAGCGGTACTACCGAACTGGAATTTAGCAGTTGGCATAATGCACATGACATACCCACATCGGCGCGGATTAAAACCTGCGGTTCGAGTTTTGATTGATTTTCTAGCCGAGAGACTCCCGGACGTAGCAGAGCGTTCACTTTAAAAGTTAGCACTGACAGTACTTAGTTATGCTTGAATAGATACCATTTAACATAATATACATTATGCGCAATTAGTGTTCGGGCGAGATTAGACGGTATTTTGGAAAAATCTGCTAGAATGTCGCCATTAGCTAATAAGGAATTAAAGTTTATGCAATTAGATGTACAGGCATTACGCCCTGATACCTCAGCTTGGTTAAGCCAACGACCGGCTTCCAGTGAAGAAAAGCTGCTGGTTGGTCAACAACGTGCATTGGATGCACTGTCCCAGGCTCTTCGCCAACGAGGCTGTTACTCCAATGTATTTGCGATTATTCCGGCCGGCCTGCAAAAGCAACAAGTACTCGATTGCTACTTTGAAGATAATGCATGGCAACATTGTCGCTGGTACGACTGGTTGTATCTGGCCGACCCGGATGATTCGCTAAGGCCGCTTTGTATTAATGTCCCATCAGGTACCGCAGCGGAAGTTATGGGTGCACTTGTGCAATTCGTACAGACAGACTCAGCAGCCCGAGTTGAGTTACAGCAACAGATCATTAATCAATACGATACCCCTAAGCTACGTGACTATATGCAGCGTATCAGCGATAAAGGCAGTGAAGATTTTGCAGATGGCCAATTTGCGACTGTTTTAGTTGGTCACCAGCACCCTGCGCCATTTTATTCATGTGATCGGGTATCGGAAGCCCGCTTGTTTGGGCAGATTGGTGTACAGTCGATTGAAGGCACTGTGCGCTCAGATCTTCATTTAATTGAACCCGGCTTGATTCATAAAGCTAACGGTGGTGTTTTAGCGCTGGAAGTAAACCAGTTGCTGGAAAATCTTGAGTTGTGGCGGCGCTTAAAACATATCCTGCTGAGTGGCTGGTTTGAATGGCCACAGCCATCTCCAGAGAGCGGTGCCGCCTATTTTTACCGTCCGCAACCGGTCCCCGTGGATATCAAAGTACTGTTACTGGGTAATCGACATGAATACGCTCAGTTGCGCGAGTACGACGAGGATTTTGATCATTTATTTCCGTTTTTAGCCGACTTTCACCGGGATTTCCCGCTTTATCGAGAGCCTGTTCAAGACTATTTTTGTTACCTGCAATATGTTTGGCAGCGCGCCGATGTGCTGCCACTTGAACAGTCGGGCTATTCCGCCCTACTTTGTGCCAGTGCCCGCCGTACCGAATTCCAGCAGGAATTAAGTTTAGACAGTATTTACTTAACACAATTACTGAAAGAAGCTCATGATGTAGCCACTCAGGCAGCGAAAACCCAAATCGATGGTAGTTCTGTTGAGACTGCGTTAGCACAACAAAGAGCTCGGGAGAATCAGTTCGCTGAGCTCAGCCGGCGCAGTATCATTGAACATCAGGTTAAAATTGATACCGAAGGTCAGGTTACCGGTCAGGTCAATGGGCTTACCGTTATCACGGTTGGCGGCTCGGAGTTTGGCGAGCCATCGCGAATAACTGCGACCATTCATTATGGTGACGGCGATATTATCGATATAGAAAGAAAGTCAGATATGTCGGGTAATATCCATACTAAAGGTGTGATGATTTTAAGTGCGTACCTGGCAAATCAGTTTGCCCGTCACGAACCAATGTCGGTTTCAGCCACCGTTGTATTTGAACAGTCTTATTTTGAGGTAGACGGTGACAGCGCTTCTATGGCCGAATTATGCTGTCTTGTTTCAGCCTTAGCTGAGTCACCATTAACACAGTCATTGGCAGTAACAGGTGCCATCGACCAATTTGGTAACGTACAAGCCATTGGCGCCGTTAATGAGAAAATCGAAGGTTATTTTGCGTTATGTCAGGAGCGCGGATTTAACGGTGAGCATGGGGTGATTATTCCTGCCGCTAACCAGCCACAATTAAATTTAGCTCCTGAGGTTATCGCCGCGGTAAAAAATGGTGATTTCTCTATCCACGCTGTCGACCATGTCGAACAAGCATTAGAGCTGCTCAGCGGAACCTCTAATAAACAACTTTTTGATCGCGTTCGACAGCGCATTCATGACGATCACGATATGACCAGCAAACCTTGGTGGCGCAGAGTATTTGATTGAACGATGAGTAAAATAACTAGTCGGAGTTGTTTGGCGTACACCTGTACGCTAAACTCGCTCTCATCTAAAATCATTATTCAACAAAATAGGTTGTTATGAATCAATCCAGCTTTTCCCGCCAGGACTTAATTGACTGCAGCGAAGGTAAATTATTTGGCCCTGGTAATAGCCGACTGCCCGCCCCTGATATGCTAATGATGGACCGCATTGTCGAAATTAATGACGAAGGCGGCTCGGCAGGTAAAGGTTTCATCCACGCTGAACTCGATATTCACCCGGACCTTTGGTTTTTCGGCTGTCACTTTAAAGGCGATCCGGTAATGCCCGGTTGTCTGGGGTTAGACGCCATGTGGCAATTGGTCGGCTTTTACTTAGGTTGGCAAGGTGGTCCCGGACGCGGTCGCGCACTGGGTGTCGGTGAAGTTAAGTTCACCGGGCAAATCCTACCGGAACATAAAAAGGTTAGTTACTACATCGACATGAAGCGCGTAATAAAACGTAAATTGTTTATGGGTGTGGGTGACGGACGCGTTGAAGTTGATGGACGCCCTATCTACACAGCAAAAGATTTAAAAGTGGGTCTATTTACAGATACGACAACTTTCTAACTAGTTTTCCAACTATTGATATAAAGAAACGCCGGCAAATGTGATTTAGCCGGCGTTTTTAATGAATTAAGTTAATGACAAACTAGCGGAACAAGCCGGTATTTCTTGCCTCCATAGCATCGCGCCAACCTCCTAACCATTGTGAACGAAAGTCGTCTTGTGTCTGATAGGGACAATACTCTTTAGAGCGTCCGTGCAAGCCGGCTTTATAGCCTTGAGTGTGAGCTCGTTCAAAGCGGTCACGCTTTTGTCTTTTCATAAATCTACCCCTTTCCTGTTTTCACAGATTCTTGTTTAGATTATCGGAGAGCTTTTTTATGCCCTCACTTAATTGATAGTCTTATTTCGGGATAGTTCAATATGTAAAAGTAACACAGCCACCTTGAAAATTAGTAAAGGATTGAAACTGTGTTACTTTTTGATGAAGATTTTATTATGATTTTTTGCTTTGTTGGTCAATATTTCGGCGCGTAAATGTAATAAGCCCACCGAACAATGCGAGTAACGCAAGTGGTAACCCACCGATACTAGCGCCACTGCGCTCAACACGGTTCTCTTCCTCGAGACAGTTGTTCAGCTCACCCTCAACAGGATCCAGTTTGATCGAAACGGATATTTCACGACTTTGCGTGTCACCATTCTCGTCAACATATTCCTCTGTTTTTAACGCTGTAGCTAGCACTTCACCGGAGTCGGTTACGTCATTTGCTTCAACAATAAAGTAAGGACTGTCACATGCGAGCGCATTGTTTAAGTCAATAAACTGAGGATCTTCGGCGTTTGAGTCATACCAAAAACCTGAGCGACGGCGTGTTGACTGAAGTGTTGCTTCAAATTCGCCGGTACCCACAATAATCCCGTCAGAATTGATGGCATTAGGTACTGTAGAGGACCCGGCAAAATAACCGGGCAACTCGGTTAACTCACCGCTGTCCAGATCATAATAGAAACCGCGATTACGCAGGTTACCGGAAACATTTTCGACTAAGTAACCAACCGCGCGGTTGCTGTCATTAATATCAGTAGCGCCACCCCAAAAGAAGCTATCACTTTCTGTTACCGGCAACGCTTCGCCATTTTGGAATATCGCTGGCATGCGAATAGCACCGCGTTCCGGATGGTAAGTCCAGCTCTGACCGACGGCGATATCGTTATTGTTAACGGCAAACGCATAGCTTGAGAAATCTTTATTATCGTCATCACGACGCTCTGTCAGCGTTCCAAGCTCTGTCGAACTAATGACCTCACCATTACTGTCTAGCTGCCATAAATAGCCGCGTACATCATAGATAGAGCGACGCGCCAAATACTCGCTGCGTGAGAAAAAAGATGGTGCGATATTACTAGCCTGTTGACTGTATAAATCTAACCACGCTTTTTGGATACAAACTTGCGCTGGCTCAGTAGCGGGGTTGTCAGCATCATCCTCGTTGCAAGCCTCGATTCTCTCTTGAGCAAAAGGACTTAACGCGACACTGGCGTAACCCGCCGCTAAACCGCTTTCGTTAATATCTAGAATAGCACTTTCACCACCGAGTTCAGCGGTTTCAGGCGGTTCAATCGTGGTCGATTGACCATCACGGTACCAAACTGCTCGGCTAATATAGTCACGGACGTAAAACGTTTTATTAAGTTCCTCGTCATCGCTATCTACGTAACTAAAGTCAATCGGATAAAACGGCGCTGACACTGAGCCTACACTCGAGTTAGCGGAGTTAATATCGTAAAAAAAGCTATCGACCGAGATGGCATCTTGCTCTGTCGCTAATAATTCTGACTCAGAAACGCCGTTATATAAGAAACCGCTGTATTGGCTAATCTGCAGCTGCTCAAAATTTGCGTTAGCATTTACCGCAGTGCGACCTAGAATGAACTCATATTGAGATTGCGTGAGGCTATCAGCGTTTTCCGGGTCATCGATGCCAATACTCTCTAAAAGAGATTCTGAGAGTTGTGTTAAATCAATATCGACGTCTTTTGGAAACTGACTAATACCGACAACATGGCCTTGATCGTTCATTGCCTGAGGGAAGCTGTTGCGATAATTATCGGTTGTTGGCAACTCCTCTAGCTCGAATGTATCAGCATGGGTACCAACACTGACTGCGGCTAAAATGCCGGCGCTTAAGCCTTTAAGTACGAATTGTTTCATCATTCACTAACTACTCTGTTTTGATAAATTTTCAAGTTCTTCCCATCGCTCCAGCATTAACAGTAACTGCTCTTCTAATTGAGCGGCCTCGGTCATTACCGGCTCGGTCACATCAATTGGCTGGTTAAAGAACTCAGGTTCGTTTAGTTTCTTCTGTATTGCTTCCAGTTTTTCTTCTTGTTCCTGTATTTCACCAGGAAGGTTATCCAGCTCTCTTTGCAATTTATAGGATAACTTTTTATTAGCTTTTGCTGAACCCTTGTCAGACAGTTGCGTCTGGCTTTTGGTTCCTTGGTTTTCTACTGCTGTAACAGATTGCAGCGGGCGTGCCGCCAAATAGTGTTCCAACTCCGTGAAACCACCGATAATTTCATTAATTCTGCCGCTACCTTCGAAGTGTAGAACAGCCGTTGCTGTGTTATCGACGAATTCCCGATCGTGACTGACTAGCAACACTGTGCCCTGATATTCAGCAATGATTTGCTCGAGCAATTCCAGCGTTTCGATATCCAGATCGTTGGTTGGCTCATCCAGCACCAATAAATTACTTGGCTTAAGCAAGATCTTCGCCAATAGCGCCCTATTCCTCTCGCCTCCAGATAACGCTGAGACGGGGGTTCTGGCTTGTTTAGGGGTAAACAAAAAGTCCTGAAGATAGCTTAGAATATGTCGCGGACGACCCTGGAACACGACGTCCTGCTTACCGTCGCCAACATTGTCCATAACAGTTTGTTTAGGATCGAGTTGTGCCCGATGCTGATCAAAGTAAGCGACTTCTAAATTAGTGCCGAATTTTAACTGCCCGGAATCGACTGTCTGCTCACCTAAGATCACTTTGATCAGAGTGCTCTTGCCGCAACCATTAGGCCCGACTAACGCGACTTTGTCGCCACGCTGTAGCATCAAGTCGAGATCACGAATAATAGGCTTATCGCCAAACTGAAGCTGTATATCTTCGCCTTCAAATACCCGTTTACCCGAGCGCCCTGCTTCGTTAACCCGCAGGTTTGCCTGGCCCTGGAGCTCACGGCGTTGCTGCCGTTGCTTACGTAATGCCTGTAGCGCCCGAACTCGACCTTCGTTACGCGTTCTGCGAGCCTTAACTCCCTGTCTTATCCAGGTTTCCTCGGCGGCAAGCTTTTTATCGAACTCCGCATTTTGCGCAGTTTCGACTTCTAGCTGCTCTTGTTTCTTTTCAAGATAGCGGTCGTAATTACCGGGATAGCTGCTCAACTGGCCGCGATCAAGATCGACAATACGCGTCGCCAGCCGACGAATAAAGGCACGGTCGTGGCTGATAAACAGTACTGCACCTTTAAATTCCTTAACTTGCTCTTCCAGCCAGCGGACCATCTCGATATCCAGGTGGTTGGTTGGCTCATCCAGCAATAACACATCGGGATTGACCACCAGTGCCCGGGCTAACGCCACTCGCCTTAACCAACCACCCGACAGGTCAGCCATGCCCAGGTCGTGAGGTAAATCTAAACGGGTCAATACCTGCTCTATACGGGTTTCTATCTGCCAGCCATTATTGGCATCGATTTTAGCCTGCAGTGAATCTATTTCATTAAGTACTGCATCCGACGGGTTATCAGTCAGCTGCTCGGACAGTTGATGATAGCGGGCTAACTGTGCTCCTGTTTCTTTCAGGGCGTCGGCAACATAGTCATAAACCCGCTGTTCTGACTGCTTCGGCGGATCCTGAGGCAAGCGAGTCACTATCGTATCGCCAACGTATTGAACCTGGCCGTCGTCTAGCGCAACCTCTTGATCAATGACCTTTAATAAGGTCGATTTACCGGCGCCATTTCGGCCGACTAAACAAACTCGTTCGCCCGGCTCCAGTACAAAGTTAACATGATCTAAAATGGCATCTGCGCCAAAAGCCAGCTGTGCATCTTGCACGCGTAATAAATTCATCGTTCAACAAACTCCAGTAACTGTTGCTGATCAAATGGCCAGCGCAGTTCATTATCTTGATGATCGACTAGCACAGGAACCAGCCAGCCATATTCTTCCTGTAAATCAGAGCGTGTTGATATATCAACAATCGATAAATCGATCGGTTCTTCCAGTGGCAGTTCATGCAGCAACTGCAGTGCCTCTGTACACAACGGGCAGTTCGGTTTTGAAAGAAAGTAAAAGGTTGTCATATCAGCGCTTAAATTCTTGAAATAATAAAATAATGATGGATACCTTTATGGCGTTTAAAGTCCTCTGGAATTGACGCCTCGGTCTGGTCATTTACAGAGAACCCCGCCTTTTCAACCGCTTCTTCGTCGATTTTAAATTTACGACGGTTATTGGAAAACAAAATAACGCCATCCTCAGTGAGTAACCGTGCCGCCGTTTTTATTAAGCCAACGTGATCGCGCTGGATATCGAGCGTTCCGTCCATCCGCTTAGAGTTACTAAATGTTGGTGGATCAAGAAAAATCACGTCAAATGGATCTAACTGTCGATTTTCTCGCAACCAGTTAAAGCAATCAGCCTGGATGAATTCGTAGTTAGCGTTGTTCAAACCATTCAGTCGAAAATTACGTTCGCCCCAGCGTAGATAAGTTTTTGACATATCGACCGACACAACCCGATTAGCACCACCCAGTGCCGCCTGCACCGAGGCAGAACAGGTATAAGCAAATAGGTTTAAAACATCCAGGCCATCACACTTGTCGACCAGTTCTTTGCGCACCAACCGATGGTCAAGGAACAGACCCGTGTCCAGATAATCGGTTAAATTCACTTCAAACTGTGCTGAGTATTCATTGATATGCAATACCACACTCTCGTCCGGCTCTTTTTTCTTTTGATATTGCTGTGCGCCTGACTGTCGCTGCCGTACTTTTAAAATAATGTGGTCCTCTGTGTACGGCAGAACGTCGCTAATTGTCTCGAGCAAATGCCACAAACGATCACGGGCAACCCCTTCTGGAATCGTTTTCGGCGGCGCATATTCCTGCACCACTAAATAATCCTGATACACATCAATGGCCGCGTTATAGTCCGGCAAATCCGCATCGTACAAACGCCAGGCTTCGAGTTGCTCTTTAGCGGCCCATTTTGACAGTTTTTGGTGATTCTTTTGGAGCCGGTTAGCAATGTCATTATTCTGATTTTCAGTAAATTCTGGTTGCTCTTTCGTTAAGTCATAATTGGCAAGAGTGACTTCAAGCGCACCATTGTGAAAACGGTACTTTTTATCGCTGCGTAGTTTTAAGCGCTTAAGTAAGCTCTCATCACCAGCCAGTATTGATGCCTTCCAACCACTAAACTGAGCCTTAAGCTGACGACCAAAGCGCCGATATAACAATAGAGTTTCAACTTCCTCGCCAAGCCTCTCGCCATATGGCGGATTGCTAACCAACAATCCATTTTCCGCCGGTGCTTCAACTTCCATCGCGTCTTCATGGCGAAAGTCTATGTACTTGTCCAGCAGCAATCGCTTGCTGTTAGTCTCGGCCATAGCCACTAATCGAGAGTTAATATCGCTAGCGACAATATGACCTTTAAAGGTTTCGCGCGCTTTCTTAAAACGCTGTTCAGCTTGCTCAAGCAGCTCATGCCAAACTTTTGGCTGGTGCCCTTTCCAATATAAAAAGCCCCAATTTGCCCGAGCTAATCCCGGCGCATGATCAAGCGCCATCATGGCGGCCTCAATAGCGAGTGTACCGGAGCCGCAAAACGGGTCGCAAAAATTAAATTCAGGCTTTTCTAAAAACTCTTCAATGCCAGCGCGGTATAAAATCGCCGCCGCTAAATTTTCTCGTAACGGTGCTTCGCCCTGTTGTAAGCGATAGCCGCGTCGATGCAATCCTTCGCCAGTGAAATCTAGCGACCAAACCAGTTCGCCCTTATGTAACCTCGCAGCTATACGAATATCCGGGTGCTGTTTATCCACTGAAGGTCTCTGCTGACCTAAAGCTTTAAAATAATCGACAATACCATCTTTAATAATTTGGGCCCCAAACTGGGTATGTCGTATTTGTTCACTGTGGCCATTAAAATCAATGACCAATGACGCACTTGGATCCAATACCTGCTGCCAGTCATATTGCGTGATTACCGCCTGAATATCATCAGCGGTGGTCACTTCGGCTTTACCCAATTCAAGTAACACACGGCTGGCAAGCCTCGACCATAATGCAACCTGGTAAGCCTGCTCCAGTGACGCTTGAATAGTACAACCCGCAAGCGTTTGTTTTATATCCGTTATTCCTAACGTTTGTAGCTCGTCAAAAAGTAACGGCTCGATGCCTTTGGCACAGGCGATAAAGTATCTTTGCATGAAGTTCGTAGAGCCCATAATAAACAATGGCAGTGATTATACAGAAGGCAGGCATCAGTGTCTTTAATAGCGCCCGCTTTGGTGAGTTTATCAACAAAATGCTGAATATTTAATCGAACGGTAATAAATCTGAAAATAGCGCTTGCGTTAGACGTCAAAGGTCTCTACTATGCACCTCAATCGGACGCGGGGTGGAGCAGTCTGGTAGCTCGTCGGGCTCATAACCCGAAGGTCGTAGGTTCAAATCCTGCCCCCGCAACCAATTCTTCCGATTCCTTTCGTAGTCGTTATTCTTGTTTATCAATCTATTTTTTTAAGCTAGCTTTTGAGTCCAGTCTTTTTGTGCCGATGCAGCCAGATCTATTGTCGCTGGTAACAAACGATTATTGAGCACTTTCATTACTTGAAACTGCTTTAATGTTTTAATCGCAGACACCTGCATTGACGGATCCATTAATAGACAGCTGGCAAATTCATCATCAATATCCAGAATTAAAAATAATCCCTGATCGAAGCCTGAATTAAGCTCACAAAGTGAACGTTCTCTTGACCATTGTTCCAAGTCAGATTTCTGGAAGTGCCAACTTTGTGGCATTTGTGGGCAGCCGAAACGTTTAAACGCAATCGCGTTAACAGCAACTTGCTCGGGCGAGGCCTTGAGTGACTCTGCTGGGTAGGATTGTAGCGACTCCAAAATCGACTGATACAAACTTGCATCCTCGATGTCCAACGGCTGTTTGGTAAAACTAATATTTACCAGCTGCTGACTCTTATACGGCAAAATATAAGGTTCAGGGTCATCGGTTTGTATCGCCAGCTGTTGTTTCTCCGGGCTGTACAGCCAAAACCACTGGGTTGAGTCGTGCAAAATCGATCCTTGCTAGTTATATTATTGGAATTTGCACACTTAAAATACTAAATGTAGCGGCGCCTGACAAGGTCAGCTTACAATTTGCTTACAATTTCTTTAATCAGCTTAGGGCCTTTGTAAATAAAGCCCGTGTATAGCTGCACTAAGCTCGCCCCGGCGTCCAATTTCTCTTGCGCTGCTTGTGCGCTGTCAATTCCGCCAACACCAATAATCGGAATGTCGGCATTAAGCTGTTCACGGAGCAGTTTAATTACCCTGGTACTTAAAGACTGAACCGGAACACCACTCAATCCCCCGGCTTGTTCAGCAAGCTGCTGCTCTTTTAAGCCTTCTCGAGACAAGGTGGTATTAGTTGCAATTACCCCATCAATGCCCTGCTGATTAAATGCTGCAGCCATCGTTTTAATTTCATCGTCGGTCAAGTCCGGCGCGATCTTAACAACTAGGGGGACGTAGCGCCCTACTTCTTCAGCCAATGCCTGCTGTCTGCTCTTCAATCCTTCTAACAGTGCGTTTAATGCATCACCATGCTGAAAGTTTCTTAGACCAGGGGTGTTCGGTGAGGATATATTAATAGTGATATAGTCTGCCAGCGAGTAAACTTTCTCCAGACAAATCAAATAGTCCGAGAGTGCATCAGCTTCTTCAGTGGTTTTATTTTTACCAATGTTAATGCCGACAATGCCTTGGTAACGAGCCTTTTTTACTTGGTCGACCAGCGCATCAACACCTTCATTGTTAAAACCCATCCGATTGATAATCGCCTGATCTTGTGGCAGCCGAAACAGTCTTGGCTTTGGATTTCCGGGCTGAGGCTTTGGAGTTACCGTACCCACTTCGATAAAACCAAATCCCATCTGACCAAATGCACGTATACACCGCCCATTTTTGTCCAGCCCTGCCGCCAAACCCACCGGGTTTGGAAACTGAAGGCCCATAACTTCAACGGGTTTTGAAGGCAACCGTTGTCGCCAGAACAACGACAACGGTGTGTTTGCAAAGCGACGTAAGATGCTCAGTGTTAAATCGTGTGAAGCCTCAGCATCTTGCGCAAATAACCAACGTCTAAGCAGTTGATACACTAGCCGCCCACCTTAGGTGCACAGTTATGACTCAGTAGCATGAGTTCGCGTAAAGCCACTGAGAATTTTGCAAACTCATGACTCTTGGTTGTGCGGAAGTCAGAGAGCATACTCTGCCAACGCTGCAATAAGGCTTCGTTTTGGTCGATCCAGTCTTGCAGTTTTTGCTCTGGCTTATTGGCTTCCTCAGTCGACTTTAACACCACCAGCGTCAGTGAACGCTGTTGCCAATCCAACTCTTCGCGGAACGCGGCGCGAGCCAACGCTTGCCAATGGTTGGCAACGGGTTTTTGGTTAATCTGATTAAGGAACCAATGCAGGTTCAGCTTCGCTCCAAGATGGAAATAAAGCTCACCAACAATATTAAAGCTTTGCTGCGTATCGTGCGCAATTTCTGCCACATCCATTGCCGAGAAGACCGTGCTCAGACAGGCTATCTTCTTCGCTAGATCCGCTGGATAGCCAAGCTCTTGATACTTCTTGGCCGAATCCCGCAATACTTCGGCTTCATCCTCAGTCATATAGTCTAAGCAGTTTTCACGCAAGTCATCGAATGCCGGCATGTAAAACTCAATGTGCTCCTGAATGCCATTCAATGACGGATTACGATGCCGCAAGAACCAACGGGTCGCGCGACGCACCATACGCCGCAACTGGAACAGTATTTCGTTCTGCGACTCGGCCGGAACTTTGTTATCCAGATCTTCAATTTGCTGCCATAACTCTTCAACACGGAAGCACTCACGCGCAACAACATAGGCTGAAGCCACTTCTGCGACCGATGCGCCGGTTGCTTCTTGCTTGCGTAGCACAAAGTTTGGACCCATATCGTTAACGATATTATTGGCTAACTTGGTAGCAATAATTTGGCCCTTGAGCGGATGCGACTCCATTGTCTCGGCAAATTGCTTTTGCAGCGGTCGCGGGAATGACTCAAACAGCTCACGAGAATGATAAGGATCCTCGGTGATTTCATCAGTAATCAGCTGCTCTTTTAACACCATTTTACCGTAAGCGGTAATTACCGATAATTCTGGTCGTGTCAGGCCCTGGTTAGCTGCTTGTCGCTCTGCCAACTCATCATCACTGGGCAAAAATTCAAGCGAACGGTTTAGTGCCCCCTGACGCTCCAGTTCATGAATAAAACGCTGCAGTTCTTTTATCTGATCAGAACCACGCAGTGCAGTTACAGATATTGATAAAGTCTGACGATTACAGTCATCCAGCACAATTTCAGCAACTTCGTCAGTCATGTCGTAAAGCAACTTATCACGTTGCTTTTTAGTCAAGTCGCCACTGTTAACCAGGCTGTTCAGCAAAATCTTGATATTAACTTCGTTATCCGAGCAATCAACACCGCCGACATTGTCGACGAAATCGGTGTTAATCCGGCCGCCATTTTGCGCAAACTCAATTCTTCCTAACTGAGTCATGCCAAGGTTACCGCCCTCGCCAATCACCTTCGCGTTAAGCTCGGATCCATTTACCCGTAACGCATCGTTTGCCCGGTCACCGACATCAGAGTCCGTTTCCTGTTTGCCTTTAACGTAGGTGCCAATGCCGCCGTTCCAAATCAAATCAACGTCCATTGTCAGACAGGCTCTGATCAATTCATTCGGCGCCATTGATTTTTTCTTGGTGCCAAGCATTTTCTTGATTTCAGGCGTAAGCTCAATTGCTTTTGCGCTGCGGTTAAAGATGCCGCCGCCTTTTGAAATTAGCTCTTTATCATAGTCATCCCAGCTAGAGCGTGGCAGCTTAAACAACCGATCACGTTCTTTCCAAGACTTAGCCGCGTCCGGGTTAGGGTCGATAAATATGTGCAAATGGTTAAAAGCAACCTGTAAGCGGGTATGTTTTGACAACAGCATACCGTTACCAAAAACATCGCCGCCCATATCCCCTATCGCAAGACAGGTAAAATCTGTCGACTGACAATCAATTCCCATTTCGCGGAAGTGGCGTTTAACCGATTCCCACGCACCGCGAGCGGTAATACCCATTTTCTTATGGTCGTAGCCAACCGAGCCACCCGAAGCAAACGCATCACCTAACCAGAAGTTGTATTCCGCTGAAATACTGTTCGCAATGTCTGAGAAAGTGGCAGTTCCTTTATCAGCTGCGACCACCAGGTATGAGTCGTCATCATCGTGGCGAACAACATTCTCAGGAGGTACAACCTCGCCTTCGACAATATTGTCACTAATATCTAACAACGCCCTAATAAAGGTTTTATAGCAAGATTTTCCTTCCGCCATCATACCTTCGCGGTCGTCCGGCAGTGCTTTACAAATAAAGCCGCCTTTTGCACCGACCGGCACAATAACGGTATTTTTGACCTGTTGTGCCTTTACCAGTCCAAGTACTTCGGTGCGGAAATCTTCTCTACGATCAGACCAGCGCAAGCCACCGCGAGCAACTTTGCCACCTCTCAGGTGTACCCCTTCGACTCGTGGTGAATAGACAAATATTTCGTATTTGGGCAATGGTAATGGCATTTCCGGTATCAGCTCGGGTAAAAACTTCACTGATATGTATGGTTTGTCATTACCTTCGGCGTCCGGCTGGAAAAAGTTGGTGCGTAACGCTGCATCAATTAATTCGACATAACGACGAATAATCCGGTCATCATCCAAATTGGCAACATTATCCAGTTCGCCATTTATCCGCGTATGCAAGGAGTCTAGCTTTTTGTCCGTGCCCTTAGTGCCCGGCTCAAAGCGGGTAAAGAACATTTTTACAACCAGCTTAGCCAGCAGCGGATACTTGCTGAAGGTGCTCTCGATATAGCTTTGACTAAATGTGGTTCCAATTTGACGCATGTATTTGGCTAACATGCGCAAGATAGTTACTTGTCGCCCGGTCATTCCGGCGCCAAGTACTAAGCGATTAAAGCCGTCATCTTCAAGCTCTCCACGCCAAACTTTTGCAAAGGCATTCTGGAACAGTTCTCGAGTTGTTTCTAACTCCAGTGAACCGCCAGTATGGATCATTTGGAAATCGAGTATCCAATAAGTGACGCCGTCAGCGGTGCGAATTGGGTAAGGACTCTCGCCAATAACTCGCAGTCCGAAGTTTTCTAGCATCGGCAGAACATCTGACAGATGAATAGGTTCATCTTTGTGAAATAATTTCAGCCGCAAATGAACACTGTCGTCTTTCTCTTCTTGCGCACGGTACAGAACCATGCCGAGTTTATGCGCGTCGTCTAATGATTCCAGTTGTTTTAAATCTGAAATAGCAACCGATGGCAGAACATCCTCTTTATAAGACCGCGAGAATGCTGAACCATAGCGTTTTAACAGTTGCGTGGCTTTAGCCTCACCAAAAGTGGAATGAACAATACGCTCGAAGTTGTCTTCCCAAGTGCGAGCTGCTTCAATCAAGTTTTGTTCTAATTCCTTCACGTTCACATCCTGTTGTTCATCGCGTAAGCGCACGGTGTAATGCGTACGAGCCAAGGCGCTCTCAGAAAAGTAGGTGGTAAAATCAACGTCATAGTCGGTATTTAAAGTACGTTTTAATATCTGCTGGGTACGTTCCCTTAAAATTGTGTTGTAGCGTTCTTTGGGGACGTACACCATTACCGACATAAAGCGACCAAAAATATCGCGGCGCACGAATACACGTGTCATGTCGCGCTCTTGCATCTGCAGAACACCCAGGCCAACTTCCAACAGGTCCGCATCATTAGCCTGCACTATTTCATCCCGCGGGTAGGTTTCTAATATGTTCAATAGTGCTTTCGCCGCATGAGATTGTGGCGCAAAACCTGAATTTTCGATAACTCGGCCGATTTTTTCGCTAACTAGCGGAATATCACGCGCACTATCATTATAGAAATTAGCCGAGTAAAGACCGATAAAACGCTCTTCACCGATCACGTCGCCATCTTCGTCAAAGCGCTTAATGCCAATGTAATCAAAATAAGCAGGACGATGCACGCGTGACTTAGAGTTGGTCTTGGTCAGCAGTAAAATACGTTTATCATGGCTAATTTCACGGCCGTCTTCAGGAAGCGTAGATATTAACCGCCCTTTATCCGACTCTGAGTTACGCATTAAGCCAAGGCTACTGTTCTTAACTTGCTTTAATTCATAATCGCCTTTAACTGGTTTCAAATCGTAAGAGCGGTAACCAACCAGGGTGAAATTGTCATCAGCCAACCAACTGAGAAATTTTTGAATTTCTTGTTTCTGTTTCTTGCTGCCTGGGTATTGCTCACCGGCTACACCATCGGCAACGGTATCCAGACGTTCACGCATCGTTTTCCAGTCGTTGACTGCAAGGCTGATTTCTTCCATGACTGAAATCAGTTCTTTGCGTATGGTTTTGATCTCTTCTTTATCGGTTTGACGGTCGATTTCAATTAAGAAAACGGTATCAACATCATTATCGGCCCGAGTGCCGGGTTTCAGCATTTCAGTAACTTGATTATCTGCATCCCGCTTATGGCTGATCGGCATATGCAACAACAAGTGCGTGGTAATGCCCATGCGTTGCAGTGCCATTCGCACAGAATCCACCATAAACGGCATGTCACTTTGAATAATCTCGATAATGGTATGCGGAGATTCCCACCCATCGTTAGGCACATCCGGGTTATAAACTTTAATTAATGCCTTATCGCCAGGCTTATATTCATTAAAGCTGTGCCACAAGCCAAGTACCGCACCGTACATATCACTGTCATTACGGTGGCTAAGATCATCAGAGGCAATGTTGCGATACAGACGTTTAGCAAACTCCTGTACCAATGAGGATTGAGAGGAAGAGACTTTTTTCTTAATTAATTCAACGACTTTTTCCAGAAGAACTGGAGACTGACCATCGACCAACGACATAATTGCAGAGTCCTTGAGCTTTTATTAATGAAACGTCGTAGGTAAGCCGAACAGCGACCCACGGCCCGATAATCTATGATTGATGTTATTGTCGGACATTTGACGCGGGCTTTCAACGCTATTTCCAGTAATAGTTGACTCTTTAGACCAGCGGTCTCATTAGCTTATGAGATTTTGTCTAATAACTATCTAACGAACGCGCTGTAAAGCAACAAATTTATTGCTCTGATCAACGGTAAGTCGGAACAGCCCTCGCACTCCGGAAGACTCAACAAAAGGCACCATGCGGCCTGCTGGGATAGCCACACGGGTGCCTTGCGTTGATGTGACAACTAACTGCTGTGCGCCACCACCGTAATAGATTTCGGTAAACTCTTGATAGCTCATCGATACAGAAAACAAGTAGTCAACAGTCATTGTTATCGATCACGGTGGTCGCTTATTGTTGAATGAAAACTCTAAATATTTATGTAGCCAAACTATTTTCGACTTTTTCAAATAAGTCGCTGGCCAGCCCCGGTAACGCTCTTAACTGCTCAAGTTCCTGCTTCATCAGCACTTGCCGATCAGCATCGTAGCGCCGCCAGGAGACAAAGGCACTTAACAGACGTGACGCCACCTGCGGGTTGCTGTCATTAAGCTGACGGATGACCCGTCCAACCAGACGGTATCCGGCGCCGTCTGCGCGATGGAACTGCCCGACATTCTGGGTAAAGGCTGCGAGCAACGAGTACACTCGATTCGGATTATCCAGGCTAAAGTCCGGATGTTCCATCAGTTTTTGTACCGCCTCGACGGTACTGGAACTGTCGACCAGCGCTTGCGTCTGGAACCATTTATCCATGACCAGCTTTTCGCCACGCCATTGCTCATCAAATAGTGTCAGTAATGGCTGTGCCTGCTGATGCTGAGCCCAAACTGTCGCTTGCAGCAGCGCCAGGCTATCGGTCATATTATCCGTCCGACGATAACGCTCAACAAACCAATCACTCTCGGTTTCAACTTCCGCAAGATAGCTCAACAATGTATTACGCAACTGACGTCTTGCTATGTCGTGCCCCTCTAGTTGGTAGCCATTACTGTCAAGCTCAGTCGATAACTGTTGGTAACGCTCACGAATACTATCTTTGAGCGCCTCGGCCAAATGCCGCTTCAAACGTTTTAGGTTATGCCGAAGTTTCTCCACCGGTATCACCGAATAACTATCAGCAAGCGTGGCAATGTTGGGCAACGTTAGCGCCAACGCAATGAGTGCCGGGTCAGTATCACTGTTTAATAGCGCACGACAGGCCTCAACGGTATCGTTATCCAGCTCCACGGTGGTTTCTTTGGCGACCGCTTCATGAATTAACGTAGCAAACAACTGTTGTGAAGCATCCCAGCGACTGACCGGATCGGGCGCAAAGGCCATTAATGTGCGTAATTCGTCGCGAGCTATTTGGCGCTCTACCTTTACGGGTGCCGAAAAGTTGTCGAACAACGACACGACAGGCTGTTGCTGGTCAGTCAATTTATCAGCAAATTCGCCGCTGACCCGAAAGAGCTGTTCTGTCTCTGTCAATTCCAGCACCGTATCGGTTAACTTAATAACCTCTCCGGCCGGGGTAAGCGCAGACAATTTAACCGGAATATGGAACGGCTGTTTAGTCGCCTGCCCTGGTGTTGCTGGCGTATGTTGCCGCAGTGACACCAGTAATTGCTTGTTGTCGTTATCATAATCAACGGTCGCTTTAACTTGCGGCGTTCCTGCTTGCGAATACCAACGGCGGAACTGACTAAAATCGACGCCGTTCGCGTCTTCCATTGCAGCAACAAAGTCTTCACAGGTAACTGCCTGACCGTCATGCCGTTCGACATAGCATTGCATACCGCGCTGAAACCCATTTTCACCGAGCAGAGTATGCAACATACGGATCACTTCAGCGCCTTTGTTATAGACGGTAACCGTATAAAAGTTGTTCATTTCCAGTACTTTATCCGGCCGAATCGGATGAGCCATAGGTCCGGCATCCTCAGTAAACTGATGTGACCGAATAATTTTGACATCCTGAATCCGATTAACCGCACGCGAGCCAAGATCAGAACTAAATTCTTGATCCCGGAACACAGTCAACCCTTCTTTTAAACTAAGCTGGAACCAGTCACGACAAGTAATACGGTTGCCCGTCCAGTTGTGAAAGTATTCGTGGCCAATCACTGACTCAACGTTCAGAAAGTCCTGATCGGTTGCTGTTTTGGGATTAGCTAACACGTATTTCGCGTTGAAAACATTAAGCCCTTTGTTTTCCATTGCTCCCATATTAAAAAAGTCGACCGCAACGATCATATAAATATCGAGATCGTAGACCAGACCAAAGCGCTCCTCGTCCCATTTCATGGCGTTCTTTAACGACGTCATCGCATGCTCAGAACGATCTAAGTTGCCTTTGTCCACAAATAGCTCGAGTTTTACTTCACGACCTTCGCGAGTGGTAAACGTGTCACGTAACACATCAAAGTCGCCAGCGACTAATGCAAACAAATAACTTGGTTTAGGGAATGGGTCTTCCCAAACAGCGATTCGCTTATCGCCATTTTCGCTTTGTTTTATTAAATTACCGTTGGCTAATACAAAGGGATAATCTTCTTTGTCGGCAATAATTGTGGTGGTAAATTTGGCCAGTACATCGGGCCTGTCTAAATAATAGGTTATGCGTCTGAAGCCTTCCGCTTCACACTGAGTGCAATAAGTACCATCGGCCAGATACAGTCCTTCCAGGGCTTTGTTATCCCGCGGGTTAATTGTGTTTACCACAGTTAGAGTAAAACGCTCTTTATCGGTAGTTACCGTTAACTGTTGATCGGTCACCGTATACTGCTGTTCTGGTAACGACTCTGAATCAATTGCTACCGATTCCAGCGTTAACCCCTCACCGTCCAGTTCCAACGGTTGTTGATGATTGCCCTGACGACGTACTTGCATAGTACTAGTAACCCGGGTCTTAACCGGATCCAGCTCAACCGTCAGGTCGACGGTGTCAATGGTAAAGTCAGGAGCTTTATAATCTTTACGATACTTCGCCGTTTTTTGTGACATATACATCCATTACTGCGTTTGTGTTTCGTGTTTAGGCTTCAAATATAAAATGGTCCAGCCAGTGTAAGCAAAAACAATAGCAATTAGCGGTGTTAAATAGTTAAAGAAAGCGTAGATGCCGTATTCAAACGGACTTACTGCCAGTACGCTGAACATATAAGCACCACAGGTATTCCATGGAATCAAAGCCGACGTCAGCGTACCACTGTCTTCCAGTGTACGGGACAATACCCGTGGATCGAGGTTGCGGCGTTCATATTCTTCTTTAAACATACGACCCGGTAACACAATGGCCATATACTGATCGGCGGTTAGTACGTTGGCACCAAAACAGGTAAAAATAGTCCCCGTAATCAACGAACCGACACTTTTAGCGGATTTCAACATACCCTGGATAAAGCGTTTAAGTAGACCAAGCTTCTCCATGATAGCGCCAAACGTCATAGCACTTAAAATCAGCCACAGCGTATTAAGCATACTAACCATACCCCCGCCGCTGAGCAGCGAATCCAGATTAGTACTACCGGTGCTGACCACGGTGCCGTCAGACATCGCCAGCCATACGACTTTTATACCAGATAGCAAACTGGTATCGCCCGCCATTTGCGCAACAACATCCGGCTGGAATAGTAATGCCCAGAAGCCACCCAGTAACGCGCCGAAGAATACAGTCGGCAACGCCGGTTTGCGGGTTGCGGCCAAGTACAGCAGCACGAACAGCGGCACTAGCATTTCCCAACCAATATTAAATGCACCCTGCAGCTGCTGTTGCATTTGCTCTAAGCGCGCCAGGCTGACGTTGCTATCTGCGTTAAGGCCAAGGAACAGAAAAATGACCACTGAAATCACAAACGCAGGTCCAGCGGTGTAACCCATATAGCGAATGTGAGAGAACAGGTCTGTGCCACTAACGGCAGGTGCCAGGTTGGTGGTATCAGATAACGGTGACATTTTGTCACCAAAATAGGAGCCTGAAACAATCGCACCTGCTGCGATAGCTGGCTCAAGACCCATGCCTGAAGCAACACCCATCAACGCCACACCAATAGTTGCCGCTGTGGTCCAGGAGCTGCCGATAGACAAAGCCACCAAACCACAAATAATGCAGCTAGCTGCATAAAACAGGCTGGGATTAAGCAGCTCCAGTCCGTAATAAATCAGCGTGGGCACGGTACCCGATAACAGCCAGGTACCAATTAAGGAGCCGACCGCTAGAATAATTAACATGGCACCGAGGGCGACCGAAATGCCCTCGGTAATACCTTCCTCAATTTGCTCCCAGCTAAAACCGTTGCGGAAACCAACGATAATAGCGATACCGGATGCAACCCATAGCGCAATCTGGTTTGGCCCATACGACGAGTCTTCACCAAAAAAGTAAACCGACGACGCTAACATTACAATCAGTGCTAATAGCGGTATTAACGCCTGCAATAATGATGGCTGTTTTATAGTTTTTGTCATTTTTAAAAACCTAAAGTTTGATTACGCCAATAAGCTGTAAAAAGATAATGATGATAGCAATCGGAGCCACGTATTTTAGACACAGGATCCAGATGTCGTAGAGCCCTTTGGTAGAATCCAGCTCGTCTTCTGAATGTTTCCTGAGCATAACCCAGCCGGCCAAAATGGCTAATAATAAGCCGCCAACCGGCAACAATAAGCTGGAGGTCAGCACGTCAATAAAGTCGAAAATGCTCGCTATTGGCTTACCAAACCAGGAAAAATCGAGCTGAGTCCAGCTAGCTCCGGCAAATGAATGTACCGTTAACTGACCTAATAACCACAGTACCACACCGGAAATCAGTGTTGAGGGCCAACGCCCTAACCTGAATTTTTCGGCAACAAAAGCCACCGATGACTCAATCATTGCGATAGCAGAGGTAAAGGCGGCCATTACCAGCATTACAAAGAAAATGGTACCAACCAAAGCACCCGCCGGCATTTCGCTGAACGCAATCGGCAAGGTTGTAAAAATTAGTCCGGGCCCTTCACTCGGTGTTAAGCCAAAACCAAACACCAACGGGAAGATAGCCAGCCCCGCCAGTAACGCCACAAATGTGTCTAATATCGCTATCCATATACTGGTCTGCACAATTGAGGTTTCGCGCGGCAGGTAAGCACCGTACATAATAACCACGCCGGATGCTAACCCGAGGGTAAAGAACGAATGACCTAATGCAATCATCACCCCATTAACCGATAACTTACTAAAGTCAGGCTCGAACATAAATTGCGCAGCGGCCGAAAAGTCACCAATACTGCCGGAGTAAACAGCTATACCGATGAGTAATACCACCATTGCTGGTAGTAAAAAACGAACCGCTCGTTCAAGCCCGTCTTTAACCCCGTTACCGACCACCAAAACTGTGGCGACGATAATCAATGTGTGCCATAAGGTCAGCTCCCACGGCGAAGCTAGCAACGTTCCAAAGTTATTGGCAATGGCATCCGCCCCGGCGCCGGTAAAGGTGCCTTTGGCCGCTTTAAACACATACGCCAGCGCCCAGCCTGCGATAACCGCATAAAAGCTAAGTACTAAATAGCCGGTTAACATCCCCAGCCAGCCGGCGATCTGCCAACCAGAACTCTTCTCCGACTCTTCAGCTACTGCTTTTGCTGCATAACCGGGGGAGTGTCTGCCACGCCGACCAATGACCACCTCGGCCATCATAATCGGTAAACCAATAAACGCGATACAAAGTAGATAAATAAGAACGAAAGCACCGCCACCGTTCTCGCCCATCACGTAGGGAAACTTCCAGATATTACCCAGCCCAACCGCTGCCGCGGCTGATGCTAGTACGAAGGAGAGTCTACTTGACCAGCGACTTGATATTGTATTTGTTATTTTCATTGTTGTTCTAGGTCAATTTTTTATAACGGAATAGTTGACCATAAAATCCCCTTGTTTGCCACGCAAACAATAAAAAACCGCCGTAATCGGCGGTTTTTTAAACACATCTGAAATCCAGACTAGCTTTTATTATTCGCTAACTTAGTTTCGTCAATATAGTCAAAGCCAATCGCTACTGCCTGTTGCAAGAAAGGATCGACTTCCAGCGTATCCTCATCAACGTCATCAACTGACTCGACCGGTTCTTTGCCTTGACGCTTCAAGCGATCGTTAAGCCGTTGTAAACGAAGCTCTTTTTGTTCCTTTTGTTCCGCTTCGCGCTGATTTATATCCAGGCTAACCCAAGTTTTATCCTGTTCAGTGCGTAACCGTTCGATTTCATCAAAAATGTATTCGAACTCGGGGTCATCTTCAATCCGCTTATTCGCAGTTTTCTGCAACTCAGCAAACTCTTCCTGATCAACCATGTTTAAGGCTTTATAAGACGCTTTTTCCACTTTATCCCAAGGTAGTGCGTTTTCTTCTTTGCTCTCGCCCCAGTCAGCAGCTTCTACATACGACGGTAACTCAATATCAGGCTGAACCCCTTTCATTTGGGTACTGCCGCCGTCAATGCGATAAAATTTTGCGACTGTGTACTGAACACTACCCAAAGGTTTATCATAGAAGTCAAAGCGACGCGTTAAACCACGATGTTGCTGGACCGTACCTTTACCAAAGGTGTTTTCACCAACGATCAACGCGCGCTCGTAGTCTTGCATTGCTGCCGCAAAAATTTCTGATGCTGAGGCGCTGTAGCGGTCAACCATGACCATAAGTGGCCCGTCATAATAGACTTTGCCATCCTTATCGGAACTAACATCGACCTGCCCTCGGCCATCACTGACCTGCACGACCGGTCCTTTATCAATAAACAAACCGCTCAGGCTGATCGCTTCGCTTAGCGCGCCGCCACCATTACCTCTTAAATCGATGGTGATGCCTTCAACGTTTTGCTCGGTCAACTCATCAAGCAAACCCTTAACGTCGGCAGTCAGATTGTTGTAAAAACCTGGGATCTTAATGACACCCATTTTGCGGCCTTCATAAGGTCCTTCATCAGGCACTTCGACTTCGGCTTTTGCGGCACGATCTTCAAGCTTCACTTTGTCGCGCGTAATTTCCACGACTTTCGGCGTACCGCCCGCTCCCTGAGAAGCTTCTAAAACTTGTAAACGAACCTTGCTGCCTTTAGGTCCTTTAATTAACTCAACAACATCATCAAGCCGCATACCGATAATATCAACAAAGTCTTCGGCGTCATCGCCAACACCTTGCCCTACCGCAATGATCTTATCTTCCGGCGATAGTTCATCGGTCTTATCCGCTGGTCCACCTGGAACCAAGCTTCTGATTACCGTGTAGTCGTATTCCGACTGCAACACGGCACCAATGCCTTCTAGCTCCAGGTTCATATTCTGCCGGAACCGTTCCGAGTTTTGCGGTGATAAATAGCTAGTGTGAGCTTCGACCGAACGAGCGAATGCGTTCATCAATGTTTGAAAAACATCCTCGCTTTTTGAGTTGATCAGCCGGTTTAGAGCGCTGTTGTAGCGTTTACCGAGCATCTCGACAACTTCTGGCCATTCTTTACCGGTCAGTTTTAAGTTCAATGCGTCATACTTTACTCGCGCATCCCAAAGATCATTTAACTCTTCTTCCGAGCTTGCCCACTCTTGATCTTCGCGATCGTAATAGTATTTGTCATCTTCGACGGTAAAGTCCATAGGCTGATCTTCATCCAGCAAAGACAAAGCATACTGGTAGCGTTCGAAGCGGCGTTCCAGGCTGGTTTGGTACAGATCATAGGCTACATCAAGCTCACCGCTCTCGAGCATGTCATCAAACAGCGTGGCGTATTCTTCAGACGCTTCGACATCGGATTCTAATAAAAACATTTTATTAAAATCTAACAGTCTTAAATAACGCTCGTGGACTTTTTCAGAGAGTTCGTTATTAAGCGTAGGCTGCGAAAAATGATATCGAGTAAAGTAGGCGGTAGCTCGCTCAGCTGCAGTGTCGTGATGATCTTCTTGCTGTAGCTGAGGTAACTCAGAAATGTCATGCGTTGGGGGAACCGCCAACAGTGAAGGCGACACCAGCAACAAAGCCAGCGTGCTTTTTTTTACCCATTGATACTTCATTGACGACTCCTACCTCTTAAATTTTTAGTCAGCCTTTACAAACACATTGTCAATTTTAACTTTCATACTCAAGCCGTTATCTAAGCGCACTTGAATATCGTCTTTGTCAATTTCGGTAATGGTTGCCGGCATCGGTTGATTACCCGCTTTCACCTGTACCTGTTGACCAAGAGATAATGCGTTTAGTTCCACGTCATTAAGCTTTGGTGCAGGCTTGGCTGTTTTATTACGAGGTTTTTTATTCGATGGTTTACTTTTGTTCGCTGGCTTTGCCGGAACTTTAGCGCGAGCTTCTCGCTTTGCCGGATCCGATTGGCGTTGTTTGTTGCGTTCTTTATTCTTCTCGGCAACTTTAGCTTTCGATTCCCGTAGCGACTCTTCAGCGTGCTGTTGATGTTCTTCGGTAACAGGCTCTACTTCATTGCCTTCAAGATCAACGCGTTGTTGTCCTTGTTTAACGCTGTGTAAATAGCGCCAACTGTTTGTGTAATGACGCAATGCCGTACGAAGTCGGGTTTTGCTGACAGTATCGTCGTCTTCAAGACGCTTTGCCAAATCATCAAAGATGCCAATTTTTAACGGTTTTGCATCCCCCTTTACTGAAAAACACGCCGGGAATTTCTCCGCTAAATAGGCGATAACATCTTTGCTTTTAGTCAGCTTAGCCGGTTCATTCATTCCAATCTTCTTCCTGTTCACGAACAACTTTTAAAACGGACTTCACGTAGTCATCCATTTCTTCGAATTCTAATTCCAGCAAGGCAGGCTCTTCGATCCAATCGAACAGAGTTCTGCGCACCGCTTCTTCTAACTGCTCTACCGTATCAGATTGTTGTTGATACTGGTTTATTAAATGCAACATCTCATTAATATTATCAGCCGCCTGCTCTTCATGGCCTTCAAAAAACCAAGTATCACTATGACTGACTAAAAACAGTTGTACATCAAAGGTATGCATCATAACAGTGGTTTATCCTAACTGCGACCAATCAAATTTCGTGCAATGCTTTGCAATCTCTGCGATCGCATCCGCATCTTCCACTGAAAACCGGCCAACGCTTGGGCTATCAATATCTAATACCGCAACCACTTTGTTATTCACAACAATTGGCGCAACAACTTCGCTGTTTGAAGCTGCATCACAAGCAATATGTCCACTGAATTGATGCACATCATCAACGTGCTGTAACTGTTGCTGTTCCGCCGCCACACCGCACACACCTTTACCGAAGGGTATACGAACGCAAGCAACTTTGCCCTGAAACGGCCCTAATACTAATTCTTCCGGGTCTCTGGCCAGGTAAAAACCGGCCCAGTTGATGTCGTCTAGCGCATCAAAAATCAACGCTGAAATATTGGCCAGGTTGGCAATTAAATCAGGCTCGTCAGCGGTAACTGCCTGACATTGTCTTAGCAGCTCGCTGTTTTCATTGGCATCAATCATTTAAAGCCTTAATCATTTTTTGAGGAGGAATCATCAAGCGTAAAACGGGCAATCGATTGTTCGGGTTGTTCCGCAAACTGCTGCTTTAGATCTCGCTTGCTCTTCATCAGCATATTGCCGTCCTTACCAATACTCATATGCTGATCCGACGGTATAAACTTAGCCTGATAAGCCATTACCAATTGTAATGAATTTTCTCGTTGCTCATCGCTCAATTTATTACCGTCGGGCCAACGGCCGGTTTCAACCGCTGTAACAAGACGGTCATAAGTCTCACGATTCATTGAATTTATTAAATCATCGAACTGCACGCGATTCCGCCCTACCGTCTTTTCCGTTTTATAAATAACATTTGCACACGGTTAATAATAAACCAGAGTAAGCCCACGATCATTACACCGATAGCTGTATTATATTGCCAGCTGTCAGGCAGGGGCTGTTGCAAAAATAAGTAGACAAACGCCGCAATTGCCAGCAGCAATGCTAACATCGAACGCGACAATAGCTTGTCTTTCTTTTCTTGCTGCAGCCGGATAAATTCGCGTTGCAAGTCTTCCTCTGACTGGCCCGCAAAGACAAAGTGACAATGCGGGCACTCTTTCGCTTTTGACGAAACGCGCTTATTACATGATGGACATTGTGCTAACGCCATAAATTACCTAACTCTCTTGTTTAAGCCGTTATTTTCGCTTGTTTTCTTTATCAAAGTCTTTCCAATAAGACTTTACCGTGCCTTTCATTTCTTTGTGTAATAGCAACATCCCTAACAAGTTAGGCAGTGTCATTAACACAATGGCAACGGCAGAGGCTGTCCATACCAGCGTCGTATCGGCGAATGACGCCCAGAAGAAGCCCGCAACATATAGGATGCGATAAGGCATAACCCCTTTCTGTCCCACCAGATAAACGACCGCCCTGTCGCCATAATAAGACCAGGCGATGGCGGTTGAAAAAGCAAACATTAACAAGGTTAACGGGATAATGTACTGACCATAATCGCCAAAGTAACCATTGGCGAATGCCAACGAGGTTAACGCTGCTGAGTGTACCAAAGACTTACCGACAACCTCTATATCATCTTTTATCAGATTACCATTATCAACCGTTACAGTACCGGTATAAGCGTCTTCACCAGCAACGATAAAGCGAACATCTTCAGCAACCGAACGTGCGTGTAAGATAGTAAACTCACCATCACTTTGAGCTTCACCGTCAATAACTTCTACCTTACCGTTGTAACGTTCAATTTCGTTATCCGAGGTTTGGTTCAGATATGCATACAGTGCTTCACGATCAGGTTGATTTTTATCACTATACTCTCCGGCAATAAAGTCGAGGTCGCTACGCGCAAAATTGTTTTCGAATTTTTCGCTCCAGACACCGGACGACAGGATCACTAAGCCGGTTAAGGTACAAATCAGAATGGTATCGAGGAACGGTTCCAAAATAGAAACCAAACCTTCTGATACAGGATCCGATGCTTTCGCAGAAGCGTGCGCAATGGGTGCCGAACCCTGACCTGCCTCGTTCGAGAACAAGCCACGGTTTACACCGCGGTTAAAGGCGTATGCAAAGCTTGCCCCTAAGAAGCCACCTGCCGCGGCAGAGCCACTAAAGGCATTGGTGAAAATAGAGCCAAATGACTCACCAATGTTATCGATATTAAAGAAGATAACGCTCAGTGAACCGATAACGTAAAGTAAACCCATTATTGGCACGATCTTCGAGGTAACCGCAGCGATTCGCTTAATACCACCGATGATGACCATAGCCAGCAATATGGATAACACCGCGCCAGTAATCACCGGATCAATCTGGAACGTCTGTTCCATCGACTGAGCAATGTTATTAATCTGCGGCATGTTGCCGGTACCGAATGAGCTAATAATTGTGGCAATAGCAAAGATAACAGCCAGCCACTTCATATTCAGGCGACGGTCCATATAATACATAGGTCCACCGGCCATGGTGCCATCTTCGGTTTTCACCCGGTATTTATGCGACAGAGTTACTTCGACAAATTTAGTCGTCATACCGAGGAAAGCGGTCATCCACATCCAGAAAATCGCAGCCGGACCACCAAGGAATATAGCTAGTGCCACACCACCGATATTACCGGTGCCTACAGTGCCGGATAAGGCAGTTGATAGGGCCTGAAAGTGCGTGGTGTCACCCTGACTACCCTTTTTATCGAATTTACCACCAAGCACTTTCCAAGCATGGCGAAAATAACGCACCTGCGGAAAGCCAAGATAGAGGGTAAAGAACAGACCAACCCCTAATAATAAAAACGGGAAATAGGCCGCGGAGCCTAAAAACCCGTCAATCCAGAGTAAAAAATTATTGAGCGTTTCCAACGTGAGCTCCCCTTAATTATTGTTATTTTTAACTTGGGTATTTATCTATTATTAACGCAATTTAGGTGAGACTGCCAATATTGCCGTTAAAACATCTTCACCTAGACGCTGACAACGAGCAACTGACCAGCCAAAATCTTCATCGGGTAAATCAGCATTGTCTTTAAATGGCATTTCCAGCGTGTAAGAAAGACACTTAAATTGCTCTGCTACCGCTGAGTTTGCCACTGTCATATTTGCTTTGCCAGGCTCGTCACGTTCATAGCCATACTGCGTTTGAAATTCTGGTGTTGCAGTCAATAACGCCGCTTTGAAAGTGTCTTCCAAGTCTTGATGACGTTCATCATAAGACGGAATGCCTTCACAACCGGCAACAAAGTTATAAGGTAATGCTTCATCACCGTGTACGTCCAGGAACATATCAACGCCAGTTTGCTGCATGCGTTTTAACACATAAAACACTTCCGGGCTTTTTTCTAAGCTGGGTTCCGCCCATTCGCGGTTAAGGTTCGTACCCACAGCATTGGTCCGTAAATGCCCTCTTACACTGCCGTCTGGATTCATGTTAGGAACCAGATAAAATACATTGTTATCCAGTAACTTGCGGCTAACACCGTCTTCGTCATCCAATAACCGAGTGATAAAACCTTCCATAAACCATTCAGCCATGGACTCACCCGGATGCTGACGAGCAGTCACCCAAATTGTATTTTTATGTTCAGCCGGCTCGCCGACAATTAACAGATTTAATTCGCGGCCATCGAGGGTTTCTCCCAACAGCTCATGATAACAGTCGACCGATTGCTGAGCGGTCTGCACCAGATCCTGATGACGTTCATAAGAATAAGGAATAAAATAGGCGTAAAATACCGATTCTTGTTCTGGCGTGTGACGAATGGTCAATTCTTTACCATTGTATTCAGTTGGCACGCGAAACCATGTGTCCCGGTCGTATGAAGCTAACGCCTGATAGTCTTTCCAACCATCTGGATAAGCCGACTGGCCAGCATTTTCAATGGTCATTACATGTTCTTCGCCAGCTTCAGCAAACAGTTTAAAATGGAACCACTGATAAAAGTCCGACTGATTATCTTTGTTGATAGCCAGACGAATATCGTCCGGATGTTCGGCTTTTATAACGTTGATATTACCGCTATCAAATGCAGCATTAATATGCATAAAGTTCCCTTAACTTGTGTTCTGTCTATTTTGTTTAAAAAAAAGCGCCAACTCAGGCGCTTTGCTACTTCTTATAGTTTAACGAGGTAAGTTAGGTACTTTAAGTCCAGCCATCGCTTCTGCAACGCGAACCACCTGACAACTATAACCAAACTCGTTGTCGTACCAGACATAAAGAACGGCACGATCATCTTCAACAATTGTTGCCTGAGAATCGACGATCCCGGCGTAACGTGAACCGACTAAATCCGACGAAACAATCTCGGTAGACGCGGTGTAGTCAATCTGGCTTTCAAGTTCTGAATGCAACGCAGTCTGACGCAAATGGTCATTCAAATTGTCGCGCGTTGTCGCTTTAGCCAGATTCAGGTTCATAATTGCCATAGATACGTTAGGCGTAGGCACTCGGATGGCATTACCGGTTAATTTACCTTTCAGTTCCGGTAATGCTTTAGCGACGGCTTTAGCAGCACCGGTTGACGTGATAACCATGTTAAGCGGCGCTGAGCGGCCACGACGTTCAGCACTGTGATAGTTATCGATTAAGTTCTGATCGTTGGTGTACGAATGCACAGTTTCGACGTGGCCAGTGTTGATGCCATATTCGTCATTAAGTGCTTTTAATACCGGAGTAATCGCGTTAGTTGTGCACGACGCTGCAGAAACAATACGATCGCCTTCTTCGATATCTTTATCGTTAACACCAAACACAATATTTTTGATATCGCCTTTCGATGGGGCCGTCAGCAACACTTTAGCGACACCTTTCGACTTCAGGTGCAGACCAAGACCCGCTTCATCTTTCCAGATCCCGGTATTATCGATAACAATAGCATTATCAATGCCATATTGAGTGTAATCGACTTGATCAGGACCGTCTGAGTAAATAACACGAATGCTGGTGCCGTTGGCTTTGATGCTATTGGTTTCTTTATCGACAGTGATTGAACCGTTGAACTGCCCGTGAATTGAATCACGGCGTAGCAAGCTAGCACGCTTTTCTAAGTCGCCTTCGCGCCCACCGCGAACCACAATCGCGCGCAACCGCATTTTATTGTTGGCGCCGTTACGTTCAATTAATAGCCGTGCAAGCAAACGACCGATACGACCGAAACCATACAATACAACGTCACGCGGTTGGATGCTGTCTTCCACCTCGACAATTTCCGTTAGTTCCTGACGAATATAGTCTTCAACGGATAAGTCATTAGCTTTACCACCAAACAAATAGCCATAAGCTAGCTTGCCGAGATCGACACGCCCCGGAGCGAGCTGCATTTCTGCTAACGCTTTTAAGAACGGGAAACTCTCACGCAACCGCACTTTTTGTCCTTCATGACGACGGATCAGGCGATGCGCTTTAATAATGTTAATAGTGTCAACGTTCAACAGTGAACGTCCATAAACCAAGATCTCTACACCAAAGTTACGGTATAATTTGCCGATAAGCGGCTGCATTAACTCAGCGTACTCCTGACGTTCTTGCCAGCTTGATAGGGTTGGATCTTGTTGGGTTGAGTTCATTAGCTCTGTCCTCGTTCTGTGGTAAGCTTAAAAATTCGGCGTTATTGTACTTAAAAGCCGGGCCATTAGCCAATCGAAACTAAAATCGAGAGTTATTTAATGCAAATACCGTTAAAAATGTCGTTTGTAACACTGCTTTTCTCAAGCATGATAATAGCAGCTTGCGGTGAACGAATGCCGACCGTCCGCGAAATGTGTGAGCAGGACCCGGCACTGTGTAATGATTTAAATGAAGATAACTGGTGTCGGTCAGAACGTCGACAGTTGATTATTTCACGTTTTTTGCACCAGCAGAATGATAGCGTTGAACAGCAATATTATCTATTAAAAGATTTGCAGGCCTATTCGCAATGCATCGAGCTTGCCTCCGGTATTGAGCATCACAAATTAAAAGACAAACAATCACACCGTATCGAAGCTTATCTAAATAGCCTGAAAGCCATCAATAAGCATGCTGAGCAGACTGCTGATAGTGAGGCTCCGCTATTGTTATACTGGCACTGGGCTAATCGTAGTGATGAACAAGCTCTGGATAAACTACTGGCGTTTGAAAATACGGAAGCGATGCAAACCCACGAGTTGCAGTTCGCGCTGGCCACCTATTATGCTAAGCAGGACCAACAAAAACTGTTGTCTCACTTGTACAATGCACTTCGACTTTACCAGCCGGAGCAACGATTTAATGTCGAGATTCCCGAATCATTAGTGACCTACTACTTAGCGCGCGAACAGATAAAGCAGGCTTACATTTGGTCTCAAGTCGCCATCGCATTTGGCTCTACAACAATGAACGAAGAGCAAATTCGGGCAATCGTCAGTGCCACTGACGATGAATACGACCAGTGGCAGGATGCTGCTGAAGATATCGTGGATGAAATAGAATCCGGTACTTTTAATCGTTATCCGGATAATTCATAGCGACGGAGTTAACACAGTAACGTTGTCCCGTATCGGTTGGGCCGTCCTCAAAAGCATGGCCCAAATGACCGTGACAACGGCTACATACTATCTCAGTACGAGCCATACCGTGCGATCTGTCCTGTCGATATTCAACCGCTCCGTCAATCGCGCGGTCAAAACTTGGCCATCCACAGTGCGCATCAAACTGATCTTTAGCTGCAAATATAGGTTGCCCGCAACCGGCACATAAGTACTGCCCTGTTTTATCCAGCGTTAGATACTCACCGCTAAATGGACGTTCTGTGCCTTGCTCTCTGAGCACCCGGTATTGTTCATCCGTTAACTTTGAACGCCATTCGTCATCTGATAAAGATTGCCACTGATGAGTTTGATCATGTTTTGTCATCACGCCTCCTGAATTGACTTACTACTGACACATAGCCTGTGCTAGACTTTTGTTATCATTAACTTTTTGCTTGCTGGAGTATTGCATGCTACGCCGCACTAAAATTGTTACTACCTTAGGGCCTGCTACGGATCAAGACGATATTCTTGAAAAATTAATCTTAGCAGGAGCCAATGTCGTCCGCTTAAACTTTTCACACGGTACTGCCGAAGAGCAAAAAAAGCGAGCAAACCAAGTCCGTGAAATAGCTAAGCGACTTGAAGCACATGTAGCAATTTTGGGGGACCTGCAAGGGCCTAAGATTCGCGTGGCACGGTTTAGCAACGACAAAGTGGTGCTGAAATCCGGCCAGGCATTTACCCTGGACGCCGAGTTTGATGCTGCTGCTGGTGATGACTCCATTGTCGGGCTCGATTATAAAGAACTCCCTCAGGATGTTGGTAAGGGTGACATACTATTACTTGATGATGGCCGAATTAGGCTGGAAGTCGACTATATCGATGGCAGTGCTGTTCACACAAAAGTTGTAGTGGGTGGTACCCTATCCAATAATAAAGGCATTAACCGCCTGGGCGGCGGGCTCTCTGCCAAAGCTCTTACCGAAAAAGACTACGAGGATATTAAAACTGCCGCTGAGATTGGCGTTGACTATCTGGCGGTGTCTTTTCCTCGTAGCGGCGAAGACCTCAACACTGCCCGCCAATTATTAAGACAGGCCGGTGGCAAAGGCGTTATCTGTGCGAAAATTGAACGTGCAGAGGCAGTTGCCAGCGAGCATGCATTAGACGATGTTATCCGCGCATCTGATGCGGTCATGGTTGCCCGTGGTGACTTAGGTGTTGAAATTGGCGACGCGCAACTTGTTGGTAAACAAAAACTCATTATTTCCAGAGCGCGGCAAATGAACAAAGTGGTCATTACCGCGACGCAAATGATGGAATCGATGATCGAGAATCCAATGCCGACCCGAGCCGAAGTTATGGACGTCGCCAATGCGGTACTCGATGGCACCGATGCTGTGATGCTATCGGCGGAAACAGCAGCGGGTAAATACCCGGTCGAGACAGTAAAGGCTATGGCTGAGATTTGCTTAGGTGCAGAGACTCACCCAAGCGCCCAATTGCGGCATGACGATTTAGAAGAAAGCTTTTCCAGTATTTCCGAAGCAGCGGCTATGTCAGCCATGTATGCAGCGACCCATTTAACCGGCGTCAAAGCTATCATCGCACTGACCGAATCCGGTTTTACGGCAAAATTGATGTCGCGCATCACTTCTCACTTGCCCATTTTCTCGCTGTCCAGACATGCGGTAAGCCGAAATAAGTGCGCCCTTTATCGCGGCGTCTATCCTGTTGACTTCGATTCAACCAATAGCAAAAACGCCATTTTAGACTCAGTAGAGCTGATTAAATCACTGGGGCACGTCAATACAGGTGACTTGGTGATCCTGACCCATGGCGACGTTATGGAAACCATTGGCTCAAGCAATACCTGTAAAATTATTGAGGTCCGTTAACTATTATCAAAGTCTGCAATAAGGTCGCTGAGTAGCTCAAGGTACTCGTCGGCCTTATCCACTAACTTCTCGCGTTGTTGCTGGTTGAGGCTTTGGTATAACTTCCAAAAATATTCATGCCTGACCGCACGGCGCTTCTCATTAAATTCATTGTGAGCATCACTGCGAATATGGCGGGGATCTGTCACTAAACGGTTTAGTGGCTGCTGCGGGATTGGCTGTTTTAACAGGACTGTTTCGAACTCAGCGGTCCAGCGCTCGCGATAGTCCAGCCAGAAGCTCCCATCGGGTTGCGCTTTAACCCACTCGCGCATTATAAATTTTTGTTCGCCGGTAACCTCTCCCGTCCACTCTTCAAGCCGCTCTTCGCGTCGGTTGACCCGCTCGATTTGTGCCAGCAGCTCGCTGCTGTCATCGTCTGCCCGTTCTTCGCGCTCTTCTTTAATATTGTCGTATAGGTTGCTAATTAACTGCTTGCGCTGCTCAGGCGTCAACTCGTTGAGCAAATCAGTATGTTTAACAACCCGCTGTTGGATATTACTCCAAGACTGTCGAAGTTGGTCCTCAAACTCACCAATGTGCTCTTGTTTTAGCGACTGCTCTGCGATCAATGTTCTTAATTCGAGTAAAGCTTCTCTGTATTTCGGCAGTTCGGTGGTCGCATGCCACTGATGCAACTCCTCAATGACCTGGGAGGCCTGTTGCTGCTGATCACTGTTCAGCTCCACATACTCGTCAAGTTGCCACTCGACCAATGTGTCAGCGTAGCGGTACCCTAATTGGGCTGCGCAGCCTGTTAACAGTAAAGTTAGCGATAAGACCGCAATTGTAAGTCGTCTCATTAAGTCAGTATCAGTTGTTTGATCCGGTCTTTATAACTACGACTGACTTTCAGTTTTTGACCATTTTTCAAAATTAAATGATATTCCCCGTTGTGTCGGGTACACAGTTTTTCGACTTGATCAACATTAACAATTGCTGAACGATGCACTCGTTGAAACCGATTCGGATTAAGTTCTTGCTCTAAATCCTTCATTGTACGCCGTAAAATAAAGGTTTCACCGGCGGCATGAATACACATATAGTCGCCCGCAGCATCTACCCATTCGATATTGTTTACCGGAACCCGGGTTATTTCGCCACTATCCTTTATTGCTATGTGTTCCGGATAGCGGTTCAGCTCGGACACACTTGCGCCTGCCGCTAACTTTTCGAGAATCGCATCACCTTCATGGCCGGTTACCTCGGACACCAGGCTCACTAGTTTCTGCTGAGTTTGATCGTAACTTGACGGTTGCAGTTCCTGTTTCACTCGCTCCAATGTCTCTTTTAATCGAGTTTCATCTACCGGCTTTAATAGATAGTCAAGTGCTCGTACTTCAAACGCTTGGATCGCATATTGATCGTAGGCAGTTACAAACACGATGGCGGGCAATTGCGACATCTTCTGCTGCAATTCGCGCAGTAGTTCAAAACCATTCAAACCCGGCATTTGAATATCGACAAACACCACATCCGGTTTTTTTACAATGATCTGTTCCAATGCCTCACGACTATTTCCTGACTCACCTACCAATTCAACGTCGGTAAAAGGCTCCAGCCGCAAAGCAAGTCCCTTTCGGGCAAGTGACTCATCATCTACGATATACGCGCTTAACGATTGCTTCATCTGTTCTCCAGAGTTTCGTAGGGCAATACGATTTCAACGCACAATCCTTGTGGTTCATTGGGTTTCATCTCAAAACGAAATTGCTTGCCATATAGGGCCAACAAACGCTCCTGGGTATTTTGCAATCCAACCCCGCTATTTTTAAACAATGCTTGTGGATTACTTGGTGCGTCAGGCCCGTTATCACATAACGTAATCTGCAACTGTCCATCAGTAACACAGGCAGTTAACGATAGCACCCCAACATCCTCAACTTTTGCTATCGCATACTTTATCGCATTTTCTATCAGCGGCTGCAGTAACAAACTAGGAACTAACGCCTGTCGAGCTTCGGGCGTTATATCAACCTGTATATCAAGGCGTTCGTCAAACCTTACCTTTTCAATATCCAGATAGAGCATCAACGCATCGATTTCTTTTTCTAAGGAAATCTTTTTAATCGGGTCATTATCTAATGAAAAACGCAGGAAGTGGCTCAGTTTATTAACCATGCGGTTAGCGACATCATTCTCTTTGACCATAATCAGGGTAGAAATGGCGTTTAAACTGTTAAATAGAAAGTGAGGGTTAAGTTGGTACCGCAACATTTTAAGTTGTGCCTGGTGTGCCCGCGACGATGCCATTAACGCTTTCTGACGCTCACCCTGCAGCATTTGGTAATACTTAATACCGAAATACAAACCGCTCCAGCTTAGAATGATGTAAAACTTAGCGAGGTTATTTTTAAAGTAAAAAAATTGACTGTCGGGCCGAAAGCCAAACTTATAAATTTCCCAATAAGTGGCGTTATCAATCACTGCCCAGACCGAAGCACACAAATACGAGGTAAGGATAACCACTAACATCAGCAATGCCGGGTGTAACTCCCAACTGCGCTGGTACAAATAACGTAATGGAATGGTCAACAAAAAGCCGGCATACGCTCCTAACAACAGCACCACACCGTATATGTCACGCATTTCGTGCATCAATGAGCCGATGTAGTTAACTAATGCATAACCACCCCAACCCAGTGTTTGTAGTACCCAAAAAGAGCGGTTTCGATGTTCAAACAACGAGGATTTGACAATTCTATCAACTAAGCTTGAGGTTAAGTGGTTACTGTTACTCATTCACCGGACCGGGCTAACGCATTTATGTCTACCAAGCTTCCGGAGAATAACGCATTGATCGATTCTTTCTGATTCGAATTAAACTGCATGCCCAACTCACAATGCTCATCTTTGCGTTTAATTTGACGGACAATACAGTTTATTGTCAGCTCACCATTGCCATTTTGCTGGACTGTAAGCTGGGCTCGTTGGCCGCTATCCCAATCGGGATTTTGAGGCTTCCCTTCATCATTTTTTTGGTAGGTATGTTTTACCCGACAACCGGTCTCCGAAACATCCAGAATTACCCCATCGACGGTTAAGTCACTGCCGTTATCTTCGGTGAGTCGCGCAATCTGAGTGGGTAAGTAAGCATCAAACCGACGGCCCTGGCGGATTACCCTACTCTCGACACTACTCGGCCAGTCGAGAAATAACATTTTGGTGGGATGAGCCACAACAAAGTTGATATCGGAACGAAAAGCACAAATTTCACCATTACCGTTTTCCAACACAAACCTTACTATGACTGGCACACCCTCGTGTAGGTGCTCTCTCAGCTCTCCGTAGCGTTTAGATTCGGGCATATTTAATATAAACCAGCGCCCTTTCACAGCGCCGATAAAATCAGTTTGAAATCTAGCTGGTACATTGATACCGGCAACCTGAATTTCTACGCGTTGTCCGACCGTCATTTGTAAAATTTTACCGGTCATATAGTCCTCTTTTTGGGGTCCGTCCGTATGTTACTATGATCACCAGTTAGCCGCATGTGTCAAGAAAAGGAGTCGATATTGATTCATTATGACGTTTCCCCGATCGATTTGAGGGGCCATTTGTTCGAAGTTTCCCTGACAATAATGAAACCACAAGCCGGTCACCAGTTACTATCGCTTCCTAACTGGATACCAGGCAGTTATCTAGTCCGCGATTTTAGCAAACATATCATCGGCTTGTACGCCGAACGCGACGGGCAGCCACTCAATGTCGATCAGTTGAGTAAAAGTCAGTGGCAAGTTGAAACCGGCAATAGCGAACAAGCCATTACCGTCAGCTACCAAGTTTATGCCTTTGATCTATCCGTGCGTTCAGCCTATCTGGACCAACAACAAGGCTTTTTTAACAACACCAGCCTGTGCCTTGCGGTGACCGGACAAGAACAAGACCCGGTTAAACTGAGCGTCCACGCGCCTGCTGACGCTCCTAACTGGCTGCTGGCCACTGGTATGCCCAGAGAGTCCGGTAACGCCCATAGTTTTGGCACATTCAGCGCCGAGAGCTACGATGCGCTCATCGATTATCCATTTTTAATGGGCGATCTAACTATCGAAGAGTTTATCGCTCATGGTATTAAGCATTCGTTGGTACTGAGCGGGCGTCATTATGCCGATACCTCACGTATTACATCCGATCTGGCTAAAATATGTGAACACCAAATCAATCTTTTCGAGGAAGCCCCTTTTACTTCCTACACCTTCCTGACCATGGTCGTTGGTGACGGTTTTGGCGGCCTTGAACACCGCAACTCGACCGCCTTACTGTGCAGCCGTAAAAGTTTGATCAGTGCCAACCAAACGCAGATGAATGACGATTACCAGTTGTTCTTAAGCCTTTGCAGCCACGAATACTTTCATAGCTGGAATATCAAAACGTTAAAACCTAAGGCGTTTTTGCCTTACCAACTGGATGCAGAAAGCTATACCGAGCAGCTATGGTTTTATGAGGGGATGACCTCTTACTTTGATGACTACATTCTGCATGCAGCTGGCATTGTTGATTCAAAACGTTATCTGCAGGCGCTTGGAGATACCATTGCCAGGGTCGAGCGTGGTGTCGGTCAATTCCAACAAACCGTTACCGAGTCCAGTTATTTAGCCTGGACCAAGTTTTATCAACAAAACGAAAACGCCCCCAATAGTATTGTTAGCTATTACGCCAAAGGCGCTTTGATTGCATTATGCCTTGACTTAACACTACGTTTGCAAAGTGACCATAAGGTAACGCTGGCCCATGTGATGCATGATCTTTGGCATGCCTTTGGTAAAACGTCACTAGGAACCGCCGACGATACGGTTTTTGAATTTCTGAAAGGATACCCGGACATTGATGTCAGCGACTTTTTAGAGCAAGCGCTGTACGCGAAAGAATCACTGCCGGTAACTGAGCTGCTAGAAAATTTTGGCGTTACCGTTCGCCCTAAAATACCGGCAGACGATAACAGCAGTAATGGCAAGGTCGTCAGTAATTCCGCATCGGTAACGCTGGGCGCACGCTACAAAGCAACAAGTTCGGGGCTTGACGTTCTCTCCGTGTACCACGACGAAAGCGCGTATGAGGCTGGTATTTCAGCAGGAGACAAAATTGTCGCTATCGATCATCTGCAAGCCAGCGATGCAACCATTAGCAATCTGCTGTCTCGGTTTAGTGCCGGCGACGAAGTGACCGTACACGCATTCCGGCGTGATGAGTTGCTCACCTTTACGCTAAATTTTGAGACGCCGAAGAAAACCAGTTACAGCCTTTCAGTGCAACGGCCTGAACACTTAAATGGCTGGCTTAATCAGTAATTAGTCAGGGTATAGACTGGGCAGCAACGCCGGATCAAGGCGTTCGTTGCCCCAGTTAACGCGCCAGTCCAAATGCGGACCAGTTGCCCGACCGGTTGCCCCAACTTCACCAATCTTTTCACCCTGCTCGATCGCTTGCCCTACTTCAACATCTACCGAGTGCAGGTGCAGGTACGTGGTGTTTACCCGATAACCATGGTCAATAATAATAGTGCCGCCCGAGTAAAACAGGTCGGGTTCGGCTAACGTCACCACTCCCGACCAAGGCGCTTTTACGGGGGTTCCGGTTGGAACCGCAATATCCTCTCCATAGTGTGGATTCTTAGGCTCGCCATTAACAATTCTCTGCGAGCCGTAATAGCCACTGATTCTGCCCTCTGCGGGTTTTACCAACGGCGTTAAGAAATCAGTTCTGGCAGAACTCGTCTGCCGCGCCTGCCAAACCTTGGCCGCTTCTTTTTTAGTTCGCTTAACCTGCTCTGGGTTCGGCGTAACCGTGCGTTGTGGGACACCATCAACACGCTCGATCTGGTATTCACGTTCGCTCAACTCAATCTCTTGCTGGCGTTTGTTGCCGTTTAAACTCAGCGTGAGTTGTTGTTGCAACTCGGCTTTGCGGGCAAAGCCAATGACAAAATAGCCTTCGGTTGTTACTTCAACCGGTTCGCCATTTAAAGAAACTTTAGCCTCGGGACTGGTTTTACCCAGTAACAAAGCGCCTTGGGTACGTTCCCCGGTAAGCGATAAAGGAACCTCCTGCGCTGCGACGAAAAAGCTGCAGGACAGCACTAGTAATCCCAACAAACTCCGTTTAAGCATAAGCAATAGCTCCCTTTCCAACACCTTCGTAGGCCCGGACTTGTACCGATTGCTCCGGTACCTGCTGTTTTATGGTATCGGCCAGATATTGTGCAATGCACTCAACGGTCGAATCTGTCTCGATCAGATAATTTTCAGCTTTTGGCACTGATAATTCAAACAACCCCTGATCCGCGGTATAGCTATAACCAACATGGGTCGCCGCCGTCGCTGCCTGTTTCGCCTGCGCGGAACGAAGCAAATTAGTTAATTCACTTTGGTCTTCGCTGGAGCCCAAATAAATATCAGCCCATTTATCAGACCATTGCTTTTCCAATACCGGCTGACGAATGTTATCTAGGAAAATCTGCAGTTTAGAGCGATGTCCATGCGCGATTCGTTGACAGTTGCCATCATGCTTTTTCAGGCCATGGGTGTAATGGTAATAAAACCCGTCTATCGCTTCTGGTCGTAAAAAGAGCTTTAAGCCTTCGACATTGCCTGGCAGTTCTCGCTTAATTACCGCCCGCAGATAGTCGGTAACGGTTAAAGCATTGACTTCTTGCGCGTCGATATAGGCAAACGCATCAGCGGGACAAAACAAGTGAATCGACTTGCCGTTGGGCCGCATGAAATCAACCCACTGAGAACTGTCATCGCTATGGTAGGTAACGTTGGTGTATTCGTGCTCAGTAGGCACTACCAGCTTGTGATCGACCGAATCGTCAATAATTCGTTTAATCTGCTTTTTTACGCGGCCGAAATCGAGCACCATGGATTGTTCATTTAGCGCTCCGTCAAGCACGATATCAACAATCCAGCTTTCCCCCACAATGCCGCGTTGCGGACACAAATAAGAGCAATCAATTACGGTCAGGTCATTTACAAATAACTGCATTAATTTTTTACCTACACCCAGTTCTGTTTAGCATATCAGCGTTACTTGGCGCGTATTATAGCACCAACTGCAGCCACTCCCATAACAAACTCAGTGACAACAGAATCAGTATCGCGCCCATTAAGCGGTCTACCCAATGACTGTAGGGCCACAACTTTTTAAACACCCGCGGTTGTGTCAGTAACCAAGTTAGAAAAACAAACCATAAACCGGTCGCTATGGTCAAATAAATACCGTACCCCAGTTTCGCCATAAACGGCGTTGTTGGGCTGATAACGGTTGTGAATAGTGTTAAGAAGAATAGCGTTGCTTTTACATTAAGCCCGTTGGTCAAAAAGCCAACGGTAAATGCCTTGCGTCGCCTTGGCAGAGTAACCTCAGGAGTGTCCTCGCCGACTTTGCCGCGCGGCTTAGCGCTAATTGCAGTAAGCCCAATATAGCCGAGGTACAATGCGCCTAGCATCAGCAATGATAGATACACCCACTCATGTTGATGGATAATAACGGCCACCCCCACCAAAGAATAGGTCACATGAATAATGATGCCAACGGCAATCCCCAGGCTGACCCAGTAGCCTGCTTTGCGACCGAAACTGAGTGCATAACGTGACACCACAGCAAAATCAGGTCCAGGACTAGCGACCGCCAGAAAATGCACCAGAGCAATCATCAGAAATTCACCCCAATAAGACAAAGCTTGCTACTCCCTGCTTCTTAGTTTACTTTTAGTTAATTGCAATTAGCATAAAATCAGAAGAAAGAGTTCCTTTATGGCCAAGAAAAACGCTCCTTCCCTTAATGCCCTGCGTGTTTTTGATGTTGCCGCCCGCTGCCCGAGTTTTAAACAAGCCGCGCAACAGCTGGGCGTAACGCAAGCAGCCGTAACTCGACAAATTCAGGCGCTAGAACAACAACTCGACATGAGCTTGTTCCACCGCGACAACCGGGTGCACTCATTAACTCCTGCCGGGTTAGAACTCGCTCCTCAGCTGGAATCAATCTTTAAGCAGCTTGACCAGACACTCGCCAGAGCCAAGCACCTTAACGATAATAACACGACCACCTTAACCATCGCTATCGCCAGCGCGCGGCTGAGGTTCTGGCTAAACCATCAATTGGGCGACTTTCAGTCGCTCTACCCGCATGTACAGCTTAACTTCGTCAATTGTGAGGAGTTTCTTACCGGCAAAGCGGCTGCTGAACTCAGCACTCGTATCCAGCACGAAGGCGTGGATCTGGTTATCGCCGCCGGCGACATTAAAGACATTCACATCGGTAGCCAAAGCCTGGGGCCGGTTGAACTAATCCCTTGTGCCAGCGATCCGAGCGAAGAATTACTCTGGCAGACTTGCTGGTTGGTTGATCGCGAGAATCGCAACCATCAGGACTACCTAAAGCAGCAGTCGACGCAATTAAAACATACGCCTTTTATTCATTGTAACGATACCCAAATGGCACTCGATCTGGCGCAGAGCCAGCAGCGTATTGCATTAGTTGACAGTCGCTACTGTAAATCCGACAGTTTTCCAAAGCTACACACCTTTGCCAGTCAACGGATTATCACCAAACCGGAACTGAAACTGCATTATCGCAAACGCCGGCAGCAATCGGTGGCCTTAGTGGCATTTATGAAATGGCTACAATTGGTAACAAAGTAACCTTATGCAAGATGATTTATTCACGGGCAGCAATCAGCCGCAAAAATTCGGAGCAAGTGCCTATTACTTACCAGGGTTTGTTGAGCAGTCAGCACCGGCAATCATTGAAGCGGTTCGTAGCTGTGTAAGACAAGCGCCGCTGCGTCACTTTAGCACGCCCGGCGGCCGTAAAATGTCCGTGCTAAGCAGTAATTGCGGTGATTTTGGCTGGGTTAGTGATGGTAAAGGCTATCGATACCAGCAAGTTGACCCGGTTACTGAGCAGCCCTGGCCAGAGATGCCGCCAATCATAAAAAAGGCCGCAATAGCTGCCGCAAAGGACTGCGGGTTTTCACAATTTGAGCCGGACGCCTGCTTAATTAATGTTTATTCCGCCGGTGCCGCCATGGGTCTGCACCAGGACAAAGATGAATCGGACTTTTCCCAACCGATCGTGTCATTCTCATTTGGCTTACCCGTTATTTTTTTATGGGGCGGTAGCCGCCGCACCACAAAACCATCGAAAATCGAACTTAAACATGGGGATACATTGGTCTGGGGAGGTGAAAGTAGGCTACACTTTCATGGGGTCAAAACCTTGGCAGAGGGACACCACCCGCTCACCAGTAACGTAAGAATCAACCTGACGCTAAGAAAGCGTTAGCCTCATAAATGGCTTTTAAATGAAACTATGGCGCGTTATTTCGTTAATAAGCAGTGTACTGCTGACCATACTTCTTGTTGCTTTTGCTATTGGATTAGCGGGTTATGCCTATCTTAACGAGCAATTGGATTCAGCGGGCGTTAAAGGCTGGCAGCTTGAAATCGGACAACTTGCGCCGAATAATATCGTTATCAATAAACTCAAGCTGACCCTGCAAGCGCCTGAAAAAGACAGCACAAACGAAAGCGGTGCAGACAACAGCATTGGCCAACTCCTTTCTATCCAACTGCCCTCCTTCATACCAGAACGCATTCAGATAAACTCGCTGGAAATAGACGGCGGTTTGCTGTCTGAGGATATTTCAGCAACGCTTTTACTGAATAACGGCCCTGAAAAGTTGCAACTGGAGGTGACCACAAAGCAGCCGCTGCCCATTGCACTAACACTGACCCGAATAAATAGCCAGTTACAGTTAGCAGCGAGCTACGACGGCAGCCATTTAGACGGTGTTTATGATTACAACAGTGGTCAGCTAACCGCAGATTTTGAGCATCAACTGAGTCAGCTCGACCTGACAGAAGAGGCTTGGCTGCGTGAAACTACCGTTGATGGCCATTATCAGGGCCAGTTATCGCCTGAGCTGACGGATTTCAGTCTCGATCGTGTTGTCGCGTCACTCTCAGGCACCATGCTTATCGCTACTGCTAAACCAACTGCAGTAGAAATGGCAAATCTATCCTCTACTGCTAGCGCGTCGCTGAACCTTCGGTTAAATAACGGCGTTATTAATAACTACCAGTTTGCAGTAAACGGAGATATGACCAATTTTGGAGGGGTGTCGGTGCCGCAATCGAACCTCAAACCAACGTCATTACACTGGCAGCTTAATAGCACGGATCGTTTAGCTCTACCCTTAATGGATCTGCCGCAGGCGCTGACAAAAACTCAATGGCCTGCGGTTCTATCTGCAAATGCTACCGGGGCAAACCAGGAGAGTATCGAGCTGTCGTCGACGATGAGTGTTCAGCAACAGCGAGGCCAGTTCAAGGCGCTCAAATTACCCCGTCTGCAATTAACAGCCAACAACTTAGAGCTATCGGTCGGGTCGCAACCGATACACCTAAATAGCCTGACTTCACTGCTATCCGGCACGTTCAGCGATGGGCACGTAACCGCCAGCACTTTAGAGCCCATTTCTTTAAATATCGATACTTTTAACAACAATTTTAATGCTTTTTTGACGTTAAACCGTGTAGCAACTCAGCTATCTAACATTGACAACACGTTCGCTGACTTTAACCTTAAAGTTACGTCTAATCAACTTAATTTGCCGAACTTAAAGGGTTTTAAAGCGTCTTTTGACAGCCAGTTTAATTATCAAAACAATCAATTAGCCAGCACCGGCGAATTGTCGCTGAATGAGCAAATACGGTTTACCCACGACAGTCGAATTACCGCTAACCAGTTAACCTCAAGAGTAGTACTACCCGAGATTAACTGGCAACAAACGCCGCTACTTTCTCGTCTATTAAAAGAGATTTCACCAGAGGTTGTGATTAGTAGTGCCAGCATTAGCGGTCAAACCGACGTTAGTTATAATTGGCAAGACAGCAACTGGCAGCTTGAGAACGGCGAACTCTCACTGAGTAACAGCGACTGGGTTGCAGGAACCCTGTCAGCAACAAACAGCAATGCCGATATTAAATTTACCGCTCATTCCGGTTCGCTGGATATCCCGCAAGCAAACGTTCATATTGGCAGTTTGCAGCAAGGCTTTGTGGTTGGCCCTATAGACGCTGACTTTGATTTACAGGTGCCTATCGCGGCGCCAGTTAAATCGGTGCTGAGCTTAAAGCAACATCAGATAAAAGCACTTGGTGGCAGCATCACTATCCCAAACCAACAGTACTCGCTGGCCCATACTTTTTCAGTCCCAGTGGTTTTTGAGCGTCTTTCGCTCGGTGAACTGATGCGGCAGTACCCCAGTAATAAAATATCAATTGATGGCGAGATCTCCGGAACCTTGCCAGTTACATGGGACTCTAAACAATTAACCTTAAACCGTGGGTATTTTGATGCACTGGCGCCCGGCGGGCATTTACAGGTAGATTCATCAGCTTTGGTATCCATGGCAGGCAGTAACCCGAGTCTAAAAACATTGGCAGGAGTACTGAGTAACTTTTACTATCAGGATTTATCCAGTGTTATCGACTATGATGAACAAGGTAAATTAACCTTAGCCATTAGCCTTAAGGGCTCTAATCCGGCGGTTGAAAATGGTCGTCCGGTTGAGCTTAATATAAACCTTGAGGAAGACTTACCGGCGTTAGTAAAAGGTTTGCAGTTAACTAACAGTTTAAACGACGTAATACGTAAGCGAATACAGCAAAACATTAATTAGTCAGAGGATGATATGAAGCGACTGTTATTACTAGTTACCGCACTATCAGCACTTTGGGCGTGTACACCTACAGTACAGGTGGCAGCCCCTAAAGAACCCATCACTATTAACTTAAACGTTAAGATCGAGCATGAAATTTACGTTAAGGTTGATAAAGCACTCGACGATGTAATTTCTGAATCCAGTGGCTTGTTCTAACGACAAAGGAATGCAACTTATGAAATTGATACTGACCAGCTTACTTTTACTCATCAGCCTGAGCATAATGAGCCCTAACGTTGTGGCACAAGAGTTAAGTTTGCAACAAGCGATGGAGCAACTGAGTGATGCTAAAGAACAAGGCTTAGTGGGAGAACAACCCGATGGTTACCTGGGCGTTGTTGAATCAACAGCCACGGCTCAGCAAATTGCTGAACGAATTAACGAAGCCCGGCGCCAAGAGTACTCCCGCATCGCCAATGACAATGACATTGCCGTTGCAGATGTTGAGCTGCTAGCCGGCAAACGTGCGATTGAACGAACCAAGTCCGGACATTACGTTAAAATAGATGGAGAGTGGCGACAGAAGCCTTAACTGGCTTCTTCCGTCGCCTCAGTAACGACTTTCTCTTGCTTTTTCTTCCTGTGATCAATGCACTCTTCTCGAAACTGGTGCTTTGCTTTGCTGACACTAGGAATAGTGAATTCTAATAGCATATTGGTTAGTACAGCGTGGCGTTCAGTATTGCTCTCGGCGGGCAACCAGCGAGTTGTTGCCAGATGTTCTGCCGCTGACTCGGCAACATAATCATCCGGATAACTGTGCTCAATACGGTAGCCCGTCACCTGCCCTTCGCTATTAATTGCAAAGGTAAGTTCGGCACACCCGTTCCTCGACTCTCGCACTAGCTTTTTCGGAAATGCGCCAGGGTTCTGTTTTGCATGCTCTTTATCGATAATCCAGTAGTCGCTGGTACTACCTTTACCGTTGGTCAAATCGACAAATTGTTTGGGATGCTCGACCGGCGGCGTTTTCTCTGTCGACTGACAGCCAACTAAACCTAAACTGACTAAAACTGTGATTAACACGCTTCCTTTCATCGCACTTCTGCTCCTGCCTAAATTCACCTGCCCAGCCGAACCAATAGCATGTAGGTGATTGATATCATAATGATTGTTAAAACTAGTGTTATGAAGTCGGTGTCTTATGTCAACACAATAACTGGATTTTATACCCAGAACGTGCTTACTATTGTTGGACAATAATTATCCATAAAAAGAGAGTTGCACGATGCGAAAATTTCTATCCAGCACAGTAACGGTTGCACTATTAACCGTTTTCTCCCATTCTGCCGCCGCCGAACGACTCGCTTTAGTGGGCGGACGCTTAATTGACGGGACCGCCCAGCCACCCGTAAAAGACAGCGTTATCTTAGTTAACGACGGCGTTATCGAAAAAGTAGGAACCGTCGGTCAGTTAGAGGTTCCCGATAACTATCGAGTCATCTCTACCGAAGGGCACGATGTTTTACCCGGTTTATGGGAAAACCACGCACACATTCAACTGACCGGGCACGCCGACTATCCGCACTGGCAAGAAAACTATGCCGACCGCTTTGTCGATGAAGTTATGCCCGCCGCACTGGTTCAGTTGTTATTAGCAGGGGTAACCAGCGTTCGCGATCTGGGCGCACCACTGGATGACACCGTCGCGATTAAAGATAAACTAGCTGCAGGGGAAATCCCCGGCCCTAATTTGTATACTTCCGGCCCGTTTTTACAATGGGAAGTCGATGAATGGCAGAGCAGTTACCGCTGGTCGGTAAAAACCGAACAAGAGGCTATCGACAAAGTTAATCAATTAGCCGATGCCGGTATGGAAATCATTAAGTTAATTGATCAGGACGATATGCCCCGCAACGTGATGGAAGCGATTGTTACACAAGCCCATGAGCGCGGCCTGAAAGTTGTCGCTCATGCTCATAAACCGGATGAGATACGAGTCGGCGTCGAAGTGGGCGTCGATAACTTTGAACATACCGGACTCACTACCGCACCCGGCTATCCGGACGATGTACTGGCTACCTTAAAAGAGCGCACAGCCACCGGCATTTTTGACGGCCTGCTCTTCTGGACTCCGACCGTTGAAGGTTTGTGGAGCTATGAGGAAACGGTAGAAAACAGTGAGCACCTTGACAGTACCTGCTGGCACCGCGGCCTAAAAGACGACACGGTTGCTGATATTCAACAGTCGATTGAGAAACCCGGCCACTTAAGTTATTCACAATTGGTGCCGCTGAGAAAGCCAACCTTATACAACAAGATTCAGCAACTTAAAGAAACTGGTGTTGTTATGCTGGTTGGTACCGATGTGGGTATTCCTATGAAGTTTCACTGCCAGACCACCTGGCATGAAATGGCCGTATGGGTTAACGACCTGGATTTTGAACCGATGGAAACCATCCGTGCTGCAACCTACTGGCCAGCCGTTATGATGGGCGTCCAAGATAAGTACGGCTCAGTAACACCGGGCAAAGTTGCCGATATTATTGCGGTGAAAGGTGATGTGCTGGACTACATTAACCTGCTGCAACGCGTCGATTTTGTCATGAAAAACGGTGTTGTGTATAAGCAAGATGGACAGGTTAACGAAGACATTTTGCCTGAGCCGCTGCGCATGTAGAACCAAAAACGCTTTCTTTTTAAATTTTTGATTATTTATTCAATAAAATTGTGTAAAATTAGCATTCAGTTTAACGAGGACACTGAATGCTACAGGATTATGAAAGAAAGCGTTTGGCAACGCTGCGCCAGCTGAACCTGCTGGATACATCGCCCAGTGAAAGTTTTGACCGTATTACTCGCATGGCGAGTAAGTTATTTGACTTACCCATTGCCGCGGTGTCCTTAACCGACGACGATCGGCAATGGTTTAAGTCTCGTGTCGGCGTCGAACACACCGAAATCCCCCGCTTTAAAGCCTGTTGTGGAGAAGTAGCAGACACCTCAGGTTTTCTGGTCGTGCCCGATTTATTGGAATCAATCCAATACCAAAACAGTGTACTGGCCGAATCCGGTGTGCGCTTTTATGCGGGGGCTCCGCTAACAACCCGCGACGGTTACACCTTAGGCTCGATGTGCGTACTTGGTAACGAGCCTCGACAACTAACCGATGATGAGCGTGCTCTGTTGCGCGATATGGCCGCTATGGTGATGGACCAAATCGAACTGCAACATGCCTTCGGGCGAATTGACCCAGTAACAGGGCTGCCTAACCGAAATCAATTTATCGAGGATATTGAAGATTTAAAACGGGATCAAAGCGGACTTCGTTATGCCTTACACGTAGATCTATTTGACGAAAATCAGATTCGATCGCTGCAGCGAGTCGTTGGCTTGCCAAGCCTCGACAAATTAGCACGCAAAGTCGCTGATTACCTGAAGCAACGGCTACGAAACCGTGAGCGACTTTATTATATCGGTGGTTGTGAATACCTCTACCTGGTCGACGGTAAGGACGAAGACATCAATGATAAAGCGCAGGCTTTGTGGCAGTTAGTCAGTGACGTCGTGCTGGATGAATCCTCGCCTCTATTGCATACTCCGGTCATTGGTATAGCGCCATTTGAGCTCAGCGATGCCGTTGGGGCTGATATAATCCGCACCGTTCATAGTGCCAGCCAGGACGCGCGCCACACGGGTGAAGACGTGGTTTTATACTCACAGCAACTGGATGCTGAACATCGTCGCCGCTTTACTATTTTGCATGACTTTCGACAAGCATTGGAAAGCGATGATCAGTTGTACCTGCATTTTCAGCCCAGACTAAGTCTAAGTACCAACAAGTGTCAGTCCGTAGAAGCCCTAATACGCTGGCAGCATCCGACGCTGGGCGCAATTTCCCCGGCCGAGTTTGTACCACTGGTAGAAAACACATCGTTAGTACGGGAAATGACCGACTGGGTATTACAGCGCTGTATCGAGCAAATAAACTCGTGGCACCAGCAAGGTTGCTCGCTGCAAATCGCGATGAATATTTCCGGTAGTAACCTGGACGAAACTGGCTTTGCAAAACGCATCTTATCGGCCCTGCAAGATGCCGATATCGAGACCCGCTGGTTCGAGCTTGAACTGACCGAAAGTGCAATCGTAAGTCATAGTAAACAAGCGATGAGGCAATTACAGGAGCTCGCTGACGCAGGAGTTTCGATCGCCATTGATGATTTTGGAACCGGCTATAACACCCTGACCTACCTACAGGAAGTGCCAGCTCACGTGGTAAAAATTGACCGCGCTTTTGTGTTCAACCTCGAACAAGGACCACGCAATCAGGCAATCGTGAACGCTATGGTCAGCATGGCACAAAAATTGGGTTATCGAGTCGTTGCCGAAGGCGTTGAGAACGAACAAAGCTGCGAATATCTGCGCGGAATTGGCTGCGATGATATACAAGGATTTTGGTACAGCAAGCCTAGTCCTGCTGATCAATGTTGTGCGCTGGCTCAGGTCTGAACCAGCGTTCTGAAGTAAAACAGGCGATCTTTTACTATGCTTACCGAGTAGTTAAATAGTATCAGTAAAACAAACACTGTGAGGTACAGCATGAGCCATACAGTAGTTATTAAGGATATTCGTAACGTTACTCACGACGTAAAGAGAATACGGCTGGGGAAGCCTTCGGGCTACTCATTTACCCCCGGACAGGCGACCGAAGTGGCCGTCGACCGCGATGGCTGCCGGGATGAAAAACGGCCGTTTACTTTCACCTCTTTGAACAGCGACTCTTTCTTAGAATTCATCATCAAGATTTACCCTGAGCACGATGGAGTAACCGAGCAGATCGGCCAATTAACTGAAGGTGACGCGCTAATCATCGGCGACCCATGGGGTGCCATCGAATATAAACGAGAAGGTGTTTTTCTGGCGGGCGGTGCCGGTGTCACTCCTTTTATTGCCATTTTGCGTGATCTACATAATCGAGACGAAATTGGTAACAATCAGTTAATTTTCTCCAATAAAACCGAAGACGATGTCATCCTCAAAAACGAGTTTGAGTCCATCTTAGGCAGCCAATTTATCAACGTAATCACCCGCGAAGAGCCCTCTGGCGATCATATTTTCTTAGATGGCGAAATCGATAAAGATTTTTTGAAATCACAGATTAACGATTTCAATCAGGCATTTTACGTGTGCGGCCCTGATGCATTTAACGACAGCATTATGGAAGCCCTTAAAGAGCTTGGTGCTGATCCTGAAGCACTGGTTTTTGAAGAGTAAAGGATGAAGCTTAAAAAGGAGACATTATGATACCTAATTTTGGAATGGGAACGTTTCGTCTCAAAGGACCAACCCTGACCGAACTGGTTACAGAAGCCATTGAGATGGGCTACAAGCAGGTTGATACGGCGCAGGCCTACGAAAATGAAGCAGACGTTGGTAAAGCTCTGGCGCAGACCAAAAGCGATGATGTATTTGTCACCACCAAGGTCTGGTTTGATAGCTTTAAACACCAGAAAGTACTGGATAGCCTTAAACAAAGTGCGGATAAACTGCAGCGCGACAGGATCGATCTGGCGCTTATTCACTGGCCGTCTCCCAACGATGAAGTGGCGATGGAAGAAACTCTTGATGCACTGACTGAAGCACGTGAACAAGGGCTGATTAAACATTATGGGGTATCTAATTTCACCACCAGTCTAATGGAGCGAGCCACTAAACATGTCGGCGCCGACAACATTATGACCAACCAAATTGAAGTCCATCCCTTTATGCAGAACCGTAAAGTGACCGATGCCTGCGAAAATAACGGCGTTAAGGTAACCGCATACCTGCCTCTGGCCAAAGGTAAAGTTGTTGAAAATAGTACTCTGCAAGCCATTGCAGCTGAACACAATGTAACTGCCGCGCAAGTAGCGCTCGCCTGGGAAATGCAAAAAGGCTTTGTCACTATCCCCTCAACCACCAAAACCGAGCATTTGCGCAGTAACTTAAAAGCGCAAAAAATACAGCTCACGCACCAAGACATGGCCGATATCGCTGCTCTTGACCAGAACGAGCGGATAATCGACCCAGACTTTGCGCCGAAGTGGGATTAACAAGTTAGATATAACAAAAATGGGCCTTTGACGCAGTATATGCGGCAACTCGCGTCAAAGGTCTTGACCGCCTGAGGCGGACATAGGTTATTAATACAACACCCTGTTACGTCCAGCTTCTTTTGCGCGATAAAGGTTTCTATCTGCAATTTGAGACATAGCTTCTGCGCTTAAAAAATTTCCAGCATGAGGAGAAGTTGCTATACCAATACTGACCGTCGCACTAATATTTTCCCAAAGGGTTTGGCTGTTCAATTTCTGTAAAATTCGCTCTGCTATATACGCTGCTTGATCGGCCCCGGCATCAGGGCAGATAATTAAAAACTCCTCCCCTCCCCAACGACCTACTAAGTCATCTTCTCGCGTCTGTTCTTGCAATACTTGTGCAATTGCGACTAAAACCTTGTCTCCAACGATGTGCCCATACTCATCGTTAATACGCTTGAAATAATCGACATCGAGTAACAATATTGATGTTGCTTTCACAGTTCGTCTGGCGTCATTTAGCACCTCGTTTAAGCTGTTATCCAGATGCAGTCGGTTAAAACACCCAGTTAAAGGATCAGTTATCGCAGTTCTATGCAATTGTTCGTAGGCATCGCGTCGTGAACTTTCGTAATAACGGAATAAAAAGATCTGTGCGATGGCCACCTCAACAAAATTTAAAAAAGCTCCGAGACTCAAGTTACTCGGCAGACCCTGCCCCAGCAATCCGTATAAAAACCAGCTGCAATAAGCAAATACCAGACTTGTTACTGTTGTTCCAGCCTTTGGTCCCAGAATAAAAAACGCAAGCGGAGGTAGTATCGTTACCCACAGTAATGAATAGTTTTGGCCTTCGGCTAAATGAATAAAAGCAAGAAGAACAAAAACGAGTGTTGCAATAACTAGCCAACCAGCGACTTTAAAATTACCGAAGCGGCTTAAATACCAATAAATTCCTGCGGTGAGGACTGCCCCTGTAAAGTCATAAATAGCAATATAACCGGCATCAAACAACGTGACATTGAGTACACCAAGTAGGCTAAAGTAAGCCAGCATGATGATTAAAACGCTATATATTAGAGAAACTTGATGATAACGACGATCATCGGGCCCGATCTTTGGGTGATATTTACGCCAGTAGGCCATACAGCATCCATTTCTAGCTTAGGTAGCAGATAGTGAAACATTATCCGAAAACTTACGTACTGACTACTAATACTAAATCTCTAGCAATTTTCTCCAACACTAAGAGACATATGATGAAACGCATGTTTGCCTTATTTACACCACTGTTACTCGCCGGTTGTTCTGTTTTTGGTCAAACAGATGTTGAAACGGCGCCCTATAAGTTAATCACTTCAATAGCGGATAAGAACATTGAGATACGCGAATACCAATCAATGGTTTTGGTCTCTACACCGATGAGTGATGATACTGAAGACAGCGCTTTTCGCCGCTTGTTTAACTACATTTCCGGAGAAAACCAAGCAACAGACAAGATTGCGATGACAGCACCTGTGTTTATGAATAACTCTAATGGCGAGAACGGAAAAGAAATAGCCATGACAGCGCCAGTTTTGATGAACAAAGGTGGTGAAAAAATGATGTCCTTTGTTATGCCAAGTGACTTTACTCTGGAGACAACCCCGAAGCCAACCAATCCCAAGGTTCAGGTTAGCGAAATAGCCAATTATAAAGTGGCGGCAATAACGTTCAGTGGCACATTAAGTGAATCCAACGTACGTAAATACTCAGCTGAATTAACCAACTGGCTAGAGAGCAATGGTTACGAGATTACCGGTCCGGCGGTAAAAGCAGCCTACAATGGTCCGTTTACAATACCTGTGTTTAGACGCAATGAGATACTGATACCGGTGAAACTGACCAGCACCTAAACTAATTGCGTTTTTGCTGCGTAGATCCAATATAGATTTAAAATAGCTTATGGAGAAGACCATGAAAGTTGCAGTAATTGGTGCTAACGGAAAAATTGGTACGCATGTTGTTGAACAGCTTCAACACGCAAAAAAGTATCCCGTGGTAGCAATGGTACGCAAACAAGAGCAAGTAGATGGCTGGCAACAAAAAGGCACTGAAGCTCGGCTGTTCGATTTAGAGGGGTCAGTAGATTCCATTGCTAAAACCTTAGAAGACATCGACGCTATTATTTTTACTGCTGGCTCCGGCGCAGCAACTGGTGACGATAAGACCATTTTGGTGGATTTAGACGGCGCTGTAAAAACCATGGAAGCAGCAGGTGCTGCTGCAGCCGATCGCTTTATCATGGTAAGCGCGATTCAAGCTCACCACCGCGAAAATTGGAACGAAGATCTGAAGGCCTACTATGCAGCTAAGCACTATGCCGATAAAGAGCTTATGCGCTCAGGCTTAGACTGGACCATTATTCGCCCCGGCGGACTCACTAGCGACACAGGCACCAATAAAGTGCAACTGGCAGAAAGTTTACCCTTAGGCACGATTCCACGAGAAGATGTTGCCCGAATACTGATTCGCTGTTTGGACACGCCAGACACTATTGGTAAGCACGCTGACGCGTTATCTGGTGATACCGAAATTGATAAAGCGGTACGCGGCCTTTAGTTAACAACGGCTAGGCCTGCATTAAGGCGGGCTTTTATCAGAAGAGCGTGCACGACAAAGTTTCACCAACCAGCTTGCTAAAGCGTCCAGGCCGGGGCTTTTAGGTGTCGTTGACGGATAAACAAAATAGAAGCTGTCTTCGGTTTTAATGCCATGAAATGGCAGCTCAAACAAACTTTCAGCACGCTCTTGTTCGGTTGTCATAAACTCGTTAAGTAGCGCTATACCCTGCCCATACTTGGCCGCTTCTGCGGCTAATAGCAAATGACTAAAATGATGAATTTTTGCCGTAGCGGACAACTGTATATTTACTTGCTTAAACCATCGCTGCCAGTCAGTGCCCGGCTTGCCACTGGCAAATGCACTGATGGCTGACAACAACGGATATTTTATCAGTTCATCTGCGGTTTTTAGTTGATGAACTTCAGACCACAATTCTTTAGAGCAATACGGTTTTAACGTTTCATCGTATAAATGAAAACGCTGATAACCGGTTGCTGGTGGCTGTGTCGTAATAAAGCAGTCAGCCCACTGAGTATCAAAGTCCCCGTCTCGTGTCAGCATTTGCAAAGTGAGGTCGATATTCGGGTAGCGTTGGCGAAATTCGTTCAAGGCAGGAATTAACCATTTTACCGCTAACGAACCGTGCACGGCCAAACGAACCTTTCTGGAGTCATCCCTATTAAAGTTGGTAGTTGCCTGTTCAATCGTGCTTATCGCGCCAGCAACCTCATTAAAATAGCTTTCTCCTACAGCACTCAGCATCACCTGTCGGCCTCGCCGAATAAATAGCTTAGCACCTAAGCTCTCTTCTAAAAGAGCGACCTGGTGGCTGACCGCACTTTGCGATACGTGTAACCGCTCTGCTGCATTGGAAAAGCTCTCACAGCGGCCAACCTCAACAAAATAATGTATTGCGCGGAACGGCAAGCTCATTATCTAAAAACCTCATGCATACATGATTTAATATCATTATATTTTATAGATTTCTCCTCGTAAAATGCCCACTTCGTTTCGCCGTTACAAGGAGTAAAATATGGACCGCTCATTAATCACCGCTATTTTTCTGCTTGTGATCGGTAACAACATAGTTATTTTTTCCGACTCATTAATCAAACTGCTGGATGGGTTTGAAGACCCGTTCCAGTTCGTTTTGTATCGCCAGTTGAGTGCCACACTGCTTTTGGCGCCATTTATGTTAATTTTTAAGCGACCGATGTTGCCGCAAAAGTTGCGTTGGCATGCGGTTCGGGCACATATTTTTTTATTGGGCACGGTATTTATGGTGATATCGCTAACTACCCTACCGTTGGCGACGGCTAATGCGATCTTCTATGCCGCACCGATCATTACCGTAATACTTGCTCGCGTATTATTTAAAGAGCAGGTAACCCGCTTATCCTTAGTCACTGCGGTGCTTGGTATGGTTGGTGTACTCGTCATCATTAATCCGACCTCGGCAAATATTTTCGCCGTGGCCGCGCTGGTTGTTGCCACGACATTGGCGCTGAATAATCTGCTGATAAAAAAACTGCCCACTGAGCACAACATCCTGGATACTCTGTACCTGACTAACTTATTAGGTATTCCAGTTGTAGCCTCGCTGGCGTGGTTCGAAGGTGCCAGCTTCAACGCCCAGACGTTACTTATCGCTCTGGGGTCTAGCCTGTTTTCGATGGTTTATGCCGGAACCTGTGTTTTTGCCTACCGTGCAGCAGAAAGCAATAAAATTACCAGCGCAGAATACACAGGTTTGATAGGCGCTGTCGCTTTAGGCATGATCTTTTTTACAGAAACCCCTGATGCACGCTTTTACATGGGTTCAATGCTAATTATTGTGCCACTGACCATTCTCACATTAAGAAATTCAAAGGCTGTGGATTAAGACTCCCAGCTTTTTTTATCATAACTTGGTAGCTCAAGCGCCTTTGACGGGGCAGCCAAGGCTTTTTTATAGGCAGCAACGATATCTGCATGAACTTGATTTCGGAATTTAGCCACTGCCATCCACTTTTCTATAAAGCTTTGCGGGGGCTGCTTCGCTGCTGACTTTTTATAAGCCTTTAGGTGCGGAGCAACCCACATATAACCGGCTTTTATACGTTTCGCCTGTTGCTGTTTAAACGCCAACAGTTTCTGGCGATGCTCTTCGCTCAGCTTTTCATCCGTCATTGTTAAGAAGTTTTTTCCTATAAAATAGGCCTCAAACTCTTCAGCCGAATGTCGTGAAGCGTTCGTCCAATGCTGCCAGCTCGCAAAGTTTTTGATGTTTCCCGAATCCCCGTCAATGATCATTACCGTGGGTGTTCCATAATAAATGGGCTCACCATAGGCCTGAACCAAGTTATAACCGCGTTCAAAATAACTAATATCAACAATTTGAACTTGGTACTGCTGTTTTAGTTTTTCGCGAAACTGGGTCTGGTTAAATTGCTCTAAAAGCGCAGTGCTGTCATGGCACCACGTTGCCCCGAGCACCAGCATCAAATCCTTGTCATTATCAGCAGCTTGCTGCTGCCACTGTCTCGCTTCTTCAAGCGTGGGTGCTTGTCCGGAAAATTGCCATTCTTGCGCCGCTACCGGTAACGTTAAAAGGCTGATAATAATAAGATAAAGGTACTTCATGGGTTGCCTAATCTAATGGATAACAACGTCACTATAGCGCAGTTACCTGGGCTCTTCGAGACGAATAAGAAAAGCTACCTTTTGCGGATCGGGGGATAGCCAAAAGAACTATAGTAAAGAAGGATATTCGCGGTAGTTATTGCCTCGATTCTTGATAAAATAAAACCCAAATATTCAAACAGTTAGAAGCATAAATTATGAACCAAGCGCATCCTGATAGATACAAAGTGACGCCTGCGAGCTACGAGGACATTGCCAGGCTCGCTTTTTTAGAGAAGCAGGTTTATGCCGGCGACGCATACTCTGCATTGTTCTTCTATCAGGCTTTGCGACAATGGCCTAAGACCTTTCTGACGGTAAAAGACGCCGATAGTGCCGAAGGTTACAGCCTACTGGTACCTATTTCTCCATCCAAGTTATCACTGATGTCATTGCTAATTGGCGAATCCGCGCAAGGAAAAGGCTTAGGTAAAAAGCTATTGCAGGAATCGGTAACGCTTGCACGTTCTTTGGGCTACAAAGAAATAGAGCTAAGCGTTTCTCCAGCGAATACGCCGGCGATCGCGCTATACCAAAGCTTTGGTTTTAAAAAGACCGAAACAATCGCCGACTACTTAGGTCCTGGTGAGGATCGAACCATTATGACATTGTTGCTGTAACAAGATTAATCTTATGGCACACATCTCAGATATGTGGTTTAGCCCCAAGCCGAAGTGACTTTTTATTCATTCTGTCCTGACGTCATTTTGCTCTGCCTTTCTTTATATAAACTCCAGTTTATATCAGCCTAAAATTATAAAAAAAACAATAGGTACAAAGGTTTTAAATAAAAGTTGTATTTTTTACTAATGAGTCAAACTCACTAAACCAAGTGAATATAAATCTATTTAATTAGCATAAATATCCATATTTTGCTTTTATCCAAGATTTTTTCTGTTTATACTATTAAAAAATCAACTAATACCCAGTTAACACTCGTTTAGTGAGAGCACGCATGAAAATAAACCTATCCACCAGTCGCTCACTGATCGCCACGGCGGTGATGTCTGCGATATACGCACCAACCACACTAGCGCAGGATGCCCCGGCGGTAGAAAGACCCAAAACCATTGAAAAGATTCAGGTTACTGCTACACGGCGCAGTGATACCGTCCAAGATGTTCCGCTTAACATTACTGCTCTGAATGGCGATGTCATTCAGCAACAGAACATTACCGACGTATACGATATTTCTCGTTGGGTACCGGGTCTTACCGTACCTGACCAGGGCTCCCGAAGTGATGCGGCACTTATTGTTCGCGGTCTGAATACCAATGATTCAGGCCCTAGCAGCGACGGCGGCACAGTGGCCACTTATGTGGGTGAAATCCCGCTTTATGTGAATATGAAGCTGGTTGATATTGAACGCGTAGAGGTACTTATTGGTCCGCAGGGCACACTATACGGTGCCGGCACTCTGGGCGGCGCGATTCGTTATCTACCCAAAGCCCCTGAACTCGATTTCACCTCAGGTGAAGTTTTTGGGGATATCTACTCTATCGCGGAAAGCGACAGTCTTAGCGGTGAGGCTGGCTTTATTTATAATTTACCGCTAGTTGAAGATGAACTGGCAATGCGCGTCTCTCTTAATTACCTTAATGACTCAGGCTTTATTGATTATAACTATCTGGTCAGAGAGCCCGGCACATCCTTACCCGATCCAGACTGGTCGAACGCCTCCGAGGTCGATGACAATATTCGTCAGGTCGCGGATGCTAACGGCGAACAAACTCTGACAACGCGGGTTGCACTGCGCTGGCAACCAACCAACTGGGTTGATGCGACACTCAACTACTTCCGTCAGGATCAGGACGCCCAAGGTCGTTCCATTGTCCATGCCGAATCATTGGCTGATTCAAATCCGTTAAGCGATATTATCGGCGACTACGAGTCCGCCTACCGCGTAGAGGAGCCTTACGATCGAACTGACGACCTCTATAGCCTAGAAGTTACGGCGGATTTGGGCTGGGCAGAGCTGGTATCGGCTACAGGCTATTCAACTTGGGAACAATTGGGACAACGAGACCAGACCGACCTACTTATCCGTCTTGATTACAGTTATGAAGAGTTCCCCGCGTTTGCCGCATTTACCCGTGAAGATGGCGATCAGAACATCTTTACTCAGGAAGTCCGTTTGGTATCGCAGATAGATTCGGATTGGTCCTGGATTGTCGGCGGTTACTACAACAAAAACGAATCGGATACCAGCAGTAGCGAGTTTACTCCTGGCTTTGACGAGTATGCCATTAATGTCTGGGGTGTTGACGGCAATCTGAGACCAGATTCACTCGAGTACTACAGCGTCGACCAGACAGAAATCACCGAAAAGGCTATTTTTGGCGAATTAACGTGGAAAGCGACCGAAAAACTTGAGTTTACTGCAGGCACCCGTTTTTATGAATACGATGTCTGGAATCGCTCTGCAGTCGATTTACCGTTGTTCTACAGCGTATTCACCGGTCGCGAACCGGACTCTATCGAGTTGGATTATGAAACTAATTCCGTCAAAGATGATGGCAACCTGCTGAAGTTCAATACCAACTACAAGTTTACTGATGACATTATGGGTTACCTTACAGTCAGCGAAGGCTTCCGTATCGGTGGTTCAAACGGTGTCGCCGCGTGTCCGGGAAATATCGACGAGTTACCGAATCAGATTGTCTGCGCATTGCCTAACGAGGTTAACTACCTGGCAGATACCACCACCAACTATGAGTTAGGTTTTAAGTCTTCATGGTTACGCAACAAGTTCCACTTTAATGCTGCTATATTCAATGTCGATTGGGAAAATGCTCAGGTCGGCGGTGCAACCGTTAACGGTCAACAACCGATTACTGCTAATGCAGGCAGCGCCAATTCCAAAGGCGTAGAGATTTCTGCCCGGGCCGTGCTGTCTGACAGCCTAACCACCTACGCAACCTATGCCTATACTAAAGCAGAGTTGACCGAAGATGCGCCCTTTTTGTTTGATATTGTAGGCGAACCCGGATCAGCCCTTCAGGACTTCTATGATGGTAAAGATGGCGACCGGTTGCCCGGCTCACCAGAGACTCAATTTTCCTTCGGCAGCACTTATACCAAAGAAGTCTTTGATGACTTGTTGCTGGATATTAACTATGGCCTGACCTATCAAAGCGATGTCATTACTAAAGTAGGCATGCGCGCAGATGGAGAGGAACTGCCGGGTTATGCACTGAGCAACTTATCCGCCAAAATCTCCGATGAAGACTGGTCGGTCACCTTCTACATCGATAATTTGTTTGATAAGTACGCCTTCTCTGCAACCCGCCGTGACAAAGGTGATATAGGGCTGGCTCGTTTCCCCGAAATGAATACTAATGGTACTTCAATTCAGCGTAACTACGGCCATTACTTGATTACGCCACGGACCGTAGGTATGCGTTTTAAGTACCAGTTTGGCCTATAAGCAATAATCCAATTCACCAACGGCTAGACCATGCAACAACTTGAACAACTCTGCCGCCAGGCAGAACAGCATATTAATCAGGGGAACTGGCAACAGGCGCACCAATTGTGCGCCGCAATCATCAGTCAGTCCCCGCAACATGCCGATGCCCATTTTCTAATGGGCATCATCAATTTTGAACTGGGCCAGGTGCGAAAGGCCATTGCACTGATGATCGAGGCCATCAAACGTGAACCCAAAGTAGAATATCAGGCACACCTGGCCAAAGCCTTTGCCACTGCCGGTGATTTGCTTGCCGCTCGCCGGTTGTGTGATGCCAACCAGCCTCAGATATCGGACAGTGCGCTGACCGCCGATACCTTTGGCGTGGCACTGAGCAAAATTGGGCTGCATGAGCGCGCATTAGTGTATTTTTCTCACGCCATTGCGATAAGCCCTTCACAGCCGAGCTACCATTATAATTTTGGCGGGTCTGCCAAGTTTCTGGGTAGTTTTGATAAGGCCCGAAACGCGCTGGAAAAAGCCATTGCCCTAAAACCGGATTATGTTCAGGCGCATTACGCCCTTGCTGATTTAGCGGGCATTACTCAGGAAAACCATCATATTGACAGGTTGAGTGCGTTACTGAGCAAAGTCAGACAAGCCGACTCGCGTTTGCAACTTGCGCATGCACTGGCCAAAGAATATGAAGCCCTGGGCGAGTATTCAAAAGCCTTTTTAACACTGCAACAGGCCAAGCAACAGAAGCTGGAAGCCGTGCCCTATTCACGAGATGAGCAATCAAGCTTGTTTCAGCGGGTTGCGACACTTGCCGAAACCGCTAAATCCGATAACGGTTTCGATTGTGATGAGCCGATTTTTGTCCTGGGCATGCCGCGCTCTGGCACGACACTGGTTGATCGTATCTTGTGCGGACACACGGATGTAATGTCCGCAGGCGAACTGCAGGACTTTGGCATGGCAGTTAAAGACGTGACAAAAACGCCAACAAACAGAGTATTGGATATCGCAACACTGGAGGCAGCCTATCAGTGTGATCCTGTGAAAATAGGCAGGCGTTATATTGAGCGCACACGTGCGGTCACTGACGGAGCAACCCGGTTTGTTGATAAGCTACCATTTAATTTTTTCTATATTGACCTGATTACCAGAGCCTTACCCAAAGCAAAAATCCTTTGTCTGCTCAGAGACCCCATGGACACTTGTATCGGTAATTTCCGCCAGTTGTTTTCTCTCAGCAGTCCTTACTATCATTACTCTTTAGATTTGATGAATACCGCTCATTTCTACGCTGACTTTTATCATTGGGTAACGCGCTTTGCTGAACAGCAACACGAAAACTTTATGTTGATCGAGTATGAAAAAATGACTCGCGACCCGGAGCCTTATGTAAAAGATATCCTGGCTTTTTGCAACCTGTCATGGCAGCAAAACTGTGTGCATATTGAACAAAACACGGCACCGGTTTCCACTGCCAGTAAAATGCAGGTCAGAGAACCCATCAATACTCAGTCTATAGGTCGTTGGAAGCGCTACAAATCACATACCGAGGAGCTCGAGGCGCTTTTCACAGACAAAGGCGTTCCTTATAGCTTTTAATTAGGTGAGCTATCTGGCAGGCTATAGGAAGCTTTTTTTAAGCTAGGAAACGATTTATGACACAAATATCAGGCATGCGTTTTGCGCTCATCGGCGCCATCCTTATCGCCCTAAGCTTTGGTCTGGCTCGCTTTGCCTTCGGTTTGTTCGTTCCACAAATTCGCGCTGAACTCGATATAAGCGCCAATGTTATCGGTATTATCGCCGCCCTGCCGCTGATTAGTTTCGTCCTTGTCAGTCTGGTTGCTCCTTTGATCACCAAATATTTTGGTGCCCGTAATACCACCGTGTTGTCTGCTTTGTTTGCTGTTTTCGGTTTGGCTTTGATAAGTCAAGCTGCCGGGCCCATTACCCTGAGTTTGGGTGTGCTGGCCTGCGGTATCTGCACTGGCTTAATGATGCCGGCTTTAACCTCCGCCATGCAAGCTCTGGTAGACCGCTCCATTCATGGCCGTGTTAGCTCAGTGATGAATGCCGGCACCAGCATTGGTGTCGCGCTCTCAGTTCCGGCGGTGTTATTTTTGGTTGGAGCATGGCGTTATGCCTATTTATCATTCACGGTATTGGCCATCATTGGCGTTATGCTTGCCTGGTATTTAATCCCGTCTGTTTCCAGACTCATACCCTCAAATGCAGCACCACCTCCGAAAGTTACCGGTCAGCAATGGCTGCGCCTGTTAAGACTAGCCTTGTTTGCTTTCGCGATGGGCATCTTAATCGCCTTAATATCGCCATTTTATCCAGGCCATACCGAACAAGAACTTGAAACACTTGAAGAGGAAACCGGCCTTCAGGCCGCGTTTGACTATCAACTTCAGGATGAAGATGGTGAGCCGCTAGAGACTAGTGCTGAGGAAAAGGGTGAAGAAAATAACCGGTAGGTTATTATAAATAAAGGAGCTAACCATATGGCAAGTAGCAGCATACGGCTTGATCAAGAATTGATCGAAAAAGCAACGATCATGGCAAAAGCATACAACCGCACGCCACCTGAGCAAATTGAGCATTGGGCAAAAATCGGCGAAATGATGGAAGGCAACCCCGAGCTGTCGTATGAATTTGTTAAACAGGCAATCATCGCGCAAGCGGAAAAAGAAGCTGGCAAGCTAGAGCCTTACGACTTTGGCTAAAGTTACCAGGAGAGGCATCTCCTCTTGCATCACATATAGGACAAAAAGTCGCTCCTGAGCTTTACGATAAAAAATGCGACACGGTGGAATCACTACTTCTCGATATACCGAATTGGGGAGCTCAGTAATGAGTACCGATTCTTTAGACGAACGCAGGTCTGTAACAAGCTCAACTTTCATGGGCTCACTTCAATACAAAAAAGTATCACGTTGCGAATGAGGCAATTACAGCTAGCGCCAGTGTATTAGCACCTCAAATTAGGAGGCCAGATTTAGCTTGCCACTACATCAGGACATCACACACTTCAACGGCTTTCAGTTCTCTCATGCCGTTTAGGGCATCGGTATTACCGTTCCGATATATCTCATCGAGGTGAACGTGCGAGTAAACCCAAATGAACCGTTCCGGATCAACTATGGAAACATCACCACAAGCGACATACCGAAAAACATTCATATCAGCGTAAATCGTTGGCCGTTGGGTTACAAAGTGGGAGTTCATAGTGAGATGCCTATTTTTCCTCAAATATAACAGAGCATTATACCGACCGTGCAAGGTTGGCTTCCTCACAAGCTACTCTACCTTGTAAAATTACAAAGTCCAATGTCCGCTCATCGCTCAAAGCAAACATCCTTATCCGTCAAATCTACCCCAAATAATCACTTAGCACGGAGCTCTCAAGTTGTTAGGATGTCAACAGATCAAGCCTATTATTAGAGAGTGAAATGCTAACGCCTGACCAAAAGAAATACCGCGACCGTGCTAATCGTGCACGACGTGAACTCTTTAAAGAAAAAGAGACCTTTGGTGCTGCCAGAGACGGCTCTGGTAAACGTTACCGGGTTTGCGTCTATTATGTGATGAGTGGTGCACCCGAAAAGGCCGTTGAATTTCTTCAATGGTTTTCCGAGGAATTTCCGGACGATGTCGGTGAGCCGGTGTTTTTACTGCATTCTGCGCTAGCTTATCGACGCACCGGGCAACTGCAACCGGCAACGCGCTATCTTGTCGACGCCATGCTCAGCAATCTCTATTTGCTCCCCTATTTA
>JBNJEZ010000006.1:0-142619 GCA_051746345.1 Pseudomonadota bacterium
ATACCAGCCCTTGATGACTTCCTCAAGGAAGCCATTTTGAACGAGGCGTTCTCGGTGAGTGCGCGAGAGATCAGCAGAGCGTATGGCAACTGAGCCATTTATCTGAAGATCGTGAAGTGCTTCTAAGGCATCAGCCAGTTTATCAGAAGGTGTTGCCATGGTGGTTCCACTCGCTTATCGTGCGTATCTAATATTCGCTTATTGTGTTGTATCATTTTTCGCTTATTGTGTCGAACGATAATTCGCTTATTGTGCATAAATAGCAGGGCAAGTATCGAGGTCGATGTTACCCATATTGTTGGTGCTTACGAAAAGGTAGTTGAGGGGTTAGATCAAATAAGTAAAGCCTACCCAAAAGGCTGTTTAAGAGCAGAATTAATATCCGAAGATGGAGCTATAGTTATCTTTGATGAAACAGGAGCATCAGTTGAGAGTGTTCAATATCTGGTACCAACCAATAACCAACAGCACTAATCCCATAAATATTTCCAGCACTTTTCGCTTGCTCACTTCTTTGTTTTTCAAAAAGTATTGAATACCGTTAATAAACGCGTGGCCACCAACGTGAACTAGTACGATGTGCATAAAAAGAAATGCTACCGCTGTTGGAACGACTCCGTTTTTTCCTAATATCAACAATATTGAATAGATAATAAAAACTGGGATAACCAGCGCCCAGCCTTTTTGGCGTTGTGATAGCTGCATTATTAAACTCCTTTTTAATAGTCAATTCGCTCTGGCACTAAAACCGTCAGCGCCTGTTTCTCAACGGTTATCTCGAGCTCGTCGTGCTGCTGTGGCTCCCCATCAACGGCGTATTTCAGTGGTTGTTTATCGCGTCGCTGAATGTGGACCTTTTCGGCTTGCTGATAGCCTGTATTAATACCTAAGTTATCTTCGGTTAACCCCGAATACAATAGTTCAATTAAACTAAACACATGTTTGTTGCCGCTTTCCTGTGGCTCAATCCAGGTCAGATCAAGCTGACCATCGTCCATCATAGGGCTGCCATTACCCTGCGCTAACAAGGTCGTGATTGGAGCAGCGTTAGCAACAATTAAGCTACTGGTGCGCCAACGTTCAGTAGGCTGATCATTTAGTGTTACCTGCAAGTCCAGTACTTCGTTTTCATTACAGGCACGCCATAACCCCTGTAGATAAGCCAACTGACCTAATTTGTTTTTCGTTTGCCGATCGGCTTTTTCAATCATTTGTTGCTCAAACCCGATAGCCGCGCATAGCAACATCGTCTGCCCATTAACATTGCCAACGTCGATTGACCGGGTACGGCCCTCAATGATGGTATGGCAGGCCGCCGCAACGGGACTTATTTTTGAACTCATTCCCCATAATGCCTGGCTCAGCGAGTTTGCTGTCCCCATCGGAATAATCGCCATCACCACGTTAGTATCCTTTAATACGCTGGCGACCGCCGTTAGTGTGCCATCGCCGCCGCAGGCAATGACCAGCTCTGCGCCCTGCTCTACAGCTTCTTTAGCCAGCTTTTCAGCCCCGGTTTCTAAAGTGGTTTCCATCACCTCCAGCTGAAAATATGGGGCGAGAGTTTGTTTAATTTCGGACTGCTCCTGCTGCCATTTACCACCGCCCGATACTGGATTAGCAATGACCCAGGCGCGTTTAGCCAGCAGTAATTGGTTGTCGTTAGCAAACTGAGTCAGTTTTTCCCGCTGAACATCGTTCAGCCGCGCGACTTGCCGCTGCTGTTTAATCTTTTTAAGTACCGAATCGATATTATTATCTGCGGCTGTCATTAACAGATAAACCGCAATCATAAAAACTGAGCGCCCGCGCCCCAAAGCGCAATGCACCAGCACCTTTTTGCCTTGCTGATGCTGATTCTGGATCCATTGAATAGCTTGATGTATTTGTTGCTCGGACGGTGCTTTATGATCCAGTACTGGCGCATTCAAATAAGCAATATCGGCGTTATCAGAAGACCAGTCGAGTGCATCAAATTCGGCAGTAACATCCAGTATTGCCGTAATGTTTTCGGCTTTTAACTGATCAATATCACCTGAAAATAGTCGCCGTCCGACGTAAAGATCGTCCGTTATCGCGTGCCAACCGGGCAATCTGTCCTGCCGTCTTGCCCAGGCATTGTAGAGCTGTACACCCAACAAAAAAGGAACCAATAACCAGCGTATGTAAGATGGAATTTTGCCACTCTGCCGCTTTCTAAAAAGAATGCCCGTGTTCAGCCAATACGCAGAAGCCACCATAGTCAGTGCCAGAAACGTCCAACCGAATACTAACTTTAACGGCCAACCGGGGATCATTATGGCAACAACTAAAGCCAATATCGCACCTAACAGGTAATAACCCGGTATGTAATTTGCGCTCATTCCGTTGTCCTTTTTCCTACAAACTAATACCCCGTAGCCTGCTTGCTATAAGACTGCTGCTTGTGCCAAATTAGCCCTTACACACAGCGGAGGTGACTTAGTGAACATTATCCATCACGGCGGCTTTAATCAAGTAACGGGCTCTTGTCATCAATTGCAGCTATCTGCAACAGAGTCGTATCTTATCGATTGCGGACTGATGCAGGGCGAGCAACAATCTCAACCGCCTGATGTCGATTTTTACAGTGCAGACATTAAGGCTCTACTAGTGACCCATTGTCACCTGGACCATGTGGGCAGAATTCCTTATTTGTTAGCAGCTGGCTTTGCAGGACCAATTGTGTGCACCCAGGCTACGGCTCGTTTGTTGCCGCTGGTCATCGCTGACGCGATAAAAGTGGGGATAACCCGAAATGCCGAACTCATTGAGGGGGTTCTTAGCCAGCTGCAACAACAACTAATGCCTGTTGCCTACGGTCAGTGGACCTCCTTATCTGAAAACTTAAAAGTTCGCTTTAAAAATGCCGGACATATTTTGGGATCAGCTTTTATCGAATGCAGCATCAACGAGCAACAACGGGTTGTTTTTTCTGGCGACATTGGCTGTCGCGGAACGCCACTTTTGCCCGACCCCGACACTTTAGATGGTGCCGATTTATTGCTGTTGGAAAGCACCTACGGCAACCGTTTGCATGAGTCACGGGATAACCGGCAACAACGATTAAAAGCGATTATTAGCCGCTGCATTGAAGACCGTGGTGCTGTGCTGATACCGGCTTTTAGTATCGGCCGTACCCAGGAGCTTTTATATGAGCTGGAAGCTATTTGGCACGAACTTGAAGTTGCCAAAACTCACGACTTTCCGGAGGTGGTAATCGACTCTCCCTTGGCAGCGGAGTTTAACGAGGTCTATGGCGAACTCAGTCAGCTTTGGGATGACGAAGCAAAAACCAGGCTTAACGAGGGCCGTCACCCATTAGATTTTAACCACTGCCATACGGTTCAGCAGCACAGTACACATGTAGAGCTGGTTAACCGTATTCGCTCCACCTCTGAGCCTGTCATCATCATCGCTGCTAGCGGAATGTGTTTAGGTGGTCGTATCGTCAATTATTTAAAAGCGCTACTTCCGGACCGCCGCACCGACGTTCTTTTTGTTGGCTACCAGGCGAAAGGAACTGCAGGAAGAGATATTCAGAGGTACGGGCCAGAAGGTGGTTACGTCATGCTGGAGGGTGAGCGAATCGATATCAAAGCTCAAATTCACACGCTTGGCGGTTACTCAGCTCATGCGGATCAACAAGAGCTACTGGATTTTATTGGCTCGTCACAATCGCCCGTTAAGCGCGTTCGTTTAATCCACGGTGAAGACGACGCCCAGGCGCAATTGGCTGAGAAAATTTACCAGCGTTTTAGTATTCCGGTAGAGACAGCTGCTGGGTTGATTTACGAGTAACACGCCAGCGCCCGGCTCGCGCCGAGCCCTCCCGGTCTAATAAACCATCTCGTTTTAGCCGTGAAATATGCTTTTCGACGGCTCTTGCTGAAATCCCCAGTACCTCTGCCGCCCGAGCAGCACTCCACTGTGGTTGCTGCTCAAGTAGCAACAGCAACTTTTCCCGGGTTGGTCGGTTTTCCGAACCTTCAGGAAGTTCAACTTCGGAGTTGATTTGAACCTGATTTTCCGAACCTGCTGTGACTTTTTGGTTCGGAGTTTGCTCAATCATTTGTTCAACACACTGCTGGATTTGCTCTAACAAAAACGAAATAAAACGAGTGCTGTCATTGTCACTCACCGATTTTTTTAATGCCGCATAATAGTTGGATTGCTCTTTAAGCAGCTGTTGCTCCAACGGAAGTACTAGTAAAAACGGCTTCCATTGGTGTAATAGGCCAGTAAACCAAAGTCGGCCTAAACAACCATTGGCGTGAGCAAAAGGCTGAATAAACTCAAATTCGTATAGGAAGTTAACCGCTTGCAATAACGGATGATGTTCATTATCGCTCAACGTCAGTAACAGCTGACGAGTTAATTTAGCCGCTTGGTTGGCACCTGCCGTCATATGCACCAGTTTATTATCCCGATAAAACCCCATACCTGTACTACGATAACTCCCCGCTTGCGAAAAGTGATCCTGCAATAACTTGTTATGAGTGTTTTTAATATCCCTATCACTGGTTAAATTGGTATTTGCAATAGAGTGATACAACGACAGTAAGCGTTGCTCTAAAGCAGGCTCGGTGAGGTTATCGAAGGCCAGGCTGGCTTGCCCTTTTTGCTCGAGCAACTCGGTTTCAGAAAAGTCTGAATTACTACCCAGTAATGCTTCCCAGTAGCCGATTTTTTCGCAGACTTCGGCCAACCGACTTAGAATTGGCGACACGGTAATTATTTGGTTGGATAAAGGCATTTATTCGGCTCCGGCGTTGCTAAGCAGACTGAACTTGATTGCGCCCCTGAGCTTTTGCTTTATATAAAGCATTATCCGCGTTTCGTACAACGTCGTTACGCGTCTCACCAAGGCTAAATTCGGCTAAACCAAAGCTTGCCGTGACTATACCGACCTTGTCAAACTCGATACCTTCTAAGCGTTCCCGCAGACGTTCAGCTAACTGCATGCTGTCAGATAATGTTGATTCTTTCGCAATCACCAGAAATTCCTCGCCACCCCAGCGTCCTAACGAATCAGAGGTTCTCATTTCAGCCGCTAACGCGCGACTAATACCCTTTAATACGTCGTCACCTACCTCATGCCCATGACTGTCATTAATATTTTTGAAGTTGTCGATATCAAAAATAATAACGCTGAGTGGATGGCTATGCCGTTCACTACGGGCAATTTCTTCATCCAACGTTTGTTCCATATGATACCGGTTCCACAGTTGCGTTAATGCGTCTGTGTGAACCAAGTGCTCAAGTCGGTCATTAGCTTTTTGCAACTGCTCATTAAGTTGCTCAATTTGGTAGGCGGAAGCACCAATTGCCAAGTCTTCAGCCAGAGTTCGTGCAGCTTGTTTTTGTTCCGGCGTCCATTCAAATGAGCGGCCTTCTATTTGCTGCTGGAATTTATCGAACGATTGACGCGGCGATAACACTGTCTTGCCCTGATACTCCTGCACTTGTGACTTTTCAGGACGGCCTGCCCAGTCTCGCACTTCAACCGCTTCAAAACGCAGCATGATCAGCCAGCCATTGAGTTCTCTTTCATAAGGCATAGAAACGGCAAGCATGCCGCAAAATTTTGTGCCTTCAAAAAACTCTTTACAGCTGGAGGCTCCGAGCTCTCGGGTCGAATACAATCCAGTGACCCAATGATTTTCACGCAGCCAGTTGGCCAGTTCCATCATATTTTTGCGGCTGAGCTTATCACCCACCTGACTGACTTCGTTGCCATGCACAAGCGCAACACAGTTAACGTCAAATAGACCCAGCCACTGCTTGCCCTGGTTTGCTAATAATTGTTTAGGCGGCATGATCTCTTTGTCGGGGTCGAGTAATGCTTTACGACTTTCCTCAACCGAATCAAAAAATCGTTGCGCCTGATACTGCCTTTGCAACATTAATCGTTGACTTGCCATTAACACCAACGAATGCAGTGCGTGTCGTTGATACGGTGTTGTCCGCGCAGGCTGCGTACCGTGACAAGAAAGCAGACCCCACAATTTATTTTCGTCAAAAATAGCGACAGATATTGAACGACATACTCCCATATTTTGCATATAGGTTGCATGTATCGGAGAGACAGCTTGCAGCATTCCCGGGCTTAAATCAATTGCTTCTACAGATGTTTCCACCGCTGGATTTTTTACTAGCTGACTAGATTCTGCATCAGCCGCCACTATTTTTCTCACTGCGTTAGCGCTATACATTGCCCTAACTTGTGGAGGGATATCGCTGGCTGGAAAATGTTGCCCTAGATAACTAGTTAGTGACGATTCTTTCAAATGTTCGGCAACAACTTCGCCGTTCCAGTCAGCATCGAACTTATACACCAACGTTCGATCGTAATTACTAATTGCAGCCGCGCTCTTCGCTAATTGCGCTAACGTTTGTCGTTCTGTTTTTACTTGCTTTAGCCGATCAAATTGAAGCCTTACGGTCGCCGTAAAATCCCCTCCAAGTTGAACATAGACGGGTTCTATTTCTACAACGATGAGTTGTTCAGATCTGTAAACAATACAAAAACAGCGAGTATTCTCTATTCCCGGAACTGACACCTCAAAATAATCTGTAATAGTTTTCCGCGTCAGTCGTTTAACCGAGCGCTTTAACAGATCAATCATCTCCGCAGGAATCCATTCTTCAATCGGTTCAGCGAAAATTTGGTTCAGATCGCGCTCGAAAAAAGAGTCGCAACTTTCGCTCGCAACAATGACATTTTGCAGTTTTTTATCGAAAGCCAGCAACGCGCCGTGCGGCTGCACCGCTCCGGGGATATGTATTGGCTCTTTGGCACAGTTTTCCATGGCTTCTGAGAGGTCAAACTGTTGCTCCGTATCCAAACGTAAGCTCCTTTATAGTTCTTCGTTGCGACCATTTAACAGTAGTCGAAAACTGGTCGTTGCGCCTTGTGTAACCCAAGTTACTTGTTGGGCTTCGAATTCCAGCTGCTGCAGCCAGCTCACAAACAATGAGCGTGTTCCTTTACGATGAAAATTAAAAAACTGTAAGCCATTGGCTTTATTACGATTTAATGTGCGACTCAAACGTTGGGCCAATATTTTGCCACCCATAGTGGCGCCCTCAACCACGTACGCAGCACCAATCGCCTGATGATACCCGAGCGTTATCGGCGACTTTGACTCCAGTGGCGAAGATCCGTTCAGGCAATTAATATCCTCGTCCAGCGCATCAAGTCTTGATAAATAACAGTAATCACCATGATTTAGATCATTAAAATGCTCTAACAACATTGGCTCCAACGCAGAAAATAGTCCCCGCAACCGAAGCAATTCAACCAGATAATCGTTATCCGTTACTGTGGGTGACATTAACTGGGCCATGTCCGGTAACTGCTCAACCTGCCTGTGCAACGACTCAGTTTCTGCACGCAAGTGTTCTATTATATTGTTTTGATTCATAAAAATTTACGACAATTAAAGGCTTAATTCGCGAAACATTTCCCGTAACCGAACAACCCGGTCTTCGGCTAATGGTTGTGGTGTCACTTTTCCCCAAATGGGGTCAGGCCAGGCGACGTCTGTTTTATAGCGAGCGATATGATGCACATGCAGTTGCGGCACCACATTACCCAGCGCTGCGACATTCAATTTGTCAGGACGATATTCGGCCTGTAACCAATGGCTCAAAAAACTACTTTCATGCCAAAGCTGTTGCTGTTCTTGTTCTGATAACTCAATAATTTCAGCAATTCCATTTATTCTTGGTACCAGAATAAACCACGGATAATTCGCGTCATTTATAACGCGCACCTCGGACAGCGGCCAGTCGATTAAATGAATGCTGTCCTGCGCAAGCTGCGGGTGAATCTCAAAATTATTTTCGTTGTCACTCATAGCTAACCTCGAGCTTTACTGGTGGCTTGGGATAACACCTGCTTAAACCATTTAACGCTATCATTCAGCGTTTCGATCAACCGGTGGTCATCATTAACCAGATATAAATTAGCCTTGGTTCGTTGGGCAAAGCGCCAGCTATTTGCTACCGGTACAATATCGTCCTGCCAACCATGTACAATGTGAGCGTCGCAGTTAATAGTGACCCTGTCAAAGTCTACTTTGCCGCCTAAATAATAAGCCGGAGCTAAGACAAATAATCCCCGACAGTCGACTTGAGCAGCTACCGCAGTTGCTACGTAGCCGCCCATACTGGAACCCACCAGAAAAATATCGTCATCACTGTTACGGGTTACCGCTTCGAGTAATATTTCCACTCTTTTGTCGACGTCCATTTCGCCGTCGTAGTCGATACTTTCCAACGTACAATCGAGTTCTCTGGCAGCTTCTGCCAGCGCCTTAATTTTCGTGCCCCAGGGGCCACTTTCTTTCCCGTGATTAAAAATAACGTGCATAGAGTCTTGTTTGCCTGCTAATTATTCGGTTATATATAGCTATGTTATGTATTTGTAAATTAACTCGCTTTAAAAACTATTAGATAGGATACCACTGATGCGATTAAAAGTGTGGTTATGCAGCATTGTTTGCTTAGCGAACCTTAGCGTTTCGCTAGCTTATGCGTCGCAGGAGCCTACCATTCGATTTGGCATCAATGCGTCTCCACCTTTTCATATTACGACCGATATCCAACAAGAGTTAAACATACCTGCCGGCTTTTGTGATGAACTGGTTGATTCGGTGAAGCGAAATGTTGCCGATGTTGATATCGAAATCAGCCGGCTTCCCCATATTAGAATTAGACGTTTAATGAAACGTCAGGAGAACCTCTGTTTTCCCTGCTTGATCCGTCGCAGCTCTTATAACCCCGATTATTACTTTAGTGAGACAATTAATTTGTACCAACCGCATGGTATTATTACTCGCTCTGAATTGGCACAAAAGCTGATTAAACAATACGGTTCTCCAATAAGCTTCCAGCAGCTCGCTGCTGAAACTGAGTTAAGGTTTGCTCAACCAACCGGCAGAAAATACGGCGATATTCAGCCGATACTTGACGATTATCTGATTGATAGCCCCAAACACCGCACTATCTTTGGCCAAAATGCCTTATTTAACTTACTGACTATGATTGTTAGCGACCGGGTTGATTACACGCTCGACTATCAGTTAATGATTAATTTTTATAACAACTTATCTCCCGCCGACAAACAGAATTCATTGGCGTTTATTCCCATCACTGAATACGGGCAACGGCCAGTTACCGGCGCAATCGGATGCGCTCGTAACGCCTGGGGTAAACGCGCTATCGAGCATATTAATAGCAACATTGACGCAATCACTAAGGATCCAAAGCTATTAGAGAGCTTGGATTACTGGTTAGGTACCGACCGTTTGCTGGTTGATAAAGACGAATGAGCAGTAGGGAAATTTAATGCGAAAAGTGTGGTTTATTTTAGCCGTTGGTTTACTCGGTATCGCTAATCCTCAACGGGCACAAGCTGATGAACAGCAGTTGGATGAAATAATTTGGGCCGTCAATGTCTCACCTCCGTTTTTTATTGTCGATGGTGAATATGCTGGTCAAGGTTTTTGCGATGTTTTAGTTGATAAGATGCAACAGCAACTTAGCAATGTATCTCATACCACTCGTCGCTTGCCGCCCCGCCGAATTACCTTGTTAATGAAACGAGAAAAAAATCTATGCTTTCCGTGTTTGATTAAGCGCGCTAGCTACAATAATGAATTTAACTATACCGATACCACTCATCTTTACCCGCCGCATGGGATTATTGCGCATGCAGATGCAGCTGCCTTAATTACTGAGCGCTATGGCAACCCTGCATCATTTACCGCGCTAGCCGACGATCAACAGTTACGTTTTGCCCAGCCCATAGAGCGCCGCTACGGAAAATTGCAGCCACTGCTGGAAGAACACCTTATTGGTCGCGAAAACTACCGCATAGTAACTGGCGACAATGCTCACGTTAACTTGATGACCATGCTATTAAATCAACGTGTTGACTACACCATCGATTACCGCATGGTGCAGCGTTTTTACGAAGAAACACATCCACACACCGACGAGCAGCTCGTATTTATTCCGATTAAAGAGCATCAGGGCTATATCATCGAGGGTGCGATTGGTTGTAGCGATAATGCCTGGGGTAAAGCGGCGGCGCAAAAACTGAATGGTGCTATTGAATCATTGAGAGCAGATAGCACCTTTCAGCAAACACTTGATAAGTGGTTAGGCGAGAACCGGCCCAAATAACTAAACTTTTAGGCCCCAGTCTTTATAAGCCTGGCTGGCAAGCGCATCACGAAACTGGGGCGCTGCAACATTGATTAACGCTCTTGCCCGCTCAGTCATACTTTTTGCCCGTAAATTGGCAATACCGTGTTCAGTCACAATATAGTGTACATGAGCGCGAGTTGTAACCACGCCAGATCCTGGCGTAAGCAAAGAACTGATTCGCGAAACTTCGCCACCGCACGCCGTTGATGGCAATGCAATTACTGATCGCCCGCCTTCCGATAAACTCGCACCACGGACAAAGTCCATTTGTCCACCGACTCCCGAATAAATCTTAGTGCCGATAGAGTCAGCACATACCTGACCGCTTAAATCGACCTGCAGCGCACTGTTAATTGACATGACCTGTTTGTTTTGACGAATAACAGCAGTATCGTTGGTGTATTCCACATCAAGAAAGAATACTTCCTGGTTGTCATCGACAAAGTCGTAAAGCTTTTGTGAGCCCATGGCAAAGGTCGTTACAATGCGGCCGCGGTGTTTTACTTTACGGGAGTTATTGATCACGCCCTTTTCGACCAGCGGAAGCACGCCATCTGAAAACATTTCCGTATGGATGCCCAGATCCCGGTGATTATCCAGGCAGCCTAATGTGGCATCCGGAATCGCGCCGATGCCCATTTGTAAACAGTCACCGTCATCAATCAGGCTAGCCACTTGCTCACCAATTTTTTGCGTTACCTCATTTTGCATGGGTTGGCGGTGCTGGGGCAGTTCCGCTTCCTGCTCGAAATAACGATCGAACTTAGCTAGTGGTACCAAAGCGTCGCCATGCGTGCGTGGCATTTTGGGGTTAATCCAGGCAATCACTTTTTTGGCGACCTGCAGCGCCGCTCGCGTTGCCTCTACCGAAATACCCAGGCTGCAATTACCATGTTTATCGGGAGCAGAAACCTGAATAATCGCGGCATCCAACGGTTGCTCGCCCGAGCGAAACAATTTTGGGATTTCCGACAGGAATATTGGCACATAGTCAGCCATACCGTCATTAACGGCTTTTCGGGTCGACGCGCCGACAAAAAATGCGCGCTGCCTTAAGTGCCCATCTAATTCAGGGTCGGCTAACGACTCGCTATATTCAGTATGCAATTGCAATAAGGTTAAGTTCTTACGCTGTTGGGCAACGATCTTCAATCCCTCAAGCAGCTTGTAGGGGGTCGCGGCCATCGACTGACACCAAATCACGTCGTCGTTTTCTAGAATTGATAATGCTTGTTCAGCAGTCTTAACTTGCATTTTACGTCCTGTTTAAAGCAGTGGATCTGAGACAAATTTTACCACACGGTCGAAAATTAAATTCTATAAAATTCAACGATATTCCAATTTGATCTAATCAATTAGCGCTGGATCAACAAGTAATCCAAAATCCTCGACTACACTTATAAATGATTACTATCTGAACTTTGTTTGAGGGAGGTGCCGTCATGGATAAGATGGTTAAACAAACCACCAGTTCGCCGGCGTTCTACGTTACTACTGCGTTAGTCTACTTATCGCTTGGACTACTGGCATTGTCTCCCATTGCGATTATTTGGTTCGCAGCGGGCTGGCTGCACGGTATTTTTCAACAGTCATCAACTTTTTTTGCTGATGAACCGCGTTTATATACCGTACTAACCATAGTCGCGATCGCCAGTACTTTGACCATCATTGCCGATAAAATTTATCAGCACATCAAAGCGCGACGCAAACGAGAGCTTGAGCACATTTAAGCGTTCTCGCCAAAGCGCTGCTGTAAGTACTGGTTAATGTCGTCAGATTCGTACATCCATTCGCTGGAGCCGTCGTCTTTTTCTATCCGCAGGCACGGAACTTTGATCCGGCCTCCGCCTTGTTCAAGCTCTGCCCGGCGTTGCTGATTATTTTGTGCATCTCTGACTTCAATCGGCAATGACAACCGCGCCATTTGCTTTCGCACTTTGATACAAAATGGACAGGTTTTAAATTGATAAAGTGCCAGTTTCTCGCACTCTTTATCAACTTCTGCCTGCGACTGCGAACTACGCTCAACCCCTTTAGGCGTGCTTAGTTTTTCTCCAATCAGCATAAATGGCGTTAAAACCAGCCGAAGGAAACGAAAGAAATACCGAATAATAAAACGCATAATCACCCTGACTGCTAGAAAATCGGTGCTCAGTTTAGCATAAATTGTGTGCTGTTCTCAGCTAGTTACTGAGCGCTTGAGCTGCCAACTCGAAACTGCGTAATCGTGCCTTATGATCATACGCATGACAGGTTAAAATAAGCTCATCAACTTGTGTCTCTGCAATAAACTGCTCCATGCTTTGTTGGACCTGTTGCTGATTGCCTACCGCTGTATAACTAAGCGCATGATTGGCGGCCGCAAGCTCATGCGGCGAAGCAAACTTTGACATATCGTCGACCGGAGCTTTTAGCCGACCCGGATTTCCCCGTCGTAACGACACAAACTGCTGTTGCATCGAACTCATCATGTAGCGCGCTTGTGCCTCTTCATCAGCCGCAAATACATTCATCGCTGCCGCCACATAGGGTTTATCTAAGTAAGGTGATGGCTTAAAATTATCGCGATAGGCTTGCAGCGCCTGGTGTAGCTGGTCCGGGGCAAAATGCGAGGCAAACGCATAGGGCAAGCCTAAGTGAGCAGCTAGCTGCGCGCCGAAGGTGCTCGACCCCAACAACCAGACCGGGATATTTTCGCCGAATCCGGGAATCGCTTTTATCGGGGCTGACTCATCAGTTTCGGCAAAGTAACCCAGCAACTCCTGTACGTCGCTGGGAAAATTTTCTGCGTCATCGGGCTTGCGCCGCAACGCCCGTAACGTCCTACCGTCAGTGCCTGGCGCTCTACCCAAACCTAAGTCTACTCTTCCCGGATATAAAGCGTTCAACGTACCAAACTGCTCCGCCACCACATAGGGTGCATGATTGGGTAACATGATACCGGCCGATCCGACCCGGATAGTTTTGGTTTGGCTAGCAACATAGCCCAGTGCGACAGCTGTAGCCGCTGAGGCGATTCCAGCCATATTATGATGTTCCGCCATCCAGAAACGATGGTAGCCCCATTGCTCAGCATGTTTTGCAATATCTGCAGAATGATGCAGTGCCTCAGCAACAGATCCTTCTTCAGTTACCGGCGCTAAATCCAGAATTGAAAACTTCATGGCGATCCTTAACTGAGCTAAAAAAGTATTTGTGACGTAGCTTATTACATGGGTCGGTCTTCCAACTAATTCAAGGTAAAGATATGGAAAGCTTTATAGAACGTTGGGCCGAAGCTGCCTACACCAGTGCTGGCTTTTTCTGGATGGCGCTCTGGGCATTTGTCCTCGGCTACTTAATCAGTAGTTTAATTCAGGTGCTGGTTACCCGACAGCGAATGCGTAAGTCTATGGGCTCAAACGACTTGAAGTCTGTATCGTTGGGCTCTTTTTTCGGCTTTATCTCCAGCTCCTGCAGTTTTGCCGCGCTCGCCACTACCCGTGCCCTGTTTAATAAAGGCGCCGCCTTTAGCGCTTCGATGGCGTTCATGCTGGCCTCTACCAACCTGGTGATCGAGCTGGGTTTTGTTATTGCTATATTTCTCGGCTGGCAGTTTGTCGTCGGTGAATACGTTGGCGGTATCCTGCTGATCTTATTCGCCTGGCTGTTCATCACGGTTACTAACCCAGCTAAGTTGATTAAATCAGCCCGCGACGAAGAGAGCGATGACGAGAGTAAATCCTCGGACAGTTCGCTCAATGACCTGCTCAAACTGCACACCTGGCATCAGGTCGCGATGAAATTCGTGATGGAATGGCAAATGGTGTGGAAAGATATTTTAATTGGCTTTACCGTTGCCGGAATTATATCCGCATTTGTGCCAAGCAGCTTTTTTGAGTGGTTATTTTTAGGGGTTGGCGGCAGTTCTGAATTAAGCTTTTGGGCAGTACTGCAACAAGCCGTAGTTGGCCCCATTGCTGCTCTGTTCACGTTCATTGGCTCGATGGGCAATATTCCTCTTGCCGCGGTTCTGTTTGGTGAAGGAGTTGCCTTTGCCGGGGTTATGGCGTTTATTTTTTCAGATCTGGTGGTGTTACCGGTACTACGTATTAATGCCGGTTATTACGGCTGGAAAATGTCCTTGTACATTGCGCTAATGTTGTTTGTTTGCCTGGTGGCAAGCGCGATGGTCATGCACTACGGACTGTTAAGCCTGGATCTATTGCCGACTCTGGACAACTGGAGTTCCCCTAAAGAACAGCAACATTTTACCTTTAATTATGGCTTTGTGCTGAACATCATCTTCCTGGTCATTAGTGCCGTGTTAGTGAAACTGTGGATTTCGCACAAAAACAGCCATCAACATGACCATGGCCATCATCACCATGACCACGGTAGTCGCAGTTTAAGTGACCGCATTATGTTAACGTTAAGCGCTGCTAGTGTTATCTGGCTAGTTGGCGGGTTGTTTATTTACTTGTTGGGTTAAGCGCACGACCCAGTTGATGAAAATAATCAAACCAGCATTCGGCAACCTGATTTTGCAGCTCGACCGGCGGATATAAGCCGGCACGAGCTGTCGCTGTTTGCTGAGTGCCAGCCACTAAAAAGTGATTTTTTAACGGTTGACGTTGAATAATGGCTTCAAAACAACGGGCTGCCATTTCTTCCGGCATTGCAAAGTAACGACTGTTTAAACGTTTATCGTAAGCAATGCAGTGGCGCATAAAGCTCCCTGTCTGCTGGCCATCGGCGGTTAAATACAAACGCTTAAACGCCAAGTTTAAACAGTCATTCAAGGGATGTGCAACAAGCTGCCTGGACAACAGCCAGTGATGGCTTGCAAAGCGTAATGCAGGTGGAGCATCAGTGAACATTTTGTCGCAGATATAGTGATCGAACGCGTGAAACCATTCGTGCGCCAGGCTCCCGCCTCCTGCATTTTTAGCTAACGCCAGCACCCTTCCATTAGGTATATAGTGAGCCGCCGCACCGGGTCTGCCGCCAATGCCATAATGTAATGCCAATGTGCCCCGCAACGACAGGACATTATTAGGCACTTGCAGGATCTGTTGTAAATCGCATAGCGCATCAAAGAACAAATTTGCCGCTCTTTGCTGTTCTGCAGCCGTTACCCAGCGACCGACTCGCACCGAATAAAAACCAAATAACCGCACAATATCGGCAAAAGATACGTCAGCGCCCGCTCTATGCTCAGGCCCATTTCTAAAGTATTCTCGCATGCGCAAAGATTATCACAAACCGGATCTATAAAGCTCCCTCGATCGCCATTGGCCAGACGCCGCACTGTACCTTAGCAATATGGTCCAGCTGCAATAGCTGCATGGCAACTCGTGACTGTCCGATGCCGCCGCCTATCGTTAACGGCAACTGCCCTGCGATTAACTGTTGGTGCCAGGGTAGCTCCGCACGGTGCTGCTGCCGGCTAATTTCTAATTGCCGCGCTAACGCGGTTTGATCCACACGAATCCCCATGGACGACAATTCTAAAGCATCGTCCAGCCCCGGATGCCATACTAATAAATCACCATTTAAACCGGTTCGTCCGCCGTCTATCGGCGTTGACCAGTCGTCATAATCAGGCGCCCTGACATCGTGTGCTACGCCATCCGACAGCACTCCGCCAATTCCAAGGATAAATACTGCCCCGTATTGTTTGGTAATTTGTCGCTCTCGCTGCTTTGGCGTCAGACCCGGATACTGTTGCAGTAGATCCTCACTATGAATAAATTGGATGCTCTTAGGCAGCAACGGCGACTGCTGCCGCTCTTTACAAAGCACTTGTTCGGTCGCTTGCAGAGCCTGGTAAATTTTTTCTGCGGTGGTCCGCAAAAACGCTTCATTGCGTTGTTGCGAGTCGATAACCAATTCCCAATCCCATTGGTCAACATACACTGAGTGCTTCGCCCCCAACGTTGTCTCGTCGGGACGCAATGCCTTCATTTCGGTCACTATTCCCTCGCCGACACCAAATTGATAACGCGCAAGCGTGTGCCGCTTCCATTTTGCTAATGAATGAACCACTTCAAATTGCTTGTCGGGAATCGCTTTTACCGTAACGGCAACCGGCTGCTCCCAACCGGACAAATCATCCTGCACACCGCTGCCAGTCTCACTCAATAGCGGCGCCTGAACCTCGATCAGTCCGAGCCGTTCAGTCAGTTCAGTGCTAAAGCGTCTTTTTGCACTCTGAATCAGTTGTTGCTGCTGAATAAATTGATCTTTCATGTTGTTAACCTTTAACTCACCTTGATTGTTAAACTATTAACAGCTTTAAGTGACTTTTATTCAATACTCTTTAACTTAAATAGCTTTACAGTATTGTCATTTTTAACTTTAATAGGTTAAAACCAACAATTAATTAAAAATAGATGGCAAATTCGCTTAAAAACTATCAGATCGATAATTTAGACCGGGCCATTCTGACCGCACTCATCAACGATGCCCGCATACCTTATAGCGAAATCGCTAAACGCAATCGGGTCAGCCCGGCTACTATTCACGTACGAGTCGAAAAAATGCGTTCCGCTGGCATTATCGTCGGAACCCATTTACAGATTAATGCCAAACAACTGGGCTATGATGTCTGCTGTTTTATTGGCATTACATTGCGCCACGCCGGCGATTACCCAAAAGCGATAGAAAAGCTGGAAAAGTTAGAAGAAGTTATCGAAGCCTATTACACCACGGGTCAATACAATGTCTTTATTAAAATAATGACCCCCTCGATTAACGACCTGCAGCATGTTTTAATCAACCGTATACAATCCATTGAGGAAATTCAGTCGACCGAAACACTGATTTCGTTACAGCAGCCAATTAATAGGGATATTCAGCCATGAACACTATTCGACTGACAGAATTCAGCCACGGCGCCGGTTGCGGCTGTAAAATCTCGCCCAGCGTGCTGTCGACCATATTAGATTCCAAGTTGTCACTAACGCCCGACCCGAACTTGCTGGTCGGCAACAGCAACCGTGATGACGCAGCCGCCTATGATTTAGGCAACGGCCAGGTAATTCTCAGTACCACTGATTTCTTTATGCCGATTTGTGACGATCCCAGAGATTTTGGACGGATAGCGGCAACCAACGCGATTAGCGACATTTATGCCATGGGCGGGCAGCCGTTAATGGCAATTGCTATTTTGGGCTGGCCGTTGGATAAATTGCCGGCTGAGGTTGCCCAACAAGTATTAGAAGGCGGCCGCGAAGCCTGTGCCAATGCAGGCATTACCGTAGCAGGTGGTCACAGTATTGATGCCCCGGAGCCCATTTTTGGTCTGGCAGTAACCGGACAGGTCGGCAAAGACAAACTGAAGCAAAATCACACCGCCTGTGACGGCGATGTGCTGATGTTAACCAAACCGCTGGGCATAGGCATATTAACCACCGCCCAAAAACAAAAGAAACTGAAGCCAGAGCATGACCGCATCGCTATCGAAACCATGTGTCAAATGAATAGCATTGGTTATCACCTGGCTGCACTTGACTGCGTGACTGCAATGACAGATGTTACCGGTTTTGGTTTGGCGGGACACTTAGTGGAAATGACCGAAGGTGCTGGTTTAAAGGCCCGGGTTCAACTTGACCAGGTGCCGCTATTACCTCAGGTGATGGACTACCTTAAGTTGGATTGTATTCCCGGGGGCAGCCGTCGTAACTATGAAAGTTATGGCTCAGAGCTAGGTCCAATGGATGGTTTAAACCGCCATTTAGTCTGCGATCCACAGACATCCGGCGGGCTACTGATTAGTGTCCGTAAAGCCGATATTGACGCGGTTTACCAAATTTGTAAGCAGCATCAACAATCGGTCACGGTTATCGGCGAATTACATAATAATCCGCTACAGTCACCGCGCGTCGTATTCGAATAATGAACAGCACAGATAGCTTATGGCTTGAACCGGAATCTTTTGGTCGACTATTTACAGAGCAACGACCGATACTTGATCTGCGTGCGCCCGCTGAATTTGCCAAGGGCGCTTTTCCGGGCGCAACTAATATCCCGTTAATGACCGACGAGGAACGCGCTCAGGTAGGACGCTGCTACAAACAACACGGGCAACAAGCAGCCATCGAGCTTGGCCACCGATTGGTCAACGGCAACACTAAGCAGCAGCGTATCCAGCAATGGTTGGCCTTTTTTCAGCAGCACCCGGACGGCGTCTTATATTGCTTTCGGGGTGGCCTCCGCTCGCAAATCGTGCAGCAGTGGTTGGCTGAAAATGACTGCCTTAAGCCACGCGTAAGAGGCGGTTATAAAGCGTTGCGTCGTTACCTTATTGAAAGCCTAGAGCAGTATGTAGCGCATTTTAATTGGGTATTATTAGCCGGCCGCACCGGCTGCGATAAGACGCAATTGATTCAGCAACGAGCGAATAGTATTGATCTTGAGCAACTCGCCCACCATCGCGGTTCCGCCTTTGGTCATTTCCCGGAGCCTCAACCCACGCAGATAGATTTCGAAAATAAACTGGCCATTGAATTGCTCAAACGCTCTGCTGAAGGCCATCAAACTTTATTTATCGAAGATGAAGGCAGTCATATTGGTAGCATCTCTATTCCAGAGGTATTGCGTGAAGCTTTGCAGAACGCAGCCGTTGAGGTCATAGAAAAACTACTGGAACAACGGATTGAGGTGATCTACCGCGATTATGTGCATCGCGCATCGCTAGCTTACCCGAGCTATCAACAATTTAGCGCTGCATTGCTAAACAGTTTGGCAAAAACCCGCAAACGGCTGGGTGATAATCGCTACCAGCAATTACATGAAGTGATGCAGACAGCCCTGGATACAAACTCAGAAAAATTACATAAGCTATGGATTGAGCAGCTGTTAACACACTACTACGACCCAATGTACGACTATCAGCTCCATCGCAAGAATGCGACCAAACACCGAAAACATGTCACTAGCGGCAGTTGATTTGTTAGAGTAATGCATAATTAAAACCAAGAGGAACTTACTATGCTAAGAAAACTCATTCGTGGTATCAGCGCAGTGGCGTTGGTCAGCGTCGCCCTGCCCTCGTTGGCAGCCGACAAGGACCTGTCGTACTACCTGCCATCTGATGTTGACTACGATCCTTCAATTACCAAACCATCAGAAATTCTTGGCCACGAAGTTGGCGAATGGCATGCTCGTCATGACTTGATTGTTCGGTATATGGAGGTTTTGGCTGAAGAATCTGACCGCATTTCTTTTGAAGTCACCGGCCGCACGCACGAACAGCGTCCTTTGGTGCTGCTGACTGTAACTAATCCAGATAATCAGGATAATATAGAACAGGTTCGCGAACGTCATTTGGCGGCCGCCGATCCGAGCCGCGCTGCCGATCCTGACAATACGCCATTAGTCATGTATATGGGCTACAGCATCCATGGCGACGAGTCCAGTGGCAGTAATGCTGCTTTGATATTCGCATACTACCTGGCGGCAGCTCAGGGCGAGGCAGTTGAGCAAGTATTGCAGGACTCAGTAATTTTACTGGACCCTTCACTGAACCCCGATGGTTTAGCCCGGTTTGCGCAGTGGGCAAATCAGCACCGCAGCGAAAACTTAGTGGCTGATCCTGACCATCGTGAACATGTGCAGCCGTTTGTCCGCGGCCGTGTCAATCACTACTGGTTTGATATGAACCGTGACTGGCTGCTGCTGCAACACCCGGAATCTCGTGCAAGAATTGCAAACTTCCAAAAGTGGAAGCCAAACGTCCTGACGGATTTCCACGAGATGGGAACCGACAGCACCTTCTTCTTCCAGCCCGGTATTCCGTCGCGGAAAAACCCAATGACGCCGGATGAAAATGTGCGCCTGACCGAAATTCTGGCTGCTGAGCACGCCGATTCTCTCGATGAATTTGGAAACTTATACTACACCGAAGAGTCGTTCGATGATTTTTACTACGGTAAAGGTTCGACCTACCCTGACGTACAGGGCGCTGTTGGTATCTTGTTCGAACAAGCCTCAAGCCGCGGTCACTTGCAGGACTCGGTGAATGGCGAAGTGGACTTTCCGTTTACGATTCGCAACCAGTTTATCACCTCACTCAGCACAATTTACGGTGCGCATAAGAACAAAGCTCGCTTTATAAAGTTCCAGCAGGATACTTATAACCGTTGGATGGAAATGGGCGACGACGCAAACTTCGATGGTTACCTGATTGGTGACAATAGCGATCCGAACCGTTTGCAAGGTCTTATCGAGATCCTGAAGCAACACGACGTTAAAGCCTACCGGGTTGAAAAGTCGGTAGAAACTGATGGTAAACGTTTTGCTGCCGGGCGTAGCTATTTTGTTCCAGCGGAACAGCCGCAATTCGGTCTGATTCAGGGGATGTTTAGCACCCGTAAAGACTTTCCGGACAACACCTTCTACGATGTGTCTGGCTGGACATTGCCAATGGCATTTAATTTGGAATTTAGCCAATACCGTGGACGCATCAACCTGGCTGACCAAGCGTGGGACGAACCCCAACGCGACTCCTACACCTTAGCAGGAGACGCCTATGCCTACGCATTCGACTGGAATGACTATTTGGCACCGGGTCTTTTGCAAGAGTTACTGGAGCAGGACATTCATGCTCGTCAAAGCTTTAAACCATTAACTGTTGAGACTCCTGACGGCGTAAAAGAGCTGAGTGCAGGCTCAATCGTGGTCACCCGTGCTTACCAGCAACATGACTGGTCACAGGTACAAAAAGCACTGGCAAGTGCTGCTTCAGAGCGTGATATCCCCGTTGTCTCCATCGAGTCTGGATTAACGCCGGAAGGTATTGACCTGGGAAGTCGCAACATTCAACCGGTAGAAGAGCCAAACGTAATGATGCTAACCGGTGACGGGGTTAACCTGTACGAGGCTGGTGAAGCCTGGTATTACTTTGACCGGCACGTTGGCATTCCTGTGTCTATGGTCGACACAGACCGTCTGTCACGAGTTAACATCAGTAAGTACAGTCATATCGTACTGGTCGACGGTAGCTACTATACGCTGGATAAACGAGAGCGGAAGCAGCTTACCGACTGGGTCAACAAAGGTGGCGTCATTATTGGCCAGCAAGGCGGCGCCGAGTGGTTAACAGAAAGTGGCTTGTTGCGCGCCGAATGGGTTGCCGACGATGTCTATGAAAGTGCGTTTGATAGTGAAGGCCTAAGCTACGCCGAGCGTAACGACTTTTATGCTCAGCGTCGCGTCGCAGGTGCGATCTTCAAGATGGATGTTGATACCTCTCATCCACTGATGTTTGGATTCCCGCGTGAACAGATGCCTGTTTTTAAGGACGAGCTTAACGCCATGCAAGTGCCGGAGAGCCCATTTATCAGCGTTGCTCACTATAATCAGCAACAGCCGTTACTGAGCGGCTATGCCGATGAGCGTAACCAGGACGTGTTGAAAGGTAAGGCAAACATTGTTGCACACCGCTACGGCTCAGGCCGGGTTATTGGCTTTGCTGACAATGTTAACTTCCGGGCGTTTTTCTGGGGTACTGCTAAATTACTTAGTAATGCCGTTTATTTAGCGCCTGCTATCGAAGCATACGCTAAGCCGATTGACGACAAAAAAGCCGCCGATGAGGCAGCCGCAGAAGCTGCTCACTAAGCGTTAACGGTGGATAGTAAAAAGCCGGTAAAACCTGATGGTTTTACCGGCTTTTTTGTGTGTTGGTGGTCTTTCTTTAGAATCTCAACTATTGTTAGTGTGACGTTTAAAAAGCAGGGAGATTCAATATGTTACGTTGGGTTCTTATCTTTTTAGTGGTTGCCGTGATTGCCGCCGTACTCGGTTTTGGCGGGATTGCCGGAGCAGCGGCAGGAATTGCTGAAGTCATTTTCTATATCTTTATTATTCTATTCGCGGTTTCGTTGATTGTCGGTCTACTAGGGGGAAACCGCAGACGGTAGTTAAGAAAAACAGTCTATTAGACCTTGGTCGAATGACGTCCGCCATTAAAAATGCGGTAGTATTATGTCGCTCGATCAAGGTTTTTTACTGTTCAAAATAACAAGAGGCACTGTCCATGAATGCAATCTTTGTGATGCTTCTGGGTCTCGGCGCGATGTTTCTCGGGTATGTTTTTTATTCAAAGTTCATAGCCGAAAAAATCTACAAGCTTGATCCAAACTTCAAAACACCGGCTCACGAATTTGAAGACGGCGTTGATTTCGTCCCGACTAACAAATTCGTCCTCTGGGGCCACCACTTTACATCTGTTGCTGGCGCAGCACCCATTATTGGACCTGCAATAGCCGTCATTTGGGGCTGGGTCCCGGCTTTCTTATGGGTCATTTTTGGCACCATATTTTTTGCGGGCGTGCACGACGCTGGCGCTATTTGGGCGTCAAACCGCAATAAAGCTCGGTCGATGGGCAGTCTGACCGGCGATGTCGTCAGTAAGCGTGCTCAAACGCTGTTCATGATTGTTATTTTCTTAGTCCTATTAATGGTTAACGCGGTATTTGCAACTGCCATTGCCGGCCTATTAATTAACTTCCCAAGTGCTGTTGTCCCTGTCTGGGGAGCCATTTTTGTTGCGCTCATCATTGGCCAAATCATATTCCGTAAATGGATGGGGTTAGGCGCTGTATCAGTACTGGGCGTTGTTGCTCTTTATATTTTAATTGGTGTCGGCCCGTCAGTCCCGCTGACATTGCCTGATATGGCCATGGGTCTGTCTGATAACGCGCAATGGATATTAATCTTGTTCGGCTATGCCGCGATTGCTTCGTTACTGCCGGTCTGGATGTTGTTACAGCCGCGTGATTACATTAACGGGCTGCAGCTGTTCATCGGTCTTATTCTGCTCTACGGTGCCGTGCTGTTGTTGGGCCCTGATATGACCGCGCCCGCGTTTAACGCCAATACACCGGAAGGCACGCCATCGATGCTGCCGCTATTGTTTGTAACCATTGCCTGCGGTGCAATTTCCGGATTCCACGGCCTGGTTGCTTCCGGAACCACCTCTAAGCAGCTGGATAAGGAAACCGATTTACGGTTTGTTGGTTACTTTGGTGCGATCGGTGAAGGCTCATTATCACTGGCTACCATCATCGCTGCCTGTGCTGGTTTTGCAACACTGGCTGACTGGGAAGCGGTATATACGTCCTTTGGTCAGGGCGGCGTATCCGCGTTCGTCGAGGGTGGCGCGCACATCATTAGCGAGGGCGTCGGACTCGATGTTGGTATTTCGGAAACTTTACTGACAGTAATGGCCGTGCTGTTTGCCGGAACCACCATGGACACAGGTATTCGTCTACAGCGTTATATTTTCCAGGAATGGGGCAATATCTATAACATTTCGGCGATTCAAAAACCGGTGATTGCAACCTTACTAGCGGTTGGCAGCTGTCTGCTCCTTGCTTTTGGTGCCGGCGGTGCTGATGGTTCCGGCGGACTGGCAATTTGGCCATTGTTTGGTACGACTAACCAGCTGTTAGCAGGACTAACCTTAATGGTCATTACTGTCATGTTAGTTCGGTTAGGACGCCCTATGTATGTGACCTTGCTGCCGTTAATTTTCCTGCTTATCATGACAGTATTCGCGTTAATTATTCAACTACAGGGCTTTTACGAAGATCAAGACTACTTCCTGTTCTTCTTAGACATTGTAGTGTTAGTTGCGGCCATCTGGATTATCCTGGAAGCCACAGCGACCTTGTCACGAGTGAGCAAAGAAAATAAGCGTAATTTACAACGCTAGGAGGCATTAGCATGAACATTCATTCGATTCGTCAATGGTTTGAACGAGCCGGTGAGTTGGTCAACGAGTTTTACAACGCACCGTACCGCTCTGCCATTGCTCGCGCCAAGCGTGACGAAGATGACTTGTTCATGCTACTTGTTTTTTCGGAAATGATGGGCGTGCCGAACCCGGCCGCCTACTATACTCTCGAGCTGCAACCGCTGATGTTGGAACGTTTTCATGAATGGCATCAGCGCATGGGAATGGAACACTCTCCGCTTGACCACTTCCGCTGCTGTTAAGCAGCCAAACCTAGATAGTTAATTATGACAAATTTGCTAGACCGGAAAATTTTACTGGTCGGCGGTAAAGGCGGTGTTGGTAAAACAACTGTTTCGTCCGCACTGTCGCTTTTAGCCGCTCGTGCCGGTAAGCGCGTATTAATTGTATCCACTGACCCAGCCCATAGTCTGGCTGATGCGTTCGATACCCCTATCGGTGATAAAAAAACGCCGATAAAAAACAATCTCGATGCTCTCGAAATTGACCCCGATCGCGAAGTAAAAGCCCATATCGATCGTGTCACTCAACAGATGAAACGCTTTACCAACCCGGACTTGTTTCCGGAGATTGAGCGTCAAATGCGTCTCTCTCAACAATCACCTGGCGCACAAGAAGCTGCCCTGCTCGAGCGTATTTGCCAAATCATCGATGAGGCGGAACAAGACTATGACTTACTAATCTTCGATACCGCTCCAACTGGCCATACCCTGCGCCTGCTAACTCTGCCGGAAGCGATGGCCGCCTGGACTCAGGGCATGTTACGGTCGCAAAACCGCTCGGAAGAATTTGAAGGTGTATTACAACATTTAGCGCCCAAGGCCGGTAAAGACGTTAGTAACCCAATGTCCGACCCGGAACAACATGCCACCGATGGAATGACAGACAGAACAAAAGCAATCTCTGAACAGCTGCTCAATCGGCAACGCTTGTTCCAGCGAACCCGACGCTTACTGCAGGACAGCAACTACACCGGAATTTTGTTTGTGCTCACCCCAGAACGGTTACCGATACAGGAAACCGATCGGGCATTAAAAGCATTAACTCAGGAAAAACTGCCCATTGCCGGCGTAATTATTAACCGGATCTTACCGGAGCAGGCAGACGGACAGTTTTTGGCTCGTCGCCGTCAGCAAGAAGTCAGTTACCTTGAAGACATTGAGCAGCGTTTTAACCGCTGGCCCAACTACCGGCTGTCGCTATTACCGGAAGATCCTCAAGGGCTATCTGCGCTGGAACAATTTGCTGATCATTTATCCGAGGCGGGTTTTGAAAATACCTGATAATCCGAGTATTCGCGGACAGTGTAATCTTCAAAGTCTTTAAAGTATAAGTAACTACCAGCCAACTGTTCCTCGGTTCGCTGAGGAACGGTGTAGGTTTTTCCCTGGTGTTCAATTTGCATCAACTCTATTTGCAGCTTGAATTGTTCCAAACTAACTGACATCGCCGGTGAAAAAGATTCTTTTAGCGTAATTGACAAGCCCTTTAACTGGTTACTGTCTACTGCCAGATATAAGTGGCCCTGTAACTTATCGTTATGCTCACTAAATTTTTCTAAATCCGGTTCAAAACTAAAAGCCCGTAATGTCTGGTCCTGCCACTGTCGCTGCTCCAGATATTCCAGCGTTTGTTTTTGCACCAAAGTGGTTAGCGATAACTTTACACTTTGTTGCTCTTTATCAGTGCTCTCCGATGCTCTTTCCTCATCCTGCTTCATCCGCCGGTATTCGTCTAACCGGTGAACCGATGGCGTTTCAGCATTCTCTTGCAACAGTTGCCAACGTTGATCTTCGACCTGTGGTTGATGCTGTTCCAGCATAGTCCGGTCATCAAACTTTGAAAAACGCTGATAACCAAACTCAACCGCTTTTTGTTGCTGTAATTGGTCGAGCGCACGCCTTGCATCTTCAACCTGTGTGTCCGCACTTGCCGAAAACGACACAAATAAACTGCTAATCGCCGCAGCAACCTGCCAGTAGAGAACTTTCATCAACATCTCTCTTTTAAATAATTTTGGTTCACAATCGATCGGTTTTACACAATAACCACGTATTATCAAGCGACCTACAAATCCTTTATTGACTATGGCCAAGGAGAATAGCAATGAAAGCCGTCGGCTACCAGAAGTCCTTAGCAATTTCCGAGCCCAATGCTTTATTAGATATTGAGCTGCCAGCCCCAGTGCCTGGCGACAACGATTTATTAGTTAAAGTTACCGCTGTGGCTGTAAATCCAGTGGATACCAAGATTAGACAGCGCGTTACCCCAGATCAAGGTTACAAAGTACTGGGCTGGGATGCCGTCGGTGAGGTGCTCGAGGTCGGTCGGTCAGTCAGCGGTTTTAAACCTGGCGATAGAGTCTGGTACGCCGGCGATATTACCCGTCCGGGCTGTAATGCTCAGCAACAACTTGTCGATTATCGAATCGCAGCCAAAGCCCCGGCAACACTGGATGACATTCAAGCAGCTGCAATGCCACTAACATCAATTACTGCCTGGGAGTTGCTGTTTGATCGATTAAAGCTAAACAGTAACTCACCTCACAATAAACGTTGCCTGCTTGTCATTGGCGCCGCGGGTGGCGTCGGCTCGGTCATGGTGCAGCTGGCCAAACAACTGACGGATGCAACGGTTGTCGCCACTGCATCCAGGCCTGAGTCAAAACAGTGGGTGAAAGCTCTGGGGGCCGACCATGTTATCGATCACAGCCAACCCTTAGCTGCCCAGCTCGATGACGTTACTTCAGTAACTGACGTTGCGCTACTGACCCATAGTGACCAATACTTTGATGCAGTAGCCGACCTTATCGCAGCACAAGGTCAAATTGGTATTATCGATGATCCAACAGCATCATTGGATATCACTAAACTTAAACAGAAAAGTGTCAGCTTACACTGGGAGTTTATGTATACCCGCTCGATGTTTCAGACCGAGGACATGGCCGCACAGGGTCAGCTGTTATCAAAAGTGGCTGAACTGGTTGATAATAACCAAGTACGCTCTACTCTCGGCCAGAACTTCGGCCCTCTTAATGCGGTTAACCTTATTAAGGCTCATTCCGCTGTCGAATCGGGTAAAACGATTGGCAAAATCGCATTAACCGTACAGGAATAGGGGTTCGGCTGCAGCATGTAGCCGATTTTTAATTTACAAACATACAAGTATGTATGTATAATTCCGGGCAATAGAATGAGCAAAAGAACTAACTCGAGGTAATGGATGAATAATCGGTTAAAGTTAATTCCCATCGTTGCCGCTGGTCTTTTAGCGACCGGCTCGTTAACAGCATGTAGTGAGCAACAATCTGGCCAGCAGCAACAAGGAGGCCAGGCGCCGGCGGTAACGGTGACTGAAGTTGCCCCGCAATCGGTGTCAATCTCGACACAACTGCCGGGTCGTACTTCCGCCTACCGAGTGGCACAGGTAAGACCTCAGGTTAGTGGTGTGTTGCTGGACAGAAAATTTGAAGAAGGTACTACTGTCGAACAAGGACAACAGCTTTATCAAATCGATCCAGCCGTGTACGAAGCAGAATTCGACAGTGCGGAAGCCGAGGTAGAACGTGCCAAAGCGGTACTAAAGAGTTCCGAATTACGCTACAAACGATTCGAAGAACTATTGCAGGAAAATGCCGTCAGTCAGGACGAGTTTGATACTGCGGAAGCAACCTATTTCGAGAATAAGGCAGCCGTTGCCCTTGCCCAGGCGCAGCTTAAGAGCGCGCAAATCAATTTAGAGTATACCAATGTTAATGCGCCCATTAGTGGTGTTATTGGTCGTTCTAACTTTACCGAAGGCGCGTTAGTCACGGCCTCGCAGGCTGACCCTTTAGTCACGATTAATCAGCTCGATCCTATTTATGTCGATATTAGCCAGTCCAGCAAAGAGTTTTTACAGCTAAAAGCGGACATTGAGTCAGGCCGTATTGAGGCCACTCCGGAAGGTAATGCGCCGGTACAGCTGAACCTGAACGGACTTGATTATAAGCAGCAAGGTGAGTTGTTGTTCTCTGAAGTAACAGTAGAACAGGATACCGGTGCCATTTTGCTTCGTGCTAAATTTCCAAACCCAGATAATCACTTGTATCCAGGCATGTTTGTTCGGGCTGAAGTCAGCGAAGGTACCTTAAGTGATGCACTTTTGATCCCACAACAAGCGGTGACGCGAGATCCTCGAGGTCGACCCTACGTGATGGTCGTTGTTGAGGACGATAAGGTTGAACAACGGATGATCGAGACTGTCCGGGCCATCGGTAGCGACTGGTTAGTTAGTAGTGGCATCGAAAGCGGCGACCAGGTGGTCACCGAAGGCTTACAAAATATTCGTTCTGGCGACACCGTACGTATTGATAACTCAAGCTCTGATCAGCAATAAGGGATTCGGAAATGGCTAAATTTTTTATTAACCGCCCGATATTTGCTTGGGTTATAGCGATATTGATTATGATGGCCGGTGCAATTGCGGCCATTCAGTTACCCGTTGCTCAGTATCCGACGATTGCCCCACCAGCGGTAGAAATCCAGTACAACTACCCGGGAGCTAACTCTGAGACTGTTGCCAATACGGTCACTAAAGTTATCGAACAAAATATGACGGGTATCGATAACTTACTCTACTTTTCCTCCCAGAGTAATTTCGGTAACGGCAGTATCAGTCTAACCTTCGCCTCTGGCACTGATCCTGATATTGCCCAGGTACAAGTTCAGAATAAGCTTTCCCAGGCCACGCCGCAGCTGCCACAGGAAGTTCAGGCACAAGGTGTTACGGTCAGCAAGTCCAGCAACTCATTTCTAATGGTGCTGGCATTAGTTGCCAAAGACGATCGCTATAATCAAACCGATCTGAGCGATTACATTGCATCGAACATTCAAGATGAAATATCGCGTACCAGCGGTGTCGGTAATGTACAGCTATTCGGTGCACCCTACGCCATGCGTATTTGGGTCGATCCCGCCGCACTGGTTAATTACGGTTTAACCATGGCGGAATTAAAGGACGCTATTAGTGCACAAAACGCCCAAATCGCTGCTGGTGAACTTGGTGGCACCCCGGCTATCGACGGTCAGCGCTTAAATGCGACTATTATTGCACAAACACGAATGTCCGACCCTGAGCAGTTTAAAAACATCACCCTGAAGGTGCTGCCAGACGGGTCTCAAGTTCGTATGCGCGACGTCGCGGAAGTTGAACTGGGTGCCGAAAATTACTCAGTTAACGCAAATTACAACGGTGACCCAGCAACCGGACTTGCCATAAACCTGCAAACTGGTGCTAACGCGCTAGAAACCGCTGAAGCGGTAAAAGAGCGGGTTGCCGAACTAGAGCAGTTCTTTCCTGATGGAATGGAGATGGTAACTGCTTACGACACCACGCCGTTTATTAAGATATCCATTTCGGAGGTGGCACAAGTACTGGTTGAGGCCATTATTCTGGTGTTCCTGTTAATGTTCGTATTTCTACAAAACTTACGGGCAACATTGATTCCAACACTCGCCATTCCCGTGGTTATTTTAGGGACTATGGGTGTTCTGGCGCTAGCCGGCTTCTCCATTAACACTCTAACCATGTTTGGTATGGTGCTGTCCATCGGGCTATTGGTTGACGATGCCATTGTGGTTGTCGAAAACGTCGAACGATTAATGTCTGAAGAGGGATTATCGCCTAAGCAGGCAACCATAAAGTCAATGGGACAAATAACCGGTGCGCTGGTCGCTATTGGTGTGGTCATGGCTGCAGTATTCGCTCCCATGGCGTTCTTCCCTGGTGCAACCGGTGCCGTTTATCGACAGTTCTCATTAACCATTATCACTTCAATGAGTTTGTCGGTACTGGTCGCTATTATTTTCTCACCAGCGCTGTGTGCGACTATTCTGAAACCCGTTAAAGGCCACAAAAATGATGGCTGGGGTCCGCTTGGTTGGTTTAACCGAACCTTAGAAAAAGCCACTGATAAGTACACCAATTCAGTGCACGGTATCCTGCGTCGCGGTATTCGATTTGGTCTTTTATATCTGGGTATTATTGCTGTTTTAGCCTTTTTATTCACCCGCCTGCCCGCTGCCTTTTTGCCAGAAGAGGACCGGGGGGTCTTTCTAACCCAGATGAACCTACCTGTGGGCTCGACTCTGGAGCAGTCCAATAAGGTCATGGACAAAATCGAGAATTACTATTTAGAGCAAGAGGACGCGGTAAAATCAGTATTCTCAGTGGTCGGCTTTAGTTTTTCAGGCCGGAGCCAAGCCAATGGTATTGCCTTCGTTCGCCTCAAGGACTGGTCAGAGCGTGACGACAGTCAAAGCGTACAAGCTGTCATTGGCCGCGCATTTGGTTTCTTCTCGAGTATCAAAGAAGCGATGATCTTTGCCTTTAACTTACCGCCTATTCCTGAACTCGGAAATGCCACAGGTTTTAACCTGTATTTACAGGATCGCGGCAATGTCGGCCATCGACAACTGGTTGAGGCAAGAGATCAATTGTTGGGCATGGCGAGTCAAAACGACAAGCTGCAGCAAGTCAGGCCCAACAGCCTTGAAGATGCGCCGCAGTTAAAAATTGATATCGACTTTGAAAAAGCACAAGCGCTGGGGCTCACCATCAGCAGTATTAACGATACCCTGAGTACTGCCTGGGGTTCTGCCTACGTTAATGACTTTATCGACCGTGGTCGGGTGAAACGAGTCTACGTGCAGGGCGAAGCCGATGACCGTATGTTGCCACAAGATATAAACGAGTGGTACGTGCGCAACAACCAGGGCGATATGGTGCCGTTTAGCTCTTTCTCTAGCTGGGAATGGACTTACGGACCACAGCGTGTCGAAAGCTATAACGGGGTCGCTGCCATGAATATTCAAGGTCAGGCAGCCCCCGGGGTTAGTACCGGTGCGGCTTTGTTGGAGATGGAAAAGATGATCGCCGAGTTACCTCAGGGCATTGGCTTTGAATGGACCGGTATTTCTTTACAAGAACGTCAATCCGGCGACTTTGCACCTATTTTATATACGGTCTCACTGGTGGTTGTATTCCTCTTCTTAGCCGCCTTGTACGAGAGCTGGTCGATTCCATTCTCGGTAATGTTGGTGGTACCACTCGGTATTTTAGGTGCGGTGATTGCGGTCTCCTTACGGGGCATTTCTAACGATGTCTACTTCCAGGTAGGCTTGCTGACAACAGTCGGTGTCTCGGCAAGGAACGCAATACTGATTGTCGAGTTTGCGAAAGACTTACAGGAGCAAGGTAAAGAGCTACTGGAAGCAACACTGGAAGCAGTACGCCTCCGTCTTCGCCCTATCTTAATGACTTCATTAGCCTTTATCTTTGGGGTAATGCCACTGGCATTGAGCGACGGCGCCGGTGCAGCCAGCCGTAATGCAATCGGTACCAGTGTCATCGGTGGCATGATCGGTGGTACGGTGTTAGCAATATTCTTTGTACCGCTGTTCTTCTATGCAGTACGCCGAGTATTCCCACCGAAACAAGAAACCGAATAATCGGTATTAAAAAAGCCCCGGTCGCTAAGCTAGCGGCCGGGGCTTTTTTTATTTGCTGTTACTATTTTTTCTTAGATTCATCGACCTCTTCGTACTCACCATCAATAACGGTGTTGTCTTCGCGGTCATAAGACTGTTGCTGCTCTTCCTTGTAGCGATTTTTAGTCTCTTCAAACTGTGCCTTTGCCTGCTTCCTTAATTGCCAAAACTGACGAATGGCATGGCGTTGTTTCCATAATACCGGGATCATCAAAATGACACCAATCATAAGAATGAAAACGCCGAAAGTAATAGCCAAGCCAACCATCACCAGCAATAAAAAAAGGCTCAGTATCTTACTGAGCCAGTTTCCTCCAGGACCACCTCCGGGCTGCCCGGGGCCTCCTGAAGCTGAATAACGGCCCTGATTAAAGCGAATATACATCTGTTTTCGCTGTTGATTCATGCGTACTCCTGTTAACTATCTATTATTAATAGACCACAGAAATAGCCGCATGTTCAACCCAAAGCCGTCAATCCAACAGCAAATTTTAGTCTTTACGTTGATCTTCCGTTGCTTTTCGAGCCGCTTCGAATTCGTTGCCTGGCGTCCATTGAGGCCAGTCCCGCGAATTCGCTAAATCGTAACCGAGCTCGAAGAACGCGGACAGGTCCTGCTGCACACCGCGCAGGTCCCAGTCTTCATTATATTCGTCAGCTGGCTTATGGTAGGCCTCCGCAACATACTTAGCGCGCTGTTCCTCAACCCATTCTTTGCCTCTGCTCAAATGCTCATTGCCACCTTTCGCATACAGCATCGGAACTCCTTTTTTGGCCAGACTGAAATGGTCTGAACGGTAGAAGAAACCCGCTTCAGGGGTCGGGTTGGGCGCTAAATAACGGTTCTGTTTTTCGATATAGGGTTTAAGGTATTGGTCCATCTCTGAATTACCATAACCTATCACAACCATATCCTTAACCGGGCCATAGACGTTCATAACGTCCATATTAATGCCGCCAACGGTTTTACTCAGGGGCATTAATGGCTCTTCGGCATACCACTTAGAACCCAGCAAACCGCTTTCTTCGGCGCCGACGGCTAAAAACATAACCGAACGTTCTGGTTGTGGTTGTTGTGCAAATTTTTCAGCCAGGGCTAACAGACCCGCAGTTCCCGTGCCATTATCCTGTGCACCATTGTAAATAGGATCATCCTCGCGCACCGGATCGGTTCCCAGGTGGTCGTGGTGAGCCATATAAATAACGTGTTCTTCGGGGTGTTTGCTGCCTTCGATGTAGCCAACCACATTATACGCACTTAATTCTTCAAACTTATTACTTACCGATAAGTTTGCTTCGGTATTTAAAGACATCGCTTCAAAGTCATCGCTTAACGCCAATTGGTGTGCTTCTTCCACAGACAAATCAACGGTAGAGAGTAACTGTTCGGCACTATCTTTAGTCAGCCAGCCTTCTACTTGCGCCCGGTCCATATTATTATTTTCTTTCTTCAGGTCGTAACGTACCGGCGAGCCACCTGCAACAACCCCCCAGCCGTAGCCAGCAGCGTCCGTTTCATGGATAATTAATACGCCGGCGGCGCCTTGACGAGCAGCCTCTTCGTATTTGTACGTCCAACGCCCGTAATAGGTCATCGCGTTACCGTTAAACAGCTCTGGATCCTGAGTCGCATAACCGGGATCATTAACGAACATCACCACCGTTTTGCCTTCTACATCGATGCCTTCATAGTCATTCCAGTCGTATTCAGGCGCTACAATTCCATAACCTACAAACACCATCTCACTCTGGCTTAAATCAACTTCTTCCGTTACCTGCATACTCCAGGCCATCATATCGGTACGGTAGTCCATAGTCTCCGGCGCCTGGTCACCGGAAAAACTCAAGTCACTGACTTTGTATGGCATGATCTTAACCAGCGGCACCGATTGACGGTAACTACCAGTTTCTTCGTTGTACGGCTTGAGCCCCCACTCTTCAAAGTGATTTTCGATAAACGAAACGACTTTTTCCTCACCTTCGGTCGAGGGCTCGCGTCCTTCAAATTCGTCAGCTGATATGGTTTTTAGGTAATCCCGAAAATTAGGATTAAACGCAGAACCCTCTAAGTCCGGTTTTTGTGACTGACTATCAGCCTGCTGTTCAGCAGGTTCAGCATTACTTTGCTGTGATGATTCATTGGCAGGACTGCAAGCCATTAATAAACTCGCAGCAATCGCACTAAGTGCAAAATACTTCATGGTTTTCCCCTATTATTCTTATTGGTGTTGTAACTCTATTGAACGATATCGTGACAATTACTTTCAGCTTCCTGCTGCCCAACAATGTTTACCTTGTCGCCCATACGAATATCATGCTCGGCAAAAAAACCCGCGTTCATTTCCAACGCAAACTGATAGGGCTTGCCGGGCGCATAGCTTCGACACTTGGACGGATTATCACTACCACACGGCAGCATGGTAAAGGTTTTCACAATTTCCTGTTGCTCGTTTAAATAGGCAATATCCAACGGAATCAGGGTTTGATACATCCAAAAACCGGTTTCGCCGTTTCGTACCTCTGGATAGCGAAATAACATCCCGGAAAATTCTCCCAGCGACTCGCGCTGCATCAGTCCTCGTGCATGTTGAGCCGGTTTGTCGGCTAACTCAACGGTCAGTGGTTGTTCAAGATCGCCCAGACAAATCATTGTCTGCTCAAAGTTTTGAGCCGATGGGACCCGCCAATTTTGCGCGTAACTGCCAGCGCTAATAAGCAATACACTGGCGATAAAAAGTACGAGTCGTTTCATTGGAAATTCCAGTAAGGTGATGTTTCGGGCGCTTCTGCGAAGCTTGTTTTTGATTTTGTCCTATCCATCGCTAAATCGCAACATTGCCTGCTTAACTCGAACAAGACAACTGCCCAACTTGGTCTTCAGGAGCTGGCGGTTGCGCCCACTGTGATTGCCAGTATTGGCGATTAAACGGATCGGTTAAGGCCGCCAGGTAATCCTTCAACAAACTGTCGTCGCCCTGCTCCGCTGCGTATATTACACGGGCTAAATGATGTGTTCGCAAGGTTACCACAGGGTTAACCGATTGCATTGTGGCAATATCTGGTTGCTCACCAACCGCTTGTTGATAGGCCTGCAGCCAACTTTTACCCAGTTCACTGAAAGGCACGGGCTGCTGGTGGGTATACCAGCGCTCTAACTGTAAAAAGCTTAGGTTGTAATCCAGTTGGTGTTGCTGCAGCAATTGCAGCCAACCCGCCACCAGCGAATAGGCCGGGTCATCCGCAACCTGTGTTAACCCCAGGCGTTGTTTCATTTGCTTGAAAAATGCCTGTTGAATTACCGCTTCGTAATCGTCCAATACTGCGGTAAAGCCATCAACCGGCAGCGACAGACTTAACGCCATTTGCAACCGTTTCAGGTTCCATAAACCGATTCCGGGTTGCTGTAAAAAACCGTATCGACCGGTTTGATCGGTGTGATTAAAAATCTTTTCCGGCTGATATTGGTCCAACACCGCGTAGGGGCCATAATCAAAGGTCTCTCCTACAACGCTCATGTTATCGGTATTCATCACTCCGTGAATAAAACCATAGGATTGCCATAGCGCAATCATGACGGCCGTGCGCTCCATTACCCGCCGAAACTGTTGATCGCGACTCGAATTTTTTAACTCAGGCCATTGTCGCTCGATGACATAATCCCACAACTCACGCTGCTGAGTTTCTAACTTGCGGTAGTAACAGTGCTCAAAATGACCAAAACGCACATGCGTGGCTGCGACTCGCAACAGCATCGCACCCGACTCCAGTTGCTCACGCTGAACGCTTTCCTCGGTGCTGGTTAGCAGCAACGCACGCGTGGTTGGTATGCCCAATGCAGCCAACGCTTCACTACCAAGGTATTCACGAACCGAGGAACGCAACACCGCGCGTCCATCGCCACCTCGCCCATAGGGTGTCGGCCCTGATCCTTTTAAATGGAGATCACGGTACGCGCCGTCAGGGGTTTTTACTTCGCCCAGCAACAGTCCTCGGCCGTCACCCAGATACGGGTTGAAATGACCGAATTGATGGCCTGCATATTTTTGGGCAAGCGGCCGGATACCGGGCCAGTCCTCTTCGCCATCTAACTGCTTTAGCAGCTTACGCTCAGCTTTGTCTGAACCGCCTAACTGTTGCCATAACGGACGATTAAATAACCGTAGCTGTGACATTCCGTTGGGCTGTATTGGCTGCTCAGTAACTAGATCAGCGAACTTTTCTGCGTATTGGTTAACAAACTGTAAACTCATAGACTCTTATCTTACAGAGCGGTAGACTATTTATCGAGTCTAGCGGACTAAATTAAAATAACGAAAGGTAAAAGGACCGCTGCATGCAAATTACCGCAATGCGCCGAATTACAGCTATCGGTGGCGGCCACGGGTTAGGACGGGTACTGTCCACCCTGGCCTTTATGAAACATAAACTCGTAGGCGTTGTTGCCACAACGGATAACGGAGGGGCCACCGGACTTCTTCGTCAGGCCCACCACACCATCGCCTGGGGGGATATCCGTAATTGCCTGTCGCAGCTGGTTGAGCAACCTCTCGCCGCCGATGTATTAAATTACCGTTTTGACGGTAAAACCTCGTTGGCCGGTCACAACCTTGGTAACTTGTTGTTATACACACTGGATCAAGTCAGTGCACGACCCATTGACGGCATCCAGTTACTCAGTCGCTTATTGAATATAAACACCCGTTTATTGCCTATGTCGGAATGCCCTACTGACCTGATTGCTACAACCGACGAGGGAATTCAATGTCATGGCGAAATCCTTATTGATAAGCTCGAGCACATGCCACGTTCAATGACACTGTCAGGCGATGCCCATGCAACGCCTGAAGCTGTTCGGCACTTATACAATAGTGACTTAATTATTCTTGGGCCTGGCAGCTTCTTAACCTCGGTATTGCCGCCACTGCTGGTGAAAGATATTGCCCAGGCAATAAAGCAATCAACCGGTAAAGTGATTTTTGTCGATAACCTCGTGCATGAGAAAGGTGCTTCAGGTCAATTATCACTAACCGAAAAGCTCGCCTTTCTAGAGCAGCATATTGGCTCCAATGTCATTGACCTGGTGTTGTCCAACCACTCAGACGCGGCCCTTAACATTCCACAAATTGACGGGTTACGAGCTGATAGCAACGTGCACTACCGGCACGATCCTCAATCATTACTGGAACAACTGAATTTTGCCGTAGAAACACTGTTTAAGAAGCCGGCTTAACCACCATCTGCAGAGATTCGCGACGCAACGGCTCCGTGCTGATCACGATATTTAGCATCTTCTCGTTTATTGTAAGGACTCGCGCATGGGCCGCTTAAACGTTCGAAACTAATAGCGCCAATTTTCATGCCCGGTCGCAATGCCAGCGGCAATTTACCACTATTAAAGAATTCCAGCACGATTTGGCCGGACCAGCCCGGATCAATACGGTGTGCTGTTACATGCACCATAAGCCCTAAACGCGCTAATGAAGAGCGACCATCAAGCCAACCCACCATATCCTCCGGCAAGCGGATAGATTCATGGGTAACGGCCAGTGCAAACTCACCAGGATGAATAAAAAAGGCCTGATCCGGGCGTAACTGTATTTCGTCACCCATAACTTCTTTAATGGCACTTTCAATAGCTTCCCGCGAACCGCTGATATCAATATAAGGCGCCGCGTGATCCTGCAAAACTCGAAACTCTGAGCCCAAATGAATATCCAGGGTTACTCCCGAGATATTCTCTTTCGACGGAGCGGGCTCTACACCGATAATGTCTTGTTCCAGAAATTGTTCGATTTCTTTGTCATTTAACCGCATAGCTAGTTTGCCTCAGAATGACTAATAGAGTGATATTACACGTTTTTTGTTGTTTTATGATAGAGCTGCGCCGCAATTGTCGCCGAGGTTTTTCGGATCAACTGACTCAGCTCATGATCCGGTTGTTCCATCATCAATGGTTTTTCATGGTCCAGACTTTCCCGCAGCGCGGTTGTGAGTGGCCATTGAGCGAGTAATGAAACCGCATGTTTCTCCGCTATTTGCTGGCCGCCACCTTCGCCAAAAATAGCTTCCTGATGACCGCAACTTGCGCATCGATGGTAGCTCATATTCTCCAGTACGCCTAATAACGGAATCTGTAATTTGTTAAACATCGCAATGCCTTTTTCCGCATCTCGTAACGCCACGTTTTGCGGGGTTGTTACAACTACAGCCCCAGTAATCGGTAGCTTTTGCGCCATGGTTAATTGGATATCACCGGTACCGGGTGGCATATCAACGATTAGGTAGTCGAGGCTTTGCCAGGCGGTATCGTTGTAGAGTTGTTGCAACGCACTACTGGCCATTGGTCCACGCCAGATAGTGGCATCATCGTCAGAGACCAGATAGCCCAGCGAATTTACCTGTAAGCCAAAACGCTGCAACGGTTCCATCTTATTACTAGCGTTAACTTCGACCGAGTGGTCACCCCGTCCCAACATAGTAGGAATAGACGGACCGTAGATATCAGCATCCAACAACCCTACCCGCGCACCCAGCTGTTGCAGACCCAACGCCAATGTCACACTGACCGAGGACTTGCCGACACCCCCCTTGCCTGAGGACACCACGATAACGTTACCGGTAATCATCGGTAATTCAGGCTGCGAGTTACTCAGCTTCTTTACCTTACACAGAACCTCCCAGTCGTATTTAGCCAGCTCTGGCTGCTCGGCAAGCTCATGTTTAATTGCCTCTACATCGCTAATAAAAGGGATGACCAGCCGAATATTGGAGCTGCCGGGTTCATGCTCAAGCCAATCCGGATCGATCCCATCGGGCAGATAATCCGAACGTAATGCTTGTAATGCCTGACTAAAGGCATCGTTATTATCAAAAAACTGTGACATCAGCCACCTCTTGGCTCTGTGTATCATGCGGTTCCTATGCTAATATTTAGCTTCAGTTTCATACTAACATTGATGGAAGCAGATTTTCGCATGAGCCATACCGAACGTAAAATTTTGGTAACCAATGCCTTGCCCTATGCTAACGGGCCAATTCACATTGGACATTTATTAGGTTACATCCAGGCTGATATCTGGGTGCGCTTTCAGAAGTTACGTGGCAATGAATGCCACTACATGTGCGCTGATGACGCCCACGGTACACCCATCATGCTTAAAGCTCAGCAGTTGGGTATAAGCCCTGAGCAAATGATCGGTGACATGCAAAAATCTCATGAAAATGATTTTGCCGGTTTCCACATCGGTTTTGATCATTATTACAGCACCCATAGTGACGAAAACCGCGAGCTTGCCGAAACTATCTATAACCGCCTGGATAAAGCGGGACATATTAAAACTGAGGTTATCGAGCAACTCTACGACCCTCAAAAGAAAATGTTTCTGCCAGACCGGTTTGTAAAAGGCGAATGCCCAGACTGCGGCGCAGACGATCAGTACGGTGATAACTGTGATGTTTGCGGTGCCACCTACGCGCCGACCGATTTAAAAAATCCGCGCTCAGTGGTCTCCGGTGCTACCCCGGAAATGCGCAATTCTGAGCATTACTTTTTTGACCTACCGGCGTTTGGCGATATGTTGAAAAGCTGGACCCGCTCTGGCTCGCTACAAAACGAAATGGCGAACAAGCTTAACGAGTGGTTTGAGCAAGGCTTACATCGCTGGGATATTTCGCGTGATGCCCCCTATTTTGGTTTCAAAATTCCCGGGACCGAAGACAAATACTTTTATGTTTGGCTGGATGCTCCTATTGGCTACATGAGCAGTTTCAAGAATTACTGCGAAACCACCAATAAAGCAAACTGGGATGAATACTGGCAGGCAGACAGTCAAGCCGAGGTTTATCACTTTATCGGTAAAGACATTATCTACTTCCATAGCCTGTTTTGGCCGGCAATGCTCAAAGGCGCCGACTTTAGGCAGCCAACCAATGTCTGGGCGCATGGATTCATCACCGTTAACGGCACCAAGATGTCTAAGTCTAAAGGGACCTTTATCAAGGCTCGTACCTATTTAGACCACTTGAATCCTGAATACTTACGTTATTACTTTGCCGCTAAGTTAACCAGCCGTATCGACGATCTGGATTTGAATTTAACCGACTTTGCACAACGGGTTAACTCGGATCTGGTCGGTAAGGTTATCAATATCGCCAGCCGCTGCGCAGGCTTTATTACCAAAAAGTTTGATGGAAGACTATCCGGCGACATCGCCGATTCAGCATTATTGGAAGACTTTCAAAAAGCGGGCGATCAAATTGCTGAGTACTACGAAAAGCGTGAATTTTCGAAAGCGATACGTGACATTATGGCGCTCGCTGATCGCGCCAACCAATACATTGCCGACAAAGAGCCTTGGCAACTGATTAAGCAGCCCGGCCACGAAAACGAAGTTCACGATATTTGCTCGTTGGGGATTAACCTGTTCCGTATTCTAATGATTTACTTAACGCCAATAGTGCCTGAGTTATCTAAGTCGGTGCAGCACTTCCTGAACGACAGCTTTAGCTGGAACAGTCATCGTTCAATGCTAACGGACCACCCGATTAACAAGTTTAAAGCGCTAATGCAGCGCGTTGATATGGACGACATAAACACCATGTTAGAAGCTTCTAAGGAAGAACAGGTACAAAACGCTCCTCAAGAACCGGCAGAGACCGTTAATGATGAACTGGCAAAAGAGCCAATTGCTGAGCAAATTAATTTTGATGAGTTCGCAAAAGTTGATCTGCGCGTAGCCCGAATTGCCAACGCTGAACATGTTGAAGGTGCCGATAAGCTATTAAAGTTAACCCTGGATTTGGGGGGCGAACAACGACAGGTGTTTGCTGGTATTAAATCGGCTTATAAGCCTGACGAGCTGATTGGTCAATTAACGGTAATGGTCGCCAACCTGGCGCCACGAAAAATGCGTTTCGGTTTGTCCGAGGGTATGGTTTTGGCCGCAGGTCCTGGCAAAGACGAGATTTATATTTTAAACCCGCACGATGGCGCGAAGCCTGGAATGCGAGTCATGTAACAAAGTCTCAGTCAAAGGATGTTGGTGATTTTACAGCCTAGCTGATAATCACCATCATCTAAGCGCTGGCTGCGAACCACTTGTGCCAGCGCTTTCAATGCCGGCACATTGCCCCCCGATTCAATATTTATAGTGAGTTCGCGGCCTTCTTCTACCGGCTGTTTCACTTGCAAAGACGCGCCTGTCGCACTCAAATCCAGACAAATAGCATCAATTACCTGTTGTCCGTGCTGATCATCTTCTAAAATTAGTTGCGCGTCTGCATTCACCGACATCCGCATAAAGTTTCGGTTTTCATCCGAGCCTAACATTGGCTTATCCTTAATTTTTTACACTTTATCTATTCAGTTTTAGCAGAACCATGCCGATAAGAAAACAGCAATTATGTTAAGGATGATGTCATGGCAAATTCTGCAGCAGAGAGTCAAAAAATGGTAACGGCTAAATTCGCAATCGGCCAGCTTATTACGCACTCACTTTATGGTTATCGCGGTGTTATCATAGATGCCGATCCAACCTTTAGCCTATCCGATGAGTGGTATCAAAGAATGGCGACGTCACAGCCGTCAAAACAGCAGCCCTGGTATCACGTGCTGGTTAACAACTCATCTATTCAAACTTACGTCAGTGAGTCTAATTTAGATCCTGACTTTACTGAGCAAGCAATCCAGCATCCAATGGTAGACTTAGTCTTTTGCGGGCGTTCACAGGGTCAATACCTACTGGCTGACAAAATAAACTAAGCAAGATAATGAACAATTGCCCCGGACCGCTGCTGTTAGTACTATGGAAATATATCAGTAGCGAAAGGGAAAAGTTATGGCCGAAGAAACGATATTCAGCAAGATTATTAATCGCGAAATACCAGCCGACATTGTCTACGAGGACGATCACGCCCTCGCGTTTAAGGACATAAATCCTCAGGCGCCGGTACATCTATTAATTATTCCAAAGCAACCAATTGCTACGATTAACGACATTGACGAAGAGAAAGCGGCAACTGTCGGGCACCTATACGTTGTTGCCAGTAAAATAGCCGCCGAGCAAGGGTTTGCAGACGACGGCTACCGCTGTGTTATGAATTGCAACGAGCACGGTGGGCAAACCGTCTATCATATTCACCTACACCTGTTGGCCGGTAAACCATTAGGCTGGCCGCCTTACACAGATAATGCCAAACAGGCTTAAGGACGATAGCGTGGATCGAGAATCTGGTCCACGCGCCACTTACCCTGCTCCTGCACTAAAACCACGTCACGACTGTCTTTAACATCTTCACCCTGATACTCGCCTTCGAAAATAACGGTTGCTCTGACTTCTTGTTTTTTATTGAGATAAGGAACCAGTGAATCGGTATCCACCGATAATTCAACCTGGTCAAAATAACGTCCTAAAACATAACGTTCCACGGCTTGTAGAGTCGCGTAATGGTCGATCAAACCGTCCATCCGTTCTGACGCGTAGCGTTTTGCTTTCTCCAAGTCATCATCGCGATAAATCGCCTGATAAAAACTTTTGATTGCGACGACTTCCGGATTTTCGTCTTCCTCCTCGGCATGTCCAAAGTTTTGTTCAGAACAAGCACTCAAGGCAACTACTGCCAACATTATCGATAACAACTTATAATGTTTCACCAGCTACTCTCCTTTTACCTGGCCTTCGCGACGAGGGTCAGCTCCACCAGTAAGCGTTCCGTCGGTATTAATGGTAATACCATGCAAGCCACTATTTAAATCTATCACACGCACCTCGTGTCCACGTGCTTTTAATGCTTTTGCGTGCTCCGCAACCGCTCTGCCTTTTTCCAATGAGGTATAGTCATTACGATTGGTCACATGCCCCATATTTATGGCTTGCTGCATATCCAGTTTCCAGTCCAACAGACCTACCACAGTCTGCGTCACATAATTAATTATACGACTACCACCGGGTGAACCCAGCGCATGCAATACTTGATCGCCTTGTTGGTTTAATACCATGGTTGGCGCCATAGAACTGCGTGGCCGCTTACCAGGCTCTACCCTATTCGCTATTTTTACCGACCCATCCATCGGCACAAGCGAGAAGTCGGTTAATTGATTATTCAGCAAAAAGCCCCCGGCCATTACCGTTGAGCCAAAGCCCATTTCAATACTGGTTGTCATAGACACAACATTACCGTCATTATCAACGATACTAATATGGCTGGTGTTGGGTCGCTCGTACGCCATATCTTGTCGATTGTCAGGCATTAAGTACAGGCCGGGTTTCGCTTTACCCATGTCATTTTCGGTAATTGTCGCCGCGCGTGAAGCCAAATAATCATCATTCAGCATTGCCGCCACCGGCACTTCGGCGAAGTCGGGATCCGCAATCCACTGATTCCGATCGGCATAAGCAAGTCGCGAGGCCTGAGTAAATAAGTGAGCCGCCTGCTCACCGTTAACCGTCATCTGCGGAATGTCGTAATTCTCCAGCACGCCCAGGGTTTGCAATGTTGTTAAACCACCGGAGCTAGGCGGGCCCATACCACAGACCTTATATTGGCGGTAATCATCACATACCGGCTGGCGTATTTTGGCGTCATAGTTAGCCAGGTCCGACAGGCTTAATACGCCAGGCGCGACCGCACTATTTTGCACCGCAGACACGATTTTCTCGGCGATCGGGCCATGATAAAACGCATCGGCACCTTGTTCAGCGATTAAGCTAAGTGTTTCTGCGTATTCGGGATTCTTTAATAAATCGCCCGCTTGCAACGGCTGGCCATCTGGGAAAAAGTAATTCTTAGTAACTGGCATTTGAGTAACACCGGGGTTAATTTCCATATCCACCAGTTTGGCTAAACGAGGCGATACCTGGAAGCCCTGCTCAGCCAGCTCAATGCTGTCCGTAAACAGCTCAGCCCAGTCGGAACGTCCCCAACGCTGGTGTGCAAGTTCAAGCCCCTTCAATAACCCTGGAGTGCCTACCGAACGGCCGCCCACAACCGCCTCAATCCAACGCGGCGCGTTGCCATTATCGTCTAAGAATAGCTCCTCAGTAGCCGCCATGGGTGCTGTCTCACGCGCATCAACGGTGTACAATTTCTGCTTCTGTTGATCCCAGTATAGTATAAAGGCACCACCACCAATTCCTGATGATTGCGGCTCGGTTAAACCAAGCATCGCCTGCACCGCGATTGCAGCGTCGATGGCAGTTCCACCTTGTTTAAGAACTTTATAACCGGCATCGACAGCGTGCGGATTTGCCGCTGCCACCATAAACCGCTCAGTGGTAACCGACTGTTTATCCGAAAAGCCCGTGGCCGCTTCTGGTTCACGAACCTCATTCGCCGTTTCCTCTTGCGTTAATGGACTTCCGCACCCAACTAATAAAGTGCTGAAAGTAACAGCGAAAACACCCTGTTTAACCGACAATTTCATGCAATCCCTTTTTCTTTACCGCAATTTGGCACTATCATACGAACCCATCAACAGCTGTGCAATGAAAACGACTCATGAAAAACATACAACATTACTTAGTTGCTTTAATTTTGAGCTTAGCCGTCATGGCATTTTTACAATTAATGCCCGAGTGGCACGATAGCTTAGCCTTTAATAGCGATAATGCATTGAGCGAGGGTTGGCCACTGGTGGCAGCGCACTTTATTCACCTTGACTGGTCTCATGCGTTATTTAACTTCGCAGCACTGGCGGTTATTGTTCTGGTGTGGCGACAATTTTTTACCACCCGTTGGTTAATCAATGCGTTATTGCTGAGTGCGGTAACCACCAGCTTACTACTGCTACTGTTGCCCTGGGAGATTGAATTCGTTGGTTTATCGGCGGTTCTGCACGGCCTGTTAATGTACTGCGTGCTTAAATATGTTAAACAGAATCGCTGGGTGCTTATTCTGGGGGTAGCCGTCATTGGAAAAGTCGTTGCCGAACTACTCGGCTGGCGACCAACGCACTTTATTGGTGATCACGTCGCTTATATTCATGCGGCCGGTCTGTTAAGTAGCCTGGTGCTGCTCAAATTAGAACGGCGCCGAGTAAGCGACGCCGTTCCTGAACCTTTAAAAAATACTGATTCCGAGCGTTAGTCACGCTCGGGATGCAGGTTTTCTTCAAATAATTTAAGGATCCGACGGTACTCATTCAGCCAACTTTCCGGCTGCCGAAAGCCGTGCGGCTCTACCGGATAGATCGCTGTTTCCCAATCCGTTTTCTTCAACTCAATTAGACGTTGAACCAGTCTTACACTGTCCTGGAAAAAGACATTATCATCAATCATCGGTGAATTGATCAATAACGCGTCCTCAAGCCCCTCGGCAAAGTAAATCGGTGAACTCTGACGGTATGCAATCGCATCATCCTGCGGCAAATTTAGAATATTGGAAGTATAGCCAACATTGTAATGCGCCCAGTCAGTAACTGGCCGAAGCGCAGAACCTGCTTCAAATAGTCCCGGTTCTTTAAATAACGCCATAAACGTCAGGAAGCCACCGTAAGAACCACCATAAGTGCCTAATCGATCCGTATCTACGTTAAGCTCGCTTTCTAAGTAACCTGTAACGTCAACCAGATCTTCTACTTCTGGCGTTCCCATCTGCCGGTAAATAGCTGTACGCCAGTCGCGGCCATAGCCTTTCGAACCGCGATAATCGAGGTCGGCAACGACGTAGCCTTCTTTGTTAAGCAAGCTATGGAACATAAACTCACGGAAGTAACCCGACCAACCCATATGTGCATTTTGTAAATACCCTGCACCATGGATAAACACGACCGCCGGATACTCTTCGGCGCGGTCCGCATCAAAGTCTTCTGGCTTATAAATACGTGTGTAAATAGGCTCTTCAACATTAGAAGATGCAACCGGAACAACATCCGGAGCGCTCCAGTCAATGCTCAGGAACTTCTCAGAAACAGTGTGTGTTACCTGTTCTGGCTGGTCACCCGGCTCCGTCGTTTTATGATAAAGCTCTGGTGGCATTAATGGCGTTGAGTGGGTAAGAATCAGCTGATCATCCATCGGGCTTAATTCAAACGCCGTCATGCCGTTCAGGTTGGTTAAAGCTTCAGGGCTTTCGCTGCTACCATCGGTTTTTACCCGATAAACTTCATAAACGCCAGGATGCTCAATATTTGCCTGAAAATATAGATGTTCTGAGTCGTTGCTCAGCTTGGGTGACTCTACCACGTACTCACCTTCGGTGAGCTGACGTGTCTGCCCTGATAGTGGTTTTGTGTACAGATGCGAGTAACCATCAGCTTCGGACATAAACCACAATGCCTGTTCGTTTAACCAGCCAAATTCATTATGGGTATAGTTAATCCAGGCGTCATCATGCAACCGGTCTTGCGCCACCAATTGCTTAGCCGCAAAGTCGACCGTAGCTATCCAGCGGTCTTTGTTATCCCAGGCTTCCAGCATCAATGCCAGCTCTGAGCCATTGGCATTCCATTGCAACGCGCCATTTTCCCAACCCCAGTCCGACATCAAGTGAATCGCGCGAGGCTTTTCCTCGGATTCATACTCTTCATCGCGGGCTTCATGGTTTTCACGCTTCACTTCAGCCAACACATCTTCGTTCCAACCCGGTAACTGATTATAAGTTAGGGTAGTATCCGAGTGGTTAGTTAAATCAAGCAATACCAACTGATGTTCAGTCGGTTTGGCATCAGCCACCCGACGCCGCACCCGTTCACTGCTGATACGGCCATCTTCGTTGATATAATTCGGCATGATGTCGCCATCCTCACGCCAGCTCTGCGGCTCGCTAATAACCGCGATGAGGTAATTACCCTGCGGCGACAAACTGGCCTGAACCAGTTGCTTCGACTTGTCTAAGTAAAATGGTTTTGGTGTCAACGACGGGTTTTCATTCTGCAGTTGCTGTTGCTGATCAAAACGCTGCTGCGCTGCTTCACGTTCCTTTTGCACATACTGCATCAACTGCTGTTCTTCGCGCGCCAAATAATCAGCGGGCTCTTTATTGGCTTTAGGTTGCTCAGCAAACTTTATTGACGCAATTTGCTGGGTCAGCCCCGATTTCACATTAACCTGATAAAAGTCATTGCCTTGCTGGAAGCTTAAGCTACCGTCGGTCATCGCCTGCAGGTTATGCTGACGAGCTTCATCGCGGGTTAATTGCGCTACCGAACCATCACCAAAACGAACGAAAATATTCCCCTCAAAGGTGTAGGCCAGCCAATCACCAGCGACGGATGACTCTTTTTCGTCGGCGATGTATTTGTGCCAGTCCGACAGAGGCACTTTTTTAGCGTCACCCTGAGCATTCTCTAGCATCATCAGGTCGCGTACTTCGCTACCCTCACGTTTTTGCTTGAACAAAATATGCTGTCCATCCAGGCTCCAAAACGCGCCTTCAGGGAAACGCCCCATCCAGTCCGGATCGGCCATTATTTGTTCCATGGTCAACTGCGCAGTTCCCTCCGCGGAAGCCAATGGATCAGCACTTAATACTTCTACTTGGGGTTGTGTCACCGCATTCGCTGATGATTCTTGTTGCGGAGAGGTAGATGCACAAGAGGCAGTCAGTAGTGCAGCCCCGATTGCTATCACTAAACGTGATTTAACCATTTTATAATCCTTATTGAGCGTCTGGCTGATTTTCTGGGCGAGCTTGCTGCACCGCTGTTAACTGTTGCAGGCGATCATGCACTGCCATTAATGTTGGATAAGCGTCCAGTGCAACGTTAAAGCGTTGCGCGTTGTACACTTGAGGCAGCAAGCAAACATCCGCTAATGTTACCGAATCTCCATAGCAATATTCACCTGCAGTTTCGGTCAGTCGCTGTTCAAACGCGGTGAAACTCTTTTCTATCCAGTGATGTATCCAGTCGTTACGCTGCTGATCAGAACACGACAGCGTGCCGGTCAAATATTGCAGTACCCTTAGATTTGTCACCGGTTGTAACTCGCAAGCAAGGTCGTAAGCTAATGCCCGGACTTTCGCTCGATCAACTGCCGCGGCCGGTAATAGTGGGTGCTGTGCATACCGATCATCCAGATATTCGATAATAGCCAGTGATTGATTCAGTGTGACATCGCCATCTACCAGGCTTGGCACCAAACCTGCGGGGTTTAACTTGCGGTAGGCTGGCAAATGCTGTTCACCGCCGTCTTTTACTAAGTGTACTGGACTGTAGTCAAACGGCAGGCCTTTTAAATAAAGCGCCACCCTGACACGAAAACTGGCGCTTGAGCGCCAGTATCCATAAAGTTTCATCATTTTTGAGGACCTTTATATTCCACCACTTTCTGATCAATTTGGCCGAAAATAGACTGGCCTCCGTTGTCGATCATCTGCATCCGAATGGTGTCACCAAACTTCATAAATTCGGTGGTTGGCTTGCCATCACGAATGGTCTCAATCATGCGTACTTCGGCGATACAGCTATAACCGACTCCACCTTCTTCAATCGAGGTGCCGTGATCGGTACCTTGCTTATTCGATACTGTACCAGAGCCAATAATGGCACCAGCGCCTAAATGGCGAGTTTTAGCCGCATGAGCAACCAGCTGGCCAAAATCAAAGGTCATATCTTCGCCCGCATTCGGTTTACCGAAGGGTTTACCGTTGTATTCCGATAACAATGGCAGATGAACCTTGCTGTCTTTCCAAGCTGAGCCTAATTCATCAGGAGTCACTGCAACCGGTGAAAACGCGGATGACGGCTTGCTTTGGAAAAAGCCGAACCCTTTACCCAATTCTCCGGGAATAAGCCCACGCAGCGACACATCATTGACTAACATCAGCAGTTTGACGTGACTGGCAGCCGATTTTGCATCGATACCCATTGGTACATCGTCGGTCACTACCGCTACTTCGCCTTCAAAATCGATGCCCCACTCGGTGCTCGCCATTTCGATATCATCGCGTGGTCCCAAAAAGTCATCGGAGCCGCCTTGATACATCAATGGGTCTTCCCAGAAACTGGCTGGTATTTCTGCGCCACGCGCTTTCCGAACCAATTCCACGTGATTAACATAGGCGCTGCCATCGGCCCATTGATAAGCACGGGGGAACGGTGACTCACAGAGCATTTCGTCAAAATCAACCTGTCCGTCGATTGTCTCTGAATTCAGCTTTTGATAAACCTCATTGAGCTTAACCTCTGCTTCATCCCAATTGTCTATCGCTTCTTGCATACATGCAGCAATCCCCGGCACTGCAATTGCCCGGGTTAAATCTTTACTGACCACCATTAATTGGCCGTCACGCGTTCCATTTCTATAAGTGGCTAATTTCATAAGTTATTATTTCTCCTGCCAACTGTAGACGTAGTCTGGGTTTTCAACCGCCAGCGCTGCATCGCCCGGCTCTAAGGAGTCTCGGGTATCCAGCATGACTGCTACTTCGTCAGTGAATTTCTTTTTGTTCTCTCGACCCGCTTTAAACGCTTTCGGATGCGGACCGTGAGTAAAGCCTGCGGGGTGGAAGGTTACCATACCGCGATCGATATTATCACGGCTGAAAAAGTCACCCTCGTGATAAAACAGCACTTCGTCGTAATCATCGTTGTTGTGATAAAACGGCACTTTAAGTGCTCCAGGATCCGACTCGATCGGACGTGGCACAAAGGTACAGACCACAAAGCGTTCGGCAACAAAGGTTGTATGAGCCGATGGTGGCAAATGGTAACGATGGCTCATCAACGGCCGGATATCACGCCAATTCAATCTTACCGGCGCTAGATCACCATGCCAGCCAACCGCATCCAACGGATTAAACGGATAAGTAATAACGCTCACTTGCTGGTGACGTTTGACATAAACCTGCCACTGCTGCTCACTGTATTGCGCTTTGAACGACTCATCAATCGCCGGCGTATCGAGTACCGCTGGATCAAAAATAGCGTGATTGCCAACCAGTCCTTTCTCGGGCAACTGATAAGCGCCATTAGTCGCCTCAATCATCAGCAGCTGCATCGGTTCATCAGGCTCTAACCGCCAGTTGGTCGAACGCGGAATCAAAAAGTAATCGCCTTTCACCAAACGAATATGACCGTAGTCACAATACAAATCACCACTGCCCTCGTGCACAAACAGTAAATCGTCGCCATCCGCATTGCGAACCAAGTACGGCATATGTTGCTGACAGTGCCAGAGCCGAAACTTGCAGTTGCTGTTTGATAGCAGGTCTGGTGTTAACCAAGGATTTTCCGGGGCTAAACCTTGTAATTGATTAAAGTCGAATGCGCGTGGACGCAACGGCCCTTCCCATTCGGACCAACCGGTAGGCGCATGTTGATGATGAAAATGTGTCGCAGGGCCAAAAAAGCCACTGCGACCCGCTTCACGTTCATAAATGGCCTGCTCCGGAAAATCAGCATGGGCTTGTCGCGACGACTTACCCTCCTGTTTCGGAAAGCTAATCCATTTACGCATCGTCTAATACTCCCCGGCGAATTTGGTCTTCTTCGATACTTTCAAACAGCGCTTTAAAGTTACCTTCGCCGAAGCCTTCATTACCTTTGCGCTGAATAATTTCGAAAAATACCGGACCGATTACGGTTTGCGTGAAGATCTGCAATAAAATGCCGTCTTTCATTGGCGCACCGTCAATCAAAATACGTTGTTCGCGTAATGCTTCAACATCTTCATCGTGACCCTCTACGCGCTCATTAATTTTCTCGTAGTATGTTTCTGGCGTGTCCATAAAGTCCATGCCAATTGAGCGTAGATCTTTTACCGTCTTGTAGATGTTATCGCTGGTTAATGCGATGTGCTGAATACCTTCACCTTTGTACTCTTTAAGATATTCCTCAATTTGTGACTTGTCGTCGTGTGATTCGTTAATTGGGATCCGAATTTTTCCACAAGGCGCAGTCATTGCGCGGCTCAATAGCCCGGTTAGTTTGCCTTCGATATCAAAGTAACGGATCTCACGGAAGTTACCGATGCGCTCGTAAAAGCCAGCCCAGGTATCCATATTGCCACGGAAAACGTTATGGGTTAGGTGGTCAATCTCGTAAAGACCAGCAGCGTGGTCATTCATTTTGCTCTGCCAGTTTTCGTAGAAGTCGAAGTGCTCTTTATAAACCGCGTTGTCTTGGTAGTTATCGACAAAATAAAGCGCGCTTGCGCCAATGCCATAAACCGCTTGAGCGCCGTCGATTGCACCTTTTTCAGAAGGGAATGGTTTCGCTCCATTAGCTACCGCGTGTTCAAAAGCGTGTTTGGCGTCTTGCACGCGCCATGCCATACCGCAAACGCTGGGGCCATGTTGTTTAGCAAACTCTTCTGCCTGGCCACCCGGTTCAGCATTAATAATAAAGTTGATGTCGTTTTGCTTATACAACCACGCCTGCTTGGTTTTGTGTTTCGCCACTTCGGTAAAGCCCAGCTTGTCGAATAAGTTTTTTAACGCATCAAAGCCCTGTTGATCGGGAGCCGTATATTCAACAAATTCAAAACCATCGGTATTCAAAGGGTTGCTTGTTACTTCTGACATAATAATTCCTTCCAGTTATGCTGGTATTTGTAATTAGACACAATAACTGTAGGGCCTGGAGTTAGAACTGGCGAGTGTTGAGGCAAATCAATAAATAGTTGAAGCCGGTGCCTGTTTGTAACGTTTTTTATACGGAAATAAAAAAACCGTGCAACGGCTTATCGCGGCACGGCTTTGCAGATTTCTTCGTAAACTTATAATTACAGGTGACTTTTTTTGTCCGTTAATGTTTACGAACTGCGCTTCCTTTGTTTACCAATTCCGTACTCGCGTAATTTATTGGCCACCGCCGTGTGCGACAGTCCTAAGCGTTTCGCCAGTTGTCGGGTACTCGGATAACTTGGGTACAAACGACGTAAAATACTCGATTCAAAATGGCGCACGGCTTCGTCCAGAGTAGTCTCTTTCATATCGACCGCTAAGGTATCATCGGTTTCTTGAATTTCCGGCAGTCGAATATCTTGAGGCTCAAGTATATCGCCCTCAAGCATAGATACAGAGCGGAACATGGTGTTTTCTAGTTGGCGTATGTTGCCCGGCCACTGATAACGGCGCAGCTTTTCTCTGCTAGCACGACCGAGTTTCACCTGACTACGACCCAGCGACTTACATGCCTCCGCAATAAAGTGCTCGGCCAACAACAACACATCATTTCGGCGTTCTCTCAATGGCGGTAAGCTGAGTACCAATACATTAAGCCGATAATAAAGGTCTTCGCGAAACCGTCCCTGCTCGACCAGCTCAAATAGGTGGTTTTGCGCGGTACAAATAATCCTCACATTAACGCTGACTTCTTTTTCTTCACCAATACGCCGAAAAACACCGTCTTCTAGAAAACGCAGTAATTTTGCTTGCAGGCTAATCGACATTTCGCCGACAGAATCGAGCAATACCGTGCCTCCCGCGGCTTGTTCCAGAACGCCAGTTTTGCGTTGACTCAAGTCGCTTAAACTACCTTCACCGTGGCCAAATAACTCACTTTCAGCGACGTTGTCTGGTAATGCCGCACAGTTAATGGCTAAAAAAGGTTTGTCAAAACGAGCACTGGCATAGTGACATGCTTTTGCCAGCAGCTCTTTACCAACCCCAGTTTCGCCTTCGATCAAAAGCGGCGCATCAAGCTCTGCCATTCGCTGTGCGTCTTTGATTATCTGCTTTACAACCGGTTGTTCGGTTAACAGCGCAGTAAATGCCGATTCATTATCACCGCGCTGCCAATTGGCGGTTATCGGGTCGCTCTTGCAGGTAATCACCGCACCGGCAAAAGTTTCATTACCATCTTCCGCCGTTACCCATATTGGCAATAATTGAGCATGGTATTCCGCTAAACCAATATTAACCGCTTCGTAGGTTGGTTCTTTCGGTGCATTATCAAGCCAACGTAAAATCGCAAACCCATGAATATACTGACTGATGGTTTCGCCTTTTAACGGTTCATTAGCACCGGCCAGTAATTTAGCGCCGGCATCATTAATGATATCGATATGGCCTTTGGCATCGATTGACAATACCGGGTCCGGCAGGGTACTTAGTAACAAGTCAAATTCGAAATGCTCACGCTCGAACGGCATATAAGGAATCGTTTTTACGTCTTTGACGTTTGGAATACGCCGGATTTTTGGCATTAAATGGCTAAAGTCCTCGAATGCCAACTCTGGAAAGTTGAGAAAAATTTTACCGACCGGATCGACTTCGATACCGCGCAAGTCAATTTCATGATCACGCAATATCTGTAATACATCCTGGCAAATGCCAAGCCGATCATCACAGCTTATTTCTAATCTCATAAACGTTGTCTTTGCTTCTAATTGGAACCTTTGTAAAGTAAATAATACAGCAAATAATGCCGTTCAGATAGTAAAAACCCCAGCACTTTGGCTGGGGTTTTATAGCGCATACAAAATTAGCGCTTTAACTCGCTGGTTGCGGGCTATTCGTCAACGGCTTTATCGGTTTTTGCAGCCATAATAAAGTCATTACGATGCAGTCCGTCGATGGCATGAGTCCACCAGGTAACCGTTGTTTTACCCCACTCCGTGGTAATTTCCGGATGATGTTTTTCCGCTTCAGCAAGTTCACCTACGCGATTGGTGAACGCCAACGCTTGCTTAAAGTTTTTAAACTTGTATTCGCGTTGCAGCATCATCACGCCGTCACGAGTTATCGGAGTCCAATCCGGGATCTCACGCATTAACTCTTTCAGCTCATCATCGGTTACTTCAGGGACGTCTCCACGACACGCTTCACATTTTTCGCTGTCTAACGACATTTAAGGCTCCTTTTACGCTACGTCATTTTTTGGTTTTGGTGGAAACTTCGGCTCAAACAGGCCGAGTTCCATTGCTTCTTGTACCAGTGACATAATATCCATGTCAGAAATCTCGTACAGTTCGTCCACGCTCTCAATGGTATAGTAAATTGGCTGGATAATATCAATCCGATACGGTGTGCGGAGTGCGTCCAAAGCACTAAGCGGCTTACGCTCAGGTTTGTCACTATTCACTGCGTATTCAGTCTCCGCCGGCGAGGAAAGAATACCACCGCCATAAATACGGATCCCCTCAGCTGTTTTCATCAGCCCGAATTCAACCGTAAACCAGTATAAACGTGCCAGATAAACCCGCTCTTTAGGCGATGCTGCATAGCCTAACTTACCATACTGGTGGGTAAAGTGAGCAAACGCCGGATTGGTCAACAATGGGCAATGACCGAATATTTCGTGAAAAATATCGGGTTCCTGCAAATAATCGAATTCTTCCCGAGTCCGAATAAAGGTAGCTACCGGAAACTGTTTGTTGGCCAATAGCCGGAAGAACTCATCAAATGGAATCAGCGCTGGAACCGCTGCCACTTGCCAGCCGGTCTCGCGCTCCAGAACTTGGTTGACTTCATCCAGCTGCGGTAATCTTTCCGTTGGCAAGTCAAGTAACTCGAGTCCTTTCATGTACTCGTCACACGCTTTTCCGGGAATGCACTTTAACTGACGTTCAACCAGATCACGCCATACGGCATTCTCTTCGTCGCTCCAGTGAATAACGCCATTCTCGTCAGGCTGTCTAGATACGTATTGACTCTGTTTACCCATACTTTCCTCTTGTTGTTTAAGCCGTTTTTTGCCAGCGCTGCCGGCTGGCTTCTAATGCTTGTTGTAAATCGGCGATAATATCTTCGGCCGCTTCCAGGCCTACCGCAATACGCACTAACGTATCGCTAATACCTGCCCGCTGGCGGGCTTCGGCGGTATAGGGTGAATGCGTCATCGACGCTGGATGTTGAATCAAGGTTTCAGCATCCCCCAGACTCACCGCCAATGGGATCATTTTTAATTGATCTAAAAAGTAACGCACTTGTGTCTCGTCGCCTTCTAACTCCATCGCGATAACCGCGCCAGCATGTTGCATTTGGCGCCCAATCAACTCATGTCCCGGGTGCTCTTGCAGGCCCGGGTAGTAAACTTTTCTTACACCATCATGCTGCTGTAAGAACTGAGCCACTCGTTCGGCGTTTTCACAGTGCCGTTGCATGCGCACATCCAGAGTTTTTAACCCCCGCAAAATTAACCATGCGTCGTGCGGACTAATTGTCGCCCCCATATCTTTCAGGGTGGTTGCTTTAATTTGCATGATGTCTTGCTGATTACCGCAAACGAGTCCGGCAACCACGTCTCCGTGACCGTTTAAAAACTTAGTTGCGCTGTGCACCACTAAATCCGCTCCGAGCTGTTTTGGCTGCTGCAATAACGGTGTCATAAAGGTATTATCGACAATCAGCCGGATGTCTGAGCCTGTCAGGACATTACTGACAGCTTCAATATCCACTAATTTTAGGTGTGGATTGGCTGGTGTCTCTAGAAATACCAATTGGGTATTGTCTTTTATTGTCGCTTTGAGCAACTCAAGGTCATTCAAATCAATAAAGTCTGCCGTAACACCAAAACGTTCGAACAACTCACTAAATAGCGCAAAGCTGCAGCCATAGATAGCATCAGACACAATGATGTGATCGCCGGCTTTGACAAATGCCATCGTGGTCGCGGCAATAGCGCCCATTCCAGTGGCCGTTGCTGCAGCCGCCTCGTAACCTTCGAGTTCTGCGACACGGGTCTCAAGCTCGACAGTCGTCGGATTACCTAAACGACTGTAGATATAACCGTCTTCTTCGCCCGCAAAGCGCGCTGATCCCTGCGCCGAATTAGCAAATTTAAAGGTTGATGTTTGATACAGCGGTGGCGCCAGAGCTCCGTGTGGATCGTCGTGCCCACAACCGCCATGTATCACTTTTGTCGCAGCTTGCCAGTTTGAGTTGTTATTATTGTTATTCACTGTTGATTTATTCGCCATACTGAACCGCCACAAGACGGATTCTTTATAAGTTTGTTAACACTAAGAGTGCATCGGTGAACGGTAATCTGGCAATAAAAAAGCCCGCAACAACTGCGGGCTTTTCTGTAACGTATATTTTCCACTAGCGACTTTCTGTGCTGCTGCGGCGTTTATAAATATTGGGAACAACCTGGCTAAGCTGACGCAGCAAATCTTTTTGCAGACGACCATAACCCGGCTTTTTGCAATATTTAAAAGGAATTGGGCGACTCAGGTTCATTACCTGATAACCGAGTCGGGCAGTCAGTAGTCCGGCTCCCAGGCCCTGGCCTGCACGAGCCGATAATTTAGTCATCAGCTCGGCACTTAACCACTGGGTTCCAACGTCGACGGCCAGCTCACTTATGCCGGCATAAGCTAAGTTTGCTAAGACCTGACGCCAGAGCCGTACCCGACTCCAATAACCGAGTTCGATACCGTAACAGCGAGCGATATCTGTCATCATTCTATGGCTTCGCCACAGCAATAACACCATATCAGCCACCGAGCTTGGACTGACCGCTACTAACGCGGCTGCTTCCGCTGAGCGCTTACTAATAAGCCGCTGTGCCTGCTGATCAACACGGCTGACAATATCAAGCTCAAATCGCTCAATGCGTTCCTCATCGCTCCAGTAATACTGATCAATTTGCTGCCAGACGACCTTTAAATCCGGATGTTTTAGACTCGTTAGCAAACGATCCGGTGATGGCTCGTGTTGTTGCTGCCACCGCTGCTTTAAGCGCCTTAACAACCAGGCTTCGCGAATCACGAACACCAGCAACGCAATAGCTAACAAGCCAAGACCTGAAGCCCATAGACTGCCAAGCAGCCAGTGTTGCTGAAAACTCTGTTCTATTAGCAACCAGCTTTCTATGCTGATTGCGCCCAGCAATAATACTAACGCTACTACCAGCCAACGCTTAAAACGCAGTCGTTTTGGACGCTGCGGCGGTACTTCCGCTACTGCCTGAGGCAACTCATCGGTTTGCTCTTCCAGTTGCACCGGTTCGATCACTTCACTGTCGGGATCGAGATAAGTGAGCTTACCTTTTCCGCTGTCTTTAGCACTCATTCCAGCTTGTCTCCCAATAAATAATCCAACAGTTGATCCAGCCGAATATGCGGTAACGGCGATTGCACACTGGAGAAGTTCGGGTAAAACCTCGGATACGCAAAACCCTGTTGCCAGTCTTTTTCTGCAGGCCAGCTTGCTGGTACTTTAGGCGCTCCAATGCGAACTCGCTGCCGAGCCTCATCAAAACCATCCAGCACCGTTGTGCCGTCGCTTAACTGTCCAGCTTGGCTAACAGAGATGCCAGCAACGCTAAACGTCTTGTATTCAATCCGTTCAAAATCCAACTGCTGTCGGCTGCTTTGCAGTAATTGAGCCAACAACTGCCGCAATGCCGAGTGCTGATCCGGGGTAATATGGTCTGCTTTTGAGGCGACAAGCGCAACGCGGTCAATTTGCGGTGACAACAGACGTTTTAAAAAGTGATTGCTGCCATATTCAAAGCTTTTCATCAGTTCGGTCAGCGCCAGCTTCAGCTCCGACAAAGCATCCTCACCCGCTTCCAATGCGGTTAATACATCAACCAGGATGACTTGCCGGTTAAAATCTTGAAAATAGCTTTTATAGAAAGGTTTAATCACCTGCTGCTGGTAGTAATTATACTTTTCCTGCAGCAATTCGCCCCAGCTCTCCGGCAACTCCAGATCGGTTGGCCAGGGAAAGAAGTCCAGTGCCGGCGCATCGGCCAGTTCACCTGGCAATAGATGCCTGCCTGGCTGCAAAAAATACAAACCAAACTCTTTTTTGCAGCGCTGCAACTGCTGTTGATAATCTCGTGCCAGCCGTCGAATGATCTCGTCATCATCACCGTCCAGCTTAATACTCTCACGAACACGATCGTGCCAGCCAGCAAACACCTCGGCCCTAGCACCTTGCTCACTCAGTCGTGACTGTTGCTGACTCCATTGCTGATAGTTTTGTGCCAACATCGGCAAATCGAGTAACCACTCTCCCGGATAGTCGATAAGGTCAACCGTGACTTTGCGGCTGTCGCTGAGCTTACTGGCTAATCCCTTAACCGGCTTGAACTTAAGCTCAACCCGGATCTCGCTAACATCACGTGTCGATTGCGGCCAACTGGGATTTTCACCGGTTAACGCTCCGACAGCGCCTTCGTAGTCAAAGCGTGCCACCGACCAATCACTGGTTGGAACCAGCCGCGCGCCGATTAAACGCTGTTGTTTTACCACTCGCCAGTAAGGCAATGCTGAACTGTCATTGGCGTACAACATTTGTTCCAGCAGACCGCTCAGTAATGCGGTCTTTCCGGCACCACTTAAGCCAGTGATTGCCAGCCGGATATGACGATCGAGCCCGCGATCGATAAGGTCGCGGGCTCGGTGTGAAATGGTTTTAGTTAATTTATCGGGCACTCTCACAGCTTGCTGAATTCTCTATTTAAATTGTACTGATGCGAAGTTACGTACTTCTCCATACGCTGTAATTGTTGGTCCAGTTCTGTTAACTCTTGGTTTAATTCGCGAAACGCTCTTTGCGCCGGTTCTCCTGCTTGATAAACACCACTTTTTACGTGAAAGTGATGGTCGCTCTCAAACTGAGCCGGGGCTTTATCCAATATCAGCCAACCGGCAATATACAGAATTAAGAAAAAACCGCTGGAAAAAATAAAACCGGTGAAAAAAACGACCCGAACAATCCAGGTTTCAATAGTCAGGTAGTCGGCAAGGCCGGCACAAACGCCGGCTAACTTGCCCTTTTCTGTGCTGCGTCGTAATACTCGTTTGTCGGTATTCATTTTTGCGCCCTCCAGTTAGGTGAGTCGGCGTCTAAAATGCGTTCTAACGTGCGTATTCTATCGCGCATCTTTTCAACCTTCTCGACCATCTGATGCAATTGGTTGCGCTCTTCTTCGGTCAACCCTTTATTCACTTGCTTTTTACTGCGGTAATGCAGTATCAGCCAAATTGGCGCTACAAATATCGTGAATATAATGATCGGTGCGATCAGCAAACCTAATACAGTATCCATAACATCGTCCTAATTGTGATCGGTCTACTGGTTGTCGTTTTGTTTGGCTTTCATTCGCGCCTTTAACGCTTCCAGTTCGTCGTTCACTTTACCCTCGTTTTCCAGCTCGGCAAATTCGTCACGCAAACTGCGCTTACCCATATCGTAGGATTCAACCTGAGCTTCGATACCATCAATCTTAGACTCATAGCGGTCGAATTTCTCCATTGCGTCATTAACTTTATTACTATCCACCTGCTTTTTAACCGCTAAGCGACTGGTTGCCGTCTTCTGACGCATTAAAATCGTTTTCTGGCGCGCTTTTGCATCCGCCAATTTTTCCTGCAACTGGCCAATTTCACCATTCAGTTTGTCCAGATTTTGGTCAACTCGATCAATTTCCTGTTGCAAGGAGTCGACCGCATCTTGCGCTTGTCGCTTTTCAATTAAAGCCTGCTTTGCTAAGTCTTCACGATCTTTAGAAAGCGCCAACTCAGCTTTGTTTTCCCAATCCAGCACTTCGTGCTCAGCTCGTTGTTGCTGGCGTTGCACATCTTTTTTCTCGGCCAGTAAGCGTGCTGATGTTGAGCGCACTTCTACCAATGTGTCTTCCATTTCCTGAATAATCAGGCGCACCATTTTTTGCGGATCTTCCGCCTTGTCCAACAATGCGTTTAAATTGGAGTTCACGATATCGCTAAAACGTGAAAAAATACCCATAATAATTACCTCACAGTTGAGTTGTTCAAGTTGTCGGTTACGATAACCTTTGCTGTTATGTATTCAACAATCAGGCCAACTTTTAAAAGTAAGGTAACTAGCTGTATTTATGTGGTTTTTTGTTTTACCCTACAATTTAAAGCTTGCGCTAACTTGTGAGCTCTACTAATAATTGGCAAAAATAACTACAAAATGGGGTTTTCGCTAACATGAGCGAATTTCGTCAAAAAGATAATTTAATTGGTGAGTCAAATAGCTTTGTCGAAGTGTTAGAGCATGTCTCGCAGGCCGCCCCTCTAAACAAGCCGATTTTGATCATTGGCGAACGTGGCACCGGTAAAGAACTAATTGCACAGCGCTGCCACTTTTTGTCCCAACGTTGGGATCAAAAGTACATTACGCTAAATTGCGCTTCGTTGAATGATAACTTACTGGAAACTGAACTCTTTGGTCATGAGGCAGGCGCATTTACCGGCGCCAGCAAGCGTCATGAAGGTCGGTTTGAACGCGCTGATAATGGCTCATTATTCCTCGATGAACTGGCTAACACCTCGATGCTAGTCCAGGAGAAGTTACTGCGAGTTATTGAGTACGGAGAATTTGAACGCGTCGGCGGTTCGCGCCCGGTGAAAGTCGATACCCGACTTATTGCCGCGACCAATGAAGATCTGCCATCGTTGGCTAACAGCGGTAAGTTTAGGCACGACCTGCTCGATCGCTTGGCGTTTGACGTTATCACCTTGCCCCCGCTGCGCGAACGCCGCGAAGACATCATGGTACTCGCCGAGCATTTTGCTATCGCCATGGCCAGAGAACTGCATTATGAGCTGTTCAGTGGCTTTACCGAAAAAGCCAAACGGTTATTACTCGATTATCATTGGCCCGGCAATGTCCGTGAGCTAAAGAACGTGATAGAGCGCAGTGTCTATCGCGTCGGTAACGGCCATGTACCAGTGCATGATATTGTGCTCGACCCGTTTGCCAGTCCTTATCGACCGACCCCCCTGCCGACCTCAAGCAGCGCCAACACTAGTGTTGAAGTTTCGAGCCAGGAGTCACCGGCCGAAGAACCCACAGCGACACCGACTACCACTAGCAACATCGATTTGAGTCAGCCGGTGAACCTAAAACAGCAGTCGCAAGAATTTGAAACCCGGTTATTAAAAGAAGCATTAAAAATCTGCCAGTACAATCAAAAGAAAACAGCAAAGCATTTAGGTTTGACGTATCATCAATTGCGGGGTTATCTAAAGAAATACCAACTGCTTGAAGGTACCAACGGCGAAAATGATTAAACTACGCAGCACTTTCCCGGTTATCGTCACCTTGCTGGTGACCGCCTGCGGTGGCGAACGTGAGCTCCCTGAACCACTCAGGGAAGGTTTGGTGTACTGTTCGGAGGGCAATCCTGAAGGATTTAACCCACAACTGGTAACCTCGGGAACCACCGTTGACGCCACAGCCGCTCAATTGTATGACCGGCTGATTGACTACGATGCAAGCAGCCAACAGTTCGTGCCGGCACTAGCAACTCGCTGGGAAACCCTGGATGAAGGCACCCGCTATCGCTTTCATTTACGAGAAGATGTCTCCTTCCATGAGACAGATTACTTTTCACCCTCCCGCAAATTTAATGCGGATGATGTTATTTTCAGTTTTAATCGCTGGCTTGATGCAACCTCGCTCTACCACAATGTAGGCGGTGGTGCTTACCCGTTTTTCACCGCCACAGGGCTGGATAAGTTGATCAAGCGGGTCGTTAAAGTAGACAGATACACCGTTGATATTATTCTGCGCAATGCCGACAGTTCGTTTTTAGCCAACCTGGCTACCGACTTCGCTGTTATTTTATCAGCTGAGTATGCTGGCCAGCTGGCGGTTAAAGAAACTCCCGGTCAAATTGATACACGTCCAATAGGAACCGGCCCGTACCGGTTTCGTGGATTCCGTAAAGACTACTTTATTCGTTATAATCGCAATCCGGACTATTGGCGCCAGGGCCCCGAAATTGAGCACCTGGTCTACTCGATAACCCCAAACGCTAACAAGCGCATGCTAAAACTAGTAACCGGCGAGTGTGACGTCATTCCCTATCCACTGGTCAGTAAACTACAGTCACTCAACCAAAAGCAGATTAAAGTACAATCAGAGGTCAGCCCCAATGTCGGCTTCTGGGCCTTTAATACCGATAAGAAGCCGTTTGATGATCCGACTGTGCGCCAGGCGCTGGCCTTTGCTATTAATCGCCAGGCAATTATCGATGCAATTTATTACGGTAACGCGGAGCTTGCTGATTCAATTTTACCGCCGACGTCCTGGGCCTATACCAGTACCTCTCAACAATATCAGTACAATCCAGAGAAAGCTCGGGAACTGCTCGATCAGGCCGGTGTGAAACCGGGCTTTAAAATGACCATTTGGGCGATGCCGGTGCAACGCGTATATAACCCTAACGCCCGCCGTATGGCTGAATTGATGCAATCTGATTTGGCGCAAGTGGGTGTCGATGCACGTATCGTTAGTTACGAATGGAATAGTTTTCGCCGCCGGCTAAGTCGTGGCGAACACGACACCGCTCTGGTTGGTTGGTATGCCGACAATGCCGATCCTGACAACTTTTTCCGGCCGTTATTAAGCTGTGCTGCCGTTAGCACCGGCAGTAACCGGGCAAACTGGTGTCATCGCGGTTTTGATCAGATTTTAGTTAATGCCATTTCCACCACCGACACGGAACAGCGTAAGCGCCTCTATCATTCGGCTCAACAGTTGTTAAATCAACAGTTACCGCTACTACCGATTGCACATTCTATGCGCTATCAGGCGCAACAAGATTATGTCACTGGTGTTGAGTTACCCCCTTATGGCGGGATTAGTTTTCGAAAAGCCGGTAAGGAGTCACAGCAATGACTCGCTTTTTGATCAATCGGTTATTGTATCTGGTGCTGGCTATGTGGCTGCTGACAATTTTCAGCTTTTGTCTGAATTGGCTATTTCCGGGAGATGTTATTACCAACATGTCGGGCATTCGGCCGCTAAGCCCGGACTATGAAACTGCATTTCAGTTACGTGGTGGCGATAGTAACCTGCTCATTCAGTACGGTTATTATTTGCAAAACCTGATTAATCTAGATTGGGGAGTTTCTTTAGTCAGCCAGAAGCCGGTTTGGGCAGAAGCTAGCCGAACCTTTATGGCAACCTTTGAAATTCTGTTACTGGGCCTTGTATTAGCGTTGCTAATCGGCTTGCCATTAGGCGCAATTGCCGCAGCCAGATACAAGTCAGCGGTCGACAAGACCATTATTTCAACAGCCATTGGCGGCTACTCGATTCCGGTATTCTGGTTGGCTCAATTGCTGATCCTGCTGTTTGCGGTAAAAATTCCCTGGTTACCAATTACCGGCCAAATAGATCCTCTTTATCTTATAGAGCCTCAGACGGGCTCTATTTTAATCGATGTTATGCTGAGTCAGTCGGAACATAAAACAGACGCATTGTATAATGCGCTGGCTCACATGGTTCTGCCGGTGATTGTACTGGCGAGCCTACCGTCAATGCTGCTGTTAAGGATGATGCGTAATACCACAGTTGAAGTTATGCAAAAGCCCTATGTTAAAGCGGTTAGAGCGCGTGGCTTATCGCCTTTTCGAGTAGTTACCAGACACGCTGTGCCCAATGCCATTCAGGGGATTATTCAACAGCTGACTTTCATTTTCGGTCTTATGCTGGCTAATAGTGTCATTGTTGAATCTATCTTTAATTGGCCTGGTATTGGCTCCTGGTTATTAAAAGCCATCATAGAACGTGATTATCCGGTTATTCAGGCGGCCTTGCTTATATTAGTCGCGACCACCCTGGTGGTGAATTTTATTTTCGATATCTACCGTGGCTGGCGTTTTCCGATAGTTCGGGAGGAACGATATGGCACAGCCTGATCTTTACTATAAAGACAATAATCCGTCGCCATTGCAATTGGTTTGGTATTCGTTTCGAGGACGGACTGCAGCGATGTTCGCTCTTTGGGTACTGATTGCGCTACTAGCAGTCACTCTGCTATCACCAATTTTAGTACCCTACTCTCCGGCTCAACAGTTCAGCGACGCTATTTCATTGCCGCCATCGTGGACACAACAAGGCAATATTCAGTTTATGTTCGGCACCGATGACCTGGGTCGCGATATGTTGTCACGAATGCTCATTGGATCGCTGTATAGTTTCGCGTTACCGATTACTATTGTGATTGTATCCTCAACCTTTGGAATATTTCTTGGCGCATTAGCGGGTGTCGATCGTAATTTTAAATACCAACTGTTTGGGCAAGTTTTTGATCGGGTACTTACCATCCCTTCATTTCTGCTGGCATTGGTCATAATCGCGATTCTAGGGCCCGGCTTAGGTAACGCGATTATTGCAATCACACTGTCACTGATCCCGCAGTTTATTTATGTCACCCGAAATGCTGTGCATAGTGAATGGCAAAAAGATTATGTCACGGCATCACGACTCAATGGTTGTTCTGACACCTATCTGATGTACCGGGTCATTTTACCCAATATTACCCCGGCATTAGTGATGCAGTTAACCGTGGCCTTGTCTGTTGCCATCATGGATATTGCCGCACTAAGTTTCTTAGGGCTTGGCGTACAAGCACCTACCCCCGAATGGGGAAGCATGTTATCCCGCAGTCTGGATGAAGTGTATCTGTCTCCATGGTCTATGGTATTGCCAGGTATTGCGCTGTTTATCACCATAACGTCGATTAATGTTGTTGGTGATAGCCTCCGACGTTCCATAAAACAACGGATGGATAATTGATGGATTTATTAGACATTCGCAATTTGACCATTGAACTGGATATGCCGCAGGGACGGGTGCGAATCCTGGACCGCGTGAACTTACAGCTAAAAAGCGGAGAGATTCATTCTATTGTTGGTGAGTCAGGTTCCGGCAAAAGCTTGTTAGCCAAAGCGATTATCGGTGTTATTAATCCGGCTTGGCGCGTAACAGCCGATCGCCTCTGGTGGAATGGCCAGGATTTGTTAGCAATGGATCTAAAACAGCGGCGCGCGGTGACCGGCCGCGATATGGCAATGATTTTTCAGGATCCCGCTGCCTATTTGGACCCCAATAATACTATTGAGCAGCAAATTAACGAAGCAATTCCCACCGGTGATGTCACTGGAACCTTTTTGCGTCGCCGCTTGGATCGCAAGACTCGGGCTAAACAATTACTGCACCGGGTCGGTATTCGTGATCACGATAGCGTACTTAAAAGCTACCCATTTGAGCTGTCGGAAGGCGTTGCGCAAAAAGTCAGCATCGCTATTGCTGTTGCTCACCGACCAAAACTGTTGATTGCCGATGAGCCAACCACGGCCATGGAGCCCTCAACTCGCGACCAAATTCAGCGGCTGTTAACCAAACTCGCAGTAAGTCAGGATATGTCGGTGTTATTAATAACGCAGGATGTGGCCTCCATTTTACCGGCAACTCAAAATCTGACATTACTCTATTGTGGTCAGTTAATGGAAACGGGTAATGCCAGTAAAATATTGGAGCGCCCTGCTCACCCATACACCGACTCCATGATTCGGATGTCTTTACAAAGCCACAGTGACTTAGCCCGTAAATCACGCTTGCCAACCTTACCGGGTGCGGTGCCAACCTTGCGCCATATGCCGATTGGTTGCCGCTTAGGACCCAGGTGCCCTTATGCACAAAAACAGTGTGTAAAAGCACCGGAAGTCAGTTCTCGTGAGCAACAATTATTTCACTGTCACTTTCCGTTAAATGAGCCTGAATCATGAGCCAGGTACTTGAAGTAAAAGACTTAACTAAGACCTTTCGCGGGCGTCGTGATTGGCCATGGAGCCCAAGGTCCGTTGCGGTAGAGCCGATATCATTTACTCTCGGAGCCGGCGAAACCTTAGCCATCATGGGCGAGACAGGATCGGGTAAATCGACCCTGGCTAAACTAGTCGCAGGCGTGGAGTCTGCGTCTGGCGGTGCGATTTATCTGAACGGACAAAAACTCTACGATAATAATACCAAGCAACGCTGTCAGAATATCCGGATGATTTTTCAAGATAGCGAAAAGTCACTGAACAGCCAGCGCACTATTGGCCAACAACTCGAGGAGCCGTTGTTATTCAATACCGACATGAATACTGAGCAACGCTATCAATATGTCGAGCAGGTACTGCGCAAAGTTGGCCTGTTAGGTGAGCACTATGAGTTTTACCCACACATGTTATCAACCGGGCAAAAACAGCGGGTTGCGATTGCGCGGGCAATCACCTTAGAGCCACAAATTATTGTTGCCGATGAAGCACTGGTCGCTCTTGACCCATCCGTTAGAGCACAAATCATTAACCTAATGCTCGATCTACAGCAAGAAATGGGTATTTCCTATATTTTCGTGACTCATTCACCGCAGATCGTGAAACACATTGCCGACAAGATCTTAATTTTGTATCGTGGTAAAATGATATCGTTTGAACAAACAGAACTATTATTAAATGAGCCGCAGGAACCCTATGTAGAACAGTTGCTGCATGAACATCTATCGACAGAACACTCAAATAAAAAGCGACAGAAGCGCTAACGTCGCTCTAACTAAAATTAAGGGAGTTTAATGTGGAAACAGGTACTCTGATATCGCTAGCGCTGTATTTTATTGTAATGCTAGGCATTGGGCTATACGCCTATAAGAAAGCAACAGACTCTGTATCCGGCTATATGCTCGGTGGCCGCGGCTTAGGCCCAGCGGTAACCGCGTTATCTGCGGGTGCTTCAGACATGAGTGGCTGGATGCTGATGGGCTTACCCGGAGCTATTTACGTCTCAGGCGTTTCCCAGTTGTGGATTGCTGTGGGTTTGGTCATTGGTGCTTATCTCAACTACATCATTGTCGCACCTCGCTTACGTACTTATACCGAGGTTGCCAACGATTCCATTACCATTCCTGATTACTTTGCCAACCGCTTTAATGATGAAGGCCGTAAATTACGCATCTTCTCATCAGTGGTCATTATAATTTTCTTTACGCTATACACTTCAGCCAGCTTAGTTGCAGGAGGTAAGCTATTCGATAGCTCCTTCGGCTTGGACTACACCACGGGCCTCTGGGTTACAGCCGGTGTGGTCTGCGCATATACGCTATTTGGTGGGTTCCTGGCAGTGAGCATGACCGACTTTGTACAAGGTTGCATCATGTTTGTTGCGCTAATACTGGTACCGATCGTGGCCTTTGCCGAAATGGGCGGCTACAGCGACGTGGTAACCGGTGTCCGCGAGATAAATCCGGACTTCCTCGACTTCTTTAAGAACGGAGCTACCGGTGAAAACCTAGCGACGCTGGGGGTAATTTCGCTGTTGGCCTGGGGTCTTGGTTATTTCGGCCAGCCTCATATCATCGTGCGCTTTATGGCAATTCGTTCAGTCAGCGCTATTAAAAGTGCGCGTCGCATCGGTATTACCTGGATGTTTTTTGCCATCATCGGTGCCATGGCAACCGGTTTCGTGGGTATCGCTTATGTCGACGAAACACAAATGACGCTGGGTGACGCTGAAACCATCTTTATTATCTTCTCACAATTCTTGTTCCATCCATTGATTGGTGGCTTCTTATTAGCGGCTATTCTGGCAGCTATTATGAGTACCATCTCATCGCAACTATTAGTGAGCTCAAGCTCATTAACAGAAGATTTCTACAAGGCATTTTTGCGTAAAGACGCAAGCCAAAAAGAATTGGTGGCCGTAGGCCGTCTATCAGTACTTTTAGTGTCTTTAGTAGCAATCTGGTTAGCATGGAACCCGGAAAACACGGTATTAACACTGGTTTCTAACGCTTGGGCAGGATTTGGCGCGGCCTTTGGTCCAGTCGTCATCCTTAGCTTGTTCTGGAAGCGCATGAACCGCCACGGTGCTTTAGCCGGTATGGTGTTAGGTGCCGCAACAGTCTTGTTCTGGATTTATGGTCCAGAGTTCGGTGGTCAGCAGTTAAGCGCCTATGTTTACGAGATAGTACCAGGCTTTATTGTGTCAGTACTTGCCGTTATTATCTTCAGTAAACTTACCGCTGAACCAGCGCCTGAACTGCAGAATAAGTTCGAAGAAATGGAAAAAATTATCGACGACTACTACCACACGCAAAAATAAATTGCGGATAAGGTCATTAATCATCGATAAATAACGATAAAAGGGTCGCTGTCGCGGCCCTTTTTTGTGTCTATAGTCATAGAACCGTTTAGTAGAGGACAGAATAATGAAAACTACCATGCTCTCGTGCGCCCTTGCGTTGGGTTGCACCTTGTCAGTATCGCCCGGTAACGCAGCTGATCGTATTACCGGCCACCACTTTGCAACACGCTCTGAAGCTATGGCACCTAACGCAATGGCAGCAACCAGTCAGCCGTTAGCGACACAGGTCGCCTTAGATATCATGCAGCAAGGTGGTAATGCCATTGACGCAGCAATCGCTGCTAACGCATTACTAGGCCTTGTCGAGCCCACCGGCAACGGTATTGGCGGCGATTTATTTGCGATTGTCTGGAATGCAGAGGATGAGCAACTATACGGACTTAATGCATCGGGCCGGTCGCCTAAGTCCTTAAGCCGTGAGTATTTCATCGACAACGGTTATGACAGTATTCCAGCTCGCGGAGTTCTGCCAATCTCAGTACCCGGCACCGTGGACGGATGGTTTGAGTTACACCAAAAATTCGGTAAGTTATCGATGGATAAAATACTAAATCCAGCGATTCAGTATGCAAATGACGGCTTTCCGGTGACTGAAGTGATTGCCTATTATTTTGGGCGCAATGGTGAAGTATTAAAAGACATTCCCGGCTTTGCCGAAGTCTTTATGAAAGATGGCGAAATGCCGCAAAAAGGCGAGCGTTTCAAAAACCCGGATTTAGCAAATACGCTACAAAAACTGGCAGACCAGGGTCGCGACGTATTTTACCAAGGTGAGATTGCCAAAACTATTAGCTCTTTTGTTCAACAACACAATGGCTTTTTAAGCTACGAAGATCTCGCTGACCATGAATCAACCTGGGTTGAGCCTGTATCAAGCAATTACCGTGGTTACGATCTTTGGGAACTGCCCCCTAATACTCAGGGAATTGCCGCCCAGCAGATCTTAAATATTCTTGAAAATTTTGATCTTACTGAAATGGGTTACGACAGCGCCGAATATATCCATCACTTTGTCGAAGCTAAAAAACTGGCGTTTGAAGACCGTGCAAAATACTACTCAGACCCTGCATTTAATGACATTCCGGTACAAGGGTTGCTGGATAAAGATTACGCTCGCGAGCGTGCCGCACTAATAGACTCTAATATGCCGGCGGCAGCGGTTGAGCCTGGCAATCCGCCAACAGAGGGCGATACCATCTATCTCACGACTGCCGATGAAGACGGCAATATGGTCTCTCTTATTCAAAGTAACTACCGTGGTATGGGTTCTGGAGTCACACCAACAGGACTTGGTTTTGTACTGCAAAACCGCGGCGAGTTGTTTTCTTTGCAGGAAGGCCATAACAACGTATTTGAACCCGGCAAGCGCCCTTTTCATACGATTATTCCGGCGTTTGTTACTAAAGACGGCAAGCCGGTAATGAGTTATGGCGTAATGGGCGGTGCGACTCAGCCACAAATGCATGCCCAAATCCTGATCAATATTCTCGACTTTGGGATGAACTTACAGGAAGCCGGTGATGCGCCCCGTATTTTACATACAGGTTCTGGTCAGCCTACCGGTCAAACCATGACGGATGGTGGCACAATTCACTTAGAAAATGGTTTCTCTAAAAATACCCGCCGGGAACTGATTAAAATGGGCCATACCCTGCAAGAAGCTGTCGGCCCATTCGGTGGCTATCAGGCAATTTGGAAAAACCATCAGGAAGATGTGTATTACGGTGCCTCAGAAAGCCGCAAAGATGGCCATGCGGCGGGTTATTAGCCACGCCGCTCTCGATACAGCTCTATCTCATCCATAATGAGATCACGCATACGGTGCGTGGTCTCATAACCAATATCGATACCTTCGCTGCCACGATCAAATTCCATAATGCCGATATGGCCCAATTTAGGTTGAATCAATATATCCGGCGGATCACCTGCCATGCGTGCTTTAGTAATACGCTCCTGCATAATATCAATAGAGCTCGACATCACGCTAAACATGCCCGGTGGCTTGTGTGGGTTTGCCTTAAGCCGCCCTTTTAGATGATCAAAGTAATGCTGACTGCCAGACCAGAAGTTTTCAAAAAATCCAGATTCATCAGATTTTTCTCGAGCCTCAGCCTCTCGTTTCTGCACTTCTTCAGCCTCGGTTTGTGGCGGAATATTACGCCCTCTTCGTTCCAACGATTTGGAGTTAAGCTGCGAGTTAAGATGCACTGCAATAACAAAGTCAGCACCTAAGGCTCGGCATAATGAAACTGGTACCGGATTAACTAAGCCCCCATCAATTAGCCAACGTCCATCTATTGCTTTGGGTGCAAGAATACCGGGCATCGCACAAGAAGCGCGTGAGGCATCGTACAAATCCCCCTCTCGCAACCATATCTCCCTGCCACTGTACAAATCAGTAGAAACTGCACCATAAGTAATGGGTAATTCTTCAATGGTTTTTGAACCGAACTGTTCGCGAGCTTCGTTAAATACTTTTTCGCCGCCGATTAGTCCGCCCTGATTAAAACCGAAGTCGAGTAAGTTCCAGACCTCCCAGCGGCCCATATTACAAACCCAATCTTCAATTTCCGCTAACCGGCCAGATGCATAACCAGCACCAACCAATGAACCAATAGACGTGCCTCCAACCATATTCACGCGCACGCCCATTTCTTCTAGAGCCTTGATAACCCCGATATGTGACCACCCTCTGGCAGCGCCTGAACCCAGCGCTAATGCAACTTTGACTTCCGACATGGATACTCTTCCCAATTCCCTATTTTGTCCGTACACTAGATTTCAATATTTGTAGCATAAAATGGTAACCTACCAATAAGGAAAACTCGGTGATTTTTTATTTTGCCCGGCAACCGATTTTTAATGCCAAGAGAGCACTTTACGCCTATGAACTATTATTTCGCGACGGCTTCGACAATGCGTTCCCCGCTATTGATTCTGATGAAGCAACTCACCGACTCATTGAGAACAGCGAATTTAGCAGCGGCATTGAAGCATTAACCGGGAATAATAATAAAGCATTTATAAACTTTACCGAAGAGTCTATTTGTTCTAGTTTACCCGAACTGCTGCCAAAACGATCCGTTGTCGTCGAGCTACTAGAGACTATCCCTCCCACGGATGAGGTTTTCGCCGCCGTAAAATCGTTAAAAGAAAAAGGTTACACTGTTGCGTTAGATGACTTTGAGTTTACTCCACAATGGGCCCGATTTTTACCTTATATCGACATCATAAAAATGGACTTCAGGCTGTTATCGATCACCCAGATTAAGCAACAAATGTCCGCTCATAAGGGCTTTGAAGGTCAATATTTGGCCGAAAAGGTCGAGGATTATAAAGAATATTCACAAGCTTTAGAGCTTGGTTTTAATTACTTTCAAGGCTACTTCTTTGCCCGGCCAGAGATTATCCAACGCCGCTCACTATCCGCCTCTCAGAAAGTTTATATGGAGTTGCTGGAGAAGGTCACTGCTGAGGATTATAACCCCGACGAAATCGCTGAAATAGTGGAACGTGACACCGGGGTTTCTTATAAATTATTACGCTTTGTTAATTCAGCTTTTTTTGCCCGCCAATCAGACATCACTTCACTCAAACAAGCAGTTGTAAGACTCGGACAGCAAGAAATAAGAAAGTTTGTGGCAATTATAGCAACCGCCTCACTGGCAGAGGCTAAGCCTAATGAGCTGACTCGTTTATCCATCGCCCGGGCTCATTTTTGTGAACAATTAGCGCAGACCAACCATCGTTACGGAGCCGAACCAGGAACGGCGTTTCTATCGGGCCTACTCTCAAAACTTGATGCCTTGATGGATGATGAATTAGAACACTTATTGAATCATATTCATGCTGGTAACTCGATCCGCTCAGCGCTGCTCTTGAAAAAAGGAGCCATTGCCTTCTTCTTATCCACAGCAGAGGCGATTGAGCGTATTCATTGGGAAGAGATTGCTCGTGCCGCAAAAAAGTTAAAACTCCCGGAGAAAGACCTTATCGACATGTATCAAAAAGCAGCGAACTGGGCAGCATCGGTACAAAATTAAGGCAAGTAGGAAGTAACCATGCACATATCAGAATCTTGGTTTGAACGAATACAAAACTCGGTCTCAGCGGGACGCACTGGGGACACGCGCAATCCTTTTCAAAAAGACAAAGCTCGTATTCTGCACTCGGCTGCTTTTCGCCGTTTACAGGCTAAAACACAAGTTATGTATATCGGCATGCACGACTTCCCTCGCACTCGCCTCACTCATTCATTAGAGGCTAGCCAAATTGGTAGTAGTCTGGTGGTGCATTTTCAGCACCACCAGACTGATCTCGCACGCGATCTAAAGCTATCCGAGCCATTAATAGAATCGTTATGTCTGGCCCATGATATTGGTCATCCGCCCTACGGGCATGGTGGTGAAATTGCCTTAAACTATATGATGCGAAACCACGGTGGCTTTGAAGGCAATGGGCAGACATTCAGGATAGTGACGCAGCTTGAAGCCTACACACCCTCAGCGGGAATGAACCTATGTCGACGCACCCTGTTAGGGCTCTTAAAGTATCCAGTCACAATGAGTCAGGCCTGCAGAAAGAGTTTACCTGGTGATATCAATAATTTCCGGCATTTGCCGACCCGCGACTGGCTACCAGCAAAGGCTTTATATGACGACGATCAGCAGGCGTTATCCTGGACTTTTAACATTTTATCAGACAATGACAAGCAACAATTACAGACATTTTCAAAGACTCCCTCAGAACGTTCACATGGCCACAGTCAATTTAAAAGTGTCGATGCTTCGATTATGGAATTAGCCGATGATATTGCCTACGGCGTGCATGATCTTGAAGATGCCATTGTTGTTGGGCTGATTAATAGAGAGTTATGGATGGCCCAAATGTTTGACCTGTTGCAGGAGCTAGAGCAGCAACTTACCGACTTTAACGCCACCGAGCTAACCGATCAGTTATTTTCCGACCAACACTATCAGCGTAAACGCGCTATCGGTGGGTTAGTCAATCGTCTGCTTACTTCTGCCAGACTAGAAACGTATTCCGCACGATTTGAAGAGCCATTATTACAATACCAAGCAAACTTAGGTGTCTCTGAACAACAGTTATTAAACGCCCTCAAACAGTTTATTTTCCGCTTTGTCATCAGAAAGCCAGAAATGCAGGTGCAGGAATTTAAAGGACAACAAGTTGTTATGGAACTATTCGATGCTTTATCGGTGGATCCTGAGCGGCTGCTCCCGGAAAACACCAAACAACGATACGTGTTAGAAAAAAACAGTCTTGATGAGGGAAAAGCAGGTAATCCACAACGGGTTATTGCAGATTACCTGGCTGGAATGACAGATGCCTATGCCGCGAAATTACATCAAGAGATGTTTTCCGCGCGCATCATTGGTTAGGTCAGAGATAAGTCGTCGTCGGCTTTAGCTTTAGCGGCCTTCTCGGCTTTTTCTGCTTCTCTGTCTTCTTTTGTCTTCTTCACCGGCTTCGCCAGCAGCAACTCACGCAAACGGCCTTCTAGCTCATCGGCAATTTTCGGGTTTTCCTGCATAAACTTCATTGAGTTAGCTTTGCCCTGGCCAATTTTGTCGCCGTTGTAGCTATACCAAGCGCCTGCTTTGTCGACCATTTTGTGCTTAACGCCCAGGTCAATAAGCTCACCTTCTTTCGAAATGCCACGGCCATAAAGAATTTGGAAGTTCGCTTCTTTAAAGGGAGGTGCAACTTTATTTTTAACTACTTTTACGCGGGTTTCGTTACCAACAACTTCATCACCCTCTTTCAAAGCACCTGTGCGGCGAATATCAAGACGTACCGATGAATAGAATTTTAACGCATTACCACCAGTAGTAGTCTCAGGGTTACCAAACATTACCCCTATCTTCATACGAATTTGGTTGATGAAGATGCACATGCAATTTGATTTTTTGATGTTCGAGGTCAGCTTACGCAATGCCTGAGACATCAGCCGGGCTTGCAGACCAACGTGACTGTCACCCATTTCGCCTTCAATTTCAGCTTTTGGCGTCAATGCTGCTACCGAGTCAACAATCACCACGTCGACGGCGCCAGAGCGTACCAACATATCGCAGATTTCCAGGGCTTGTTCACCGGTATCGGGTTGAGACACCAGCAAGTCATCAACTTGCACACCCAACGCTTCAGCATAAATTGGATCCAGAGCATGTTCAGCGTCGACAAACGCACAGGTCTTACCGGATTTTTGTGCCTCGGCAATCACTTGTAATGTCAGCGTCGTTTTACCACTGGCTTCAGGACCGTATATTTCAATCACACGGCCAAATGGCAAACCGCCAATGCCGAGTGCAACATCCAGCCCTAATGAGCCAGTAGAGACCGAGTCGATATCCATGGTCTGGTTGTCGCCCAGACGCATGATTGAACCTTTACCAAATTGACGTTCAATCTGTCCAAGTGCTGCATCCAGTGCTTTTGAACGATCGTTGCTCATATTATGCTCCAAATATTAATTACTGGTTTTATAAACAGTATACTGTATGTTTCCACAGTATCAAGTCATTGTTCTAAATTTTTTAACAACACCGATAACGCCCTTGCAATGGTCTTTTCGCGCACCGCTTGGCGGTCGCCGGTGAACACCTCTGATAACGTTTCACAGTAGTTTTCTCCGGCGATACAGATCCAAACTAAACCAACCGGTTTACTGTCACTGCCCCCTCCCGGACCGGCAACGCCACTCACGGCAATAGCCCAATCGGCGGTTGCCGCTTTACGTGCGCCTTGCGCCATTGCAGCTACACATTCTGCAGAAACAGCTCCGACGGAATCCAGCACCGACTCTGGTACTTGCAGCCACTGTTGTTTCAACGCGTTAGTATAGGTTATTAATCCGCCGTTAAACCAAGCAGAGCTTCCCGCGACTTCGGTAATCACGTATCCTATACCTCCGCCAGTACAAGACTCTGCGGTGGCTAAAGTCTGTTGTTTTTGTGTCAGGGCTTCGCCGACCGCCGTAGCTAATGATATCAGTTGCGCCCAGTTTTGTTGGCTTGTTACCATAACTTTCGCATCCCAAAAAAAGATAATTTAAAGTATGCCAGCATCAGCCATTTCTGAACAGACGATCCAATCACACACACCCATGATGCAGCAATACCTACGTATAAAAGCTGAACATACGGACATGTTATTGTTCTATCGAATGGGAGATTTTTACGAACTTTTCTTTGATGATGCTAAACGTGCGGCACAATTACTTGATATTTCATTAACCAAACGCGGCGTTAGCAATGGCGAGCCAATACCAATGGCCGGTGTTCCTTACCACGCGGTGGAAAACTATTTAGCACGGTTAGTTAATAAAGGCGAGTCGGTTGCCATTTGCGAACAAATTGGCGATCCAGCCACCAGTAAGGGACCGGTAGAACGTAAAGTCGTTCGCATATTAACCCCCGGGACTATTACCGATGAGTCATTGCTGAGCGAGCGTCAGCAAAACTTACTGACTGCTATAAATCCATTGAAAAACGGCTTTGCTATCGCCGCTTTAGAACTGAGTAGTGGTCGCTTTTGGCTGTCGTCCGCTCAGTCACGCGAGCAATTAGCCGCCGAGTTACAGCGCTTGCAACCCGCAGAACTCCTGTACCCGGAAGGGTTTGAATTGAGCCAATTGCCGCTAGCGGCTACCCGTTGCTGTCGGCGGGCTGTTTGGGAATTTGATATTGATACAGCTCAGGGTCTTTTAACCCGCCAGTTTAATACGCAACATTTACGTGGCTTTGGAATCGAAGACCACAGTCCATTATTAAGTGCCGCCGGTGCAGTACTGCATTATGTACAAGAAACGCAACGAGCCGCGTTACCCCATATTCGCGCATTGCTGCAGGAGCCACCCGATGACGCTATTATTCTTGACGCAGCGACACGCCGTAACCTGGAACTGCAGCAAAGCTTAGCCGCAGCAGACACACACTTATCCGCGGTACTCGACGAAACCGTGTCAGCGATGGGTAGTCGCAATTTCCAACGTTGGCTGCAACGCCCGATCCGTGACCATAAGATACTGCAACAGCGCTACGACGCCGTTGCAGGGTTAAGTGACGATGAGCGTTATAAAACCTTACAACAACAATTAAAGCAGCTGGCTGATATTGAGCGAATCGTCGCTCGCATTGGGCTGCGTAGTGCCCGACCCAAGGACTTTGCGCGGCTACGCGATAGCCTGGCATTATTGCCCGAGATAAAAGCCGATTGTGCTCTGCCATCACTGGCTTTTATCGCTGAACGTATTGCCGAATTTGAACCGCTACAAGACCTATTAAGCAGAGCAATTATCGAGCAGCCACCGATGCTTATTCGGGATGGTGGAGTAATCGCTAAGGACTATGATGAGCAGCTGGATGAATTGCGCGATTTGGCGTCAGGAGCCACTGACTATTTGACCCAACTTGAGACCAGAGAACGACAACGAACCGGTATTGCCACTCTTAAGGTTGGCTATAACAAAGTACATGGCTATTTTATTGAAGTATCGCGCAATGCCTCAGGCGATATACCGGCCGAATATCAACGTCGACAAACTCTTAAAAATACCGAGCGCTATATTATTCCTGAGCTAAAAGCGCACGAAGATAAAGTGCTAACGGCACAAGCGAAGTCGTTAGCCCGCGAAAAATGGTTATATGATCAATTATTTGATCATTGTTTACCCTGGGTTGCCGAACTACAACAAAGCGCCGCAGCAGTCGCTGAACTAGACACTTTGGCTGCCTTTGCGCAGCTGGCATTAGAAGAAAATTACTGCCGGCCCCAATTAGCTAACGAAAATAACTTGTTGCAGCTACGCCAATCGCGTCACCCGGTTATTGAACGGCTTAGTGATGAGCCATTTATTGCAAATGACATCAGCCTAACACCGGATCGTAAAATGCTGATGATTACTGGTCCGAACATGGGCGGTAAATCGACCTATATGCGACAGGCAGCGTTAATTGTCATCCTCGCTCATATGGGTTGCTTTGTACCTGCGGAATCAGCCAGCATCGGTCAATTTGACCGAATCTTCACACGTATTGGCGCCGCTGATGATATTGCTTCCGGTCGCTCTACTTTTATGGTGGAAATGACCGAAACCGCCAATATACTGCATAACGCCACTCCACAAAGTTTAGTGTTAATGGATGAAATAGGCCGTGGCACTTCAACTTATGACGGCTTATCACTGGCATGGGCGGTAGCTGAACATCTGGCTATTAACAGTACCTGTTTAACGCTGTTTGCAACCCATTATTTTGAGCTCACCGAGCTGGCTGAACGCTTACCTGCAACAGTTAATGTGCATGTAGAGGCACAACAACACAACGACAGCATTGTGTTCTTACATCGGGTCAAAGATGGTTCCGCAAATCAAAGTTTTGGTTTGCAAGTCGCCGCTCTGGCAGGTGTTCCGCAAATGGTCATTAAAGCAGCAAAAGTGAAATTACAGAGTTTGGAAGCAGAGGCTCAGACAACCCAACAAACATTGCCGTTACCGGAACCGTTACCAGAACAACCTATTGATAACGAAGTGACGGCGCTCGAAGGTCAATTAAAAGAGTTAGATATTAACGACCTGACTCCTAAACAAGCACTTGATTTGCTCTATGAATGGAAAAAGGCGCTCAAATGAGCGCCTTTTATTAATTGGGAGAAAATAGTGAGTCCAGCGTAAGACCCCGCTGTTTAAGAAAGTCACGTAACTTACGCAGAGCTTCTACCTGTATTTGACGGACCCGTTCACGGGTTAGTCCAATTTCGTAGCCAACATCCTCCAAAGTAGAGGCTTCGTAGCCTAATAATCCAAACCGACGTGCAAGTACTTCTTTTTGCTTGGGGCTAAGAGCATCTAGCCATTCGGTAATACGCTCCTTCAAATCGCCATCTTGCAAAACGCCCTCAGGGCCACCATCGCTGTCATCGGTCAACAAATCCAATAGAGCTTTGTCGCCGTCTCCGCCCATCGGCATATCAACAGACGCGATACGTTCATTTAAGCGTAGCATTTTATTAATATCCGCGACCGGTTTATCCAAACTGCGGGCAATGTCTTCAGCGGTAGGTTCGTGATCCAGCTTGTGCGCAAGCTCCCGAGCTGCGCGAAGGTAAACATTCAGTTCTTTAACCACATGAATCGGCAACCTGATGGTTCGCGTCTGATTCATAATAGCGCGTTCTATGGTCTGGCGAATCCACCAGGTGGCGTAGGTTGAAAATCGAAAACCGCGTTCAGGATCAAATTTTTCTACGGCTCTAATCAATCCTAAATTGCCCTCTTCAACCAAGTCTAACAGCGCCAGCCCTCGGTTAGAGTAACGCCGTGCTATCTTAACCACCAATCTCAGATTACTCTCAATCATACGTCGCCGAGCGGCTTGATCGCCTTTCAGCGCACGCCTTGAGTAAAACACTTCTTCGGCCGCTGTTAATAGAGGTGAAAAGCCTATCTCACCCAGGTACATTTGGGTGGCATCCATTTTTCGCTGATACTGCGAACCTGATGATAAAGCCTCTTCTAGTGCTGCTTCTTCGACCTCTGCAACTCGATCAGCAACGTCCTCAGTTTCAGAGATTTGGTTTTCTTCGTCCACAGCGTCTGCATTCAGGCCGTCATTTTCTATCAGCTCTGGCTTAGTCCTACTCATAACAACTTCCCCTTGTTTTCTACTTCGTGACGAACGACACGCTGACTTCCTTATCCTTTTATTATTATTATCAATCCGCGCCTTCACTAGCGGGATTTTGGTAAATAGTGGCGTGGGTTCACCGACTTTCCTCGATAGCGAACTTCAAAATGAAGCTTCACTCGCTGCGAACCCGAATCCCCCATTTCTCCAATCGTTTCACCAACATCTACCCAATCTTGTTCTTGAACAAGAATTTTGTCGTTGTGGGCATACGCGGTTATAAAATCATCGTTATGTTTCAATATAATTAAACGACCAAAACCGCGTAACGCGTCCCCCACATAAACTACCTTCCCAGCCGCTGCTGCGATCACCGGATCGCCCCGCTGACCGGAAAAATCTAATCCTTTATTACCCCGCTCCGCGACCGAAAATTCTTTTATAATCTTGCCGGTCGATGGCCAGCGCCATTGAATATCGCGGTTTTCCACGTTCTGTTGCCTAGGCTGTGGCGCAGCGGCTATAGCTCTTTTTTCTGGTTTCTCTGACGTTTGACTTTTCGCCTTAGCTGTTTGTTTTGCAACTGTTTTTTTCTTGTCTACTTTTTGACCATACTCTTTCTGTTGAGTCTTGGCAACGGGCTGCTTTATATCTTTTTGAGAGCTAGAACCAGTATTGTTATTCGGTTTAGTTTCAGCAACTGGAGAAGTCGGACGCTGCTGCGCGACATCGCCCTTTAGCTTTAGAAGTTGTCCGGGATAAATAACGTAAGGCTTTGACAAATTATTAAGTTTCGCCAATCGGTTGACGTCTTTATTAGCACGAAAAGCAATGGAGTAAAGCGTTTCACCGGCTTCCACCTGATAGGTTTTATCCGTTAAAGAGTTGGCTTCATAGTCTTTGTAAGTTTTGCCAGTGTAGAGCTCTTCCACCGGTGCTGGCGTAGAACGACTAGAACAACCACTGATTAGGCTGATCAGCCCGATAAAAACGATAACAACTGTGATTGGCGATGCGTGCCGAGGTCTCACGTCCATGAGTTGTCCTTAACGACTTGCTCGATAAATAACATACCCGAGCACAGCCAGTATCACAACAGCCCAGCCGATACGATCCACATAAAGCCGTAATTTAACAGCCATAGCTGGCCCACCCGTTTTTAATAACCAGGCAACCAGATAGAATCGCAGCCCGCGGCTAATGGCAGAAGCTATTACAAAGGGTAAAAACGCCATCTGCATAACACCCGCCGTTACCGTAAACAATTTATACGGAATGGGTGAAAATCCGGCAATAAAAACAATCCAGATGCCATAGTGCTTAAACCATTCAGTTACTTGCTCCAGTTTCTGTTCATAACCGAGTGATTCAACCGCTGGCAAAACCAGACTTTCGTAAGCCCAATACCCTAAAAGATACCCAAGTATTCCACCCGCTACTGACGCGATTGTGGTTAGCCCCGCTAGTCGCCAGGCCCGTTTGGGTTGCGTCATCGCCATTGGCGCCAGCATGACATCTGGCGGGATAGGAAAAATAACTGATTCGGTAAAACTTAAAGCGGCGAGTAGCCAGTCGGCTTTGGGGTGTTGCGTCCACTGCAATACTCGATCATATAGTGCCGAGAATATTTTCAAAGTAACTCACCCTTTACTAACGGTACAAATCGAACATCACCAATCCGTTGCTGTTCAATATCATCTCCAAAGCGGCGCAATACGGTCAGCGTCTGCTGTTGTTCACCAACCGGGATAATTAACACACCACCATCGGCTAGCTGTTCCACTAACGCGTCCGGTATCTGTGCCGCAGCTGCAGTAACAATAATGCCATCAAACGGTGCCTTACTGCGCCAGCCTTCCCAGCCATCACCATGACGCATCGCAACGTTGTGCAAATCCAGGTTACGCAGACGCCGCTTTGCCTGGTATTGCAATTGCGCGATCCGCTCTACGCTAAACACCTGATCCACTAACTGAGCTAAAATCGCCGTTTGGTAGCCCGACCCCGTTCCAATTTCCAGCACGCGACTACAGTTGTGCTGGATCAGTAATTGCGTCATCGTCGCTACCATCAATGGTTGCGATATTGTCTGACCATTACCGATAGGCAGTGCCGTGTTCTCATAAGCCTTATGAGCCAGCGATTCTGGCATAAAAAACTGCCGTGGTGTTTGTTCAATAACGGAGAGCACTTTGTCATTGGTAATACCGGCCTGACGCAACACGTTAACAAGCTTTTTAGCGCCGCCGGATGAGGCAAATTTTGTCATTTTTCTGCTGATAACCATTCAGTAAGAGTGTCTTTATGTCGCTTAGCGGTCATATCCAAACTTAACGGAGTAATTGATACATAACCTTCGTGAATAGCGGTAAAATCGGTATCAGGCGCGTCGTCGGCATGATGTCCGATGGGGCCATACCAAAAGATTTCCCGACCAAAGGGGTCTCTATCATGTACCATTGTTTCAGCGCGATGGCGACGCCCCAGCCGCGTTACCCGAGTGCCTTTTAACTTATCATAGGTGGTATAAGGAACGTTGATATTAAGCACCGTATCCAACCGTAGCGGGTTATCTTCCATTGCCTTGACAATATCGGCGACGACGCGCCCAGCGGTTTCATAGTAATCATGGCCTTTACCGCCCATCGATACGGCAATTGCGGGCAACCCTTTAAAGCGCCCTTCCATCGCAGCCGCGACGGTGCCCGAATACAACACATCATCACCCATGTTAGGGCTATCATTAATACCTGAAACCACCAAATCGACTTCGTCTGCAAACGGCGAGTTGGTTCCTAAGTGAACACAGTCAGTTGGCGTACCATTCAACGAGTAAAAGCCATTATCGAGCTTTTGTAAGCGCAAAGGATTGTGCAAAGTTAATGAGTTAGAAGCACCACTACAGTTACGATCGGGCGCTATCACGCGTACATCCGCAACTTCTTTTAGGGCCCGGTATAAGGCGTGAATCCCCGGAGCATGCACTCCATCATCATTACTCAACAGAATTTTCATCATTATCAGTCACCGCCAGGTCGATTAGTTCATTGATACAGGTCGTTGCAAAACTTCCTGTAGGTAATGCAAATTCAATAATTACGTCGGCTTGCTGCCAGGTTAATTTAGGTTGCTGTAAAAATAGCTGCCAGGGGCGCCGCGAGGCCTTAAGCCGCACCTTTGCAAAGTCAGCTATCCAGTCGCTGTATTCGCTCAACTGTTGCTGCTCAAATTCGCGTGCCTGCCCTTCAACTTTGCCGGGGCCATCTTCACCGGGCATCGGGCAGGTTAATTGAATGTCGCCGCTCTCCAGTCGGGTAAGCAATTCCTCATCCCACTGTTGCACGGTAAATACAGACTGAGAGCCTTGTAACATGACACAGTCGCCAGGCAATGGCGTAACTTCGTGCTGCTGAAAGCGAGCCGCGGCAATATGATTGAATAAATAAGAACGCAAGGCAGACAACCACAGGCTGCGTTTAGCCTTGGAAATTTTAGCCGGCTTATCGGCCGCTATCCATTGCCGGGCCGAGTTCACATTCTGCCCATCATGACCAAATCGTTGGCTACCAAAATAATTCAGCGTCCCCTTCTCGCAAAGGGCGTTCCAATTCTCTTCAAACTGGCTTTTATCAGCGACATCGCGCAACCTGATAATAAAATGGTTCGCTTTATGAAACCCCAGCTTTAACTTTTTAGTGCGCCGAATAATGCGCTCAACAGAAACTCCGGAAACATCCATTTGCGACCAATCGAGTAACTCACTGCCCGGCAGCTGCACAGAGTACCACTGCCAAGTTACAGCATTGCGATCTTTCATGCCGGAGTAACTCACCTGGCGCGGATTCACACCCGCAAACTGCGCCAACCGTTCAGCAAGAAAGCGCGTATTGGCGCCCTTTTTTCGGATCCATAGCCATTGATGTTCACCTTCGCCTTCGTCCTCCACTTGCAGCTGCTCGCGGACTTGGAAATCTTCGGGCTGTTGTTTAAATGCAGCTGTTGTTCTTACTTGATTTAAGCGGGGCAATGTCATTTCGTTGTCTCACCCTGAGCAGTCATCAACATCACACAATGACAGGCAATTCCCTCTTCCCGGCCGACAAAGCCTAGCTTTTCTGTAGTCGTTGCCTTAACGTTAACCGCATCAATAGTCGTATTGAGTCCTTTGGCAATCGATTCCCGCATGGGCTGAATATAAGACGCCAACTTAGGAGCCTGCGCTACCACGGTTACATCTAAGTTTGCCACTGCAAACTTTTTTTCACTGGCCAGCCGCAACGCTTCTTGCAGTAATAGCATGCTATCTGCTCCCTTATAACGGTTATCGGTATCCGGGAAATGTTGGCCAATATCACCAAGCGCCATGGCTCCGAGCAAAGCATCAGTAATAGCGTGCAAGACTACGTCGCCGTCAGAATGTGCTATTAACCCACTATGGTGAGGGATATTGACGCCCGCTAATATTAGCGGTTTATCCGCTCCCCACTTGTGTACATCATAGCCATGTCCAACTCGTATCTGCATTACTATTATTCTCCTTTGGTTATGACTTTAAAAAAGCGGTTATCAATTCTAAATCTTCGGGGTGAGTCACTTTCAGATTCTTAAGTGAGCCCATCACCAGTTTCGGGTGGTAGCCGACAAATTCCATGGCGGATGCTTCATCCGTCAGACCTGGATTATCTGTACCCATCTCACTGATTGCGTCGGCCAACAGCGACGCGGAAAATACCTGCGGTGTTTGTGCCTGCCAAAGGTTATCTCTAGCCACATTGGTGGAAATTATCGCCTGATCCGGCTCGCTTCGCTTTAACGAGTCTCTAACCGGTAACGCAACGATTGCGCCGTTATCATCGTGAATACCCGCCTTAATAACCGCAGCTAATACTTCAACGGGTAGCCCCGGCCGCGCAGCGTCATGCACTAATACGTGCGTATACTGTTGGGTTATCGCGTGTAAAACGCCTGATAAAACCGATTCGGCACGAGTATCACCACCGGCAACGAAAGAAACGTTCGGCTTACTTAAGGGCAACTGATGGTCAGCATTTTCATTAACCGCAATAAATACGTGTTCGACGGCTTCGTTTTGTAGAACCGCATCAACGCTATGCTGCAATATTGAGCGCCCTTGCACGGTAAGAAACTGCTTAGGTACCGATGATTGCATTCGCTTGCCAAAGCCGGCAGCGGGAATAACAGCCGCAATACGCACTGACTCACTCATGAGCTCGGTCCCTCAGCTGATTCCTCGATTAATCGGGCTTTGGATATTGTGGCGGGGATGATACGGAAAAATACTTCGTCTTTTTTTATCATGCCTAGTTCGTTGCGAGCACGCTCCTCAAGCGCATCTTCACCTTCGCGAAGATCCTCGATATCAGCGTAGAGCACCTGATTCCGGCGCTCTAAATTTTGATTGGTTAATTGCTGGTTCTTGACTTCTTGCTGCAAACGCCAATAATCCGGCAGACTGTTTTTTCCAAGCCATAACCGGTATTGTAGCGCCAGCACTAAGGTCAACAGCAGCAAAATCACCACTCGCATGCTCTGACTCCATTATTATTCTTTGTGTCATTATGAAGACATATCTGCGGCGTGAAAAGGCTGCCGCGCAGATTTTATTGTCTGACAGGTTAAATATAGGTAATACAACGCAGTGATCGAATATATTATCGCAGGAATGGTGTTGTTATTGGCAACAACATTACAAGGTATTAGCGGGTTTGGCTCAGGTCTTGTCGCTGTGCCTATCTTGGCCTTGTGGTTTCCGCTAACCACGCTAACACCCAGTTTATCCGTTATTAATATTTTTGTCGCCGCGATCATTTACTGGAAAAATCGCGAGGCCGCCCGCCCTTCACAATGGAAATGGCTGATTATTTCGGGCGTGGTCGCGTCTTTAGTAGCGGGCAGCCTGTTGCTCAATATTAATGAACAATGGCTAAAAATAGCGCTTGGATTGGTGATTCTACTGGTCGCCACATTACTGGCTTCCGGCCGCCAACTGCCCACCGCAGAGCATACTGCAGGCTATATTTCGATTGGCACCAGCTCTGGCATTTTAAACGGCTTAATGACACTGGGCGGCCCTCCGATTGTTTTATTCTTAGCCAATGCGCGGCTGCCGAAGCAACAGTTCCGGGCCACACTCAGCCTGTTTTTCCTCGCTATTGCAGTGGCTAATGTGGTTAATTTTTCTCGTCAGGGCATTTATCAAGCCGAGCATTTGCAATTAGTCGCAACCCTATTGCCCGCGGCCATCGTCGGCGCGGCTATAGGGCAACGACTGCAACATCATTTTTCTGAGTCTCGGTTCCGGCAATTAACCATTGCCTTAATGCTATTGTCAGGAATGATTGTTATCCTACAAAGCATTTAGACTAGCGCGATAGATTTAGGAGTATTGAATGCCGGCTGAGCTGTTGGTGGTCTTATTAAACTTGATTATTATTTTGGTCAGCTACGTACATCTGTACCCAAAAGTTGCCGGTAACAACATTAACAAAATCGCATTTTTTGATCTTTTCGCGACTGGACTAGCGTTATTTATCGTTGGTTTTAAATACTGGGGAACTGGCTATCCATTTTTGTTGATGAGCTTTTCTGTTAACTGGTTTTGGTACACATTCATCACCTATTTAATACTTGAGATACCCGTTGTGCTTTGGTACTGCAAAAAACACGACATAAAATTTAAATAAAGGATAACAATATGGCCGCATTCGGTACCGTATTTATGCCAAAAATGACCTTGGCAACCTACGAAAATGAACACTGGAGCCCAGCTCGACTGGTTAATTCAGACGCCATTCAATTGCACCCCGGGGCACACGTATTGCATTACGCAAGCACCTGTTTTGAAGGGTTAAAAGCATTCAAGCACAGCGATAACTCGATTAATATTTTCCGCATGGATCAGAACATCGAGCGGATGGCTCAGAGTAGTCAATTACTGTCTTTACCGCCGATAGATAAACAACTACTGAAACAGATGATCATCGATGTAGTGCGCGAACATATTCATCAGGTTCCGGCACCTCCGGGCTCGATGTATATTCGGCCGACTCACATCGGTACCGAACCAGCTATCGGTAAAGCTGCGCATCCGACGAATAGCTCCATGCTGTATATATTGTTGTCACCGGTTGGTGATTATTTTTCAGGTGGCATTAAACCACTCAAGTTACTTATCGAAGAAAACGGTTCACGTTGCGCGGCCCATATGGGAATGATTAAAAGCGGCGGCAACTATGCCAGTGCATTAGGTCCCATATTAGCTGCTCACTCAGAATATCAGGCGGATCAGGTGCTGTTCTGCCCCGATGGCGACGTACAAGAGACAGGCGCGGCTAATTTCTTGTTAATTGATGGTAACGAGATAATTACCAAAAGTCTGGACAGTAGCTTTTTACATGGTATCACTCGTGACTCAATTTTAACCCTGGCACGCGATTCCGGAATGACGGTCAGTGAACGTGAATTAAGCGTTGATGAACTGATTGAGCGCGCCCAAAAGCCTGAGTGTGAAGCCGCATTGTCAGGTACTGCAGCGGTGTTAACACCGGTCGGCACCTTAATTCGTGATGGTCAGCAAATAACCGTTGGTAACGGTCAGGGCGGCCCAACGACCCAACGCCTGCGCGAGAATTTGAACGCTATCCAATGGGGCGAACAAGCCGATAGTCATAACTGGTTAACTCGTATTGATTAAACCCGCTTAATTTTTTAATTGGCCCTACATAAATCGTACCCTTTCCGGGGGTACGATTTTTTTATGTCTAGCACTATTTGCTTTTATTAGATATTTAGACTAATTTCTAAATATCTAATAAAGGACATTGCCATAATGCAACAACAAACCGTTTTTAAAGCGTTATCCGACCCCACAAGACGACGGATACTCCATTTATTAAAGCGACAATCAATGAGCGCGGGTGATATTGCTGAGCATTTTGACATGGCAAAGGCATCATTATCCCACCACTTCAGTATTTTAAAGCAGGCCGACTTAGTGCGCGCTGAACGCCACGGCCAGCGAATTATTTATTCGCTTAACCTTTCTGTATTCGAAGATGTGGCGTCTTTAATGTTTGATCTTTTCTCCGGGAGTTAACTCATGAACGATAAAAAAATTCCAGCAAAACACCGATGGATTAGTTTGCTATTTATAGCCGCTGTAAGCTTAATAACAGCGTTAGTCTACCCTCACTTATCAGACGCGATACCGGTGCACTGGAATCTGGCGGGCGAAGTCGACGGCTGGATGAATAAACCCTGGGGCGCACTTATTCTGCCACTGACCATGGTTGGTACCTGGCTATTATTTGAGGTGCTTTCCTTTATTTCGCCAAAGGGATTTAAACTGAACGAGTTTATCGATGTGGTTGGGCTACTGATGACCATCATTATTGCCTTCCTGGCCGTTATCAGCTTAGCGCAGATAGCCTATGCGCTTGGCTACCAAGTAGCAATGACACGAATCATATCAGGCGCTTTAGGTTTGTTATTGCTGCTCACTGGCAACTACTTTGGCAAGTTGCGAAAAAACTTTTTTATTGGCATCCGTACGCCCTGGACTCTTGCCAACGAAGAAGTCTGGAATCGCACTCACCGCTTGGCCGGCTGGCTATTCGTGCTGGCTGGGCTGGTGCTATTTATCAGCGCATTTCTGACCACCAGTATTTGGTTAATACTACCCGCAATACTAATTGCCGCATTAGTTCCGGCGGGCTATTCGCTATGGATCTATAAACGTATTGAGGGTTAACTGCCTGGTTAACGGGCAATAGACAAGGCGACCTGAAACTTTTTCCAGTCCAGGGTCGCTACTAACAATAGCTCTCTTAAGGTTAACGTGCGGGGGTTTATCCGACTTTTGTGGTTCCACTGATGGCCACAGCTGGCCGCGGTCATCACGCGTTTGTTTGGCTTCAACAGCGTTTCTTTTGAACTTTCGCCTTCGCCGCTAAAAGTAAACCAACCGCGATAGTTTAAATGCACTCGATTATACTTGGTGTCTACCCGGTCGATACTGTCGAGAAAAATCGTTTTAAGCTCGGCGGTTTGATAGGCAACCGGAACCACTAAGCCCAGCGCAGCGTGCTTTGCAAACCATTGATGCTGAGTTTTGGCGGCGCTTGCAGTGTTGCTAGTCGCCGGACACTTATTGGCTTGCGGTGCTTGCCAACTGGCATTTTGCACATCCAGTGTCAGTGGCGATTCTTCCGCCACGCGAATACAACCATGCGCCGCACGTTGAATATAAAACGGCAGACTTGCCAAGCGCCGCTGTAGTGCTGGAGCTGGCATATCATCCACCTGCGCCAGCTGATTTAATTCCCGTTCATACAGGGCAACGCACAGCTCGGCGAAATCACCGTGCTGTGCGATAGGCTGAAAAATATCAGCCTGTTGTTTAACCAGCGTTGACTTCCTGTCGGCCGCGGTAAGGCGCTTTGCCATTCAGTTCGCCCTCAATACGCAAAAGTTGATTGTACTTGGCGACGCGATCAGAGCGACACAGTGAGCCAGTTTTTATTTGGCCAGCGGCAGTTCCTACCGCAAGGTCAGCAATCGTTGCATCTTCGGTTTCGCCCGAGCGATGCGAGATTACTGCGCTATAACCTGCGTCACGAGCCATCTTAATCGCCGCCAAAGTTTCAGTCAGGCTACCAATTTGATTAAACTTGATCAAAATAGAGTTGCCAATCGACTTGTCGATGCCCTCTTGCAAAATACGGGTATTAGTAACAAACAGGTCATCACCCACCAGCTGAACTTTATCGCCCAATTTATCGGTTAAGACTTTCCAGCCATCCCAGTCACTCTCATCTAATCCATCTTCAATGGAAACAATCGGGTAACGATCGCAAAGTTCTGCCAGGTAGTCAGCAAATCCGGCGGCATCAAACTCTTTACCTTCGCCACTCAACTTATATTTGCCGTCTTTATAAAACTCCGACGCGGCACAGTCCAGCGCGAGCGTAACGTCTTTACCCATTTCATAGCCGGCTGCTTCAACCGCTTCCACAATCACTTGCAAAGCTTCTTCATTTGAAGACAGATTAGGAGCAAAGCCACCTTCATCACCAACGGCAGTGCTCAAGCCGCGTTTTTGCAGTACCTTCTTCAATGCATGAAAAATTTCTGCACCAATACGCAAACCTTCTTTAAAGCTCTCTGCGCCAACCGGCTGAATCATGAACTCTTGGATGTCTACGTTGTTATCCGCGTGCTCACCGCCGTTAAGGATATTCATCATTGGCAATGGCATGCTGTATTTTCCAGCCGTATTATTCAAGTTTGCAATGTGTTCGTACAACGCAATGTTCTGACTCGCGGCTGCAGCTTTAGCCACTGCTAAAGAAACCGCCAAAATTGCATTGGCACCGAGGTTTTCTTTATTGTCAGTACCATCCAGACGCAGCATTACTTCATCAACGGCAGTTTGGTTGTCCGCATCGTTACCTCTTAAGGCTTCAGCGATAGCCTCATTAATATTCGCAACCGCTTTCTCGACACCTTTTCCTAAGTAGCGAGACTTATCACCATCACGCAGCTCTAATGCTTCACGCGAGCCCGTCGAAGCGCCACTAGGGGCAGCAGCGCGGCCCATATGGCCAGATTCTAAATACACATCGGCTTCAACTGTTGGGTTACCACGAGAGTCCATGATTTCACGGGCAACAATACGAGTAATTTTGCTCATTATTCTGTCCTGTCCTTAAATTCGATTAACCTAAACGTTGTTTTTTGTACTTACCGGCAGCTTCAATAAAGCCTTTAAACAGCGGATGCCCATCGCGTGGAGTCGAAGTAAACTCTGGATGGAACTGGACCGCCACAAACCAAGGATGATCTGGGTTTTCGATAATTTCGACTAATTTTTTATCGTGCGAATAACCACTAAATTTTAAGCCTGCTTGCTGTAGCGGCTCAACAAAATGATTGTTCACTTCGTAACGATGACGATGACGCTCTTCAATGGTTTCAGAGCCGTACATTTCTATCGCTTTACTGCCTGGTTCTAAGTGACACTCTTGTGAACCCAGACGCATGGTTCCACCGAGATCTGAATTCTCGTCGCGCAACTCTTTTTGGCCTGAAGCATCCATCCATTCAGTAATAAGCCCCACTACCGGATTTTTGCTGTCCGGATCAAATTCAGTGCTATTGGCATCCGCCAGTTTTGCCACATTGCGGGCGTATTCAATCATCGCTACTTGCATGCCCAAGCATATACCCAGGTAAGGAATGTTGTTTTCACGAGCATATTGCGCCGCTATCAGTTTACCCGGAACACCGCGATCACCAAAGCCACCAGGCACCAGGATCGCATCAACGTCCGCCAGTTTATTCGTACCTTTGGACTCCAGATCCTGTGCATCGATATAGCGGATATTAACCGTCAAACGGTTTTTCAAACCAGCATGCGCTAATGCTTCATTAACCGACTTGTAGGCATCCGGTAACTCGACATACTTACCGACAAAACCAACGGTAACTTCGCCGTTTGGATTGGACTCTTGATACAACACTTGTTCCCATTCACTCAAATCTGCTTCTGGGCAGTCGAGGCGGAAGCGATGCGTGACAATTTCGTCCAAACCTTGCGATTTCAGCATCGATGGGATCTTATAAATACTGTCGACGTCACGTAAGCCAATAACAGCTTTCTCTTCAACGTTGGTGAACAAGGCAATTTTTGAACGCTCAGAGGCTGGTAATGACCGATCCGAACGGCAAATCAGAATATCCGGTTGAATCCCGATAGAGCGAAGTTCTTTTACCGAGTGCTGAGTTGGCTTCGTTTTTACCTCGCCGGCAGCACCCAAAAATGGGACCAAGGTAAGATGCATAAACAGCGTATGATCGCGGCCGACTTCGGTACCAAGCTGACGAATGGCTTCTAAGAACGGCTGCGACTCAATGTCACCGACCGTCCCGCCAATTTCAATAATGGCGATATCTGCGCCTTTTCCACCCTCAACTATCCGACGTTTTATTTCGTTAGTAATGTGAGGAATAACCTGGATGGTTGCGCCCAGAAATTCACCTTTACGCTCCCGTCGAATAATGTCCTCGTACACCCGCCCGGCTGTAAAGTTGTTATGGCGTGTCATACGGGTACGGATAAAGCGTTCGTAGTGACCCAAGTCAAGGTCGGTTTCTGCCCCGTCAACGGTGACAAATACTTCACCGTGCTGGATCGGACTCATTGTTCCGGGATCCACGTTAATATACGGGTCGAGTTTAAGGATGGTTACGTTAAGGCCCCGTGCTTCAAGAATCGCTGCTAAAGAGGCTGCAGCAATACCTTTACCCAGCGAGGATACAACTCCGCCGGTTACGAAAATATAATTTGTCGCCATGTGTTACCCAGTTGGTCAGGTCAGTGTAGGGAATTCTTTAAGACGGGAAAATAGTATACCGAAAGAGCTACGTTACGACAAATAAAAAGGCATCTGTTATCATGTCGCGCTAGCGCTATTCAGGGAATTGTTACATGTCTTCATGCTGCGGCACATCATCGCAAGATAAAATTGATACTAACCAGCGACGTTTGTTATGGACCGTGTTGGTTCTTAACGGCGTCATGTTTTTTGTCGAATTTATTGCGGGCTGGCTAGCCGAGTCCAGCGGTCTAATTGCTGACTCACTGGATATGTTGGCAGATGCGCTGGTTTATGGCGTGAGTTTATACGCCGTTGGTAAAGCCATTAAATACAAAGCCAATGCGGCAATTTTTAACGGTACTCTGCAGTCGGTACTAGCATTGCTGGTATTAACAGACGTCACTCAGCGGCTTATCTTTGGTAGCTCACCGCAAGTAAACACGATGCTCGTTATCGCCGGACTTGCTTTGGCTGTTAATATCGCCTGTTTTTTATTGCTCTATAGTCAGCGCAATGGTGATATCAATATCCGCGCCAGCTGGATCTGCTCGCGTAATGATATGCTGATGAATACCGGCGTTATCATATCCGCGCTGCTAGTAGCGCAACTCGAAATGGCCTGGCCAGATCTATTAATTGCCACACTGATTGCCTTAATCGTTTTACAATCGGCATTGCGTATTATTCGTGACGCGAAAGCCGTAAAAACCGGCGAAAAAACTGATATATCCGGCTGTTGCGGCTAATGCCGTTTCAGGTACTGGGAAATTAACGATACTATGTAGAAAAGTGCATAGCCGGCGGATCCTATAACCAGGGCCCAGATGGGAATAAAGATCGCTGCAAGCGCAGAGGTCGAAGATGCATGATCAGGCGTAAATAACGCGTACTGCATGCCCCAATATCCATATAGGTGGAAACCTGCAAGAGCTATAAGCATCAGCCATAATATGGATTGGCCGTTTGCGCTTAGGCTTAGTTTTGATTTTGCCGCTAATAAGGCTAGAGCAATATAAGGAATCGCACGAAATGATGCAGTCAAAAGGTAGCTGTCGAAAGACGCAAACCTAAAGGTTCTCGCGTAAGCCTGCTGCATATCGAGATCTCCGACAAAAATCGCTAACAGCCAGCTTGCAAGGTATTCATTGACCAAGATGAATGATGCTAAAAGTGCGATCCAGAAGTTCCGTTTCATATAAATTTCCTTAATAAAAGGTGTGCTAGACTACTCTTGTTTAGCAACCTGCCATAGTTCTTCCAATTGTTCCAGGTTACAGTCGGTAGCGTGTTTGTTTTGTTGCCTCAAGCTCTGCTCTATGTGCTGAAAGCGTGTTTTGAATTTTTCGTTGGCACGCTGCAAGGCACGCTCTGGATTAACCTGCTTATGACGGGCTAAGTTGACTACCGCAAACAGCAAGTCACCCACTTCCTCTTCAATGTGATCTTGTTCGGTTGCTTCTTTGACTTCCTGAATCTCTTCTTCGACTTTCGCATATACCGGTTCGGCATCGTTCCAGTCAAAGCCCACCGACGAGGCGCGTTTTTGCAGTTTGGCTGCCTTTAAAACACTCGGTAACTGACTCGGTATATCATCAAATACCGAAGCGCGAGCGTCCTTTTTAGTGCGCTCCTGCTGCTTTATTTGCTCCCATTGCGCTTTTATTTCAGCATCTGACAAATTGCGTTCAGCATCCGTCCCAAACACATGAGGGTGACGATGAACTAACTTGCTTGCAGTGTGTTCGGCAATATCATCAAAGCTAAATTCGCCCTGCTCATTCGCCAGTTGCGCGTAAAAAATAACTTGAAACAGTAAATCGCCAAGTTCGTCCTTAATTGAAGCCATATCGCCCGATTGAATAGCATCGACGACTTCGTAAGTTTCCTCAATCGTATAGGGCAGTAACGACTCAAAGTTTTGTTTTAAGTCCCAGGGACAGCCAGTCTCAGGATTACGCAAACGCTCCATGACTGCGATTAAGGCGGCAGTTCCTTTAAATTCACTCATACTGCTTAAACTCTCTGTACCTGTTCAACACCGTTGATTTGTCGCAAGCGCTGACTAATACGCTGCAAACTCTCATTATCTTTTACCGCCAGTTGCAGCACAATAGTTGCAGTCTGCGAGCTGCTATCCGCATCACTGTCCATCTGCAATACCGCGGCTTTCTCATTGGATAAAATGCTGGTGATATCGTGCAATAGACCATTACGGTCCATGGCAGAAATACGCAAGCCGGCCTGATAATCCTGTTTGGTCTGGCGCGACCAGCTGACATCAATACCACGCTCGGGATGCTGATGCAGCAAGTGCCCCAGTTGGTCGCAGTCGCGACGGTGTACAGACACCCCGCGGCCCTGAGTAATAAAGCCCATAATTGGCTCGCCAGGCAACGGCTCACAGCATTTCGCAAACTGCATCATCAAGTTACCAATGCCCTCGATAACGACCTCGGAGGTACCACCCAGTTTGCGTTTGCTAACCTTACTGCGTTTTTTCAGCTGTTCCAGTCGTTCTTCTTCACTGGCTTGTGGCTTAACTTGATTCACCACCTGCTGCAGCCTAATATCACCTGCCCCAATGGCGGCCAATAAATCATCCAGATTGGTTACATTAAAGCGTTCTAAATCGAGTGATTTACTCACTTTAGCCAGCGTTAGCTGATGTTTTTGCAGCTCGTTCTCAAGCAGTTCTTTACCCGCCGGAATATTCTTTTCGCGATCAAGTTTTTTAAAATAGGTGTGCACTTTGGCGCGTGCCCGGGAAGAGTGCAGATAGCCCAGTTGCGGGTTCAACCAATCGCGGCGCGGCTTGGCGGTTTTCTGGGTTAATATCTCAACCCGATCACCGTTTTGTAATTGATAAGTGAACGGCACAATACGGCCGTCAATTTTCGCACCAACACATTTATGCCCAACCTGGCTGTGAACATAGTAAGCAAAGTCCAGCGGCGTCGAGCCCATCGGCAAATCGACTACCTCACCTTTCGGGGTGAATACGTAAACACGGTCTTCAAACACCTGAGAGCGGATTTCATCCACTAGGCTCTCGCTACCAGCCATATCCTCATGCCAGGCTAATAATTTGCGCAACCAGGCAATTTTATCTTCAAATCCATGACGTTTACCGGAGGCTGCTCCTTCTTTGTACATCCAATGAGCGGCCACACCCAATTCTGCGTCATCATGCATATCGTGCGAGCGTATCTGAATCTCAACATTCTTATCTTCCGGACCAATCACTACGGTATGAATAGACTGATAACCATTGGGTTTGGGGGTCGCTACATAATCATCAAATTCGGACGCAATATGACGCCAGCTTGAATGTACCACTCCAAGCGCTGCATAACAGTCTTTCAGATTGTGAGTGAGAATACGTACCGCACGAATATCGAACAACTGGTCAAACTGCAGATGCTTTTTCTGCATTTTGCGCCAAATCGAATAAATATGTTTGGGACGACCATATACTTCGGCCTGAATACCCTGCTCATCAAGCGCTTGCTGTAAACTTGATACAAAGTTATCAATATACTGTTCACGGTCAGTACGCCGCTCATGCAGGCGCTTAGCGATGGTTTTATAAGTATTAGGATGCAGGTAACGAAATGCTATGTCTTCCAGTTCCCACTTAAGTTGCCCGATCCCCAAACGGTTGGCCAGCGGCGCATAGATTTCAGCACACTCTTTAGCCGCCAGCACCCGCGTTTCTTCATCGGCTGCCTTTACTTCGCGCAAATAGCAAATACGCTCAGCAAGTTTGATCAGCACGGCCCGTACATCTTCCACCATCGACAGCAACATACGCCGTACGTTATCAATTTGGCTGCCATCGGGCTGGCCATGCTGGAAATGTTGTAAATCGCTAATACTTTGCATCTGCTGGACGTTACGCAGCAACACAATTAAGGTTTTTGACTGGTTGCCATTTAACTTGTCTAAATCAAGTCTTCCCGCATCCAGTAAAGGCACATACAACGCCGCCAGCAAAGACTCCGCGTCAAGCTTCAACGGGGCCAGTATTTCGACCATTTCCTGACCTTTTAGTAACGCTTCTGGGTAATCAGGAAACTGCTGTTGCAGCTGCGCTAAAGTACTTTCTAAGGGTTCAGGATCGCTGACAGCGTTCAGCCAATGCTGATCACTGTCTTTGTATTTGGGGTCATCCACGTGGGTACTGCGTACATGGACCATGATTTACGACGCTCGCTCCAGACAAACCATAGTTTCAATGTGATGTGTTTGCGGAAACATGTCAACTGTACAGAGCTTTGTCAGCCGATATCCTGAGGCTTTAATGCGGACGATATCACGCGCTAGCGTATCGGGCGCGCAAGAGACATACAATATCCTCTGTGGCCGTTGTTCTGGTTTTAGTTTTTGCAGTAAATTAACCACGCCCTCAGCACCCGGCCGGGCAGGGTCCAGACACCATAAGTCGGCGGGTTCGGCCAGGATCGCTGCAGTAATTTCGGTTAAATCAGCAGTTAATGACGTTAGGTTGTCGAGGTCATTGTTCTCAGCATTAACCCGAATTTGTTCAACCATACGCTGCACTCCTTCGACTGCCACGACCGACTGTGCCCGCTGCGCTAACGGCAGACTAAAGTTACCAATACCGGCAAAAAAGTCATACACTCGTTGCGTCTTTTCTGGTTGTAACCAATCCATAGCCTGCTGCACCATGCGCGCATTAATGTCGCCGTTCACCTGCAAAAAATCGCCTGGCTGAAAGTATAATTTATCCCCATCAATACTGGTATCAAACGGCATTGCCGCACCTTTTATCGGCTGCAGTTCATTGTCACTCTGCAGCCAGACACCAACGCCATGTTCAGTCTGCCAGTTTTGTAAGGCCTGCATCGTGTCAGCCGGAAAAGGCTCGGTTATCCGCAATAAAATAGTAGGATTATTAGTATTAATCGCTTCGATATGACCGAGCTTAGTCGCCACCGAAGGTACGTTCAGTAATGGGTATATCGTATTAACAACCTGCAGCAGTTTTTCATCGGCCACCAGGCAATCTTGAATGGGTACAATTTGATGGCTTTGAGCTTCTCGAAAACCGATCAATAGCTGTTGCTCTTTACCTAACCAACGCGTAGCTAACCTGACCCGACGGCGATAGCGTGTTGGCTCGCTCACTAACGGCTCATGCCAGGGTAAGCTTTCCGCTTGCGGATCAAAAACGCCAAACTTTTGGAACAGTTGTTCGACCACTTGTTGCTTGTGAGTACGCTGTTTTGCCTCTTCAATATGCTGGAAATCGCAACCACCACATTGCTGATAATAGGAGCACGGCGCGTCCCGGCGGTCAGCGCTGGGCTCTAAAATACGCTCGAGCGTACCGCTGTTTTTCCCGGCCGTCTTATACTGAATAAGCTCTCCGGGCAAAGCCCCGACAACAAACCGTGTTGGCTGGTTTCGAGCGTCGCTACGCAACACCCCCCGGGCCTGATGATCTAATGCCGAAACGCGTGATTTAAGCGTTTTGCTGAGAGTTTTTTTATGTTTCTTCGGTTTAAAAAACTGCGCCATTAGAGTGTTAGCTTCCGTTAGTTTCTAAGACTACGGTTGCTACCGCATAGTTTTTCTCATCACTAATGGATAAGTGACTTGCGGTGATCCCGCGTTGTTCCAGCAACTTGGCCGCTGTCCCGGTAAAATGCCACATGGGCTTTCCCCATTGGTCGTGAGTAACTTCCATATTCTGAAACGATAAGCCTTCAGCGATACCCAGCCCAAAGGCTTTTGCGCAAGCCTCCTTGGCCGCGAAACGCTTAGCTAAATAATGATCGGGGCTTGGGTCACCCTGCATTTGTTCGAATTCTTGTTCGGTTAAAATCCGTTTGGCTAAACCTTTTCCGCGTCCTAGCGATGCCTGTATTCTGGCAACTTCAACGATGTCCGTACCGATTCCATAAATTGCCATTAGCGTGCCTTGTTTAAAATTTCTTTCATATCCCGTACCGCCGTCTCTAAGCCAACCAGTACCGCCCTACCAATAATTGAGTGCCCAATATTAAGCTCTTCAATACATTCAATTTGAGCCACCGCTAATGTATTGTGATAGTGAAGTCCGTGTCCGGCATTCACCTGTATTCCTAAATTATCAGCATACTCCGCTGCATTAGCAATTTTTATTAGCTGCCGTTGCTGTTCCTCCAGTGTTTCCGCTTCTGCATATTGTCCGGTGTGTAGTTCAATAATTGGAGCACCAGTCGCTTTTGCAGCATCAATTTGCTGGTTGTCTGCATCAATAAACAGCGACACGGCAATTCCGGCGGCTTGGAGACGCGTTACCGCTTGGGTTATCGCCTGCTGTTGGCCCTTTACGTCCAGGCCCCCCTCAGTGGTTAACTCTGCCCGTTTTTCAGGAACCAGGCAGCAATAGGTGGGCTTAATGTCTTCGGCGATACTCAGCATTTCTTCGGTGACCGCCATTTCTAAGTTCATTGGCACGTTCAATGTTTGCTTTAACAAATAAACATCACGGTCAGTAATGTGGCGGCGATCTTCACGCAAGTGAATGGTAATTCCATCGGCACCAGCCTGCTCAGCAATGGCGGCAGCCGCTACCGGGTCGGGATAACGAACACCGCGAGCGTTCCGCAACGTGGCTATGTGGTCAATATTGACGCCTAGTCTTAAATTTTTCATTAATTACTCCTATCGTCTAAATAGCTCGCGTGAACGCAGCGGCTTATTGCCTAAATGCAATGCTAATGCTTCTCGCATAATTAGTTTACACGCTTTGCGTTGCCCCTGAGTTAATTCATCAGTACCCAGATCAACCTGGGCTAATGAAGTGATTAAGTCACTCGGCCAGGCTGTTGTTTTATCTCGATGAGGGGTGTGCAAAAAGCCGCGTTCCGGATCAAAGTAACTCACCGGCTGACGCGTTAAGGGTTCACCATTTTCGGCATCCCGCGACCAGTCGAAAGCGGTACCTAATTGATTCAGTAATTGCCATTCAAACCAGCGTAATATGGTTTCTAAATTACGCTCACCGGCGAGCTGCTGCAATGCCTCGCAATAGACCTCGAACAGCTCATCAACTTCGGCTTGCAGGGGCAGTAAACGTTGCAATAATTCGTTTAGATAAAAGCCACTGTATAAACGGTTGCCGGCTAAAACGTGGGGGTGACCCGAAAGCTCTGCCAATGTCAGTGTCTTTAGTTCGTGGCGGCCACTAAACTCGATGTTAATTGGGGTAAATGCTTGTAATACGGCACGCCAGGGGTTTTTGTTGCGCTTTGCACCTTTCGCAATGACTCGTATACGTCCTGAGTTTTGCGTGAGCAAGTCGACCAGCAAGCTGGTCTCCTGATAGTCACGCCGATGCAGAACAAACGCCGCCTGGGGCACTCGCTAGTCCTCGCGGTAACCTAAACTTTTTAGCGCACGTTCGTCGTCCGACCAACCTGACTTAACCTTCACCCACAGCTTTAACAACACTTTATTGTTCAATAGTTTTTCCAGATCCTGGCGGGCTTCGGTACCAATCGTTTTCAGTTTGCTACCACCTTCACCGATAACCATCCGCTTTTGTGCCGGACGTTCGACTAAAATCAACGCGTGAATATGGTGAGTTCCTTTTTCCGATTGACCAAATTGTTCAATTTCAACAGTGGTCTCATAGGGCAGTTCTTCACCGGTAAAGCGCATTAATTTTTCTCGAATGATCTCTGCGGTCATAAAGCGTACCGAGCGGTCAGTGACATAATCAGACGGATAAAAGTGGAAGCCCGGCTGTAAGTGCGCTTTAACAATTTTGCGCAAAGCGTCAATGTTGTCGCCCTTGGTTGCTGAGATAGGCAGAATATCGGTAAATTCGCGCTGTTCATTAAGCCACTGCAGATGCGGCAGTAACTTGCTTTTGTCTTTTATTTGGTCAACTTTGTTGACCAAAAGCACGACCGGACGCTGAGTACGAGCTAATTTCTCCAGCACCATTTTGTCGTCTTCCAGCCATTTGGTGTTTTCAACGACGAACAAAATCAAATCAACATCGTTAATAGCTGCCGCCGCTGTTTGATTCATTACCCGATTAATGGCGCGCTTCTCTTCCACATGCATACCGGGGGTGTCTACGTATACCGCCTGACAGTCGCCCTCAGTATCAACCCCCAAAATCTTATGTCGGGTAGTTTGGGGCTTGTTTGACGTGATACTGATTTTTTGGCCCAGTAAATGATTCAATAATGTCGACTTACCCACGTTAGGGCGACCGACAATCGCAACAAAACCACACTGCTTGTTTTCGTCCACAAGACCTTCATCACCCAGTGACTTTTTTAACATTTCATCAAGGTTCATGATGACTCCTGTAATTTCTCGAGTGCAGCTGTCGCAGCAGCTTGTTCCGCTTTTCGGCGGCTGGTTCCGGTACCTAAGAAAGGATCAGATAATCCCTCTACATGGCAGGTCACGGTAAATTGTTGATTGTGCGCCTGACCTTGAGTTGCCGCAACATCATATTCAGGCAAAGGCTGCTGGCGGGCCTGCAACCATTCCTGCAAGCGTGTTTTTGGATCTTTTTGACTAACACCGGGTTGAATATGCTCTAACTGTTCAGCAAACCAGGAAAGCACCATTTGCTTAACGGTTGCCATATCACTGTCAAGATAAACCGCGCCAATGATCGCTTCCATAGCATCGGCAAGAATCGATTCACGACGGTAACCGCCACTTTTTAATTCACCCTGCCCTAACCATAGATAATCGCCGACTTCTTTTTTACGACCTAACCGGGCCAACGAGCGACCGCATACGATCGCTGCACGCATCCGGCTTAAGTCACCTTCGGCAACCTGGGGGAAACGCTGAAACAAAGCTTCGGCAATGACAACACCAAGTATCGAATCGCCTAGAAACTCAAACCGCTCATTATGCTGTGCGTGCGCACTGCGGTGCGTCAGAGCCTGCTTTAATAACTCTCGCTGCCGAAACTCATAACCAATCACCTGCTCTAATTTCGCCAACGGTGGTTTGGGTAAACTCACTCAATACTCCCCAATCGTTCAAACCTAACACCTGTGGGCACCCACGATGGCAATAAGCTGTCAGACCCACGCTCCATCTCAAAGCTCATCCAGACAAAAAATGCACGACCAACAAGGTAGTCGTCAGAAACAAATCCCCAGTAGCGACTGTCCTGCGAATTGTCCCGGTTATCGCCCATTGCAAAGTACTGTCCTTCCGGAACAATAAACTCACCCGCATTAGTGCCGGGTTGCTCATAATACAGGGGCACCCGAGGACTGACTCTAGGATCAAGTAAAATCTTGTGCTCTACATCACCCAGCGTTTGCTGATAGAGATTTAACGAACTGCCGCCGGAAAAATATGTCTGATCGGTGCTAATTTCCTCTTGCGTCACCTTTAAAGGCTCGCATGATTCTCCATCGGCACATTGCGGTTGAATGAACAGATGTTTATTACGATAAATAATGCGGTCGCCCGGCAACCCCACAATTCGCTTAATATAATCGACACTCGGCTCTAGCGGATATTTAAACACCGCAATATCACCGCGTTCCGGCTCACCGGTTTCAATTAACTTAGAACGAAACAACGGATCTTTTATCCCGTAGGCGAACTTTTCAACCAATATAAAGTCGCCTTTTAGCAGTGTCGGCATCATCGAGCCGGATGGGATCTGGAAGGGCTCATACAGAAATGAACGGAGCACTAACACTGCCGCCAATACCGGAAAAACAGACTGCCCAAATTCGGTAATTGAGTTTTGCTGTTGACCCTGCTTTCGCCGAGGCTTTAATACTAATACATCGAACAACCAAAGTAACCCAGCCACCAATGTGACCACAGTTAACAAGATTGAAAAATAATTGGCCATTGCCAAGTCCTGTTGTTAATTTTTACTAATTCGTTTCTGATTAATGAACAATGGCTTATTTGCCAACCTTCAAAACCGCCAGGAAGGCTTCTTGAGGTACTTCTACATTACCCAAGTTTTTCATCCGTTTTTTGCCTTCTTTCTGCTTTTGTAACAGCTTTTTCTTACGACTTACATCACCACCATAACACTTCGCTGTTACATTTTTTCTAAGTTGTTTCACGGTAGAACGTGCGATGACGTGAGTACCAATAGTCGCCTGAATCGCGATATCAAACATCTGTCGTGGAATAAGCTCTTTCATTTTATCAACCAGCATCCGGCCACGACCCTCTGCGTGATCCCGGTGGGTAATCATAGCCAACGCATCAACCCGATCGCCATTGATCAAAATATCAACCCTGACCATATCTGCCGCCTGAAACTTCTTAAACTGATAATCCAGTGACGCATAACCACGACTGGTTGATTTAAGCCGATCAAAAAAGTCCATAACCACTTCTGCCATCGGCATTTCATAAGTGACTGACACTTGTTTGCCATGGTAGTTCATTGCGGTTTGCACACCACGTTTATCAACACACAAGGTGATAACGTTACCGAGAAACTCTTGCGGCACCAAAATATTGGCTTCAACCACCGGTTCGTAAATTGTCTCAATCTCGTTTACGGGTGGTAAATTGACCGGGTTATCTACTTTTACCATGTCACCTTTAATGGTCTCGACTTCGTAAACGACCGTTGGCGCCGTGGTAATTAAATCAATATCGTATTCGCGCTCCAGCCGTTCCTGAATAATTTCCATGTGCAACATACCGAGGAAACCACAACGGAAACCAAAACCTAACGCTGCAGAGTTTTCTGGCTCGTAGAATAATGACGCATCGTTAAGTGACAGTTTGCCCAGTGCATCGCGGAACGACTCATAGTCGTCCGAACTGATCGGGAACATACCTGCATAGACTTGCGGTTTTACCTTTTTAAAACCGGGTACAGGTATCTTGGCCGGATCTTTGGCGTTGGTCAGAGTATCGCCAACGGGAGCGCCTAAGATATCTTTAATCCCAGAAATCACATAGCCTACCTCACCGGTATGCAAAATCCCTGTTTCATGGGGCTTGGGGTTAAAATAGCCGACTTTATCAATGCCATGAGTCTGACCCGTTGACATAACCGTCATCTTCTCACCGGCTCGCAAGGTGCCATTTTTGATTCTTACCAGTGACACAACACCTTGGTAATTATCAAACCATGAGTCGATAATCAGCGCTTGCAACGGCTCTTCAGGTTCACCTTGCGGCGGCGGAATTTGGCGTACAATACGCTCGAGTACCTCTTCAATGCCAATACCCGTTTTGGCCGAGCACTGGACCGCATCGACTGCCTCGATACCAACAATATCTTCTATTTCCTGGGCAACGCCCATCGCGTCCGCTTGCGGTAAATCTATTTTATTCAGTACCGGTACAACTTCTAAGTCCATATCGATTGCGGTATAGCAGTTGGCCAAGGTTTGTGCTTCAACTCCTTGAGCAGCATCAACCACCAACAAGGCGCCCTCACAGCCTGCTAGAGAACGCGAGACTTCATAAGAGAAATCAACGTGACCGGGAGTATCGATAAAGTTTAATTGATAGGTTTCGCCGTCTTTCGCCGTGTAATATAGAGTGACGCTTTGCGCTTTAATCGTGATCCCACGCTCCCGTTCCAGATCCATGGAGTCGAGTACCTGTTCGGCCATTTCCCGATCGGTTAATCCACCACAATGCTGGATTAGACGGTCCGATAAAGTCGACTTACCATGATCGATGTGAGCAATGATTGAGAAGTTACGGATATTCTTTTGATTAAACGCCTTATTCGGCATTGATGACACCTCTGAATACTAAACCCTGACTTGTTGCTAACGTCCGCTGCACAAGCCTTGCAAAATAGTGTTGATCATACCGATGTTGCGCTAAAGAACAAATCCTTTTGTCGCTTTTCACTCAAACCTGTGGGTTCGATAATTGGATAAGCTGATTAACTTTTACGTCTCTGCGACGAAACCAATGCTTTAATCCAATAAAGGAGAGGCCAAAACCACAGAACGCGAATACGATGACGAGTCCTTCGGGGATTGTTTGGAGCGACGAGAGCGCCATGGCACTAAACAATAAAACAAGGATAGGCAACCCGTATAGCAGCAACGCAAAACGAATGACCTCAGATTCGGGCATACTAATTTCGACTTGCTCACCAACAGCAACTTTGGTGTCACTGATTACCCGGAACTGAGTATTTCGATCGGCAAATACTTTACTTAAGATTCCGGCACCGCAGGTTGTGTTATGACTACAGCCTGAACACGCTGTCTTCAGCTCGGTTGTTAATGTAATTCTGTTGCCGTCAACGGCAACAACTTCTGCTAATTCTTTCATCCCACTATTGTACGCTAGATGCAATCTGTTTGGCGACCTCTATCGGTATTTGACCGACCACAGTCACCATTACCTGTGCATTTTTCTGACTGTACAATGTTTGCGGTCCGGTAAAACTGATACTTGACTGGCCCTTTTGCTCTGAGTCGTCGGTTAAATAGACTGAGTACTCGGCTAAGCCATCAGAATAGAGATAATGATCAACCGGCGTTCCATCAATCACTAACCGGTGATGCTGCTTTTTTAATAACTTGAAGCCAGCTGGTGACCAATTGGGAGCTATTTCGAGTCGTGGAGATTGATGCGGCTGCAACTGAGCCAGCATCGGCGGACGATCGATTTTTCCAAGTTCATTGACCATCTCATTAGCGACTGGACGCACCGATAAGTTAGTGAGTTGCAGTTGCTCCATGACTTCACCTTCACGATTGACCATTAGCACCTTAAGCGGCATCCCGTTATCGCGGTCAACCCAAATAGAAAAGCCGTAACGTTGATTATCGCGACTGACTAAACGGATATGTTGGGCTTTACGATCTAATATTCTGGCACCACCAACGGCTACTGCGCGGTAGTATTTAGAAACGTTAACAAAAGGCTGATTAAACGCACTGGGAATAAGCGTCGAAACTGAGTTTGAATTTAGTGAGTAACTGGTTGCTGCCGGATGGAAATGTGACACCACATCATCGATTCTTAAGGCCCGAAAACCCGGCCCATTCATTTGTGACAGCCACTCGAACTGGCGGCCATTTTCATCGACACCGTGCACCCATTGGTAAGGTTCGATGCGGTCGCCCTGAACATGTACAAAAGAGGCTTCGAAATTTAGCTCGTTTAATGCGTCAGCCATTAAATTAAACCAACGCTCGCCCTCTTCAGTCTCAGACAACTGAGTTTGTGCTGAAGCAGCAGCACTGACAAACAACAAAAAAACTGTTAACCACGTCGTCAACCGCTGCATTACGCCCTACTCCACTGTTATTGCGAGCCGTCTTTTTGCTGTGTTTCAGAACTCTCGTTCTTATCGCTACGGATTTTATTGGCTTTACCTTCAACAATCATTAATTGCTGCTGATGGTCAATGAGATACGACTGAGCCTGACGTCTCAGCTGAGAATCTTGTGTCTGTTGCTGTTGTTGCCCGGTCGTCCCCGTATTAGTGGATGGACTGTAACTGACCGGTTGGCGACCACCGATTGGCGCAGTCATAAAGGCTGGCTCTTCAGCCGATGGTACTGATGCGGGCTGTTGATACGTTTGTACGGTAAGTACCGCGACAACTGCGACACCCGCGGCCACTGCTGCCTTGCCGGCAGGCTGTAACCAACGCGCAGCTGCTTTCCGCGCTGCCGCGGAGCGACTGCTAAAAGACGTATGCACAACTTTTGCTGAACTTTCATCATTAACTGCAGCGCTGACTTTGGCGCTGATATCGATATGCGAAACCTCTGCAAGATCGCCCTTCAGACTACTGCTAATAATACTGTAGCGATGCCAACGCTCAGTATTCTCAGTGTTGTCCAACCAATCGTCTAGCGACGAGCAATCTGCCACTTCGCCATCGAAAAAGGCTGATGTAGCCTCCACTTCCGGCGAAATTTTTCCGTCTTTAGACATATTGTCCTGAGACATAATTAACCCTCTATTAATTACCGTTCTAGCAACGGCCGTAACTGGTTATCGATAGATTCCCGAGCGCGAAAGATACGTGATCTTACCGTGCCTATCGGGCAGTCCATCTCTATTGCAATTTCTTCATAACCGAGCCCATCTATTTCTCTTAAAGTAATAGCTCGGCGCAAATCCTCTGGCAATTCATCAATCACTTTCAACACCACCGTCTGAATTTCGTCGGTTAACAACTGCCTTTCTGGTGTTGTGCTATCTTTCAGCGCCCCCGCACCCTCTAGGTACTCGGCGTCCTGTACATCGACGTCTGATGCTGGCGGTTTTCGTCCCTGTGAGACTAAATAGTTTTTCGCCGTATTCACAGCGATCCGATACAACCAAGTATAAAACGCACTATCACCACGAAACTTAGGAAGTGCCCGATATGCTTTGATAAAGGCTTCCTGAGCTACGTCAGCGACATCGCCCGGCTGTTTGACATAACGAGAAATTAAGCTCATTACTTTGTGCTGATATTTTTTTACCAGCAAATCAAACGCGCGGTTATCTCCTTGTTGTACTTTCTCAACTAATTGTTGGTCTGATAACTGTTCGCTCATCCGAGCCGGTTCTCCCTAGCTAAGGAACTGCTTGAACTGACGGCCCGTCGCTTTTGTTACAAACTGTGACAGACCTCAACGTAAAAAGTTCGCAAAAATTTTAGTGAATGCGTAAAATCAGGCAAAATTCTTTATGAGTACTTTATGGAACCTGCAGCAAATTATCAATCAGATGTCCTAGTTATTGGTTCTGGGGCAGCCGGTTTGACCACTGCTTTGCAACTGGCGGACCATGTTAGCGTTATCGTCGTCAGTAAAGGCCCGTTAACGGAAGGCTCTACCTACTATGCTCAAGGCGGTATCGCTGCGGTATTCGACAAAAATGACAGCGTAGAAAGTCACATTGAAGACACCTTGAATGCCGGTGCTGGTTTATGTGACCGCGACGCTGTTAAATTTACCACCAGCAATGCTCGCGATGCTCTGCAGTGGCTAATCGACGCTGGTGTCGGCTTCGACCAGGTTGGTTCTGACAAAAATAAGCCCGAGTACCATTTGAATCGAGAAGGTGGTCATAGCCACAGACGCATTTTACATGCCGCGGATGCCACCGGCCGTGCTGTTCAGACCACACTACAGGAAAAAGTTCTGCAGCACCCAAATATTACTGTTTTAGAACGTTTTAATGCAGTCGATTTAATCACCGGACAACGCATCAACAAAGCGAACGGCTGTTACGGCGCTTATTTATGGAACCGCAAGCGAGAACAAGTTGAAACCGCCTCAGCTCGTTATGTTGTGCTAGCCACTGGCGGTGCCAGCAAAGTCTATCAATATACCAGTAATCCCGACATTGCCAGCGGCGATGGTATCGCTATGGCTTGGCGCGCGGGCTGTAGCGTTACCAATATGGAATTTAATCAATTCCACCCGACTTGTTTATTTCATCCTAACGCGCACAGCTTTCTGCTGACAGAAGCTTTGCGTGGTGAAGGAGCATTGCTGCGTCGCCCCGACGGCAGTCGCTTTATGGATAGTTTTCATGAGTTAGCCGAGTTAGCGCCGCGCGATGTCGTTGCCCGCGCCATTGATTACGAGATGAAGCGCTTAGGAGCTGACTGCATGTATTTAGACATCTCGCATCAGCCGATAGAGTTTATCCAGCAGCACTTTCCAACTATCTACAAAAAGTGCCTGGAATTAGGCATCGATATTAGTAAAGATCCAATGCCTGTAGTGCCTGCAGCTCACTATACCTGTGGTGGTGTTAGCACGAATTTAAACGCGGAAACTGATTTGCCGGGGCTTTATGCAGTTGGTGAAGTCGCTTATACCGGTTTGCACGGCGCAAACCGGATGGCCAGTAACTCATTACTTGAATGTCTGGTATTTGCCCGGGCGGCCTCGCGGAATATCCTGTCGAAAGCGCCCGGCGCCGCACCACTAAATAATATCCCTGCATGGGATGAAAGTAAGGTTAGCAATTCAGATGAAGAAGTCGTGATTCAGCACAACTGGCACGAGCTTAGACTATTTATGTGGGATTACGTCGGTATTGTCCGAACCAGTAAACGGCTGGAGCGGGCCTTGCATAGGATTGAATTGTTGCAGCAAGAAATCGACGACTATTATTCGAACTTTCGGGTGAGCAATAACCTATTGGAATTACGTAATTTGGTGCAAGTCGCTGAGCTAATCGTACGCAGTGCTATGAGTCGTAAAGAAAGTCGCGGCCTGCACTATATACTCGATTACCCAGACTTACTGGCGGAGGCCAAACCGACTCGTTTAGCGCCTGTCGCCGCAAGTCGCTAATAACCGAATCAGAGCCAGCTCCTGAGCTGGCAGCTGAAACCACCATAGCCATAGCCACTGGCGGCGCCGTGCAGGTTCCGTTGTCAGCGGAACAATCAATACCCAGCGCCACAGCACCAACGCCTTACCGCACAATTGCAGCTGCTGCTCGTTTAGCAACCATTGCTCACCATCGTCACTGACTGACAGCAGCTTGTGCGGACGCGCAGGCCGAAATCTGTGCATTGATGCAGGTTAGACTTTTACTCGTGACAGCATGAACTTGATCATACTTTTTAATTCTGCATCCGGGCACTCTTTGTGGCCCATAAACCAGGCAAACAAATCCGGGTCATCACAGGTAACAAGGCGTCTAAATATTGCCTTTTTTTCTTCATTGAGTTCGTCGTAAGCTTGTTCTACAAATGGTTCAAACAGAACGTCTAGCTCAAGCATGCCACGGCGACAAGCCCACTTTAACCGGCGTTTATCTTTTAGCGCTTCTTCGGATTGCTTTAATGGCAGCATGAATTCTCCAACATCAACCTTGAAAAATAAATCAGTGCCCTAATATTAGCATGAAGTGAATCAAGAAGGAGCTATTGTGATTGCACTAAACCAATCATTTATAGAGCAGCCATCAGAGTGTGTTTCGGCAAAACTCGATGACTATGGTATCATCCAGGTCAGTGGCGACGATGCAAACAGCTTTTTGCAAGGTCAGTTGACCTGCGACATGCAGCAATTAAAGCAGCAGTCGTTTGTCTACGGAGCGCACTGCGACCCGACCGGCAAAGCATTTAGTGTGTTTTGGTTGGTGCCATGGCAAGCATCTTTCTTGTTGATCATGCACCGCAGTGCGGTGGCTGGTTCTTTAGCACAGTTTAAAAAGTTCGGTGTCTTTAACCAGGTTACGCTAGAAGATGTTAGCGATAATTGGACCGTTGCTGGTGTGTTTGGCACACAGGCGGATCAAGTTATCACTGATCAAAACGATGATACGATTATCATTAAGGTAGGTTCAGAACCGTTGCAATATTTGCTTCTGAGTCCTACAACAATTTCTACGGATTATTCGCAACTCTACTGGGATGCGTTGGAAATTGAACGAGTTCGTCCACAATTAACGGCTGACAACAGCCAACAATTTGTGCCGCAAATGTTGAATGTTCAGGCGCTGGGCGGAGTCAGTTTTGACAAAGGATGTTATATCGGCCAAGAGACTATTGCCCGAATGAAATATTTGGGTAAGCAAAAGCGAGCTTTGTTCCGGCTTAGTGGACAGGCGCAAGCAGTAAAGCCTGGCACTGAGCTTGAACGACAAGTTGGCGAAAATTGGCGTCGAGCAGGAACGGTCATTATGGCAGTGAACCGTTCCGAACAACTGCAGGACCTATTGGCGGTGCTCCCTAGCGATATAGAGCAGGACACTTCAATACGAGTTCGAGGTGACGACGCAAGTCTCTTGGAAATACACTCACTGCCGTATCAATTAGGTTAACCAAATATGAGCGAAGCAATTGCCCAAGACAAAGTTGTGGCTATTCACTACACCGTTAAAACAGCGGAAGGCCAGACTTTAGACCAGTCAAAGGAAGGCAATCCTCTAACTTTCATTCACGGCCGTGGCATGCTAATTCCAGGTTTGGAAAATGCTCTGGAAGGTAAAACTCAAGGTGATAAGTTCACCGCAGAAGTTAAACCCGAAGAAGCGTATGGCGAACGTCACGACGGTTTGATTCAAACTGTTCCACGCAACCTATTCGGCGATAACGAAGTGCAACCTGGTATGCAGTTCCGTGCCAGCACTGATCAAGGCGACCAGTCTGTTGTTATCGTAGAAGTGAACGACGATGAAGTTACTGTTGATGGCAACCATCCATTAGCTGGCACCGACCTGAACTTTGACGTAGAAGTTGTTGAAGTTCGTGACGCGACAGAACAAGAACTTGAACACGGTCATGTTCACACTGACGGCGAAGATCATTAATTAACTGATTTAAAACCGTTAAAAGCCCGTTTATTACTCGTTAATAACGGGCTTTTTTATGCCCTTGATTTAAGCCCAGCAACTTTCCTGATCGAGCAACGCCTGTTTGCGTTCTATACCTGCAGCAAAACCTTTTATCTCGCCTTTTATCCCGATTACCCGGTGGCAGGGAATAACAATAATCAAAGGATTTCTGGCAATCGCATTGGCCACAGCTCTGACACTATTTGGCCGCTCAATGGCATTGGCAATCGTCTTATAAGAAACAGTTTTACCAGGTTCAATTTTCTGTAGCTGGTCCAGCACTTGTTGTTGAAACTCAGTAGCCTGAACGCGCAGCGGGATACTAAAGCGCTGACGCATACCGGAAAAATACTGTTCTAACTGTTGCTGAGTTTGTTGCAATACGGGATGACGATTATCAGGTTTAGAAATCGATAAATCCGGTAAGTTTTTTTGATCTCGATAGTACAGCCCGGTCAAATAGCAACCATCTGCAATGGCAACCATATGTCCCAACTGGGTATCGAATTCGATATGATGCATAGCGGCCTTTATCCTGCTGAGTGAATGTTCAACTATACAGAACTGTGAACTATTATCAGCATTTTTACCAATTTTCTTAGGAATTTTTTAAAACCGCTGGAAAATCAAAGGCCACCCGAAGGTGGCCTTTTTTATACTAGTTGTTTGGATTTGTTTTGGGCCGCATGTGTGGGAACAATAACACGTCCCTTATTGACGGTGAGTCAGTAAGCAACATCACTAACCGATCAATACCGATGCCTTCTCCGGCAGTTGGTGGCATGCCGTGTTCAAGCGCGGTCACATAATCTTCATCGTAAAACATCGCTTCGTCGTCACCGGCTTCTTTGGCTTCAACTTGATCGCGGAACCGCTGCGCCTGGTCTTCAGCATCGTTAAGCTCGGAGAAGCCATTTGCGAGTTCCCGACCACCGGCAAAGAATTCAAACCGATCGGTAACAAATGGGTCATCGTCGTTACGACGTGCCAGCGGCGAAACTTCGGCTGGATAGGCCGTAATAAAAGTTGGCTGGATTAAGCGGTGTTCGGCCACCGTCTCAAATATCTCTATCTGAATTTTACCCAAGCCCCAGGCTGGCAGCACTTGCACGCCCACCTGCTCGGCAATTTCCAATGCTTTCTCACGGCTTTGTAACTGTTCAATAGTTACTTCCGGCAGATATTTTACAATCGCTTCAAGCACCGTCATCCGCTCGAACGGCTTGGCAAAATCAAACTCAACACCCTGACTGGTAAACACGGCCGATCCCAGTACCGATTCAGCAACCCCGCGCAGCATCGCTTCGGTAAGGTCCATCAAGTCGTTGTAGTCGGCATATCCCCAGTAGAACTCCAGCATCGTAAACTCAGGGTTATGGCGGGTAGACAGACCTTCGTTACGGAAGTTACGGTTAATTTCGAAAACTTTTTCAAAACCACCCACCACGAGACGCTTCAGGTACAGTTCTGGTGCAATGCGTAAGAACAGTTCCATATCCAACGCGTTGTGGTGTGTTGAAAATGGCCGTGCTGCAGCCCCACCAGGAATGGTTTGCATCATCGGCGTTTCTACTTCCAGGAACTGGCGTTCACTTAAGAAACGACGGATATAATCAATAACTTTAGAGCGCACAATAAAGGTATTGCGCGATTCTTCATTAGTGATCAAATCCAGATACCGCTGACGATAACGAGTTTCCTGATCCGATAGACCGTGAAATTTATCAGGTAATGGGCGCAAAGCTTTAGTTAACAACCGTATATCATCAACCTGAACACTTAATTCACCGGTGTTTGTTTTAAATAAAACGCCGCTGGCACCGATAATGTCGCCTAGATCCCATTTTTTGAACTCACTATTATAAAGTCCTTCAGGCAAATTATCGCGAGCAACATAAAGCTGAATACGGCTGCTCATATCCTGAATCGTGGCAAAGCTGGCTTTACCCATAATCCGGCGGGTCATCATACGTCCGGCAACTTTTACCCGAACACCCTGAGCCTCTAACTCTTCTTTACTCGCTTCGCCATATTCCTGCAGCAAATCGCTCGCTAATGAGTCGCGACGAAAATCATTGGGAAACGCAATTCCCTTGTCACGAAGCGCTGACAGTTTCGCCTTGCGCTGGGCAATTTGCTCATTGACGTCGACATCGGGTGATTGCGATTTATCGGTCATACTTACTCTTCCTCTGTTCAGTCGCTTATAAGCCGCTTTTTAAACTAGCTTCTAAAAATGGATCTAGTGAACCATCTAGTACCGCTTGTGTATTGCGGTTTTCTACTCCGGTACGTAAGTCTTTAATTCTTGCATCATCAAGCACGTAGGAGCGAATCTGACTTCCCCAGCCAATATCCGACTTACTATCTTCCAGTGCTTGCTTATCTTCATTCTGTTTTTGCAGCTCCATTTCAAACAATTTAGCCTTCAATTGCTTCATCGCTGAATCACGGTTTTTATGCTGCGACCGGTCGCTCTGACATTGCACAACGATCCCCGAAGGCTCGTGAGTAATACGAACTGCCGAGTCCGTGCGGTTAACGTGCTGACCACCCGCGCCAGAAGCACGGTAGGTATCTACTCGCAAATCAGCCGGATTAATATCAATTTCTATGTCGTCGTCTACTTCAGGGTAGACAAATACTGAAGCAAATGATGTATGCCGACGGTTGCCTGAGTCGAATGGCGACTTACGTACCAGACGATGAACACCGGTCTCAGTGCGTAACCAACCATAGGCATACTCACCACCAATGCGAACCGTAGCCGATTTCAGACCCGCTACCTCGCCTTCCGATAACTCGGTAATTTCAACATTAAATCCGTGCCCATCAGCCCAGCGCAGGTACATTCGCAATAGCATGTTTGCCCAGTCCTGAGCTTCGGTACCACCGGAGCCCGACTGAATATCCAGATAACAATCCGCTGTGTCATTTTCGCGCGAGAACATACGACGAAATTCCAGCCGCTCAAGCTGTTTAAGCAGTTCCGATAGTTCCTGCTCAGCTTCGTTAAAGGTTTGTTCATCTTCCGCTTCTACTGCCAGATCGACCAATCCCTCAACATCATCCAGACCTTGGTATAGGTTGTCTAATGTTTCAATAATTTGCTCTAATGACGCACGCTCTTTGCCTAAAGCCTGTGCTTTTGGGGGATCGTCCCAAACCTCGGGCTGCTCCAGCTCTCGAGTTACCTCTTCTAAACGCTCTTTCTTAGTATCGTAGTCAAAGATACCCCCTAAGCGCCTCTGAGCGCTCGCGCATATCTTTTATCGCGTTGTAGGTTGCGTTCGTTTCAAACATGCATCACCTGTCAAACTATTCGCTAAAATTCGAAGCGCATAGTCTACCGCAAAGCGCGGATTTGCTCCACCAACAACTGGATGTTTGTGCGACCGCGGAAGTGATTTAATTGCGGCTTGTATAGAAGTTCAACCTGTAACGCCTGATTGTTCGGCCATTGGCTAGTATCCACATTAAAAGCAATTGCGTCGAAGACCCCACCACTGGGGCTTTTAACCACTAACTTTAAGTGATTACTACCGACAATTCGTTGCGATACCAAACTAAACACACCATCAAATTGTGGCTCAGGAAATTTTTGTCCCCACGGGCCCGCCTGTTGCAGCTGTCCGACCATGTTCAAGCTTAACTGGTCATCGGCGAGTTCTCCATCCGACCAGTAAACAGCTTCTTTTTGCTCCTCAGTCAGCCATTCACCGGCTACCTGTTGTGCTAGTTCAGTAAACTCAGCTAAATGTTGCTGCGGCAGAGTTAGGCCGGCCGCCATTGCATGGCCGCCAAAACGTTCTATTAACCCCGGCTTTATCGTATCGATGCGTTCTAACAAATCACGAATATGCAGCCCGCTGACAGAGCGTGCTGAACCTTTTAGCGTGCGCTCGTCCTCTTGTGCAAAAACAATCACTGGTCGGTTAACGGTATCTTTTACCCGACCAGCAACAATACCAATAACTCCGGCATGCCAGTCCGCTTGATATAAACTGACTAGATCTGGCAGCTGCCCTTGGTTATCAAACTGCAACTGCGACATTATCTGTTCCGCGTGAGCTCGCATTTCACTCTCGATGGAACGACGTTCACGGTTCAACTGGTCAAGTTCACTGGCTAGCTGCTGAGCTCTTTCACCATCAGCGAGTAAACACTCGATACCCAAACTAATATCATCGAGTCTTCCGGCAGCATTTATTCTGGGGGCTAAAGCGAAGCCAAGATCAGTTGCTTGTAATTGTTGTCGGTCGCGTCCGGCAACTTCAAGCAATGCCGCGATTCCCGGCCGACAGTGGCCACTGCGAATACGAGCCAACCCTTGTTGCACCATAATGCGGTTATTATAATCCAGCGGCACAACGTCAGCGACGGTGCCTAACGCTACCAGATCAAGCCAGTTAGCCAGGCTCGGCAGATTCGACTCGCCTTGCTCTCGCAACGCGGCACGCAACGCCAACACCAAATAAAAAGCAACACCAACGCCAGCCAGGTTTTTACTTGGAAATTTACAGTCAGGTTGGTTTGGATTAACAATGGCATCAGCGTCGGGTAACTGCTCGGGCGCCAGGTGATGGTCGGTGACAATAACCGCTAAGCCCAGCTGTTTCGCTCGCGTTACCGCCTCATTAGCCGCAATACCATTGTCCACGGTTACAATTAACTGTGTGCCACGCTCAGCTAATTGTTCGACCATAGCAACAGATAAGCCATACCCTTCGGTCATTCGGTTAGGTACTCGGTAATCAACCTGAGCAAACCCTAATTCGGCCAGTGCAGTAACCAACAGTGCAGTGCTGGTAGCACCATCTGCATCAAAATCACCGCAAATAGTGATGCGTTGTTGCTCTGCCCGGGCGCTAAGTAATGATTGCACTGCGTTATCAATACCGAGCAGACTATTGAAGTGGGTTAATCCCCGGGCCGATAAATCGAGCTCTGCAGCCGAAGTAACTCCCCGGTGGGAATAGATTCGACGCAGTAGCGGTGGCAGGCTATCCGGCAGCTGACTGTCATCAGCGGCCGAATAGCGGCGTATAATAAACTCCGCCATAAAGCTTATTTTTTCATTTCAGCGATCAAGGCATCCGCGGTACGCAGACCGGGTAACAAACGTCCATCAGGTAACACCGTTGCTGGTGTTCCGGTAACTCCAAACGCCTGTCCCAGACGATAATGTTTTTCCACCGGGTTGTTACAACTTGCGCTACTAATGGAGTCACTGTTTTTCATTGCAGTTAATGCATCAGCAGGATTATCAGAACACCATACCGACTGTAGCTGATTACCGCCTTTGCTGCTCATTCCGCCGCGCGGGAAAGCTAAGTAACGAACGGTAATCCCTTTGTCCAGATATTGTTCCAGGTTTTCATGTAATTGCTGGCAATAACCGCAGGTTGTGTCGGTAAAAACAGTAATTTCATATTTTTCCGAAGATGACGGATACACAATCATTTCATCTTCGACCTGTTTTAATTGCTCACGTCGCACATCAGCCATGGCTTGTTCAGTGAGATTGGTCGGTTCCTGGGTGGTCACATCAAACATATTCCCGGCTATCAATCGGGTTCCATCATCTGACACATAAAAAATGCCTTGGTTAGACGTAATTTGATAGAGTCCGTCAATTGATGTTTCTTCAATGGTGTCGACGACAATGCCCAGTGCTTCTAGCTTTGAGGTATCCACCTCTTGCGCCATCGCCGCATTTGTAACACCCAGGCCTGCACTAATGCTCGCCACATACAATAAACTACTGATCAAACTGCTTCTCATAACTACCTCTTTTAACCACGCGGATGATGTTCGGTATGCAGCGATTGCAACCGTTCCCGCGCTACTTGCGTATATATTTGTGTGGTTGATAAGTCACTATGACCTAACAACATTTGCAGGACTCTTAAATCGGCCCCATGATTTAATAAATGTGTCGCAAATGCATGACGCAGTGTATGGGGTGACAAATGCGCCCTAATACCCGCCTGCTGTGCATAGTGTTTAATACGATACCAAAACGCCTGCCGGGTCAATAACGTACCGCGTTGGGTAATAAAAATCCATGGACTCTGTTTGTTCGAAAGTAACGGTCGGCCATTTTTAAGGTATTGCTGCAGCCAGTCAAGGGCTTCCTGTCCAAGCGGGACCAGCCGCTCTTTATCGCCCTTACCAACAATTCGCACCAGCCCCTGCGAGACCGAAACCTGATCATATTGCAGACGGATAAGCTCAGTAACTCGTAAACCACTGGCATAAATAACTTCTAGCATTGTACGATCACGCAGGCCAAGCTCAGTATCGGTGTCGGGGGCATCCAGTAATGCTTCGACATCCTGTTCACTTAACGAGTGCGGAATACTTTGGGGGAGTTTTGGCCGCTTAAGCCTCGCGCCGGGGTCAACCGTCAGCCAACCTTGCTTTACCGCAAACTGACTAAACTTTTTCATTGCACTTAAAAAACGTGAAGTACTGCGTGGTGACAACCCCTGTGCTCTCCGCCACAGTAGGTAGTCCTGTAGGCTAGTCGCGGTTGTCTCCAACAATCGTAATTTTTGACCACTCAAATAATCGCAGTAGCGACGCAGATCGCTGCGGTAAGAAGCCTGGGTATTGGGACTGACTCCTTGATGTAGCCATAAGTGCTCGACAAACGCATCAATATGTTCGTCGTCCTCGGGGTGGACTTGCGTCATAAATTGTCTGGTCTTCGCTGCAGCCTATTAATCGATAGCCTAAGCTTACATGAGCTGTTGCTTCGGTTCTATCCCAAGCTGCTGCAAAACATCATAAAGACGTGCCGGATCATGGCGTCGTTTGGGTAACGCTTCCGGTTGTTTTTGTCGCTTGCGGCGCTGCAAAGTTTGCCAGTCAAGATTAGCGATAAGTTCCAGCGGTAACCGCTGTGGGTCGCTGTTGGCGATTAACGGCTGCGGATGCAGCGCATCGTGTAACTTAAAGTCACTTAATTGCGAACTGCTTTGGTAGACGCCAGCACTTAACTCAAAGGCTTCGTTATATCCCAAGGGCCGCGCTTTAGCTGCGCCAATAGAGCGATGCCAATTAGTTTCTGTCGACGTCGATTCAACAACCGGTTGCTCGCCCATGGCCGCCAACCACAACGCAAACTCTCCACCGTGCCCCTGACCTAAGGCATCACCAGCCTGCTGGTCAAAAAACTCATACGCCGATACTGAACTGCTTGAAGAAACTTCTGCCATGCTGCACGCCAATAACCCGAACCTATTCCGGTTATCGGCATGAGGCAAAAAACATTAACTTTTTCTGCTTTGCTCTTTACAGCATCAATCAGGCTGCTATTATACGCGCCTCTTCTGGAGGGGTTCCCGAGTGGCCAAAGGGATCAGACTGTAAATCTGACGGCTCAGCCTTCGCAGGTTCGAATCCTGCTCCCTCCACCATTTTTTCTAGTACTGCTGGTTCTCCAGCTCTGCAATTTTTAACACCACCTTACCCTGACTTCGGTCCTCACGCAGATAGTCTAATGCCTGATTAACCTCTCTCGCATCAAATTCTTTATCAATCACCGGTGATACTCGCCCGGCACTAAAGGCCGCGCCAAACTGACGCCACATCGCTGTTAAAATATCGCCTTTACGAGCCGCTGATAAAGCGCGCAGAGTTGAGCCAATAATACGTTGTCGTTTTACCAACAACCGCCCAAAATCAACCGTTCCCTTACGAGCGCCCATTAGACCAATAATGATAATTCGACCGTCGTCGTTCAGTATTTGTTGATCGCGGGCCACCGAGTCGCCAGCCACTGGGTTTAATACGATGTCTACTTTCCCCAGCGCTGTTAAGCTTTCCACGTAGTCTTGCTGATGCCGGTTGAAAGCCTGTGTGGCACCTAGTTGCTCACATAAACGGCACTTTTCATCACTGCCTACAGCAGCATAAATTGGATTTCCCTGCTCTTTACACAGCTGAATTAATGATGTACCAACACCGCTGGCACCTGCGTGCGCAAAAACACGGTCGGCCGGGCCAAGTTGGCCTAACTGGAACACATTTAAATAAGCAGTGGCAAATGTTTCAAGCCAGCCAGCAGCTTGTCGCAGTTGCCAGCCATCGGGGATTGGTAACACCTGTAAAGCACTGACAGTAACCGACTCGGCATAACCTCCGGCTGCCAATAACGCTGCCACCTTCTGACCCACCTGCAAGTTACTAACTTTATCTCCGACGGCAGTAATAACACCGCTGCACTCTAGACCTGGTATCTCTGAGGCCCCCTGCGGTGGAGGATAAGCACCCGCAACTTGCATAACATCGGCGCGGTTTACGCCAGCATAACCAATACGTATAGTGACTTGCTCGGGTTCTGGTTGCTGATCTTCCTGCTGTACTGAGGCCCATTTAATCCGACCCTGCTCAATCTTCGCTGCTTGCATAACAAATCCTGTTGTTGGCTAAATTTGTGCCGATAACAACTAATACGGTAGTTTAGCTTAGCATGATGCAGTAAGCTGTTAATCCTAAACGAAACTTTTTGCACGAGCACCGATAACCAAAGGATGGCGTAACTAAGACAATGAGTGACTCCGTTGAACTTACCGATAAGCGCGTCTTGATTATAGAAGACCAAAAAGCATTCCAGGTAATGCTAAAAGGGCTATTGATCAATTTAGGTGCAAAAGAAGTCGAGGCTAAACGCACCGGAGAAGCCGGTATCGCTGCTTATATTCGCAAACCTTTCGATATTATGCTGGTCGATTACAATCTCGGCCGCGGTAAAAACGGCCGGCAAGTTCTGGAAGAATTAAAGCATCGCGGCGTACTCAAAGAAGATACTATTTTCTTTATCATAACCGGCGACAACACCCGGCCGATGGTGCTCAGCGCACTGGAACTGCAGCCCGACGACTATTTGACCAAACCATTTTCACACCGCGTGCTGCGCTCTCGACTCGCCCGAGCCTACAAACGCCGGATGTGGCTTAAAGATGTTTTTAAAGAGCTATACCAGAACAATTACGAGCAATGTATTAAAGCCTGTCAGCGGCACATCAACGCGCAAAGTCGTTATTCCAATTACTGTCAAAAACTACAAATTGAACTGTTTAATAAAACCAACCAATTAGACAACGCAGAAGCCGCAATAAAACAAGTTTTACAACAAGGTGCACAACCTTGGGTACAAATGAAATTAGCCGAAACCCGATTGCTACAAAAGCGACCATCGGAAGCGCTGGAAATCGTTGAAAGTGTGTTAAAGAAGATGCCGAATGCTATCGAGGCGCAAGATTTAAAAACCCAATGTTATTTGCTGCTAGAGCAGTTGCAGGACGCCTTTGAAAGCGCTCGCAGCTCGATCGCGATGGCGCCATTTTCAATTGAACGACAAACACAGCTGGCCAATATCGCGCGTGACAATGGCGACTACGAAATCGCCAAGCAAGCAATGAATAACGTGCTGCAAATAGCCCGCACATCGGTATTTCGAAATGTTCAGCACCTCTGCAATTATTTACGCGCAATTCTGGATGCAGCGGAGCACGCCGACTCTCGACAAAAAGTATCCAAGTACCAAACGGAAGCGACTATGGAGTTACAGCGCGCACGTTACGACGAAAATGTCGTCTACTCGGAGCTGCCGTTTGAGACTATTGAATCAATATTGGTGTCTCGCATTGATGCGTTTAATGGTCGACTGCGAGAAGCTCAGCAGTCGATTAACCGAGCCGTGGGGGAAGAACTCGCGATGGAAAAGCCGATTCCAGCCGAATTGCTAGCCGATGTCATTGTGGTGCTACTAGATCTGGGGGAATTCGAAAAGGCGAATGAACTGGCAGGAGACGCAGAGACTGGCGAAAAGCTGGACCGCTATACCCAGAAACTACTCAGCGAGCGACGCGAACTGGCCAAGAAAACCGAAGCAGCATTTCGTGATGTCCACCAACAAGGTATTCGTTTATACGAGCAACACCGATATAAAGAGGCGCTGCAGACGTTTAGAGAAGCTCAACATCTAGCCCCATTGAACAGCGGCGCTGCGTTAAACTACATTCAGACGGCTATTAGCTATTGTCAAAATACCGGCAAAGTGGAGTTAGAATTGTTACGCAAAGAATGCGCCGGTTGCTTTAAGACGCTGGAAGGACTGCCATTATCAGACAGTCACCAGCGTCGTTACGACTACTTATTCGAACAAACGGCTTCACTTGGCTTACGTTAACTTGTGGTTGGCTGCCAGAGTTCCCGCCTGATAATCACGGATTGCCTGCTCAATTTCTGCCGAGTTATTCATTACAAACGGGCCGTATTGAGCGACCGGCTCTTCAATCGGTCGGGCTGCCAGAATAATTAGCCCTGCGTTGTCGCTGCTCTCCAGTGATAGCTCAACCCCTGCAGCCAGGCGCACCAATTCGCCTTGCGCAACGGATTCGCCATTAATGGTTGCCGAACCCTGATAGCAATAGGCCACCCGCTGGCTTTGCGTACCGGCCGGAACCGCTACCTCATCACCCGCTTGTAACTTACAGTCTAACATCAAGAAGTCTCTACCCTCGGCTTTAACCGGTCCGTTTTGCTGTTGATAACTACCGGCAATAATGCGTACCAAGCTGCTGCCGTTAGCGATCTCCGGTATCGTCTTGCTTGGGTAATCATGCCATTCAGGCTCTGCTAACTTTTCCGCAGCGGGTAAGTTGACCCATAACTGAAAGCCCCACATTAAACCCTGTTCCTGTTTTGGCATTTCCGCGTGAATAATGCCCTTGGCGGCTTTCATCCACTGCACGCCGCCAGCGTCAACCAAGCCGGTATTGCCGACCGAGTCTTTGTGTTCCATTTGACCCGCCAACATATAGGTCAGCGTACAAAAACCACGGTGAGGGTGCGGCGGAAAACCCGCGATATAATCGTCTGGATCATCCGAACGAAACTCGTCCAGCATTAAAAATGGGTCAAGATGTTTTAACCCAGGCTGGTTAATCACGCGAGTCAGCTTAACGCCCGCTCCATCTTGCGCTGGAATGCCCCGAAAGCGTCCTTGAATAATTTTTTGCATTACAATCTCCTAGTCTACCGGCTGCAAAAAGTCGATTTCGGGCCCGACCGGCACAATCTGCGTCGGGTTAATCGTTTTATGGCTGCCATAATAATGATTCTTGATATGGTCCATGACCACAGTTTCAGCGACTCCCTGGTGCTGGTACAGACGACGTACGTAGCGCCACATATTCGGATAATCGACAATCCGTTGTTGATTGGTCTTAAAGTGCCCGTAGTACACGGCGTCAAACCGAACTAACGTGGTAAACAGCCGCCAATCCGCTTCCGTCAAGCGGTCACCGGCCAGGAACGGCTGCTGAGCCAATATTTCTTCCACGCGCTCCAGCGCTGAAAACAACGCCTCAAACGCCTCTTCGTAGGCGTCCTGTTGTGTCGCAAAGCCACATTTATAAACACCATTGTTGATGTCGTTGTAGACCCAGTCGTTTACTTCATTAATGCTTTGCTGCAAGTCATCAGGATAGTAGTCGTCATCGTTACCGGTTAGCTGGTTAAATGCCGAATTGAAAATTCGGATAATATCGGCCGACTCGTTATTAACGATGGTGCCCTGCTTTTTGTCCCATAACACCGGCACTGTAACTCGACCGGAGTAATTTTTATCGGCTTGCAGGTAGAGTTGATACATAAAGTCGTTCTGATACAGCGGATCGTTAAGTGGCGCATCGCCAAACTCCCAGCCGTTTTCTAACATCAAAGGATGTACCACAGACACATCGATATGTTCTTCGAGAGACTTTAACTTTCGGAAAATAAGTGCCCGGTGCGCCCATGGACAGGCATAAGAAACATAGAGGTGATAACGCCCTGATTCCGGAGGAAAGTCACCATCAGCTGTTATTTGGTGACGAAATTGCGACTCGCTGCGAATAAAACGACCGCCGTGTTTTTCTGTGTCGTACCACTTATCGTGCCACTCACCGTCAACTAATAAACCCATAAAACCTCCTCGTTTAGACTCATTAAAGCATAAGCCTAATTGAGAAAAATAAAGAGCGGAGATTTTTTTGGTTATCGTCCTATTTTTTCGAACTAAGTAATGACAGTACAGCGGCCGCACCACGTTCGCTGGCATCAACTTTGAGTTGCTGATGGAGCGATCGAAAACGCTCAAGCAGTGGTTCATTGTCTTCGTCAATCAAACGCTGTAGTTGTTGTTGTAACTGGCTGACACTGGCGTCATCCTGAGCCAGTTCCGGCACCAGTTTGTCACCGGCGAGCAAATTAGGTAAGGAGAAAAATGGTGCTTTAAACAGCCGCTTAATCAACTGATAACTTAACCAGTTAAACTTATAAGCGACTACCATCGGGCGGCTGATCAGCATTGCCTCTAAGGCGACGGTACCGGAAGTTAACAAAAGATAATCAGCGGCCGCCATCGTCTGCCGACTCTGCCCTACTTCGACCGTAACATCTAATTCTGGACAGCACTGTTGCTGAATCGCTCTGAACTGCTCCGCGCGAGGTTGACTGACCATAGGCGCTACGATCGCAAGATCTTTGTTAGCGCGCTGTAATTGCTCCGCAACTTGCAAAAATAGCGGTGCCATGCGTTCAACTTCACCAGAGCGGCTGCCCGGCAACAGTGCCAGATACACTTTGTCGGTGGCCAACTTAAGTTCGTTCCGAGCGGCTATTTTAGACCATTCACCCGAAATTTCGTCCGCCAATGGGTGGCCGACAAACGTAGCGTCAAGCTGGTGCTTGTCGTAAAACTGCTTTTCGAAGGGTAATAGGCACAGCATGTGGTCGACCGCTTTTTTAATGCCTTTAATCCGCCCTTCCCGCCAGGCCCAGACCGACGGGCTAACATAGTGAACTGTCTTAATCCCTGCTTTTCGCAGCCGCTTTTCTACGGTTAGATTGAAGTCCGGCGCATCAATTCCGATCATCACATCAGGCTGCTGCTGTTTTAAGTAAGCAACAAGCTGACGGCGATGCTTTAATAACTTAGGCAGATGCTTAACCACTTCCGCGATACCCATAATGGCTAAGTCGTCCATAGGGAAAAAGGACGTCAGACCTTGTGCCTGCATCAATGGGCCACCGACGCCAATGAACTGCACGTCGCCAGCGTATTGCTGCTTAATGGACTTCATTAACCCAGCGCCGAGTAAATCGCCGGAATGCTCTCCAGCGACTATCGCAATGGTCAAACTCTTCGGACTGTTCATCGGTATGCGTATTTACTTAGGGGCGGATAATGCCGCGTTGACTGTTCTGTACAAATTGACAGAAATCATCAAGTACGGGCTCTTGCAGCGCTTTAATTTTTTCCAGTGACTCTTCAATGGTCAAACTTGAACGGTACAATATTTTATAGGCACGGCGCACGTTTTGTATCTGCTCCGGCTCAAAACCTCGACGTTTAAGCCCCTCAGCGTTAATGGTTCGGGGTTTGGCGTTATGGCCCTGTGCCATCACGAACGGAGGAATATCTTGTACAACAATCGAGTTTACAGCAGTAAAACTGTGAGACCCTATGTGACAAAATTGATGCACTCCGGTCATCCCACCTAAAATAACCTGATCGCCAACATGCACGTGACCAGCCAGGGTCACCTGGTTGGCTAAAATGTTATCATCGCCAATAACGCAATCGTGCGCAACATGCACATAGGCCATTAACAGATTATTATCGCCCAACTGAGTCAGGCTTTGATCCTGAACCGTGCCCCGGTGGATCGTTACCGATTCACGAATAACGTTATTATTGCCAATAACAAGGCGGGTCGGTTCCCCCGCGTATTTCTTATCCTGACAATCTTCGCCCACTGAGGAAAACTGATAAATGACATTGTTATCACCAATCACTGTAGGACCTTTAATCACTACATGCGAGCGGATATCACAGTTATCACCAATGACTACATCAGGACCAATAATGGTCCACGGACCCACACTGACATTGTTGCCAATAGTTGCACTGGGGTCGACTATTGCAGATTCGTGAATCACTAAACTTCCCTTCTTGCACAAATGATATCGGCCGTAGCGGCGACTTCACCTTCAACTTCAGCGGTGCCGGTAAACTTCCAAATACCGCGACGTTCTTTTTCGAAGCGAACATGGAAATGAATGATGTCACCAGGAACTACTTGTCGTTTAAAACGCGCTTTATCAATGCCCGCAAATAAATATAAGTCGTTGGCCGCCGATTTTTGCTGAGTAATTTTAAACCCTAATAATCCGGCGGCCTGAGCCAAGCCCTCAAGCAATAAAACGCCAGGGAAAATGGGTTTACCCGGGAAATGGCCATTAAACATCGGCTCATTAAAGCTGACATTTTTTATCGCGTGGATAGACTCTTTAGAATCACACTCAATCACGCGATCAATCAATAAAAATGGGTAACGGTGCGGCAATAAGTCCAGTACACCTTGAATATCGAATCCAGAATCCGTGGCTTTCACAATAACTCCAAGTTACTCTTTATCGTCTACTTGTTTTTCGAGCGACTTAACACGCTTAAACAAATCGTCTAACTGGCGGAAACGCGCGCCATTTTTGCGCCACTCGCGATGGCTTGCGGCAGGTATGCCGGACGCATAAATGCCGGGCTCGGAGATCTCTTTAATGACCATCGCAAAGCCCATAATTTGCACGTCGTCACAAATACTAATATGTCCGTTAATGGCTGACGCACCACCTATCATGCAGCGCTTACCAATACGACAGCTTCCGGCCAGTACTGTACATCCGGCGATCGCAGTGTCTTCATCAATAAATACGTTGTGCGCAATTTGGCACTGATTATCGATAATACAACCATTGCTAATGATAGTATCGTCCAATGCACCGCGGTCAACTGTGGTGCTGGCACCAATTTCAACCTGGTCACCGATAATAACGGTACCAATTTGCGGGATTTTTAACCATTTGCCGTTTTCCGGCGCCCAGCCGAAGCCATCAGCTCCAATAACGGCGCCCGAATGAATGGTGCACCGAGACCCAATTTGGCACCGGTGGTAAATGTGTACCCCCGACCAAATCTTTGTGTCTGAACCAATCACGGCCTGCGGACCAATATGGCTATGCGCTCCGATACTGACATTGTCGCCAATAACAGCACCCGCTTCGATAACCACATACTCGCCTAAACTGACATTTTCTCCCAGCGTTACCTGCTCTGAAACTCTAGCCGTAGAGGCGATTCCGGTTGCCGGGGCTGGGGTGGTATCCAATAGCTGTGCCACTTTGGCAAACGCCGCATAAGGATTAGCAATAACAATCGCATTAGCAATGTCGTTTTCGTTGGCATCTTTTGGTGATAACAAAAACGCGCTCGCCTTGCTACTGGCTAACTGGTTGGTATAGCGGCTGTTTGCCAAAAAAGCAATTTGCTGGGTTTGTGCTGATTGTAACGTGCCAATCCCATTAATAGTAAGGTTCGCGTCACCGCGAACCTCACCACCAACATGATCGGCTAACTGCTTTAGCGAATACTCAGCCATTCATTAGTTTCCTGATGACATTTCAGTGACTACTTCGTCAGAAAGATCATTGTCTGCTTTCATGAAGACTACTGAGTTGCTCTCTAACACAAGGTCATAGCCTTTTTCTTCAGCAACTACGTCAATCGCCTGGCTAACCTTGCCCATCAATTGATTACGTTCTTCTTGCTGACGACTGCGAGTGTCTTCCTGCAATGCTTTATTTTTTAACTGCGCTTCTGAAACCAATTGCTCTAGCTCACGGTTCAGTTGCGTCTTTTCTGCTTCAGACATGATCGATGCATCACGTTCTTGCTTCTGACGCAATTCCTCGATTTTTTGTTCCATTTGGCGCAGTTCATCAAAACGCTCCTGAAACTCGCTCTGTAATTGCTGAGAGATTTCTTCACGTTGAGGAATCTGTTGAAATACCGACATCATATCTACGACGCCGATTTTTTGTTGTGCCTGAGCCGCACCAGCGAATAGAGTTGTCGAAAGTGCAATAGCTGTTGCCGTTGTTTTTAATAAAGTTTTCAAAGTTAACTCCTGTTAATTCTAAATTTTTGTAACTGTCTGTTAAGTTAGTCTATCAGAAAGTTGTACCGATATTGAACGAGAACACCTGCGTCTCATCACCTTCAACTTCTTTTAACGCTCGTCCTAGTGAGAATGTCAATGGACCCATTGGGGAAATCCATTGCACCGACACACCAGCTGACGCCCGGAACTCGCCGGGATCACTATAATCTGATAACGGTTGGCTGTTACCGACCACTTCCAGATTTTTATAACGGTCATAATCGAATTCAGTATCCCACACGGTACCAACATCAACAAATACGCTGGTTCTGATACTGTTTCTCATACCTTCATCAACAAATGGTGTTGGTACGATTAACTCGACTCCACCTACCATTTTGGCGTTACCGCCTACGGCGTACTGACTCACTTGCACGCTCTCAGCGCCCTGTCCTTCTGGATACCCTCCCGGTAAACCTGATGGATTTGGCGGGCCACCAATTTGACCAGCAGAGCTATAAATCGCCCGAGGACCTACGGTGTTAGCTTCAAAACCACGTAAATCACCTTGGCCACCAACCCGGAAAGACTCCCAGAACGGCATCAGATAATCATTGCCGTTATCATCTTCGCCATAGCCATTACCATAGCCTAGATTAAAGCGAGTCAAAACTGACCATTGCTCATCATCCGTTATCGGCAAATAATATTTAAAGTCATAGTTTGCACGAAAATACTGAATATCGCTAAACGGAGCTGACAATTCGATTGACGCGCGTTGTGATGAACCCGACGTTGGGAATCTACCACGGTTTAGCGTGACTCGGCGCCAACCTGCATTAAACTCATAAATATCGAAGCCAACACCTTCATCAGGGTTGTCACGGTTTAAGAACGCTGAGTAGAATTTTCTTATCTGCTCGTAGCCATCAACGTTGCTTACTTCCTGCTTCTTATAACCAATACCAAAGTTAAAGCTATTAATTTCGTCGACCGGGAATCCAATACTGGATGACGCGCCATAAGTCTTTTGATTATAGCGAATCAAGTTTTCGGCACGGCCGGCATCAAACTCTGTCAAATACACTTGCCCGGATAAGCTGACACCATTGATGGTGAAGTAAGGGTCGGTATACGACAGACTAAAGTTTTTATTAAAGCGGCTGGTTGAAACATTAATACCTGCACGGTTGCCGGTTCCTAAGAAATTATCCTGCTGCACGCCAGCATTTAGCTGCAGTCCCGAGTAATCGCCATAACCAATACCCGCGTTAAAAGAGCCGGACGGCTGTTCTTTTACTTTGTAAGTAATATCAACCTGGTCTTCCTGACCGTTAACCTTCTCTGTTGAACTCTCTACAGTTTCGAAAAAGCCCAGTCGTTCCAGTCGAACCTTACCTTGCTCTATTTTACTGTCAGACAGCCACGCACCTTCTAACTGGCGCATCTCGCGGCGCAAGACGCGATCCTGGGTAAGGCTGTTTCCTTCAAAGTTAATTCGTCTCACATAAACCCGCTTACCTGGCTCTATCGAGAAGGTTAACTCGACGGTTTTATCGTCGTCGTTACGCTCTGGTATTGCCTGAACCTCTGGGTAGGCATAGCCATAACGACCATAGAAACGGCCTAACGCGTCTTCAATATAAGTAACTTGAGCGGCGTTATAGAGGGTGTCCTCTTTGATCGTCGCAATTTGTTTCACAATATCGTCATGGCCTTTTAAGTCACCGATAACATCAGTGCCGCTAACTCGATACTTTTCGCCTTCGTCGACATTAATAGTAATATAAATGCCTTCACGGTCCGGCGTCATCGATACTTGCACAGAGTCAATCGAAAACTGCAAGTAACCGCGGTCCCGATAAAAAGATTCAAGTGTTTCCAAGTCGCCACTTAACTGTTCTTTTTGATACTTCTTCTTGCTGATGAAGTTCCACCAAGGCAGTGAATCACGCAGCTCAAAAGTATCCAGCAGGAGTTCATCCGGATAGGCTTTGTTGCCAACGATATTTATTTGCGCAATCTCGGCCGCCTCACCTTCTTCGAAGTTCATCTGCAACTCAACCCGATTACGCGGCAGCTCGATAACTTCAACCTCTACCTTGGCATTGTACTTACCAACACTGTGGAAGAAATCCTCCAGCCCTTTCTCAATGCCCGAGATGGTTGTGCGATCCAATGGCTCACCGGCAACAATATTGTTGTCCTGCAGGCTGGCTTCCAACTGTTCGTCTTTAATGTCGTTATTACCTTCAAAGGTAATATCGGCGATAGTTGGCCGCTCACTAACCTGGAAAATGAGCGTATTGTCTTTTCTTTGTGCTTCGATGTAATCGAAATGTGTCGATGAATACAGCGATTTTATAGCGCTACGTATTTGTAGTTCGCTAATGTCATCACCCACGCGAACGGGGATGTACGTTAACGCTGCCCCCAAGGCAACACGCTGTAGACCTCTGACTTCAATATTGTCGACAACAAAATCGTCCTGGGCATACGCCGGTGATACCGCCGCAGCCACCATGGCACTTACTAACAGCTTTTTAAACGTCATTATCAATAGCTACTTATTGTTGATTCTAAATCAGAATGCATACCGCATGATGTCATTACTAATGGCAATGACCATTAACGCGAACACTAAAGCCGCGCCAATTCGATAGCAAACATCTTGCACTTTTTCTGAAACCGGCTTGCCACGCACCCACTCCAGCGTAAAAAACGCCAAGTGACCGCCATCAAGCACTGGCAATGGCAACAGATTGATTATCCCTAAATTGACACTGAGTAGCGCTAAGAAACTAAGAAAGTAAACAAAGCCGTTACCCGCGCTAACACCGGCGCCTTCCGCTATACTCAATGGCCCGGCTAAATTTTTAACCGACACATCTCCGGTTAATAACTTACCTATCATCTGTACACTAACAACCATCAAATTCCAGGTTTGCTGCGTACCTTTTATAAAGCCGCCGACAATACCATATTGATGGTTAAATACATAACCCTCAGGCAACGGTTCCGTCTTCGGCACCACGCCAAGATAACCTATGACACCAGAAGCACTTTCCCGTTCCCCAGGAATTACGGAAATTTGCTGTGTCCGGCCACTACGTTGCACTTCGAGCTCTAATGCTTGCCCCGGAGACTGCCTTATTTGCTCCGTCAGTTGCTGCCAGCTATCAATTGATTCACCATTTACAGCATTGATTGTATCGCCGGATTTTAAGCCCGCTTGAGCCGCTGGCGAGTCTTCCATTACCTCTGCTAGCTCGGTATAAACATCAGGCTGATATACTTTAATACCTAAACTTTCGAAGGTCGATTGCTTTTCTGGATCAAACTTCCAGTCACTAACATCCAGCTGTTTTTGTTGCAGCTGCCCGCTTGGTGACTTAACCGTTATTATCACCTGTTCATTACCAATTGCCGACATTAACCCTAACTGCACCTGTTGCCAGTCATAGGCATCGACCCGGCCTACCTCGATAATTTCACTACCACGCTGAAGGTCAGCCTCAGCCGCTATCGAACCTGATTGAACTCCGCCAATAATAGGCTTAACCGTTGGCACACCAATACCAAACATAAGCCACAACACAGCCACCGCTAACACAAAATTAGCGAGCGGCCCCGCCGCTACAATAGCAAATCGTTTATAGACAGACTGAGCATTAAATGAAACCGCTTTTTGTTCTGGCGGAACGTCGTCCACGCGCTCATCCAGCATCCGCACATAACCACCAAGCGGAATGATGCCCACCTGATATTGGGTACCGTCTTTAGCGATACGCGACCATATTGGCCGGCCAAAACCAACTGAATAAGTCAGTACTTTAACCCCACATCGACGGGCTACCCAAAAATGACCAAATTCGTGGAACGCCACCAAAATTCCGAGGGTAACTGCGAATGACGCCACATACCCTATTAAATCAAACATTCGCCACCGTCCTTACTACCTGCGCTGCTAACTGCCGCGCATTATTGTCCAGTTCCATCAATTCGTTAATTGACGACACCGGTTGGGTTTCGCTGCGCTGTAATACCTGGTCACAGACTTCGGCGATTTGAGTAAAACCTATTTGTTGTTCAAGGAAAGCAGCAACGGCAACTTCGTTGGCTGCATTCAGACTAGTGGTTGCGCTCTGTCCTTCCCAGCAGCAGTCAATTGCCAACTGCAGACATGGATAGCGCTTGGCATCCGGTTGCGAAAAGTTCAGCTCAGTCACCTTAGAAAAGTCTAACGGCTCAACACCGCTACTTAATCGTTGCGGAAAACCTAAAGTGTGCGCGATGGGGGTACGCATATCGGGCTGACCCATTTGCGCTAATACCGAGCCATCTGTGTATTGGACCATCGAATGAATAACGCTTTGAGGGTGTATTACTATTTTTAATTGGTCAGGCGAACAATTAAACAGCCAACGCGCTTCTATATACTCTAAACCTTTGTTCAGCATGGTCGCTGAATCGACCGATATTTTACGTCCCATTGACCAGTTCGGGTGATTACATGCAGCTTCCGGTGTTTGCTGCGCTAACTGCTCGATAGGAAGCTCTCTGAAAGGTCCTCCGGAGCCCGTCAGCAAAATGTTATTAACACCGTGTTCAGCCAGTTGCATATAGCCAACTTGCTGTTGCGCATTTTCCGGTAAGCACTGAAAAATCGCATTATGCTCACTATCAACCGGTAAGATTTGCGCGCCACTATTACGCGCATGTTCAATAAACAATTGACCGCTGACAATCAATGCTTCTTTATTCGCTAGCAATACCGTTTTCCCGGCATCAACCGCGGCCAGCGTTGGCGCTAGACCAGCGGCTCCAACAATCGCAGCCATCACCACATCAACCTCGTTTGCTGAGCTCACCTGCGACAAAGCTTCGGGGCCGTATAAAATCTCAATGGCTTGACCTTGTACCAGCGCTTGCAACTGTTTAGCCGATTCAGCGTTACCTACTACCGCCACTTGTGGCTTAAACTCTCGACATAGCTGAGCCAACGGTTCAACTTGTGACATTGCCGTTAAGGCAAACACTTGAAAACGTTGCGGGTGCTGACGAATAACATCCAGCGTGTTCTGACCGATGGAGCCGGTTGCCCCTAATACCGTTATACTGCGCATGGGTTAGTGCAAAAACTCCAGATAAGCGAGGGTAAAAATAGGTACCGCCGCAGTGAGACTATCTATTCTATCTAAAATGCCGCCATGTCCGGGCAAAATTGAACCGCTGTCTTTAACTCCGGCAGCTCGTTTAAACATACTTTCGTTGAGGTCACCAAATACCGAAGCGACCACAGTAAATAAGCCCGTTAAATAGTAGCCGGTAAACTGCTCTGCCGGAATTTTGGTCCAGTGAGACACCACCATCATCACCACAAACGCCAAACTAATGCCCCCGCACAGGCCTTCCATGGTTTTACCCGGACTCACCGCCGGCATCATTTTATTGCGACCGTAGCGGACGCCTGCAAAGAATGCGCCCACATCCGCGGCCCATACCAGCAGCAGAATAAATAGCACGACCCAACCACCAAAGTACGGCTGTACGTCGATATTAATGGATCTTACGGTAACCAACGCAGCCCAGGTCGGGACAAAAATCAGTAGCCCAAACACCCCGACAATTGACCGGGTTCTCGACCACATACGTCGACTTGATGGGTAGTTAACAATGAGCGCCAGAGCACACACCCACCATATTCCACCCACCAAAATGGTGTAGTAAATTAATGGATCGAGTGAGCCATCGGTCCATAGGTGCTGATAAGGCACGAAGAAGCTCAGAATTCCTATGATGGCGCCGACCGCAATAGTGTATGCAATCCGGCCGCTTTTACGGGTTACACCCATCAGTGGCGACCATTCCCAGGCGCCAAGCATTAGTACAGCCTGAATAAATAAAGCAAAGCCCCATAGCGGCAATAAAAAAACCGCATAAAGTGCTACCGGAATTAACAGCAGTGCTGTGAGTATTCGTTGTTTTAACAAAAATTATTCCTCTACCCGGGTTTCAATTTTTTGCATCACACTGTCCAGTTGTTCGCTAGTCAAGCCAAAACGGCGCTCTCGTTGCGCAAACTCACTAATGGCGTGTAAAAACGTCTCATCATCAAAATCTGGCCACAATGTTGGCGTAAAATATAACTCCGCATACGCTGCCTGCCAAAGTATAAAGTTACTAATACGGCATTCACCACCGGTGCGAATAAGTAAGTCAGGCGCTGGCTGATCAGCTAGCTGCAACTGCTGCTGCAACATAGCAGAAGTGATTTCCTCACTGCGCAATTCACCCCGTTGTACTTGTTCCGCTAACCGTTTTGCCGCTTCGGTGATATCCCATTGACCACCATAATTGGCCGCCACATTTAAGGTTAACGAACCATTATGCTGGGTTTTCTCTTCCGCTTCGGCAATTTGTCGCTGTAAGCGTTTAGAAAAACGATACCTATCACCAATAATATTCAGTTTTATATCGTTTTCGTCGAGCTTCTTCACTTCCCGCTTGAGCACAGTCATAAACAAATCCATTAACACCGACACTTCTTTTTCTGGTCGTTGCCAATTCTCACTGCTAAACGCAAACAGTGTTAGTGACTGAATGCCATTTCTTCGAGCAAAGCCGACCGCACGGCGCACTGCTTCTGCGCCGGCCTTGTGACCGAACGTCCGCAGCTTACCACGCTGCTTTGCCCAGCGGCCATTACCGTCCATGATAATTGCTACATGCTTAGGTACTAATTGCTGTAGCGAAGGAAGATCTGTCATGTTCTCGCCATAAATAATAAAACGCCGCGTGAGCTTTAGACTGACACGGCGTTTGACACCAAAGTGAAGTTAAAAAAGGCTTAAACTTCCATTAAGTCTTGTTCTTTAGCCTTTAACGCATCATCGATCTGCTTAACATATTTGTCAGTGATCTTTTGGATTTGTTCCTCAGCGCTGCGTTCTTCATCTTCAGTAATTTCTTTATCTTTCAATAATTCTTTAAAATCACCGTTTGCATCGCGACGAATATTACGTACTGCAACACGACCTTGCTCCGCTTCACTACGAACCACTTTAACCAAGTCACGACGGCGTTCTTCAGTCAATGGAGGTAACGGGATGCGGATAACAGAGCTGGTTGCAGCCGGATTCAGACCAAGGTCTGAATTCATAATCGCTTTTTCTACTGCCTGCGTTGCAGACTTATCAAAAACCGTCAAAGCAAGTGTCCGTGAATCTTCGGTAGTAATGTTCGCTACTTGATTTAGAGGCGTATCAACACCGTAATAATTGACCATCACACTATCAAGCAAACTTGGATGTGCACGCCCGGTACGGACTTTTGACATTTGACTGCGTAGTGACTCTACGCTTTTTTGCATGCGCTCTTCTGCGTCTTTTATAATTTCATTAATCACGTTGCTACCCTTTTGCTTGAGTCGTTATTAACTATTTGCTTCTTTGCTGATCAGTGTACCCTCTTCTTCACCAAGAATCACTGACCGCAAGGCACCAGGTTTATTCATATTAAATACTCGAATCGGTAAACCATGATCCCGTGCCAGCGTAAAAGCGGCTAAGTCCATGACTTTTAACTGCTGCTGCAGAACGTCATCGTAGTTAATGTGAGTATAAAGTTTGGCTTCTGGATCTTTAACCGGATCGGAAGAATACACGCCATCAACTTTGGTACCTTTTAGAACCAGTTCAGCTTCAATTTCGATACCACGTAAACACGCAGCCGAATCCGTTGTAAAAAACGGGTTTCCGGTTCCAGCCGAGAAGATCACCACTCGCCCGGACTTCAATAAACTAATAGCTTCGGCCCAGTTATAACTGTCACAAACACCGGTCAGTTCAATCGCTGACATCAGTCGCGCATTAACAAACGCTCGATGTAGTGCATCACGCATGGCCAAACCATTCATTACTGTTGCCAGCATGCCCATGTGGTCACCGACCACCCTGTTCATACCCGCCTTTGCTAAACCTTCGCCACGAAACAAGTTGCCGCCACCGATAACCAGGCCTACCTGGACTCCCAATTCAACCAGTTCTTTAATTTCTTGTGCCATGCGATCAAGCACTTTGGCATCAATACCAAATGGCTCATCACCCATTAGCGCTTCGCCACTTAATTTTAATAAAACACGTCGATAGTTGGGTTTCGGGTGGGTGCTCATCATTGCCTCGCTTAAACTTACGTTTGAGTCATTAAAGTATATTCAAAAAAAACCGCGTCCTGAACCTTCAAGACGCGGTTTTTATTCGTTACTTACGGGTTGTGACCCAGCACAAAGAATTAACCTTTGCTCGCTGCCGCCACTTGAGCCTGAACTTCAGAAGCGAAGTCTTCTTCTTTACGCTCAACGCCTTCACCCACTTCGAAGCGAACGAATGTAACAACATCCGCACCTTCTTTCTTCAGCAATTCGCCGACGGTGGTAGAAGGATCTTTAACGAAAGGCTGACCTGTCAGGCTGATTTCGCCGGTAAACTTACGCATACGGCCTTCAACCATCTTCTCAGCGATTTCTTTTGGCTTACCGCTTTGCATAGCAATGTCGATCTGAATTGCGCGTTCTTTTTCAACGACTTCAGCATCAACATCATCAGGCTTAACAAATTGCGGGTTGCTCGCTGCAACGTGCATGCACAAGTCACGCGCCAAGTCTTCACTGCCACCGGTTAACGCAACGGCAACACCAATACGGGCACCGTGAGTGTAAGTAGCAACAACATCGCCTGCTTCCAGTGTAGCAACACGACGAACAGCCATGTTCTCACCGATTTTAGCGACTAAGTCTTCACGAGTTTTCTCGATGGTCTCGCCGCCGATGTCAGTTTCTTTTAACTTCTCAACGTCTGTTTCTTTGTTAGCAAACGCAGCGTTGATGACTTTATCACCAAAGCCAAGGAAGTTTTCATCGCGAGCAACAAAGTCAGTTTCACAGTTCAGTTCAACCAATGTTGCCTGGTTACCTTCAGATTTAACTAAGATAACGCCTTCGGCCGCAGTACGACCCGCTTTTTTAGCTGCTTTTGCCTGACCACTTTTACGCATCAGTTCAATTGCCGCTTCCATATCACCGTCGACTTCCTGTAAGGCTTTCTTACAGTCCATCATGCCAGCGCCTGTGCGCTCGCGCAGTTCTTTAACCAGAGCTGCAGTAATTGCCATGATTTGTTCCTCGATTATTCTTCAGTTGCTTCAACAAATTCGTCAGAGTCTTTAGCGTCAGCTTGCGCTGAACCAGCTTCTTTTACCGCGTCTGCTGCTGCGTTCAAGTATAGCTGAACTGCACGAATTGCATCGTCGTTACCTGGAATGATGTAGTCGATGTTATCAGGATCTGAGTTAGTATCGACAACAGAAACGACTGGGATACCCAGGTTGTTTGCTTCTTTAACAGCGATGTGCTCGTGATCAGCATCGATGACGAACAATACGTCAGGCAAACCGCCCATGTTCTTGATACCGCCCAGACCTTTCTCAAGCTTTTCCATTTCGCGCGTGTTAACTAGCGCTTCTTTTTTGGTCAGCTTATCGAAAGTGCCGTCTTGGCTCATGATTTCCAGATCTTTCAGACGCTTAATTGACTGGCGCACTGTTTTCCAGTTAGTCAGCATACCACCTAACCAGCGATGGTTAACGTAGTATTGACCACATGCCTTAGCTGCTTCTTTAACAGGCTCTGCTGCAGCGCGTTTAGTACCAACGAACAAGATTTTGCCTTTGTTAGAAGAAACGTGCTGCAGATAGCTCAACGCGTCGTTGAACATTGGCACAGTCTTTTCAAGGTTGATGATATGAATCTTGTTACGAGCGCCAAAAATGAACGGCTTCATTTTTGGGTTCCAGAAACGGGTTTGGTGACCGAAGTGGACACCAGCTTTCAGCATGTCACGCATTGACACGTTTGCCATAATCTTTTTCCTTTTGTAGGGGTTAAGCCTCCATACACCCCATAACACGACCCACCCTTTAACTTTTAGGTTAGGCACCCCGTATTATGTGTCGGTATATGTGTGGTTTAGGTTTAAGTTATTACCGCTTTGAGCATTACCACTCGAAACGGCGCGCATTTTATACCATAACCCCTGCCCAAACACAAGATAAAGAAGATAGCGAAAAGCCTGAGTGGCTGATAAACTAGGGCCATATTTAAAGCTATTTGACCGATTTAAAGAGAGCTGTAGTAATGGATATTTCGATTAAGACCCCAGAAGAAATCGAGAAAATGCGTGCTGCGGGCCGCCTGGCAGCCAGCGTTTTAGAGATGATTGGTGACTACGTTAAGCCCGGTGTTACTACCGAAGAGCTCGACGATATTTGTCATAAATACATTACTGACCATGGCGCCTACCCTGCGCCACTGAACTACCACGGCTTTCCTAAGTCAATTTGTACATCGGTTAATCATTGCGTTTGTCACGGTATCCCGGGGCCTAAAAAACTGAAAGACGGTGACATCATGAATATTGATGTCACGGTAAAATTAGACGGCTACCACGGCGACACCTCAAAAATGTTTGTTGTCGGCAAGCCGTCAATTTTGTCCGAGCGGCTGATCCGGGTTACCCAGGAGTCGCTTTACGAAGCTATTAAAATGATAAAACCCGGTATTCGCTTAGGCGACTTCGCCGAGGTTATTCAAAAGCACGCCGAAAGCCATGGCTACTCGATTGTGCGTGAATACTGTGGGCACGGCATTGGCGCAGTATTCCATGAAGATCCGCAAATTGTGCATTACGGCACTGCCGGTACCGGCGAAGAGTTAAAAGCAGGCATGTGCTTTACCATCGAGCCGATGGTGAATGCCGGTAAACGCCACACCAAACTGATGAAAGATGGCTGGACGGTATTAACCAAAGACCGCAGTTTAAGCGCCCAGTGGGAACATACGTTGCTGGTCACTGACGATGGTGTTGAAGTACTGACACTGCGTGCTGAAGAGCAGGACCAGTTATCACGCGTCATTAGTAATAGTTAAAGAGCCTGTCATTATGGTATTTGATGTTGTTCCGGAAACATTGACTCAAGAGGATTTTTACAGTCAGTGGCCGAAAGCTTCTGAAGCACCCTGTCGCGAAACGTACCAGGAACTGCTTGAGCGTTATCGACAATGGTCGGAACAACAGTTTATTACCGCCGATATTGATGAATTGGTTAATCACCGCTCAACCTTTTTTGATCAGTTGCTCGAACGCTTATGGCAGCAGTTTGAACTTAATAAAGAAACCGTGGCACTAGTTGCTGTCGGCGGTTATGGCCGACAATCGCTGCACCCCGGTTCAGACATCGACTTGTTATTGCTGGATGATAGCCAGTCGGCGTCTGCAGCCAGCAAACTGACTGATTTCCTGACCTTTTTATGGGATCTGCACCTGGATATAGGCCATGCGGTGCGCACGGTAGACGACTGCTTTGTGCAGGCAGCCGGTGACATTACTATCGCCACCAACTTGATCGAAGCTCGTTTTTTAGCAGGCGACGAGACCACCTTTCACCGCTTTCAGCAGCAATTAGTCAGCAACTTCCCCTGGTCCAGCCGTGACTTTTATCAAGCTAAATTAGACGAGCAAAAGCAGCGTCACCAACAATACCATGGCACCTCCTATAATCTGGAGCCCAACATTAAGTCGAGCCCCGGTGGGCTGCGTGATATTCAAACCATCGGCTGGATCGCAAAGCGCCACTTTCAGACCCATTCGGATGAAAGTCTGGTTGAATATGGCTACATGACCGCGGATGAGTTTGTCGAGTTGCGCGACTGTATGAATTGGTTATGGCGCATCCGTTTTGCCTTGCATTTAGAAGTGGGTAAACGCGAAGATCGCCTGCTGTTTGACTTTCAACCCGGTGTCGCGGTCCGTCTTGGCTATGGCAACGAAGGTAAAGCGTCGGTCGAGCTAATGATGAAGGACTACTTTAAAGTCGTGCTACGCGTTAGTGAGCTGAACCAAATGTTGTTGCAGTTCTTTCAACAGGCAATTCTGGGCGCTCAGGACTTACTAGACTCAACCAACCTTGATGATGACTTCGCGGTTACCGGAGAAATGCTGACCGCTCGTCACGACCAAGTGTTCGATAACCGAAATAATATGATTAAAGCGTTTGTGCTGATTGCCCAACACCCGGAAATTACCGGCATTCAGTCACATACCATTCGGTTGTTAAGAAACGCCCGTGCGCATCTCAATGAACCGCTAAGCTATGATGCGCAGTGCCGAGAACTATTCTGCCAACTGATCGAGCACCCCCGCGGTTGCGGCCGAGCTTTTGCGTTAATGCATCACCACAGCGTCATGGCCAGCTATTTACCGCAGTGGCAACAAATCGTTGGGCAGATGCAGTTTGATTTGTTCCATGCTTATACCGTTGATGAGCACACCTATCGCTTGGTCAGAAATCTATATCGGTTTAGTGACCATGACCATCTAGGTGAATTTCCGCTCTGTGAACAGCTGGTCGAATCTATGCAGCGTCGCTATTGCCTTTATTTGGCGGGGATTTTTCATGATATCGCCAAAGGCCGTGGTGGTGACCATTCAGAACTAGGCGCAATGGATGCCCGCAACTTCTGTAATCAACACGGTTATAACGATGACGACGCAGAACTTGTCGCCTGGCTGGTTAATCATCACCTAACCATGTCGGTAACCGCACAAAAAAGGGATATTCACGATCCGGAAGTGATTCAGACGTTTGCCAATAAAATGCAAACCCGGGAGCGGCTGGATTATCTGTATTGTTTAACAGTTGCTGACATACGTGCTACCAACCGCTCACTGTGGAATAACTGGAAAGCTACTCTGCTGGAAGAGCTATACAACGCGACCCGTTATTTACTGGAACAAAACAGTAATACCCCGACGTTGGATGTGCGCAAAAAAATCCAGCAAAACAAAGCCAATGCAATGGCTCTGTTATTAAGCGCTGGCTTTGATGAAAAAGAGATTAACTCGCTGTGGGGACGTTTTACCGCAGACTACTTTTTCCGCCATACGGCCGAGCAAATTAGCTGGCACTCGCAGCACATTCTTAACTTATCCACTGAGCAGCTGCCGCTCATTTTAATTGGTGATGAAAACAACTATGGCACCACTGAGCTGTTTATTTATCATCACGAAGAAAGCCACTTGTTTGCGTCCGTTGCCGGTGTTCTTGACTGCCAACAGCTGAGTATTTTGGACGCGCAGATTCTGGCTACCCGCGACGGCTATGTCATGGATACTTTTGTGTTATTGCAGCGGGACGGCAAACCGTTGACGGACCCTCAGCGAATTGAGGAAGTTAAGCAACAACTGCTGGACGTTATGCACAAACGCCAGTCTGTGCCGACGAACGAACGCCCGTTATCGCGACGGATGAAGAACTTTGAAGTTAAAACGCGGGTTAAGTTTGTTACCAGCAAACACCAGCGGCGCACCACTTTTGAGCTAACAACACTGGACAGACCCGGTTTGGTGGCTAAACTAGCAGCCATACTTCAACGTCTTAATGTGATTGTTCTGGCCGCAAAAATAACCACGATCGGCGAACAAGCGGAAGATTTATTTATCGTTTCGACGACCGATAACGAAGCGCTATCAGACGCCGAAAAAGAAATTTTGAAGACACAAATTATTGAACAATTAGATTATTAACAAAGAACAGAATTCTGGAGCTCCAATGCCGTTAGATTACTATAAGCAGAAGATTAATGATGCCTTTGAGAACCGCAATGCGCTTAACCCGCAGACCGACGATGATGATTTACGCGAAGCAGTTCGCTACGTTATCGACGAAATCGATCGCGGAGAGCTGCGCGTTGCCGAGAAATTATCCGGTGAGTGGGTTGTGCATCAATGGCTTAAAAAAGCCGTGTTATTGTCGTTCCGACTTAACGATAACGACCTGATTGAGGGCGGCGAGACACGTTTTTGGGACAAAGTCCCTGCAAAATTTGCTGATTATGACGCCGCCAGATTCCGCGCCGAAGGCATGCGTGTCGTACCACCAGCGATGGTTCGCAAAGGTGCATTCATTGGCCATAATGTTGTGGTCATGCCATCTTACGTTAACATCGGCGCCTACGTTGGCGACGGCTCAATGGTCGATACCTGGGCAACCGTAGGTTCATGCGCCCAAATCGGTGAAAACGTCCACTTATCCGGCGGCGTCGGCATCGGCGGTGTATTAGAGCCGTTACAGGCAAACCCAACCATCATCGAAAACAACTGCTTTATCGGTGCCCGCTCAGAGATTGTTGAGGGTGTAATCGTCGAAGAGGGCGCTGTTATATCTATGGGCGTATATATCGGTCAAAGCACACGCATTTACGACCGCGAAAATGACAAGATTTTATATGGCCGCGTTCCAGCAGGTGCTGTTGTAGTGCCGGGCTCGCTGCCGTCTGCTGATAGTTCTCATAGCTTATATGCAGCCATTATTGTCAAACGTGTGGACGCAAAAACACGCGCCAAAGTGGGTATTAACGCCCTACTCCGCAGCGTCGAATAACGACGTTGCTTAATAGGGCGCAGAATAGCGCCCTATTCTTCAGTCCGCGTTGGAAACAGTCAGAGTCGTTGGTGTTCTGGGCCACAATGCTCCGGCACCGTATAACTGTCCTGCCAGCTCGACACCCAAAACCTCAATTGAGCGCATACTGAAATATAAGTACTCATCAGTATTTTCATCCCAGTTTTCGTCAAAAGCCCGAGCTAAAGTTACTTTTGATTTTTCAATAAACTGGTTTTGCTCAGGAGTTAAAGAATTACTCTCGGGCGATCTTAAAAAGCTCTCTATTTTACTCAAATAAATCGATTGTTTCTGCTCCGCTGAAAGCTCGTCCCACATCGCACTCCCGTAATCCTGGTTTGCTTCACCCAAGCGCCATAAGACTGCGGCTAACTCTTCCCCAGTAGCAGATGTACCAAGCTCTGCATACTGCTGGATTTCAGCTTTGACGTTATTAGGGATGTTCTGTCCATCACTTACTGGAGCCCAGGCAAACGCAGGGACTGCAAACAAACTGACTACTGTCGTTAAAATAAATTTGTTCATTATCTATTCCTCTTGTCATAGACTTCACTATAGTCTTAGCAAAAAAAAGAGAAATCAATGACCAGAATTCTGCTCGCGTTATCCTGTCTCGCTGCCGCCATCGCCTGTTATATCATCGGCGTTCCTGGCGGAGGGGTTATGTTTCTTATTCTGGGAGTTATTTTTGAGGTGCTATTCTGGTTCGGCTTATTCGGCCGAAAAAGGCGGCAGTAATTCGCGTAATATACTGTTCGCGAATGGCCGCCGCTTGTGTGATTACTGTACTTCCCTAGTTACCTAGCCATACCGCGTGAATAAATAATGTCCTCACCCGGGCAAGAGTATTCTGGTTCTATTGTATCGCATGCCTGATTCCCTTTATCCATGCAGAAATCAAAGCGGGTTTGGGTTTTCACCGGCTCAGAAACAATATTGTTAGGAAGCTCATTCCATTTCCAGTTTGTCACAACATCTTTAGCCGCGGCCGAAAAATGCGTATCAGTTGACTCGACAACTGAAATGTCTTGGACCTGGTTATCTGGAGTTATGACATATTCAACCGTTGCGCAACCTTCTAACGAGTTAATAACTGCTTGCTTGGGATATCGTGCCGGGAACCTCTCCAGCTCAGCCCATTTAGCCTTTGCTAATTCATTATCGGTAACGGGTAAGTTCGGGTATTCAGCGGTAGTTGTTGTGGATGCACAGCCACTAATTACGAATAGGCCGATGAGTCCGGTAAAAAAATATTTCATCATGTCACTTCCTATGTGTTGTTGTTTTTAACCAAGATAATTTTTTTAGTCCGGAAACGCAAATAAGTGACTTTTGGTTAGCTGCCCGTTCCAAGTTTTCGCTTCTTCATATATGACGATAAGGCAACTGCATCGGAGTGAGTGCTCTCTTGCAGTGCCGCGAAAACCCCTTCTTGATCATCGACTTTGCGATGCTGACCTAACTTTTCCTTGGCATGGATATCGTCTACAAGAACCTTAAAACCGACGACCGCTTTGCGCAGCCTTGCTTGGTAATCAAGTGGCATAAGATCCGGTGCTTCAAGTAACCCCGGTTCATACTTTGATATCAGTTCATTCATTGCCTGCTCGTTCTCTTTTTCGCCCAATAGCGTCACAACTCCGTAGCAATGAACCGCTCCATAATTCCACGTTGGAACGGCTGGCTTTGAGTTATACCAAGAGGGCGATACATACGAATGCGGTCCATTAAAAATAACCATTACACGCTGGTTTTCTAAAACTTCCCAGTGCGAGTTAGCCCGACCAAAATGCCCATAGAGACAACCTAGCTTCCCTTCTCCTGGCTTATAAATTAAAGGCAGGTGAGTTGCTGACAAATCATCAGAAATCACAATGCCGAACCCATAATCAGAAATAAAGGTACTGATGGCCTCGGCTTCAGTCATTTCCATAGTCTTAGGTATATACATAAATTCCCAGTAGGTAAGAACACACATTAAAAGAATTAAGACACCCAAAGGGTACCAAAACGGTGCGCGTTCGTCTTTTCTGCGCCATAATCAAAGCAACTTTATTGCAAAAGAAATTCGGTTGATGGAGCTTCGGCTAAAGGCGCAACGGTAAGAAACAAATATATGGAGTCACCAAATTCTCAGCTTAGCCGCAATAAAGGGAGAAAACGTGGTTACCGTAAGAACAACAAGCCAGATATTGCCATCTTTGAATGTATAGGCCTCAAGCAATTCAAGCCACGATTTGCCTTGCCAAAGCCCAAACGAAAATTCAAAAATAAGCGTCAGCGCGAGCCAGCTAATCCCAACTGCGAAGAGCTGAGCGTGGCCGCTAATTTGCAGCCAAGGAAGCGACACGTATGCCGCAGCAATGATCAACGATGAGAGTATCAGCCCGCTCAGTACCAGTGCGCCCATGGTTCCCAATACAGGAATAAGTAAAGACTCCCTTAGTAGCCCGTTAGCAATAGCGAGCACAAGAATTCCCGCCCAAACTATTAGAACTTTTAAGGCAACTCCCATAGGTATCGGCTGCTCCTCGCACGCTTAAGGTTTTATATTTGCGTATAGCATAAAACCAGTGATAACATTATTTAAACATAAAAATAAGACATGTAGTTAATGGAAAACACCCATCTTTTTTCCTTATTGTTGTTAACTTCTCTCGTTGGTTGTGGTTCTACAAGTAGCGATGAAAATGAAACCATAATGGCAACAATTGATACCGTGCCCTCGCTATGTTCCGAATACGATCAAAGAAACCGTACTCTTTGCGCACCCGTATTTAAAGATGAATCCGGTGAACCCTATAGCGGTATCGGTGGAATCGTGGATTTTGAATATCAGTTTGGTACGCGATATGAATTATTATTGGAAGTCATCGAATTAGATGATCCTCCGGCTGATGGATTCAGCATCGAGTATCGAATTATTGAAGTCTTAAGTGAAGAACAAGACCCCCTGGGTACTACCTACCTATATGAAGATGTTCATTTAGTTGACGACGCTTTCATAGTTATTGGCGATGGGATTTTCTCTCTGCCTCCCTACGAGATGCTGTGCGCTGACGATGTCGATTGCGAAACTCTCGCGAATATGGCAAATAGTGGCGGTATTGTTTCTATTGAGTTGACGATGACAGGTGGCGAAATTCCTATTACCCTGACTGAATGGAATTAAAAAGTTTACTGTTAAATCCATGCACAAGTAGTTGGTTAAACAGTCATCATTTCAATATATTCTGGAGGAAGTAGTGAAACGGACTTTATCTATTCTTTTTACAATCACATTAACGTCCTGTGGTGGGGCGGACTCAAATAACTCTAACTCAGGATCGAACCCAGACCCTCGAATTAATGATGTTATGGTTGACTTAAATGGCGCTGAGGAGCTCTGGCAGTCAAACGGCTTGGTCGATTTGAATCGCCACTGATTTGCTAGACACCTCATAGCCATAGATAATGGCATATAAAGAGGTGCTTATGACCAACAAACGATACCCCGACGAATTTAAAAT